>QGHH01000002.1 GCA_003640645.1 Fredinandcohnia aciditolerans | reverse complement strand
TGTCCGATATCCTGGCAACTGTGTCCGATAAAAGTGAAATATTGTCCGATATCGAAAAAACTGATTAGATAGTCTGCCTTCTGGGTGAACCAGAAGGCTTTTAATTTTGCCGAATATAGGGTTATGTCCGATAAAGAGTGGAGATTGTCCGATATATTCAGAGTTGTGTCCGATATATTTGGATCAATGTCCGATATCCTGGCAACTGTGTCCGATAAAAGTGAAATATTGTCCGATATCGAAAAAACTGATTAGATAGTCTGCCTTCTGGGTGAACCAGAAGGCTTTTAATTTTGCCGAATATAGGTTATGTCCGATAAAAAGTGGTGAATGTCCGATATCTTCAGAGTTGTGTCCGATAAATCTGGAACAATGTCCGATATCCTGGCAACTATGTCCGATAAAATCGAAATATTGTCCGATATCGAAAAAACTGATTAGATAGTCTGCCTTCTGGGTGAACCGAAAGGCTTTTAATTTTGCCGAAAATAGGTTATGTCCGATAAAAAGTGGAGATTGTCCGATATATTCAGAGTTGTGTCCGATAAAAGTGAAATATTGTCCGATATCGAAAAAACTGATTAGATAGTCTGCCTTCTGGGTGAACCAGAAGGCTTTTAATTTTGCCGAAAATAGGGTTATGTCCGATAAAAAGTGGAGATTGTCCGATATCCTGGCAACTATGTCCGATAAAATCGAAATATCGTCCGATATATCGAAAAACTGATTAGATAGTCTGCCTTCTGGGTGAACCAGAAGGCTTTTAATTTTGCCGAATATAGGGTTATGTCCGATAAAAAGTGGAGATTGTCCGATATATTCAGAGTTGTGTCCGATATATTTGGATGATTGTCCGATATCCTGGCAACTGTGTCCGATAAAAGTGAAATATTGTCCGATATGAGAGTTCACCTGCCTCTTGGATAAAGATCTGAATGCTTCTAATGCAAAAAACACCTCTCCGACTGGGAGAGGTGCACGTAAATCTTATTTAAAGAGTACTTCCATTGCTTTTTGGAGTTGTAGGTCGTTCTTTTTGTCTCGAATGGACTCGATGACTTTTGCTTCAATTGCGCCGGCTGTTTTTTCGTTAATTGTGCCGGTTGCTTCTATATTATTTGCTTGTTGGAAGGCTTTTACCGCAATGACGGTTTCTCCACTGAAGTAGCCGTCCTCACGCCCTGGGTCGAATCCTAATCCCTTCAGCATAATTTGTGCATTTTTGATTTTTTCATTGTTCATGTTTTGCGTTAGCTCTTTTTCAAATTGAATTGGGTTCGCATAGAAGTATTCAGGTTGCTTTGCCTCGACTGTTGGCTCAATTCCTTTTTTGTGGATCCAGTTGCCATCTGGTGTTAACCATTTGAACATCGTTAACTTCAGGTTACTGCCGTCGCCCATGTCGCGCGCTTGCTGAACAGTTCCTTTTCCAAATGTTTTTTCACCGACGATGTCATAGCCACCTGCTTCTTTTAAGGCACCTGCTAAAATTTCAGATGCGGAAGCACTACCTTGGTTTGTGAGCACGACAATTGGGTATTCCTTTTGTTTTTCAAGAGTGGAGAAGAAGCGCTGCTTTTCACCGTCTCTGTTTTCGATTTGAACATATGGCTTATCCTTTGTTACAAGTTGTTTTAGAATTTCTTCAACACTTTCTAAAAGTCCACCAGGATTGCCACGAACATCGATAACCAGACCCTCAATGCCCTTGTCTTCTAGCTCATTCAGACCAACAATGAAATCCTCTGCTGTTTCTTGCGCGAATGATGTGATTTCAATATATCCAAGCTTTTTATTATCATATTCCTTCATATCAGTGTAGACTGTTTCAATCGGAATGGTATCACGGGTTACTTTTACATTCATAAGCTCAGTTACACCTGGTCTCATGACTTCTAGGGTAACAACTGTTCCTTTTTCACCGCGAATTTTTAAAACGGCTTCATATAGATCAAGGCCTTCGATGCTTTCGCCATCAATTTTGATGATTTGATCATTTGGCTTAAGACCTGATTTTTCAGCAGGAGAATCCTTGAATGGAGCGACAATTGTAACCTTGCCTTCCATCATACTTACCTCTGCGCCAATTCCTTCAAACGAAGATTCTAATGACTCATTGAACTGGGCAGCTGTTTCTTCATCCATATATGCAGAATACGGGTCATCAAGTGTGCTGACCATCCCCTGAATGGCACCCTCAATTAATTGTTTTTCGTCCACCTTTTCAACATAATTAGATAAAATCATGTTGTATGCTTGACCGATTTTAGATAGATCGTTTTTGTTTTCTTTCGTATTATCATTGTTTTGGCTTGGTTGTTGAACGAGTGGTTGTTCGTTGTTATCAAGTAACTGAACCACTAAAAACGTGACACTCGCTCCTAATAGTAAGGATAGTACCATGTATAATGCGACAACTTTACGACTCACCTATTTGTTCCTCCTCCGTTACGAATACAAATGCATACCGTTAATTTTTGTAGCTTTTACGTTCTTATTCATCCCTTACCCATGATTAATAGTCAAAAAGTCATGTTTGATCATTTTGCCTGGACCCTTTTGACTATCCAGTGAGAGTTGCAGGAAAAGGCACCACACCTGCGTTAGTGCGATGCCTTTGTATAAAAATATGTAATGCTTGTACACTTTATGACAAAAATGAGGCCGTGCCTCAACAATCAAATGCACCTTGGCGTATTGTGCCCGAAAATTGGTAAAAACTTTTGTTCCTTTACCATTATAAAAGTTTTATTAGAATGAAGTAAAGAAAAATGTAGTCAGTTCAAAGCTAGTGCAGTAAGATAGAAGAAATCTTTTTTGAAGGAGTGGTTGTGGTGGCATATGAAATTCGCGAATTAAAACTGGCTGAAGAATGGAAATTAGCGTTTCCTGTTATGAAGCAATTACGGACACATCTGGACCTCGAGGAGTTTGTTGCATTGGTGACGGGCATGAAGCCACAAGGGTATAGAATGTTTGCTTTATTTGATAACGGTAAGGTTGCGGCGGTTACTGGGGTCGCGCAACAGCTCAATCTTTATTACGGAAATCACATGTATGTCTATGATTTGGTGACAGATGAGGCTGGGCGTTCAAAAGGCTACGGTGAAGCACTGCTTTCTTATATCCATGAGCTTGGTCGTGAATTGGGCTGCGGGCTGGTTGCATTGACGTCTGGACTTCAGCGTGTGAATGCGCACCGTTTTTATGAGGAGAAGATAGGATATGAGCGAAAGAGTTATGCGTTTGTGAAGGAATTATAGAGTAGGACGGTCTCGTTAAAAAATTTTTTTTGCTATCGTCCATAAAACTTATTTATCGGCCATATTTTCATTTTATTAGCCGTATTTTTTAACTATCAGCCGTATTTCATTATTATTAGCCATAAGTTGTATTCTCCGGAAATTTCAAAGCATCGATCCCCTTAAGGACCGATGCTTTTATGTTAATATCTGTCTGATTCTTGTCCCATATTTTTAGATTTCTCCACTGCATCTTTTGCAGCAGCTGAACTTGTGTCAGTTGTGTCCATTGCTTTTGCGAGACCTTCTCTTACACGTCTGCCATAGTCCTCGTCTGCATTGGTGAAGTACTCCAGCATTTTATTTTGGATTTCTGGTCGACAAACTTTTAAGTTATCAACCAAATTACTGATGAGTTCATCCCTCTCAGCATCCGAAAAGGCACGATACGTCTCACCTGCTTGTCCGAAATCATTTGGGCGATCAATTTTTTCACGAACCAACTTATCATTATAATGAGGCTCATGGATCTTACCCTCCTGCTTCGCTTCCTTCAGACCGCCAATCGTGGACGGTTCATAATTGACGTGCGGATTACCGCTTGGTGGTACATCCACATGGTAAGACATTTGGCCGCCACGCTGGTTGGTTGCAACCCGTTTTTTCGGAGCATTAATTGGCAGTTGCAAATAGTTCGTTCCGACTCGATGTCGCTGCGTATCTGAGTAAGAGAATGTTCTCCCTTGTAGCATTTTATCATCTGAAAAATCAAGTCCATCCACCAGTACCCCTGTACCGAACGCCGCTTGCTCGACCTCGTTAAAATAATTCTCAGGATTCTTGTTTAACACCATTTTTCCAACCTTTAAAAACGGAAACTTATCGGTTGGCCAAAGTTTTGTATCATCGAGCGGATCAAAATCGAGCTCCGGATGGTAATCGTCAGTCATAATCTGCACACAAAGCTCCCACTCCGGATAATCTCCACGCTCGATCGCTTCATATAAATCCTGAGTAGCATGGCTTACATTTGTCGCTTGGATTTCATTTGCTTCTTTTTGTGTTAAGTTTTTAATACCTTGCTTCAGTGGCTCCCAGTGATACTTCACTAATACTGCCTCGCCATCCTGATTTACCCATTTGTATGTATTCACTCCAGAGCCTTGCATTTGGCGGTAGTTTGCCGGAATTCCCCAAGGTGAAAACAGAAAGGTTATCATATGTGTGGCTTCAGGTGTCTTCGATAAGAAGTCAAACATTCTTTCAGGGTTTGACAGATTTGAGACTGGGTCTGGCTTAAAAGAATGAATCATATCAGGAAACTTCATCGCATCCCGGATAAAAAAGATTTTTAAATTATTCCCTACTAAATCCCAGTTCCCATCCTCCGTATAAAATTTGACTGCAAAACCACGGGGGTCTCGTGCCGTTTCTGGAGACTCCATCGCCCCTGCGACCGTTGAGAAACGCACAAAAACTGGAGTCCTTTTCCCTGCTTCTTGGAACAATTTCGCACGAGTGTACTTAGAAACCGGTTCGTCACCAACTTTTCCATATGCCTCAAAATATCCATGTGCACCCGCACCCCTTGCATGAACTACACGTTCTGGAACGCGCTCACGGTCAAAATGAGACATTTTTTCAAGAAAATCGTAGTTCTCTAGTGTTGATGGGCCTCGGTTGCCGACTGTTCGGATATTTTGATTATCTGTGACTGGATGTCCCTGCCTGTTTGTTAATGAATCAGCCGACTCACCAGTTCCTAGACGATTATCTTGTGGCCCGCCTACCCCTTCCACACTTCCATACTGCTTTTTATCGTCCATGTTGCACTTCCTCTCTTAAACGAAAATTCATTGTCATTATTTCCCTTACAGCATTTTCTATGTATAGATGGCCATTTTTTACCTTGATTCTCAAGTAGGAACAAAATATGACTTTAAATGAAAATAAACAGAATAAAGATGTAGTAAGAATAATTTGCAATACTGGTTAATCCTATGTAAAAAGAGAGTATCAAAGCTTTCAAATTACCAAAATCCAATGCTAAATCTATGAGACTTTTTCAACCTACATTATAATTATTATAAAAAGATATTGATTTTTTATTTATAGGTGTTATTATAATATATGTATTCAAAATTAATACGAGGTGATCAAGTTGACATACAATAAACTCACTACAAGTTGGGGCGCTCCAGTAGGAGACAACCAAAATTCAATTACAGCTGGTTCTAGAGGACCGGTACTCATCCAGGACGTACACCTTCTTGAAAAATTAGCACATTTCAATAGAGAACGTGTTCCTGAACGTGTTGTTCACGCAAAAGGTAGCGGTGCACACGGTTATTTCGAAGTAACAAATGATGTATCTAACTATACAAAAGCAAAACTATTCAACGGAATTGGCAAGAAAACTCCTCTATTCATCCGTTTTTCAACGGTTGCTGGGGAAAATGGTTCTGCAGATACTGTTCGTGACCCGCGTGGTTTTGCAGTAAAATTTTATACTGAAGAAGGAAACTACGACATCGTTGGAAACAATACACCGATTTTCTTTATCCGTGATGCAATTAAGTTCCCTGATTTCATTCATACACAAAAGCGTCATCCACAAACACACTTAAAGAACCCTACAGCTGTATGGGATTTCTGGTCTCATTCTCCTGAATCTTTACACCAAGTTACATGGTTAATGGGGGACCGCGGAATTCCTGCAACATGGCGTCACATGCATGGTTATGGAAGCCATACGTTTAAGTGGACAAACGCGGAGGGTGAAGGTGTTTGGATTAAGTACCACTTCCGAACAGAGCAAGGCGTAAAGTGCTTAACAAATGAGGTTGCTACACAAATTGCTGGGGAAAATCCAGATTATCATACTGAGGATCTGTTCAATGCGATTGAAAAAGGTGACTACCCTGCTTGGAAGCTTTATGTACAAATCATGCCGTTGGAGGATGCGAATACATATCGTTTCGATCCATTTGATGTAACAAAAGTATGGTCACAAAAAGACTATCCATTAATCGAAGTGGGTCGCATGGTATTAGACCGCAACCCTGAGAACTATTTTGCAGAAGTTGAACAAGCAACATTCTCACCTGGAACGTTAGTACCTGGTGTTGATGTATCACCTGACAAAATGCTTCAAGGTCGTCTTTTTGCATACCATGATGCACATCGTTACCGTGTTGGTGCAAACCACCAAGCCTTACCAATCAACCGTGCAAAAGTTGATGTGAATAACTATCAACGCGATGGTCAAATGCGCTTTGATAACAATGGTGGTCGTTCCGTATATTACGAGCCTAATAGCTTTAGCGGTCCAAAAGAAGCACCAGAAGCAAAGCAGCATGCATTCGCTGTTGAAGGTATTGCCGAAAGTGTAGCTTATGATCATAACGATCATTACACACAAGCCGGTGACCTATACCGCCTAATGAGTGAAGAAGAACGTACTCGTCTTGTTGACACAATTGTGGCAGCAATGAAACCCGTTGAATTAGAAGAAATCAAACTTCGTCAAATTAGCCACTTCTACAAGGCAGACCCTGAATACGGAACACGTATCGCAGAAGGCCTTGGATTAGCGGTTCCTGGTGAAGTAGTAGCGAAGTAATAAGAAATGCGTAAGCGCTGAAAATGGAACATCGACTAGTCGCCGCCACGTCCTGTGGCGAACGTCGATGTCAGCACATCCTGTGCAAGTCCGACAAGCGCTGGAACCCTGACGAGGAGGCTCAAAAATAAGCGAAGCTTATTTTCTGCGAGGACTATGCTCACGTAGCATTCCTTAGTGTCGCCGCCGCAGGAAGGGTGAAGCGACCTCGAGGGGCTAGGCGCTGAAGCTAGACATTTAGAACATTTCATTTTATTCTCACATAAAATAGGTATCCGCAGCCGGATACCTATTCTTATAAATATGAACAAAGAGGTTGTTAAACGTGGAAGACAAACAAATGGCTGAACTGATCCCTTTTTTAAAAGAACGCGGGTTACGCATTACACCTCAACGAACGTTAATACTACAGACCTTCCTTTCCTTAAAAGGCCATCCGACTGTGGAAGACATACACTGGCAGTTACCACAAATTAGCCTTGCCACTATCTACAACAATGTCAAACTATTTGTATCGTTACGTATTTTAAAAGAACTGCCCTATGGGAACGGGTTAAGTAAATATGAACTCGCGAACCAACCGAATCACTATCATATTTTATGTGAATCATGTGGCGAAATAATTGATTTTAATTACCCAACTCTAAGCCAAATCGAGCATGTAGCCCACAAGCTTACTCAATTTAATATTTACTCTCACCAGATGGAAGTGTACGGACTTTGTAAATCATGTCAAAACCAAGAAGGTGACTTTTTAAATGCCAAAAACAATTTGTCCAATATGTAAAACAGAAATCAAAATCCTCAAACACAGTACAAGCTGCGCGTGTGGAATGAAATTAAAGAAAAACAAAAACCGTTATGTAAGTTAAGCTCGACTATATGGTCGAGCTTTTTTAGTTTGCAAATAACAGGTGTATGACATTCCTCTAAAAAGGTCGTAACGAAACATCGATTGGGTGAATAACCTAATAGTGCAAAGGAGGGATCATATGAACTACAATCCATACGGCATGCAAATGCCACAAGGGCAAAATATTCAAGACACTTGTCATCGACTACGGAATTACTATGTCATCGGACAAATGAGCGATGGTTCTCAAATGCAAGGAATCATCGAGGACATGGACGACGAAGGCGTAACAATGTTGGTACCTGAAGATGTGGAAGATACTGAAATGGATCGTCAATTCGGAGGATATGGTGGTTTTGGAGGCTATGGCGGTTATGGACGCAGACGTTTCCGTCGCTTCCGCCGTCGTCGTTTTCCATATAACTTTTTCGTATTCCCATTCTTCTTCCCTTTTCCATTCTATTATTAAAGCTAAGCACGAAAAAGCGCACCTTTGCAGATGCGCTTTTTTAGTTCGTGTTCAAAAAGAAGGATGAAAAGGAGCGGGTCGACAAAAGCGCCACAGCCTAATGTCTTGTCGACACTAGCATGTCCTGTGCGTCGAAAGTTCGTACGACGCAACTCCCGCGTACCGGATCGTATGCAATTAATACATAAGGAACGGGAAAGCAAGTCAACGAGCTTCCACAGGACGTGTCGGCCATTAGTCGAAGATCCGGTATCGACGTGTTATTTTCACCGGACTTTTTGAACATCAGCTTATACTTTTAAGAACTTACGGACAGACATTAAGCTTCCCCAAACCCCAATGAATGCACCAATTAGTAGCAAGAGTGCTGTTACTTGGAAAGCAAATGGATTAAATGGCAATAGCTCTAGGAATGTTCCGTTTAATTGTGGTTGAATCAAGTCATATAAGTAATTATAGAATCCTAGGATGATTCCAATAGGAATTAAAGAACCAAGAACTCCAAGGAATAGTCCTTCTAGGAAAAACGGCCAACGAATAAACCAGTTCGTTGCTCCTACTAGCTTCATAATCTCGATTTCTCTTCTTCTCGCAAAGATTGTAATTTTAATTGTATTTGAAATTAAGAACATCGCTGTGAAAAGAAGCCCGATGATCAGTCCGATTCCAACGTTTCGTGAAACACCAACTGTACTGAAAATCTTTTCAACTTTTCCTTTTCCATAGTTCACACTGTAAACATACTCCATTTTTTCAACTTTATCAGCAACCGTCATGATCTCTTGAGGTTTTTTCGTTTCAACGATAAACACATCATGAAGTGGGTTACTTTGTTCGTATAAAGCAAAAACTTTTCCATCTTCTCCAAAGCTATCAATCATTTTTTCTAACTCTTGATCCTTTGATGAGAAGGTGACAACTGCAACCTCAGGAATTTTTTCAATTTCTGCTTTCAAGGCTTCCTGTTGTTCCTTTGTTGAAGTTAGTTCCGTGTGAACACTGATACGAACATCTTTTTCAAGTGATGTCGCCATGCTGTTCAGATTCATCATGATGACTAAAAATACACCTACTAGGAGTAGTGTAACGGTAACGGCGCTGACAGATGCAAATGTCATCCATCCGTTTCGCCCTAAGTTTTTTGTACTTTCACGTAAATGACGGCGGAGTGTGTTAAACTTCATAACCGTACTCCCCCTTTACCTCGTCACGCGCAATTTTTCCACTTTCAATGGCAATTACACGTTTTTTAATCGTATTCACAATTTCACGGTTATGAGTCGCCATCACAATGGTCGTCCCACGGAAATTGATTTCTTCAAAAATGTTCATAATTTCCCAAGAAGTTTCCGGATCAAGGTTACCCGTAGGCTCGTCCGCAATAAGCGCACCTGGAGAATTTACGATTGAACGCGCAATCGACACACGTTGCTGTTCCCCACCAGAAAGTTCATCTGGTAAATGTCGTGCTTTGTGTTTAAGACGAACAAGGTCAAGCACATCCATTACACGTTTTTTGATATTCTTCGGATTTTCTTCGATAACTTCAAGAGCGAACGCCACGTTTTCATAAACCGTTAGACGTGGTAACAGTTTGAAATCTTGGAACACGACGCCAATATTTCTACGTAAAAGAGGAACCTTCTTTTCTTTTAGTTTAGCAAGATCAATCCCGTTAATGATGATTGAACCCTTTGTCGGCTTCTCTTCACGATACATCATCTTAATGAACGTCGACTTCCCCGCACCACTTGGACCAACGACATACACGAACTCACCTTGATCAATTTTTACATTTATTCCATTAACGGCCATGACACCATTCGGATACTTTTTAAAAACGTCTTTCATTTCTATCATTGCTAATCACCTATCATCGTTTTTTTATCCCTCGTTCAACCGGAAGTAAGAACCCCACCGATCTCAGTGGGGATTATATTTTTCATGTTTAGTAATCTATTTATATTAAAATGTAAGCGCTTATGTCCCTATAGACATACTTGTGCTTCTATTGAACTATGCAACTAGAAATTATAAGCCAAAATGAGGATAATTTCATTACTTTTTTTCATTATAACATCATTTTTCGTCAAAATACGACTCAATTTTATTACATTTTTATTTCATACTAGTTAATGTTTGATGGGGATAGGGTTTAGCTGGTGGGGTGTAAATATTGGAATTGGGACAAACGGTACATCCTTCCTTTTTTCTCTCCTACATACTCAAGATTCATAGTTTTTATTAATCGAAAGACAAATTTACTTGATGGGATTTGTAAAAACTCACGTATTTCCTCGTTCGTAAATACTGGCTTTATGAGTAGGCTATAATCCTGAAGTGCTTGAATAAACGCATCTTGAGATTTCGTACAACAATTATCACAATACCAATAGCCTCTTTTTCTTTCAATCGGGAGAGCGGAACATTTTGGACAATGAACCCCTCTTAAAATTTCAGTTTGAGAGATAGAAAACTGTACCAGTGGGTCAGGCTTTTTAGGGGTATGGTGTTTTTCAATAGTCCCCGCTATTTTCTTCATTTCCTTCATCGTCAACAATTCTTTCGTATGTCTATTTTGAAATTTTTCAAATGTAAAAGGGAGATTTGCATTATGCATTACTTTTGTGAAAATACTTGGTCTTGACGCTTTGATGATTGTCTTTGGATCACTGATGATGACTAAATGTTCGATGGGCAATAGTGGTAACTTCCTTTGGGTGAGCCAGTTTTTGAATTGGCGGGAATGTCGGAGCGCTTGCAAAATTGGATTGGGCATACCCTCTTCTTCATTGTTCAAGGTTCGAATCATTTGATTAGATTCATCTTCAAAATATAGGGTTCCTGCGATATTTTTGATTTCTAGGATTAGATAAAAATAAGGTGTAATTATGAGAGTGTCGATTTGGAAGAAGCTTTTGCCGTCTGAGAGTCTAATATCGTGCAAAATGAGGAATCCGGGTGTGTCGATGAGATCCAAATAATAATTTAACGAAAGTTCTCCTCGGTAACCCTTCTTTCTTTTAACTAATTCGACTTGAATTTGTGGTCTTTTGGGATGATCTGGCGGGATTCTCCGCAATAATGCTTCAAGGATTAAAATAATAATTGGAACTGTACGCACTTTTCTTATCAAATACATCTACTCCTTTCATTTTTATTGGGTATTCGACATTTTTTTCGCCTTTCCTGCAATTTTGCTAAAAATATATTACGTGGACAATTGAGAAAGTTTTAGATATCGGACAAAATTTTGATTTTATTGGACATTGTTGCCAGGATATCGGACATTCATCCAAATTTATCGGACACAACCCTATTTTCGACCAAATTAAAAGCCTTCCGGTACATGCGGAAGGCAGACTATCTAATTAGGTTTTTCGATATCGGACAAAATTTTGATTTTATCGGACATTGTCGCCAGGATATCGGACATTCATCTAAATTTATCGGACACAACCCTAAATATATCGGACATTCTCCACTTTTTATCGGACATAACCCTATTTTCGACTAAATTAAAAGCCTTCCGGTTCACCCGGAAGGCAGACTATCTAATTAGGTTTTTCGATATCGAACAATACTTTGATTTTATCGGACATTGTCGCCGGGATATCGGACATTCATCCAAATTTATCGGACACAACCCTAAATATATCGGACATTCTCCACTTATTATCGGACTTAACCCTATTTTCGACCAAATTAAAAGCCTTCCGGTACATGCGGAAGGCAGACTATCTAATTAGGTTTTTCGATATCGGACAAAACTTTGATTTTATCGGACATTGTCGCCGGGATATCGGACATTCATCCAAATTTATCGGACACAACTCTGAAGATATCGGACAATCTCCACTTTTTATCGGACATAACCTATTTTCGGCAAAATTAAAAGCCTTCTGGTTCACCCGGAAGGCAGACTATCTAATCAGTTTTTTCGATATCGGACAATATTTCACTTTTATCGGACATTGCTGCCGGGATATCGGACATTCATCCAAATTTATCGGACATTCTCCACTTTTTATCGGACATAACCCTATTTTCGACTAAATTAAAAGCCTTCCGGTTCACCCGGAAGGCAGACTATCTAATTAGGTTTTTCGATCTCGGACAAAACTTTGATTTTATCGGACATTGCCGCCGGGATATCGGACATTCATCCAAATTTATCGGACACAACCCTGAATTTATCGGACATTCTCCACTTTTTATCGGACATAACCCTATTTCGGTCATTTTAAAAGCCTTTCGGTTCACCCGGAAGGCAGACTATCTAATTAGGTTTTTCGATCTCGGACAAAACTTTGATTTTATCGGACATTGTCGCCGGGATATCGGACATTCATCCAAATTTATCGGACACAACCCTAAATATATCGGACATTCTCCACTTTTTATCGGACATAACCCTATTTTCGACTAAATTAAAAGCCTTCCGGTTCACCCGGAAGGCAGACTATCTAATTAGGTTTTTCGATATCGGACAAAATTTTGATTTTATCGGACATTGTCGCCAGGATATCGGACATTCATCTAAATTTATCGGACACAACCCTAAATATATCGGACATTCTCCACTTTTTATCGGACTTAACCCTATTTCGGACATTTTAAAAGCCTTTCGGTTCACCCGGAAGGCAGACTATCTAATAAGGTTTTTCGATATCGGACAAAGTTTTGATTTTATCGGACATTGTCGCCAGGATGTCGGACAATCATCCAAATATATCGGACACAACTCTGAATATATCGGACAATCTCCACTTTTTATCGGACATAACCCTATTTTCGACTAAATTAAAAGCCTTCCGGTTCACCCGGAAGGCGGACTATCTAATTAGGTTTTTCGGTATCGGACAAAACTTTGATTTTTTCGGACATTGTCGCCGGGATATCGGTCATTCATCCAAATTTATCGGACAATCCCCACTTTTTATCGGACATAACCCTATTTCGGCAAAATTAAAAGCCTTCCGGTTCACCCGGAAGGCCTGACGTACTAATTATTTTTTCTCAGCTAACCAAGCAGCTACTGCGTCTTTTTCTTCACCTTTAATGATGCCACCAGGCATTGCGCCTTGACCATTTTCGATGATTCCAGCTATTTCATCTTGGCTGTATTTAGATCCGACCTTTGTTAGGTCAGGACCTGCTCCACCTGACAAGTCTTTTCCGTGACAAGATGCACAGTTTTGTTGAAAGATTTCTTCAGCGTTAACGGTAGCTTCTCCACCGCCATTATCACTTGCTGGTGCTTCTCCTGCATTGTCGTCCCCACCGCCACATGCAGCTAAAGCGAAAACAAGTGATGATCCTAATAGAAAACTAAATAGCTTACGTTTCACAGAATTTACCCCCTGTAATAAATTTTTCCATTATACAATTTTTATTATACCCCTTTTACGCTCTTTTAAAACCCTCTCCTAATACCTCTGAAGCGTCCATAACGACGACAAATGCAGATGTATCAACACTTTGAACCACTTGTTTCAATTTTGTGAACTCTTTTTGATCGACTACACACATGAGCATCGGTCGCTCATCGTCAGTGTAACCCCCATATCCAGAGAGCTTTGTCACACCTCTGTCCAGTTTGGAAAAAATCTCCTGTCGCACTTCGTCCTGACGGTTCGTAATAATGAGAGCCATTTTCGAATTACCTAGACCGACCTGTACCAAATCAATCGTTTTACTTGTAACGAAAAGTCCAATTAACGCATAGAGCCCACTCTCAATATCGAACACAATTGCCGCGGTCAGAACAATCAAGCCGTCAATAAAAGCAACACTTTTCCCAAGAGAGATTCCTGTAAACTTATGAACAATCTGGGCGGCGAGGTCTGTCCCACCTGTCGACGCATTGCCGCGGAATGTAATACCGAGTCCCAAACCTACTCCAATTCCTCCAAATAAAGCACCAAGCAATGGATCGAATGTTGCGGGTTCCAGATTTCTAGAAAGATAAACAACAAATGGTAAAAAAAGAGTGCCAATTAACGTTCGGGCACCATACACCTTCCCTAGAAAAATGATCCCTGCAATGAATAATGGGATATTAAATGCCCACTGGACATAGGCTGCTTCCCAACCGAAAAGGGAGTTCAGGATGGTACTAATCCCGCTCACACCACCAGATGCCACCTTGTTCGGTAGTAGAAACAGATTAAACGATAGAGCCACTGTGGCCGAACCTAGTAGTATGTATATGAATTCCTTTACCTTTTGAAGTGTTGGGTGAACTTCGTGCTGACGTCTTCTTCTATTCATGAAACTACCCCCGTATACAATCCTAGCAATTAGCTTCATTTAAATAATAGATGCCTCTTGCCTTGCCTATTTGCGCCAAAATAACCTTTGGAAGTATAACACGGCTTCAAAAGCAAGTAAACGCCAGCAAAATAACGTGGTAAAGCAACAAAATATACACCTACATCATTAGTTTGTAACGATAAATAAATTATTATTACAAAATAATGATTATTCCCAACTACTCGCTTGAATTTTTACGAAATGTCCAAATATCCGAGACTACCCGTCCTGTGAATTTATCTTCAACCACAGCATACCACGAGTATGAACGGTCATTTTCAAGCCCCGTCCACAAGGCCTTTGCGATTTTACCACTTTTCGCCTTATCAGTCCCGATTACCCGGTCTGTATAAACATTGACCGTAAAGTAATCCGTTGCGACTCGCTTCGTAACTGGTGCTAAATCCATCTCAATTACAAATTGGTCTTTCTGCGGATAAATATCTAGGTCATAAAAATTATAGTCATCCATATAAGGTGAGTATGTTTTAACCAAAATGCGATTGTTATCTTGGTCAAAATGCAGGAGCCTCATATAGCCTTGGCCACCTTCTGGACCTGCTTGATAATCGGCCAACATTTGCGTAACGGTGCGATCTGGATTGCCATCACCATCATCGTCAATTTCATCGATAAAGGTTTGTGCTTCATGATAATGACCGCTCAATACCGCCATGACATTTTTGTTTGGTACGACAATTTCATTATAGAGTTTATCTCCCATCGGATGTCTCGTACCTGTCGCAAGTAAATATTCATGAAAGCTTAAAATCGCTTTGCGATCCGGATAGGCTGCAAGCACCTTATTGACCCACTCTATACCTTCATCCGTTACGTCCCAGCCAAGGTAGACCATGATAAAATCATTACCACCTACCGAAATTAAATCGTAATGGCCACGATTGTTTCGGTACGAACCACCATAATAGAGCTTATTGTTAAAACGGTCCTTCCCAAAATACCGATAGAACTCGGAATAATCATTATTCACCTGGTCAACGTCATGGTTCCCGGCTAACACTCCATATGGAATGTTGTTCTCATCCAAGACCTTCATATACTTATCCGCATTTCGCCACTGCTTCTTCTTCCTTGATTGATTGACCAAATCACCGGTATGAAACACATATTTGATACCCAGCTTTTTCTTCATTTTTGCAATCCATTCCGTTTGTTCCTTAAAAATCTCCGGATAGCTCTCAGCGTAAAATTGGGTGTCAGACATCCAGACGAAGGTGTAATCAAATTCTTCTGCAATTTCGTCTTGGATCAGGACATTGATTTTCGAATCAAGTACATAGTCACGAACCGCCACATCAGAAGCAAGTTTAAAATCTTTTGAGCCCGCTATTTTAAAATCAAGCAAAACCCATTTTCCCTCATTATGATTCCATGCGTACATCGAAACCTTTCGACCTTCAAGTGAATTCCCTTTCCATAAAAGCTCAACCCTGTCATTGTCACCGAGAGACTCATCAACCGTGACATCAAAACGATGGTACGGGAATTTTGTGTCAGAATCCGTAACTAAATAGCGGCCATCTGCTTTTGAAACGAGTGAGATGTCTTCTGTTGTGAAGGCTTCCTCCCCTTCTGGAACCATCCTATTAGGTGGCTCAAGCTCAGTCGCATTTTTAAATCCTTTCACACTCGAAGTTACGTCATGCTTGTAGGCTTCATAAAAGGTAACATCAAGCTTATCCTTTGTCGGATCCTTCACCTTCACTTGTAAAAGTGGATCCCCTTCACTCTTTCCCTTCGGAGAAATCCGCTCTGGTTTTTTTGGATTTTCATTCACCACTTTAAAATAGAAAACATCCTTTGTTTCATTTCCTACTTTGTCAATCGCATGTACTTTGAGCTTATGTTTACCTGGTTTAAGCTTTGCGGACGATGTTTCAAACGGAACTTCAATTTCTTCTCCATCCAAGATTACCGTCTTTTTTTCAATACCAGAAAGCTTATCCCTCACGTCAACATTAATTGTAAAGGCCCCTTTGTAAGGTTTCTTTTTCAGATTTGTTTTGATAGTTGGGGCCCTATTATCAACCAAAACTTGTGAACGAACCATTTTGTCACCGGCCTGTACTGTGACGTTATGTTTTTTGTCGTGCACCTCGGTTGTGTTCCATTTATAGGTAAACGAACGTGCCTCTTTTTCCGTAATCGTAAAGGTAAAGTCGATATGCTTACGCTGATCCCCCATGTTCAAGATGCGATTTGGGTCGTTGTAAGTCGGATCTTTGAGCACCGTTCCATCGCCGAGAATGAGTCGAACGTTTCGCAATTGAAAGTCATCGCGATTTTCCCTCGACCAAAGTTCAAACGGCGAAGCTTTGTTTCCTGAACGAATCGTGATCGTTGTGTTGCCTACAGGAAGTCGCTCAGGCTCAATTGGAATCGTGAATGTCTTCCAGTTCGTAAGCCAATCCTGGTCCATCACATGTAATACTTCCTTGCCCATCGTGACAGCATTTTGAAAATACGTATTCAACCCATTTACCTCAAACGCAAAATAGGCAGTGTGTTCAAGTGAACGATAGATGCCTTCCTGAACCTCATTTCCGTTTATCATCAGCTTCAAAGGCGTATTTTCTTCTGAAGTAGCCTTGATCATTTTTTCTCCCCGAAGCATTTCTTCATTTTTCAGATTGAGTCGTAGACTCGAGTGGTCAAGTTCATTCTTAATGGTAATCCGGTAAGTCTCACTTTTCACCTCATTGCTTCCATCGGAAATGACATAGTAATAATCGATATACTCGCGGCCAATTAATGCTGGTGCATCAATCGTGTGATGAAATAGTAAATCATCGTAATTCTCATGTAAAATGACTTCATTGAACTCGTTATCCTGGTCGATTTTATAATGCAATTTAACAGATTTAACGGTATGGTCGTCTGTAGCTTTTGCGATGAGCTCCAAGTTGTCTTTTTGATTGACTTCAGAATTTAATGTTAAATCCTCAATACTCGGTGGGACAGTATCTTCCTCAATATGAACGGGCTTTTTAGGTACCTGGTAGCTTTCTACCTTACCAGGAGTCGCATCCTTTGTGCCGATTCTTTTTGAGACCGTGGATTTGTTGGTTGGATATCGGTATATAATTGCCTTATCAACTTCTGTCTTGTTATAGTATGCAACTGAAATTTCACGATGCGTATTCGTTCCAATCACGACACCCCGCATGCTTTTGTTTGCCATACCGCCACTGTAAACCCGCACAATATCCTGATTTTCCTTCAAGTTAGTTCCATAATGTGCATTAAAATCCTCCACCGTCTGCTCGCTATTTTCGCTATTGATGATCCAGAGCACAAGTGTTTTACCGGCAGGAATGACTACATTCTCTTTTACAGAAGGCCACATCACATCTGATCGAGGATTCTTGTCGTATCGATAGTAGAGTTTATAGTCCTTGAAATTGATTGCTTTGTTGCTGTTATTGTATATTTCTATAAATTCAAATCCATCAGCACTGCCCACATTCGTTGAGTCCGGAAGTACCTCCGTCACAAGCAGCTGAGGCATTTTGGTAAAATCAATTTCTTTTTGAACAATTTGAATGGTGTTCTCGTCCGTTTTTTCCGTATTGGTCCCATCACTTGCCTCGATATAATAAGTGATTTCATCATATACGTGAAAGCCCGGGATTTCAGCAATGTATGTTTTTTCCTCGTTCAATTGCATCGGGATTGCTTTGTAGTCATCTGAGTTACCCGTCTTATAAAAAAGTGTTACATGTTGGATGGCGGTGTCATCCGTTACAATAGCCTTAATTTTGATGGGTAATAGTGGCTCACTTGTTGTTTTCGGATTATGTGTGATGACAGGTGAATTTGTGTCCCGTTGTGCAACTACCATGTCTGGGCTTACTGTAGTTGTTAAAAGTAGTAAGAATAGAACAGCTATTTTCAGCACGTGTTGCCAAAAAATCATACAGCATACCCTCCAGAATTATTTTCCAATCTTAGTTTGCCAATTGCTTATAAAATGATGTACAAACTAGAATGAAATAAGTAAAAAGGACTAGATTCTGGATAAAAAAAAGACGACTTGTGAAAGTCATCTTAAATCAGGTATGTATTGCTGGATCTGCGCCCAGATTTTTTGTCCACACGATGTGGGTCACAAAGACGTAGCACAGGACGTGGCGTTTTTGATCTTTGATCTTATTGTTCGAAAAACTTCAATGAAAAATCTGTGGCATCCGCCGGGACTTTATTCAAATAAAGTTATACTTCAATAGCAGCAGCCACGCTTCCAACCGCATCAAGCATTTCGTGCCATTCCTCATATGTATTTAGTTTAATGTGGACTGGATTTTTAGCATCCTCTTTATATTCAACGATCCACATCCCTTTTGTTGATGGCAAAAAGAAGACGATGTTTGCAAGGAGAAAATCACCTTCAACGTTTGGGATTTCAAAGTGTGAAATGTTATAAAGGGACCACTCGTGCTCTTCAAGGTCCTTGATGAATAGATTGAAGCTCTGTTCCTCTGTTGGTGTAAACTTTGCTTTCTTACGGACCTTCTCTGTTTTTGACTGGTCACTTAACCAATCGAACAGTTTGTCTGTGAGGAAGAATTCCTGTGTTCCCTCTATTTTTGTGCCTTCAAAAGAATAAAAATCCTTAATTACCGTTGGAATTTCATCATTTGATAATAACGCGAATTCATGCATGATGTCTTCTGCAATGACGTGGGCAAGCCAAATGTCTTCCTCAAAATGATGGATCATTAATACGCTTCTTCCTGAAATATTCGAACAACGAATCATCCATTTGGATTCCACATACTGCTTAATAAAAGTTTGCATTTCATCACTTAGAGGATGCTCATCCTCACCGTTTTTATCAGGATCCCACAGCGCCTTGATTACCAGCTGGTGGATTGTGGATTCCATGATGGCGTCCCATTCTGCAGGAGACTTTTCTCCGTAAGCAGCCTCTGCGATTCCTTTTGCGACAGTCGGATATCCGCAAACCGTAACCAATAATGCCAATTCCTCTGTCGTGCATGTTAAAGCATGGTTCATGACTGGTACCTCCTTTGTTTTTTGAATGCTATGGTTGTAGCTTTATTTTATGGTGTCTAGCGGTTTTATTGTTTCGTACCCTCTTGGCTTTGTGGCTGGGGTACAATTGAGGGATTTTCTTACTCTGGATCCCTCGGTTGCTTGACTGTGAGGGTACGATTCACATTTTTCGTTTGCACCACTCGATCGATGTCATTCCTACGAGAGATAACGACGGCGGTTTACCGTATCAACTATAAAAACACTGCATACAGTGCTGCTTTGATAATGTAGTAGATTAGCATAAACAGAATTCCCATAAAGAGAGTGATAACGAACAAGAGTAACCTTCTTACAATCCATGAAAATCTACTAAGCTTTTTGTATATGAACGGGCCTAGGCCAAACAACAATAATACGATTAATGTAAAAAGTTTGAGAAATGGGTTCTTTGTATTTCTGAAGACACCCGTTTCCACATGTTCGACAAGCACGTTTCCAAGAAAAATGGTTAAAAAGCTGATTCCGACCTGAAGGGAGAGCCATGCTCCAAAAAATAATGTAACTAAATCTATAATCTCTTTTACATTGTCCATAAAATCATCCTATCAACATTTTAATTAGTCAAACCAGCTACTTACTGATTTGAAAATAGATTTTCCAACCTTCTCTACCCCACCAGCAAATTTTTCACCAACATCCTTAATTTGATCACCAAGCTTAGAGCTAGCTATTCCTCCAACAAGACCGCCGACTGCCCCGCCGACTACAATACCTACCGGACCTCCTAGACTACCAATCATGGCACCTACCTTTGCGCCACCTGCAATTGCACCGACGCTTGCAACGGCACCAAATGTGAATCTACCCATTTTTTCGGCCCCTGATAGATGGCTATTCTTCGGGTCTACTAGCTCAGTTGCATTTGCCCCAACCGCAATGAGATTTCCTATAATTGGAACTCTTTTCGCGACACTTGTAAAGCCCTTTACTTTTGCAAGATTTGAAACAACTTCCTTTGAACCGATGGTGATCCTCTGATGGAAACGACCCATGAGGGTTGTTCCATGCATAGCAGCATTCACATTTTTCGAGAAACCTGCAGCGTGCTTTAATAGTGCAGCTGGCCCTCTATAGGAACTGACAAAAGAGTGGACACTTTTTAATAGTGGATTAGTTGGTGCAGATCGAGAAAACTTATGGATATAGCTTGCAATCTTCGAACTGTAGCCCGTTCGACTCGTCCAAGATGGTTTGGCAGTTACCGTAAACTTATATTGCCCCCGAAACTTTTGCCACATCGTTGGCTTACCACCTATGTAGTTGACTTTTAGATTTCTCATTAAAAAAGTAGAGGATGCTACAGACAGTAATTGCGAGCCAACTAAGGCAATATCCCAATTTGTTATTTGGGAGCTGACACTGTTTAAGTATGTCAACATTTTATGAACAAGCGCTGTTGTATCGCTGTTTTTCGATTTTGGTGTATCGGCTTTTTTCCCACTATCTTCTGGTTTCGCCGGAGCCATACCCCGTATTGCCTCCATCGCCATAAAAGAAGTGTTTAAATATCGCTCTGTTGACGAATAGCGAGTTACAGCTAAATTTAAAAAGGACTGCAGCTTTCTTACTTTTGCTTCCAATTGATCAATTGAAGAAGTTACCTCTGTTAGTTGCGGCCGGATGGAGGTTCTAGCTAAGATTCGATAATCAATGGAATTTCTAACTGAGGTCACACCTCCCTCAATAGAGGATAGTCTAGAAGCTACAGTTCCTACCTGGGGACTTATTCCAATAACTTGATTCGGCTTAATCGTGATTCTGGACAAAACGATGCCTCCTTTTATTCTAACAAACTACTTTTTCTAAAAACAGGCATCCGCAAAATGCGAATGCCTACATTATTGTTACATATCTTTCTCGTCTTTTCTGCGGATGATGGTTCTGCGGAGAGCGACAGCACCTGCTGCTGCAATGCCGACAAGACCGACCATTGCGCCCGCAAATAATGGTTTATTTTCATAGAACTTGACTAGTACGCTTTTTTCAACGATTTCGAATTCAACGACTTCGTTCACTTCGTTACCAGCTTCGTCTTCAGCTAACACTTCTACCTTATATTTATTAATATCAGAAAGTGTTACGGAAATAACTTTTGTTCCGTTTACGTCTTTTACATCACCATTGAAGAGCTCTCCATTAATCTTGACAGACTTGAGTGTATCACTAGGATTATCAAGGCTGATTGAGAGACTTACAGGGTCACGATATGTTTCGTTTTTCTTGACTCCATCGACAATGACTTTCGGAGGAGTTTTATCAATAATAAACTCAACACTTAGCTGTTGGATATTTCCTGCTTTATCCTTCACCTCAAAGAAGAGCACGTGCTTTCCTTCTTCCTCAATCGGATCACCAAGATTATAAGGCTGACCGTTTAAAGTTTGTGAGATGATGTCATATGCATTTAAATCCTCAATCAGCAACTCAGGAAGTAAGCTTTCTTTGAAATACCCTTCAGAAATAGCTTCCTTAAATTTGATCACTGGTGCTGTTTTGTCAATCGTAAACACAATAGTTCGGGATGAAACATTGTTGGCTAAATCATAAATTTCAGCTTTTAGAATGTAGTCTCCCTCTTCACTTAGCTGTACCCCATTTACAAATGGGCGGCCATTTAATGTTACACTTGAACGACTTGAATCAAGGTGACGATCTGAATAAGTCACAGTCGGCATTTGATTGTTATTGAAGAATCCATCAATAACACCTGTGATATTCAAGTTTGGCTTTGTCGTATCAAGGATAAAACTGATGTCAATGGTTGACTCGTTGCCTGCTTTATCTCGTGCAAGAACACTGAAATCGTACTTCATTTCCAATGTAGCCGTTGGGATTCGACCTGTCACATTCTGACCATTCATTGTGACTGAAACGATGGTGTCCTCCGCTTGGTCTAGTGCAAATTCAGGTGTGAATACTTCATTAATATATTCGCCATTCTTGATTACACGGCTTTGACCTTTAAATTTCGGTGTGATGACCGGAGCTGTTTTATCAATTGTAAAAGCAATCTGTCTGCTGAATTGATTGCCCGCTTTGTCAATCGCTTCTACGTTGATCGCATAGTCACCTTCCTGGCTAAAGTTGTGGCTAAGTCGAGCAGTTTGATTTGCTACTCCAAATCCACCAGCGTTATAGCCTCTACCGTTTCGTGTTACGGTGATACGGTTCACATCTAAGTTCACATCACGAATTTCCACACTGACTGGCTTATCGACATTATAGTGTGCTGCATTTTCAACACCTGTAATTTCAATTGCTGGCTTTGTTGTGTCAATTGTGAATGTCTTGTTCGCTGTTATTGGTCCATTGCCTGCTTTATCTTCAGCACTAATTGCAATGGTGTACAAGCCATCATCATTAAAATTGTAGCCTAAACTTGAAAGCTTGTTGTTGTTTTTCCAAGTTCCGATATTAAATACTTTGCCGTCCTTTGTTACAGAAAGCACTACGTAATTTGTACCAAAGTTCAGCTCATCAACAGAAACAGTTACGCGCTTGCCAGTTGGATTGAAGGATTGATGGTCAACACCGTCAATTTTGACAACTGGATTTGTTTTGTCGATAATGAATGCAATTTCTTCATGCGTTGTTTTGTTACCGGATTTATCCGTTGCATTGAAGTAAAGCACATAGCTGCCTTCTTCAGCAAAATTGTGTTGTAAGCTCGCTTTTGTTCTCGATTGTTGTAGTGCTGGAATCTCATATTCCTTGCCGTTCTTTGTTACGCGTAATGAAGTTTTGTCAATGTTCGCATCCGTTACTTCAAATGAAACTGGCTTCGTAACATTGTAATTCGTCATGTGGTCGACACCTGTGATTTTGAGGGTCGGGAAGCTTTCATCAACAGTGAACTTCACTTCTTTAGTGTCCGCAATGTTGCCTGCTGCATCCTTTGAAGACACCTTAATTACATAGTCACCGTCTTCGTTAAATGGAATCTCAAGACTTGATTCAACACCTTGGTTTTTCCACTCGTACGGTTTATTGTTTACTTTTACTTCTACTTCATTGTTTGCAAAGTTCAGCTCGTTAACCTTGATCGTAGCTGTTTTCTTTTTATCGTAAAATGTTCCGTCTTTTACATTTTCAATCGTGGTAACTGGTTTTACGTTATCCACTGTGAAATTGTGTTTTTTCTCCGTTGCTTTGTTACCCGCAAAGTCTACAGAACGAACCGTTACTTCATATTCTCCATCCACTGGGAAGCTTTGCTTGAACTGATAACCTTTTGCAGTTTCTTTCCACTGGGCATTCTTTACCGGTTTGCCATTTACGAGGACTTCATTTTTACTTTCGTCAAAATGAAGGTCATTGATGTCTACGATTAACTCATTGTCACCTTTTACAAATCCACCGTTCGGGATATTCCCGCTGATTTGAATTTCAGGTGATGTGCGGTCAATTGTAAAGCCAAGATCCTTTGTGCTTTCAGCGCCAAAGTAGTCTTTTGCTTTTACCTGAACGGAGTAAACTCCTTCGTCTTCAAGTTCAACCGTTAGCTCTTGAGTAATTAACCAGACGATTTTTTTCACCCATCCGTCTGTTGGAACCTCAATAGCTTTATCCCCATTTTTTACTGTGATTTCAGGAACAAACGGTGTGTAGTCATCTACAGTAACAGTTAGGTTCACTTTTTTATCATTAATATACGTACCATCTTTAATCGAGTATTTAATCGCAGGTCCTGTTTTATCGACCGTGAATTTTATAGTTTCTGAGCTTTCGTTTCCTGCTTTATCCTTTGAAACGACGTGAAGCTCGTAAACCCCTTCTTCAGTGAAGGTGTGTTTAGTTGTTGCCATCTTGCCATCAAGTACGAGTGGGTCAATCTCATATGACTCCCCATTGTACTTAACTGTTGCATTTGACTCACCCATATTTAGGTCAGTTACCGTAATGGTTACTTCTCGATTATCATTGTATCTGCCATCTTCACCGATGTTTGTTACAACAATCTCAGGCTTGACTTTATCGATTGTAAAACGAACTTGTTTTTCTGCTGAGATATTTCCTGCTTCATCTGTCGACTTTAGTTTTACAACATAAACTCCATCGCCAGTAAATGTATGCTCTGCCTCAGCGTATCGGTTTCTTTGTTTCTTAAATTTGATTCCATCCGTCGGATAAGCTTTGCCATCCTTCGTAATAGTCAGTTCAATATTGTCTATGTCGATGTGCGAGTCCTCAACTGAAAACTTGACTTCTTTGTCTGTATTCGCGAACTCATTTTCATTTACACCCGTAATATCAACTTCTGGCTTCGAGTTGTCAATTACAAATGTGATCTTTGAAAAATCAGCCTTGTTTCCAGCTTTGTCAAAGTAGTCTACATCGATTTCATACACGCCTTCTTGTTTAAAGCTATGTTTCTCGTGTGCCTTTTTACCTTCAAACGTTTCTGATTTTCCATCTCTTGTTACTGTTAAAATGGTGCTGCTATCATCTTTGTTTGTGTCTTTTCCAACAATCTCTATGTCTACTTGGCGGTTGTACTTTTTATTATGTTCAGCGCCAGTAAGTGAAACAGTTGGCTTTGTTTTATCGAGTGTGAAGGTTTTCGTGATTTTGTCTGCAGCATTTCCAAATTGGTCTGTTGCATTTAACTCGATTGTGTATTTTCCTTCAGTTTTAAACGTATGACTTGCTTCAGCCACTGTACCGTTCTGTTTTAATTTGATTTCTTCCGCATAATCGATATCGTTGTGCTTTACAACAAGTGTTGTTTTCGCTAAATCCAATGTAAGGTCTTCAACTGAAAAACGAACAGTTTGGTTTTCAGGATAATACTTCCCAGTTTCAACTCCAGAAATCTTTAATTCTGGCTTCTGGGTATCAATTGTAAAATTGAGTGCTGGGGATTTCGTTTCGTTTCCTGCTTTATCAAACACACTTAGTTCAACAGAATATACTCCATCTGTTAGGTTACGTTTTTCAAGAGCTTCTTTTCCGGTGATTGTTTCAACTTTTCCGTTTTTCGTTAGCTTTAAAACGGATTTATTTTCTTCCAAGTATGTGTCAGTTGCTGAAATAACTAAATCCTTGGATTTTGTATATTTACCACCATTTTCAACACCATAAATAGTTAGTTTAGGTGCTGTCTTGTCGATAATGATATTTTCATAGGTTCCGAGATCAAACCCAGTTGGTCTCCAATAGTCTGTTATCTTTGCACTAAATTCATATTTTCCTGCTTCAGTAAGAGTATAAGTTGCTGTCTTAGAAGAAAGTGAATTTTTAATTTCCATATCCACAGTCTGTGGCTCGCCGCCATCCTTCGTATAGGTGAGCTTCGCTGACTCGATAAAGAGTGGATTAGTGATAACGATATTTACTCCATCGCTATAAAAATCATTTTCCGTTTTATTTTTAATGGACAATTGCGCAACCTTGCTGACATTTGCAAAGGAGATGGACTTAGTGTCACTTACGTTTCCAGCCTTATCCTTAGCGGTTACTGTTACTTCATATTTACCAACTTGGTCAAATGCGATAGAAGCTTTCTTCCCATCCCACTCAGTTGAAGGTGTTTGGAAATCTGAACCATCTTTTTTAACCTTTATATCTACTTTATCTTGTGAGAAATTTTCTTCATTTACATCAATTTGAAGATTGACTGTATGCTCAAAAAACCCGCCCTCGTATGCACCTGATAAATTAACAATTGGTGCCGTAGTGTCTTTTATTACACTAAAAGTAGATTTGTTTGGTGGATCAACTACCCATGTGTCGTCTTTAAAGGCGATTTCCATCGGGATTTCACCATCTTTATGATTGACACCAGAGATGGTTACTTTATACAAACCTTTGAACCCACCATCTGTGATTGGGGTTATAGTTGCATTTCCAGGACCTTTTTTTACTTCTACATCAAAAGGTGGCCCGCCTTCAGGAACCTCACCTACTACTGGAGTTGCCGTTTCCTCAGCTGTTTCAGTTCCGTCAGGATTTTCCGGCTCCTCCGGTGTTTCTTTTGGCTTTAGGTAATTCTCATAGTCCTCACTTAAATCAACCTGGACTTGAAAGGTGTCTCCATTTATGTACCATTCATTTGAGAACTTTTTCCCAATTTCCCATTGTTCATTGTTATATTTTATATACTGCTTTGTTTCAACCTGGGATGATACGTTCAGGCTAAACAGTACTACCGAAAGCACCATAACCAATGCAATCGGTAACCAGAGTACCGATTTGTTTTTTCGGTAGCTTTTTGAAATCATTGCTATCACTTTACTACGCTCCTTTTATTATCAAATGCGCCTTGGCGTATTTGCGCCCGATTTTTTTCGAGCTTTGATCGAAAAACTTCCTTTAAAAAATCGTGGCATCCGCCGGGGCATTAACTTTACTCAGCCAGGGTTGAACCCCAGCAGTAGTGTTTACTCCTTTTACATTCATCCCCTTATTGAAGAAGCAGGGGACTTCTGCTGAGTAAAGTTAATTACATTATTTGTATGGACGATCATGACATCGACTTCAATTTGGAAATCGGATTCTTCCTCTTTCTCGGTGAGGATTGCGGTTTCGCCATCGCCTTCAAGGAGAATCGTTGTTTCGTCATCCCCGACTAGCAATGTCGTCTCATCGTCATCCTGTAAGAGAGCCGTTTCCTCTGATAAAAGTGAAGTTTCTTCTACCAACAATTCCGTCGGTGCTTGTGAACTTTCCTCAAGTAAGGAGGTCGGTTCAAGTCCCTGGCTCATGAGGGCTGTATCCTCAACTGATGCTGCAACTGGATCATCTTTTTTCCGAAGCTTGATTTCACTTGTTGTTCGTTTTGTTTCATGAGCCTCAAGGGAAGTGCGGCTGTTTTGCTTCTTTCTCATAAACCGGTTTCCCGTGATATCCGCAAAAACCTGAGAGATTTGTAGTTTCATATAGACGATGATGGAGATGATGAGCGTGACCACAGCGCCCGCTAATCCCCCGTAAAACAAAATTTGGTATTCCAATTGAGAGCCCCCTTTCTTAGGAATTCGCCGCTGGGACAAGGGACCTGTCCCTTTGTCCCACTATCTGATATTTAGATTGCTCATGCGTCTGGATAGTTTTTTGTAGGCTTCATTGTCTTTAGCGCCTTCCAGCTTTCCTGCTTTGTCAAAGACTTCCTTTGCCTTGTTGTAGTTGCGCTTGTCTTCTTGTTTACCTTGCTCAATGTCTAGCAAAAGATTGCCTAACTTCACGTATGCATTTAGGCTTTTCGGATATTCCTGAATCGTTCCTTCAAATTGCTCAACCGCTTGTGAATGCTCACCCATCTCCTGATAAATCACACCGATATTGATCATAACCTCTTCCTTATTCGGTACGTTCAAATCAAGAAGATTGTTGTAGTGCTGTGTTGCCTGTTCGAAATCGTCACGGGCAGCAACTTGATCTCCAGAGTTTACGCCTCTAGAGTAAAAGGCTTGCGCGAGCTTTTGCTCGAACTCAATTTCGTATTTTAACTGCAGTTGCTCATCTGGAGCCAGTTCGAGAACCTTTTGTGCCTTCTGGACAACTGTGATTGCTTTCGTATTGGCATCCGCGATTTGACCTTTATAGGAAATGTAAATGTTCGCCAGCGAATTATAGTTATCCACCTTTTTCGAGTTATTTGGAAGATTGTCATTGAATGACTCGAATTCTAAGAGATTCGTAGAAAACTGGTCATAATCAATGTTCATGCCGCCCAATGTTGTCGCAAGGGTAATATAGTAACTCGCGTCCGGAATTTCTTTTTCACTCACCTGTTTAAAATACTTAAGTGCAACAGGGTAATCGCGTTTCCGATCAAAATACGTCATCCCCAGTTTAAAAAGAACCTCACTATTTTTATGGATGTTGCCGTATTCGTCATTCACATAGGCCTCAATTTTCGAAAGTCCTGTGTCCACTTCATTTCGGTTAATATAAACATCAAGTAGATTGATATAAGCAGAAGCACGGCCCTTGTCGACTTTGATTGCTTGTTCTAGAAGCTTGATTGCCTCTGTATCATTGCCCTCGATTAACGAAATACTAGATTCATTAACAAGCCCCATATAATCCTGAAACTGCTCATTTTGCATCCCTTGATAGCCGAGTACTGACGTCGTTGAAAAACCAAGGCATAATACAGCTGGAACCAAAAAGAGATAGAGCCGCTTCATCATTTTTTTCCGGTAACCTGCTGTCAGTTTGTTGATATTTTCTAGATCGTACAGGAGCTCCTCACTGCTTTGATAGCGGTTCTCCGGTTCTGCCTGGGTACATTTTAAAATGATATGCTCGAGTCCCTCTGGTAAGGTTGGATCCCATTGGCGAATTGGCCTTACCTCATACGGTGGGTCTGCTAGGCTTTTACCAGTTATGAGCTGATACAAGGTTAGACCTAGGCTATAAATGTCCGTTCTGGCATCTGTTCGTTTGCCTGACAACTGCTCGGGTGCCGCATAGGTTTTCGTTCCGAGATTCGTCGTATCGGTCAGGCTCTCATCCTTGAACTCACGCGCAATCCCGAAGTCTATCAGTTTGATTTTCCCTTCCGGTGTAAGCATGATATTATCCGGCTTCATGTCCCGGTAAATAATCGGATGTGGCTTTCTCGTATGCAAATAATGAAGAACCTCTGCAAGCTGCTTTGCCCAGTTAATCACAAGCTTCGCCGAGATGATTTTTTCCCGCTTCAGTTTTTGCTTGAGCGACTCACCCTCGACATAGTCCATAACCACATAGATATCACCCTCAGATTCGATGATGTCGTAAATCTTTGGAAGTGAACCGTGATCTAGTTTTTTCAGCATGTTCGCCTCGACAACTAAACTATTAATGAGGAGCTCGTTATTACTGTTATCGCGCTTACGGATATCCTTAACGACCAAAGACTTGTTGAGTCGGTTGTCCATCGCCAAATAGACAATACTCATTCCACCGCGCCCGATTTCCTTCAATATTTCGTATCTGTCATCTATAAAACTTCCGATTTTAATCAACGTAATTCCTCCTATGAATGGCCTTGACCATTCACACTACATGCGCAAGAACAATTGAGATATTGTCGACCTCTTTACGTTCTTTCACAGCATCGACGAGTTTAATCGCCTTGTATTTTAATTGTTTTTCATTTAAAAATTGGTTCGGACGAAGCTCCTCAAGTATCTCCTTTTCCGTGATCTTATGGTAAAAACCATCCGTACAAAGTAAGAACACGGTTCCTGGCTCTGTATCACCTGTTAGAATCACGACATCAAGCTCCCTTGTCGCTCCAACACATTGTAAAAGGACATTGCGCCGCGGATCCTTCAGGGCTTGCTCCGGTGTAATGTTTCCGCGCTCCACTTCACGTTCCACCAAGGTTTGATCTTTCGTCAACCTTGTCACTTGCTGCTGAATTTGATAAGCACGGCTGTCTCCGATATGTACGATATAATAACGCGAATGAATGATGAGGAGTGCAGTCACCGTTGTTCCGACCTGGGTGTTTGTTTCGTCCCCATATTCTAAGATTTTTTCATTTTGCTCCGTAATACAGACTTCGAGCGCTTGGCGGATGTCTTCATCCTGTTGGTCAGAATGAAGTAGTTCAGGCAGCTCCTGTTCGAACCAGTCGGAGAGCCCGCGAACGACTGTTGCACTGGCGAGTTCCCCATGGTCGAGTCCACCCATTCCGTCACACACGACGAACATCCCCACATATCCATTCGGTGTTTTTGCGGTTTTGACGAGCAACGCATCTTGATTTGTTTTCTTTTTTATTCCCACATCCGTGTGGTATGCATGTATGAACGACACTTATTTCACCTCTTTTGAAATGCGTAAGGCGCCCCCAATTCCAGCTAAAGGCATGCACGTCCTGTGCCTAACGCTGGAATCCTTGCCATCCTGGCATGAGCGACAAGCACAAGACAAGCCCAACCTTCCGAAGCGATTGGCTTGTGACCTCGAGCCGATGGCGCCTGAAGCTAGACAATAAAAACCATTTTATCTTCGTATTTTAAAAAAGCCTAAATACGTATTCTTCGTTCGCGAGCTTGATTTTGTCTTCGTGCTTGATTTTTACCTTGTTATTAGGAACTAGCTTGACGCCATTTACATAGCTGCCGTTTCGCGATTCTTGGTCGACAATAAAATATTCCCCGTTTTCGGTAATCAACTCCGCATGAACACGCCCAATGACTTTATTGTTAGATGTATAATCAGTAACCCCTGGATCACGGCCAATCTTAAACACTCGCTTGGAAAGGATAATTTTTTCCTGAGTGGACGTTAGTAGGAATGGCTGCTGCTGTTGGAAACTGGTGCCTACACCCAGCGCCGTTGTTCCTTCTTCCTCTTCTGGCTCTTTATAAGCGGTGAGGACAGTTGTCCCCTCTTCCTCATCAGGTTCATCTGTATCAAACGAAATCGGACTTCCCACATTTGGCTTGATGTTGATGGATGTTCCACCTGAAAGAAGTGGATTTCCTTCTCCAAGTTCGGTGCGGGTGATTCGCTTGTACTGAACCTCTTCCTCGATTTCAAGCTTTTGTTTTGTCTTTTTATCAACCTTTTTACTGCTATATTCTGATGTAATCACGCCGTTTTCTTCAGTTGCCTTGATTTCACTGCTAGGACTATAATAGTTTGGTGTTTTGGGTTCTTCATCCTGAATCGGCAGCTTTCTGAAACTTTGAGGTGATGTTGGTTTATTCAAGAGGAACTCATTCAGCTTTTGTTGAAGCGCATATAAGTTGATTTCCTCAGATGTTGCGAAATAATTATGTAGCCGCACAAAAAAAGCAAGGTCATCATTTTCATCATAGGAGTGGGAGTGTAAGAAACTGGTGAAGTATTCCCGGATTGATACCTTTTCAAAAATATTATTTTTAATCGGCATGTACAGTAGAATTAATCTGTTTGAAAAATTATCAATAAAGATGTAGTTCTCATCAAAAACAAAGTTGTTCACATTTAACCCAAGTCGCTCAGCTTCGATTAATGTTTCGATGATGTTTGAAAAATAGCTATGGAGCTGCTCCTTTGTGAGTGGGTTTGTTGTCTGTTGGTTAAGAGTCACTTCAGAGACTAAGTCATAGCGAAAATACCCCTCATCTTCCTTGTTAATCACAACACATGGCAAAAGCCCTGGAACCTTGTTGTTTTTAAGCTTATCAGCTTCTGTAAAATCAACACGAAGCGCAGGTGGCACCTTGTAAAATATGAACTTCGAAAAACCGTAATTTTCAATATGTAAATCAACATGTTTGATCATTTTCTTGCACTCCCATTGTTTATCAAATGCGCCATTTGCGTATTTGCGCCCAGATTTTTTTCACGCCATTCCTGAATAAAGCTATGAGTTGAGGACAACCGGCGAGGCCAATTGCCCTCCTCATGGATTATTTAAATGCGCTAGCGTTATTGTTGATTGCAGTTTCTGCAGCGTTGTAGTTTGTAACTGTGTTATCTAGGAATTTCGCATAGCTATCAATAACTTGGCGATACTCCTCAAAACGTGGAGCCAACGCATTGAAGTTTCCGCGAATTGTATTAGAAGCATCGGAGTTCCATGTAGCAGATAAGCCATTCATTTCCTTCTTAATGTCTTCTAGTGCAGTTGCAAGCTGTTGGTTTAGGTTACGGATTTGCCCAGCGGTTTTACTAACCTCGCCAAGGGAAATCTTGATTCCATCAACTGACATCGTGCCACCTCCTTTTTTGGTAGTTTTATAGGTATGGAGATTAGTTAGTTAAGCGACGAGCTTGGTTCACTACCTCGCTTTGTGTTTCACGGTATGTTTTTGCGCTAAGTTTTAAGAACTCAGAGTATTGTCTCATCAAGTTCGTCATTTTTTGGAAGTCATCCATGAAGCCCTTGATTTGCGAAACATATGCCTGGTTATCAGTACCTTGCCACGCAGCACCCATGCCTTCAACCTCTGTGTAAAGAGCTTTGTAAAGTCTCTCATAGTCAGCAGATTGTTGGTCAATTTTTGTAGCCGCAGTGTCTAATTTCGCTGGATCAACTGTGATTGAACGTGCCATTGTTTTTTTCACCTCCTTAAAATGAGATATGTATGAGTTAACTCGGTTTTGGCCGAGAGAACTTTAGCTAAAAGTGGTCTAGTAATCTAGAATTCTATATAACTCAAATCCTTCTAAGGTCATTCCCGACTCTGCGGTATTTGTCGGCTGCACTCTGCAAACTTGATGCACTTTTGGTAGAGCCAATCCCTTTGAATTCACTGTTGAGACCATTTGAGATTTCATCGAGTTCCCTTGAGATGGCATTGATTTCATAAATAATGCTATTAATCTTTCGTCGAACATGAGGTTTCATTGGGTTACCTCCTTTGGATTTGTATTTCTAAAAAATCATTCCATGAAGGATTCGTAATTATCAATAATATTTTCAGGTCCATTTAAAATCATCCTTGGTTCTACATTTGGACTAGGATTTTCCGGATCTAATCGAAAATCAACATTTACTTCTCCGTATACCTTCTTCTCTAACTTAGACCAAGGTATATTATTGGTATAAGCGGTATTGATAAACTCTGAAATATCCTCAGATTCATCTACAAAACCAACAGATAAAACATATTGCTCTGTATTTAAACTTTTCATCAGATTGAACAAGTTATATAGATTCTGAGAATATTGACTTACATCAGGCGAATCATTGGTTTTAATACCGGCTATAATACTAACGTTGACATTCTTATTAAATTGGAGTATCTCCTCGACAGATTTACCCATGAGATCTGGGTCTGTTCCTGTATTACGCAAAATCACCTTATAAGGAGCCCCTAGAGGTAACTCTTTTTCAATATCAACCTTTAGCTTTTCCTGTAACTCTTGAGCCCATTTTGCTGGCAGGTATGTGTCAACATAACCATTGCCATCTTCTTGGATTGAAAAAACCACATCTGTTTTACCCTTTGGATGAACAGTAACGAGATCATCATTCACCCACATAACCTCAAATTCTTCAGCATATTTATCTTCCAAATACTGAAGTGCTTTTTCTTCAGTGTTACTGCAGCCAACAACTCCCATAAAGAAAAATAGTAACATCGTTATTTTTACTATTTTCATAGCTATTGAATAATCCTTGCCTTTCCGACTAGCTTCGTTTCGTTCGCATCTAGTAACCGGGCAGCCGTATTTAGGTAGTTAATGTTTTGGTTGAGCCTGTATGAGAAGGACGTTAAAATATCGGCGCTCAACACATGACGGATATCTAAAAGGTCAACCTCCCAGTATAAAGAGTCAATCTGATTATTAAGTGCATTCACTCGGCGCTTGATACTTTCCAGTTTTTGTGCATAGTAGTAGAGCCTTGCAACATTGACTTTCAGGTATGGTTCAACCGGGAAGTAGCCCCCAACCTTTGCAGCTACTTTTACAAAAAGTATTGCAGCCTTCGTTGCCACATTCGTGATGAATTGGTTAATTTCATCTTTCACCTGTTGTGTTAGTTCTTTTACTTTTGCAATGAATTTTGTTGCTTGTTCTTTCACCCAGTTAACTGCTTTTTCAAGTCCTCTTTGTGCAGCTTCTAGGATGTATAAGGTGGCATCGCGAATCGCTGCTGCTGCTCGATATGCTAACACTTTTGGATGAAGTGAAACCGCTAGAAAAATAGTTCCAGCAACTGGATTTGCAATATCACGTACTAGTGAAGCACCATCGGATGCATTATTAAAGTCTCCACCTGGGGTAAAATCAACACTATCAAGTCCATGTGCATACATAAGACCTTCTTCAGTGCTATTTAATTTAACTGTTTTATCCACATAAGGTGCGTATCCTAGGGATGAAACGAAGTCACCCTCGTGTACGATAAATGTATTTCGACTACTTAATGCATCTCTTTGCTCCTGTGTTAGAGTCCAATAATATAAAGGTGCACCATTCACAATATAAGATGTCAATTTTTCATCCTCTAGATTATTGACAAGTACGTATTCGGCCAAATTCCCACCTTTAGAATGACCAAATACATATTGCTCTCCATCTAAACCTTTAATGTATCTTTCATAAAATTCATTTGCTTCCCTTTGCTGCTGGATCGTTACTCCAAGACCAGCCTCAACATTGGATACCCAGTCTGTTGCGATGTGAGCGACATTTGTTAAATCTTCACTGCCTCTATAAACAGCTGTACCGTTCCCTTCCTTATCGGTAAAAGCATAGCCTACAAATCCGGTATGGGAATTTCCACCTGAATTATTACTTGTAGTAGGGTTATTATTTTGATACCCTACCAGCTTAATGTCATGGAGTGGGGAATCACTATTTTGGTGCAGATACTTCTTTAATTCAGCAAAATTAGTATCAGATGCATCCGGTTTATTCTGATATTCGATCGACTTAATCATATCCTCAATGGTTAGAGGTTTTTTTTCATTAATTGGTGTTCTTGAATCTAGGTCATAGTACGAAAGTTGTAGTAAAAGATATTTTTCCTTTTCACTTAAATTAGATAGCGACATCTTCCTCACCCCTCAAAAGGCGTGTAATTTTCGACCACGTTATTTTCACTGTTAAGGATTAAAGTAGGGTCAAAACTTTCGCTCGGATTGTCAGGATTATTTCTCTCATCCAAACCAAGTTCACCATAAACCTTAGCATTTAAATTAGACCAGCCCATGTTATTCACATTAATTGTGCGAATATACTCTGAGATATCTTCAGATGAATCAACGAACCCAACTGAAACAATATAGGATTCCACACCAAGTCCTTTTAGAAGATTGTAAAGGTTAAAGATACCTTGACTATAGGCATTCACATCAGGTTCCCCAGATGATTTTATACCCGCAGTCAACACGACTCTTACATTTTTATTCTGTGATAAGTATTCATCCACTGTCATACTAGCCATTGATGGCTCGAATTCTTTTGAATTCACATGAAATGTAAGCTTATATGGACTATCCTCAGGCAATTCGTTTTCAATGCTATCTGCAAGCTTGCTCTGCAATTCTTGCCCCCATTTTGCTGGAATATAACTATCCATTAAATCGCCTTCGGTGTTCGCTTCCTCAACTAGGAAAATTGCCTCAGAATCATCCTTGGGGTGAACAACCACTTTATCTCCCCCATATAAATCCTGAAAAAGTTTACTTCCCTCTTTTGCAAACATGACCTCAAATTCTTTGTCATACTTCTCCTCTAAATACTGGATTGCTTTTTCCTCGGTACTCGCATTACTCGAACTCATACACCCTGTTCCTCCTATTATGAGAATGAATAGAAGAAGGAATAAGACTACCCTCTTTTGTAACCTCATTTTGCACCTTCCTTACGTAAAAATGACTTTGATTCCTAGTAAAAATTGTTTGTTGGACATTGTTGACTTAGGCTGGCGGGGGGCGGGACCCTTTTTCGAAGTGGCCCAGGCCCGCTTTTTTGAGATATCGGACATAGTTTTGAGTTTATCGGACATTGAATTGATTTATCGGACACACTCTTGAATATATCGGACATTTTCGGCCAGATATCGGACAAACTTTTCAATATATCGGACAAAGCCGTCATTTCCGTCTGAGCTGGCGGCGGGGATAGTGCCCGAACTCCGATTAATTGTTCCCTAACTTTCAAGAATTGTGCCCTACCCGCCGGGAATTCTGCCCTAACTCCAACTCATTATGCCCTAAGCCAAAATTCAGCTCTAACCCCAACCTAAACCAGCATCAATTTCTTCCCGTTCATAAATCCTAGTTCTTCCACTGTTTGGTTAATGTCAAAGATCTTGCCAGTTTCGCGGTCGCACACCACGGTGGTGTCGGTTGCGACGAAGTAGCCGTTAGATAGCTCAGTCATGGTATTTGCGAGTAAAAAGGTTACTTCATAGAGCTTGCTTTGGGCCGGGATGAAGACGTCGTAGGATTCACCGGCGGCTGGAATGAATACTTCGACCAACACTTTATCCATTGAAAACTGCCTCCTCTTCACGAACTGCCGAACCCGTCAATAACTTGACTAACTTTGGTTTTCCTTTAGTGAGCACATATCCGAAGTCTTCTGGAATCTCTTGGTACATGCTGTTTGTGACTTTTGAAACTTTTAATAAAAATTGATCAGTAATTCCGTTTCCAACCCAGATTCCGTCGCTGAGTGAGACTTGCTTTTTAAACCAAGGCTCAAATGCAACTGAGTTCAGTGCATCGGCGCGGTCTGAGATGATCATAAAGACATTGAGTCCGTCAATTCGTTCTAAGAATACCTTCAGCTTATCTTGACCATCCTCGGATAACATCAGCAACATGTCGTTGAAGGAATGAACGATGCAGTAAAGCGGTTCGAAAACTGGTGGTGTCGTTCCTTCCGCAATTGCATCCTTCGTTGTGTTGTTGCGGAATACTAGTGTGTTAAACAACTCAACGACCGTTTCCTCAATCTCCGTTGGACTAGAAACATGTTTTCCACCAACTTCAATCAGTTCCCCATTCGGGTCGATCACAACAACCTCATTTTTCTCATTTTGATTCACAATTTCTGAAATTCCTTGCATCACTTCTAAGCAGGCATCGCTGCTGCTGCCGAGAACTAGATTTACAGGCGAATCGCCGAAATCAAAGTACGTGATAGCGAGTGACTCTTTTTCAACACCAACTGGTAGTTTACTTGACTTGTTGTACTGAATTTCTTCTTGCAGATACTCGATGTCTACCTTTTCCGGCAAGACTGGAATTCGTTTCGCAGCACCCTTGCCCCAATTGTTGCGCAGGTTGCGACAGTAGTCCGTGATGTATTGGTACATATCCTCGACACCCTCGGTAATGAGGGCCACTTGGAATTCATATACACTGTCCGCTTTGAAAATGCCTCGACCTTTGTGCTTTGATGGGAAGACACCGTCCACATTCCCAAGCACTGCTGAATATTCGGATGTGTCATTAAGCTGCAACACATACAGTTGCTTGAAGTTTTGCATCAAGCGATAGCGAACCGCACCGGTATGTGCCGCTGTCACGATAAAATAAATGCCATACTTTGTTCCTTCACGGGTGAGGAAAGAGATTGCCTCTTCGTGTGACTCGTACATTTCAGAGAACGCAGCATAGTTGTGAATTACAATTACAATCGATGGTAGGCCATCCTCTGACAGACGATTGTATGTCTGCAAATCACCGCCATAATTGGACAACTGCTTTTTACGTTTCTCAATCTCGCTGTTTAGCATTTTAAAGAGATTATCAATCTTCTCACTATCATGGGATAACAGAACATCCCCGATATGTGGTGCATCACGGAACCAACTTAACGTCTCTGAGCTAAAATCTAGTAAATAAGCATGTAGCTCATCAGGCGTATGAGATTCCATTAGCGAGTACATCAACGTTGCAATGAACGTAGTCTTACCGCTACCGGCAACTCCATAGATGATAGTATTGCCATCCTGTGTGATTGGTAGTCTCATAACATTTTGACGTTGGTTCGCCGGATCGTCATATTCCCCAATCACAGGGTTCAGTTCAAAGCGATTCGTTGTTTCTTGACGATATTTTTCAACTAACTGATCTAAATAAATCCGTGCAGGTATCGGCTCGAGCCATAGCTGCTTGACTTTGATATTTTCCTGTTTTGCTAGAGTTTCTAGGTACTTTGTTACTTCATCAATTTGCTTCGGTGGATTCTTCACCATTGTTCTACGGTCGATCTTCGCACTCTTGATGACACGACCTAGGTGGTCAATGACACGAATGCTTTCATCCACCCGTTTTTCAATCTTATCGGATGGATAATACGGTGCCCCAGCCCATGCCGATTGACCAAGCTCGAACAACTCGTTATACCCCACTTGCAGGTAAAAACGACCGGTCGTTGATAGCTCGGCAGCATCTGGTCGCTTGATGACTTCCATACTATCGGCTTTTTCCTGTACCTTCAGACTGATTCTGAATTTCGAGTTACTCCAAATTTGATCGTCCACGACACCAGAAGGCTTCTGAGTAGCTAGTATCAAGTGGACACCTAAGCTTCGTCCGATACGAGCCGCACTCACCAGTTGCTCCATGAACTCAGGTTGCTGGGTTTTCAGCTCGGCGAACTCATCGGAAATCATGAACAAATGCTGAAGTGGCTCACTCACTAAGCCTTCACGGTACAGCTTTTGGTATTTATAAATGTCAATATTACTTGTATTCATACGTCGACTCGTCTCACTGAAAATGGACTGACGACGCTTTAGCTCACTTTGGATTGAAATCAACGAGCGTTTCACCGCTGCCCCATCGAGGTTTGTAATCGTTCCAGCTAAATGCGGCAGATTTAAAAAGGCGTTCGCCATTCCGCCACCCTTATAGTCGATTAAAATAAAGGCAACCTCATCTGGGTGATAGTTCACCGCAAGCGATAAAATGAACGTCATAATGAACTCAGACTTACCAGACCCGGTCATACCAGCAATCAGCCCGTGTGGACCGTGGTATTTTTCATGAAGGTCTAATTTGAACGACTCACCCATCGTGTCGACCCCAATTGGTGTTTCAATGGAGAGCACAGGGTTGTTTTCCTTCCAACGAGTCAATGCGTTCAAGTGCTCGATTTTACTTACACCAAACATCTCAAGGAACGTAATCATGTCTGGTAGCGTGTATGCCTCAACGGAGGATGCAAGCTGGATGTTCGCTAGGCGAATCGCAACCTCTTCCGCATCCTCACGCTCATAAAATTCCGCATCAAATGCAGTGTACAAACCGGAAATGTCGTCCTTGTCATAAATTTTGGACATATCATCCGCAAGCTCGACAACCATCGTACATTCCTTCGGTAAATTTTTAAGCTCATCGTATAACGTGACAAGGCTAATTCCAATGTTCTTATTTTCCTCTAAAAGGAGGTTGATCATCTCAGCCCTTGATGCGAGTGACTTACTCATGGAGAAAATCAAATAATGCTGGTCAAGGTCCTGTATCTCTGCCTCATCAAGGCTTGCGCGGTAGGCAATTTCCTTTTCAAAATAGGAAGACAGCTCCTTCACCTCAGTCGCATCTGTTGCGATATAACGAATCTGCATCGCTTCATCCCATACATGTGGTAGCCATCTCGCAAACTTCCAATACTCTTCCTCATTTTTGTCGTAAAGAAACACTAGCTTCAGCTCGTCATAACTATGTAAGGCTGTTAATTGAAAAATAAGTCCCTTCACAAAATCCTGCACGCGACTGCGGCGTCCAATCACCCCACTGACATACTCCTCAACAAAACTTAAGGTTACGGGCACCTGTTTTAAAATGTGAGGTGTCTCAACCAATTTATAGAGTTCATCCTGGAGGTTGTCGTCCTCTAGGGTGAATTTCTTCTCAGGGTATTTTAGCTCTGCATTTAATGGAAGATCGCCAATCCCAAGACGAACCTTAAGGAAATCATCTTGACCAATGGCGCGCTCCCACAGATTTCTTTTTCGCATTGTAATTCGTGAAATTAAATTTTGGAGGGCGACATGGTTTTCATGAAGAATTTCACTTTGACGTTGACATTCTTCTTCTATCTCCTGCGCCATTTCTTCAATGTATTTTGAGTATTTTTCCTGACGTTTGCCTTCAAGCTTTATCCGCTGCTTCTTCTCATATTTCTTCGTTAAAATTGGCCAAAGCACTGTTCCGATCAACATACTAAAGGACATGATCAATGTCGGCATCGCGTATGTAAGACTTTCGCCGCGTGCCAGTACGTTATTTAGCATAAATATCCCCATGGACAAGGATGCCATTCCCATTGTGAGAGAAGGTCCGAGGATGAACATCAATGGAGTCTCATCGATATTCGGCTTCGAAGGCGGTGGGTCGATTCTAATTTCTGTCCTTTTAATATCCCGCTTAAAACGTGGTGAACGATAAAAGAGGTCATCATTTAATTCCTCGGTTTCGAAATCGTCAAGTGGCTCCTCTTCTTCTATAATCGGCTTTTGCACTTCAAACGGACGAAACGCATTTCGGTCTAAAAATACTAATTGATGTGGGTTATTCAGAGATAAGAGCTTGCCGTTGTAAATGATCTTCAATCCCATGATGTAAATAACATCACCTGTTGAAAGAACTTTCTCCGTCACACGTTCTCCGTTGACATATGTACCGTTCGAACTATTGTTGTCACGAATGATCGCATGGCCTTGTGCATCATACTGAATCACGCAGTGGGAACTAGAGACAAGCTTATTCGAAAATCGGATGTGGCTGTCATTGCCTCGACCAATCCGAATGCTACTTCCCGTCACCTCATGCTTTGTAAACTCATTTCGATCGTTTGTCGGTGGCTCTACATAAAGGAGAGCAGATGCATCATTGTTCCGTGAAATCGAGTATGTTTTAAACGGCTCTATTTCCTGTTTGACAAGTATTTCTTGCTTATCACTTGCCAAAAATGCCGACTTGTTCGATTTCAAGAACCATTTGCCATCTTCTGCCTCGATGGCAATTAAATCTTTCGGTTCCCCATGAGCATCTTCAGAGGTTAAGATATAGCGGCCTGTGATGCGCTCTGGCAGTACATATGTAAATGCCTTTTCCCGATCAAATAGAGTTAATATCAAAGCAAATCTCTCCTATCAATAAGTACGTTTAAAAAACTACTTTTTAAACGACTTCTTTTGAAACCTTAGGGACGTATCCCTTTTCCCTTTTTTCTTTCTAAATACTTCTAAAATATTAAAATTCCACCAAAACACAGCAGATATCAGACCAGTTATAAGGATGAAGTAACCTACAACATCGTCAAAAGTACGTCTACCGGTTATGAAAATTAGTAAATAAATGATGAAAATAATACTAATCAGGGTTAATATTCCATTCAAAAAATACAACCCTGGGTATGAGACAGGGTACTTACTCATCCATTTTAAAATCCGATAGTTTAATAGAAATAAGATGATGAGCATAATTAAACCGCCCGTAATATTCCCAACATAGATACTCTCCAAGGCCTCGATATAAAAAATCATCACACAAAATAAGGAGAGGTATTGAACTAATTTTTTGAGTATAAGCAAGGCTTTTTACCGCCCTTCATTGCATGCAATTCAAACGTTTGACTAAGAAAAGCAAAAGAAAACACACATTACCACGACAGCAAAAGTATTAGATTTAACGAAGATGCGGTGCCCTTGCGTCAGCTCTTTTTTGTGCTTCTTCTTCAGCCTTTCTTCTCGCTTCCGCTGCTGCACGAGCAGCTGCTTCTTCTTCTCGCTTAATTTGGTTTGCAACAGATATGATGTCTGGAGCAACAGAGTCTAGTTTAGAGGCAATCGAATTTAACTCTCGGTTAATCTCGGCGATCGCTTGGTTGATATACTGAACCTCTGTTGCCTGCCAAGCTGAATTGATATTTCCTTGAAACCCATTTAAAGAGGTTTTTAGATTCCGAAGCTGTGTGGCATAATTGCGAAGTTGGTTTGCCTGTGAAATTGCTGCCGAAACACTAATTCCCATAAAAATCACCTGCTTATCGTAAATAAGTTTTATATAGTGCAATGCCCTTACACGGGGCAAAATTGACATAGTACGGTCACATTTTTTCCAGATATATACTAAAAATTACTTGATATTTAGGATTAGGTCAATTTTTCCGGATTATTCAACCAACTTAATAACCGAGACGAAAGACCTGTTTATTCTACATTTTTCTACAAATTGTCGTTTCTTTTGGAGCCACTTACTACATAAGGTGTACTACCCCACTAGTACTTTTGAGAAATTCATTAGACTGAAGAACGTTGATATCCCTCGACATAATATCTTGGTTTCAAGCCTCTTGACTCCCTTTATTACAATTAGTAGGAAATTAGTCCTTTTATCATTAATGTTTGTAACATAAATGTAACTTGACAGTATTCGGCGCCTTAAATTTTCTTGTAAGCACTTTCATTCGTGTGAAGGAATAATTTCGTCTTCCTCTTAAAATGAGGTAATGTTTTTGTAAAATAGGATTTTATTTTCGAAGAATGATTATTTGAAGTGGTAAATGCTGGTGAATAGGTAAGGAAAAGGTACGAGAATTCGACTTAATTCTCTAGGAGTTTCGTGGTTGTTATAGGGAAAGTTGGTAATCTTTCTTTCCTATTATATTGGATTGTAAAAAACCTAGTCAGTTGGTTGACTAGGTTTCTCGTATCACTAATTTAGTAGTAATGAATACCTTTTTTGCGATTTGTCTACCAGAAATCCGTTCAAGAATCGTGTCGACGGCGGTTTCACCCATGACTTCGGTATGGACTTTGACCGTTGACAGTGGCGGGAAGACGTATTTGGAGACGCTAATATCATTGACCCCAATTAGACTTACACGGTCCGGCACGGCGAGTTTTTCTTCATTTAATGCACGCAATGCACCGATTGCAATCAAGTCATTAGCAGCAAAAATAGCCGTTGGGAGGTTGTCTCCTTTTTCTACGATCGCCTGTTTCATCAACTGGTAACCGTCCTCGACCGTAAAGCTTCCTATATAAATATTGCTCTCATCTAGTAGATTGGCTTCGGCAAGATAGGTTCTGAACGTTTTTTCTCGTATTTCTTCAATTTCAGCAGAGTGATCTTTGAATTCCTCACGGCCACCAAGATAGCCAATATTCGTATGACCATTCTCGATAAAATGCTTCAACACCGTTCGGGTCGCTTTTTCAAAGTCCACAACAACCGCATCGTACACATCCTCATCAGGGTTTGAATCAACAAACACGATGTGCTCGGCCAATTTCGATAGCTCATCAATTTGATTTGTGCTGAACTTACCAACCGCAATGATTCCCTGAAACTCCTCTTGCTTCATGCTGTCAATGCTATTGTAAAAATTCGCTACTTGGATACCATGCTGCTCACAACGCTGCTCAATCCCAAGACGAATCGACATGTAATAGAGATCGTTGAGCTCCTCTTTTTCCGTGTACCAAAGGAGAATGCCAATCCGAGCAGAAGATGACTTTTTAGTGGAACGTTTTTTATAAGAAAGCGCCTCAGCAATCTCAAAGATCCTCTTTTTAGTTTCATCACTGACAGATAAGCTGGAATCATAGTTGAGCACTCTTGATACCGTTGCAATAGAGACACCCGCTTTTTCCGCAATATCTTTTATTGTTGCCATGTTTCATCTCCTTTCTATTAAAAATGTCCTGAGTTTTATGGAAACGCGCTCGGGAAATGGGTTTTAGCCCAAATACAGTTTCACCGGAATTTATTCACCGAGAATGTGTACTTCGTTTCCCAATTGTATTCTCCACCCTTTTTGACGATCGTGGATGGGAAGTTCGGATGATGGATTGCATCAGGTGGTGCTTGTGTTTCCAGGCAAACGCCAAAATACGGACGTGCACTACCATCGCGCATTTTAAATCCTTTCATTGTGTTGCTTGAGTATACGACAACGGCAGGCTGGTTCGTTTCTACCTTCAATAGGCGACCGGATGCTTCGTCATAAAGCGTAACCAATTTTTCATCGAGCAAAAATGGATGGTCATATCCTTGACCGACAATGGCAATCTGCTCATCAGCTGAATTCGGGCCGTCTGCTATTTTTCGACCTTCTCGAAAATCAAAAACAGTGCCAGTGACATCAAGGAGTTCACCAGTAGGAAGAAACTCTTGGTCTAATTCGAGAAACTTACTACTATTAATTGTAAGTTCATGATCAAGCACATCATTTTTCATGTTACCTGATAGGTTAAAATAAGCATGATTTGTGATATTTAAAATAGTGTCTGCATCAGGAACACCTACTGCAGAGATCGATAATTCATTTTCATTATTGAGTGAATAAGTGACTGTCATTTCAATCGTTCCAGGATAGCCACCTTCACCGTCCATACTGACATACTTAAACTCAACGCCGACATGATTTTCTTTCTTAATAATAGTGGAATCCCACACGACTTTGCTAAACCCTTTTACTCCACCATGGATATGGTTTGGTTTTTCATTTTTATCTAAGGAATATGTTTTACCATTTAGCTCAAATTCGCCACCTCTAATGCGGCCTGCAATCCGACCCACAATCGTCCCTTGATAGGTTTGGTCTGCAAGATATCCATCCAGGCTATCAAATCCGAGTACAACATTCTCCTGCGCACCGTTTCGATCTGGAGCGAGGATTTCCGTAATAATGCAACCATAGTCAATGCAGGTAACGCTTAGCCCGTGATCATTTTTTAACGTATAAGCTTGAACTTCTTGGTTATCATACTTTCCGTAGGGATGTACTGTAACTTCCATATTGATAATCTCCTATCTAGTATCAAATGCGCCTTGGCGTATTTGCGCCCAGATTTTTTCGAGCGCGCTCGAAAAGTTTCCATTGAAAATCTGTGGCATCCGCCGGAGGCTTTACCTTTATTCAGCCAATTTAAGTGCGAAAAAAATATATTCTACAAAATACTATTTAAGAGATTACTGCTGAATAAAGGTAAAATGGTCTATAAATCTCTTAAATGCATTTTGGCCAACTTCATCACGTTTGTATACGCCTGCGTCTTCAAGCACCCGCATGAACTTTTTGCCTACTTCTTGTTGTACAAATTCGTGAGCATTTTCTAATGTTGGGTTGTAAGCTTTCAGTTCATCCGCCCATTCTAGGTGGATGGGATTGACTGAGTCTGCTTCGCCGATTAGGTATTTTTCAACTTCTTGTAGCTCTGTTTTGAGTCGAGCCGGAAGTACCGCTAATCCCATAACCTCGATGAGACCGATGTTTTCTTTTTTAATATGATGCACATCAGCATGCGGATGGAATATGCCAAGTGGATGCTCATCATTTGTTCGGTTGTTACGAAGAACAAGGTCGAGCTCGAATTTGCCGTCTCGTTGCCTAGCAATCGGTGTAATCGTGTTATGCGGCGTGTCACCCGTAAACGCGATGATGTCGACTTCAGGGTCGCTGTAGTTGCGCCATGCTTGTAAAATGTGGTCACCCGCTTCTATCAAGGCATCCTTATCCGAGCTTCTTAGGCGAAGAACTGACATTGGCCATTTTACCGTTGAAAATTCGATGGTGTCATAACAGTCCCACGTGAATTTGATATCGTCTTTTGCCTTTGCCATCGCAAAATCATAGTTTCCACCCTGATAGTGATCATGGGTTAAAATCGAGCCCCCCACAATTGGGATGTCTGCGTTTGAACCTATAAAATAGTGTGGAAACTTTTCAACAAAACCAAGTAATCGTGCAAATGTTGCCTTGCTAATTTTCATATCACGATGCTCTTCGCAAAGCAGGATACTGTGTTCGTTGTAGTACACATATGGCGAGTACTGCAAATACCAGTTTTCTCCCTCAAGTGGCACCGGGATGATGCGGTGATTGGAGCGAGCCGGATGACCGATGCGGCCCGCATACCCTTCATTTTCTACACAGAGCAGGCATTTCGGATACTTCTCACCGCTGATTTTTGTCTCTTTTTCAAGCGCAATCTGCTTTGGATCCTTTTCAGGCTTAGACAAATTGATAGTAATATCAAGCTCGCCGTACGTTGTTTCTACTTTATATTCAATGTTTTTTTCGATTCGCTTCATTTGAATGTAGTTGCTATTTTTACTCAACTCATAAAAATAGGTGGTCGCTGCTGCCGGGTCTTGTTGATAAAGGTCATAAAACTGGCGTGTCACCGCGGACGGCAGTGGAATCATCACGTTCATGATTTTACTTGCAAGTATTTCTTTTGCGTCAAAATAGTCCCCGATAACACCTTGTTCGCACGCGTATTCAACTAGATCCTCAACCAGAGTTGGAATGTCTTTTTCAGGTGAGACATGTTCGGTTGGGACGAAATCCTCTAAGTTTAATAAGGAAAGGACTTGGTTGCGAACATAAATCTTATCTTCTTTTTCAATAAGTCCAACCTTGATAGCCTGTTCCGTTAGCTGTTGTACAGCTCCGTAGATCGTCAAGTTACTCCCCTCAGCTTTCATACCCATTTGGGTGGTTTACATGCCAGTTCCACGCATCCTTGATGATTTCGTTGATAGAAGTACGCTTTGGCTCCCAGCCTAGCACTTCCTTCGCTTTTCCTGATGATGCGATTAGAATACTTGGGTCACCTGCACGGCGCTCGCCAATATTGACAGGGATATTGCGTTGTGTAACCTCTTTAGCTGCTTCAACCATTTCTTTTACAGAGAATCCACTGTTACTTCCAAGGTTAAAATAGTTACTCTCGCCTCCGTTTTGGAGATATTTAAGCGCTAGAATGTGCGCATTAATTAAGTCCTCAACATGAATATAATCACGGATGCATGTTCCGTCTGGCGTATCATAGTCCTCACCGAAGATTGTGATGGCATCTCTTTTTCCTAACGCCGCTTGTAAAATAACCGGGATCAGATGTGTTTCTGGATCATGATCCTCCCCGATTTCACCAGTTGCGCGAGCCCCAGCTACGTTAAAGTAGCGGAGTGAAACAAATTTAATATCATGCGCAATCTCAGACCACTTCATCATTTTCTCCATCGCAAGCTTCGTTTCACCGTACGTATTTGTTGGAACAGTCGGCATCTCCTCCGTAATTGGCACCTGCTTCGGTTCACCATAAGTTGCTGCCGTAGATGAGAAAACGATATATTTCACATTATTGTTTTTCATCGTTTCAAGTACGATTTGTGTTCCAAACACATTGTTATCATAGTATTTCAACGGGTCAACCATTGATTCGCCGACAAGAGAATTTGCCGCAAAGTGGATCACTGCGTTAATATCTTCTTTTTCAAAAACAGATTGCATAAACGCACGGTCACGGATGTCACCTTGATAAAACTTCGCTTTCGGGTGAACCGCCTCCTTATGACCTGTTTGAAGATTGTCAACAACCACAACTTCTTCGTTTGCGTCAATTAACTGATAAACCGCATGTGAGCCAATATACCCCGCTCCACCTAAAACTAAAATACTCATATTCATTCGCTCCTTTTTTTGTTCAGGGGGTTTTCACCCTGGCTCGGTCATGGGCCTGCTGGGTCAGGTGCTTTCACCCTAAATTGGGTCAGAGGGACAGTTCCCTCGTCCCCCTGACAGCCTGTGTCCCACCCGAACTTGTGTCCTACCCTGTTATATTTCTTTTGCGCCGTCGCCGATGCTTACTTCATAGAAGGATGCTGGGTAGCCGATGGTTTTTTCGTATAATTTTCCGATGGCATCTATGATTGCTTGCGCTTTGTCTTTTTCGACGAGGGCAATCGCACAGCCTCCGAAACCAGCGCCTGTCATTCGTGCACCAAGCACACCCTCTTGCGCCCATGCTGCTTCTGCTAACGTATCAAGCTCTTTTCCGGTTACTTCATAATCATCACGCAATGATGTGTGTGATGCATTAAGTAAACGACCAAATTCTACGAGGTCCCCCGCTTTTAGGGCTTTTAAAGCCTCTAATGTTCTTTCATTCTCATAAATGGCATGTTTAGCACGCTTTTGTAAGGTTTCGTTTTCGATTAGATACTTGTACTGTTCAAATTTTTCGCTTGTGATATTACCAAGCGCTTGAACATCCAGCTCCTTTTGAAGTTGAGAAAGTGCCTGTTCACACTCACTGCGACGCTCATTGTATTTAGAATCCGCTAGCTCACGGCGCTTGTTTGTGTTCATAATTAAAATGAGATGATCATCCAACTCAATTGGTGCGTATTCATACTTTAATGTATCACAATCTAGTAAAATTCCTGCATTCTTTTTACCCATTCCGATTGCAAATTGATCCATGATCCCACTGTTTACACCAATAAACTTATTTTCTACAAGTTGACCGATTTTTACAAGTTCAACACGATCAATTTCAAGGTTAAATAATTTTTCGAACATCACACCTGACACAAGCTCGATAGATGCCGATGAGGATAAACCCGCACCATTTGGGATATTGCCGTAAAAAAGTACGTCAACACCAGTTGTTATGTCATAGCCTTTTTCACGTAAATAACGGAGCATTCCCTTCGGATAATTCGCCCAATCATGGGCTTTAGTATAGTCAAGGTCGCTTAAGTCAAACTCGATTACCCCGAGGTCTTCAAAGTTCATCGAGTACATTCTGATTTTGTCATCGTCACGTTTTCTAGCAAGCGCATACGTTCCTTTTGTGATTGAAGCCGGAAAAACATGGCCGCCATTGTAATCAGTATGCTCACCAATGAGATTAATACGCCCAGGCGCGAAGAAGCTTCTGTAATCGGTTTCGTTAAATACTTCTATAAATCTATTTGAAAGTTGTTCGTGATCCATAGTGGATTTGCCTCCAATACTTTGGTTTCTATCTACATTGTAGAGTCATTAGTGAAAAAGGTCAATGAATTTTAGTTAAAGTTTTACTAAACATTTAATTGCGGTTTTCTGGGTCCATACAAAAAAAAGAACCAAAGAGATCTCCCCCTTTGGTTCTTAATGAAAATACATTCGAAACCCTATGATTATTAATAGAAAAGATAGCATTTGCATGATGACTCGACTTGGTATTTTTTGTGAGAGCAAGACGCCTAGCTGTGAACCAATGATAATCCCGGCTCCACCAAACGCAACGATCAGCCAATCGATATTCCCATGCCAGACCTGAAGAAACACACCTACAGAAGAATACAAACATAAAGAAAAGATTGAGGTTGCGGTTGCGATATGGGTTGGAACACGAAAGATGTATACCAAAATTGGGACAAGCATCCAGCCTCCACCAATCCCAAGATAGCTCGAGAGAATCCCCATGAATAAACCAAGTGGAATGAGCCATTTACCTTGTAATCTTGTATTTGCTTGAAGATTAGAACTGACGTTATTCTCTGATTCCCCAGTTGCTGCGGTTTCTTTTTTTACTTCCTTCGTCATATTCTTCTTTTTTAGCAGATTTGTATTTTTCACGACTAAAAAGAAGCCCAAAAAGACAAGTACACTAGCAAAGAAAAAATAAAAATACGTAGAAGAATAGGCTTGAAGAAGTTGCACACCGATAAAAGTCCCTGGGAACGCCCCTATACCTAGCATGATTCCGGTTCGATAATCAATCCGTTTCTGTTTTGCAAATCCAAAAACACCAGACAATGAGTTAATTAATACAATGACTAGCCCTGTTCCAGCAGCAAGAACGGGATCAACATGAAAAAGAAGCAAGAGTGCCGGTACAAATAAAAATCCTCCACCAGCCCCAACAATCGCCCCATAACCACCAGCAAATATCCCGATTGCCACAAGTAAAACACCTGTTACGATATCCATCATTACGTTCCCCCTATGTATGACTCTCTATTAACCTATCAAACCTTTAAGTTGTAGTAAAATAACAATGTATAATAGGTCATAACAAAACGTAATACTGCTCACGATATAGAATAATACGAACTCATTCTTATATAATGAAAGTAATGAATATGGAAATTGCGTACGAAAGGAGGGATACCATGAACATTGAAAATCTTAAACTCTTTTGCCTCGTGGTAGAAGAGGGAAGTATTACAAACGCTGCACGGATAAGTTATATCTCTCAACCAGCTGTCACGAAAAAGATTAGCCAGCTTGAAAATGAATATGGCACTTTGCTGTTTGAGAGAAATGGCGGGAGACTTGAACTAACAAAGGCTGGGGAAGTCCTTTATCCTTATGCGAAAGATGTTATTGAAAATATCAAAAGGTCTTTCGATGCTGTTCAAAAAATGTCTGGCAATGAGGAAGTCAATTTACATATAGGCGCAAGCTTAACGATTGGTGAATATCTATTACCTCAAATTCTTGGCATGATCAAAAAAGGATATCCACATATCACATTCAGTCTTACAATCGGGAATACTCCAAATATGATTGCAATGCTTGAAAACAATGAAATTGATATCGCTCTTGTGGAAAGTCAAATAGAAAATCCAAACCTAAAAATTGAAAAATTCGCTGAAGATGAGCTTATTTTAGTCACTTCGAATGACCATCATTGGAAGAATCGAAAAACAATTACGATAGATGAATTAGTAGAGGAAAAAATGATTTGGCGGGAGCCTGAATCTGGTTCACGTCTAATTGTTGAAAATTACCTTCGTGATTTTGGAATCCTTGAGGACATTGAGAGCGAAATGGAGCTAGGGAGTATTCAATCTATCAAAAGCGCCGTAGAAGCAGATCTAGGAATCAGCATTCTTCCAAGGATTACTGTTTTAAAAGAATTAGAACTAGGAACATTATGTCAGATTAACATGGCCGATTTTTCTCTCACACGTTCACTATGGATGGTTCAAAAACCACATCGTTTTCCAAAAATAGGATTGCAACATTTTGTAGACTTTATCCGAAATCACTAAATAGATCTACTTTGGGGTTATTACCATTCGGCCATGTAAAGAGAGTGTGCACTCCCCAATTACCTTTATTGAAATATAAAAGAGGAGTAACCTATCACTCACAGGCTACTCCCCTTTTATTATGCGCTGTACTAGTATAACTAGTTTTGCGCCAAAATATCCTCAATTTTGGTTAATTCCTCTTGAGTGAAGGAAAGATTTCGTAAAGCCGAAACATTGTCCTCGAGTTGACTCACTTTACTTGCACCAACCAGCGCTGATGTTACACGACCTTCACGGAGAACCCATGCCAATGCCATTTGCGCAAGACTTTGTCCTCTTTCTATCGCAAGAGCGTTTAACTGTTGGATTTTCCCTAATACATTCTCTGTGATTTGATCTTTTTTAAGGAATGTATTTTGTTTAGCAGCCCTTGAATCAGTTGGAATGCCGCCAAGATATTTATTCGTTAATAATCCTTGTGCCATCGGGGAGAACACAATCGATCCCACACCATTTTCGGCCAACACATCCTGCAAGCCGTCCTCAATCCAGCGGTCAAACATCGAATATCTTGGTTGATGAATTAGGAGTGGTGTACCTAACTCTTTCAGTATCCGAATGGCTTCTTGTGTTTGAGTCGGACTATAATTTGAAATTCCCACATATAGCGCTTTTCCTTGTCGTACGATCTGATCAAGAGCACCCATCGTCTCTTCAAGTGGTGTATGAGGGTCCGGGCGGTGTGAGTAAAAAATATCAACATACTCAAGGCCCATCCGTTTTAGACTTTGATCAAGGCTTGAAATCAAATACTTTCTTGAACCCCAGTCCCCATATGGACCTTCCCACATCTGGTAGCCAGCCTTTGTGGAAATAACCAATTCATCACGATACGGGGCAAAATCTGCCTTCATCATTTTCCCAAGCATTTCTTCAGCACTGCCTGGTGGTGGACCATAATTATTCGCTAAATCAAAATGAGTAATCCCAAGGTCAAATGCCTTTCTTAAGATGTTTCGTCCATTCTCAAAAGAATCGACTCCCCCGAAGTTGTGCCATAACCCTAATGAAATCGCTGGCAAAAATAAACCTGACTTTCCAACCCGATTATACTTCATCCCACCATAACGCCCTTCACTTGCCACATAAACCATTTGTATCCTCCTTTGGGACAGAGGGACAGGTCCCTCGTCCCACTTATTAATGATTGTGGGACAGTGGACCTTGTCCCCTTGACCTACTATTTTTCTTTAAAAATTTCCATCAATTCGGCTGTTGCGTCGTCTGTGTTTTGGACATAGGAGACGAGGTGTTGCATTTGGCCATTCTGGTTTTCGATGGATGCCGTAATTTCCTCAAGAGAAGCTGTTGTTTCTTCTATGATTGCAGCAAATTCACTCACTGATGTTTCAATGGAAATCGATGACTGGCTGATTTGGTTTGAGATTTTTTCGAAATGCTTAACGGCATCGTTCAGTTCGGACACTGTATCATCGATAACAGTGAAAACTCCTTTTGCATCCTTTGTAAGTTGAACACTTTCGTCCATTTTTATCGCATTTTCTGCCATATGCTTCTGCGTTAATGTCGTACTCTCGTTTACTTCTTTTAAATTCTCAGAAATGAGATTCGCCGTATTTGATGTCACCTCTGAAAGTTTTCGTATTTCAGATGCAACTACCGCAAATCCTCTACCACTATCACCTGCTCTTGCCGCTTCAATCGAAGCGTTAAGCGCTAATAAATTCGTTTGTGACGCAATTTCCTGAATTCGATCCGTAAACCCATTTGTTTCATTGATTTTTTCAACTAATAAATTCATTGTTTCAGACATTGAATGGACAGATACTTGAAAGTCTGTAATTTTTGAGAGTAAAAGGTCAATGGATTTATTTCCATTGTCAGCTGCTAAATTCGTATTCTCGGTCTGATTACTTAGGTGGTTCGAACCTTTTACAAGTTCCTGGACAATACGATTAAGATCTTCGATGGATTCAGTAATGGTTGTCGCTGCCTCATTTTGCGTGTTCATTCCAGATGAGATTTCCGTAACGGCGATTGTCATCTCGTTAAAGGAGTGCATTTGCTCCTCACCTTGGCGACGGATGTTTGTGATGTTCTCGCTGATCACTTGTGAGTTTTCCTCAAGCTGTGCCGCATGATGCCGTCTCATCTCAAGTAGGTGCTCGGTGTGCTTATGCGTTGCCTGAATATCCTGAGTCAACCTTCCAGTAACAATACTCTGGAAAAACAGAGTCGCAATAATTACCGAAAAGATCAAATAATAAATCACAATTTCCTTTGAGGTGTAGTTGAACTCATGTCCACTTGTAAGAAAAAATAAAACCGTTAATGCAATGGCACAAACTACGCCAAAGATTAGCGTTTTCCGTTTATTATAGATTGCAACCGTTGTTAATAGGTATAACGGTAAAAGGACAATTGGCGCCGATTGTGAGCTAGACATAATCACAAAGATAACCACCGAAATCCCTACGACCGAAATATAAGGTGTTTGTGTTAATAGGAGTTTCTTGTAAATCAGTAAGCATAAGATAGCAAGAAAGATCGCACCGCCAATTCCGATTATGAGAATCATTTGAAGTGGCTGACGAATCGAAACCTCAACAATAATTGCTAGAATGATAGAAATAAGTGAAACAATGCCGACCAATTTGTTTTTTCGGATAAGATCCTCTCGTTTTAACTCCTCAATAGATAAAACCGTTTCGTTCATAAGGTTGTCCCCCATTATTGATATCACCCTCTATTTTACCGTTTTTTAGGAGGTTTGAATATAGTAATTATGGGAAAGTGGGATTCAAACCAACTTGTATTGAGAGTGACATATTATTTAAAGGTTAGGTTCACTGTATAGTCTAGATTGTTAAAAAAGCTAGTCAAAACGTTTTCTGCGTTTCTTTCGGCGGTTTCTAATAGTCCCATCTCGATTGCCTCTTTCCGAATATCATCCTGGGCTTCAGCCACTAAATCAAAGCCTTCATCCCATTTCACCTCACCACGGAATATTCCTTCGTCTGAATATGTGATTAACTTTTCCATCTGTATTGCTGGATCTTGGATTAGCTCAGCATGTGGGAGAACAATATCTAGCACTTTTTCTTTTTCATTTACTTTTAAATCATCCTTAGTAATTCCTTTTAAATCAACACCAGCAATCACGGTGCCCGGAACAATTAAAAATATCTCTCTCTTTGTTCCTGGAAGATTAATTGATATATCATTTCCAAACAACTTATTATCCTCTTGCTTGATAACTGCTTTCACAGAGGCTTCAGCTGTTGCGAGTGTAGCGAGTTCTTTGATATCTTCAACAAAAAACGTACTTTCTTTCTTAAACGTACTTCCAGATATAAGCCAAACACTCCCTACTGAAACCGCAACGAGAATGACAGCAACTAGAAGAATCCTTGCTCCTAGAGCTCGAAATAGAAACTTAAATAGTGTCCCAGACATGTTGCGATTTCGTCTTCTCTGGCCGACCACCGCAGTGGCCGCACTTTCTTCATTTGCTGTTTTTAGTTCTTTTAAAATAGCTTCCAACTGGGCTATTGTTTCATCCTTTTTCCTCATAGAATCCAACCCCTTAAATGATAGTTTACTAGTTTTTTAAATAGGCAGATGAAAGGCTACACCTAGCAGGGGTGTAGCCAAAGATATATGCGATATTAAAATGCAGTGCTTTCGTCACATTCTGAGTCATTTCTACTATTTTTGACAGTTTTCACTTATGGTTATTTTATCACAGGTCATTTTTAACTGTCACTCATTGATTGGTACAAATAAGATTGGAAGTATTTAGGTGATGCTGGGCTTATTTTTTATAGAAATGACAAGGGGTATGAATCATTACAAGTTTTTCTTTTATTAATGAAAGTTAACAATTCATTTAAGGGTTGTAAAATCCAGATGAATCGACAAATTTTAAAGTTATGATTGTATATAATGACAAGAGTTGGAGGTTAGGAGTCAAAATTTGTTTTGCACCTTTCTATGAATTGGAAAAGGACAAATGGTGGAGGTAATTTATAATGACTGTCGTTAACTTACTTGGTACATATATCTTGGGTGCCGTTATGATTATTTGGCTCTTGAATATCGTTTTTAAACAGATAAGTAATTATCATACTCGAATCAATGAAAATAAACACAATGAATGACCTACATATTTTTTTACTAGATAGAGGTGTTAAAATGGGAAATCTACTGCGAAAAGCTAGTCAGTCAAAAAAGAAAGTATTAATTAATAAATTGATAAAACAAGGAATTTATAAAAAAAATGAAAAGCATCTTTATGAATTGACTTTAAGAGAGCTTGAAAATGAGTATAAATTAATATACGACCGTGAATGACCTTCGTCCCTTTTACTTGATCAGTGGCTCATCGAACTGCTTATGGCCGATAAATCAAATTTATGGCTGTTAGCTTAAGGGTTATGGACGCTAATTTTCATTTATGGCCGTTATTTTACTTTTTTGGCCGATAGCAAATTTCCGCTTAAAAAAAGAGACAGCCACAAGGCTGCCCCTCTCCACTAATTAATTCAATTTCGATCTCAAATATGCATCAATAAACAAGTCAATCTCGCCGTCCATCACACTTCCAGTATTACCAACCTCTACATTTGTGCGGTGGTCTTTTACCATGGAATATGGGTGGAAGACATAGGAGCGGATTTGGCTGCCCCAGCCGATTTCTTTTTGTTCACCGCGGATTTCGTCTAGTTCGGCTTGTTGTTTTTCAATCTCAAGCTGATACAACTTAGACTTTAACATTTTCATTGCTTGTTCGCGGTTTTTGATTTGTGAACGCTCAGTTTGACACGTTACAACCGTATTTGTTGGGAGATGTGTGATACGAACAGCTGAGTCGGTGGTGTTGATGTGCTGACCACCCGCTCCACTCGCACGGTACGTATCGATTTTTAAATCTTCAGTGCGGATATCAATTTCGATATCATCGTTAAACTCAGGCATTACTTCACATGACACGAATGATGTGTGGCGACGGCCTGAAGAGTCGAACGGTGAAATACGAACTAAGCGGTGTACTCCTTTTTCAGCCTTCAAATAGCCGTAGGCATTGTGTCCTTTGATTAAAAGAGTCACACTCTTAATTCCAGCTTCGTCTCCAGGAAGATAGTCCATTGTTTCAACCTTGAAGCCTTTTTTCTCGGCCCAACGAGTGTACATACGAAGAAGCATGGAGCCCCAGTCCTGTGATTCGGTACCACCTGCACCTGGGTGAAGCTCTAGGATCGCATTATTTTTATCATAAGGCTCGCTCAATAGGAGCTGTAATTCGAAATCACTTAAGCTTTTAGACAATTGTTGAATTTCTTCGTCTAGCTCGGCTTGCAAATCTGCATCAGGCTCTTCCTTCACAAGTTGATAGGTGAGCTCCAGATTCTCATAAGAATCGTTTAAATTCACAAATTCATTGACTTGATCCTTTAATGCATTTGCTTCGTTGATGACAGTTTGAGCCGCGTTCTGGTCATTCCAGAAGTCGGGCATTGACATGATTTCGTCAAGCTCGGTGATGCGCGCTTGTTTGGCCTCTAAGTCAAAGAGACCCCCTGAAACCCGCTAATTTCTTAGCCATTTTATCAAGTTCGTGCTTAATTTCTACTAATTCCATTATTTTTCCTCCAAGATGTAATCATTTAGTCAAATTCGCCTTGGCGTATTTGCACCCAGATTTTTTCGAGCCTGCTCGAAAAATTACCTTTGAAAATCTGTGGCATCCGCCGGAGGCTATAACTTTATTCAGTGGGGTTTTTAATCCCCTACTGAATAAAGTTATATCATGATTCCTACTTCATTATCTTACTCATTTTTACAAGATTAGTCTCTGATTTTTTTCGAAACAAAAGGTGAGAGTTGGCTCTCACCTTTTTCAATATTCATGTCTGGGACAAGGGACCTGTCCCTCTGTCCCAATTTGGGAAATCTCTGTCCTTTTATTGACCGTGGCAGTTTTTGAATTTTTTGCCGCTTCCGCAGTAGCATGGGTCGTTACGGCCGATGTCAACGGATTTTTGAACTGGGCGTTTTTTTGGCTTTTCTTCGCCGCCTTCTTTTGGTTGAACAGCATGTCCTTTCGCCACTTCTTCACGTTGAAGGTTGCTGCGGATTTGTGCCTTCATTACAAACTTCGCAACATCATCTTCAATGGAAGCAATCATGTTTTCGAACATTGCAAAGCCTTCGAAGTTGTATTCACGAAGGGGGTCGTTTTGACCGTACGCACGTAAATGGATACCTTGGCGAAGCTGATCCATTTGGTCAATGTGATCCATCCACTTACTGTCAACGGCACGAAGCACGACAACGCGCTCGAATTCACGCATTTGCTCTGGCTCAATTTGCTCTTCTTTTTCATCATAGCGCTCTTTAACCTTTTCAAAAATGAGCTCGGACATTTCTTCAGGCTCTTTTCCACGAAGGTCGTCAATTGAAATGTCACCTTCATTTAGAAGATTCGCATTCACATGATCAACGATTCCTTTGTAGTTCCAGTCTTCTTCTACCTCATCCTTTGGTGTATGAGCGTGAATGACACGATCAAGTGAAGACTTAATCATATTTTCGACAACATCACGAAGATTCTCAGAATCAAGAACTTCATAACGCTGTTTATAAATAACCTCACGTTGCTGACGAAGAACATCATCATATTGTAAAAGTTGTTTACGCGCATCAAAGTTGTTACCCTCAACACGTTTTTGCGCAGATTCAACTGCTCTGGAGACCATTTTACTTTGAATTGGCTGGGAATCATCCATGCCAAGGCGCTCCATCATATTTTTCATATTGTCAGAACCGAAACGGCGCATAAGTTCATCTTCCATTGAAAGATAGAACTGTGTTACCCCAGGATCTCCTTGACGACCTGAACGTCCACGAAGCTGGTTATCAATACGACGGCTCTCGTGTCGCTCAGTACCAATTACCGCAAGTCCACCAAGTTCCTTAACACCCTCGCCAAGCTTGATGTCCGTACCACGACCAGCCATGTTTGTCGCTATGGTTACCGCGCCTTGTTGACCAGCTTGTTCAATGATTTCAGCTTCACGAGCGTGGTTTTTCGCGTTCAAGATATTATGCTTAACGCCTTTTTTCAATAAGTACTTCGAAATAATTTCAGATGTTTCAATCGCAACCGTACCAACTAAGACAGGTTGTCCCTTCGCATGGCGCTCAGCGATATCCTCAGCAACTGCGCGGAACTTGCCCTCGATGGATTTATAAATTAAATCAGGACGGTCATCACGTGCAATTGGACGATTCGTTGGAATCACAACAACATTCATATTGTAAATATTGCGGAATTCTTCTTCCTCAGTCTTTGCCGTACCCGTCATACCAGAAAGCTTCTCATACATACGGAAGTAGTTCTGGAATGTAATCGTTGCTAGCGTCATGCTTTCGTTTTGAATTTCGACGCCTTCTTTCGCCTCAATTGCTTGGTGAAGGCCTTCACTATAACGTCGTCCCTTCATGAGACGACCTGTGAATTGGTCAACGATAACGATTTGATCATCCTCAACTACATAGTCAATGTCACGATGCATACTCGCATTCGCTTTTAATGCTTGGTTGATGTGATGAATTAACGCTACATTCGAAATATCAAATAGGTTTTCAATACCGAACACACGCTCAGCCTTTGAAATACCTTCTTCAGTGAGTTGAACACCTTTTGTTTTTTCATCATAGGTGTAGTCTTCTTCTTTTTTAAGGGTTGTCACAAATCCATTCGCTTGAACGTAGAGTGCTGTTGATTTTTGAGCAGAACCGGAAATGATTAACGGTGTACGCGCCTCATCGATTAAGATTGAGTCAACTTCGTCAATAACGGCAAAATAAAGCGGACGTTGCACCATTTGTTCCTTATAAAGGACCATGTTATCACGTAAATAGTCGAAACCAAATTCATTGTTCGTACCATACGTAATATCAGCACGGTATGCTTCAATTTTTTCGTCACGAGACATGGAGTTAAGGTTTAACCCAACACTTAGACCTAAAAACTCATAAAGTTGGCCCATCTCATGTGCGTCACGGCTTGCAAGGTATTCGTTGACAGTGACAACGTGAACGCCTTTACCAGTGATTGCATTCAAATAAACAGGCATAGTGGAAGTTAACGTTTTACCTTCCCCTGTTTTCATCTCAGAAATATTTCCTTCATGAAGGGAAATACCCCCCATTAACTGAACGCGGTATGGGTGCAGACCCAACACACGCTTTGCACCTTCACGAACAACAGCGAAAGCTTCAACTAGTAAATCATCAAGTTTTTCACCTTTTTGGTATCGTTCCTTGAACTCTTCGGTTTTGTTGCGAAGGGCTTCATCAGAAAGCTTCTCCATCTCAGGATGAAGGGCCTCAATTTTATCTGCAAGTGTTTCCAAGCGCTTGATTGTGCGTTTGTTTGGATCAAAAACTTTGTTTAAAATTCCAAGCATCATGTACGCTCCTCTATCGTAAGTTTCATTCATTACAGGATTATGTATATCATCCATTTTACCACTAAATAGGACAAGGGTAAAATATTATCGAGTTTCGTGATGTGAGGGGATTCGACAAAAGAGAAAAGCGGAAGGTGTTTTAATTGTTTGTCTACTAACAACGGCCACGTCCTGTAGCAAACGTAGACGTCATCACATCCAGCGAAAGTCTGACAAGCACAAGAAGAGCAAGCATGAAGGTTGTAGTTTGACCTTCTTGATTTGATTGGCTTGTGACCACGAGCTGCTCAAAGCAAAGCTTTTCACAAGATACTCTCAGAAGATTATCCAGGGTGAAAACTGGCTAGGCGCTGCAGCTTGACACAAAAAAAGCACCCCGCACTTAACGAGATACTTATATCGCATAATTGATTTGATTCCGGCCATTTTGCTTGGACGCATATAAGGAGTTGTCCGCTTTTTCAATGGCTTGATAAAGGTGATCCGGGTCTTTCAGTTCGGAAACACCGATTGATACAGTAATAGATAGCTTTTTGTTATCTGCCCAAAACGGTGTTGATTCAATCCCGCTACGAATGTCAGAAACGATATTCATCAGCTTTTCCTTTGATTCTGCCTCTAATAGTAAAATAAATTCCTCCCCACCATATCTTCCAAGTAACGATTTATAGGGGTAAACTTTTTTATACAAGGTTTGTGCAACATCTTTCAAAACAGAATCGCCATTTAAGTGACCGAATGTGTCATTGACTTTTTTAAAATGATCGATATCAATCATTACTATGTATTTTTTACGTTGGCTTGAGACTTTCTTAATGCGACTTTCGAAATAGCGCATATTGTATAGGCCTGTAAGAGGATCACGTTCTGCATAAAATCGAAGCTTTCGTTTCAACTCTATTTCTCGATTCAGTAGGTTAATGAAAAAATACAGGATAAATGCTGATACCTGTAGGGCAATCATCCGAACAAGATGGATTTCACTGAAAATCTCTAATCCATTTGGTACGAGAAAGATAATCGGGACATCCGAGATAAGCCAGCTGGCTATGATTAAAATGAACAGGGTATACGGCTTTGGCATGACTCGATCTTTTCTATGAAAAAGAAGAGCCAGCAACACAGGTAATACCATACCAAATACCACACCTGGCATAGCTCCCACGCCACCCATGCCAAGCCTCCAGCTAACTGTTATGATCAGGATAGGAATCGCATGTTTCCACCCCAGTAAAAGTGAAAAGACCACCAATGGCACAAGGCGGAGATCGAACTGATAGCCTTCAAAACGGATCGGCAAATAGAACAGAAAAATAACACAAGTTGCGGTAAGAATAAGAATACTCGCTGAAAACAAATACTTGTGAATGGATTTTCGGTTGGATACTAATAGACTGATACACATATATAGAAATAAGATAATTGCTATATTTGAAAGAGTAGGTTGTAGGATAGTTGTCATCTAGATCCCTGCTTTAAAATCATTTAGTAAGGGTTATCCCTCAATTGTATTATCAATGTTGTGGGAGTATTTGGCCATGGGGGATTTACCCTATTTTTTAGTATGGTAGGAATGTCCTTTACATAAAGGCTCTGTTAATTAATAGTGTTGATTTCCGCTGCAGGTACTCGCTTTCCGCGGGCGGTCCGGAAGCCTCCTTAACGAATGTGGAGGCGGCTTGCACAGAAACGAGAAAATTGGAAACTCCGACAAAGAGGCGTATTTTGCCTCTGAAGGAGGAGTTGAAATTTCTCGAGTTTCTAGCCGCTGCAACTGGACAAGTCGCTATGCTCCTGCGGGGTCTCCCTTGGACACGCTTTTCCCGCAGGACGTTGAATTTGCTTCCTTGAAACTACACCGCACGAAGAAAATGCTAGCATTTTCGAGGATCTTACCTTCCACTCCAATCAACAAAATATAAGGTTCAACATCGACATTTAACACAGCCTACATAAAAGAGGCACAGTCTGAATTCAGACTGTGCACTCGTAAGTTAGTTTTATTAGTTAGGTTCAATGATGCCATATTTACCATCTTTACGACGATACACGACATTGGTTGTATTGGTTTCCGCATTTGTGAAAACAAAGAAATTGTGGCCAAGCATATTCATTTGAAGAATCGCTTCTTCACTATCCATCGGTTTCAAATCAAAACGCTTGGTACGAACTAATTCGTAATCTTCATCCTCGATATCTTGAACCGCAGTAGCAGTAGCCGCCCCGCCATTCTCAAACAGAGTGCGAGTAGAGCCTTTCTCACGAAGCTTACGGTTGACTTTTGTTTTATGCTTGCGGATTTGACGTTCAAGCTTATCAGTCACAAGGTCAATCGCTGCGTACATATCCTCATTAGACTCCTCCGCACGAAGCACAAGCTGTGTCATCGGAATCGTAACCTCTATTTTATGGTCCTTCGCATTATTTACTTTTAAGTTAACATTTACTTTTGCATCTGGAGTGCCATCGAAATAGCGTTCAAGCTTTCCTACCTTTTTCTCAACATACTCTCGCAATGCTGGAGTTACCTCAATGTTTTCACCACGAACGTTGTAATTCATACATGAACTCCTCCTTTTAACTCTAATGCATTGGACACAGCCAAGACCCTTTTTAGGGTAACCAACCTGTGTAACAATATAACCCTTTTTAAATTAAGGTTATATTAACTAATTCTACACACCCCTCCCCAATTCCTGCTTTTTTGTAAATTAAATATGAAGAAATTGTGAAATTGTAAACAATATTTACACACAAAAGTAAGCCCATGGGTCAGGGATGGGTCACAGGGACAGGCCCCTTTTCCCACCAGAAAATGGATAAAGTTCTCCCTATATCCTTTTTTCCTGCTAGCAATGTAAATTTGTAAACATTATGTGTAGGTGTAAAAATATATGCATGTCTAAGGTGAGTTATGAATGTAACTTGTGTGGAATCTTAGATGGGATTGCTTGAAGAATTCTTCAGTAGTAGTATGTCCAAAATGTGGGAGGAATATGGGGATTTGAGGCAAATAAAAAATGCCATCTTTCTCAGATGGCGCTAATTCTACTTTTTCTTATCAAAAAACATTCCGTCAGAAGGTGCCGATTGATAAGGATTGACGTATTTGGTTGTGGTCACTTTTCGCTTTTTTTGATTGGCGATATCCATTTGGATCTCTTTTTTTAGTCGATCTAGTTTACTATCTATAAATACATTCAGTTGAACAATTTCAGCACCAAGTTTCCGCTCTTCCTCGGTGAAAGGGGGTTTTAATTTTGGTATTAGCTGCTCCCGTTCATCAATGAGAGCCGAAACTTTTTCAATTACTTCCTCACGTTTTTCCTGTGGAACAGGTTCAGACAAGATGCCGTGTAATTCCTTTGTAATGCGGTACAGACTATTTACCGGATTCACTAGATTTGTCCACCTTGACCGTGCTGACGTTGACGATTCTGTTGAATAACTTCCTTCCATGTGTCACGGAATTCTGTTACAAGTCCCTCTACCTCGGCCAAAATCTCAAGGTCATTCTTAAGATTTACTTCCATTAAGCGGCGATTCATATAGTCATACATCGCCATCATGTTTTTGGATACTTCCACATCCATGTTTAACGTGACCATGAACTCACGAATGATGTTTTGTGCCTTTTGCAAATTTGTATTTTTTGCTTCAATATTATTTTCTTCAATCGCTTTATGTGCGAGTTTAATGAATTTCAAACAACCATTGTAGAGCATTAACGTAAGCTCACCTGGTGATGCAGTCGTAACTGAGTTTGATTGATATGCTTGATACGGATTTCCAATTGCCATTTACGTTACACTCCTTTTATCCCTCTTAACGGGCAGTATATCCCCCACCTCAAAATTTTGTGATCCAATAAGGATGAGTAGTGGGAAATAACTGCCCATAAAACTAATAATCTGTCTGGGTTGAAAATCACCCTCACTGATGAAGTTTCACTTTATTATCCACTGAAAAAGTTCTGCATGAGGTATGCGGATTGTTGATTCGCACGTTGAATTGCCTTTTCCATCGCTGTAAATTGACGCCAGTAGCGATCTTCAATTTGCATGAGGCGGTCTTCGAATCGGTCGATTTGGCTATCAATATTTGTTAAATTTCTACCAATCGTAAACTGCTGGTTTGTCATGGTAGATTTCCCTGCCTTAGATTCAATATTTGTAATCGTTCCTTTAATCGAAGCTCTTAGGCGTCTAGCAATCCCTTTATCTTCATAGGCGGTCCCTTCAGCAGAAAACATCTTATAAATTGCATTTGGATCCTCTGCCAGCTTTTGCTTCAATTTATCAGGATTGTCGATCAGTAACTTTCCTCTATCCAAATAGTTAGATGAAGTTTTAATGCCAATCTCAGCTAATTGACTAAATCCTTCTTTAAGGCCAGAGATAGGTGAATAAAAATCCATCCGCATTTGATTAAGGCCACTGGATAAAATAGAATCGTTTCTCAATAAGCCACTTTGAGCCATCTCGTCCCATTTTTCAGCTTGCTTATCGCTCATTCCTTCACGTTCTTCATCGGATAACGGATAATAATCACGGTAACGAGTTTCACCGAGTTTACTATTAATTTTTTCAATGACTTCATTGTACTTTTCAACGAATTTAACGATTTTATCGAAGGCATCTTCGGTATTTTGAGAAACTGAAATCGTCTCTTCGCCAGTAGTAACTGCATTGAATTTCAATGTAAGGTCGTTTATTGTATATTCATTTTTAGTTGGCTCAACTGTCAAGACACCATTATAGGTGAATTTCGCATTGGTACCGCCAGTTTCATTTTTTGTCCAATTACCAGTTACAGGATCCTGATTACCCGCTTTTATTTGTAATGTATTCGCTAAGAAGCTGGCCGTAGTACCGTTGTACCCAATCTCTGCTCCTAAAAATTCGGTATTATCTTCTGTTTTATTAAAATCACCAGTAACTGTACGTTCAAGGACCACCTTATCAGAGGTACTATCATAGAATGCACGCACACCTAAATCGGAATCTGTAATCTTTTTTAATACTGAATTAAGTGTATCTTTACTTGGATCTATTTGAAACGTTACAGGTGTTTTTCTTGTACCATCCTCATTATATGTGACGATTGTAAAATCGCTAAAATCATTACCGCCTGCAAAGGATTGTGTATTTAATGCCTTATTTGGGTCAATTTTTGTACCAGCGGCAGAAATCCCAGTTTGACTAACTCGTGTTGCGGCTGTTGCTAGCTGGTCTACTTTAATTTTATAATTACCATTCGATGCTGCAGTACTTGCAGTTGCTGTTACAGCACTTGGATTCGAACTAGTTGCTGTTTTCGTTTGATAGGTTCGTTGCAATGTCATATCAAATGCCAACGTATCCAGTTCTGCCAACAATTTATTCATATCGCGATATTGATCACGTTGCCACTCATAGATTTGTTTTTGTTGATTGAGCTTGTTTAACGGAATACGCTCAGCCTTCATTAAATCAGTAACAATCTGATCAATATCCATTCCACTTGCCAATCCGCCAATTCTCATATTCATGGGTGCACACCACCTTTAAATCTTTTTATCTACCACAAAACCAAGAAATTCAGTCATTGCAGCATAAATATCTAGTATTTTCTTAGAAGGGATTTCACGTACGACTTCATGTGTATCGTTGTTCACAATGGTTACATAGTATTCGTTTAATTGCTCATGAAGCTCAAACTTCAAGGAAGTATTATTTGGTTCTAAAAATTTATTAAGGCTATCAATGACCTGTTGGACATTATCTTTTGAGTTATTCTTAGACGAAAGGGTTGGTTCCGTGTCACTCAGGGTAGCCCCTTTGAATTCAGATTCATTTGATCTTTTAGATTGAGAATAGTCAGTGTTGAAGTTCATCGTTGTGCTAGAAGAGATTTTATCGATTGACATGTAATTTCCTCCTAAACGAACGGGCCTTTATTAGTAATATCGGTATGATAAAAAAAATATTAAGCTAACTTCATTATGTTCTACATTATTTTAATTTACCTCTTATACAAGGAACGTACGTTTGGTATAATATGTACAGGGAGGGGATACGATGGATTTTTACAATCTTACAGATATTCAACAAAATGTACTAATTGGAAGTATTATTGGAGATGGTGAAATAACAAAGTTGTATAAAGGCTCCAGAAGTAAAAATAATAGTTACCGTGAACATTTTGGTATCAAACAAATAGACTATCGAAAATGGAAGATGTCATATATTCCTGATTTATTGTACATCACACCTAAGAGCAATACATTAAGGTCAAAATCACTGCCTCTATTTACTGAATTATATCCGCATTTCTACAATCCTTCTGGAGAAAAAGTTATACCAATTGAATTATTATCTAAGTGTACACTTTTACACTTTTTAGCTATTATTTACATGGACGATGGAACTCTCTCAATTACCTCAAGAATAAACCACAATAAAAAGATTATATATTTAACTCCAAATGTATTTCTGTATTTGCAAAACTTTCAACTTGACCAATTACAAATACTTAATAATCATATTCAAAAAACCTTTCAAATAAAATTTTCAATTAACAAACGCGGAGATGGATATGGCCACATCTTAAGGTTCACTTCAACAGATATTACATACGATTTTCTAAAAAGAATATCCCCAATCACCGCTACTTGCCAAAGTATGTACTATAAAACTAACTGGGAGTGGCGGCTTCAACAAGAAACAGAAATCTATCAAAAAAAATATCCAGGTTATAAAGTTCTTTCCTCCAATAGTGATAGGAATAAGAATTATACAGAAACTGAAATTCAAAAAATAGTTCAGCTGAAATTGAATGGAGAAAAAGACAGGGGTATAGCAGAATGTTTAAATAGATCTTATTGGTCAATAGTTTACAAATTAAAAGAATTAAGAAAAGATGGCCGCCTTTAATGGTAGCCATCTTTAATGAAAATTTATTAACGAAGAAGTTGTAGAACTCCTTGTGGTTGTTGGTTCGCTTGCTTTGCGACTGTATCTTTCGATGACAGAATAGACTATATCTTCATCCATAATCTTTATGGAGCTGGGCACTTCGAACAGCATTTGCTGCCCTACGAGATCCATAGTCATAGCTCTCGCCTTAGACCGTTTTCCCTAGTCGTTGAACCTTCTCCAGAGTTTCCTCACAGGAGCTTGGCTGCTGATTATCCATTGTTTCATCTACATCATTTTCACACCTTCACGTTTACCGTTTCCAGTTACGTTGTGGTTGATGAGGCTTTAGGAAGTTCCAGCAATTCACCCAGTTATACTCTAGCTCGTTACCAAGCTAGACGCCCTTCAATCATTATCTCAAGAGTTGTAATACTCCTTGAGGCATTTGATTAGATTGAGCCAACATTGCTTGTGCTGCTTGAGAAAGAATAGAATTCTTAGTTTGGTTCATCATTTCTTTCGCCATCGTGCGAACATTTGCTTTCACAAATGACTAGACTATATCTTCACCCTCTAGCAATCTAGTAGGGGTCGGGCACTACGGATTCACAATGCTGATGTACATTGTTTCACCTATGGATTTCATCATCATAGCTTTTCGCCTTAGATGGTTTATCCTAGTCGTTGAACCTTCTCCACTCTTTCGAGACAGGAGCTTGGCTGCTGATTGCCCAATCTTTTCCTTTTTCAAACCGTCACGCTTGTTGTTTCCAACTTCGTTGTGGTTAGAAAAGCTCTAAGGGTTTTCCAGCAATTCACCCGATAATAATCACTAGCCGTTTCCAGCTAGGACGACTGTGCTTGTTACTGCCTAGGCAGCTAAAGCATAATCTACGTCACGGATACGAGATTCCGCAGCAGTTAAGTTTTCAGAAGATGTTCCTAGATTATTAATTGTATGTTCTAGACGATTTTGAGTTGCACCTAACTTAGAACGCTGTTCTGATACTGATTTAATTGCAGCATCAATTGTATCTAAAGAACCTGAGGCATTTGCTGCAGTAGATACGTCAACGCCTTTAATAGTAAACGTTTTAGAATTAGCTAAATCGCCAGCAATTAAACCAAATTGGGTCATATCAACTGTTCCACTACCATCAGCTTTTGTTAATGTTGTTCCTGCTAGTGTACCTACTAATTGATCACCATTTAGTAAGTTTGTTCCAGAAACTTTATAATTACCTGCTGCTAATTTACCAACATCCACTCCAGTACCTTTAGCAAGAGTAACAGTTGCACCAGTTGAATCCATTTTAATAGAAGATTTATCTGTTATTGCATGACCTAGATCAATTTCTGTCCCAGCTGTATCACCTAAAGTTATTACACCAGTAGCTAAAACTACAGTTCCTACTACGTCACCAGCTGCACTTTTAATGTTAGTTCCATCTACTGTATAAGTACCTTCACTCAGTTTTGCCGCATCTGCATCAAGTGCTTTAGTAAGCTCCACTCCACCACTTAAACCTAATGCGTTTGAAGTCATAGCTCCTATTGATAAATCCATTTTTTGACCTGAATTTGAACCAATTTGAAATGATCCTGAGAATGAGCCGTCTAGGAGGTTTTTTGTATTAAATTCAGTATTATTTGCAATTCTATCGATTTCAGTAGTTAACTGTGTAATCTCTTCTTGAATTGCCCCACGGTCTTCTGCTGTATTCGTGTCATTTGCTGCTTGTGTAGATAATTCTCGCATACGTTGAAGAATGTCATGAGTTTCATTTAATGCACCTTCTGCAGTTGAAAGCAAAGATATACCATCTTGTGCATTCTTAGAAGCCATATCTAACCCACGAATTTGTCCGCGCATTTTTTCAGAGATTGCTAGACCTGCAGCATCATCCCCAGCTTTGTTAATACGAAGACCTGAAGCTAATTTCTCCATTGATTTTGATTGAGCGCCTGCAGCAGTGTTTAACTGACGATAAGTATTTAACGCTGCAATATTATGATTAATTCTCATTTCTTATTTCCTCCTTGAATGTTTGTAATCCCACATCCTTGTGGAATTTAATATATTTACAAATAGTACAAAAGTCGGCCGCCTTTTATACTTATTTGTTTTACATACTTAATATCGACATGTTTTGTAATTGTTTAATAGATTTTTATATTTATTTCTACAAAATTTTGCAAATAAAAATACCCGCTATCTTTTATAGATTAACGAGTATTCTTTAAATTGATATTCAGCTGTTTTAATAAATCAATGGAAGTTTGGGAGGCTTGGTTGTTTTCACTTTGTATGTCGAGATAGATTTCCTTCCGGTGAATTTCAATATGTTTTGGTGCTTCTATTCCAATTTTTATTTGTTCTCCACTCACTGATAATATTGTAATTTCAATATCATCACCAATTTTTATGGATTCATTGGTTTTTCTAGTTAATACAAGCATTCTCCCACCTCCTATTTAGCCGATACTTTTCCTTTTTCAAAGATTAAATGCTTTGTTTGATATGAAGTATTTGTTAAAATAACTTGCTTAGCTAATTGTGTTTTTAAATTTATAACAACAGGAGCTTGCATATTCGCTGTTGTTTTTTCAAATGGATCTTGAACAGTTAGTATCACGTAAACAGTAACATCTTTTTCTGATTCAAGTTGGAGCAGTTCCACTACTTGATCGTCAATTGTAAAATCATATTCTTTTAAAAAGAGGAATGGGTTCGTAACAACGAAGGCTAACTTAGCATTGCTAACAGATTGCATAATTGAAATACCTGTATCCTCACCAAAGGGTAAAAAGATAAATTTCTTTTCTTCTAAAAATCCAGGTATTCCATTCGTAAACGTAATAATTTCTTTTTCTTCTATATGTATCTCACCATGATATTTCGTATCAATTTTCATTTCTTCACAACCCTTTTTTAAATCTGTTGCTCGTAGTTTACACCGATATATTTTAAATTAGCAAAGTCAACTTTTAATGACTGTCGTTCTTCCAAACTAATATCTACTTTTCCAGGAGTGTATTCGTGAGTTAGTTTGTTAATCCCGACATTTATATTTGGTTTTTTCACATTCACTTCAATGTCTACCTCGGCCGGAACATAATGAGTCTTAACACTAAAGTGAGATGGTATCCATCCTACGTTAAACTGAAGCTCTGGTCCTTCGCTATTTCTTTTGGCAATTTGTGCGATTGGATTTCCACCATTCTCTATTGTCATGAGTTCCTGACCTTCTTTTGCTCGTCTTGCAATTCCATCAAGGGAATCTTGGTACCCCTTGTCGGCGGCTTCCGCGATACGACGAGATATATGCTTCAAATCCATATCTGCCCATGCTTCGGTTTGATCAATTGTTAGCTTTCCCGGTGTGGTTTCTATCTTCACCTCGGCTTTTGGCTGTTCGATTGATAAATCCGCTTTAGGTTGCTTGATTTCTTGTACTGGTTTTATAGTTCGCACACCTATTTTTGCATTCTGTGATTCTAAGCGTATTTGAGCTAACTCCATAGTTTCACCTCTAATAAAAAAGCTATCTCCTAAAAAGATAGCTTAACGTAAAAAGTCCATTAGTGTTGGTTGCATAATTTTTGCGCCTACTCCAAGTGCTGCACGGTGTACTGCTTCTGCTGTTGTTAAGTTAATAATTACTTTTTCCATTTCAGCATCCTCATTTTCAGAGATAATCTTAGTTGCAATTACCTCTTGCGAACCTAGTCGTTCATCAATGAGTTCTATGCGGTTATATCTTGCCCCCAAATCTGCACGATTTGCTACGACATTGGATACATGAGAATCTATTGTATCTAGATATTTTCCTACATCTCCATCGGAGTTAAGATCATTAATTAAATTTTCAAGCTCAGTAAAAATATCGTTTGTATTACTGCCTTGTAAAAGGTCCTTAGCTTTTACATTCACATTCATGTGTATTCCTTTAGAAACTTCAAGCAATACATCTGCATTTGACATTGAAATAGTAGTAGTAGCTAAATCAACCGGTGCTTCTGTTGTATTTGTACCATTGAAAATAAACTTATTCCCAACCTTCGTATTCGCAATCGTTGCAATATGCTCTTTTAATTGCTCAATCTCAACTGCAATATTAGCCTTTTCATCAGGTCCATTCGTTCCTGTACTCGCCTGCACAGTCAACTCCCTTACCCGCTGAAGTGCCTGCGTCATTTTATCCATCGCATCATCGGCTGACTCCATCCAAGTGTAAGCTTCAGATAGATTGCGCTGATATTGCTCAATTTCCTTAAGGTCTGTACGATAACGCATCCCCTTGATTGCCACTACTGGATCATCAGAAGGCTTTGTGATTTTCTTTTGTGTATTTAATTGGTCCTGGTATTTTCCAAGTCTTTCATAGCTGTTGCTTAGATTTCGCAACATGTTATTCGTTAGCATCGATTGTGTTACGCGCATTTTTTACACCTACCTTCCACCAGTTCCTAGGCCGTTAATGACTCGATCAAGCATTTCGTCGAGTACTGTAATCATTCTTGCAGACCCGTTGTAGGCATGCTGGAATTTGATCATGTTCGTCATTTCTTCATCTAATGAAACCGCACTAACGGACTGACGGCGGTTTTCTACAGAATCCTTCAGTACTGCTGCATTATCCGCCATACGGATTGCTTCCTGTGAATCAACTCCCATAGAACCGATAAGAGATTCGTAGAAGGACTGAATACTACCTGCCTTAATTTCTGAACCTGGTATATTGCTAAAATCAGTATTCTTTACATTTGCTAGATTTGTAGCATTCAAGCCATTTCCTGATTCCCCAGGGGCATTTGAAGCGGCGATATTACTTAAATTGTCTATGTTAGAAGAAACGCTTATTGTTGCTGCTGCGTTTTTATATCCATTGTTAAACGGTTCAAAGAAGTCGCCACCAGGATTACTTTCATCTGTTGAAGTCTTCAATGTATACCCCTGACTATGCACAGCATTGAACTGTGTGACAAACGAATACGCCATTTTATCCAAGTCATCTAGCATTTTGTTGTAGATGCCTTTTTCCTCGCCATTTTCCACATACCCGTATGCTTCAACTAATGCCTTCATTTCTCCGCTACGAATAAATGGAACAGCTTGTCCGTCTAATTGAAATCCTGTAACAGGACCCGTTGGTTGATCATTTACTCCATCACCATCTGAATCGATTGCTGGTACGACTGAGAGCTTTTTAAAATTACTTCCATCTATCAGTTTCGTCTCAGTCCCGTTTTCACCAACGATTGAAATATCTAAAATTCCTTCGGCAACTGGTAATGAATCACCACCACTGCTTCTTGGTGGATGAACCTTAACTTCAAAATACTTCGAAAGCTCATCAATTAACCGATCACGTTCGTCGTATAAATCATTTGGTAAATAACCAACTGGTTCAATCTCTGAAATTTGCTTATTAATTTTACTAATTTGGTCAGAAAGCGAGTTTACTGTTTTCACAGTTACACTGATTTGCTTGCCAAAATCGTCCTTTATCGCAGTTAATGAGTTTGATAGATAGTTGAACGTGTTTGCCACCATTTCACCACGCTGGCGCACAACCGAACGTGCACCTTGGTCTTCTGGGTTAGCCGCTAAATCCTGCAGGGATTGCCAAAACTGGTTCATTGTGTTTGCAAGACCCGTTTCCGTTGGCTCGTTCATTATTTCTTCCATCTTTCCCAAGGCACTTGCGCGTGTTCCCCAGTAACTGGTTTTCGTTTGTTCACCCCGGAATTGTGCGTCTATAAAGCTCTCACGCACACGTTGAATCGTACCAGCCTCAACACCTGTTCCAAGCTGACCAGGAAATTTGGGTGCATTTAGACCAGGAGAAGGATATGGAGTTGTTTGGGTAAAGTTGACACGCTGTCTTGTGTAGCCAGGTGTGCTTGCATTTGCGATATTATGTCCGGTTGTATATAACGCACTTTGCTGAGTCATCATACCGCGGCGCGCTGTTTCTAGTCCATGAAAGGTTGATACCATTTTTCCATCCTCCAATAAATCAAATGCGCCTTGGCGTATTTGCGACCAGATTTTTTCGAGCTTGCTCGAAAAGTTTCCTTTAAAAATCTGTGGCATCCGCCGGAGGCCTTAACTTATTCAGTACAATGTTATACCCACTAAAATTGTAATTCTTTTATACATATATCCTATTACTTATTCTCGGTAAACCACCACTGAATAAGTTAAGCTTTCGAATCAAACATTGAGCGTGTTTGCTTTTTCTCAGTTGTACCCGCTGGGTTTCCGTAAGTAGCGGTTTGTTCCTGTGGCAGTAACATGTCCAACGACATGTTCACATACTGCAATGACTGGTGTGTGAGCTGTTGATTTAATTCATTAACTGCTTTTAATTTTTGAGTCACTTTAAGCAGGTCTTCATGTAATTTCATCAACTCCGAACGAAGTGGCTCACTCGCAACTTCGGCACATTTTGATAATGTCTTCTCTTGAACTCGTGGTCCAAGCCATTTATCAACAATTGTCATCCGTTCATTTTCCATTTGCCTGATCGCTAAAATGTATTTTTGTTCTTCCTTCATTTGTTCGTTGAGGGCATCTATGTCGCCTTTTTTCAGGATTTCTGTTTTTCGCTCGGACAGCTTAAATAGGTTTTGATGTAAAATAAGTATCTTTTTGAGCGTTGAGACTAAGTTTCCAGCTGACATAATGACCCTCCTTTTTTACATTACTTTTTAAAATAAAAATCGTAAACGCTCTTCGCAACGTCCTCTACGTTCACTTTATATGTACCGCTTTGTACTTGTTGCTTTAGGGCTTCAACCTTTTGCTGGCGTTCAACGGTTATAGGTGATGTTTCCTGTAACTGTTTTGCAGCAGAAGAAATCTCGACTTTGTCTGTCTGAGTTGACTTTTCTGTAGCAGCAACCTTGTTCATCTGCTTCTTATATGGATTCATTCCGACTGGTCCGAACTGGTTAATTTTCATTGTAAAACCTCGCTTTCTATCCGAACTTAATTTCTTTTTAATAATATCGGCAGCGACATGAAAAAGTTTAGATTATTTATCAACAAAATACGTTCTTTTTTCACGATTTCGTATTTCCTGTATTCGTTTCTGCTCTTTTTCGAAAGTTGATAATTCACTGCGAAGTTCATTTACACATTCATCACATAAATTTCCTTCCCTAATTATGGTACGACATTTTTGACAAGGATATCCAAGGTTTGGAAATTGCGCCAGACGCAATCTGCCTGTCTTAATAAATTTGATGATTAATTCCTCATCAACACCCGTTCCCTCTGAAGTCTCAAAAATGGTAGCTGTCCGATTTTCTTTTTTTCTAATAAACGTATAAACTGTTTCGAATGCGATTTCCTCTTCTTTATAGCATGTTTCACAAACATCACGTAGATTCGTTTTCACAAAAACACTGCCACAATTTGGGCAATTCGCTAGTTCTGCCATTTTGACTCTCTCCTCGATCACCTTTTTTCTATCTATTATATCGGTGGTTTTAAAGGAGTTTATAGTGAAAGTTTTTTGAAATTACTACCCCCTCATCAACGTCAACGACGAGACCGATTTCACCCCAGCTTCTAGCAACACTTTTCCCGCATGCCTAAGCGTTGATCCGGTTGTATAAATATCATCTACTAACAATATTTCCTTATCCTGAACCTCTCCAGTCACTCGGAATACATTTTCTGCAAGAATTCGCTCAGAACGGCTCTTTTTCGATTGCTTCTCAAGGTGAGTCCTCGTCAGCACTTCATGTACCTGCACATCTAACAATGCTGCTAACGCCTTAGCCTGGTTAAATCCACGTTCATACAATCGCTCGTCACTTAATGGAATGGGAACAACAAGATGGGAAGAATTAAAATGAGTGTTGAAAGCTTTTTTAAGAGGGGTTTTAAAGATGGAAGAAATTACATAATCACCGCGGAATTTATAGAGAGAAATCACATCTTTTGCAAAGTCATTATAGAGGTAAATCGACCGGTTCTTTGTGAGGACACCCTGCCAACGAGGATCCTGGTCCCACCGAACGCAGTCATAGCAGAGGTTTCCTTCACGATATTCATCAGCCACACCCGAAAAAGGTCGTCCGCAACATTCACAAAGTTCACCTTCTATCCTTTTGAATTTATTACTACAAGTAGAACAAAGTGGATCAGGTTCTATTAGAGAAAACAAGGTTGCCCATGAATCCACTTCTTCAAAATATTGATGACAAAGTATACATGTAGACATCGGTTAGCTCCTTTGAAAATTCGCGCATTGAGGATTTTTTGCTACGATGTTTACGGCTTCTGCAATTTTCACATAGATATTGGCCATCATTTGTTTATTAAAATATTGAGCACGAACATACGCCATACCACTATCCTTCGAGACATAACGCGGCTGTATATTATTAAGCGTGAGGGCAAATACATCATTTTTACATTGTTCACATCTACAAGGCAGGTTATATTCAGACCAATTATCATTAATTGCTTCAGCTACTAATGGCTCCATTGCATTAAAAACCTTCATATGAACCTCTCCATTCTCTTTATCTTTTTTTATTATTACATGATAAACATAAATTGGAAATGATTTTGACCTCATCCATTAATTTGACATCACTTTGTAGTATTCCTTTTTTACGCTTGAAAAACTATACTTTGGTCCTATCCAAAAACCCCTATGCTAGATTCCGTCCAGCTTAGGGGTCACAAGGTCAATTTACCATTTTTCCATAGAAAATAAAGCGGTGTGGCGCGTTTCCAATGTATCCGAATGGATAACAGGTTGTCACAACAAGTTCCTCATTTGGGGCCGTTGATTTAATGATGGTCCGGTCGTCCGCATCTACGATTTTTGTGTCCACAATTTCATAAGTAAAATCACCGTATGGCATTTTCACAACAAAAGTGTCACCGATCTCGAGCTCATCAAAACGTCTAAAGGTTGTATCGCGATGACCGGATAGAACGATTTGATCATTTTGCGTAGGTAGCGCGGTGCCTAGATAATGCCCTACACCCTTTGCCAGCTCATCCTCATCAGTTCCCTCGATAATTGGCATTTTCTCACCAAGCTTTGGAACTTCTAAAACTCCCATTGTCTCGCCTTTTCTAAAAGTTGGAATCACAATTTCCTTCTCTGCTTCTTCCTCTACAGGATTCGTTGAAATAAGTTCTTCCGCCTGAACCAATGCTTCTTTTTGTGCTTGATTTAGATCCCAAATTTGAAAAACCGAGTAACCTGTCAATGATACTCCACCGATGATTAACAAAAGCGCAAACGTATAAACAACCTTTTTCACTGGAAACCACCACCATATTCGTTCTTTGTCCGTTATCTTTAATCATAATCAAAATGGGCTGCAAAATCAATCAATGAAGCCGTTTTGGAGAGCCTCTATGTTCATTTTTTCGATATGCTGTTTCGCCTTCACCATTTCCATTGTTCTTCCAAAATGAAAAAATAATATCTGACCGGTTGGAAATTGAGCGCTGCGGCCAACCCGGCCTGAAATTTGCACTAATGCACTCTCCGTAAAAATTCGATCCTCTGCGCCCAGGACGGCCACATCAATATTCGGAACAGTTACTCCTCTTTCTAAAATGGTCGTTGTGACGATAATTGGGATTTCGCCAGTACGAAATCGAGCTACCTTTTCTTTACGCTCGGGGTCCTCGGCATGGACACCTTGTATTCGTGGTTCAATAGACTGCAAAACTTGGACGATGCTTTCCAGATATGTAATCCGTGGGACAAACAAAAAAGCCTGTTTCCCCTTTTCAAGATGTTCCTTAATCCAGGCCATCAGATTCCCTGGTAGCCTCTTCTTTTTTAGTCTCTTCTCCCAGTTCCCACACCATACATATTCAGGCACGGGCAATGGTTGACGATGGTACCTCGCAGGAATCGTGACAGCTTTTCTTTTCCCGGCTGAAATTTCTTTTTTCCATGTTTTATTTGGAGTGGCGGTAAGGTAGATGGTGGAAGAGATATCCTTTTTAGCTTGGTTGACAGCATATTGGAGTATCGGCTCCACGGAATACGGGAAGGCGTCCACTTCATCGATGATGATCATGTCGAAGGCTTTGTAGAAGCGAAGCAATTGGTGAGTTGTGGAGAGTGTAATAGGGGCTGTCTTATTGCGATCCTCGCTCCCTCCATATAAGGCGATGACATCAACCAGGGGGAATGCGGCTTTTATCCGAGGGGCTAGCTCAATGACAACATCGGTTCGTGGTGTAGCGATACAAACTCTTTTACCAGCTTGAAGTGCTGTTTCAATTCCTTCAAACAGAATCTCTGTTTTTCCCGCTCCACAGACGGCCCAAATTAGAAGCTGATCATTTGTCTGAACAGCCCGTATAAGTTCAGTTGAAGCTTTTTGTTGTCCAGCTGAGAGTGATCCTTCCCATTCAAGTGGTTTATCCGGAATTTCAACTTTCGGACTGGCTCCTGCCCAACTTACCATAACTGTACATTCACTCATCCGCCCCATATTAATGCACTTTCTGCAATACGTACATTCCTGATAACAGCGCGCACATTCAAACGACGCAAAAAGCTTTTGGTCCGAATTCCCACAGCGAACACAGGAATACCCTTCTTTTGTTTTTGTGATGCATTTTCGATAATGCACAAAACCATTCACATAATGTTGTTGTATGTCTTCAAGAGAAACTGGAATTTCTTCGAGTAAAATTTGCTTGCCGTAGAGTAGTTGTTGGAGTTGCGGAGAGTAGTCATAAGAGGGATTTAGTGGTCGGGAGTGGCCAGATTCATGGTCCGAAATTCGTTTGACTTCAGGCTTGTCCGATAAATGTTCTGGGATTAATAGTTCATTTTTTAGTAAAAATCTCATAGGTAACCCTCCAATCTTTTTAAAAAAACAGCGCCGTACCCAAGTACGGCACCCATTTTTTTACTTCATGTACCATCCTAACCCAATTGCACCTTCACCAAGATGGGTTCCAATTACCGGTCCAAAATAGCTTAGTAAAAATTCAACATGTCGATATTTCTTTTCTAGCTCAGCCTTTAATTCCATTGCTTCCTCTTCGATGTTTGCATGAATCAATGCTGCACGCATTGGCACACCCTTACTCGCATCTTCATCAAATAATTCAAACACTCGATTTAGTGCTTTTTTACGAGTGCGAATTTTTTCAAAAGGTACAATCACTTTATCATCGAAGTGAAGGATCGGCTTCACTTGAAGCAAGCTTCCTACAAAAGCCGCAGCCCCGCTCAAACGGCCGCCACGCTGAAGATTCGTCAGATCATCCACCATAAAATAGGCGCGAACAGTTTTTTTAATTTCTTGAAGCCGTTCCATAATTTCTTCAGCAGACTTTCCTTCACTCGCCATTTCGGCTGCTTCCAACGCGTAAAAGCCCTGCACCATACAGCTGATTTCAGAATCAAATGAGTAAACCTTTACACCTTCTACCATTTCGCCCGCCGTCACGGAACCTTGGTAAGTTCCACTTATTCCACTTGAAAGATGAATACTGATAATCGCATCATTTTCTTTTCCAAGCTTTTTAAAAAGCTCTACGAACTCACCGATTGGTGGCTGTGATGTTGTTGGCAATTCCTTACGCGCCTTAAGTTCATCGTAGAACGCCTCCGCAGTAATGTCGACTTCTTCACGATAGCTTTCTTCACCAAATACGACACTTAGCGGAATCATATGTATATTAAGTTTTTCTCGAAGTTCCAGTGGTATGTAAGCTGTACTATCAGTTACAATCGCCGTTTTCATATCTTTTACCTTCCTGTCTGAGTTTCTTTATAATTTCCATTCTAAATGAAATTGACGGGTATGTCACTTCCTGAAAGCATAAAAATAACGGGTTACGATGTCGTTTCCCGTCTTTTACCTCTTTATATTCAATTGTTCCAGTACCCTACTAGTTAACATCCTCATTTGCCTCATCTTTTGTTTTAGATTCTTCAAGCTGTTCATCTTCAATCTTTTCTACCTTTTCTAGGCTCGATTGAAGTTCCGTTTTTTGCCGTTTAAGTGATTCAATTTCTTCAAGCAGTTTTAATCTTTCTTTGTTTTCTTCATCAAGCTGTTTCTGTTGAGATTCAAGCTTTTCTAGTAAATCCGGAGCAAGAGTTTTAACGATAACTTCACTCGATTCTTCTTCCAAATTCACACCCTTAGCTAAAAAAGCAATCAGGTTTGCTAGGTCTTCAATGGCTTTAGGATCATCAACCTTGTCTAATTTCGGATAGTTTCTTACAATTTCATCATCAATTCGACCTAACAAATAATCAATGTCTAGCTCAATATCCTTTGTTGCGATAACTTGACCATCAAAATTCTTTGCAGTGAGTTTTCCTTTGACAGTTTTTTCCTTTCCAGAGAACTTCATCGTTAAAAGCTCTAAAAATTGATAGGCGTTAATATTGGCTTCGAGCGGAATAGAGTAGGTTCCATTTTTTTCAGCATTGATTGGATTGATATGTAAAATGTATTCGGCCAAATCTCCTTCAATCGAAAAGCCGACATCGGGTCGATAACCATAATCACTATCACGGACCACCTCAACTACTAAACTACCATCCTTTTTCTTAATCACTTCTACATGTTTAATCAGGTCTTCCGCTGAAGCAGTCGAAACATTGATTACATCTTGATATTGGGTGGTAAAGTATGAGAATGTAGGAGTATTTGCTTGTAAAATGGCGGAGATTAATATGCCCGCTGATAAAAATCCAGTTGCTCTTAGAATCGTTTTTTTCAATCAAGTCACCTCCCGATTATGGTGATGCATAGACTGACAATTTAAATGTCAGCCTATGCCATTGTAAAAATTAGTTTGAAGTAAACCAATTGTATAGAGCTTTAGATTCGATAGATAAGTATGGTCCGAGAACAGCATTAAACCTTACTATCCCATCAACAGATGTATCAACAGTACTTGTTCTCCATACCTGAGATTCACTTGCATAGTATTCTTTTTCTGTATACACACGGTAATATAGTTTGCCATTAAAGGTTTCCCCAACTACTTTTACATTACCAACCTTAGTTTCAAAATCTCCAGCTGTTTCACCCTTGTTGATTTCAATTACCTTATATCCTTCTTTATTCACATAAAAATTAACTTCTTTCTCAGAAGTCTTTCTAGTAGAGCCGTTAGGTGTTGCCTTAAATGCAACTTCACCAGTATAATACGGTGGTCCTTCAACTTCCTCTTCAGGATCAACCTGGGTTGCTGTAACCTCTAATTTCATGTTTCCAGTCTTACCTTGGAATGCAATGTCATTGTCACCATGTGGCCAGCTTGCAAGAATGCGGTAGCTTTCAGAGTTATTTTCTGGCTTAAATGTGGTGGAGTAGTCAACCTTCGTCCACACACCCGCTACATCCTTCTGAAGTTCAAGAGCAATAGGTGTATCTCCAGTCAACAATTCGCCACTTGGCGTGAAGTTCACGCTGTACTCAACAGGAAGCTTCGTATCATTTTTCTTGATTGTAAAGTTGTACACTTCAACAGGCTCCATACCTGGATAGAAATCTTCCCCTAGATTGAACTTTCCGTCCCCAATTGTTTGACCATCTCTATCCACAACATCCACATTAAAAACAGCAGCCTTTGCTGGGTTATTGTCACTAACGAACTGCTTCGTAAAATAAGCTGTTGTTGCAACAATCGCAATTGCAATAATTAAGAGGGAAGCTAGGCCGAATAAAGCTTTTTTCTTCATTGTGGTTCCTCCTTTTTCAAACGTTATAGATCGTCATAATGCACATGTTTTTCTTAATAAAGAACAAAAGGACAAAACTTATCCCTCAATTATTTCTTTTCTACTAACCAATCACTCTCAATTTGCCATTTGCCGTCACCAAGGTTTGTGAAAGTTACATCGATATTTTTCACGTTATTGCTAAACCTTAAGTTCAAATCTACCTTATCACCGACTGTAGGTTTAACAAATGAGAAATTAGAGTATCTTAAATAAATTGTGTTTTTCTCTCCACCAGAATTTGTATACATCGGATTATTATGTTGTGTTCTTCCATTTGCAGTGGAGAATAGTTCTCCAGAAATAGATAGCTTAAGCTGCTCAAAATGTGTTTCCTCTTCCACAACTTCATAATACACATAGCGAGATGCCACTTTTTCATCTAGGGCTTTTTGTAAATCTGCTACTTTCGCCTTTAATTCAGTCTTTGTTTTTCCGTCTACTAATCCATCAACGTAAGCAGCTAGCTCATTAATTGAATCTTGCACTGCGTCTGATTGAGCTTTTGTAAAGTTCCCTCTATTAAAAGAAGTGTTATTATGAACTTTATCTAATGCAAGGAACTCTTCGTTTACTGCCTCATACTTTTCTTTTGCTACCTGAGCGCTACTTGCTTCAACTTGTGTTGCAATAACCTCTAAGCGGATGTTTCCACTTTTACCTTCAAAATCAATATCATTATCACTGTGTGGCCAATCAACTAAAATACGATAGTTTTCTACGTCAGCTTCCGGTTTAAATGCAGTTGAATGATCTAGAGATACCCATTCGCCATCAAGTTGACGCTGTAATGTAAAGGTAACTGGAGAATTCGCATTTGCAGGGAACAATTCACCAGATGGAGTTAACTTCACTTGATACTCTACTGGTACTTCAGTACCTTTCTTATTCACTTCAAAGCTATAGGCTTCTATTGTTTCCATGCCTGGATAAAGCTCATCTAACTGAAATTGCTCATCACCAATCGCCTGTCCATTATGCTTTGCTTCAACTTTAAAGCTAGCAGCTGTTGCCATATTCTTGTCACTTTTAAAACTGAGCGAGTAGTAAGCAATCGTACCTACAACTGCAATACACACAACTAACAAAGAAACTAATCCAATAATACTCTTTTTCTTCATGGTATCCTCCCGTTTCTACTAATGTATTAAACTGCTAAAAATAGTTAAATGACACCTCCTTCATCAAATAAGTTATGAGTAATAACGGCGGAATGCATTATGTATGACTAGTTTCTTCTCGCTGTGCTGTTAGCATCTTTTTGATCATTCCAAGCGTTATTATCAACAAAATTAAAAGAGAGATTATGATAATACCAGTAGGGGTTTGTAAGATTTGGGCCAAATGCCCAGCCTTCGGTATCGTAAAAGCTAAAACGCCTACAATTTGGTCTGAGGACACAAAATTATGATCCACCACATTATTGGCATCACCTTTTGTTTGATAAAGAGTTTCCCCATCCTTCTTTACCAAATCAACGATTCGATGTGTTACGAGTGTCTGTTGGTTCATTTGGTACGTGATGACGTCCTCTACTTGGAGTTTACTAGGATCCTTCCCCTTGACGATAATCATATCTCCGGGGTGTATTTCCGGCTCCATACTACCTGTCATCACGGTCATGATTTTAAAACCAAGGATGGAGGGAACTTGTCCAATCTGACTTTTCGATTGAAAGGTCGACACCAACACTAAAACACTTAACAGAACGAATAAAGCAAATAATACATTTCCACTCCATCTTAATGTCTTCTTTAGCATATTTTCACTCCTTTTCAAAAAAGGACATCTCGGATTTTGTTCTTTTAAGAGAACAACCTGTATATACCATAACGTATTTATTCTTTGATTTCAAGCACTTTTCAATATATATTTCTTTAATAAGAACAATCCACTTTGAAATTTGATTAATAGTTTCTCCTTCCTGAGAAAATAAAAAAGGCTAACCTCATCACATGAGGAAAGCCTTCTTAATATATTAAATTACCTTTTCAGATTCTAGCACTTTCATTATTCGCTTCAACAAAAACTCTAGTTCGCCATTTGTTTGGAACGTAAACGGATATCCATAATTTGATTTAAGTTGGCCGTCTTCCTCTTTTTTCGGGAAGCGTCTTAAAGCCGTATTTTTCAGTGGTTTCGCCTGCACTTCTTCAAACAAGTTGGCTTTTTCAACTAACCAAGGATGTACAGTAATTGTTGGATTAATATTATCCAATAAATAAACAAAACCTGTTTTGAAATCTTCAAATTGGAATTCAGCCGCTTTTTTTGAAAGGTTCGTAAAGGTAAAATGGGCATTTTCAAATGTTTGTTGAAATCTGTCCAAGGGAACATGTCGCTCTTTTGTCTTTTCCGGAGAAACATGTGATCTCTTTTCAACAACTGGTTGCTGTTTCTTTTCTTCTTTCAATTCCTTTAGTTGTTCTTCTATTTCCCTTAACTGTTGCTGTGTTTCTTTAATGTAATCGTCCATCCATTGTTTCATCACGTCAAAGTCTTGGATTCGCTGGGAAGGTAATTTGTATGCAGGTGCTGTAAAGGTATGGCTTACATAGACTTCCGCATACCGTACCCCTAAGTCAAAAATGGTCCGATGTGCTTCTTTTGCTACTTCTTGGTCTATCTCAACCACTTGATGAACCGCAATATTGCCATTCTTTCTGATATATTCTAGCTTTTTATATACGTCGTCAGAAATAATATCATGACTATATAACTTTCTAATCTTTTGTACCTGTGTGAGTGCAAATCCTTCGTTCATATTCTCTTGCTCCAGAATCATCGTAACAATTAATTCTCCGAATAAGCGCGCTTGAGTTAAAGCCACCTGTGGTTGTTCCCATAATAGAGCTTCTACCCTTAATGCTGCTTCTTCTAATTGGCTTGAGAACTCTCCTAAAAAATGAAATACACTATTCTTCTTCATTTTATTATCACTTCCTATTTACTTATAGCTAAATTTTACTATAAACATCACACCATTCCCATAAAAAACAAAAAGCCAAGCTCCATCACAAGAGCTCAGCCTTCTACTTTATTCGTATTCTATTATTTAACCTCAACCCAGCCATTTTTAATTGCAACTACAACGGCTTGAGTACGGTCATTTACGTTCATTTTTTGTAGAATATTACTTACGTGGTTTTTAACCGTTTTTTCACTGATATATAGGTCGTCACCAATACCGCGGTTGCTACGTCCATCCGTTAATAACTGGAGAACCTCACATTCTCTTCTCGTTAATAGATGCAATGGACGGCGAACCTCTACCGCTGCATGAGAATGCGCTGAAACGGATTGACCACTTGCAACTGCAAGTCGACGGAATTCTTTTACTAGGTTATGCGTTACTCTTGGATGCAAGTAAGATCCACCCTCTGCGACAACTTTAACCGCTTCGACTAGAGAATCCGCATCCATTTCTTTTAATAAATAACCAGTTGCTCCAGTTTTAAGGGCATGCGTCACATAGCTTTCATCATCGTGGATGGATAAAATAATGACCTTCGTATCAGGGTAAGTGTCAATCAATTGTTTCGTCGCTTCAATCCCATTCAAGTTCGGCATATTGATATCCATGATGACAACATCAGGCTTATGCTTCTCAATGAGTGCTAGTGCCTGTTCCCCATCGTCACCCTCTGCTACGACTTGAAAGGTTGGTTCAAAATCTAGTATTCGTTTTACACCTTCGCGAAATAATTGGTGATCATCAATAATAACTATGCTTGTTTTCATAAATAACGCCTCCCCCTTTCATTTTACAATCGAGGCAATTTCGGTCAATACTCCTAAAGCAGTATTAACAGACAATATTAGTAAGATTATTCTTGTTTTTCCTATATAAATAAGCAGCTAATAGTAGTTGGACCATTTCTTGTAACGTATCATGAATTACCGAAATTTTCTCACGGATTGAAAAGGGAAAATCAAACTTCAATCGGTACTTGTATCATTACAATTGTACCAGCACCAACACTTGAATCAATGGTAAGATTTCCATCTAGTAAATCTACTCGTTCTCTCATCCCAATTAAGCCGAACGAGTCTTTTTTCTTTTCGCGAATATCAAAGCCTTTTCCATTGTCTTTTACGATAACCGTTACATGATTTCTACTTATCTCAAGCTTAACTGCGATTTCACGAGCCTCCGCATGTTTTAGTGCATTTTGGACAGCTTCCTGAACCATACGGAATAGAGCTACCTCAAATTTTGAAGGTATTCTCTGCTCCGAACCAATAAATGTAAAAGAAATCGTAGTGTCTCCATTATATTCTTCGATTGTGGATAGGTACTTTTTGAGGGTAGGAACTAATCCAAGATCATCCAATGCCATCGGACGTAAGTCATAAATAATCCGCCGAACCTCATACAGCGCCGAACGAACCATTTTACGCAAATCATGAATTTCCTTCACGCCTTGCTCAGGGCTTTCGCGGTAGACCTTATCGATAATTTGGGAACGCAGCATCACATTCGCTAGCATCTGGGCTGGTCCATCATGAATCTCACGAGAAAGCTTACGACGTTCTTCTTCCTGCGCTTCAATGATCTTAAGTCCGAATGCCTGCTTTTGCTTGGCATCCTCTAAAATCTCGCCAACCATTTTAAAATCACTATTTAAATAATTGAGAACAACGGAAATTTGACCGACAAGATGATCCGCACGCTCAATTGTTTCATTTAGGCCTACTAGACGTCTTTCAAGCTCATCACGACGCTCGCGCAGCTGCTTTTCTTCTTGCCTTACAACAGTCAATTGCATCTGCAGGTCATGAGCCTTTTCATATGCATTGCGTATTTCCTCTTCTGAATACTTATTAAAATGGCTACTAACCTCAGAGAGCCGTTTCCTTGCAAAACGAGTATGGATTTCTAGCTTATCCACTTCATCAATAATCGTCCCAACACGTTCTTTAATTTCTTTTAACTCGTCCGTTAAACTGATAAATTCTTGGCGTGATTGCTCACCAATCCGAAAAATCTCTTCTTTACTATGATCAACGGTATGAACCATTTTTTCCAATATTGAATCCAGAACTTTACTATCAAGCCCCTTGGTGGCCATCTCTCCACCTCCATCTAAATTATATACGGATTTGTTTTTTACAGCGTTTCATAACAGTTACATTTGTATTACATTCAGCCTATGCCAAAAACAAACCATTGATGTAGAAATTATGTCTTTTTATAATAGAAGTATGGGCAAAAAAATATAGAAAAGTTTGATAAGTGTCGAATTCTGTCACACTACCAAGACTATTTTCGCATGATTCCCAGATAGGAGATATTACGTATTGCTTCATACCTATTATACAGTAAAAGGGTATGGCAAACATAAAATAAATATTCAATAAATACGTATATTTACCACGGATTACACCGAAAAGGGAACACTGGAATTTCGTTCAACTGCAATCAAAAAAGAATGTGGAAAAATAAAAAGCATGATCAAGTCTTTCCTTCAAAAGGTATAGTCTTGATCATGCATTTTGTGAATCGTGTTGAAACTATTGTGGAATTAAATCCTTAAATACCCTTCCAATTTGATTATTTTCTAATAGGAATTTCGAGATTTCAATATCCTCATACAATTTCTCATAACCTGCTCGACATGCTTCAACATCTATTTGTTCATTAGTTTCGTTATTTATGCACGTTCCGCGTTCATATACTCCATCATGTGAAGCAATATAATCAAATTTATTAGAGTAATAACTGTATTTTGTTGTCTCATATGCAAAGCCTGCAAATCCCTCTTTCTTTTCCTCAAGTGGTACACCAAATTGAATGAGCGGTTGTTCGATACCTATTAAAGTCGTAATTGTTGGTGCAATGTCCATTTGACTTGCCACCACTTCGTTCACAACCCCTTCCTCTTGGCCAGGGTAATGCATAATTAATGGAATTTGGAAACGAGTTTTCTCATCAAAGGTAATATCAAGTAATCTCTCTATCCCCTCCGTATCATTAGGCAATAGACCATAGTGGTCTCCATAAACAACAAATATTGTCTCATCCCAAAGGTTTGCTTGTTTAAGACCATCGATAAACATACCTAGAGCACGATCAAAATAGTGTACACTTTGAAGATAATTTCCTGTATTCGAATTATTGAACTGTCCAGGTAAGTCTAATAATTGATATTCTTCAGGTAGCTCAAAAGGTCTATGAACTGATAGACTGACAATAAAACTATAGAAAGGTTTTTCTTCTTCTTGATAGATTTCAAGCATTTGATTGAATATACTTTCATCGGATATTCCTAGTCCTAGTATTTCATCAGCATTAATCTTTGGATGGTTCATATGGTAAAATTGCTCATATCCCTGATTTTCATATGCATTTTGTCTATTCCAAAACTCTGGTGTGTTTCCGTGCGTAGCACTTGTAGAGTAACCTTCTTTTCTTAGTACACTCCCGAGCGATAAGTAATCGTTAGTAGGGAATGTCTTGTATATGCCTTTTGATGCTATAGGATAAATCGAATTATTGGCTACGAACTCAGCATCTGAAGTATTTCCTCTCCCTATTTGCAGGTAAGTATTAGGATAGTAATAGCTTTCTTCTACTAATTTATTTAAATTGGGGGTAATTTCCTTACCGCTCACCTTGAGGTTAATAGGAAAATTATTTAATGATTCAGCTTGTACAATAATGACGTTTTTACCATTATATTTCCCAAAACTAGTTGAGTTCTTTTGAACTTCTTGATTACGCAAGAACCTCTCTTGAAGTTTGATCATCATCTCTTGATTTTGTGCGGATACTTCAACCACTCTTTTTTGGTCAAGTATTGTCTGTGTCGTATCAAAGATATGTGATGGAATAACCCCAGTCAATGCCACTTTGTACTGATCCGAATATGATGTTTTTAGAGGTACAAAAGCTGTAATTAGAATGCATACGGTACCTAATACGAACAGACTAAATGAACCAATCAAATTAGTTTGCTTAGGTATCCTTTTAAAAACAAGCACAGAAAGTACAATTAATACCGGAATGTCTAGCCAATAAAAAACGTCCGAGATATAAAGTAGTGAAATAATTGAATCAAATATATCCCCAACCTGGTCGGCCTGTCCCAATAAATCAATATTGAGGATAGCATCATAATAACGTTCATATACCACATCCGCATATAGTAAGAAAGAAAAAAGAGTATAAATAAGCAATGAAACAACAGCGGATACCTTAGATTTATTTATGAAAAATATTGCAGTAATCCAGAGCCCAAGGCCTCCAGAAGCTAATAAAATGAATTTTTTATGTGGACTTACATCTAATTCGTGGACAAAATAAAGTGTTTTTAGTGCCCAGAAAATAGTAATAAAACCCAAAAATAAAATAGGGAAGCCCCATTTTTTTACTATTCCTCTATAGATAGCAATCAATCCCCTCATTCTTAAAATGCACCTTGCTGAATATTGATCAAGGTTTAGGCCTACATAAATTAATACCTGGTGTATTAAAATCAACACCAGGAAAGTTAGACCTTTGCTAAACAAAGTAAATTATACACCGATTTGTTTGTTTTTTACAGGTTTCATAACAGTTACATTTGTATTACATCTAGCCGATGCAGAAAACAAACCATTGATGTAAAAATTATGTCGTTTTATAATAGAAGAATGGTCAAAAAAATACAGAAAACCTCGGTAAGTGCCGAATTCTGTCGCACTGCCTTTACCAAACCTGTTTTTACAGGGTGCCAGATAGGAGGTATCACGTAATGCTTCATTCCTATTATACAGTAAAAGGGTATGGCGAGCATGAAATAAATATTCAAAAGTCACGCTTTATTGCATATATTGACCGTGCAACAACCGAACAGGAAGCTCAGGAATTTATCCAAAAAATAAAAAAGCAAAACTGGGATGCAACCCATAATTGTTCCGCTTATCTCATTGGAGAAAACGATCAAATTCAAAAAGCAAACGATGATGGCGAACCAAGTGGAACTGCAGGTGTGCCAATACTCGAAGTTTTAAAGAAAAAACATTTAAAAGATACAGTTGTTGTCATAACTAGGTATTTTGGAGGAATAAAATTAGGTGCAGGGGGACTTATCCGCGCATACGGAAAGTCAACTTCAGAAGGCCTCCAAGCAACAGGAATCGTTGAGCGTAAGCTAATGAGAGTTATGCATACAAAAATCGACTACACCTGGCTAGGCAAGGTTGAAAATGAACTGCGCTCTTCCGTATACCAAATTAAAGAAATTAAGTATATTGACGCAGTAGAAATCGAAACCTATGTAGAAGAAAAACAAACACCACAATTCACTGAATGGATGATTGAACTTACAAATGGACAAGCGCTAGTTTCGGAAGGAATTGTGGAGTATTTAGAGGAAGAGATATGAAAAGGGGAAGCCAATGAGTAATTCTAATTCAAGAATAAAGAGAAGAAAAAAGAAACGAAAGCTTAAAGGAATTTTTCGAAGAATCCTTTTTCTTCTATTACTAATTCTATTGGTCGTAGCTGGCTATTTTGGATATTTATTTTACAAAGCAAACAATGTAGCAAACCAAACCTATGAAGAAATCGACCGTAGTAAAATACCAAACCATAGACAAGAAAAAATAAAAGTGAAAGAGGACCCGTTTACAGTGCTTCTAATCGGTGTTGATGATACCGAAGGAGGACTTGGCCGTTCAGATGTTCTTATGTTAGTCACAGTCAACCCAAAAACAAAAGATATCTCTTTAATCAGTATTCCGAGAGACTCAAGGACATATATACCTGAGCTAGGAAGAAAAGACAAGATTAATCATTCGTATAGTAATGGTGGTGTGACTTCTACGATTGAAACAGTTACTGAAATGTTGGATATACCGATTGATTATTATGTAACAACCAATTTCCAAGGTTTTGAAGATGTAGTAGATTCACTTGGAGGAATCACAGTTGATGTACCGTTTACCTTTAAAGCTCAACTTACCGGATCTTTAAAATGGAAAACATATTATGAAGGAAAAATGGAACTTAACGGAAACGAAGCCCTAGCATACGTTCGGATGAGAAAATCTGACCCTCTAGGAGATTTTGGTAGAAATGAAAGACAAAAAGAAGCAGTTAAGGAAATCGTGAAAAAAGCTACTTCTCTCACCTCGTTTACGAAGATTGACAACGTACTTGATGACATAGGCTCAAATGTAAAAACAAATATTCCGTCTCGTGAATTTTTAAGCTTTATTCAATTATACGCAAGCCTAAAGGATACAGAGATACAATCGATCAAGCTCGAAGGATATGATCAAACTATTAATAGTATTTACTACTTTATCCCATATGAAGAGTCGATTGCCCAGGTCCACGAGGAAGTGGATAGTATCTTAAACGGTACAAAGCACGACATAAATTCAACAGCTGAAGAAAGTTTCGACTCACAATAAATGATAGATAGTTCACCAATATACAGCTAGGGGTTCCCTAGCTGTTTATTTTTATCCAAAAGCCCCGTCCCCATACACTTGCATGCCAAAAGCCCCATTGACAAATCAGCGATTAAATTCTTTTTATTACAAAAATGAGTATTTTCATTGGAATTTCTTACTAATTTGTATATTATTATTCATATACAAAATTCTACATAATTGGAGTGATTACGTGAAAAAGTTTGTAGCTTCGACAATTCTCGCAGCTAGTATTTTGACACCCACCATTGTGGCTGCCGAAGCAAACTACCCTATTAATGTGTTTGCAGAAAAAAAGGTAGAAATCCGTAAAGGGGCAACAAACACATATGAGGCTATAGCAACAATTAATAATGGTAAAGAAGTAAAGGTTATCGATGAGTTTACTAATACCTTTGGCGAGAAGTGGTATCGAATTGATTTAGGAAAAAATAAAATTGGCTGGGGGCCAGCAACCCAGTTTTCCACAAAATCCACTGTAACCTTTCAAAATGCCCCGCTTAGAAAAGGCGCAACAAACTCATATAAGATTGTGGAACAATTAAAAAAAGGCCAAACAGTTAAAGTACTTTCTTCTTTTACCAATACCTATGGTGAAGATTGGAAGAGAGTTGACGCAAATGGAAAAATCGGTTGGGTACTTGGAAATCAATTATCCACAAAAGCAGTAGCTGAAAAACCTGCTGTAAAGCCCACTCCACCAGCCTCCAAAGACAAGGTTTCTTCTATTCCAATAAGAAGAGGAGCGACATCATCCTATGAGATTGTTGGATATGTTAACACGAAGCAAAATATTACAGTACTGAGTCATTTTACAAATGCATCAGGTGAGTTATGGTATAGAACATCATCTGGCGGCAAGCTTGGATGGGTATTAGCTAATGATTTACAAAAAGCCAAGGCAAAAATAACGATGAACGTATTAAATACCACAAATGTTAGAAAAGGGGCAACCTCATCGTATGCAGTAGTTGGATCAATTAAAGCTAAACAAAACGTTGTGGTCATTGACTCCTTCAAAAATACTTTCGGTGAAATATGGTATCGTGTTGATTTAAACTCTGTTTTAGGGTGGGTACCAGAAACAGCTTTTAATAGTAAAGCCGTAAAACCTAAACCAGTGGTTCCCAAACCTGAACCAAAACCAGATCCGGCTCCGGAAACACCAAAGCCAGAACCGGATCCAGCACCAACTAAACCAGTTGAAATCAAATCTATGTATACCATCACTTCTTCAGTCCCGTTAAAGAAAGGTGCTACAAATAGCTACGATACGGTTTTATTACTTACTAAAAATCAAAAAGTAAAAGTCATTGATACATTTGTCAATGCCTCAAAGGAAACATGGTATCGACTTGAAATCTCCAAAACCGAATTAGGGTGGGTAAGGTCCGATTTCTTACAACAAAATAAATTGCTGAACAAGAAGATTTTTATTAAGGAAAATAACACACCTATACGTTCAAATGCGTCTACAGAAGCAGCTACTCTTTCAACCTTACAAAAAGGGAAAGAACAGATTGCTATTGACGTAATGAAAGACTCAAATGGTCAGACTTGGTTCAAAGTTTTCATTAACAATAAAATAGGTTGGATAGCTGGAAATGATATCTCTGAAACTCCAACTCTATCTTATGTGAATAAAAAGGTGCGCGTCGCTACTAATAATACCTACCTTTACAGAGGTGCGACATTTGCTTATGAAATAAAAGAAACTCTCAAATACAATACAGAATTAAACGTACTTGCTGAGTTTATAAATGCTAATAATGAAAAATGGTATCAAGTTGCGTCACCATCAAAACGGACAGGTTGGGTTCCTTCCTGGGAGATTGTAGAATCCATACAGGATATTAAATATGTATATGCAAATAAGCAATCGAGCTTAAGAAAAGGTGCAGCAACAAACTATGCCGTTGCAAAAAAACTACAACCTAATGATCAATTAATCTATTTACGTACCTTAAATAATTGGCTGAACGTAGAAACAAAAGATGGTGTTAGAGGATGGATTCTGAAAAATGATATTTCAGAAAGTTCATTAACAAAATTAGTTTCACCAACCTACAAAAAAATAGATGGGCAAAACCATGTGGTGTGGACAAAGCCATATAATTTTAATTTGACCTATCAGGTATTGGATAATAATCAATTAAAACTTGTCGGCGATATGACGCAAATTGAACTACCTAGTGGAAAAATGACAGGTATAAAGAGCTTCAGAACAATTAAAGAAAAATCTCAATCTCAGTCTCTAATAATAGAGTTCCAGCCAGGTTACACGTTCACTCTTAGAAACTACGCAGATAAAGTAACAATAAAAGTAGTAGAAACTGGACTAAAAGGGAAAAAAATTGTTATTGATCCGGGACATGGTGGACAAGATCCAGGTGCCATTGGATATTCTGGGTTAAAAGAAAAAATTGTAAACCTAGAAACTGCTACCCTTTTAAAGAAAGAGCTTGAAAAAGCTGGTGCTGTTGTTCTTTTAACAAGAAGTACAGACCATTTTCTTGAACTGTTTGAACGTACAGATATTGCAAATAATTCCTATTATGATGCCTTTATTAGTATTCATGCTAATTCGTTCAGTAGTACAAGTAAAGGGACAGAAACGTTCTTTAATTCTAACCAAAATTTCAATGGACCTAAAAGTGAAACACTAAGTAATTCCATTCAAAAACATTTAGTTAATCAATTAGGAACTTCTAATCGAGGTGTCAAAGATAATTCTCTATATGTAAACCGTATGAATGCACTACCTAGTATTTTAGTAGAGCTTGCTTTCCTATCAAATCCAAAAGAGGAAGCACTAATGAAAACAAAAGAATTCCGTCAAAAGGCTGCTATTGGTATCGCAAAAGGATTAGAGGAGTATTTTTCTAGTTTTTAAAGGATTTTACTATTTTCACATTATCAAAGATATGGTAACCTTAGTTTTGTAGTTTTCGGTCGGGATTCGCTATATCTTGTCTTATTTTGACAGGATATAGCGTTTCTTAAATTTCAATTACATGGGGGTAATAAAGTGAAAAAAAGCAAAAAATTAATTGTAGCTAGTACATTAGCAATTGGTATTGGATCAACAGCAGCTTTCGCACCAGCTTCAATTAGTGCTGCTAGTGACGTTATTATTGCAAGTGTGGATTGGGTTAATTCTCAAATCAATCCTATGAAAAAAGACATTGACGCTCTTGAAGCAAAAGTAAACAGTATGCAAAAAGAAATTAATACATTGAAAAAACAAGTAGCTGACGGAAATACAGGCAACACTGGCGGAAACGAAGATAACAATGCCACTATGCCTAGCACTGTATATGTTGCGAAAAGCTCTGTTACAATTCACTCAGGTGCAACAAGAGACTATCGTGTCGTAGCAACTAAAACAAAAGGAAGTTCATTAAAAGTGATTGACCAACATAAGTCTGCTAGTGGTCTTTGGTATCGTGTTGTATTAGGAACAAACTCATTTGGATGGATCTATTCAGGAGATATCTCAACTACACAAGTTAAACAACCGACTAGTGTTGTGACTACAGCAGCTGTTCAACTTCGTCGTGGAGCAGCAACTTCATACAAAGTCTATGAAACTGTTAAAAAAGGGACAACGCTTAAATATATCTCTACATTCACAAATAGCTCAGGTGAAACATGGTACAACGTTGAAACTTCTAAAGGAACTCGAGGTTGGATTATCGGCACTTACGGAGAGGTGAGATAATTGAAAAAAGTACTTGGTGTACTAGTTTCACTCTCACTTTTACTAGCTATTCCAATTACCACTAATGCGATGGAACGTGTAACCTATCCAACTGAGGTAAACGTAAGTGTCCACAGTGGTAACTCTTTTACAGTTAAATTAAATGGAATTTATCAGATCGTTTACGGAAATAAGACAGCGGTGCTTCCTAATAGTGCTTCACTTACTATAACCAGAAATGGTTCTTCTTATACAGTAAATGACGGCTTGGGCAATACCTATACCGGCGGTACACTTCGAATTGAAGAATTAAAAAGTGGCCAAAAGGTAGCTTCCTTTACTGGCGATACTCATGTTAGAAGAAGCGCTATCGATTCAGCAACTTCATATGAAGTTGCAAAAAAAAGGACAAGCGCAGAGTATTTAGATACTCACAAAACCAGTTCAGGTGAAACTTGGTATAGAGTTAAAACTGCGAATAACACAGGTTGGGTTAAAAACAGCACAACCCAACTTATAGAAACCAAAGGAAACTCTCTATTTACTGTTAATAATAATACGTACCGTGGTAGCTTTAACTTAGATGGTGCAAAAGGGACAGTTATCAATAAGTTAGACATGGAAAATTACTTAAAGGGAGTTGTCCCTAGGGAAATGTCAGCTTCTTGGGGAGACACTAAAAACGGAGGCTACGAGGCACTTAAGGCTCAGGCAATCGCAGCACGTAGTTATGCACTATATAACTACTCTAAATTACTCTCTAGTACACCAACAAGCCAAGCATATGGCGGCTATTCGGCCGAACACTCACTTTCTAATCAGGCAGTTATAGATACTACAGGTCTTATTCTTAAGAATAAAAGTACTGGAAAAGTTGTTGAAACAGTTTTCCATTCTACAAGTGGTGGAAGAACTGCTAACTCAGGTGATGTATGGACATATGCACACCCACATTTGCAAAGTGTCGAGGATAAATACGAACACACGACAGCACCTGCTTGGTTACAAAACTGGAATTATACATTTTCATCATCTACAATCCTTAGCCAATTTGGAGTAGATAAAAATGCTGAACTTTACGGTTTTATTGCACACCCAAGAGGAGCAAACGGTGAAATTGGGTCCGTGACAATTCAAACAAGTGCTGGAGACGTAACAAAGAGTGGGAATGAGAATGTAATTAGACGTTTATTCCCGACTGGTGACCAACAATACTATGGCTACCTTCTTTCCAACTGGTTTACAGCAAAAGTAAACCAACAAATTAAAGACCTATTTGTTCAACAAACAGCTGGTCCAGTTAAGCTTACAGTTGTTAAAGGCCAAAAGGTCCAAACCGCTTCTGGAACGGTTACATTACCATCTGATAATGCCAAAGTTCAGACGAGTAGTGGTTTAGTCTCAACTCAAGCTGTTGAATCAGTGACCTTAAATGGTAAAGGGTGGGGACACCGAATCGGTATGAGTCAGTACGGTGCATATGCGTATTCAAAACAAGGTTGGACAGCAGAACAAATACTCACTCATTATTTCTCTAACACGACAGTATCTAAGTAAGAAAAAAAGCGACGGCAATTTAATATTGCGTCGCTTTTATTTTTGCAAATGTAGTAATAAATTATCCACGATACTCTTCCAAGAGTATTCTTTTTCCGCAAGCTCTCTTCCGTTAGTAGACATAACCTGGTACTCTTCATCATTTCTACTCATTAAATCAACTACTCCATTTGCAATGCCTTCTGGATCTTCTGGTGGTGCAATTCGTCCACAATTGTGGTCTAACAGGATTTTTGCACTCTCTCCACTCCCGCAGTATAACACTGGAGTCCCGGTTGAAATTGCAGGGAAGATTTTCGATGGTCTTGCTCCTTGGAACAGTTCAATATTGCGTAATGAAACAATACTATAGTCTGAAACTGAAAAAATGTCAGGCATCCGACTGACTGGAACTGAGCCGTAGAAAGTTACATTGGTAAGGTTTAAATCTTCCCTCATCTTTACCAATTTCTCTTTTTCCTGGCCATCTCCTACAAAAAGAAAATGAGCGTTGGGCTCCTTATCCTTTAAAAGTGCTGCAGCCTCTAAAATTGAATCTAACCCTTGCGCGTATCCCATTGTTCCAGCATATGTAAACACCTTTTTACCTTCCAACCCAATCTCTTGTATGAGTTCTTGATTTGGTGGTAAGGGTTTAAACGTTTCTGTATTCACACCATTTGGTAAAAGGAAGACATCACTTTCTTTTTTTCCCTTTTTAATCATGTAATCCTGAATACCTTCAGTTGCAGTAGCAATTTTCCAAGACTTCTTGTATAGGAAAAGTTCCAACTTGGTTGCCATTTTTATAAAGAATTTATTTTTTAGAATTCCTAGTTCTACTGCTGATTCCGGCCAAATATCAGCCACATTAAAAACAAATTTTGCTCTCTTTAACTTTGCACCTAGATAACCGGTAATTCCCAAAAATAAAGGTGGAGAATTACATATAATAACATCTGTTGGTTTAGACTTAAAAATGGAGTAAAAAGCACTAAATGTAAAAGAAAAATACGAAGCGAGTCTTTTCCAGAAGGATCCTTTTGGTGATGGGTATATCCAAGATCGATGAACTGGGACACCATCATATTCTTCATATAAATAAAACATGCCTTTGTACTCATCTGGAATGATACCGTGTGGGTGATGAGGAAATGCTGTTAATACTTCGACTTGATGACCACGTCTAATAAGTTCTTTACTTACCTCATATACCCTGATTTGAGGTGCACCCGTTTCTGGTGGAAAGTGCTGACAAAGGTAGATGACTCTCATGATTTATTACTCCAATTCCTTTAGTTTCTCTTTCAAATATGTTTCTAGTTTATCCTTTAGGTCGTCTCTTTTTAACCCGAAATCGATTGAGGCCTGTAGAAATCCAAATTTATCCCCCACATCATATCGATTTCCCTTAATAATATAGGAATAAACGTCCTCTATACTTATCAGCCGATCGATTGCTTCGGTTAATTGAATTTCTCCTTTTTTATCAGGACCTAATCCCTCTAACATATCAAAAATGGCAGGTGATAAAATATAACGACCAATAATAGCTTGTGTGGACGGTGCATCCTCGATAGCAGGTTTTTCAACTAAATGACGAATATTATACAATTCCCCATCTAGTTCTGTATAATCGACAATGCCATACTTATCAACCTCAGTACGTGAAACTTCTCGAACCCCTAGAATGCTTGACTGTTTTTTCTCATACTGTTTAATCATTTGGCTTAATGCCGGAACGTCACTATCGATTACATCGTCCCCTAAAAGTACGGCAAACGGTTCATTTCCAATAAACTTTTTAGCACATAATACTGCATGCCCTAGTCCTAATGGTTCTTTTTGTCGCACATAGTGGATATCTACCATATTTGAAATGTTTTCTACCATCTCTAACAGTTCATGCTTACCGTTCCTTTGAAGCAAAACTTCAAGTTCGACCGATTTATCAAAGTGATCCTCGATCGCTCTTTTATTTCTGCCAGTGACAATTATGATATCCTCGATTCCTGAATTTACAGCCTCTTCGATTATATATTGTATAGTAGGCTTATCGACAATTGGTAGCATTTCTTTAGGTTGTGCTTTTGTTGCAGGTAAGAATCTAGTTCCCAAACCAGCCGCTGGTATGACTGCCTTTTTAATCATCTAGAATCATTCCTTCACGATTTGATTATATAACGAAATCATTCCATTCGCGTTATCTGTCCAGTTATAGTTTTCCTCTACATGCTGGATACCGTTAGTTCCCATCTCTGCTCTTTTTGAATCGTCTTTAATGAGTGAAACAAAAGATTCAGCAAGCTTTGATGGATTTCGCTTTGGTACAATGATACCCGTTTCACCATCTTTCACAACCTCAGGTAGTCCTCCAACATCTGATACAACTACAGGAACACCGCATGCCATTGCCTCAACAACCGCGACTCCGAAACTTTCACGTTCAGTCGAAGGTACTGCAAAAATATCAATTTGGTTGATATAATTCGGTACCTCATCATTTGGGACTTTTCCAGTAAATGTAACAACATCTTTAAGATTTAAACGCTGTACCAAATCTTCGTACTCCGCACGTTGGGGCCCCTCCCCAACAATCAAGAGTCGTGTATTGGTGTAAGTAGAATGCACCTGGGAAAATGCATGAATTAAATCTCCTATACCATAATTATCAGAAAGTGCTTTAACTGTACCTATTGTTAAAGTATCCTCAACAGCCCGTGTATTAAGCGGCTTGAACTTTGTTAAATCTACTCCAAACGGAGTAATTTCAATCGGTTTATCCGTATATTTTTTCGTTTCTTCTCCCATTACTTTACTAGTTGAGCATACAACATCTGCCTGGCGAAGCGTAAATTCTAGTATTTTTCGATTGACTGTATTTTTTTGAGGAAATTGATAAACATCAGTTCCCCATACCGAAACGAAAAATGGATGATACTGAGTCAATGCTCCGATAAAGCCATAGCTGGATGCGTAATGTGCATGTAAAATATCAGGTTTATATGTCTTCAATATCTTTTTAAGGGCAATTACACTCATAATATAAGAAAGCTTTCCTGGTAAAAGCTTCGGAAGAACTTCTGTGTTAATCTCTTTTGCGTTCTTCTCCGAGTAATGATCCTTAAAAGTAACAACTGTTACATCAATTCCCTGTTGTTTGTAATAGGTTGCCCACTTATGGGTATGAATTGACTTACTTGGGGCTAAAACTAGAACTTTCATAGTTCCTCCTTAAGCAAAACTCTCTTAACCTTCTCCACCCTTGCTTCCCAAGAATGTTTTTCTAAAAATGTGGAATCGACTGCATCCTTATATATATCAAAGGACTCTATCATGTTATTGATAGCTTTTGCCATAGAATCTTTATTATCTTCACAAATTACACCAAAGTTATCCGTTTCAATAAAACGTTTTTGGGCGGTACAGTCTGTAGCAATAACTGGAAGTCCGCTAGAAAGATACTCAACAAGTTTAACCGGTACAGAAAAGTCATTATATTCACTTCTAAACCGTGGGATAAAGGCAAAATCCATTTCTCCATAGACTGCATCTAATTCTTTCCCGCTCACATGGCGTATTTCTACAGGGAGTTCACGAATCCTTTGTTTTTTCGCATCTGACAACCCACTAAATTCATTCTCCCTGCAAACAATCGTTAAATCCATCTTATGGCTCTCTCTGTTTACTATTTCAAGTGCATCAAGTAATAAATAAAGCCCATAATCCTCATTTTGAATAGCTCCGACATAAATACCTTTATACGGAACGATAGGATGTCTGCTTTCAATTTCTTTCTTCTTACCACCTGGCGGCAATTCATCTTTATTCCGATTAATGGCGACATATTTCCCCATTTCCGTACTTGGTAGAAAAATTGTATCCACATATTTTTCGAGAAACCTTTCTTCCATTCGATAGATGGATTGCATGATGAATCTTTTCGTACCCTTTAATGGATACAATTCATCAAACTTCCAATAGACATCACGATAAAAGATTCCAACGGGAACTTGTTTTGATTGTAAATAACGTAATACCTGTCGATCAATGAACGGCTTCTTTGGACGATGGCCATTATCTGTTAACCATATGGGGATTGTTTGGTTTTCCATATAACAAAACCAAAGGTCATCTAATTTACCGCCAGTCACTAATTCGTTAAATTGCTTCTCTCTATCATCCGATTGTCCGGATATCAGAATGATTTCAACCTCTTCTTTTTGACCCCATTTTCTAAATGCTTGTAACATCTCATGAGGGCGGAGCTTGGACCCGCTGTCTACCTTATCCGCCAATTGGAATGGATAATAAATTAGAACCTTCTTCATCTTAATTCTCCCTCAGTCTTTTAAAGTAAGCCGTTAAATCAATCCGTACTCGAATAAATAATAGAATTCCTACAAATAAGAATGTTAGCAAGAACCAAATCGGGTTAAACAAGAAATCCGTAAATCCGCCAACCAATGTTCTTGGAATATTAATTGTAAAATAGATAAAGAGGCTTAAAAACACTGGATTTTTTGGAAGTCTGATAAAACAAATATAAAGCACTTGAACGAGTGCAGCTATATATATAGTACCAGCAACAATCCCAATATAGCCAAAATTTGCATAGGCTTCTGCTACATAGAGCGTGTTAAGTACTCCTGCAATTCCCGCTGCGACATTTTCCGGGTAGGCCAATTCCATCACCACTCGAGCTGACCGTACTTGATTCATATCAAAAAGCCCAATAATACTAGATGGTAAACTAGCCCCATTTAAAAACGGAACCGAGTTCCCAAAGAAATCTAAGTGTAAAAACATAGGAGCTATTTGAGATAAAATAATTCTTCCTATTGGTCCTGTTGAGTAGGATAAATAGCTACTAATGTTGCTCTGGCCAAAAATGAAGACATACATAAACAATAATAACAATACACCGGTCGACCCAACGAAAATGAACTTCGCAGCGTTGAACTTTGTCTTACCTATGTAGATCCGAACTAAGATAAACATAATCAAATAGAACAAAACTGGAGACTTTGCTAAATCATATACATTGATGAGTATTGCGCTAAAAAACAGAGCTAAAAATAATAACCTCCATTTTAACTCTCTTGTTTTTACCGAATATACATAAGCAATAATCGATAATAATGGGGTTAATGCAACCGCAAATATATTACGAATGAGCACATTTCCAGAGAAGTTTCTTCCTGCATCGATTCGTAATTTCGCTAACTCTTCCCCACCCGCTCCCTTTAATAAGCTGAATAAAGGCACTTGGTTGGTTTTTAACATGGTGTACATGACAGCTAGAATACTTATTAAGGATAATGCTGCAAATAAAAAGTAGAACTCTGTTTTACGATTAAAAGCAGATTCAATCGGCTTTTCTAAATACGTTTTGAATTCTTTTGGAGCATCAAAGCCAGCTAGTTTACTTACAAGGAACATCGTTAATGGGAAAAATACCATAGCAAAACAGACAACAATAAACCCGATTAGCCGGTATTCCTGATGGTCGAGCTTATTCATCATATAAAAATGGTCGATACCTAAAACGATTAATAAACTTCCTATAAAGGAAGTTATTAAAAAGGAGTAGTAAAAACTAATCGATATTAGATTAGGAGTAAATAAAGAAAGGCTGCCTGCTGCCTTATAAAAGAAGACAGCAGAAAGAACTAATACAATCAGCCAAATTAAAATGTATAACATCGATTCTCACCTCTATTTTTCAAGAGAGTCAACTATTTTTTCCGCAGAGTTTCCATCTCCAAATAGAGGAGTATAAGATGGACTGACTTCCTTATATACCGCATTAATAATTTTCTCAACATCTGTGCCAACAAGAATATTTGCGTCTTCTGCTAGCGTTTCTACCCACTCAGTTTGTTCACGCACTGTAACACATGGCACTTCCATAAAATAGGCTTCCTTCTGTACACCGCCAGAGTCTGTAATGATTTTCTTCGCATGACTTTCTAGCGTTAGCATATCTAAATAACCTACAGGATCGATAACAACTAAATTGGGAATTTCATCGAGTTTAAAACCATATTCTTTTAATTTATTTTTTGTACGAGGATGGATTGGCCAAACCTTCACTTCTTCGATTCGTTCGAAAGCAGCTAAGATGTTTCCAATTTTCTCACGGTCATCCGTATTTTCTGCACGATGGATCGTAATTAAATGATAGCCTTTATCCTTCAGATTATGAGTCGATAGAATGGTTGACTTGTCCATCGCAATTTTTTTATTATAGACTACTGCATCATACATAACGTCACCCACATTGATCACATTATGACGAATGTTTTCATTATGTAGATTTTCAATGGCAGTTTCGGTTGGACAGAATAAATATTCAGAAACATGATCCGTCATGATTCGATTAATTTCTTCTGGCATTTTTTTATTAAAACTACGTAATCCTGCCTCGATATGAATAACCGGAATATGAAGCTTCGCTGCTGCTAGAGCACCAGCAAGCGTTGAGTTTGTGTCCCCATACACTAATAAATAATCAGGCTTTTCAGCAACAAGAATTTCTTCAATTTTCGCTAGCATTTCACCTGTCTGTTTTCCATGATTTCCTGAACCTACTTCAAGGTGAAAATCAGGCTTTGGAATGTGAAGTTCTTCAAAAAAGATATCGGACATATTTGGATCATAGTGCTGCCCTGTATGAATAATTAATTCTGTATGTTTTTTACGCAGTTCACGAGATACGGGTGCTGCTTTAATAAATTGAGGTCTTGCTCCGATGACTGTAATAATCTTCAACGTATTCACCCTTTCAAATTTTTAATATAGTCTTTTACAAGGAAAGAATTAATATTATAAGGGTTCGTAAACCTTGAACCATTGTATGTAAAAGTTATATTTAATAAGTAGTTATAATAACTTCCGTAAATTCCGTACCATTCCATAGGATCTTTATGATACTGTTGGAATACCCTTTTTACATTATATCCTTTTCGTAACACACCGTACAAAGGACCGTATTTGTTCTTCAATGATGAACCAGACTGAATGGATAAAGTAGGTTCATCGAAAAAGTCAGGGTACATTTTATGCAAAGTTAGATTATACAAATACTTCTTATAGCGATATTTAACGGGCATCCTTAAAAAGAAATCGATTAATTCATCGTCCCACAGTGGAATTTCCCATTCTTGTTGGTAGTATTCGTAGGTACGTAAAGAATTAATAATAAATTTTGCCTGTCGTTCCTTCCAATCCCAAAATTCAAACAAGGCACTTGCTTGCTCAGAGTCTTGAAACGGTAAGTCTGAAAAAGAATGCTTTATCTCAGTAATAATTTCTCGATTTACATCTTGGTTAGAAGTGGACCATAAGCGATGATGCTTTCCAAGAATTGATTGAACAACCTCATCAGCAGTAAATTCTTTGTCTACAGTTAATTCAAACGGTATATGATCTCCTGAAATAAAATCACCAGTATGACCTGGTATGAAAACATATTTCTCGTTAACATCCTTAACAAGATTTGTAACGGCCGGAGCATCTTGTATATGTGTCATTGACGAGTAGTTTGATGAGAATTTTACTAGTTGATCCCATTCCTTTGAATGATACCATTTAAACCAATTCTCTTTCGTATAAGGGAAGATTGTCCAATTAAAACCTAGTATATCAGCAATTTCCTTACTCTTTCTTGCTTCAGGATTTTCAGCTCTTCCGTACGTAAAGCTAGACACATTGGTGTGTCCGTATTCCTTTATTAGTAATGCAATGATACGTGAGTCATAACCACCACTAAGTGGAATCATGACCGCCTTATCCTTTACACGTTCATAAAGCTTTGAAAAGGTCCGATGGAATACTTTCTCTAGTTCCAATGTTGCTTCTTCAATAGTTATTTCTTCAGGGCTATGATAAAACCGGAAATACCAGTCCTTTTGTAGGTCATTACCAATTATCTTTAAAAACTGACCAGCTTCTAGTTGATTCACACCTTTTAAAAGCGTTCGATCATTAGCTGTATAGCCCGTTATAATAAACTCATTCACTGAAACTGGGTCAATCTCTTTTGATAGCCCGGTGCTAACCTTATCGCTTATCGTCCACTCATTACCATTTACAAAATAAAATAGAGGAAGGCTCCTTTTTCGATCCACAGCAGCAAAGGTTTTTTCCTTTGAAAGATAGATGAAAGAAAAGTCCCCTCGTAATTCTTGGAGAATCTCCTTGCCCACTTCAATGGATTCAAATAATTCAGCGATATTATTCGTGTTATAAAAGTGATTTTTCCAATAAACAAAACCAGCAAAGTAAAGTACACTCCCACTTGCTAATTTTGTTTTATTCCAAATATAATTGTTTTTTATATCAACCTTAACATTTACCAATAAATCCACCTACACATCACTATTCATGGCTTTTTGATGTTTGCCTAGAATGTCTTTATCCACTCTACTTAGTATGGTTGTAATCAAAAAATAACCCCAAGCAAGTAAAATATAGATCCATGATAATTGACTTTCTTGTGTATATATAATGCCTGCAACTGCAATTAACATATTTATAAAAATAAACGACATTTTCCAGAAGGACACGGGTACATGATACTCTTTCTGACTTCTAAAGAAGATTAAGACGATAGCAACTACATAAGATAACAAATAGGCGATTACACTTCCCCAAATCGATAATTGAGGAATCAATATTACGTTTAGGATAACATTTACAATCGCAGCAATCCCAAAAGCTATTGATATGTATTTTGTCTTTTTCTTAAAGAAAATGCCGACCGAGATAATCATGTAATAAAAATTCAAGAACGTAACAGCTGAAATTGGTGCGACATATTTATAGGCTTCCCAATAGTTCTTATCTAAAAGCTTAATTACCCATGGCATAATCGTTGCTACTAAGAGTACCCCTAATGTTCCAATCAGTAAAATAGCCATATATAATTTAGCAAATACAACCTGGCTATCCTGCTTATCTTTAATGGACATGGAATAAGGGCGCCACGCCATTTGAACACCACTTGTAAGAAGCGTAATGAGGGAGGCAAATTTCACTGCCGTTCCATAGAGACCAACCTCTGTAAATGAAGTATACTCCTTTAAAAAAATCACATTTGAATTCACAATAACCCAAAACGCAAGTGATGCTGGTACAAGGGGTGCTGCATATTTCAGGATTTCCTTAAGTATTTCTTTATTAATATTAAAACTGAAAAATTTCCGCAGATTAGGCAATAAAAGAATAACAATCAAGATTCCACTTATAATTCGGCCTATTAAAATACCTTCAACAGATGTCATTATCGTTGCTAATAAAGCATATGACAATACAGCAACTAAAAACATTTTTAAGACCGTAAAGATGACAACTTTCATTGTCTTGAATTGATAGCGCATGACTGTTAGGACTAAAGCTGCGATTGTATCAAATAATAAAATACCTGCGGCTATATAAAGTAAATGTACGGCATTGGGTGTTTCCAATAATAGGTTAGAGAGCCATTCTCCACCCAAAATGAACACAAGCGCACAAATTACAACAATTGCTAACCGAAAGCTCATAACCTGCTGTACATACTTAATACGTTTGTCTTCATCTTTGGTGTCATAATAATAATAAGCCAAAGCTGAGTCTGTTCCGAAGATAACCAAGAAGGTTAACATTGCACTAAGTCTATCAACATAATCAAGCACACCATATTCGGCTGGATCAGGTAAAAATCGTGTATAAATAGGCAGCATGATAAATGCAATCAGCTTTGTTCCTACGTTCATTAATGCATAAAGGAGGGAATCCCCTCCTAAACGTTTAATCTGAGCTAACACTATTTAAGCAACTCCCGCTCATCCACCATTTTACTAACTTTCGCAGGAACACCTTTTATAACTGTCTTTGGTTCTGTGTTTTTCGTAACAAGAGCGCCAGCAGCTACAAATGTCTCTTCTTCTACCGTAATTCCAGGCAGAATAATAGAAGCACCACCTACTCTCGCTCCTCGTTTCACAATCGCTCCTTTAATCTTATCAAAGCGTTCCTCTGTACGTCCCATAAAATTATCATTCGTTGTTGTTACACAAGGTGCGATAAAGACCTGTTCTTCTAACGTCGTATAAGCTGTAATATATGAATTAGATTGAATCTTAGTTCGATTTCCGATTTCAACATAATTTTCAACACACACACCACGACCAACAATGACATATTCGCCAATTTTCACATTTTCACGAACACTCGCCAAATCAGCGATTAATGTGTTAGCACCAATAACAGCTCCTCTATACAGAACTGCGTTTGCACCAATTGTAACTCCTTCTCCGATTTCCAAAGGAGGAACATCGCCGGTTAATTTCACCGTACTCGTCTTTGCTGGCTTTGGTGGCTTCCCAACTACTGCACCATCCGCAATTGATGTATTATCACCAATAATCGTATCCTCATGGATTGTGACACGATTACCAATTAAGACGTTCTTACCGATCTTGGCACCCTTTTCTACGACTGAAAAATGTCCAATCACAACTGATTCATCGATTTGTACAGAAGGATCTATAAAATTCATGAATGGTAACTCCCTTATTGATTTATAATTTGTGGTATTTAGCTGGCAATGTAATACCCTTCATTGCATTACGTGTATCAAAAACAGCTTTACTATGATCTGCGATCAATTGATAATCAAAATCCGAATGATCTGTTGTAAGTAACACTAAATCTGCTTCTTCTATAATTTCTTTTGAGAACGGAATAGTTTCTACCACACGATTACAAGAACGGAAAGATTTCACATAAGGATCAATAACCTTAAATTCTGCACCTTGCTCATCTAATTCTTCAATTATTTTCAATACTGGTGATTCACGTACATCATCAATATCTTTCTTATAGGCAACACCAAGGATGGCTATTTTTGAACCTCTAAGTGCTTTACCATCTTCGTTAAGAATATGCATTGCACGGTTAACGACATACTCTGGCATTCCGTTATTAATTTCACCAGCCAACTCAATTAGGCGTGTATGGTAATTATACTCACGTGCTTTCCATGTTAAGTAGAATGGGTCGATTGGAATACAATGTCCTCCAAGACCTGGTCCAGGATAGAATGCCATAAAGCCATATGGCTTTGTTTTCGCTGCATCGATTACTTCCCAAACATCGATTCCCATTCTGTCGCATAGAATAGCCATTTCATTTGCCAACGCGATGTTGATGTGACGGAATGTATTTTCAAATATTTTTTCCATTTCAGCAATAGCAGGGCTTGAAACTTCATGTACGTCCCCTTCAAGTACAGAACGGTATAAAGCGGCTGCTACTTTTGTACAGTTTTCAGTGATACCACCTACAACTTTTGGCGTGTTCTTCGTTTTAAATTGCTTATTACCTGGGTCAACGCGCTCAGGAGAGTAGGCAATGAAGACTGTCTCCCCAGTTACTAAACCTTTTGCTTCAAGAGCAGGTTTTACGATTTCTTCCGTTGTTCCAGGGTAAGTTGTGGATTCTAATACGACTAACATGCCCTCATGTGCGTATTTCGCAATTTCAGTTGCTGAACTACTAACATAAGAAGTATCAGGTTGCTGATAAATATCTAGTGGGGTTGGTACACAGATCGCAACAGCATCTACTTCTGAGATGCGAGCGTAATCGGTTGTTGCTGTTAAGTGACCTGTTTTCACCATTTCACTTAAATCCTCATCTACTACATCACCAATATAGTTAATCCCGGTATTTACTTGCTCAACACGGCCAGCTTGCACATCAAAGCCAATTACCTTAAAGCCAGCTTTTGCCTTCTCAACCGCTAGTGGAAGACCTACATAGCCTAGTCCTACAACACCAATGACTGCTTCTTTATTTTCTAATTTTGATAATAACTGATTAAAATGACTCATTATTATGTCCATCTCCTTAAAATTTCCGTTTGAGTAATATCTGTGCTGACTGAATTAAGAGGTAGGTCTCTTTCATTATGTAAGACCGTACTTTCAAGTCCATCAATTCACTCATGTGAATCATATTATATTTTCACTCATTCATTTTTTATGATTCACTTATCCCTATATCCTTCGTAGAAAAAAATCGAATTTTGACGGGACACTAACATGACATTATTTCGAATTGTAATATCGCTTTGCTTCCTCAATATATTTTAATAAGGTTAAAAGCGCGACTGTAAGTATGAGGCCTAAAAGTAAACCTATTAATGCGCTTTCTAGTGTGTAGGTTTTTGTTGGATCAACGGTCGAATCAAGAGCAACCGGTTCTTCTAAAAGCGCTAAGTCGTTTGCCTTAGAATTAATTGAAGACTGAGTATCGCTTAGCTCCCTCTTAAAATTTAACATCGCAGTTAAGTATTCAATATCGGTTTCATTAAGACTATCTTTGTTAATTTTTGCTTTTAGCGAATCTATATCCTCTTCAAGCATCTGTAACGTTCTCTCCGAATTTTCTTTACTTAATTTTGTAGTCCCATAACGAAAAGCATGGTTTTCTTTAAGATCGTCTACAATCCATGTTGTTAGATGAGTTAGGTCAGATTCAATAGTATCCGAATTATTACCCTTTATTTTAACCCTTAAATACCCGTTCTGAGGGACATAAACTTCAAACGTATTTTTTAATTCTTCCTTATTTTTATATTTATGTTCAATAACTGGAGGGTCTATTACCTCCTTAGCTTTAACGGACCCAACGTAAATGGTTGACTGCCCTGTATAATTCCCGTCCTTAGGCCACAAAGCATTTACAGCCAATGCTAAGACAATCGTTATTATAGGAATAATCAAAAATGCCCATTTCTTTTTCCAAAAATACAAGAGATACTCATATAAAACAAAACGTTCTTCCTTGTTCGACAAGATTTAACACCATCTTTCTTACACATTACGTATTTGACAAGTAAAGAAAACGTCCCCAACTGGCGACGTTCCTTTATTTATTTAATTACTTGTTAAAAAACTCAGCAATTTTTGAAACGACGTATTCCTGCTGTTCAAGTTTTAATTCAGGGAACATTGGTAGTGATAATGCTTCGTTTGCAATTTTTTCAGCTACAGGTAAATCTCCCTCTTTGAAGCCTAGTTCTTTAAAGACAGGCTGCACGTGTAATGGCAGTGGGTAATAGACCATAGTGGCTACTCCTTGTTCCTTTAGATAAGCTTGGAGTTCATCACGGTTCGGTACCTTAATTGTATATTGGTGGAATACGTGATAATTACCCTCTACTTCAACAGGAGTTACAATCTTATCACCTACAGCTTCATGTAAAAGCTTCGTGTAATTCGCTGCCTTTTCTCTACGCAGTTCACTCCACGTATCTAAGTGAGGGAATTTCACATTTAAAACTGCTGCCTGAATTTCATCAAGACGGCTATTGTATCCTAATACATGGTGATAATATTTTGGTTTGCTTCCATGAACACGGATTACACGGCATTGTTCGGCAATTTCATCATCATTTGTGACGATCATACCGCCGTCACCATATGCACCCAAATTCTTTGTAGGGAAAAAGCTATATGTAGCAGCAGTTCCTAATTCTCCAACAGTCTTGCCTTTAGATTTGGCACCAATAGCTTGTGCTGCATCTTCAATCACAATTAGCTTATGTTTTTTTGCGATCTCTGAAATAGCCTCCATGTCAGCCATCTGGCCATAAAGGTGAACAGGGATGATTGCTTTTGTTTTTGGTGTAATAGCTTCTTTAACTTTCTCAGGGTCTATATTAAATGTAACAGGGTCAATGTCTACAAATACAGGTGTAGCACCCGCTCTTACAATAGCTCCCCCAGTCGCAAAGAAAGTAAAGGTTGTCGTAATAACTTCATCTCCAGGACCCACTCCGGATGCCTGTAAAGCGATATGTATAGCGTCACTTCCATTCCCACAACCAATTCCATGGTTCACATGACTATATGTAGCAATATCTTCTTCTAACTTTTTTACATTATCTCCCAAAATAAAACGTGACGAGCTCATCACTTCATCAAGAGCTTGTAATACTTCTGTCTTCATTCCTTGATACTGTTCACTTAGATCAAGCATAGGTACTTTCATTTGAAAATTCCTCCAATAAAAAATAGATCATACAATTTTTAATCATGAATAGTTTATCACAATCTGTCAAATATATTGATAGAAAATACGACAAAGTTCTCAAAAAAAATCCGTTTGTAACAATTGTCACAAACGGGTTACTTAATTATTGTCTTCCTGATACCTTTCGATATACCTTCATAACTTGCTCGGATTTCTTTTCATGAACAAGTCCAATAACTTCTGCTAATAGAAGTCCGCCGATGAATAGCATAAAAAGAATTAATATCGATCCCCATAATGTTGCACTGGAGAATAACACGGCACTAATGCTAAAAATGATACCAATACCGTATATGAATAATACTGTATTTCGATGCGATAAGCCCATCGCCAATAATCTGTGATGCAGATGAGATTTATCTGGTGATGATATTGGGCGTTTGTTTACTAAACGTCGAATAATCGCAAATGATGTATCAAAAATTGGAACACCTAAAATAATGATTGGAACGATAAAGCTAAATAAAGTTACGCTTTTGTATAGTCCTAAAAGTGACAATATGGAGATACAATATCCTAAAAACAATGCTCCTGTATCACCCATAAAAATCTTCGCAGGGTAAAAATTATAGAACAAAAATCCGATGATACTGCCTAAAATGATCAAGGATAAGGTTAAAATTAAATTTGCTCCTGCAATACCAGCCATGATTGCAACTGTCCCAATACTAATAGCTGAGATTCCTGCAGACAATCCATCTAATCCATCAATTAAATTAATCGCATTCGTAATAGCTACAATCCAAAAAATTGAAAGTGGGTATGCCCAAAAATCCAGTTCAAACCTTCCAATAAAAGGAATGGTAATAAAATCAATTGTTAAGCCCGTCCAAACGACTAAAGAAGCCGCAATAATCTGACCGAATAATTTCACTTTTGCTGATAACTCATACATGTCATCTAAGATTCCAAGCAAAATAATAAGGATTGCCCCAACCGTAATACCTGTTACCTGTTCTTTATAGATACCAGCAACAAAATAACCTACAGCTACGCCGATAAAGATAGCTAAACCACCTAGACGTGGCATAATTTTCGCGTGGACTTTTCGATAATTCGGTTTATCTGTTGCCCCTATTTTGTGGGCTAATTTTATAACTAATGGAGTTACAAGCAATACCGCTATCATTGGTAAAAGAAACGATAGAACCATTTGTATTTTCATGTATTATCACCTTTTTTCGGATAAAATAAGCCTTATCCACACTATTTCATATCGTAACATAAATCTAATGGAAATCAATTGTTTTTTTGTGATTGTACTACTCATTATATAGTTATTCCCTAAAGGGAAGACTGTCATGTTAGATAAATACAAGAAATAATGACGTAGTTTTCCAAGGAGAATGCTTTCCAACTATAAGACGTAAAAACTTCAAGTAATGTTACAACCTTCCATAAATAAAAATAGTGTATATGTGTTTATTATATCCCTATATATATTTCGAAACCTCCACATACTATTTGGAGGTCCAAAGAAAAAGCTAAACAAAATTATTATGACTTTTGTTAACTTAGCTTTCCGATTACTTCCTATGTAATTAATTTTAGTCATTTATACTTATTAAGACTTCAGTTCGTTAACCCTTGGGGAATATGAAAATATATATTAGTGTTACTTTTGACTATATACTAGATATCACCTTGTACATTTACCTTTTATTACAAATATTATTTATTTGCTTCTTTTTATAAAAGGAAGAACAAAATTCATTTCACTGCTAAACCCATGTTAACTTTAATGAAAATTTTAGTAATCTTTTAAGTAGTTATTTACAGAATAATATAAAGCTACAGGTGAGTCGAGAACTTCTAATTCTCTAATTATTGTTTGATAAAACTATAAAGTATTGATTTTATACAGGAGGAAAGGTCATATAATTTATCTTGTATCATTTGAATCATATAAAAAGCCTATGATACTATTTATTTTAGCTTGTAAAAAATAAAGGATGGATTGCATGAACCGGATTTCCCGCAAAACTTTTTTATTGATACTTCTATTATTAGTGCTGCTATATTTAAAAATAGCAACTGAACATCAAGACTTAAATAATTCTGGTCCAAACGATTCCCTTTTACCAACGTATAACAGTAAAATAAAAACCGTATACCCATTTGATAAAGTCACAAAAAAGGATAAAAATGCAACTACCGAATTAAAAATAGAAAAAGGTGAGAAACGGAAAGTTTCTCTAAAAGGACTTTTTGAAGATGGTAATAATTTGTCAGATGACATTATGTTTACCTTCGATAGTAGTGAGCCAGAGGTTGCAAAAGTTAATAGGAATGGAATAATTACCACTCGAAGCGAAGGAGTAACTGTACTTACTGTAACAGCAACTCTAGAGGGTAAAACCAAAAGTACAGACATTTTTGTTATAGTGGACGACTCTGAAGAAAGAATTGCAGATACAACATTACTTCACGAAAAAATTGAACAAAAAATTGGCGTTCCAGCTATTATTCAACCAGGTGATGAATTTCCTAAGATAAAATTTGATACTCCCTTTGAAGGCAAGGCACATATAAAAGTAATTGATCCAATGGGAGAAACTCTATTTAAACAGCTAAAAAAGGTTTCTCAAGGCAAGGAGTATATCATTGCAATACCAACTGCAGCAATGCAAGGTAAATATGAGGTACAACTAAGTTTTGAGCAAAAGAACGGTGACCGTGTATATGATACCTTGTACTTTCACGTTTATGATATGGAAAATTTCCCCGACAACCAATCTAAGTTAGTATTTTTAAACAGTTCAGGAAAACTGGTCTACACTACAGATTATAGAGGAAATCGAATTATGGATTTTTCGAATAGCGGATATAAGGGCGGGGGCGTTAAAATTCCTGATGTTCAGGCCAGAATCATTGTAAAGCCTAAAAAAGGGGATGATACCCAACGCATCCAAAAAGCAATTGATTTCGTTTCTAGTCTACCATTACAAAAAGATGGCTTTCGTGGGGCAGTTCTCTTGAAAAAAGGTACATATGAAGTAAAAGGTACTTTAAATATTGATAAAAGCGGAATAGTTCTTCGGGGTGAGGGTGACGGTGAAAACGAAACAATTCTTTTCGCTACAGGGAAAAAGAAAAGGAATATTATCGAGGTGGGCAGTAAAGAAGATTCTCCTACAATACATACTGATACGAAGAGAACAATTATGGATTTATATGTACCTGTTGGAAATCGTTCATTCAGAGTTAATAACAGTAGTGGTTTTAAAGTAGGAGATTCCATCATTATTCGCAGATATGGAAATAGTAGTTGGATTCACGAAATCGATATGGACCAGATTCCTGACCGAGGTGATACTGAGCAATGGGAGCCCTTTAAATTGGATTTCGACAGAGTTATAACAAAAATAGAAGGAAATATCGTAACAATTGACGCTCCAATTCCTAATGCCATTGAGCGAAAATGGGGTGGAGGCGTAATCTTCCAATATGATGATTCACATCGATTAGAGAATGTCGGTGTTGAGAATATTCGAGTAGAAGTAGAATTTGACCCCACTGTTAAAGATGTACATCAAGGCAAGAAATACCATGCAGACGAGGAAAAGGCAGATACATTTTTAACCTTTGAATATACAAAAAATGCGTGGATGAGGAATGTAACAGGTCTCTATTTAACAAAACATCTAGTGAACCTTGGAAGGTACACAAAATGGATAACAATTCAGGATTCGAAGTCTCTAGAAATGGTAAGTTTAATTACAGGATCTAGAAGATATCCATTTAATTATGTGGGTCAGTTATCGTTAACTCAACGCGTTTATTCTGAGAAGGCTCGACATGCGTTTATCTTTGGTAAGCAAATGGCTGGACCCAACGTCATCTTGGATAGTGAGGATACAAATTCGTTCGGTCGCAGTGAACCACACCAGCGTTGGGCAACCGGTGGCTTGTTTGATAATGTAACCGGCAACGCAAATGCAATGGACAGGGCATATTACGGAACAGGACATGGTTGGGGGGGGGCAAATTTTGTCTTCTGGAATCACACAGGCGAGCTAGCTGTACAACAGCCGCCAACAGCTCAAAACTATGCTATTGGTCTTATCGGTGAACGTCAAAAAGGCGATTTCGAGACAACTCTATATAATTTAAGAGAGGACGGATATTGGGAAAACGTGGGTAGACATGTAAAACCGAGAAGCATATACCTACAACAACTGAAAGAACGCAAAGGATCAAAGGCAATAAGGAATATCAAGGAGAATCCTGTAGGAGGAGGAAAACTGGATAATCCTATAATTCCTAAGTCGAAACGAGATAATTAATAGTAGTATTAATAAAATAACTTTCATTCACAATAGTAGAGAAAAAAAGAACTAGTCGATAATTCCAAAATCACCTTATATTTCTCACAAATTACTATATTTTGAGTTCCTATTATTTCTATTGAAATCCGTTACATATACGACTATAATCTTAATTGTTATTAATTTACTAATAAGGGGAATTTGCATGAGGAGCTCAAAAAAAATGAGTACAGGGAAAAAAGTTCTCATATCCATTCTGAGTATCATAGGAATAATAGTTATTGGTGTCGGTGGATATGCATTTTATTTATATGATTCTGTAGAAAAAACGGTTGCTTCTATCCATCAACCAATTGATCGCTCAAAATCTGAAAAACGTACAGAACAAGTAGTTATAGAGGACAGAGAACCGATTTCAATTCTATTAATGGGGGTAGATGCACGCCCAGGTGATAGAGGGAGATCTGATTCACTAATTGTTATTACAGTAAATCCTGATGATAAGTCAATGAAAATGGTAAGTATACCTAGGGACACGCGAACTGAGATTATCGGCAAGGGAGTCAATGACAAAATTAACCACGCTTATGCATTTGGTGGTCCTGAAATGACAATTAATACAGTAGAAAACTTTCTAGATATACCGATTGATTATTATGTCCAAGTCAATATGGAAAGCTTTAAGGATATAGTTGACGCGGTCGGAGGGGTTACTGTAACAAATGATTTTGAGTTTACTTATGATAAAAAGAAATTTGAAAAGGGCGATATATATCTTGATGGTGCTTCCGCATTATTGTTCTCGCGCATGCGATATGAAGATCCACGAGGTGATTTTGGACGTCAAGAACGACAAAGAAAAATTATTCAAGCGGTAATTAATAAAGGGGCAAGTTTTACTTCTCTAACAAAGTTTGATGATATCTTAGATATCATTGGGAAAAATATACAAACAAATTTAACATTCGATGAAATGTATGATATTCAAAAGAATTATAAAGAAGCTCGCCTTAACCTTGAACAATCTATGATTAATGGCAACGGTACTAAAATTGATGGAATTTACTATTATATTGTTCCAGAAGAAGAACGTTCAACACTGTCTTCTATGCTTAAGGAACATTTAGGAATGACAGAAAATGTAACTAAGCGATAAATTTAAATGAATTGCACCTTCAATAGTTAGAGATGAATCTAACAATTTGGAGGTGCATTTTAATTTCATATTTACGGTTTAACAAAGACTTATACCATAATTTTAACTAAGGCATTATCATCTATTTCTTAAGTGGGGACACCTATCCTACATTGCGATTTGAGATGAAAAAACCAAATGAAACAATATACATAAAGAAACATGAAGTTACCATAAGTATACTCGAAAAGGAAACTGCTTAGACAACACAGTAATGAAGAATTGTTTCCGTTTACTGAAACCCGAACCACTTTATTTACAAAAATTTTAAACAGTGGATAATTTAAGCATCATCGGAATGACTGAATCTAATTACAAAAATTTATCAACTTATAAAGCAAAATCCAAATTAAAAGGATTGAGTCGGTATAGTTCCGGACTCAATCCTCAGAAGTTGCTTAAGTAAATAGTGTAACTAGTTTATTCGTTTTCTTCCTCACGTAGAGGGATAAACTTTTCTAAAAAATTCATATTATGTAATCAGCTTTCATTTATAAATCAAAAATCCACTCTCTCTTTAAGTTTCTTCCGGTTCTCCTGGCTCCGTTGGAGGTGGTGAAGGTGTCACCGGCGTCACTGGCTCCTCTGGTTCTACAGGCTCTGTAGGAGGTGGAGTTGGAGCTGGTTGAGTAGGTGGAGCTGGGTCCTTTGGCGGATCCTTAGGTTCACTTGGTTGTACTGGTGGTGGATCTGCTGGCTGAGTTGGATTAGCTCCTCCAGAATCGCTAGGTGATGTTACAGGTTCACTCGGTTGTGTTGGCCGTATCGGCTGGCTAGGAGATTCTATAGATGTTGGGGGTGTTTCTTGTTGGTTCTCAATAATTTGAGTAGCCTCCCCCACATCTTCGAACTCTTCAATAGGAACCTCAATACTTTCATTTAAATAAAATAAGCTCAGTTCATTTACTTCTAAATCCAGTATAACTTCATAATCCTCGTTTAAAGAAACATATAGTAATTTTCCATCATTCGATATAAGCTTTGCATGCTCAATTAGAGTACTAATCATCAAATTATCATGCTTAACGTTCGAAAAAACAATAGTATCGGCTCGATTCTCCTGATTAAATATGTATTTTACATTATGGGGTTCATAGTTCAGAAATTGTAGTCCTTCTTCTTCGCCCTCTTCTGATAATCCGCTGAGACCATTTTTTACGTCTTCATAATCAGCACCAAAGAACGCATAAAAGAATTCATAAGAACTAGAAACAGTATCAGGAAGAAGTGGCACTAATTCATTAAGCTGCATGTCAACTGTTGCAGAGTTAACCTCTGCAACAGAAACATGAGCCTCATTTATATAGCCCACTTGATCCTCTATTTGAACCTTATAGATATCATCTATCTGTTCAACAACAAAAACCTCATCAGTAAAACCAAGTAATTCTTTCTGAGCTTTCATTTCTTCATCTGAGAATAAGGTGGCTTCTTTTACTTTAATTAACCCAACCTTGTTTATATCAAGTACTTTTGGAGTCACATCGTTAGGCTTTTCTGCCTTGGGTTTATCTTGCACTGAATTAACAGAGACATTTTCTGGCTTAATCTCTTTGTAGTAGGCCATTGGTGATTTATTAATAAATATGAAGAATGCACTCAGGAAAGTAATCAATAAGATAGCAGTGATTTGCAAAAAGAAGCCTATATTTCTTTTACCTTGATTAGGATCTTGTCTATTTCTAGTTTTTTTACTATACGTTAAGGCCTGTTGTTCTTTTAACTTTTCTTCATTATACTTTTGCTTTTCTTGTTTATTTAATTTATTAAACCACTTAATAAACTCTTCATACTTATCTAATACTTCATTTGTGTCTCCGTATTCCCTAACTTTACCATGGTGCATCCATAAAACACGATCTGAAATCGTACGGATCTGCGAAATAGAATGACTAATAAAAATAATAGTTTTACCATTCTTTTTAAATTCATTTATCTTATCTATACACTTCTGATAAAAGGTTTTATCTCCGACAGACAAGGCTTCATCTACTATTAATATATCTGGATTTGTGTGGGCCGAAATCGCAAACCCTAATCTTGATTTCATACCACTTGAGTAATTTTTAACGGGCTGATCTATAAATTGCCCAATATCGGCAAACTCAATTATATCAGGTTTTATTGTCTCAATATCCTCTTTAGATAGCCCAAGCATTAAGCATTTTAATTCAATATTTTCTAATCCAGAAAGCTGCCTATTTAATCCAGCATTAATTGCAATTAATGATGTTTCACCATTAATTGTTATAGTTCCCTCAGTTGGAGGGATAACCTCAGCAAGGATATTAGATAAAGTTGACTTTCCAGATCCATTTATCCCAACAATCCCTATCGTTTCCCCACTAAGAATCTCAAATGAAACGTCACTTAATGCATTAAATGTTCTATTCGATTTTCTTTTATTTGGAATAAACATATCAAGAATTTTATCTGATTGTTTACCATATAACTGATAGGTCTTAGAGATATTTTCCAGCCTAACCTTTGGCTCCATTTTCAAGCCCCCATATTACTAATAAATTTAGATATATTATATTCTGCTGTATGATTTCACTGAACTAGATGCCCTCGTATGTTATTCCATTGATTCAAGACATTGAATCCATTTCAAAAAGGAACTAATAGTTATTTCCTACTTTGCTCTACAACATATTTGCCGTATGAAATTGCAAAATCTGCTGCCTCATACTTCAAATTCATTTTATCAACATCATTTGTGTTAACCTCAAAGAGCCATATATTTAGATTTTCATCAACTGCAATATCAAGCCCCATTTCGCTAAGACTATCGTCAAGTAAACCTTCAAAGTAGTTTGCAAAATCAATTGAGAACTTCTGAAGTTTTTTTCTAAATTCGGGTATATTATCAACAAAAATATGCTTAGCTAAAAAGTTTTTTAATTCACAAGTTGATCCACCTAAATGTAAATTTGATACTTTAGCTGATATAGAGCCAATTCTAGGATATATTTTAACAATAGACCATTTTCCAGTACCATCTTTCATCATATGTGCTCTAAGATCGAATGGATTCCCATCTAAAGTTGTGCTTTTTATGAATGGTTGGACAATATAATCAGCTCCATCCTCCAGCATTTTTTCCTTTATTAAATCCATTAACTCAAAGTAATTTAGTATTTTAGTCTCTTTTAGAAGGGTAACCTTATAATTGGAGTTGACAGATTCAATAAAATATACAGTCATACCGGCTCTTCCAGTTTCAGACTTACAGATAATTTGGTTATATTTATGCAAGTAAGTTATTACAGTATCTTCATTGTTTATTTTTTCGTATGGAATAATATTCTCTTTGAATCTACCACCATTCAATATCTTTTTATATACGACAGATTTGTTTGAAGATCCCCCTCTTGTATAATTGTTAAATGGGATATTTTCAAATTCAGTATAGAGTTGCTTATGAGCTTTTGCTCTTCCCTTTGCCCTTAATCGATCATAAATATAGTCAGGATACTGAAACTCACGTTCAACCCAGTTATTATCTTCAAGCGTCTTTCCGATTATAGTCTTGGCTTCATAATTAATATCTTCTGGAGTAAAGTAAAAGAAATTAACTCCTTTTACCTTTGCAAAACAAGCAAATGCGTAAACCAAAGGATAAGAATTTCTCTTTTTATCCAACATTGCAATGGTGATATTTTCCATTAAGATGAATGCTCCTTCTATTGTAAGTTATTATAAATTAAGTGCGCAATAATGATTTAATCTTAACCTTACCGTTATGAAAAATGAGTGTTGAATTATAGATAATCCACAAATTTCTTCCTGAATTTCAGATGGATATAGGACCCAATAAATAAGAACAACAATGTCACTCCCCAAAAATAAAGGGTTAAACCTATATCTTCATAAAACCAGACCCCTCGTAGTACGGTATTTCTAAATCCGTCTATTAGATAATAGAATGGATTTAATTTTAAAATAGCCAATAACCGTTCAGAAAGTTTGCTTGAATCCCATAGAATGGGAGTAAGGAAAAAGAGCATTCTCATAATTGAATTAATGGCCGTTTGAAAATCCCGTACTAATACTGAAATAGTAGAACATAGCAGCGTAGTGGAAAATAAGAACACATAAAGTGCAAATAAATAATAAGGCAGTTGTAATATATAGATGCCTGGGTTTACGCTATATACCAATAGTACGACTATTAATATGACCGTTAGCATAGCAAAGTTATATGAATTTTTTACAATTGTAATAGTGGGCAACACGCTAACAGGAAACTTCATTTTTGATACAAGATTGACCTTTGCAAAAACGCTATTCGCCCCTTGAGTAATTGAAGAACTAATGAAAAACCACGGTATTATACCAATCAGTAACCAAACGAAAAACGGTGTATCACCGACAGGCTCTCCTCCTCTAATACCAATTCCAAAGACAAACCAATATGCAATAATTTGTATGGCGGGATTCAAAAATTGCCAAATTATTCCCAAATAATGCATTTGATAGGTACTCTTTATCTCATAGGTTGCTAACCTAAATATTAAGTGAAAATAAGTTAGTTGTTCTTTTATTACTTGAAAAACAAATTTCATAATGAAGTCTACTTCCTTTATAATATTTCAGAAACAAAAATCACTCCATAACTGTACACTAGTATGCGTTCTTGTTCAAAAATCCACTTACAAGTGTCTTGCAGATAATTTTTAAATCTAAAACAAATGTCCAATTTTCAATATAAAATAAATCAAAGGTAATTCGTTTTGAGATCGAAGTATCCCCTCTTAAGCCATTAACCTGTGCCCAACCTGTTATTCCTGGACGTACATAATGCTTCACCATATATTTAGGGACATTTTCCTTAAACTGGTTAACAAAATAAGGTCGTTCAGGTCGTGGTCCCACAACACTCATATCTCCTTTTAACACATTAAAAAATTGTGGTAACTCGTCTAGGCTTGTTTGTCTTATTAATGTCCCAATAAGTGTTCTTCTGTTATCGTTAGGGGTTGTCCACTTTGTTTTGGATTCACCATTAGAATCGATTTTCATTGAACGAAATTTATACATAATAAATGTACGATTATTCATCCCAACACGTTCCTGCTTAAATATAATTGGCCCCTCTGATGTTAGTTTAATCATAATAGAGATTAAAATCATGATGGGTAATGTGAGTAGGATAGCAAATATAGAAAATACAATATCGAAAGCCCGTTTTAATATCCGATTTCTTAATTCATCAAGAGGAACTTCGCGGATATTTATGACCGGTAGATCGCCTAAAGTATCAAAACTTGGCTTAGCAGGCAAGATTTTGTGATAGTCTGGGATAATCAGAACCCTCACGCCTGCTTTTTCACAAGTGCCTACAATTTCTTGATATTTTTTATGTGCGCTAAACGGTAGAGCAATAACAATTTCATCCACCGTATGCTTATCCAAGATATATCCGAGGTCATTTACCTTCCCAATAATAGGGGTATAATCCCCAAATTCATGAATGTGATTATTTTGAAAATCATCGAGAAACCCAAGTACTTCTATGCCAAATTCAGGATGTCTTTTGATCATATCATGATATTGTCTACCAATTGTACCTGCTCCTAGTATAACAACAAACTGTTTGTTATAACCCTTTTTTCTCAAGGAACGGAGTGTTAGTTTTACAAGTAATCGATAGAATCCAACTGATAAAATGCTTGTTCCAAAAAAGCTTATTAAAAAGCCCCTGGATACATTTTCTACCCCAAATAAGAATAGGATACTTATTAATATTAACAAACTAAAAATATGAATTTCTACTATTTTTATAAGTTCAGATTTAAATGGGTTTTTCCTCTTAGGGGCATACAGATTGAAGAAATAACCTAAGAATATGGATAATAATGCATATATGACTCCCCAGATCAAATAAGAATGAAAAGGTAGATGTGGAATTGTACTAGAATGTAGGAAACCAAATTTCAACCACCATGCTAAAGAAAACGCAATAAAAATAAAGACCACATCTACAAGTACATATAGCTGAGTTAAAAATTTTTCATTTCCTCTAATCATTTAAATCACCTGTTTAACCTTAGATTGTTTATTTTCAATTGATTCTTTACAACAGCTAAGCAAAGTTTTACAAATATGCCCAAATACACTAATGAATTCAAGAGTAATGAATGCTTTTGTTGATAATGCTTACGATGGAATAAATACATTGCTCGATGAAATTCATAAATGATCTTAAAAGGCTTTTTCTTACTACTAGCCCCTTTATAATGAGTAATAGTCGTATAAGGGTTATAATAGATTTCCCATCCTGCAGCCTTAATACGGTAACACCAATCGATGTCTTCCCCATACATAAAGAAGTCCTCATCAAGCATGCCTATTTCATCTATTGTTTCCTTCCTAACCAGCATAAAAGCACCTACTAAACAATCAACAGGGTATGCATCATTAGGATTGAGATGTCCATAATGATAACGATTAATAGTCGGGCTGGTAGGAAACAGCTTTGATAGTCCACTTAAGTAATAAAATGATGTACTCGGAGTTGGAAAACCCCTTCTACAAGCCTTATCAAGGGAACCATCAGGAAGCACAACTTTACATCCACTTGCCCCAACCTTAGGATTGTTGTCCATAAAATCTACCATAGTCTGAATCGTATTTGAATCTATTATTGTGTCAGAATTTAATAGTAATATATACCTTCCACTTGCTACCCTCATAGCTTGATTATTTGCTCTTGAAAACCCTACATTATTATGATTTTCAATTAATTTCACATTAGCGTACCTTTTACTAATCTCAGTAACGGAATTGTCGCTGGACGCATTATCAACAACTAAAACCTCATATCTATATTCTGTGATAGATTGATAAATGGATTTTATTGCATCCAATGTTAGATTACATGTATTATAGCTGACGATAATAATGCTTAAATCCATAGACAAATCCCTTCCTTCTATTAATACATTTCTAGGTATATTGTATTACTAAATTACCATTACTTATAATACCATAAAAAGATATAGAGTTTTAAGTAATTGTAAAACTAGTAAGTGTAAATGATTTGTATTATTACCTACAATTTCATAGGCTACCATATTTCATGTTAGCTTTTTAAAATAAACAATTATAGCTGTTTTTAGTAAAGTGACTAATTAGAGTAAATATTATCTCATAGAAAAAAGCGATAGACTTCGCTTATCTTACCTTTTCTATTTTTTTGAATATATTTTCTTTGATTATACATAAAAGAAAAATTGTTAAAAAGTTGTTTCCAAGCAGCTATTATATCCCTCTCTTTGATAAGTGCATATGAAATTGCTAAGACCTCATATGAGAGAATGTAAGGGAAATGTAGCAAAAGATAAAGAAGACTATCATTCTTAAGGATGCAATAATATCGGTTAATATAAGAATGCTTTCTAACAAAGAGTGGTATTTCCTCTCGTTTCTTATGTTCCTTCCATCCTCTAGAGTGATTAGCTTTTGCAATAGGAACGTACATAGAGGACCAGCCAAAAATTTGTGCTCGCCAGGCTACATCGACGTCCTCTTTGTATGCAAAAAATCTTTCATCAAAAAACCGTTTTTCAAAAGATATATTCTTAATCATTGTTCTACGATAAATTGCTGCAGCTCCAGATACACCAAATACATTACATTCTACATCCCACTGCCCAGTATCTACTTCATTAGAGCCCCTGTCAAATACGCGACGGTTCTTTTTTATTGTTAACCCTGTACTATCAAGTATTTTCTGGTTTCTATTGCGATAAAGCTTTCCTGACACACTCCCTGTATTTGGGTTCTTCTCTAGAACATCGACAAGTTGAGAGATATAATCTTTATCTAGTACAACGTCGGGATTAAGTACCAACACGTAATCAGAATGCGTCAAATTAATCGCTAGATTATGCCCACCAGCAAATCCAACATTTTCGCTGTTTCTAACTATTTTTATTGCTATAGTATTATTCTTTCGCCAATCCTCAATCTTTTCAATTGTTTGGTCAGATGAGTTATTATCAACAATAATTATCTCTGTTACCCGAAATGACTGATACGATATGGCTTTCAAGCAATTGATAATATCGTCAGCACTATTAAACGTTACAATTTGTACAGTAACAGTACTCATTTAATTGCTCCTATCTCTTCTAAAAACTCATGTAGTGCCTCTCTCCAAGGTCGTAACTCAGGTAATCCATTCTCTCGCAGTGCTGTTTGATCGAGCACAGAATAATGTGGCCTTTTAGCAGTAGTCTTAAATTCCAATGAAGTAACTGGCTTTACTTTAATAGGCGCATTTATTTCACTAAAAATAGCTTTTGCAAAATCAAACCAAGAGCAAGTTCCTAAATTTGATACGTGATAAGTTCCGTACTTACTAGTACGAATCAGCTCCATAATAATTGCAGCTAAATCGACAGTATATGTGGGGCTACCTATCTGATCATGAACTACACTTATCTCGCTTTTTTCCTCTGCTAAACGCAGCATTGTCTTAACAAAATTAGTTCCAGTGTTACCATATACCCAGGAGGTACGAATGATATAAAATTTGCTACATAAACTTCTAACGTACTCTTCCCCAGCATACTTAGATTGTCCATATACATTTATGGGATTCGTTTTGTCCAATTCTTTATATGGTATATCAGAAAGTCCATTGAAGACATAGTCTGTACTTATATAGCAAAACTTAGCTCCAATTTTTTCTGCTGATTCTGCTAAATATTTAGTACCAGTTGCATTAACTAGAAAAGCCTGTTCTTTATTCTGTTCAGCTAGATCCACATTCGTATAAGCTGCTGTATGGATAACTACATCAGGAGATTCCTTTTTAATACCTTCGAAGACACTCTCTCTTGATGTGATATCGATGTGTTTTCTATCAGAAGGGATACAATGGATACCGCCCTTTTCGAATAACTCGATGATAGCGGAACCTAATTGACCATTGGCACCTGTAACTAATACCTTCATTACTTATTCTATCCTTTGCTTATAAATATTTTATTATAGAGGGGCTCCCACCAATATCTGTTTGAAACATACCACTGAATGGTTTTCTTTATTCCACCTTCAAATTGATATGAAGGCCTCCATCCTAGTTCATTCTTTACTTTCTCAGCATTTATTGCATAACGCCGGTCATGCCCTAGCCGATCCTCCACAAACTCGATCAAAGATTCAGGCTTATTCAATTCCTTGAGTATTGTTTTAACGATTTCCAAATTAGATTTTTCATTATTTCCGCCAATATTATATATTTCTCCATTTCTTCCTTTTCGGAGAACTAAATCAATTGCAGTGCAATGGTCTTCCACATGTAACCAATCCCTGACATTTAAACCATCACCATAGACAGGTAACTTCTTATCTGACAAGGCATTTAGAATCATTAAGGGAATCAGCTTTTCTGGAAATTGATACGGACCATAATTATTAGAACAGCGTGTTATATTGACAGGAAGCCCATAGGTTTCATGATATGCTCGAACGAGAAGGTCAGCCCCTGCTTTACTTGCACTATACGGGCTGTTGGGAGCAAGTGGTGTTTCTTCAGTAAATAGACCAGTTGGTCCTAGAGAACCGTATACCTCATCTGTCGAAACCTGAACAAATTTAGAAACTTTGTATACTCTTGCCGCTTCAAGCAGTACTTGGGTGCCTTCAACATTTGTTTTGATAAACACACCTGGGTTTTGAATACTCCTGTCAACATGAGATTCGGCAGCAAAGTTGATGACAGCATCTATCCCTTTCCTGAACAGAGTATTTATAAGTTCCCTATCCGTAATATCTCCATGTACAAATGTATAATTTGGATACAATGCTATATCATCTAAATTGAGTAAGTTTCCCGCGTAAGTAAGGGAATCCAAATTAACAATATGATCATTTGGATATTGATGCAAAAAGTATCGAATAAAATTGCTTCCAATAAAACCTGCTCCACCAGTAACTAAAACCTTCATTTATAAACCCCATTTATTTATAAAAATTAATCTCCGCATCTTGTATGTTCGGGAGTTGACTATCTTTCATAGAGAGAATTGGATCTGAAGTTGGCCAATCTATCTTTAGCGATGAATCGTTCCAATAAATACCCCTATCATGTTCAGGGGAATAGTATTCGTCTACCTTATAAAAGACTTGTGTATTTCTTTCTAATGTACAAAAGCCATGGGCAAATCCCTTAGGTACTAATAATTGTAGCTGATTCTCATCATTTAATATAAAACTTTCCCATTTACCATATGTTGGTGAATCTGTCCTAATATCCACCACCACATCATAAATGGCACCAGCCAGTACCCTTACAAGTTTCGTCTGCGCTTTCGGGTTCAGTTGGAAATGCAGTCCTCTTATTACCCCTTTCTCAAGAGACAAAGAATGATTATCTTGAATGAAGTTTAAATCGATGCCATTCTCAGAAAGTAGCCTCTTATTATAGCTCTCAGTGAAAAAACCTCGTTCATCCTTAATTATTCTTGGCTTTATTAGCTTTACCTCTTGAAATGAAGTTTCAAATATTTGCATTCCAACACCCCACTGTTTATAGAAAAAATACTTTATTAGAAGTTTCGATTGATTAATGATAGAAGATAAGATCCGTAATCATTTTTTTGCAGTTTTTCTGCTATCTCTCTCAATTGTTCTTTGTTAATATATCCTTTTCGAAAAGCAACTTCTTCTATACAAGCAATTTTTAAGTTCTGTCTCTTTTCAACTGTTTCGATAAAAATGGAAGCCTCTAACAATGATTCATGAGTACCAGTGTCAAGCCAACTAAAACCTCTTCCTAATAATTCTACATTTAACTCGCCACGTTCTAAGTATGCTCTGTTAATATCAGTAATTTCTAATTCACCACGTGCAGAAGGCTTGATAGCTTTGGCAATTTCAACTACATGATGGTCATAGAAATACAATCCTGTAACAGCATAGTCAGACATTGGATTTGAAGGCTTCTCCACAATACTTGTCACTATATTGTTTTCATTAAACCCTAGTACACCGTATCTAGACGGGTCTTTGACAGGATAACCAAATACGGTAGCCCCACTTTCACGCGAAGCAACTCTCTCAAGTGTTTTGGTAAATCCATGACCATAAAAAATATTATCACCTAATATTAATGCCACTTGATCTTTCTCAATAAATTCATCAGCAATAACAAATGCTTCGGCTATTCCCTTTGGTTCATTTTGTACAGCATAAGATATCGAAAGCCCTAGACTTGCCCCATCACCTAATAGTTGTTCAAAACGGGGTGTATCCTGTGGTGTAGATATTATAAGAATTTCACGTATCCCAGCTAGCATTAGGACTGATAAAGGGTAATAAATCATAGGTTTATCGTACACTGGTAATAATTGTTTCGAAATAACTGTTGTTAGTGGATAGAGCCTAGTTCCGCTACCCCCAGCTAAAATGATACCTTTCATGATAATCTCCTATCATTGAATATTGAATAAATATACAAATAAAATCTTGTCCCAAATAAACTTGTTAAAAAGGACAATAGACATTTTTTTGAAACTGGATTTATTGATAGTGAGAGGAATAATACTTTCCTACCCTTCCTAACATTCCCTGCCAAGCATAAATTATGGCCATACGAATAAAGTAAATTGGAGAAATACGAGGGACCAGCCTGTTTATATAACAATTTATGTTTGTTGATAATCACCTCATAGGCTAAAACTATCTTGTTTTGATCAGAAGAAATACTTCCTTCTGAATAATACACATCCACCAAGGGTTCATCTATCCATCTAAAAGGGTATTTCTTTGATAATCGTAGCCACAGTTCCCAATCTTGAAATCTAGGAAGTTCTTTATCAAAAACTCCTACTTCCTCTAAGTACGCTTTGGGTAATAGAACAGACTGAGTTGTAATAAAGTTTCCGAGTAACAATTCCTTATGGATATAGCCTTCTTTTTTTCGACTATCGGGTATTGGGATATACTCTTTCCTTCCAGCCTTATACCGAAAAAAACTTGTATAAACAATGGGAGGTTCTTGACTGTTACTTTCACCTATAATTTTTACCTGTTTTGCCAATTTATTAGGATGCCAAATATCATCACTATCATGAAAGCCAATCCATGTTCCTCTAGCTGATTTTATCCCAATATTTCTTGCTACAGAAGCACCAACGTTCTCATCAAGTCTGTAATATCTAATTCTCTCGTCTCGGATGGATTTTATTATTTCAGCCGTTCGATCAGTTGAATTATCGTCAACAATTATTAATTCAAAGGTGGAGTATGTTTGCTGTAATACACTTTTTACCGCGTACTCTATCGTTGTATCGCGATTAAATACTGGCAAAATAATACTTATTAATAGATTATCGGTGTTACACATAAATTTACCCCTAAGCTTCTCTATTTTACTTGTTCCCACATAAATTGAAGTTTTTGTCTCCAATCAGCTTTTCTTGCTAAGTGAATCCTTTTTTCTATATCAATATTCTTGTTACTAATTGCCTTCTCACATGCTCGAATAAATGTATCGACGTCATTCTGAACTAATTCAAAAACATTTTTTTCAATGTGTTGAACCATCGAGGGCAAACCACTTCCAACAACAGGAACACCACAAGCCAAATATTCGTGAAATTTCAAGGGGAAAACCCCTTGATTATAGTCATTATTTAGGTAAGGTAGTAACCCCACATCGAATCTATTAACATAAGATGAAATAGTATGACTAGGTACTGCAGGATATATTTTTACGTTTGGTTGTTTGGATAACTCCTTATAAACAGCATCCATCTTTCCATAAAAGGATCCTACGAGAATTAAGTCCCAGCCAACTCTTCTCCTAGCAACCTCCAAAAGCAATGAAAAATCAATCTTCCAAGGTTTTAGCCCCCCAATAAAACCTAAAACAGGTCTTGAAGGAGAGGATGACTGATTTTCTAATATTCTATTTTTAGTGTTAAATATCTCAAAATCAACACCATTTTCAACTAGAACTACGTGCTTCTTATACTGAGTTTCTATACTCCTCGCCAATGTAGAGGATGAAGCAAAGCACACATCTGCTTTTTTAATAATTTGTCTTTCCGTATTCACTGTAAGGGCCTTTTTAATTCTCCCTAAAAAAAAGCTATCAGCCTTCTCAGCTTCCTTCCACATATCACTGCAATCATAAATAATTCTTTGCCAATGATTCATTCTTGCAAGCATTGCAAAAGCTGGATACGTATACCATAGAAAGTATGAGTGCTTTACATTTGAAAGATCTAATTCTTTTGGAAACCCCATTTGGAATACTTCAAGATGCTTAGTAAGACTTTTGTAGTCTGGAATGATAACTTGTCTAATACCGCTTGGTAATATTTCTTGCTGTGCCGGACTGAATAACGCTTTGTAACTATTACTTACCATGGGTGAAATCCAAACTACTTCCTTCGTCTCTACTTGATTACGTAGAAATACCGCCAAACGATGGCGGCGGTATTTCAATGGGTCCTGATTCCAAGGAGAGGGAGCAACGATGATGTGAACGTTTTTTATCATTTCTACCCTCCTAATATTTAAAAAAACAAATAGTTAAATTGAAACCCAATATTTAAGGTGAAAAATGGTTATTTTGATAAAAACTTCTGGAAGTTTTCAAACTTCTTACCTTTTAATAAATCATTCATTAGTCTACCTTCAGCTTCCAAAAAATAATCACCAAGTAGTTGATCAGTATCCTTATTAAATTCATTATAGTTACCTGGCCTCGGAGTGAACTCTCCAAATACAAGATCATTATTTGAATTAAACATGTCTATTCGTACAAAAGGTGCGGGTATTTCTGCACTTATTGTCTCAACCTGCTTTATATGAGTCTGAAGAAAACCATCGCCAAAAAATAAAGATTTATTATATTTTCCAGTATCTATGATATCGCCATTTGGTGTCCACCAACAATATCTCTTTTGTGGGAACCTACTTACCTCAAGCACAAGACCAACTTTGCCGTAAAAACAATAAAATTTCAAATCATTTGCTGGTAACGCTTTTTCATCATCTTGATAAATTAATTCTTCCACAATCCATTCATCAGCGTTTACTCTTTTTAACCTTAAATCCTCGCTAACACAATTTACCAAGTCACTCCAACTAGAAAGCATTTTGGAGTTTTTAACATCAAAAATTCTATCAAGACTAAAAATCAAATATACTCCCCTTGAATTGGCTCCTTGAGTTGGCTTAATTACGAGTCCCTCTTTTTTAGGTATTTCACTAAATGTATACTTCTTACTTTCTGCCCAAGGTCTTTTAAAATTAAGTTCATCGATAAACCTATACGCTTTAATTTTCGAATTAAGTTTCCACTCGGGGCCATATTGGCCCAATTGGTTCCTACGCGAACGAGTAGTTAAGCTGGCACTAAACGAAGCTAGCCCTTCTATTGATACTCCTTTTGTTTTTACAACACTATCAGGAAGTTCTTCTGCTTTTAATGCCTCCGAAACCTTTGAGTAAGCATTTACTTTTAGTTCTTTGTTTTCTTTTCCAAATGACTTTACAGCAAATTTAAACCCCTCTAGGAAGTCCTTATCTATCCTTTTTTTTACTTGGACCATTTTTTCAAGATAGTCCATTTTATCTAATGGATTCTTTATCTTTTTAAAGTTATTAACGATTTCTTTACCTAGATTAACATCCACTGATTTAAGAATGGTTGTCCCTTTGCTTGTAGAGTTTATCTTTTCTTTGTTACTCATTACAAGTCTCCTTCTTTACTAGTATAGAGAAGAAAGTTTGGGTAGTAGTAAAATCTACTTTATCTCTCCTTACTCTATCTTCTCTATAGCCACCAGTAACCATAAATATTTTTAAATTAAATCTTTTGAAGAAGAGTATTTTTTACCCCTGACCAGTTTTTAGCCAGAGATAAATTATCTATCTCTTTCTTATAATTATTAATAAGAAGTTCTTTTACAGTTTGATTCTCAGGATGCCAGATACCAGTAGTGTCAAAATAATATCTTAAGTTTTTCTGACAACTATTTAAGTTGGAATGTCTTTTAAGAACAGTATCCTGATCTATTATGACATGAACGTCGTTACATTTTACATCCGGGATAAACTCTTGCTTATCTTGTAAAATGTGTGCTTGCTTGATTAGAAGGAAATCACACAATACCTTTTCACCATAGACAATCATTTGTACTCTGTCCGAATCTAACATTTCCCTAATTGAAATCTGAACCTTTTTCTTAGGGTTATCTTCATAAGAATTCATTTGAATCAGACCAACTTTAAGTCCTTTTTCTTTATAGAATACTATATCATCTAGGTCCGATTTATTTTGTTTTCCAGTTTGTCTGAAGTCAGAAACAATAATGACATCAAAGTGTCTTCTTCCTTCTATTGTATTCTTGTCTCTTGTTGGCCACATTGGTTCTGGGATGGCAAATGGACGTTTTTTTGAAGGAAAATCATAATAGATAGACTCTGAATTATCATGAGCATAATTTTGGCCTTCAAAATACTCAGCTCTAGCACCCATTAGAAAACCATGGAAACCGAAAGCTTTATTTCCTGTAAGTGATCCACTATCTTGCCTTTGAAACGAAAGTGGCCCTGAATTAATATTTACAATAGCCTCTTCTCCAAAAGCCCTTTTCAATCTTCTAATATATTCATTATCTGCGCCAAATCGCACACAGTCTAAGTAACCAATAGTTTCTAGTACTAACTTACGTCGAAACATAAAAGATGACATATTCTGAAATACTAATGTTCCCATATTACCACGTCTATAAAATTGAAGATCTTCTGTTGCACGAGCTTGTTGAGAAGTATTTCCAACTACATTCGGGTTTTTTAGAAGATGATTAACCTGTTTTTCAATTTTTTGTGGGTGAGACCAATCATCAGCATCGTTTACTGTAATAAACTCACCAGTAGCTTTAGACATTGCCATATTCCTTGCTACATATGGACCACCATTTGTCTCAGTGATAATTAATTGCACCCTAGGATCTCTTTTGATGTATCCTTCAACAATTGATACTGTCGAATCAGTACTACAATCATCCGCAACAATAATTTCTAAGTTAGTCCAAGTTTGAGCTAATAACGAATCCAATGCAGTTTCGATTACATCCTCTGCATTAAAAACAGGAACGATTACTGTTACCTTAGGGTTGTTAGCAGAAGATATATAAGACAAGTCATTTGTATTAACCCTTAAGGAATCGTAAAATGATTTCTTGATTGGCGTTTCAATATATACATTTTTTATTTTATATAAGTCTAGAGCTTTATTAATTACCTTTAACTTTTCATCCATTGAGGACTCGAGATTGGCAGAAGCAAGTATTAAGTCGATGTGGACTTCTGTTTCTAACGCTTGTGATAATAATCTTTTGCCTTCTTCAAAATTACCTAAAGCATCATGACATTCAGCAGCCATAACTGCTGATTGACGTAACTTAACACGATCCTTTTCATGTTTAAGGGCTATCTCAAGCATCTCTAAACATTTTTTTGCCCCTTCCTTAGTCCGTTCATTAGCATGCCATAATGCTAAAACCCTAGCAGCTTTTCTTTTTAAACTATTACTACTGGATTGACTTTTAACAATATCATACAATTCATTGTACGCACGTTCAGTAAATCCAAGATTCTGAAGTCTTCTACGAAGTTCCTCAACAAGTTTTTGTTCTTCTTTACTTACCGATTTTTTATCAACTGCTTTCGTCGCAGTTTTTTTGGCCTCAAGCTTTTCTTTTTCTTTACTATTTGGAGTATTATTCTTCTTGTCTTTATCGTCATTTAAATTATTGGTTGTAGGTTTAGCCGTAGATTCATTTAATTTAGATCCTTGTCCAATGCCTTTAATTAATTTACCAATTCTTCTAGCCGGCTCGAAATACTTCCATGTCCTACTATTACTAATTTCATTGTAGCCATGTTTATACTTTTTATTTTCCTTTTCGAGTTCTTTGTACTTAGCTAAGAATTCATTATACTCTTTTTCGACTTTTTCAATTTTTTTGGAAAGTTCCTTTTCTCGTCGTAGTTCTTTCTCGAGTTCCTGTTGGACTTTCTCCATTTGCTTCTTAATTGCATCTTCTTTAGAAGTTAACATACTAGAACCTCCGTTTTATTAGTAGGGGAAGATAGTTAATACTTTGCTAACAAATATTATTTATTTGTTCCCTATTTTCTTTATGGTATCAATCATTTTACGAGCTGGAAGTGTATAGCGCCATGTTCGACTAGATTGCATCTCATTAAATAATCGTCTATATCTATTTCTTTCTCTTTTTATATTTTTATACTTTTCCTCGACCTGATTTAGTTTCAATACTTTAGTTTCAATCTTTTTGCTAATAACTTTATTATTTTTTTTCTTAGCTTCTAAAGTTTTTTGTGTTTTTAAAAGGTTTTCCTCATAAAAAACTAGGTCTTCTTGTCTTTTCTTTCTTAAAAGACTACTGAGTTCTCGATTTTTTGACTTTTCAACCTCAAAGTCATTTTTGAGCATATCAATCTCGTGCAATAACTCATACTTATCTCTAAGATGACCATGGTTCTTTGAAATTTCACTTTTTAAGTCTTTAAACAAACTGACTATTGTATTTAAAGCCTCAACTTGATTTTCATAACCAATCTCTAAATCATTTTCATAGACATCTAATTGTTGTATTTGCTCATTAATTATTTGGTTTAACTCAATTTCTTTTTCTTTTATCGATTTATTTTCTAGAATGATATTAATAAGTTGTTCTCTCAACCCATTATTTTCTTGTGCTCTCTTTATTATCTCTTCTTTTATTTGACTATTCTCTTTAGCACTATTTATTAATTCTTCTTGGTAATTATTTATATCCTTGCGCAGTTCTAGTTCTTGATTTAAATTCCTGTTTCGTTCATCATTAAGCCTGATTTCCGTTTCATCCAACCTAGCTTTTAATTGTTTTTCTAGTTCTTTTTGACGCTCAATTTCGACTTGTAAATTCTGTGTTTTAATATATTCAATTTCATATAGTTTTACTTGTTCTTCTAGTTTATTCCTCGTATTCTCAAGGTCTTCAACCTGTTTTTCTAGTTCTCTTTCGGTGTTATCAAGTTTATCCTTTAGATTAATACCATTGTCAATTTCGATTACATTTTTTGCTTTCAACTGATTTATTTTTCCGACTTGCTCTTCCACAAGAAAATCAATTCCACGGTACTGAAACGCAGAGTTCATCAACATTCTATAGTTTTCATTTAATTCTAAACGTAATCTCTCACATTCTCTTTCTGCAATTCTCAATTTGTTTGAGACTCTTTGAAAATCACTTTCATTGTGTTTTTGTAATTCTTCTGTTATAAGTCTCCCATTTTCACTTATGATAGCTTCTAATTCCTTATTTTTTGCTTTCAAAGAATTTAATTGCTGTTGAGTGCTAACTAGGCGTCCTAGAGCAATACTTGATGCTTGGAGGTCATTACTATTAAATGTGGTATTCAACCAATTAAAGGCGTTTTGAAAGCTTCTACCTTCTTCAGTCGAATATTCAGCTAAACTGATTTCACCATTTTCGCTTGCTGCACTTAGCCCTGCCATTGCTAGTAAGGTAAATGCTACATAATCGTATGGTTTCGCTCTTGTCAATTCCTTTGGAAGTTTTCCATCTTCATCTATCTGGATATCAAACCTAGGTACTGTAAATTCACAAATTACCCGATCTGCTACATCTTGTTTACCACTGAATTTTGCATAAACTAGACATTGAAGATCAATCCAAAATCCGATATTGTTCTGCTGTTTTTTTATCTTTTGTTCCCGATCCTCATCAAGTATCCAAGTTAATAATTCACTAAACCATTCGATACATTGTTCATATTCCTCATTTGATAATACATCTAAATGATGTAATAGCTGAATAGCTTCAACAACATATATCAGTCTTCGAGCTTCAATTAAACCAGCAATCCTGAATGAGCTTTGACCAGGAATAATTTGTGCATATTTAAAATGTGGTGTTTGCCTTGTACTTGGATTTACAAACCATGTATTAATTAACTCTCTAGCTTTTTTTGCATACCTCATATCACCTGTAAAATATGCGGCTAATGATAGTACAACAGTTGATTCAGAAAAACTCTCAAGGCGACTTACATCATAATTTGAACTATAACAATCGGGATTAATGTCTCCATCCCTTTTTATATATGGTAACGCATTGGCTGTTTCTGGATTTGGCCACCAGTATTTTGCAAGGGAACAATAGTCGTTCCGGGTTGCACCTTCATGTATCTTCACTTTATGAGTTACACTTATATTTGGCATTCCTAGAAAATTATCAGCCCGAGATTTCAATCCAATAATAGAACTTACTATTGAACTATCTTTTCTCTCCGCCAATAATTTTGCTGACGCCAACTGTTTTCCTTTCAATAAGAAAGTTTCCGGTGCTGCATCTTCCTCAACCTCAGGAAGTTCTGATGGAAACCAAATCTTACCTAACGGAAAACCTAGACAAATATCAACTAAAAAAGCATTTTCCATTTTGAGCAAGTTTATATCATCCTTTCTATAAAACAGTAAATCCTTATTGTATATAAATCTATAATGAATATTCTAGCTCCACACCTTTGCTTTCCATAATTCTTTCTCTATGCTTTGAATAACCAAAGTTAGATTCAATAAAATTTTGGGCCAGAGTTATTTGGAAGTCATAATAACTAGGATCATCCATTAGTTCTCGTACTTTTCTTGTTACTTCGGATGGTTCAGCATAAATTGCTGCATTACCAAATAATTCTTTAAAGTGAGAAGGTACAATAACTGGCACCCCAACAGCCATGGCTTCAATAATAACACGGCCAAAGGACTCGACCCAATCTGGATGGGTGTAATACACAAAGACATCAAGTGAAGTTAAGAAATCCTTTGGATTAATTTCACCAAATTCAAACACCTTCCAATTACCCGGTAGCTTTCCAAGAACAGCTTTGGGTGACTCCGCTCCACCCAACACATGAATCTCGTATCTATTATCATTTGGATAAACAGATAATAGACTTTCTCTGTCAGACGGCCATTTCACTTTATTATCTCTTGAATGCCTTCCAATTAGAATTTTCCTATTACTTATTGGGGATTTATCTCTTTTCCACTCATCCACATTAATAATATTTACCCAATCATTATCGGACAATGAAATAGATTCCAACTCAGAACTATGCTGTTTACGCAAGGTTTCTCTAACTAACGGGCCAATAGGAAACCAAGTAGCCGTTTTATTTAGCCAAGAAGTAAGGTTTTGATTACAAATGTCAATATTATAACGAAGTACGCCGTTTGGTCCGTAGTCACTCATAGGAGTTTGATTTACAATTACTTTTACTTGTTTAGCTTCTACATCAGGAATATAGCTTTGACGTTCTTGAAGAATCGGTGGATACCTAACAATTAATAGGTCACAGGAAACCTTTTCTCCATATACTATCATTTGAACATTGTGTTCATCTAAAGTTTCTCGTATCTTCGGATTAATTTTTTTCCAAGCATTATAATCATAACGCGACATCTGGATTAATCCTGTTCGCAACCCCATTGCTTTTTGAGCTTTAATCTCTTCAATATTTGAAAGATTAGAACCACCATCTAAACGAAAATCAGATACTATAATAACATCAAAATGACGTCGCTGTGATGGAGATACTTCTCGATTAGGTTTCATAGGCTCGGGAATCATAAAAGGTCTCTTGACTTGCGGAAAATCATATTTAAGGTTATCACTATTGGATTGGTAGTAATTATAGGCTTCAAAATACTCTTTTCTAGCTCCCATAAAATAACCATGATAACCAAAGGCATCATTGGCAGTTAAAGAGTTATCTGATTGTCTCTGAAACGAAAGTGGACCAGTTTTGAGATTCGCAACCGCATTTTCACCAAATACCTTTTTTATTCGTCTAATAAACTCAGAGTCCGCCCCAAATCGAACACTATCCCAAAATCCAATTTTGTCCATTATAGGTTCATATCTGAACATAAAGGAGGACATATTGTCAAATATATAGTAGCCAGGCTTACCTCTTCGGTATAATTTTAATTCATCTGTTGCACGTGCTTGTTCAGAGGTATTGCCAATAATAGACTTATGTTTCTTAAGGTGTAAAACCTGTGTTTCTATTTTGTATGGATGGCTCCAATCATCAGCATCGTGGCACGTAATAAATTGTCCAGTTGCATAAGCTAGGGCTAAGTTTCTAGCAACATAGGGACCGCCATTTTTTTCAGCTCTAATCAAAGTTACACGATTATCTCTTCTTGCAAATTCGTCAACAATCATTGTAGTTGAATCTGTACTACAATCGTCTACAACTAACACCTCCAAATTTTTCCACGTTTGATTTAATATAGAGGTTAAAGCCGTTTGGATTACTTCTTCGGAATTATAGACAGGAACAATTACGGTGACCTTAATATCCTGTGCAATTTCTCCATTCTGAGTTACTTCCGAATCATCGCTTACTCTTAGTGAGTCATAAATAGAAAGGTTTGTGTGTGGTTTAACTGAGATGTTCGAGATATGATATAACTCCAAAGCTTGATTGATCCAAGAAAGTTTGTTTTCAATATCTGTTTCAAGATTTGACATAGCTAAATAAAGATCCGCATTTTCACCAAAGCCCGGAGCTTGTTCAATAATTTCCCTTGCTTCATTTACCCTTCCAAGTAAGTCCAAACTCTCAGCTGTTAGTACAGCAGCCGCTCTTAGCTTAACATCATCTTTCACGCCATCAATTGCAATATCAATAAACTTCAAAGATTCCTTTGCATCTTCAATCGAGTATTTATTTGCGTGAAACAAAGCTAATTCCCATGCAGCCAACCTTTTAAGTTTTGGCTTATTATCATCCTTAGCCAAAATTAATAAATCTTGATAGCCCCGTTCAGTAAAACCAAGGTTTAACATAAGACGCTTATGTCTTTCCAGCCTCTTTAGCATGTTTGTATCTTTAGGTGATAGGGTCCGTTCAATAAACTTTCTATGTTTAGGCGATAAGAATCTTTTAATCGTTTTTTTCTGTTCAAGAGTTAACGAACTCGCCACTTTTTTCAATGTTTTCTTTATGAATGTTCGAATTTTTATTCTCCCCCATCCGAATCATATATATTGCACCTACAATTAGCGTAACTCGCAAAAAAGCAGAAGCAATATTTACATATCTCTTCTGCTAATGGTAGTTCCATTTTATCTACTATTAAATAAGAAATTATACGGTAGTTAATTCCTTTTCAACCATTAATACTGAAGGTCTTCCAACAGAATGGTACTCAAAGCCTAACTCTCTCATTGTCTCTAATTCAAAGCAGTTTCTTCCATCGAATATAATAGGACTATTTAACAAGTTTTTAACCTCATTCAAATCCATATTTTTAAATTCATCCCACTCTGTAATTAGGAATAGGATATCAGCACCAATTAGTGCATCTTCTTTAGTAGCTGCGTACGTAACCTCTGCTGGTAATACTTTTTTTGCATTTTCCGTAGCGATAGGGTCATAAGCAATAACCTCTGCTCCTTCTGCGAGTAACATATTTGATACTGTAATAGCAGCAGCCTCTCGCATATCGTCAGTATTCGGTTTAAAAGCTAATCCAAGTACCGCACATTTTTTACCTTGTAATGAACCAAGTTGTTCTTTTGCTTTTTTAACAATAGATGCCTGTTGTTTATTATTAATAGTAATAACAGAATTTAAAAGGTCAAAATCTTGGTCAACTGTGTTAGCGATATTCACTAATGCATGTGTATCTTTAGGGAAACAAGATCCACCATAACCAATACCAGCATTTAAGAATTGTTTGCCAATTCTTTTATCCTGGCCCATACCATATGCAACAGCTTCAACATTTGCACCTAATTTTTCACATAGGTTTGAAATTTCATTGATAAAGCTAATCTTTGTTGCCAAGAATGCATTTGAAGCATATTTAATAAGCTCAGCACTTCTAATATCTGTTTTATAAATTGGTAGATTAAATGGCTCATAGATTTTTTCTAGTATTGCTGCTGTTTCTTCATTATCTGTACCTATGACTATGCGGTCTCCATTAAATGTATCATTTACAGCTGAACCCTCTCTTAAGAACTCGGGGTTTGATGCAACTTCAACATTAAGACCTTGCATTTCATTTTCAGATAAGTGATTAACTAAAGTTTGTTTTACAAACTCATTTGTTCCAACAGGTACAGTACTCTTTGTTACCACGATCACGTTTGTTGTAATGTTACGAGCAATATCCTTAGCAGCTTGTTCAATATACTTTAGTTCAGCAGAACCATCTTCTCTTTGAGGTGTACCTACTGCAATATAGATAACTTCTGCTTCACCGAAGCCTAGCTTATGATCCGTGTGAAAGTGCAGTCTTCCTGCATTAATATTTTTTACCATTAGTTCTTCTAGACCTGGTTCAAAAATAGGTGAAATTCCATTACGCATTTTTTCAACTTTTTGTTCATCTATATCTATACAAGTTACATCATGTCCTACATCAGAGAGACAAACACCAGTGACAAGCCCTACATAACCAGTACCAACTACAGATATTTTCATTTATATTCCTCCCGACCAAGTTTAACGAAATGGTTTTACTTAGAAATAGTTTTTTCTGTATTTAATAGTTCGTCTAAAAATTTAATTAAGTCCGAACGTAACTCCTCATTTTTCAACGCGAATTCTACTGTTGTTTTGACAAATCCCATTTTTTCACCAACGTCGTACCGTTTACCTTCAAAGTCATAAGCATAAACACTTTGACTTTCATTTAAGGATTGGATGGCATCCGTCAGTTGAATTTCTCCACCTGCACCTGTGCCTTGGGTGCCTAGTATTTCGAATATTTCAGGTGTTAATACATATCTACCCATTATAGCAAGATTAGATGGCGCTGTTCCTTTTTCAGGCTTTTCAACAAAGTTATGAACTTGATATCGACGACCTTCTTTTGTAGAAGGATCAACAATTCCATAACGATGCGTCTCTTCATTAGGCACTTGTTGAACTCCTATTACCGATGATCCTGTAGAGTTATATTCGTTAATTAGTTGTTTTAAGCAAGGAACATCACTATCAACAATATCGTCACCTAATAACACTGCAAATGGTTCATCGCCAATAAAGTTACGTGCACACCAAACAGCATGTCCTAGACCCTTTGGTTCCTTTTGTCTTATATAATGTATATTAGCTAAATTAGAAGAGTGTTGAACCTTCTCGAGTAAATCGAACTTTCCTTTTTCAATTAGATTTTGCTCCAATTCAAAAGCACTATCGAAATGATCTTCTATTGCTCGCTTTCCTTTACCTGTTACAATTATGATATCTTCAATTCCGGATTCAATCGCTTCCTCAACAATATATTGAATTGTTGGTTTATCAACTATCGGTAGTATCTCCTTTGGCATAGCCTTTGTAGCAGGTAAAAACCTTGTTCCTAATCCTGCAGCAGGAATAATTGCCTTTTTAACACGTTTCAATTTATTAATCCCCCTCTTACTTTTTAAATCACTTAAATCAGATAATATATATTTCGCAATAACACGATTTTATTAAGCAAAAAACTAGTAAATTAGCACTCCATCGTTATCATAAAAATTTAGTAGCCCGATGTAAGCAATACTCATTATAACTCTAATTTCCACCAAAAATCTACAATTTCTTTTACATTTCAACATGCCTTATTATTCCTGCCCCATTCATTTATCTTACATAAAGTGCATCAAATAGACAATGTAAGTGTTTTCCGGAATCTCCTCTTTCACTTTAAAAAATGTAAAATATTTTACATTTGCTCTATACTTTCTAACGCAATTCAAGAGAAACTGGCTTTTGTTTTTCCGAAATAAAATTAAAAAAACTGACCCAAGAGATCTCATAATTAGGTCAGTTTTTATTACTAGAAAGTTATTTGAATTTTCTGTTGTTCTTTCAAGGCTATTTGATAGACTCTAAGCACCCATTTTCTGTTCGTCACTATTTTTCGCTTCTATCGTTTCTTCTCCTAAAATGTAATAATTTAATTCACTTTCAGGAATTTCGTTAATTTCTTTTCGTTTAACGAGATAGAAAATAATACCTAGAACAATCCATACGCCTAAAGCAATCCTTGACTCTATTCCTAAAAATGCAGGGCTGCCTGGTATTAATAATAGCAATAAAAACACAAAACTAACTATTACACCTAGTCCCGCAAATGCTTTTTTAAATGGAGAGACTACATTAATTTTAGGATTGAAGTCCTCATCCATTTTCCATTTAAATAATGAGTAAGCTGTATAACATGTATATAAATAGGCAACTGTTACACCTATCGAGGACATATCTACGACCCATACTAATGCCTGACGTCCAAACCAAGGAGCAAGAAGTGAAATTGCAACTGTAAAAATAATACTTACATAAGGTGTTTTATATTTAGGATGAAGTTTTGAAAAAGCATCTGGAATAAATTTTGCTCGTGACATAGCGAATAAAAGACGACTTGATGAAACAATAAAACCGTTTAACCCTGTAAAAATCCCCATTGAAACTGCTAGAACGAGAATTACCATTCCGAATGTACCTAATAAATCTTGAACTGCTGTTCCAGTACCCCAAAGAAGATTTTCAGAAACTAATCCCTCCCAAGGACGTGCCATGGCAGTTGCTAATATCATTAGCACATATAAAATCGTTGCAAAAAACAATGCACCTATTATTAAGTTAAATGCTTTTTTGGAAGAAAAGCTGAACTCTTCCGCAACCTGTGGTACATTATCAAATCCCACATACGCCCATGGCGCAATAGCAACAATCGCTATAATCGCAGCAAATGCAGTTTTTTCAGGTTGAAATAACGGCTGTACATTTGCTAACCCTGCCTCAGGTTGAGCACCCACTAATAAAGTAAGTACAACAACACTTAGAACCATTACTATAGCAAAAATAAACTGTAATTTTCCTGAAAAACTAGAACCTTTAATATTAAAATAAGCAAATAACAATAGAGCAACTGTTGCTAAAATAACTTCCGTTCCATAAACATCCCATCCAGCAACCTTGTAGAAATGCATATTTTCAATGAATTTGGGAAATACAAACTTAAACATTAACGCAAAAGCAGAAGCATTAAGCGCAACAATACATACATAACCTAATGTTAAAAACCACCCACTAATAAACGCGTGTCTTCTTCCCAAACTAATATATGCATAAGCAAATTCCCCACCAGATACAGGAAAACTCTTTATTAAAAAGCCATAGCTAATAGCAATAATCATCATTAGTAAACCGCCGATACCAAACCCAAGCATAGCTCCTAAAGGACCTGCTGTATTTATCCAGTTGGCAGGTTGTACGAAAGCACCCCAACCAATTGATGAACCTAACGCAATTGCCCAAACCCAATGAGGTTTTAGTGTCTTACTTAAGGACGTTCTTTCATTCATATTTAATCTCCTTCGACAATATTATCAGTTATTCGATATAACTTTATTATTAATGTATAAATTCTGCAATATTGTCCTAATGTTCGTACCAGTCGAAATGGAAATAGTACCCAAAGAAATTGTTTGGAGACCCTTTACTACTATCATCCACTTAATGATTTTTTCTCGATAAATCAATTCGAAATGAGTACATATCTGATCTATAATAAGCATTTTCAAATTCAATGAACTCTCCGTTAATACCAGTAATAATTCGCTCAGCAACTAAAACACTTGAATTTTGCGTGAGATTAAGTAATTTTGAATCTTCTTTTGGCGGAATTGACGCTTTAATAATTTGTTCAGCTTGGAATGTTTTTACCCCCAATTCATTTTCTAGCAGGTCATAAAATGCTTCTTTATTGAGGTCAAATTTCATTAATTGTATACCTATGTGTATGGGATAATAATGCCTTTCTATACCCATCGGAATCCTATTAGCATATCTTAATCTTTTAAAATGATAAGCTTTATCTAATCCAGTTTTATCTTTTAACTTTTCAGTTAAGTCTATAATTTCAGATTTAAGAAGTTTTATTTCTGGTACCATCCCCATGTTCTTAATCGTTTCAGATGTACTACTAAGATTGCCAAGCCAATCATTTATTGTTTTCAAAACAATAAACGTACCTTTCCCCGGTTTCCTTATTAATATGCCTTCCCTAACTAAATGCTCAATACTCTGCCTAACAGTACTTCTGCTGACGTAAAATTCATCCATTAATTCTCTTTCACTTGGGATTTTTTCTATATATTGGCCATTATAAATTTTTTCTTCTATTTTGGCTTTTAACTGAATATGTAATGGAATAGAGTTTGTGTAATCTAGAGGCACCTTATCATCTCTTTTCTATACTAATCTTAAGTACAACATTATAGAGAATTATTGAGATTAGTCACCAATTCTCCATTTCACATTATGAAAAAAGGGAGAATGAAATTTAGTGCCCCATTCTCCCTTTGCTAATTATTTATCAAATCTTCCTGTAAAGTCTAATGTGCTGCATTTTTCTAACGGAAGTTTAACTCCCTTACCTTCTGCTGCTGACTTGTAAATCGCTAGCACAAGTTCTAATGCATCTCTTCCATCTTTTGCTGTTACATAAGGATCACGATCGTTTTTAATCGCGTCTATTACGTCAGTATAGAGTGGATTATGTCCAAATCCGTAGACGCTTGGAGGGTTTTCCTGATATTTTGCTTTAACTTCTTCTGGATTATCTTTATTATCAGCAAAAAGCCATTCTTCGATAATATTAACTGATTTTCCTCCAGCTTTTACTGTTCCAGAATCACCAAATATGTAAAGTGTTTCTTCTAGATTGGTTGGGAAAATGTTAGTTGTACCTTCAACGATCCCGTAACTTCCATTTGAGAACTTGATTAAAGCTAATCCAAGGTCTTCTGCCTCAATAAACCCATGCTTTAAGTTGTCTGTCATACCAACAACCTCGGTAATTTCTCCGCCCATCATCCAGCGTAGAAGGTCAATGTTATGAATACATTGGTTCATCAATGCACCACCGTCTTGTTCCCATGTTCCACGCCAAGGAGCTTGTGTATAGTAGTCTTCTCCTCTGTTCCAACGAATGTGAGCAGTACCGTGCAGAAGGCGACCGAAACGTTCTTCTTCAACTGCTTCACGGATTTTTTGAATCGATTTGTTAAAACGATTTTGATGACACGCGCTCACCTTAACATTTTTCTCTTTGGCTTTACTGATAATTTCATCAGCATCTTCTAATGAAAGAGCAATCGGCTTTTCGATAATTAAGTTAGCACCCGCCTCGATACAATCTAATGCAATCGCTGCATGCTTACCACTTTCCGTACAGATTGCTACTAGTTCAGGGTTTTCCTTTTCTAACATCTCTTTGTAATCGGTATATAAAGATGTTGTTTTTGGAAGATCAAACTTGTCCATTTTATCTTCCATATTTTCTGGAATTACATCACATAAGGCAACAATTTCAAGTTCGTTTTCCAATGCAGCTGCGATATGGTTTGGCGAAATACGTCCACAACCAATTAAGGCATATTTTAAAGTCATGTTGCTCCTCCTTAATAATTAAAACATAAATTTGATTTTAGATGTTTTTGACGAATGATGGCAGTTTTTAAGAGCCCTCTCTTATTTTAGTATAAAATGGACTAACTGCCAAACTAAGAAATACCTATTTACAATTCTCCATCCTTGACACTAAGTTTCACCATCTTGAGCAATAAAATACTTCGACAAGTAATCTGCCCATAGTTTATGTCCTTTTTCGCTTGGAGCACCATTTGCATCTAAATATTCAACAATTTCATCTGATTTGTAGTCTGGCCATACTTCCCAATGGTTGAGATATGTATAATTGTTTTCTTTAGCATAACCTTCTAAATCATTAACTTCATTTGGGTAATACCTTGCATTATGTAAAGGATTAGCTGGCTGTAGCAAGATCGATACTTCAGGAACTTCCTCCTTAATTGTCCCTAGAATTTCAGTAATATTAACTAGCCTTCTCTCTAAGGGCACCAGATTGGCATTGTCGTACAAAATAAATGGTTCAAATAATAAGATATCAGGAGAAAGATCGATGATTTCTTGATATAATTCCTCTTGTACAACTTGGGTTGATGTTTTATCACCAATTTCTTTAATTGTGATTGTAAGGATATCCTTTCCATATGTATCTTCAAGGCCCTTCTTAAATAATGCTGGCCAAGCAGTTGAATCCTCTGGTGTCGAGTCCGAACCTGAAATAATGAAGTTAATTGGCATACCAGTTTGAGCTGCTTCCATTAGCTTTGTTTGTATTTCTTCTGGTAAGTTCCTTGAGTACTTTTTTACTATTACGATTTTATTTTCATCCTCTTGTTTTTCATCAGCTGCTGTTTTTAATTGTTCATCAGGCTTTTCTGCTTGAGAAGTCTTGGCCGTTGCATATAATTTATTGTTCCAATGTATTTTCCCTGTTATAACTGTTGCAACAGATAGCACGATGACAATAAGCACAAGTATATTTTTCAAAAAATAACCCCCAGACAAAACACGACTAATTACCTATATTATACAATAAAAATGTTATAAAATTTAGCTTTTTCGGGTAATTCATGTAGTATTTCCTCGGAAATTGCAATTGGAAATAAAGAAAGCTGACGAAACTCGTCAGCTCTATAATTTACTTTAAGACACTTTCAAAAACAGCTTTTACCTTAGGCGTAACATCATGACTACCGTTTTTTACGTCTTCAATAAGCATTGCAACTAATAGGCTTGGATTTTCTGTATTTACAGCTACAAAAAATCCATTTTCTTTTCCATCTTCCTCTTTTGAAGTTTTCAGCTCAGCCGTACCGGTCTTTCCAGCAAGCCTAATGCCCTCAATTTTTGCATCACGTGCTGTTCCTTTTGGGTCTTCCACAACTTGAATTAAATCATTAAGAATGAGTTGTGCCGTTTCAGGAGTAATCACGTTTTCTTTCCAAAATGCTTTATCTGACTCATCTAGGATAAGTTTTGGTTTGAGCAGGTTCCCAGAATTTAATAACGGTGTATACGATATCGCTAGGTGAACAGGGCTCATTTCAAGTTGTCCTTGGCCATAACCAGTGTCCGCAGTTAAAATTTCAGTATTTAAACCTTTATTAGAAACTTTTGATTCATATAAAGGGTACTCGAATGGGAATGGTTCCCCAAACCCATATTTCTTGAGTTCTTCTTCAAATTCTTCTCCACCAATTCCGAGTGCAGCCTGGGCAAAGTAAATATTGTCCGAGTAAACAAATGCGTCTCTTAAGTTCACTGGTTTTCCTGGATCACTGACTCTAGTAATTGAATAGCCTCCCCATGAACTATCCTTTTGCCATTGCTTCCCTTTAATATCAATCGTTGTTTCAGGTGTAATTACCTTATTCTCAAGTGCAATTCCTGCAGTAACTGGCTTAAAGGTTGATCCAGGTGCATATGTTGCACCAAAGCGATTTAGTAACGGCTTTAATGGATCTTCATTCAATCGATTCCATTCTTCTGCAGATAGCCCAAGAACAAAGGCATTTGGATCAAAGGAAGGGCTACTTACTAGAGCTAATGTCTCCCCTGTTAATGGATGAATTGCAGCAGCAGCCCCAGCGTTCCCACCCAGTTGATCATATGTTGTAAGTTGAACGTCAATGTCGATAGCTAATGTAATCGTTTCGCCATCCTTCACATCCTTTTCAGCAAGGGTGACTTTTCCTTCGCCATCCGCTCTTCTAATGTAGACTTTTGCTCCCTTTTCTCCTCTTAATCGATCTTCTAGTACCATTTCAAGACCCTTTTTACCGACAACATCATTTGCTGTATACCCTTTTTCCTCTAATTCTTTTAAGTCTTCAGCCGTCACATTCCCGATATACCCAATCAAATGAGCGGTTGCTTCTTTAAATGGATATACACGAGATTCAACTTTTTTTGATAGAACACCATCTAGTTGAGTGACCTTTGTCGCAAGCTCCTGCTCCTGTAAAGACAATTTCGTGATTGGCACGAAGTAATCAGGTTGTACCCAAGAAGCATTTAATTTCTTTTCAATTGATTCTGGCGTTAGCTCTAATAGTTCCGCCACTTTTGCGATAGTTGCAGCCTTGTTTTCACCAAGATCTTGTGGAACTAGTCCGATTTCATATACTAGTCCATTTTCAGCTAATTTCACACCATTGCGGTCAAGGATTTCCCCTCGTTTTGGATATGAAAATTCGAGTCCAATCCCATCCCCTTCTTCCATATCTGGGAAAAACATTGAAGGTTCCCATCGGATTGCCCACTTTTTCTCATCGTCTTTTTCTTCTAGGACAAGTGTTGTTTGCTCACTAAACTCAATCGGTCCTGCAACTGTTTCCATTGATAGGTCATATGTAAAAGATACTTCCCCTTTGTCATTCGGTTTCATTTCCTCTTCTGGTTTATCGAAGTTTACTTTTAATTCATTTACTCCAATATCACTGTAAATCTTTCCGAACCGTTCTACAAACTCATCTTTTTTAACAGTTTCTTTTACATCTGCAGAAAATTGGTCATATACTTTTTCGAAGTCCTGTGATTCCCAATCCTTGATGAATCCCTCGAATCGTTCTTCTGGTAGCGGATCCTTATTGCATGCAGAAATAATTAAGACGCAAAAGATCATGCTTATCATCAATAAGATTTTTCGTGTCATTGTCTCATCCCCTCTTTTACTTTACCTGTTTTTTATTTTAACATATGGAATAAACTATACTTCAAATTTTACTAAATATCTGAAATCAATAAAAAGAACATAGCCTAACACTATGTTCTTTTATTCCACTAGATACTTATAAAGCTTTTCTTTATTCCCAAAATAGATATGACCATCTGCATCTTGTACTATTTCTTTTACCACGTTATCTGCAAGAAATCGATATTCCATTGTTGTCGGATCCATCTTAAAAAGATGTTGTTCAATGGTACCATATATGAAGCCATCTTTCCCCACAAGCAAATATACATTCCCATATCTACCGGAAATCGCATCAAATATCTTTACTGTTTTAAATTCCTCATTCTCCGGGTTATACGAGAAAATCGTTCCATCAGCTGCACCCCAGATGTTGTTGTCTGGTCCAGTGATTAATGACATAACCAAGCTGGCTTTTACTGGAAGCTTTATATATTCCTTTTGGGTTGGATCATTCGGCTGGAATCGGAAAAATTTTGCTCCATCTTTTGCTTTTTTATAATTAGCATGAATAGATGATCCTCCATAGATATATGACTCATACGGGTGCAAAGTAATAATACTTTGATTTTCTATATAGTTTTTATAAGTTTTATATTTCTTTGCTTTCACATCATATTTAAATAGTAAACCGCCTTTATTTGAGTACTGCGGGTAAGTTCCACCGAAAAGATAATTCTCATGTGAGACCAAAGCAGGAATTCTTTCTTGTCCGAGTTCCCCAAACTTCACCAGCCGTTTAGGAGTCTGGCGATTCCATTTTGATTTAGAATCATTAAGCTCCAATAATTTCGCACCCGGGTAAGCTCCCAGGTACAATTTGCCATTTAAAAATACAGCACTTTCTAACTGACTAATTCCATTTAATTGAATGCCTTTATTCTTTATTGGGTCATACCTTGTCAGACCACCAGACATATAACCGTTTACATATATATATCTTTTATCTGGGCTCTCAAACAATAGGTGGAGGTCGACAGGTAATGGTGGGACACTCATTTTATGAATTTTAATTTTATTTGTTTTCGGATTAAATATGAAGTAATGGCCTTCGTTATCAATCAACCCTGTGAGTAGATTGGTCGATCGATTTTTTTTTAATTGAATAATATCTAATGATAACGCTTCGGTTTTTTCAATAAGAGGTACCTTCGTATGACGAATCTTTCCTGTTTCACAGTTATAGGCGTAAATCTGACCAAGGTAACTATAATAAAACTCATTTGTTTGTTTATTTTTCTCAGAAAATCCCCTCGAAGCTGAATTAAAAGGTTCTCCGAATTTGTTGTTTAACATATCATATACAATCGCCTTTTTGCTTGGGTAAAGTTTCATTACTAAATAGCGAGCATCAATCAGTTTCATTTTTTCAATATAGGTTTCATCGTTTAACGGTTTATTAGGCACAGAAGATTTTGTGTTATTTCTTAAATCCCATCGCAGCAATTCTGCTTTTGAACCAACTCCTACATATAAACGATTATTTTGATTATCGACGGCAATCGACTTTGCATATTGTTTCCCTTTTAATGTCGGTAAGAAAAATTCCCGCTTATTTGTAATTCTATTATATTTAAATACATTAGCCCCATATGCAGTAACTCCATATACATAATTCTCATCGACAATAATATCTTGAATAGAAGTATCCGTTGTATCGCTTAAAATATGACCATGATCCTTTAGCAAGTGTTTTGTGGGATTATAGCTGTACAGATTCCCACTATTTGTTCCCGCAACCCATAAAATCCCTGACTGGTCAACATCAAGCGCCCACGCACTTGTTGAATTTGATAATTTATGAACATCGACAACCTTTTTTGTATTTAGATCAAGTATCGCCAACCCAGATGGGTTCCCATGAAGAACGACATATAAATAAGCATTTCCATCCTTGTCCATTCCTGCTTTCGCCGCCATTGTACTTTGTTTAAATACTTGTGGCCCTAGATTAACTGGGTTTTCATTTCCTAGTTGAGCAGCTCCCGTTGTTAATCCATAACTGAAAAAAATTGAAAAAATCGTAACCAACATAACAATACAAATTACTCTTTTTTGCAAAAAACCGCCTCCCCGAAAATTAAAGGAATACAATGTTACTACATGCACATAATTACTTTTTACAATCTTCCTATATATATACTTGATTACACATCACCTATTTCTGTTCACAGGGACAGGTCCCTTGTCCCACTTATCTTTTCACACTCCTTGTTATGTAATAGTCTTTTGGGGTTTCTTTGAACACAGAATTTATTTTTTAAGGAATCCCAATTCTTCGAGTTTTGATTTACTTTCCCAGTATGTAGAATTATTATAGTTCTATTTACCTATTAACAATTCGACAAAATGCGACGATAATAATACAGGATTCGAAAAAATCGTTGGATCAAAGCAAAATTACGGAAACGTGAGGACGCAAAGCTATAGGGACTAAAGTCCTATCGACCAAGTCAGCCAGTTACCGAAAACGAGGAGGAAAAAAGTATGGGCACATGGGTAACCCCAGAAGAAATGGAAAGAAAAAGAAAAAGAAATAAGACACTACTTTATATTTTACTTCCAATCGCGGCAATCATAATAAGTGCAACTATGACAATACTTGCTAATAGTTTTTAATAGGTCAAAATTCTAGCCACAGCTGGGTCACAGGGACAGGTCCCGTGTCCCAGAATGGACTATATTTAAAGCAATGAATGACAAAAAGCACCTAATTAATTTTCGATTAGGTACTTTTTGTCATTGGGATTATTAATTTCTATTTAAATTTAAGATAAATTTTATTTAGCTTCCTTATTATATTCTTCAAGCTCTTTTAATTTAGCTTTCGATGGTGTTTCGTACTTGATATAGCCTTCCATGTTAGTTACGTAGTAGCCAGCTCCCACACCATATTGTCCACCATATAATCCATCATAACTGTATACACGATAGGTTTCGCCTGGATTAAGAATTCTTTCAAATTTTAATTCAGGTTTTTTGTTCCTGCAATACGCACATTCTTCTACATTACAAACATCCACACGCTTCCAAAGATTAATGCGCTTTAGAACTCTAATTCGTCCAATTTGGCCAGGTTTCATTTCCATGCCATCCCAATATACGCCATCTTTTTCAGGCTCTCCATTAAAGACTTTACTCACATCTTCGATAAATTGAGTCCAAGTGATACCATACCGACTCAAAGCATTTTCAGGATCGCTTCTTCTTTGCGGATCTAACGTTTTGTGGGATACAATATGTCTTTTCGGATCTAAATTAAATTTTTCACAAAGGTATGCGTGATACCAAACGTATCTCTTATAGGCTTCATCAAAGTTTATATTTCCTCCCCAACAAAGTTCCACTCCAATCGCGGCATCATTTGCATCTTCACCGAATAAGCGGTTGTCAGTTGGTTTATTGTATTGGACATGCCAAGCCTTTTCCGTTAATGGGATAATCTCTAAGATATACTTGTCATCTATAAATGTATGAGCTGATGCTGAAGGTTGACTGTTATTAAAATAGCTTTGATTATTATATGCAGTACTTCCAGGGTTCGCGGTATCGTGACTAACTATAAATTTAACTCGGTTAATGGGTTGTCCGCTACGTGAGTTGCCAAGCTTTATATAATCTCTTGTAATTTGATACATATATAGATCTCACCCTTCGAATTATATTTATAAAATAGGGTATGTAATGTATCCAGCAAGAGTAACGGCTGATATGTATTTGTTATATAAATGAATTACTTGTCATAAATATATAGCTCGGTAGAAAAGTGGTACCTCAGTATCTGATTATGTTTATATACATCCCTTTCAGTCCATAATTCTGATAAGGTGATTTAAATTGAAGATAAATTATGAGCTTGTTTTCGGTGCTGATAAAGTTGGACATTTCTTGCTTTTCTTTTTCATTTCACTTTTTATTGGAGTTGTGATCCTTTTAATTATTGACCGCTCATATTTGTTGAATAGTCTTCGGACTATGTGGTTGTATTTAGTATTGCTGGGCATTTTCGAAGAGTATCGACAATTAAACATTGTCGACAGGAGAACGGAGTTTTTAGATGCAGTTGCAAATTTACTTGGAGTAACAGTTGGATTGATGGTGCCCATGCTGATCGCCTTATTATTAACAAGGCAGCAACACACAACAAGTAAGACGAGGTTTAACCTAATTTTCCTCCTTATACTGCTCCCCCTTCTCATTTGCCTTTGGCAACTTAACGAAATACCATTCTGGGACGCAGGGACAGTTCCCTCGTCCCACCACTTATTTACAGGTACAATGGACCTGTTACCTTGACGTGAGTATATAGGAATATTTAAATTTCGCAAGTCTATGGTAAAATACAGATGGAGCCGTCCAATTCTAAGGAGTAGAAAATCGGGGGATATCATGAGGAAAATTCTGTTTATTATTAAACTATTAACATTAACAGCAATTTTTTTAAGAGAACTTTTTAAATATAAGGTAAAAAAGAATGATACTGATAAAAAATTAAATAGAAAATTAAAAAAAGCTTCAAATATGAAAAGGGACCAAATCAATTGATTTGGTCCTTCTTTGTTTTGGCTAGGGACTCAGCCCATCATCCTACCACTTTTTCACACCGCTCCATATTCTTTCAGCGACTACACCAAAATAGAAGTTTCATTGAACAAAGCATTCCTATTTAGTACAATCCTGTTAAGGCGGATATTACTTTAAAGAGAATACTATTTTCATTTTCCAATAATCGACATAAAATCCACTTTTGAAACGTATTAATATATGATTTGGTATACGAATACCTTAAAAGAGAAATGAACCAAATAAAACATCACAAGACAGTGGGACACAAGCCAGGTCCCTTGTCCCAGAACGTGGCAAGATCTTGACATGGGACTTTGCCCATTGGGCGAGACCCCCCACTCATTTCCACTGTCCTAGCATTGGAGGTTTTACATATGACATCTGAGCATGAGTTTATTACAAAAACGTACTATCAAACTTTTATTTCTGAAAATGATACGAGGCATCCGGTTGAGATTCTTGGTGAAGCATATATGGCTGAACAGGAGAAGGAGCTGTATGACCTGTCCTATATACGCTATGCGCAAGGTGAAGTTTATTTTCATTACAAGGATTATGAAGCCGCAATTTATAAGTGGGAGAACATCTCGAACGACTTAGAGCAGTGGGCGAAGAAGAATATTGCGGATGCGTATTATGAGCTTGGCTTGCTCGCAAATGCGGAAGAAGTATATGGCTCGATTATTTCGACAAATAAAATCCTGACAAGTGAAGTTTCGTTGAGCCTATTCTCACTCTATCTTGAGGATAATAAAGTTGAGGCAGCTTATCGTGTTATTCAGGAAGCAGTTGAAAGTTATCCGGATTATCCGAATCTTACAACGGTTGCCAAGCAATTTTACGAGGAGCAAGAAGATTGGAAAAATGCGATCGAACTGGCGATTAATGAAACGAAGCGAACAGAGGCTATCGAATGGTTTGATGCTTTAATTGATTACTGCGGATTAGGGCACAGTAGTTCATTTGCACCCGATACATTCGTTTCGGTACTGCGCAAGCTCTATGAACTTGACCAGGCCAGATTTAAACAACTAATGGCAGCTGTTTGGGAAAGCTATCAAAATACGAGCGAATATCTAAACTGGTTTCATGCCGTCATAAAAATCATGAAGGATTTAGAAATCAATCCGTACGAACAGTGGCATACCATTACTCACTTGTTCGAGGAAGCATATCTAAAGTTAACAACTGGTGAATATTTATTGCGTGATATCGGTCAGCTTATGCCAAAATTGCTAGTCAATTGGTTAAACACAACGACTGCAACAAATGGGTTAGCTGCAGCTGCAGCGATCCTGGCGTGGGATGATATTTTCCCTTCCGCCATCAAAATGGTGATCGTAAAAGAGGCTGAAATTGTTCTAGAAAATGCACATAGCCGTACATTATCCCTAGATGAATGCCACCACTTCATGAAAACCATCATTGATTGGGCTCGAAAAAATAATATCGAAACGAGCGACCGTTTAGTATGGGGCTTTGATCAACTTTTTGATACGAAAACAACGAATTTACTTGTTCTAGGAAAAGGTAAGTTTTCTTTTGTAAATTCGATATTAGATGAGGAATTATTAACTCCAACTCTTTCTAATTATACAAGCATTCAATACGGAGCAGAAAAAGGAATAGCCGACGTGTCGGACGCTGGTCGTCATCCCCTACCAAGTCCGGAGGAAGCCATTACTCCAGACTCTATTTTAGAGGTGACAGTACCATCGGCCCAGTTACGGACGTCTGAACTACGATTGAATACCACTGGATATAAAGAGTATTTTATGGAAAAGAGAAAAACGTTCGGCTTCTTACCCGTTGTCGATGGTGTTTTATTCGTGAGCGATGCGGAAAGCCTGTCAGAGGCTGATTTTGACTATCTCGCGCAAATTAAACATAGCGCTAAGAATACGCCTGTACATTTTGTATTGCGAAATACATTGGACACAGTGAGAATAAATGAGTATTTCCCTGAAGCGGTGATTCATTCAGTACGAAACATGAACTTCTTACGTGATATTAAAGTAAGCTTCGGAACGAATTATCGTGTTGGAAAAACACTATTTTTACTGAGAAAAGTGATTTCCAGCCTGTTAAAAAAACGTGCTGATGCAGAGAACAAATTACTTGAAGTAATCGCGCATAATGAGGAATACAATACAAGATTAGCTGGATTTTTAAATAGCCTTCATGATAAGGAAAACGAGAAGAGCAAAGAGATTACAGATTCATTCTCCAAAGTAATCTCGGATGTTAAACGAGATATTTCTGAAAAAATACCAAAAATCCTTACAGGGTGTTCGGAGATTATTACAGAAGACAGCAACCTCAACCAATTGCATATTGAGTTAAATGAAAAAATGAACGAAGAGATTCAGCGATTATTCTCTCAAGAGGTTTTACCAGGTCTCTCAACGAAGCTTCAAGAGTGGCTCGAAAACTCAAATTCGAAATTGGTTGCTACACAAGACTATTTAGATGACATGACTCAGTCACTGTCAGAAGTCTATCCTGAAAAAGAGCTCAAGTTGGAATGCGACTTTAAAGTCGTTGAAGACTGGCACCGAGACATTGGTCGCATGACGTATCAAATCCAAATTGATAAGGAAAACATCATGCTTCGCCACAATCCAGCGCAAGTATTGCTGAAAGGCGCAGGCAAAGTATTAGGCTTGCTACCACAAAAGCAACAATCTTACATGCTGAATCAATATAAAAAGTATGTAGAAAATGCGTCCTATACCGAAGTTGTGGAATCCATCCAACGTAAATTCTGGCAGCAATTCGACTTTTTCAAGCGGTCATTGCCACAGGATGTCAGCTTATTCTACAAGGAACCTTTAGATGGACTATCACAAGCGATTGACCAAACGAACAGTCGTATCGAACAAGACAAAGAAACCTTGGCAAAAATGAAAGCAAACCCAGAAGTCTACTACGACCCATTGAAACTATTCGAAACAAGACTCGTACACTACGAAAAAATAGTGGGACGCAGGGACAGGTCCCTTGTCCCAGCAACTGCAACTGGAGACATGGGGACAGATTCACTGCACAAATCCTAATCAATTCAAAACAGGCACAATGAGTGGGTTTAGCCACTCGTTGTGCCTTGTTTTTTTCATAAAGTTTTCGTGAACTTCTTACTTTTATAAATTCTCATTCACATACTTAAGCGTATCATCAAGATGTGAGCTAATGCTCCCAACGTTATGTCCAGTAAACGGATAAACGACATAACTCTTCTCTGCTTCAATATGATTATATACGCCAAAAATCGATTGAGGTGGACAAACCGGATCTTTCAGCGCAATCGTTACTCTCGTCTTACTTTTTATCATGGAGGCAAAATTCAGATTATCGAAGTAAGTAAGGTTATGAAAAACCCGATGTGTTTTTTCAGGATACTTTGCTAAATAATTTTCGAGGCTAACTAACGACCCTTCTAGCTTCAGCTGAATTGCTAGTTCAATATTACACATATTCGGTACATCAGCTATAACTAATTTGGGTCGACTATCTAGGGCAGCCACGGCTAGCGCGATACCTCCACCCATGCTGCCACCATAAATGCAGATCCGACTTTTATCGATTTCAGGTCTTGAAAATAGAAAATCAATGGCGCGTTTACTATCGATGAATACTTTTCGATAATAATACTCGGCTTTGTTTAAAATACCATGTAACACCCACGTTCCATTTGTACCCGTCATATAGCCTGAGTCGTCGCTACTTTCACCATGCCCACGATTATCAATCGCTAGAACGGCATATCCTTGTATAACCCATTTCATATAATCTGAAATAGACCCTTTATCCATGCCATAACCGTGGTACAAAATGATACAAGGCAGACTTCCCTTTGCCTCTTTCGGTAAAATATAATGCCCTCTTATCGATGTTCCACCAAATCCTTGGTAGGTAACCTTATAGGCGTCAATCTGCTTAATTGGATATTCTTCTCTTACTAGATGGCTTTGTAAAGGGAGTTGCTCGGACTCCTTTAACGTATCTTCCCAAAATGGGTGGAAATCGTCCGTCTTTGTTAAAGGTGGTTTATATGATTCATATTCTTTGATTTGTTGTTCAAAATATAACAAAATAACCCTCCCAAATACTTATAATCGTTTCCTGAGCATTGACTAGGACCCACTAATCACCTTTTTGGGTCTTTAAAAACACAAACGCACTCTCCATACGATTCGCCATTTCCATGAATCCTAAGTCATTCGGATGGATCCGATCGACTGTGCATTCATGCCAATATTCGCCTAACAATGTTGATCCATCTATAAATGAAATTTTTGTATCTCCCTGTTGCTTTAACTTTTCCATCGTTGATTTCGAGTACTGTCTACGGTTTTGATAATCTTCATATTCTCCTATTTCTTTGTCATGTACAAATGGAATTCTTGACACGATGAGAATAGGAACATCCGAATGAGACTCCCGATAGGTTTCGATAAAAGGAAGTAGTGTCTCTTTGTATTCCTTGTACGACACATTTGCCTCATAGTCAAGGACAAGGCAGGCTGGACGTTCGATTTCTCTGATGGTTAAGGCCACCCCTTGCTCTCCTCTCCCGCTTCCGGAGAATCCTAGATTAATAAATTCAAAATTAAATCTTCGGTTAAGGATATTTGTGTACGACATACCAGGCCTACTTGCACATGCCCCCTGCGTAATGGATGTACCATAGAAAATCACTCGTTTATCTGAAGAATACGGAGTAGGTGGTTCAATTATTGCACTTGGATTAATTCCGATTAAAACCTCTTCTACCCCCTGATACAAAGGAAAATACAACGTTACTTCTCTGGGATGCTCGATCGAGTGTTGATTACTGTTGGTAAAATCCCAAACTGTTTTCTCATAAGATCGATCAAGAAGTGATGGAATGGCAGTTGTATAATACTGTTGTTGTCCAGGTTCACCCACGTATACATCAAAGCCACACTGACCAGAAGCCGTCATATGCCCCATGTAAGCTGCATCCGTTAGCTTTACTTTTATTTCAAGCTTGGTAGCATTCGTCCTAAAACTAATTTGTCCACCAGACGTATGATCCGCTAACTCATCCACACGTGGCGGAATTTGAAAATCTGAATTGACAGGTAGTCGCCGATATCTTTCTTCTGCGTTAAACCATGCAAAGCCACTTATACGAAAAGGCTTCTCCTTCGGATTGTACCACTGCATCTCCTCTTGCACACTTCATCCCCCCATCTGGGACAAGGGACCTGTCCCTCTGTCCCACCATTATGTCGCGCTTGCTGTGGCGATTCGGTTGTAGGTTTCGCCTCTACCTAGAGTTACGTTTTCGGGGAATTGTTCTGGACCGTCGTAGCGTAGTCGCACTTCTTCTAATTCGGCTAGTGTTGTAATATGACCGTTCAGCCATTGATTTAATCGATATTGTGCTGTTTCCAACCGTGATAGTAAGCCGCCGTAACGCATGTCTAGAACTTCCCATCCGAACGGTTTATTGACGGTAAACCATACATCTCTGTGTGACTTTCGTAAAGCATCAATCTCAACTCTAAGTACCTCTACCTTTTCAAGACACACCTTAACCCCTGCTTTATCCCCTTTATCATAGGCAAGCTTTAGCTGATTTCCCAGTTCCGCCTTTTCGCTTAATACTCTTGCTAGCTGCTCATAAAAGCAAAACAATTTTTCAGCGCCTAGATTACGTTCCTTAGCCGCCTTAAGCTTTTCCACTAAACCTTTGTAATGATTAGCAATCGGCAATCCTTTAATGTTTTCATCAAACAGTCCCATTAGGACATCTTGCCAAAGCAAAAATTTAGACGGGTTTGAGGAATATAAATTATCTTTCATGACTCCAGGGACCTCGTCCAATTGATTTAACAAAAAGAAATCATTTAACTGATAACCTGTGCAGTAATAAAAACGCTCTTCCAAATGCTCACTGCTTACTTCTTGATGATAGGTGTGCTCAGCAAACAATTGCAGTCCTGGAAGTGCGACTTGAATTGGAGTTTCCGCTCCATTGTCACCCCACATGGTTGTAAATACTTCTTTAATTCCTGTTTTTCTACAGGCTTTTAATGCGGCCTCCGAATTTCGGAAGGCCCTCGCATAGTTCGGAGAGATTCCATTCCAAGTCCATATTCCTCCTGCAAAAAGTGGATCGGGCACAATTTGTTTATGAGTATTTAACATTCCCTCATAAAATTCCTCATCGGCATGATAATAATCCCAATACACCATTTGGACGTTAGGAATAGATTGTTTAACCTGTTCCAATATTGTTTCATCAAAGTCATAATAATTCCCGTTTTTAGAAGCTAAACGAAAATACATGTCACTCCAAATCATTGGTTCCAAGCCGAATTCCTCGGTAATTGATACAACTTCCTGAAGGTGCTTGTTCATAATTTCAAAACGGTCATCATACCCATTTTTCTCCATATATTTACCGCGACCTAACTGCAAGGCTTCATCCATGCCGATATGAATCCTTTTTGTCCGATACGGTCTAACAGCAGCCTCAATCAAATGTTTCAAAAATTCATAGGTTTTCGGCTCACCGACGAGCAGTATATCATCTGTATCCTTAATTTCATTCGCATAGCCCCACTTCAGCGCTTCCTTTAAATGCGCCAATGTTTGGATACACGGTATCATTTCGATCCCTAATTGAAACGCATAGTCATCACAATCCCGAATTTCCTGTTCGGAATATTTTCCACGCATGTATCCGAAATACGGGACATCTGGAACCTCATACGTATCCTCTGTATAAACCATCGCCATGTTTAAGCCCATTACGGCCATTTTACGCAACAACATTTTTATGCCGTCTACCGTTAAAACAGCATTCCTGGAAACATCAATCATCGCCCCACTTGTTTCAAATTGAGGCTCTTCGGTTAGATGGAACTCATTGCTTTTTTCCATATGCTGTAGCCATAACCCTAACCCTCTGAAAAAGTGAATCTTCTTATCAAAGATAATCTGTTTGTTCGTCACAACCAACGGACCCTGGCGATTTACCACTTCAATCGGGTATCCATCCTCAGCCATTTCTAATCCCAAATCATCACTAAGAAGTCGAACTCCATCTAGTACCTCGGCTATATCACCTGTAAAACGAATCTTCATGTCAAACCTCCTTCATAGGGGCAGTGGACCAGTCCCAACAGAAAAAGTCAAGCGCACGGGGTAAATCCCGCTCCCACACTTTCCACAGATGCTCATCTTCTGTTTCGATGTATTGCACGTTTATATTTTTCGTTGTAAAGCTTCTATATAACTTTCGGTTTCTAGTTAAGATAAGTAATTTTTGATCTGAAATTGAGGATACAAATTCATCTTCATAAGTCCCAACGGTTTGAAGCACATTCCATCCAGCAAAGTCCACTTCTTCCACCTTCTGAATATCTCCATCAGAAATAGCCGGAGACTGAAGCAATAAATGCGTCCAACTTTCCGGCTTCTCTAATGCGATATTTAAACTTATATTCCCTGCCAACGAGTCCCCCAAGAGGCCTCTTCTAGAAACGCTAACCCCTAGGTTTCTTTCAAACTCAGGAATGAATTCATCGTTCATAAAACGCAGGTATTGATGAAAGAAAGCTCCTGTTCGACTAAATGATTCCCATCTTTCAATCGAATCCCCAGGGTGAATCAGCACGAGCACAAGGTGGTTGGCCAACTCGGGATTCGCAGATACTAAATCCTGAACCGCATCCTCCAATCCACCTAGTTCTAAATAATCACGGCCATCCTGGACGTATAATAGATAAGCATCCTCAATATTTTCACTTAACGTTAGTACCATGTAATCTAGTATTTTGTTTAAATGAGAACTATAAAATGTTCGAATGGATTTATTCATTGTATTTAGCCCCTTTAGCTAAATTTTGTGCAGCGATATCGCTCCGTAAAGCCCGGATTTATTGCCATTTTTGGATCTCAAAATGACCACATCTGAATAACTGTCCATAATGTGTTTTTGAACCTTTTCCGATACAAGTTTGACAGCTAAGTCCTGTTCCATAATGCCTCCACCCAAAATGACACAAGGAGGGTTAAAGATATGTATTAAACTGGCTAGACCAAGCGCCACTTCATTCGTCCATTTATCAAAAACTTCATATAACTGTTCATCACCTTGCTGAATCATTTCAAATAGCTGTCTACCGTTCGTACAGTCAGGATTTGTCTTTTTCGCTTCCCTGATAAGGGCTGTTGTAGAGCCATATTGTTCATAACACCCCAACTTCCCACAACCGCACTGGATTCCATTTGGATATAGATTCATATGGCCAAATTCTCCAGCACTGCCCGTAAAACCGCGATACAACTTTGAATCGATTACAATCGCTCCACCAATACCTGTTCCAAAAGTTAAAAATAGAAAATCACGATATTCCTTGCCAACCCCGTAATATTTTTCACCAAGAGCTGCTGAATTCACATCGTTTTCTACCTTTACAGGTACGTTAAACCTCGATTCTAGTAAATCCTTTATCCGGGTACCAGTATAGTTTGGTAGATTGTCATTTGCGTAGATAATATACCCTTCTTCACTATTTACCTGACCAGCTGTACTAATGCTGATTGCGTCTATATCTGGGTAAGTAGCGATGATATCTCCCAATTTTTGAATAATATGTGGACCACCTTTTTTACTCTCCGTACCAACCTCATCAAAAATCTGAACCGTGCCGCTCTCATCAGTCACACAGATTTTGATCGATGTCCCGCCAATATCCGCAGCAAATATTTTCATCTCTCTCTCACCTCACTGGGTCACAGGGACAGGTCCCTCGTCCCACCATATTTTTACAGGGACAAGGGACCTGTCCCCTTGTCCCTAATCCTGTAAAGCATTTAGAAATCGTTTTGTTATTTCTTGTGGACGTGTGATTGCGGATCCAACTACTGCTGAATGGACTCCTGTTGCCATGACTTCCTTTAGTTCCTCGGGCGATGAAATTCCACCCTCAGCAATGATTGGTACACTCAAATGTTCCACAAATTCTTTTATCAACTTAATATTGGGCAGTTTTACATCCTTCGTGTATTCGGTATAGCCTGACAATGTGGTCCCAACCGCATCAAATCCTAGTTTTTCTGCTTGAATGCCCTCTTCTAAAGTTGAGCAGTCCGCCATAAAGAGTTGATCAGGATATGTTCGTCTGATTTCTGGAAAAATCTCAGTAATTGTATGGCCATCTGGTCGTACCCGGCTTGTCGCATCTAGCGCAATCATATCGACACCTTCATTTACAAGAAGCTCTATTTCTTTCATTGTCGGTGTAATAAAAACCTCCGAGTTATCGTAATCCTGTTTAATGATTCCGATGATTGGCAGGTTGGTTACCTTCTTTATCTCATGGATATCTTCAACACTGTTAGCCCTGATACCACTTGCACCTGCCTGAGTTGCAGCTACAGCCATTTTACTCATGATATAGGGGCTATGAAGAGGCTCATCCGGTAATGCTTGGCAAGATACAACTAACCTTCTATATATTTTGTCAAAAAACCCTTGTTTGTTTTCCATGTCATCCACTCCAATTACTTACTAATGGATTTTTCTAGCTCATCCCACCATTGATAATCCTCTAAATACACTGTGTCAAACAGCATAACTCCATTTGATTTTTCCTTACAAAGCTGCACAGCCTTTTTAAATTGTTCAACATTGTCGGCATAATCTTTTAAATATAAGCTTGCAATCACTGGAATTTGTCCATTAATTGCTTCCTTACTCATCTCAATCGCGCCTTCAACACTATACCAAGTTGCAGGTCTTTCGTTTGCTAACGCTTCCTCAATTGTTACCTCCGGGTAATAGCAGCCTGTCATGATAAAATCGAATTCCTCTGCATATCCAGACGTGTTGTGCGTATCTGAAGTCCAATCCAACGTAGGGTGATAGGTCTCACTCCCCCAGTTAACGCCTTCGTTATAATATAATGGATACCACGATCCCACATAGATTGTGAAAATCAAATCTGAATTCCTTGTTTTAACCACATTTTTTGCTTTTTGAACAAAGTTTTTAATATTCTTCGCACGGAACTCCGCCCATTTCGGAAAAAGACGACCAAAAACAGGTTTCTTATCCTCAACAGTCATAATATCCTGCGGCCAGTTGATAACTTCTTGACCGATATAAGCTTCAAACTTTGAACGACTCAAGCTACTAAAATCTCCATATATATTCGGATAGCGGCATCTGTCCAAAACAACGCCATCTATTTCATACTTGCTTACAATCTCTTGAACGATATTTAGTTCATAGGCCTCTACTTCTGGATGAATCGGATTCACAAAAACCGTAGGATCATTGTGGTTTTCCGCAGCTGTTGGCATATTTGAAAGGGCTTGGTCATAGTGAACTACCTGCCACTCAGGCTTGGCATAGACCATTCCTTCTTTATCGATTCCATTTCCTTCTGCAAATACATCGACATTTGCGATTACTTTCATCCCAGATCCTTTTGCATAATGAATCATTTCTTGAAGAAAGTCTCGGCCTTTCCATTCGTGATATTGCTCATCCTTCAATTCACTTACATGATAGGCAAACTCACTTGGGTACGTTGTAAATCCATATGGAATTTTTGCATCCACTACAAGATGTGTAATCTCGCATCTAACGGCATGTTTGATTAACTCTTTCATTTTTTCCGGGTCTAATAATCGAGAACCATTTGCTAAAAAGTCAACCCATAATATATTTGGTTGTTCCATTTGGTCTTCTCCCCCTTATAAGTCAATATCATCTGGCCAGTGTAGCTGAACGCCATGATTTACTAATAGATTTTGATAGTCATCTAAGTACTCCTGCTGTTCTCTCACCTGATGCGGAGTCACATTGTTTAAGAGTGAATACGCCACTAAGTAACCTGCTGATTCTCCAATATTCCATTCTGTTGGATGAAGCCTGTAGCAACCATTCGTAATTTGGGTAGTCCCTATGTTTTTACAAGCAGGGATTAGATTCTTTACACGCACTGGCAATAGGGAGCCAAGCGGTATTTCATATGGGAAATTCGGGATATAAAAGCTTCGGTGTGATACCGTTGTGTGATGTAAATCTAGATGATAGCTACCAACACCAACGCTATCGTAATACTCACAAATCCCTTGGTCTCCTCTTATTTCTTTACTAACATCATGTTCGGTAATGGTGTAAACAGCTTTTATTCTTCTTGATTCACGAATGTAAGGATATTTCGCTAGGCCATCCTCTGTATCCAATACATCTTTGCGAAGTCTTAATCCAGGGAATCCTTTCCCTCCATCAAGTCTAGGTGCTTCTGTTTGCAGCCAATATAAAAGAGACAAGCTTTGTTGTTTTGCATTAAATAGGTTTTTTTCAATTTCCTCTTCAGGTACTTCATAAATTGGACCTAGAAAATAGTCATTTTGCGCCCAATTGATAAGGGAAATGTCACCTTCATATAAATTCCCTTCCAAATTCTCTGTATCTAGTATTCTTCGATATGTAAATAAGGATGGGATACCCTCATCATTAGGGAATAGAGTAAACTGCTTCAGCTTCGATGTATCATCCGCATCTGTTGCATACCAGCTAAAGAGAGGCAAATGAGAGAAACTCGGCATATATTCACGCCAAAAGTCATACTGTTCTGGCTTATCGATTACAAAATGTCCACCCTCTACATAGTCCACTGCGAACACATAGGTAAAGGACTGCATATCAATTGGATTCGCTTCTTCTAAAGCATGCGGTTCACCAGTTTCATGAATGGATTCTGCTCCAGTTACATATTCGACACCGGCAATTGGTAAAACATCTCCACATTCTGTAGCATCTAAGAAATATTGACCAATCAACTCAATCTTTTTAGGCTCACTGATGTGAGTAACGGTGACAGATTTTACAACATCCTCTTCAGTCTTTGCTTCTAAAGGCTTATAGTTGTAAAGGACTGTTATTTTCCCACTGTTAATGTAAGGAGCAAGCATATCCTCAATCACCTTCAATGAAACCTTTGGTTCATGAGCTAACCGGCTTACCCAACCATTTCCAGGGTTCAAAATGTCATTCTCCAATGCTTCCGTCGTAAGCGGATAGTTATCGCGATAATATTGGCGCACACGATCTCTAAATTCACGAAAAGTGGCTGTACAACCATATCTTTCAATCCATTTATGTTCATCCGGAGGTACCGCCTGACTCGTAAGCTGTCCGCCTAGCCAATCTGTTTCTTCCGTCATAATGACCTTTAACCCCATTTTGGCAACAGCCAAGGAAGCCATACACCCTCCTAAACCTCCACCAATCACAACAACATCTGAAATTCTGCGCTCCATCACTAGCAGCAACTCCTTTTTGGGACACAGGGACAGGTCCCTTGTCCCACCATTTTTTTACAGGGACGAGGAACCTGTCCCTCCGACCCGGGTATATTCAACTTTTAAGCCAACTTCAAACATTCGGCTCCATGGCATGTGGCAGTCTGTAATTCGTAGTTCATTTTCTTCATCGATAAGATTTTCTTTTATAAACGCAGTTAGCTGTTCCTGCACAATTTCAGAAACCTTTCCACGTTTTCCGTCAACAAGGAAATAATCATATCCTAACTTTGGCAGGATGTTATTTGTAACATTTTTTCTAACTGTGCTACAATATCCCGCATCTTCGACATAGCGTAGTGCTAGAAAATCCTTATGAGTTTGTGTATTTCCATAAACATGATAGAACATCCCTTGTGCAATGCATGTTCCAAGTGTATTCGAGCTCGTATTCCAGCCTGCATACCCCGCTAATTTAAAAAGAAGATTCTTCCTTTTTAATAACTTGAGAAGGCCTAAATCTGACCCATTGGCAAAAGCAACATCAGCCACCACGCACGGAATGTTTCTTTCCTTTACTGTAAATTCGAGCTGCTCGACAAAATCAATTAAGTTACGATTCACCTGATATTTTGTACTTAGACTATCTTGATAGGCAGCCTCCATCATTGGCTCGACTGGTGAATTTAAAAATAGAGCAAGATCAGCTTCAGCAAGACTTGAAGTCATCAGTCCACCCGCTGCTAAAATTTGATATTTGAGAGTCTCCATTAAAGGGCGATCCTCATATAAAGGTGTGACAGAGGGGCCTTGCGTACTTGAGAAAACTGGATAGACCAATGGTCTTTTCCCTTTAAAGTTGTTGAGCATTCTTGCTAGCATCGTACAACCTACTTCATCTGCACCTGGATACATGTATACATCTAACTCGAGATGATGAGTAGCAATCGCCCCCCTTACCTCCTGCTGGTCGATCGCCGTCCAACCGTAAGGAGCAGAATCATCTTGTGGAATGATCATAAAATCAATCGTTCCATTATTCACATATTCAAGGGCAAGCTTGTTTACTTCAACATTGATTTTTCTGCGAGAAAGATAGTCATCTACAACCTCTTTTGGAAGCTGTTGCTTAAGTTCTTCGTACTGTTTTTCATCTTCTTCAGATGCAAGATTGGCAGAAAGTAAATGATGCAATCTGCCATATTGGAAGATTTCACTTCCCCAATCCTCGTAATAGTCCGGTTCTTCATCACTGCTTGAATATTTCGGACATCTCATGATTAAGTTGAATGCGTATATTTTTACTTCTGGATTAACTTCCTTAATTTGTGAAAGCCTCGCTAACACATCTCTGCACTCATCCAATGTTAAATGGTGCAATCTAGACGGAATGATTCCGCCATATAACAATGTATCGATTGATAGAATGAGACCGTCTGCATCCACCGCTTCCTCGAACAGCCATTCCCAAATCTTTTCCGTATTTCCAGGTGTTTTTTTATCTCCCATCAGACTCAAATCTGGTCGTACGAGATTCACTTCACCGTGGGACGAGGGACCTGTCCCCCTGTCCCACAGAAGGCTTGGGAAGTCATAGTTACATGGGCGTTCGTCTAGTGGGATGTAAGCAATTTTATACATTTGATATCTCCCTTTTTCTTAGCACTTTTTATTTCAGGTGGTTTATCCTTTAACCGCTCCTGCAAGTCCTTCCATATAATATTTCTGAGTGAATAAAAACACGAATATGATGGGTATTACTGAGATTACTGTACCTGCAGCAATCCACCCAAAGTTATAGGAGAACTGACCATTTAAAAAGCTTAATGCTGAAGCTAATGGGTATTTTTCTGTATCCAGGACAATGATCGGCCAGAGGAAACTATTCCAGTTCGCCATAAATTCAAACAAGCCCACAACTGCGACTGCTGGTTTGATCATTGGCATCATTAATTGAACCCAAATCCGGAATTCGGAAGCGCCGTCCATTTTTCCAGAATCCCTGATATCGCCTGGAATCCCCATGAATGCTTGTCTAAAGAGGAAGACGTTAAATACAGAGACCAGTGTTGGAAGGACTACCCCGGTAAATGTATTAATTAACCCCAAGTTATTAATCGTTAAATAGTTAACAACAAGTCCTGCAGCTGCAGGAATAATCATTGTCGATACGAGTAACATGAAAATGAGATTTCTTCCTTTAAAATTGAAAATAGCTAACGGATATGCTGTTAAAGCACTAAATATAATACTTAATGTGACACCTAAGAAGGTGATGATCACGGTGTTCCAAATATATTTAAGAAAATCCATATACTCCCAAACTTCTATATAGTTTTTGAAGTCAATAAAAGTTGGCAGTATCGCAGGTGGAAACGCGAAAATATTCTTACCAGGCATGAGTGACACACTGATTAGCCAAAGAAATGGCCCCATCATGAAGATGGCAAATAAGATTAACAATACATAAACGATTGTTTTACTGACAATTTTTTTAAATAGATTCGTATTTTTCATAGGTTCATCCATATTAATATGGATTTACACCACCCTTCTTGTTAAACAGGAAGACGAAAATACTGAAGAACATGATAATGAAACTTACGACTAATCCTAGTGCAGATGAATAGCCAAACTCAAATTGTTCGAATCCCTGCTGGTAGATATAGACACTACTTGTTAAAGTTGCATTACCAGGTCCACCAGACGTTAATACGAATACCTCATCAAACACTCGAATCGCTGCCATTAAGGAGACTAACGTACATAAGAATACATATGGCTTTAATAACGGAATCGTGATTTTACTAATGATTTGCCAGTTACTAGCACCATCGATTCTTGCTGCCTCAATACAATCGGTTGGGACTGCTTGTAGGCCAGCAAGATAAATCATCATATAATAACCCAAGCCCTTCCATAATGTGATAAACATGAGGGCCCATAGTGCGGTATCTTTATCCGATAACCAATTCACTTTTTCATCTAATATTCCAATTGACATTAAGAGATAGTTGAGAACCCCGTTTGAACTCATCAACCAACCCCAAATAATGGCAACAGCAACCATTGATGTAACAACTGGAATATAATAAGCCGTTCTAAAAAACTTAATACCTACCATTTTTCGATTTACTAGAATTGCCATCAAGATGGAGATAATTTGGATAAAAGGCACAATAATCATATAGAGTAGAGAGTTTTTAAGCGAAGCAATAAAATCAACGTCAGAAAATGCACGTTTAAAGTTGTCCAGTCCTACGAACGATGTTTCTCCTATAACCGAATAGTTCGTAAATGCCAAAGGAAGACTGAAAATGATCGGCCAAAAGGTGAATAGAGCAAGCAATATCAACCCTGGCGCCATAAAAAGCCATGCAGTTTGTACCTCGTTGAATCTGCTATAACTGTGGGCTCTTTTCTTTCCCATAGGTTATTCCCTCCTAATCTTCTAAAACCTTTTCGTATTGCGCAGATTAGTAAGTCCACATGATGTGGGTCACAAAGACGTTTCCACAGGAAGTGGGGGTATGAAGCCTTAGTCTTTGGATCTTACTTTATAAAAAGTTCCATAATAAAATCTGCGGCAACGCAAAAGGCTTACCTCTTATTCAGCTTTTGCTGGATAAAAGTAAATGGGCAGATGTTCATCTGCCCATTCAATTTTCATATATTAACGAGCTAAAATATCATTAACTTCTTTTTCGGCTGCTTCAAGCTCTGCATCAAGGTCTTCATCATTGATGTAGATATTTTGTAGATGTTTATTGATTGCACTATCTACATCGCCTGCGTTTTCAACACCAAGGTAGAAATCTGTTGCTTTGTCTAAACTTTCAACAGATGCTGTTAAAGCTTGTCCTTCTAAAGTTCCATCATTTTTATAGAAGTGCTCATCCTTCGCAGCTTCTTTAGTAGATGGAAGTGTGTTTGCTACTTTCGAGAATGCTAATTGATTCGCATCATTTGTTACATAATGTGCAAATGCTGTTGCAGCATCTACATTCTTAGATTCTTTAGGAACAACTAGGTTCATTGTGTTTGTAAAACGAATGCCCGCTTTTCCTACTGGTGCTGGAACCGCGATTGTATTTTCATATACATCTGGTGAAGCTGTTTTTAATTGGTTAATAAATGAAGAACTTGAGATGATCATCCCTACTTGTTCACTACCAAACAGCTCAACCTGCTTACTAAAGTTCGGAATATCCTTTGGAATCACCCCTGCTTCGATTAAATCGATATTGCCTTGGATATATTCTTTTACTTCGTCGTTATTGAAGATTGCTTTATCGCCTTCTACAATTTTGAAACCTTCTTCAAGGATAGAGCGAGTTTCCATTGTGAATACGTATCCAAAAGAATCTGTTTTGTCAGCAATTTGTTTACCCCATGCTGCTAGATCTTCTTTTGTTTGTGGCGGATTATTTAAATCGATACCTGCTTTTTCTGCTAATGATTTATTGATATAAAGAACCGGAATACCTGTATACCATGGAAGGGCATATGCACCATCACCCTGTACAGTAGAATCATAGATTCCTTCAAAATATATACCCTTTTGCTCATCTGTTAATGCCTGATTGAAGTCTACTAACGCACCTTTTGACGCCATTTGATGAGCCATAACTGTATTTAAGTTAACTACATCTGGAGCTTGCTTACTTGCAATACTTGTTAATAATTTGTTTTGTACTGCATCATAAGGGAAGTCCTTCCAATCGATTTTTACGTTTGGATTTTCTTCTTCATATTTCGCAATAAGATCATTGAAGTAATCATTAAATGTTGGTTGAAGCGAAATGGTCCAAAATTCAACTGTTGTCTCTTCGTCCCCGCCTTTTGCTTTATCTGAGCCTGAATCTTTTGTTCCTGAATCTTCAGAACTACATGCAGCTAAGACACCTAAAACAAGTAAAAACACCATTGCTACGGATAGTACTTTTTTGAATCTACTCATTTTTTCCCCACCTCATTTGGAATTTTTTGAATTTTGATCTCTAATAGCAACTCTCTTTGTGTACCCCCTACTAGACTTCAAAACCCTTTTTGATTAAACGCTTTCAATAGAGAATTTTCTATCTATTAGAAATGTATCACCTTTTGGAGATTAAATCCACCTTTTTTATAAAAAAATAAAAAAATCTCCATTTTTTATTTTAATCTAACTATTCTCCGCCTCATAATCTCTTGCCATCATGACAAAATAGTAGGTAAAGGCAAGAAGACTGAAAGAGATTAAAAAAGGAACGTATCTTAAATAGATTGATAAAATCACAATCATTGTATTGATTATGATGATGAGTAAAGGCTTTAATGGTTTTCTAAAAAATAGAACAAAACTCCGAAATACTAAAGGTTTTAAACGATGCTCACCCAATATAAATAGTTTTGTAAGATAGCTAAATATCCCGAAAAATAAAAGAATCATAATGATATTAAAAGGAAGAAGAAAATTCTGTAACTCATTTGGTAAATAAAAGGAGGCGAAAATGTCTCCTATGATGACGACCGAAATAAAAAGAAGAGTCATCCAGACTTTCATCCCTTTTATTAAATACTGAATAAATAGCTTAAAAAACATTTTCCATGCAGGTAGCGGTTCGTCTTCTGATGTATATTTAATCGCCCCCACCAATGCAACAAAGGCAGGGTATGCAGTTACGAGAGGAAGTGAACATATAATAAATAGAAAGTTTAATAGAACCAGATCTACTATATATTCGAGAACCTCAAATAGCTTATTATTTGAAGTAACCATGATTTTCACCTTTCTCTATTCGATTAGATTCTTGTTCAAAAAGGAGGATGAAAAGGACCCGTCGTCAACAACGCTACGTCCTGTGCAACTGTCTACACTAGCCCATCCTGCGCGTTAATAGTTCGAGGCGGTGCAGATTTGAACAGCGCAACGTATATTGTGAATACGTAAGCACAAAGAATGTTCCTTCCTTGAATCCGTTTCGCACGCCGGAAAAGTGGTTACTTTTCCAAGGAACTAAAAAACCAAGCCAACGAACTTCCACTGGATGTGTCAGCTTTTAGTCGAAGTTCCTCCAGCGCTATGACATTTTCGCCAGCCGTTTTGAACATCCACTCTAGTACAATTTATCAAGAACTGATTCCGCTGTATTTTTTATCGCTCTAAATGTTTGTTCTTTATTCTTAAGAGCTGCATTTGTTGCTAGAACATCTAATAGTAAAAGCTGAGCAATCTTTGAAGAGAAAATACCACCTTCAAATGGGGATTCCTTATTTGCAGCCAACAGAATTAAATCCGCATATTTTGTAATCGGTGACCTCGCCTGGTTTGTAATACAGATGATAAACGCATTATTTTCTTTCGCAATTTCAATTGCATCAACGACGTCCTTTGTGCTTCCTGATGAAGACAAGGCAATAATTAAATCTTCTTTGCCTAATAACGAAGCAGTCATTGACATGATATGTGAATCAGAAACATGTTCTGTATCATAGCCCAGCCTCATAAATCGATGTTTGCCGTCTAATGCCGTGAATCCTGAAGAACCAACCCCGAAAAAATAGATTTTCTTGGCGCTATTAATCTTTTCGACCGCTGTCTGTATAGTAGGATCTTGGAGTAGGGCGACTGTATCATTTAAAGCACTTACATTTTGATTCGCTATCTTTTTCGCAATCACATCAAGGGAGTCATTTTCCTCAATCTTTCCATATACTTGTTCATCAACTTCCATTAGGTTTTGTGCGACAGCCAATTTAAACTCTTGAAAGCCACGATATCCTAGTTTTCTACAAAAGCGCAAAACAGTAGTTTCTCCAACCCCTACCACTTCCGCTAAATCGGTAACAGACGAATAGACTGCTTCCTTGTGGTGTTCCATTATATAATCCGCTACCTTTTGCTCTGTTTTCGTAAGCGAGTTATATACAGATGTAATAATTAAAAGAGGGTTTACGTTCTCTGTCTTTGGCATTATAAAAATCTCCTTTTTTACTGCTAAAATAGTTTGAAGGAATATTCCTCCATTTTACACAAAAGAGAATATATCCTCCAACTCAAGAATACAAAATTCTCCCCGCTGGGTCAAGGGGACAGGTCCCTTGTCCCACCATTTATTTACATGTAGACGTTAACTTGTTCATCACTCATCTGTTAAAAATGGGGACTTTTTCCTCATTTATATAAAAAATGGAGGAATAATCCATCAAATATCGAAAGTAAATTAATATTGAATTCCCATCCCAACCTCTAAATGATTGAACAACTGTCATTGGGATTTCAATAAAATGGATAGGAGGAAAACAAAATGAAAATGAAGTCTGCTTTAGTCTTAGGTACTGTTTTATTGGCATTTCTTTTGCCAAATCAGACATTCGCCAATGAAAATTATGTACCAATCGAAACACTTCAACCCGCTGTTCATCTAGAAAAGCCTGAATTAAAACAAACAGGAGGAAAACTGATACTGAGTGATTCTCCAGAAACATACTCTGACAGTGGTGCGTTTTATCGCGACTCCGCTACAGGAGAATTTCGTGTATTTTGGCATCATCAGAATACAAGTGGAGAGACTCGAATCGTCAGCGTTGCCCTAACCAATACCTCGGCGGAACCAGTAATGTTGTTCTCTAAAGGAGTTGGCGCTACAGCTAGTATTTATCCAGACGTTGCTGGGAAGGAAGCGTTAGTACAATTCCTAGAAGAAAAGGCTGAAAAAAAATACATTCAGACCCTACAGCCTGGTGAGAGCTATTTCTTGGAAACAAGTGCACCCGACGGAGAAACGGTTAGTGGGATTGCCCAATATGATGTTTATACAAAACATGGGAATCAGCCAGCCACTGTCACTGCAACGATTCTTAATTACGTAGAACGACCAGCTGACCCACTTTCTGTTGATATCTTACCGCCAGACTCACATGTTCGCGGAAGTTTTCCACACTTTGATCGTGAAGGTACACTTACGTATGATACTGCTTTAGGAAATGCCTATATTCGCCTCTCATCTGCTGCCTATGGTCAATGGAGCGATAAGTTACCGGGAGAATATGAAGAAGGTATTAGTGTTGTGGATGGAAACAAGCCGGTAATTAACAATGGGAATTATGGTGTGTTATATGATTTAGACGTTAAAGTAGAAAACAGTTTACATCGTCCACTGCAACTCTCAATCTATGATAATCCATCAGGTGGATTTGGCCATTTTGTGATGCAATGGAACGGTCACCTTAACACTACTGGGTTCTTAAGCTATGTAAATGCATGGAAGTTTGCGTCTGAAAACATTGGAGCCAACGGGAATCAATATGATTTTGTTACAAGTCTTCCAGGCGGCGCATCAGGTCCATCTGTGATTTACTTTGTTCCAGAAAACTAAAAGATAGAAAGGCTGCCATGATCAACATGGCAGCCTTTTTTTGTGTCACCGGTTCAGTTGGGCCTCACAATTTCAGCTGTGGGACACGGGTTCTTCCTGCTCACGAATTCAGTTGTGGGACTCGGGCTCTTCCGGCTCACGAATTCAGTTGTGGGTCACGGGGACAGGTCCCCCGTCCCACCATACTTTTACAGGGAAAAGGGACCTGTCCCTCCGTCCCATTATAAATTTTTTAAATATGATACTAGTTGTTCAGCCACTTCTTCTGGTATGTGTTTACCAGCATGTTTTTGAACAAACTGCTGAAGTTCTTCTAGTTTTTGGTTACCACTCGCTTTTGCTTCCTCAGATTGCTCAACTAAGCCATCTTCTTTAAGCTTTTCTGCTGAATCAAAATCCTTTTGTGCACTTTCTAATTGAGCGAGTACCGCTTGTTGGATACCTTTATTCGTGAAAGTAGCATTTTCAACAAATTGGATTACTTCATCAAATGTAAGTTCTTCACCAATAACTGTTACCGTTTGTTGATGTGTTTTGAAACCATCGACAGTAACGACAATTTCAATTTGATTTTCACCAGTCTGAAGCGTAAGCTGTGCAGTGAATTCACCGTTAGATTGAAGTGTTGCTGGTGAACCATTCACTTGTACCTCTGCTTCTCCAGGTCCGACTACTTGCACTTTTCCTTGATATTCAAAACCTACAGTTGGAAAGGTTTTCCCCTCATAGTCTAAGAATCCTTTTAATAACGCGGAACGAACCTCATCACCAATATCAAAATTAGTACCAACAAGGACCCTTTTTTCACGGGCACCGGATCGATCAAGTGCTGAAACGACAAATCCACCTTCAGGAATGAGACTATTGTTATCTTCTACAGCAGCCCAGTTCCAGTTCATTGCTTGTTTTTTATTGACCATCTTAACAACTTTACCATTTGCATCAACTACTGCTTCTACTCCCCATTTATTGGTTCCTGTTGAAAGTCCAAACGAGTCAGAGTAAACATTTAAATTATCATCATTACGATTGACATTAAAGAAATCGCCAACAAAAGGACTTTCTGGTTGGATTGGATTACTGATTCCTAAAACATAATCTTTCACGTATTCCTCGTCTGCAATAGAAGCTTTAATGACAGGGAAGTTCGCTTGTGAATAGTCAAAAAGCATAAGTCCACTTGTATTTTGAAGACCAGCTTGGAAGACTTCTCTTTGTAGGGCTGGATCTTGTACATTCACCAATGCCATTCCTGCATATAGAGGTACTTGTCCATCAGTTAAAATATTTCCTAACGTAATATATTTATTGATTTCCTGTGATGTCGTTTGGTACGTACCAATCATTAGGAAGTCTAATTTATCTGTATAAGCCGTTTGTCTATATTCTTCCCCATATAAACTCTCTTGTGGAAATTGCAAGCGAGAATCATATGAAAAGGTTGGGCTCGACCAGTTTACACCGTTTAGATAATACGATTCATACCATGAACCAACATATGCAGACAACTGAATATCTCGATTTTCACTACTATTATATTGGTCAACTAATTCTCTTGTTTCTTCTACGTAACTATTAATGACACCCGATCTAAACGTATACCATTCATTAATGAGTGGACCATCTACACGGTTACTACCTTCATAATAGAAGATATCTTCTGGCCAATTTGTTAATGTTTTTCCTTTTTTATCAAGGAAATCTTCAAATTGCGCTCTAGTAAGATCGCTAAAATCAGCAAAATAATTATCATATCTTCCACGGTCTAATAAGACGCCGTCAACATCATAGTTTTTCATTACTTCTTCAAATGTTTTTAATTGATAGTCACGAACCTCAGGGTTAGATGGGTTCACAAATGTAACTAATGCACCACTTTTACCATACGTACTTTCTCTTAAAGGTAAAATTGCTCCGTTATCTTCAGAACGATAGACTTCCTCTTCCCATTCTGGATGATCATTTAAAACGGCAAATTCATTATGAGCAATAGAGCCTTCTGCAAACACGTTAAAAGAAGCATGAACCTCTAATCCTAACTCATGGCCATGTTTGATAAACTCTTCTAGTAAATCTAAATCTGGGTTCGAACCACTTCTACCTTCTGCTGTCATCTCACTTACATATGGACGATTTGTTAAATCATTCTTTTGATAGGAAGCGAATCCTTCAACACCTTTTACATCTAACACAACAGCCGTTACGCCTGCATCTTTCGCCTCGAGGAGCATATTACGTACATCCTCACTAGACTGAAATCTTCGAGCGCTTGGTCCTTGCTCAACCCAGAGAAACACTTCCTTCTCCTCTACAGATGGGTTGTCCTGATAGTAAACAACTAAAGACTTTACATCATGTAAAATATCATTCTTGTAAATTTCTACATCAATATAATTCGTCCCTTTTGCCAGTTCATAAACATACTGGAAGGAACCATCTTCTTGAAGCTCTACCTCCTGCCCATTTACAAGTAATTGATAGCTTTGATCACTTTCAATGTTTTGAATGGAGCCAGAAATATCAGCCTGCGATTTAGTAAGCGTATACATTAATTCATTTTCTAAATCAATACTTGCTTTCAATCCATCACCAGTCATAAATTCTGTAATAGGAACTTCATTTCCGTTTTTCCTTAACTTAATCGTATCGCCTACTTTAAAATTTGTGGCTAAGAATTTACGGAAGTTTTTCGTTGCCCAAGAATCGTCATGAGCTAAAAGCACATATCCACCTTCTGGTATTGCTAAAGACTGTTCTTCCTCCCAAACAGGTGGTGCCCCATTTACAGATTGACTAACAACGTCTGTAACTTTATTATTTGCATCCACTTGAACAGCAACCCAGAACTGTTTCACTAAAATCTCTTTTGCATACTCAGATGTATAAAGCATGATAAAATCTGCTTTACCCTCAACATCTTCATCAATATAACTTATTGGATGCTTAAGCCCCATTGGATCAATTGAAGGGTCTAATGGTGCTGCCTCAACCTCAATCAAATCCTCACTTTTCGTTTCAGCAAGTGGTGAAACCGGAAATAAGGAAATCAGTAATAGCAATGATAAAAAAACACCTAAAAACTTTTTGACTTTCACAACCTTCACTCCCTTAATTTTGTAAGTTAATTTGGTAAGTTAAAAAAATTACTTTACACCTCCCATAACCATTAGAAGGTAATAACCTCCTAAAAATAAAATAAGTTAGGAAAAATCCTCCTGAACTCAACATACAGAAGTACATTTAAGAGGTCAATGAAAAAGTTGAATTTTCAAATAAATAGGAAAAAGGTAATAGGACATGAGTTGGGTCGCAGGGTTTGGTCCCCTGTACCACTCCCATTAAACAAAAAAAGGCACAATAAGTGCTTTTTTTAGCCACTCATTGCGCCTTATTTATTTCTCATATAATTTCGTTTGCAATATCAACATTATAACTGCCTATTTTCACGCATCAAAAATACGTCCAAACAAACGATTGATTGAAATTCATATTTCATGCTGATATTGAAATAGAGTGCTAATCAAACGTTTGTTTGAAATTAAAGTTCCAGATTCACACTGAGTTAATTAAAGCGAAATTTCACTATAGTAGAATAGGGACGAGGGACCTGTCCCCTTGACCCACCGCAATCTGCGGGGCCTTTGTCCCGTTATGGGCTCTCGCTTAATATGTCAGTTAGTAGGTAACCCCCGTCGCTTGGGTTTTGTTTAGTTTGGTTCATGGCATCTAGATCGTTGAAGTGCCACCATTCGGATGCGAGTGGTGTGAGTCCAGCGTTTGTTAAATAGGATTGGAGTGTTTTCGCCGATTCATTCATTGTGTCTGCTAAAACTGCATGTTTCCATGCTGTTGGCGATGATGATGGGACAGGCTTTGTAAATGTAATGGATGCCAAGCTTAGTTCGTGAATAGGTGTTGGCATCGTATATTCTGTGTAATCCGTGATGTCGGTCACTAAATATTCACCAATGGCTATATCTTCTTTTGATTCGACTCTGGCTAAAGTTACATCAATCGCATAGCCCATTTGATGGTTCGAAATGTTTTTAGCGATAAACCAACCTGTGCTCCAAGGAGCTGTATTTATACCAGCCATTACAGCCATATCCTCATATGCCACAGAAGTCAATGCATCTACCACTGCTTTTTGAACGGAATAAGGTCGATATCCTTCATATATGATCAGCGTATCGCCATGCGCCAATGCTTCTTGTTGGGCAAGATATACCTTTTTTGACATGGAATACAAAACCGGTACAATGAATTCTTCTTTCCCAAATCTCTCATTAAAAGCTTTACCCTCATACAAAGTTTGTCCAGTTATTCCTGGGATTTCGATTCCGGACGAAACGAACTTAGAAGAATAGGTGTTGCTGCTATTATAGGCAATGGAAGGAATCACGTCGGGAAGATTAATGAAACAATACGTATGATCAACCCATCCCTCTGAAGTGGCATCTTTCACAAACCACCACTTTCCTTCTTCTTTTAAAATTGTAAAAGCTGTTCCAGCATTAAGTGTTTCAATAGTTTCCGAGTCTACCTTTGGAGAAGTTTTTAGGTTTAGATCAACAGATGTATATCCTGTTGCACCATGAATCGGCAATTCCAAATCACCTTCATATTTTTCAGGAGTTGGGATTGGCTCTAACTCTTCCAGCGAATCTGTCTCTTGAACATTCGCCACAGCTTCTACTGACTCTTCAACTTTCACTTTTCCTGTAACATTTGAACAAGCTGCAAGTACCAGTAAAAATGAAATAAGTGCAAGTATCTTAGATCTGGACATGTACCCGCCCCCTAAGCGTAAATTACGTATTTTATAATATATAAAACGATTAAATGTAATGGATAAAAAACATAAAATCCCCATTTTAAAAGGTTCGATTTTTTCCCACGTCTGCCTTTGTACAACAGTAACAATGGGATGGCCAAGAAAATGCCAATTTGATACGCATGATGCCAGCCCATATTCAAAATTTGCGGTATGATGTGAGCAAATATCCCGATAAGAACAAAGCTAATAATTTGTTTTTTCAATTGTCCTCGATAAATGCCAAAAAATACGATCCACAATACGGCCACGAAGTTCCAATCTGCAGGATACGCAAGCATACAACAGACCAAAACAAGGGCTAGTTTCGCATACAATGGGAGTTTTTCACTTTTTACAATCGTCAACGCGATTAATCCCAACGCGAGGCTCCACATGACACTCGTCGTTTTCCACGGCGACAATTTAAAGTATAGTACATACGGAAAGTGAGAGATAGCTGCAAATATAACCAGTCTTTCGATATACTTTCTAATATTGGATGTGTAAAAATATCCCATCGCGATAAAATAACAAAAAATCGGTGCGACAACCCTTCCAGGAATCCGCAAAACAAAACCAGCTACCGTTTCCTGAGGGATAAAACCCGCAACAAGATGGTCAAAAAACATCGCAATCAGAGCTATGTACTTCAAAGCATTTGACGTCAAATCCCTCTGAAAAATAGTATCCTGAAACATATCCTTCTGATAAGTAGTATACTGCATCCATTCTCCCTCACTTATTGCGGGACAAGGGGACAGGTCCCTCATCCCAAATTCATCAACCACATGCAAAAAGGCACAACGAGCATTTTTATTACACTCATTGTGCCCTAATCATATTTAAATTATTGGAGATAGCTCGGTACTAAACTTTTTTCTCATACCCAGGTTTTAGTATCACGGGTTAATTCGTCTAGATCCACTATTTTTTATAAAGTTAAACTTCCTAATTATATCCTTTCGGAAGATGGAAAAGATAAAGCAGATGTACCATTAGTATTCTTCGCTAATACATTTTTAATGACTATATAAAAAAAACATAAAATGAATGGCCGAGGTGTATAGAATGACAATTGAGATTTCCGATATAAGTTATTCATTTTCTTTTGAAACTGACTTAAATATGATGAATGGCTACGGTGAAATCAAAATATTTTCGGATGAAGTTTTTGAACAAGAGGAAACAATTGGAGGTATTTCATTCCATTATTATAATGGCTATGAATTTGATACCAATCAAGAACTCCTTATCAGCTCAGACTCTGTATCTGGTGATGAAATTTATATGATACATTCATTCTTGGAAAGTGACTTCGATCGAGGAAAAATTGTTACACTAGACCGAATAGATGTACAAGAAACTTACCATTCAGTTGAGATAGAACTGCAGATTTTAGAAGAATTTGTTGAGTTCTGTAACTACATGGATTTTGACTACATAGTAGTAATTGCAGCAAACCCGAAACATCACGATAAAAAAGGAATCGTTGAATTTCCTCAATTAAAACCGTATCGTGAACTCAATTTTACGAAATTGGGAGGAACTGATAATCGATTACCCGTTATGATTAAGGTTCTAGATGAGATATAAGTTACATGCGGACAGGTTGCACTGCTCTTTGCAAAAAAACACAACGAGCCGCTATTTGCAAATCATTGCGCTCCCAATTTATTAGTAATATTGTTGTGGGTCACGGGGACAGGTCCCTCGTCCCACCATATTTTTACAGGGACACAGGACCTGTCCCTCCGTCCCACATGCTCGAAAATGCAACTCCAAAAAAAAGACCAGGAGCAATTCCCTGGCCTTTTAGTCGCCATTTTTCTTATCAATGGTTTCTCGTATTTTTTGGTTACCTTCGTCAATGTATTCACGTCGTTCACGGTTCCCATTGTCAATAGATTCCCTTCGGAGTTGGTTACTTGTATCGATTCCATACCGTCTTTTGTCATTCGTGTAGTCGATCACCACAGAGCGTACATTTCGGACCGGATGGTCAAAGTCCTCGAAACGGTCCTCGAGATACTCCTGCGCCGCCTTCATCCGCTCTTTTTCACGAAAGGCCTTTTCCTTCACGCTTTCTTTTGTGTCAAAGGCAATTTTCTTTTTCTCTTCTTTTATATCGAATGCTTGCTTCTTCCCAGCTTCTTTCCACTCAAACCATTTCTTTTGAATCTCTTGATACTGGGCTCTCATATACTCTTTAAGATCCCGTTCGGAGTTAACATACGTGAACTCACCTTTTCCAGCACTCGCTACTTCCTTAAGAAGCTTTTGACCCTCGTTATCGACATCAAAACCAATGATATTGACGACTGTTTGGATATCGGATGAAACGAGATCTTTCGCCTCCTTCACCGGATCACCGTTACAGGTTTCAATCCCATCACTTACAACATAGACCACTACATCATCCGTGCCCTCTGGAATATCTCCCTTTACCATCTGCAGCGCAAGCGCAATAGGTGTCCAACCAACCGGTTTCACTTGTGATAACGCATTTTGGAATCCTGCAGCTTCAAAATGGCTATTATATAAAACTTCCGTACTGTCACAGGACAGTCCTTTATCAGAATCACTGTTCGAGCCCTTATGTCCATAAACTCGTAATGAGATGGTCGCGTTTTCTGGGACTTGTTCCGCGAATTCCATAACGGCTTCCTTCGCAGCTTCCATCCTTGTCTTGCCTCCAACCTTTGCCGCCATACTGCCACTAGCATCCACTAAAATGGCATAGTGGGCTGTTTTTAAAGTTGGCGCATCAACAGTTTCATCCGGACGATCTATGTCAACCTCAATGGTAGAATCAAAGGTAAGGAGCGTCTCCATTTCCTGATGGTAATCCTCAGTCAATAAATACTTCAGTTCTTCCATATACTGCTCCTTGGTAAGGTCATCTGGCAACTGGTCGAGTGCTTCCTGAACCTTTGCCTCGTCATACTTGTCACCACTAAAAACTCCCGGATGACGCAGCATCTCCTGCTCAAGCTCCGTTAATTCACGCTCGACACCTTCAACTTCATAATAGGCAACCTCTCTTGGAGTATAAACTTCCTCCGTTGGCTCTTCATCTCTCTCGGCCTTAGTTGTTTTTGCTTCCTCCGTTTTTGGTCCCTCAGGTTCAGCTTTCGCCGGCTGACTCTCATCCTTCGAACACGCAGACAGCAAAAGCGCCAGCATAGCCAAACTTAGTAAAAGTTTCTTCAATCCTATTCTCCCCTCCAACAATGGGTCACGGGTACAGGTCCCTCCGTCCCATATCTAAATCACACCATATACATACTACTACAATCAACACCCATAATTTCCTAAATTAGTAAAAATAGGTAATAAGTATTATGCGCTGGTATACAAGGACAGGTTTTATATCCCTATACGGGACAGGGGACCTGTCCCTCTGTCCCACCTTTCGCCCTATTTCACCTTCACTATAAATATATTAATCTATAAATTAATACCTATATGAAGGAGGAATGGGAATGAAAAAGAAGTTGGCTTTGATTCTGATTGTTTTGATGGTAAGTTTACTCGGTTTTGTTGGAGGCGTCTCTGCACAGACGGTTACGTATCATCCGTCCTTAGTCCATAAAGATGGGGCAATGGCCTATGAGCACATGAAGTATCTGGCATATGAAATTGGGCCTAGGGTTGCCGGAACTGGAAATGAACGAAAAGCTGAGCAATACGTTAAGAGTCAATTTGAACGCATGGGTTTCACTACTGAGGTTCAGGAATTTAACTACACAAGAGGTGGAGCTACTATCTCATCTTCTAACGTGATTGCCTACAAACCAGGCAAATCTAGCAAACAAGTAATCGTTGGCGCACATTATGATTCCGTTTCTGCCGGCCGTGGAGTGGATGATAATGCATCTGGCGTTGGAGTTATGCTCGAGGTGGCAGAGGTATTGAAAAAAATTAATACTCCATACTCCATCGTATTCATTGCATTTGGGGCTGAGGAACAAGGCTTAAGGGGTTCTAACTACTATACAAGTCAGATGACAGAAGATGAAATTGAAAATACAGTTGGCATGATTAACCTTGACAGCCTAGCGGTCGGGGACCAAATGTATGTCTATGGCAGCCCAGGGGAAGATGGATTCATTCGGGATCAAGCATTAAAGATAGTTGAGAAAAAGAAACTAAATATCGATACAAATCCTGGACTAAATCCGGATTATCCTGCTGGCACAACAGGCGACTGGAGTGACCATGCTCCATTCAAGAGGGCTGGTATTCCAATCGGATATCTAGAGTCTACGAACTGGAAAATTGGAGACTTAGATGGATACACCCAAACGGTTAAACACGGAGGAGTATGGCATACAAAAAACGACACCATTGAATTTATTGAACAAGAATTCCCTGGTAGAATCCAAGAACACCTCTCCTCATTCAGTGTATTACTAACCGATCTACTAAAATTCATGAACAAAACAAGCACCGCAAAATAATATAGCACTGCAGTTTGCTATGAGTCTCAGGTGGGACGAAGTGACAGATTCTTCGTCCCACCTTATTTTTACAGGGACACGGGACCTGTTCCTCCGTCCTATTAATTTTTTGCAGGGGCACAGGGGCAGGTTCCTCGCCCTACCAATTTTTTATAGGGTCAAGGGGGCAGGTTCCTCGTACCACCGTAAATTGAACACAGGTCCAACTTTGGAATTTTCGGGATCACTGAGCCATCCTACACACTATTCACCCAATCCTAATTTTAATTAAACATAAAAAAGGGGCATCACCAGCTTTTGGTGATGCCCTTTTTCACCTTGTTTTGTCTATAACAATCGTAAAGGAAAGATTTTGTCCAAGGACTAGTAAACTTCGGACAAGCTAGTAACGAAATGGCAAGTTTGTGTCCGAAGGCTAGCAAACTTCAGACAGGGAAGCAACGAAATGGCGACGGTGTGTCCGAAGACGAGCAATCTTCGGACAAGGTAACAACGAAATGCCGACGGTGTGTCCGAAGACGAGCAAACTTCGGACTAGGATGCAACGATTTGCCGTGATTCTGTCCGAAGACTAGCAAACTTCGGACAACGAACCAACGAAAAGGCGAGGGTGTGTCCGAAAACGAGCAACCTTCAGACAACGAACCAACGAAAAAGCTAGTTTGTGTCCGAAGACTAGCGAACTTCAGACAACGAAGCAACGAATAGCCAAGTTTGTATCCGAAGACGAGAAATCTTCGGACAAGGTAACAACAAAATGCCGACGAAGTGTCCGAAGACGAGCAAACTTCAGACAACGAAGTAACGAAAAAGCTAGTTTGTGTCCGAAGACTAGCGAACCTCGGACACGGCACCAACGAATAGGCTTAGTTGTGTCCGAACACCACTTAGAACTTATACATCTGTCCCAACTATAGCCCCTATTCCACCAAAACAAGGTATGTGCCTGTACAAACAAAACACTTTTTACATATTTTAACAATAAAGGGGTGATTTTTATGAGTTGGATTCAAGATGCCGGGCATGGTGGTAGTGACCCAGGTGCGGGGGCGGACGGGAATACGGAGAAGGTTTATACACTAGAAGCTGCACTTTATGTGGACAAACGGTTGGCTGAACTGGGGATTGCAAGTGACTTGACCCGTTCAAGTGATGTTACTATAAATCCCGAGCCAAGGACCTCGAAGGTAAAGAAATACAAAAAGTGTATTTCCCATCATTTTAATGCTGGCGGAGGTAGTGGTGTTGAAACCATCCACTCGATTTATGCTAATGGCAAGTTTGAGCAAATGTTAATTGAGGAATTTAGAAAAGCTGGATATCCAGTTAGACCACGTCCTGTGTACACACGTAAGAATTCTTCGGGCGGGGATTATTACTATATGCATAGACTTACTGGAAATTGTCGTACTACTATACTAGAATACGAATTTGTGGATGGCCCACAATCCGATAAAATCAAGGATAAAGCATACCGAGAAGGGATGTATGAATGCGTGGTTCGCGCTATTTGTCTTGATGAAGGTGTTAAATATGCTGGACCTGGTTCTGAACCAAAACCAGCACCTAAACCCGAACCAACACCTGTCAATCCTCCGAAAGAAAATCTCGTAGTTGACGGTTATTTCGGGCCGAAAACAATCAGTGCCCTCCAAAGATATTTCGGAACACCTGTAGATGGCTACATTAGCAAACCATCACTCGTCATAAGAGCATTGCAAAAATGGCTCGGCGTCACACAAGACGGCTACTTCGGGCCAATTACAATCTCAGCCCTACAAAAACGACTAGGAACACCAGTTGATGGGGTCATAAGCAAACCATCACTCGTCATTAAAGAACTGCAAAGACGTTTAAACAAAGGAAACTTGGGATAATATTGAGGGCCACAGGGGTTTCTGGTGGGTCACGGGGACAGTTCCTGCACCCTACCACTTTTTTCCTTTTGGGACAAGGGACCTGTCCCTCTGTCCCATTATCTTTCGTAGAGTTCTAGTGGTAAGTGGTCTGGGTCTTTAAAGAAGGTGAATTTTTTACCGGTTACTTCGTCAATTCGTATATCTTCTACTTTGATCTTTTTTGCTGCCAGCTCTCTCACCGCTTCTTCTATATCGTCTACCTCGAAGGCTAAATGACGCAGACCTGCTGCCTCTGGATAACTTAGTCTATTTGGAGTGTCCGGAAATGAGAACAACTCGATTTGATAGGTATCTCCAACAGCTAAATCAAGTTTGTACGAACCACGTTCAGCACGAAACGTTTCATTTAAAATGGTAAAACCAAGCTTATTGACATAAAAGTCCTTTGACCTCTCATAGTCAGTACAGATAATGGCAATATGGTGAATACGGTTGATTTTCATAGTAACCATCCTATCCTAATAGTAATTAGTAGTTTGATTCATAAATAAATAGTTGGAACTTCTGGCCCTCTATAAAACAGAGTATAATAAAAAAAGAAGTGCTTGAACACTTCTTCTGTACCCTCAACGATTAACTATTCTCGAAAATATGGTAGCAATATTAAAATAAGGATAGTACTTCATGCCAAGGCAGGGACAGTGGACCTGTCCCTGCGGCCCAAATTATTTTATTAGGACGTATTCGAGGTCGACTAGTTTGGCGTAGGTTATGATTTGGTCTGTTGTTAATTTCAACGAGACCACTGTATGGTGACCGCCGCCGTTTTCGATCCAGGCTTTTACGCCATCTTGAAAGTTTGGCTTTACCTCCCAAAGGACACGCGCTACTGGAAGATTTGGAGCTGGGGTGGTTGGTTCAAATGCGCAAACTTCATTGATTAATAGTTTGTAATGGGAACCAAAGTCGGCCATCGAGACGACAACACCGTCCCCTGCCTTCCCGTCAAATACTAAGCGTGCAGGATCCTCTCGATCACCGATACCAAGTGGCGATACAACGATTCTCGGTCTATTGCTTGCTAAGGTCGGATCGACCTCAAGCATATGCGATTGAAGGACTGCTTCCTGACCAGCAGCTAATTCATATGTGTAATCTTCCATAAACCCCGTTAATTCGTTATGGCTCATTACCTTTAATAAGCGATCGAGTGCCGCCGTTTTCCAATCGCCTTCCCCCGCAAACCCATATCCTTGAGCCATTAATCGTTGAACAGCAAGACCAGGTAATTGCTTCATACCATATAAATCTTCGAAGTTTGTGGTAAAAGCATTGTAGCCACCGTCATCAAGGAAACGCTTAATCGCGATTTCATAGCTTGCTTGTACTTTAACGCTTGCTTCCCAACCCTCTCTCTCGTAACTTCCATAATCAAATTCATAAAGCTCTTCGTATTCCTCAAACAAGTCAGCGATTTCTTCTTCCTTAACCTCATTCACATACCGAACTAGATCACCAATTCCAAAATAATCGACTGTCCATCCGAATTGAATTTGCGCTTCAATTTTATCTCCCTCGGTAACGCCAACGTTTCGCATGTTGTCACCAAATCGAGCGACTTTTATGTTAAAACTTTCATTATAAGCAACCGCTACATCCATCCAGTCTGCAATCTGCTTCTGTACTTCAGGGCGCTGCCAGTACCCGACTACCACTTTATTTTGCTTTTTCAAACGAGCATTGATAAACCCATATTCCCGGTCACCGTGAGCTGATTGGTTTAAGTTCATAAAATCCATATCAATCGATGCCCAAGGGATACTTTCATTAAATTGGGTTGCCAAATGCAAGAGTGGTTTTTGTAATAATTTTGTTCCTCGAATCCACATTTTCGCAGGTGAAAATGTATGCATCCACGTGATGACACCGGCAACCTCATCCCGGTAGTTTACTTCTTTCATCAGGTTTGTAATTTTATCTGCACTAACCGCTAATTCTTGTAGAATGAGCGGATAAGGTAGTACACCACTTTCATTTAAAGCGTCCGTCATCTCTTGAGCATGTGCTTTTACTTCTGCCAACGCTTCTTCCCCATATAGATGTTGGGAGCCTACGATAAACCAAAATTCTTTTTTCTCCATCTTAATCCCCTTTCCATCATTTTTGGCCGTAATATGCGTTTTTCCCGTGTTTTCGTAGATAGTGCTTATCTAAAATCCGTTGTGGTAGTTCTGATGCGAGGTCATTTAGTCCCCTTGCAAACAGGTTCATTTTCGAAACTTCATCCAAGACAACACTATTCACCACTGCGTCCTTTACATCTTTCCCCCATGTAAAAGGACCATGTCCGCGCAGCAGGACACCCGGAACCGCTAAAACATCGATCCCACGCTCTTCAAATGTTTCAATAATAACCTGACCAGTTGCTGCTTCATAACCACGATCAATTTCCTCTTGTGTCAAAAAACGAGCGCATGGGATTGCGCCATAAAATGTATCGGCATGAGTTGTTCCCATCGCCTGAACATCAAGACCTGCTTGCGCCCAAATTGTCGCCCATGTTGAATGAGTATGAACGATGCCACCAATTTCAGGATAATGCCTATATAGCACGGCGTGAGTCAGTGTATCTGATGAGGGATTCATGTCTCCTTCAACAACATTCCCATCCAAATCAACAACCACCATGTCACTGGGTTTCATCGTCTCATACTCAACACCACTCGGCTTGATCACAAATAAACAACGATCATGGTCAATTGCACTCGCGTTTCCCCACGTGAATTTTACAAGCCCATGTTTGGGCAATTCTAGATTCGCCTGGTATACTTCTTCCTTCAGCTGTTCTAACACGTTACCCCTCCCTCATTTTTGACATACAGCAAATGTTCAACAGCAGCTCGCTCAATCTCAAGTCCTTTTCTATATCGCTCAATAAACACTTCAAATCCCGCTACGTCCTCGGGGTCAGGATCGATTTTGTCCCCTACCACATTTTTAAAAACTCTGTTATCTAAAAAGTCTTCTAAACTTTCATTCTTGTTTTTATTCATCATAAAGGAAGCAAGGATCGCCATTCCCCACGCACCGCCGTCACTGGCTGTTGCCATGACAGAAACGGGGGAGTTCATTGCAGCTGCCACAATCTTTTGTCCTACTACAGGTGTTTTAAATAGTCCACCATGCGCGAGAATGCTATCTATCGCAACGTTTTCTAGCTTCGTTAGAATATCCATTCCCATTTTCAACGCACCAAAAGCAGTAAAAAGATGTGTCCGCATGAAGTTTGCTAGAGTAAAAGTGCTTTCCGGAGAACGAACAAATAGTGGTCTACCTTGATCTAATCCAGTGATATTCTCACCTGAAAAATAACCATAGCTTAGCAATCCACCACCATCTCTGTCCGCTTCCAATGCTTTGTTGAACATCACGTTGTATAATTGAGCATTATCAATCTCATACCCCATCGCTTCCGAAAATTCCCGGAACAACCCCAGCCAAGCGTTGATATCACTTGAACAGTTATTTGCATGAACCATCGCAACAGGGGTCCCGTTCGGTGTCGTAACGATGTCAATTTCCGAATATACTTTTGAAAGTTCTTTTTCTAAAACAATCATGGAAAAAACGGAGGTTCCAACGGAGACGTTTCCCGTGCGTTTCCTTACACTATTTGTTGCCACCATCCCTGTTCCTGCATCACCTTCTGGCGGACAAATTGGTATGCCAGACTGCAATTGCTGTGAAGGATCTATAGTATTTGCTCCCTTTTCTGTTAAAAGACCCGCTCGTTTTCCTGATATAAAAACGGTCGGAAGGATATCTCTAAGCTTCCAAGGATACTTTTTCACGGCAACTAGTTTATCAAATTGCTTGACCATGGCTTCATTGTAATCCTTCGTTTCTTCATCAATCGGGAACATCCCAGAAGCATCGCCAATTCCGATCGCTTTGTTTCCGGTCAGTAACCAATGAATATAGCCAGATAACGTAGTGAAATAATCAATTCGAGGTACATGTTCCTCTTCATTTAAAATGGCTTGATAGAGGTGAGCAATACTCCACCTTTCCGGAATATTGAATTGAAATCGATTGGTTAAATCATTCGCTGAAGGACCTGTCGTCGTATTCCGCCAAGTTCGAAATGGAATTAATAGCTCTCCCTTCTTGTCAAAAGCCAAATACCCATGCATCATCGCCGAAAAGCCAATCGAACCAATTGTTCGTAGTGTAATTCCAAAATTGTGTTCAACTTCCTGTTTCATTTCACGATATGCTGCTTGCATACCAGCGATAACATCCTCTAAGCTGTACGTCCAATACCCATTTTCCAGCCGATTTTCCCACTCATAACTACCAGACGCGATTGTTTCAAAATGCTTATTAATCAAAACCGCCTTAATCCGGGTGGAACCAAACTCAATCCCAAGCGAAGTCTCACCCTTCGCAATCGCCAGCTGCATCTCATCATAATTCACCCTCACATCACATCCCTCCTCAAATGGGTCACGGGGACAGGTCCCTCTGTCCCAACCAAGCGAGCACAACCCCATTGGAAATTACCGGGAACATTTCGCCCCTCTATTTCCCTGCTCTATTTTTGTTGTAGATATCAAATCCTACTGCGAGTAGGAGTACGAGTCCTTTGATGGCTTGTTGCCAGTCGATTCCGACTCCAATGAGTGACATACCGTTGTTCATGATCCCCATAACGAGTCCACCGACAATGGCACCGATGACGGTTCCTACGCCTCCTGCCATAGAAGCACCACCGATAAAGACGGAGGCAATGGCATCAAGCTCAAGCATATTACCCGCTGCGGGTGTTGCTGAATTAAGACGCGAGGCAAACATTAATCCAGCTAAGGCTGCGATGACTCCGTTGTTCACAAAGACCCAGAATACGACACGCTTTGTTTTAATACCGGATAAATCCGCCGCTTTCTGGTTACCACCTGTTGCATAAACGTGACGGCCCATAACTGTGTTTTTCATGACGAATGTGTAGACCACGATTAGAATGATGACAATAATTAACACCGTTGGAATCCCTTTATTTAACGCCAATTGGTACGCGAACCAGTTAATCACTGCGATAAGCAATGCCATTTTTGTCACAGATAGCCATAACGGACTCACTTCGAGGCTATATGTTAATTGTTTTTTACGGTTTCTGAACTCCATATAAATTAAGATGATTGATAGAATAATAGATAAAATGATTGTTAGTAAGTGCAACTCCCCGGAACCAATCGAAGGTAAAAAGCCCCCACTCAGCATGCCAAATGACTCAGGAAATGGCGCAAGTGATTTTCCATCTAATAGATACAAGGTTAACCCCCGGAAAATTAACATGCTGGCCAAGGTCACGATAAAGGATGGTATCCCGACATACGCGATCCAAAAGCCTTGCCAAATTCCAATGATTGCCCCAACAACAAGCGATAGAATAATAGCCAACCATACCGGCACATTGTGATTAATCATGAGGACCCCTGCAATTGCGCCGACAATTGCAACAACGGAACCGACAGATAAATCAATATTTCCTGTAATGATGACTAAAACCATTCCAATCGCTAGGACGAGGATAAACCCGTTTTGCAAGATAAGATTGGTCAAGTTTAAAGAACTAAAGGATATTCCATCCGTTAAGATCCAAAACAGCCCTGCAATGAATACAAGTGCAATAATCATTCCATATTCCCGGATGTTGTTGCGAAATAAATTACTTAGTGTTTGCACGTTTCGTCCCTCCTGTTCCAGTCATATAACGCATGACACTCTCTTGGTTTGCCTCTTCACGACCGAGCTCACCGGTTATACGACCTTCATTCATGACATAAATACGGTCAGATAGCCCCAGTACCTCAGGTAACTCCGAAGAAATGACAAGGACACCCATTCCTTCAGCTGCAAGTTCATGGATGAGTGAATAAATTTCAAACTTAGCTCCTACATCAATTCCTCGAGTCGGTTCATCCAAAATTAAGATATCTGGCTCTGTAAAAATCCACTTACTTAAGACAATTTTTTGCTGATTACCACCACTTAAATTTCCTGCAAGTTGAGCCAATGATGGAGTTTTAATATTTAATCGTTTTCGTAAAATTTGGGCTTCCTGAACTTCCCTGTTTTCATCAATCACTGTATTCGTTGAAATTCGCTTGAGATTTGATAGAGTTATATTCCGTTTGATATCATCAATTAAATTTAGACCATATGTTTTCCGGTCCTCTGACACATAAGCAATTCCATGCTGAATCGCTTCGCTAACTGTATTTGCCTGTATTTCTTCACCATTTTTATACAACAGCCCCGTAATTTTTTTTCCATACGTTTTCCCGAAAATACTCATCGCAAGCTCTGTTCTTCCAGCTCCCATTAAGCCTGCTAAGCCGACTATTTCCCCGCGACGAATATGAAGATTGACATTGTCGATGACTTTCCGATCACGCTGCAATGGATGATAGACATTCCAATTTTCCACTTCAAAAATAGTGTCACCAATGTTCGGTATTCGTTCTGGATACCGGCTTGTCAACTCACGACCTACCATTCCTTTAATGATACGATCCTCTGATGCCTTTTCACCCTTCGCTGCAAACGTCTCAATTGTTTGTCCATCTCGTAAAATCGTAATGTTATCCGAAATACTAGATACTTCATTTAATTTATGAGAAATCAGTATGGAGGTAATCCCTTGTTTTTTCAGTTCAAGTAAGAGGTTTAATAAGTTTTCGCTATCTGTTTCATTTAGGGCTGCAGTTGGTTCGTCTAAGATTAAGAGTTTCACATTTTTAGATAGTGCTTTTGCAATCTCTACGAGCTGTTGTTTCCCAACCCCGATATCCATCACGGCCGTGTTAGGTGATTCTTTTAACCCGACCCGATCTAACAACTTTTTTGCCTCAGAAAAGGTTTCCTGCCAATTGATAATCCTTTTAGACTGTCTTTCGTTCCCTAGAAAAATATTTTCTGCGATAGATAAAAAAGGACTCAAGGCCAACTCTTGATGGATGATCACAATCCCAATTTGTTCACTTTGTTTAATATCTTTAAAGTGACATTCTTCCCCTTCAAAATAGATGCTACCTTCATAGGTTCCACTTGGATAAACACCACTTAATACTTTCATCAAGGTTGATTTTCCGGCACCATTCTCACCTACTAGTGCATGAATTTCTCCCTTTTTCACCTTTAAATTCACGTTGTCTAATGCTTTAACTCCTGGAAATGTTTTTGTGATGTTTCGCATTTCTAAAATATACTCAGACATATCCTCACCACCTCGTTAAAATCCGGAATGAAGTAATTTAGTGGTGACATGAAAATCACCACTAAATAGGGGGGTACTTATTTCACTTCGTCTTCTGTGTAATATCCGCTATCAATTAATACTTCTTTGTAGTTGTCGATATCGACTGACACAGGGTCAACTAAGTAAGAAGGAACGACTTTTTGACCATTATCATATGTCTCTGTATCATTCACCTCTGCTTCTTCACCAGCTTCAATCGATTTAATCATTTTTACCACTACAGCAGCTAAATTACGTGTATCTTTAAACACCGTTTGTGTTTGTTCACCCGCAATAATTGATTTAACAGAAGCAGACTCAGCATCTTGTCCAGTAACAACTGGTAGTGGAAGGTCAGCAGAACCGTAACCTACACCTTTTAATGCTTGAATAACGCCACGGCTAATTCCATCATAAGGTGATAAAACGGCGTCAACCTTTTCCCCGCCAGAGTACGCTTTACTTAAAATGTTTTCCATACGTGATTTTGCGGTGTTTCCATCCCAGCGCATTGTTGCTCCTTGTTCAAATTCTGTTTGACCACTTTGAATAACCAATTTCCCGCTATCAATATGTGGCTTTAGAACAGACATCGCACCATCCCAGAAGAAGTAGGCATTATTGTCATCTGGTGAACCACCAAATAATTCAATATTAAATGGTCCAGCTTCTTCCTTAAGGTTCAGTGCTTCTTCAATATAGGAAGCCTGTAAGACACCTACTTGGAAATTATCAAATGTTGCGTAATAACTTACATTTGGTGTTTCCATAATTAAACGGTCATACGCGATGACTTGTATGTCTTGATCGGCAGCTTTTTGTAATACATTGGTTAAAGCAGTACCGTCAATCGATGCCACAACCAAGATTTTTGCACCTTTTACAATCATGTTTTCAATTTGCTCGATTTGCTTATCGACATCATCTTCCGCATATTGTAAATCTGTTTTATAACCAAGTTCTTCTAATTGCTTCACCATATTGTTTCCATCATCCACCCAGCGCTGTGATGACTTTGTAGGCATCGCAACCCCGATTAACGTACCCTTTGAATCGCCCCCAGAACCTGACGATTTGTCGCTTCCACTACAGGCCACTAACGCAAATACCAAACTAATGATTAGTGCTAAAAAACCTAATTTCTTCATACATGTAACCCCTTTCATATTTTTGCTACTATTAAATTATCATTTCCGTTGATGAAAGGGCTTTACATAAAATCAAACACTTTTTATAATTTTTTAAACTTTCCGTAACATTTGTTATGAGTGCATAAAAAAAGCACCTTCTATGAAAGGTGCACGTTTTCTACATCATTCTTGAATTGCATTGGTGAAATACCGACTACTTTTTTAAAAGTGGTGCTAAAGTAATGTTGTGTATCATATCCAACCGTTTCTGCTATATCTCGGATCGATAAATCTGTTGTTTTCAGTAAATCAACAGCTTTGTTAATTCGCATTTGAGTTAAAAGTCCAACGTAGGAAATACCAAGCTCATGCTTAATCATCCGACTTAAATAGACACTAGTGATATGTAATTCATCCGCTACTCGTTCTAGCGTGAGGGAAGAATCCTGATAATGCTGTTGAATATAGGTTAGAGCCTGTTTAACAATTGGGGACATTTTGATTTGCTGTTCAACCTGCCGTTTGCATTGATCATAGATTTTATACAAATGAACAAAGTCCTGAATAAAAATATCTTCCATATGATAATAGATTGTGAGATTAAAATAGGTTTGCACGACTTCTTCTATTTTTGTGAGGAGCTCCCGGTTGAGTTGCTCCCATACACACACATTAAGCAAATGGGATTGGTCCCAAAAAATAACCGTCTTTTCTGAACCAATCATTTCTTTTACGATATTCTCTATCGCAAATAAGTACAACTGCCGGTCATTTTCTTGCATAAACGTTTGATTCAAATGATAATCGGGCCATTTAATCACGAGATATTGTGTTGGAAGAGCGACTGGCAGGTGTAAAAACTGAAGTTGCTCTCTAATCTCTTCATTCGCTAACTGACCTGCAATCCAATCCTGAAAAAAACGTTCCCTAAGCTGGACATGATTCCTTTTTATCTGTATGGTAGCTTGTTTGATATATTTCTTCTGGTTAACTTCCAGATCAAGTTTTTGTTTGAGGTCCATGATTAACTCTTCCAGTTTTCCCGGATTGATTGGTTTTAATAAATAATCTTCGACCTTTAATCGAAGGGCTGCTTGTGCGTAACGGAAATCATCATACCCCGAGATGACAACCATTTTACAGTTTGGCAATTGCTCCTTAATCTCCTCCATTGCTTCAAGTCCATCCATGATGGGCATATTTAAATCAACTAGTAAGATATCAATCTGGTGTTCAATCGCTAATTCAACAGCCTCTTCACCATCCTCTGCTTCCCCAATGACCTCCATATTGAACTTCTCCCAGTCAATAGAAGAATGGATTCCATCCCGAATAATATACTCATCATCGGCAATTAAAACCTTCCATTTACGCATGTTGTTTTCGCTCCTCTTCCCATTCAATATCTTCTTCTAAAATAGGTAACACTAACTCGAGCGTTGTCCCAACCTTTTCCTTACTCTCAATCGTAATCCCATACTGTTCCCCGAATGCAAGTACGATTCGAGCTTGAACGTTCAAAATCCCATATCCCTTCTTATGTTTCGATTCAGTTTGATTCTCTGTCCTTCTAACAGCATCCTTAAGGGCGACACGAATTTCGTGAAGCTGTGATTCTGACATTCCAGCACCGTTATCTTGAATCAATAGGCGTAAATTTCCGTTCATTTGTTTTGCAGAGACCATGATTTGACCCGGCCCCCGTCGCTCTTTTATTCCATGGTAGATTGCATTTTCGACAAGTGGCTGCAGAATAAATTTGAGAACATATAGCGAAGCGGCACGTTCGTCCACATCAATCTGATACTGTAATTTTTCACGATATCTCGTTTGTTGAATTTTTAAGTAACTTTCAATATGCTCTATTTCCTTATCGAGTGGTATCCGATCTCTTCCCTTACTTAATCCAATTCGGAACAATTTTGCTAACGATTCAACCACTTCGGCTATTTCAATCGCCTTTTGCTTTCGTGCCATCCATTGAATCGTATCAAGCGTATTATAGAGAAAATGAGGATTGATATTGGCTTGTAAACTTCTAAATTCGGCTTCTCGCTTCTGTCTTTCGTGCCTCTCCGTTAAGCGTAGCAATTCATTGATTTGTTTTAGCATTTTGTTAAAACTTCGGCCAAGCATACCAATCTCATCATCTCGTTTTTCAGTATACCGGACCCCAAACTCCCCACTTTCGGCTTTCCGCATAAACTTCATTAACTGGCGAATTGGCTTAGAGATCGAATTGGATAAGAAGTACGATACCGGAATCCCAAATAAGAGAATGATAAAGACAAAAACGACTAAATAAAACTGTATCTCCCTTATTTCGAATATGGATTCCTCGGTTGGAAAGACGCCGATGGTGGTCCAGTTCGAGTATGGTGATTCTTGAAAAATAAACTGCACCTTCTGTGAACCAATCTTCTTTGAAAACGTACCTGACCTTTTTTCATCCAGCCATTCATTTGGGATCGTTTCAATTAAAGGATCTTTGGGCTGGTAAATCGGTCTACTTTGTTCATCAATCACCGTCAAATAGCCGGTTTTTCCAAGCCGTACATCGACTAACGTTTCAGCAACCGTCCTAACCTTTAAATCGATTAAAATGACCCCTAGTACTTCCTGTGAAATTGGATCAATGACAGCGCGAACGCCTGACACCACTTCATCATTTTTGTAACTGACCAATGATGAGAGACGGCGGTCCTTCGGTTGACCAATCATTCGAAAGATCCCTTTATTTTCTACCGCCTCTTGATACCAAGACTCTTCCGTTAAATTCTCTGAAGCCGGAGCGTACAGTTCATTACTCACATACTCCCCTGCGCTGTTCACGACTAAAACCCCTGCTACTTCAGGCATTAACGTTGTAAAATTACGAAGATAGCGTTGAATCTCATATTCATTTGTTTGATATTGACCAGGTTGCTGACCATTATGATGAAAAAAGTCCTCAATCCGCTCATTATAGGAAATAAAGTAGGTAACACGTTGCATGTTATTTATGTAGAATTCAAGTGTTTCATTCACTTTACTAATAAGCTGTAAGGTATTCTGATTGACTTGCTCTTCCACAACACGCTCAACCGTCCAATTAATTAAAAAACCTAAGCAGATAATCGGGATGATACTAATAATTAAAAAATGAGAGATCAGCTTATATCGAATTGGTAAATTATTTATTTGTATGAAATTCTTCAATTCAACCAATCCATTCCTAGAAGTTTATTGTGGATAGTAGGAGTTCACATTTTCCTTTGTAACAATGGTTACACCTGTATCCACGTATCGAGGTAAAGGTGCATTTTTTCGGTCTTGTTCATGAATGCCATGTTGCAAGTGAAACAAAAATTGCAAGGACCAGTACCCCATTTCCCATGTTCCCTGTGCAATGGTGGCGGAAATCACATCGTCCTTAATCATATCGAGGGTTCCCTTATCTGTATCAAAACTAATGATTTTAACAGAGTCTTTGAGTTTATTGGCGATGATGGTTTGTCCAACTCCAACTCCACCGTTCGCCTCCGTCACGAAGATGCCTGCCACATTCGGATTCTCGGCAATCATCGATTCTGCTACCTCTTTTGATATCACTTGATCGCCTCTCCCGTCTTTGACAGAGACAACCTCCATTTCAGGATATTCCCTGAAAATCGTATCCTGAAATCCTTTGGTACGTTCCTGATGGTTTAACTGATTGGGGAGGGTAATAACACCAACTTGTCCCTTTTCATCTACTAACTCTGCCATTTTGTGAGCCGCCTCTACACCTGCCTTGTAATTATCCGTTCCTAGGAACGAATACGCCTTACTTTCTGGTGCATCTGCATCGAACATGACGACTGGTATTCCAGCCTCTACCGCTTTATCAATCACAGGATTTAAGGCTTCTGGATCCATTGTGGATATTGCAATTCCAGCTGGATTCTTAGCAATTACCTGCTCGAGGACTGTCATTTCCTCGTGTACATCATATTGCGTCGAACCCCGGTACTCAATCGAAACATTTAACGCTTCTGCCGCATCCTCAAAACCTTTTAACGCCCGCTTCCAGTAATCAATCCCCACCATAAACGTGACCATTACATACGTTTCATCCACATCCCCGACCAGCTCATTCTCATTCCAGGCACGTTTCGTCGAACCCTCCGCTTGATAGTTATATATGTAAAGAACAAACAATCCAATGAGCAACAAATACACGAAAAGCAGCTTCTTCATCTATGAAACCCCTTTCATAAGGAGAGTGATTAGTAGATTCAATTTCAATATATGCCTATTATAGCGTAACTCTTTCAAAAATTCTTATTATTTTAGAGAGAGTTATAGAATGGAGGGGTTGGGTTGGCGTTGGTAGTCGTGCTGGGCCACGAAGTTAAAATCGGCCGTTGCTGGGTCACGGGGACAGGTCCCACCTCGAAAGAAAGGACTTGTCCCATTTTTTGTTTTAAATAGGTTAGCTATAGCATATAATTGGTTTGTAATATTCAAAATAATTTGATAGGTGGCGATGAGGTTTGGAACGATCTTCAGTACAATCTCGTGCATCTCAGGTATTACATAATCAAGGTAAGGATGAATTATGGCGTTGGTCGGCAACAGATTTGGCTCATGGCATTCGAACAAGACTCATTTCTTCTCGCGAGGCTGTTGAGAGCTGTTTGGACAGAATCGAGGAAGTCAATCCAGTGCTTAATGCCCTGGTTGAAGTTCATGCAGAAGAGGCACTTGCTGCAGCTGATCAGGCAGATCTTGCTGTAAAAAAAGGAGAACTTCTTGGGCCGTTACATGGTGTGCCTGTTTCTACAAAAGTGAATGTTGACCAAGCTGGACATGTAACAACAGATGGTGTTGTGGCTTTTAAAGATAATCTTGCTGAAACGGACAGTCCCCCAGTGGCAAATCTCCGGAATGCAGGAGCCGTCATTGTTGGCCGCAGTAATACGCCTGCTTTTAGTTTCCGCTGGTTTACAAATAATGATTTGCACGGAAGAACCCTGAACCCTTGGGATAAAACACGTACACCTGGAGGGTCGAGTGGAGGCGCTGCATCAGCTGTTGCTTCTGGGATGATGCCAATTGGGCATGGTAATGATATTGGTGGTTCTGTTCGACACCCAGCATATGCTTGTGGAATTACTGGAATTCGACCAACTATAGGAAGAGTTCCTGGCTGGTTTGGTCCTCCGGATGGAGATCAATCCTTTTCAGGACAACTGATGTCAACTGATGGTCCGCTTGCCCGTAGCGTTGGGGATCTTCGCCTTGCACTTCAAAGCATGAGTGCATTTGATCCCCGTGATCCACTTCATGCTTCAGTACCGTTAATTGGCGAACCCCTTCAAAAGCCAATTCGAGTTGGGCTTTTACGTGATATTGGTGTCGCTACTCCATCTACAGCCGTTAATCAGGCTTTGAATGAAGCAGCCGACCAGTTGACAGAAGCAGGTTATGTAGTGGAAGAAGTGAAGCTCCCTCTATTTACTGAAGCCTACAGACTTTGGTATTTGTTAGTGCTTGAAGAATTCAAATTGAATATTTCGCTTATAGAGCAGTATGGAGACGAAGGTATGAAAAAGGCTGCTTTGCATTATTCCGAAAATGCAAAAGAATGGTGGGGCGAAAACCCTGGAGTAACCGACTATATTAAGGGCTACGCACGTCGCGGAACGCTAATTGTACAACTTCAGGAGTTTTTACAAGAATACCCGCTATTGCTCATGCCAGTCTCTGCAGAACAGGCATTTGAACAAGATGAGGATATCAAAAGCATTGAAAGCATGAGGCGTGTTATGGATGCACAATGGTCCATGATGGCCATTCCAGTGCTTGGTTTCCCTGCTATTTCCGTTCCTACTTCTGTTGCTGATGGTCTACCAGTTGGAGTTCAACTCCTCGGAAGACGTTTCCGGGAGGATACACTATTTGATGCTGCTGAAGTAATTGAAGCACACTCACAAATCCAAACACCGATTAATCCAAGATAAAAGGTGGGACACAGGGACAGGTCCCATGTCCCACCATATTTTTCCTTTTAGGACGAGGGACCTGTCCCTCTGTCCCTACAATTTTACTGTTTTCTCGTCTTTTGTTAGATGCAAATTATCAACCGCTGCCTTCTCAATTTCTATTCCTTTTTTATAGCGCTCAATAAATACTTCAAACCCTTTTACGTCTTCAGGACTAGGATCTATTACGTCCCCAACCACATCGTTAAAGACTCTTCTGTCGAGGAAGTCTTCTAAGCTTTCATTCTTATTTTCATTCATCATATAAGAAGCAAGAATAGCCATTCCCCACGCGCCACCTTCTCCGGCTGTTGCCATGACAGAAACAGGCGTATTCATGGATGCTGCCATCATCGTTTGTCCCACTACAGGCGTTTTAAATAAACCACCATGCGCCAAAATGCTATCTATCGCAACATCTTCCTGCTTAGTCAGAATATCCATTCCAATTTTCAATGCACCAAATGCTGAAAATAGATGTGTACGCATAAAGTTTGCTAGATTAAAGTTACTCTCTGGTGATCGAACAAACAATGGTCTGCCGTGTTCTAATCCGGTAATAAATTCACCTGAAAAATATCCGTAACTTAGCAATCCGCCACCATCTGGGTCAGCTTCCAATGCTTTGTTGAACATGACACTGAATAACTGGTTGGTATCAACCTTATACCCCATCGCTTCCGAAAATTCACGGAACAATCCCATCCAAGCGTTAATATCACTTGAACAGTTATTGGCATGAACCATCGCAACAGGACTACCGTTTGGCGTTGTGACCATGTCAATCTCTGGGTATACTTTTGAAAGTTCCTTTTCTAAAACAATCATGGCAAAAACAGAGGTTCCAACTGATACGTTTCCTGTACGTTTTCTTACGCTATTTGTCGCAACCATTCCTGTACCAGCATCACCTTCTGGTGGACAAACAGGAATACCTGGCTGTAAATCTTGTGATGGATCTAGAATTTCAGCTCCAATATCCGTTAATTTCCCGGCATACTCACCAGAGATATAAACTGGAGGAAGAATGTTTCTTAGCTTCCAAGGATAATTTTTCGCGGCAACCAGTTCATCAAATTGCTCGACCATTGCTTCATTATAATTCTTTGTTGCATCATTAATTGGGAACATACCAGAAGCATCACCAATCCCAATTGCCTTGTTCCCAGTCAATAACCAATGAATGTAACCAGATAATGTTGTGATGTAATCAAGTTGTGGAACGTGTTCCTCTTCGTTTAAAATCGCTTGGTATAGGTGAGCGATACTCCATCTTTCAGGAATATTATATTGAAAAAGATCTGTTAATTCTTTTGCTGCTTTACCAGCATTTGTATTCCGCCACGTGCGAAAAGGAACGAGTAGCTCCCCCGTCTTGTCAAACGCCATATAGCCGTGCATCATGGCAGAAAATCCAATAGAACCAATCTTTCGTATCGTGATTCCATATTTTCGTTCAACTTCGTTTTTCATTTCGCGATAAGCTGCCTGTAACCCAGTAGTTATATCTTCTAGGTCGTACGTCCAATAGCCATTTTCCAGACGATTTTCCCACTCATAACCTCCAGACGCAATGGTTTCAAACTGCCTATCAATTAGAACAGCTTTAATCCGTGTCGATCCTAATTCAATCCCAAGAGAAGTATCTCCATTCATAATCGCTTGCTTAATGTCTACCTGATTCGCTTTCATGTTACATCCCCCTCTAGTAACTATTTCATTGTGTAAATAGGATTTCCAAAAGCGCCATTTATTGGGTCAAGGGGACAGGTCCCCTGTCCCACCCTATTTTTCCTGGGACAAGGGACCTGTCCCTCTGTCCCATTTAGTTGTTTACTTTTTTGTGTTGGCCATAGTATGCGTTTTTGCCGTGTTTTCGTAGGAAGTGTTTATCTAGTAAGTGTTGGTCAATTGCTTCTAGATCCGGTGATAGACTTTGAGTATAGTAAGCAAATTTCGCAACTTCCTCCATGACAACCGCATTTTCTACAGCTTTCATTGGATCTTTCCCCCAGTTAAAAGGACCGTGATTGTTCACAATGACACCTGGAATTGAAGATGGATCAATATCTTTAAATGTTTCTACAATGACTTCCCCTGTATTGTGCTCATAGTCATTATCAATTTCAAACGGAGTCATGTGACGAGTACAAGGAATCTCTCCATAGAAGTAATCAGCATGTGTTGTTCCATAAGCAGGAATCGGTCTTCCTGATTGTGCCCATTTTGTACACCATGGTGAATGGGTATGAACAACCCCTCCTATTTCAGGAAACGCCTTATATAAAACTAAGTGTGTTGCAGTATCTGACGATGGGTTCAGTTCACCTTCAATGATATTTCCTTCTAAATCTAGTACTGGCAAATCCTCCGCTTTCAAATCCTCATAAGCAACGCCACTTGGCTTAATTACTACAAGGCCTTTTTCTCGATCAATTCCACTTACATTTCCCCAAGTAAAAATGACTAAGTTTTGTTTTGGCAGCTCAAGATTCGCTTCTAACACTTTTTGCTTTAAATCTTCTAACATAATTATTCACTCCGTTCTATAAAGAAAACTCGGCGAATGCCGAGTCTTCCTTTATTCTTAATTATCAATACTCGTGACATATACCCTAATGGCTAAATTAAGGTTTTAATAAAACTTTAATTGCTTCTGGATTATGTGCCATATCCATAGCTTCAGCAAAGTCTTCTACTTTGTAGCTATGTGTTACAATGCCTTCAGCTGTTAATAAGCCACGTTCAAATAGGTCGATTGCAATTGGGTATGTGTATGGTCCTAAGTGAGACCCTCTAATATCCAATTCTTTTCTGTCCCCGATAACGCTCCAGTCAGTAGTTACTTCTGATCCAAATACGCTAAATTCGATAAATCTTCCAAGTCTTCTTACCATTTCTAGGCCTTGTGTTACACCACTTGGATGACCTGTTGCTTCAATATATACATCACAACCGTAACCGTCTGTTAAATCTTTAACGATTTTGATTGCATCCTCTTTTAATGGATTAATGACAAGGTCAGCGCCTAATTTTTTCGCAACAGCTAGTCGGTTTTCATTTCCATCTAGTACAATTAATTTCTTAGGTGTTTTTAATTTAATGAGTTGAAGCATACATAATCCAAGAGTTCCAGCACCTGCTAACACAACTACATCTTCAAACTCAATTGTTGCTCTTTGGATGGTATGAACGGCACAAGCCATTGGCTCAACTAATGCAGCTTCTTCAGGAGTAACTCCATCCGTAATTTTATAAATAGTTGCTGTTTCGCTGAATTTCATATATTCAGCCCAAGCTCCTTCAGCAATGTCTTTTTGGAAACCATAAATGTTATGAACATCACACATCCAGTACTTACCTGTTTTACAGAACTTACATTTTCCGCACGGATTAATTTGGTCAGTTGTTACGCGATCGCCAACTTGTACTCCGTGTTTTTCTGCAGCACCCACTCCTAATTCAGCCACAATTCCGTAGAATTCATGTCCTGGAATAACCGGTGCTTTCATCCAAGGGTCTTCTCCGCCCCAATACATTGCAGAACCATGATATGCCTTTAAATCACTACCACAAATACCACAAGCTTCGACTTTGATGATAACTTCCCCTGGTCCAGCCTTTGGAACTGCAACTTCCTCCACTCGATAATCCTCTGGACCATGTGCTACTACAGCTTTCATTGTTTCTGGTAATACTGACATTGTTCTACATCTCCCTGTATGTTTAGAATTTTAATAGATTAAGTAAACTTACATATTGTTAACGCCAGTGCTTAGCATTCTAGTATATTAGTCTTTTTGACGAGTACTACTATAGTAGATCGCACCAACGATAATCACACCTTTAAGTACACGTTGTACATATGGCGATACACCCATAAGGTTTAATCCATTACTTAATACTCCTAATAGAAGAGCACCTAGTAACGTTCCAAAAATATGTCCTCGGCCACCTGCAATGCTTGTTCCGCCTAATACAACTGCTGCGATTGCATCTAACTCATACCCTTCCCCTGCCATTGGTTGTCCGGAAGAAAGTCTTGAAGTCATGATCATTCCACTGATAGCAGCTGTCACACCACTGAATAGATAGACAAACGTTTTGATACGTTTTACTTTTACTCCAGATAATCTTACTGCTTCCTCATTACCACCTAATGCGTAGATATAACGACCAATTGGTAAATGGTTCAAGATTATATAAGCTGCGATAAAAACAAGAATCATAATGACTGCAGGCATTGGAATTACTCCAAATAAATAGCCTCTACCGATAAACGCATATGACGATGGCAGACCTGAAAGCGGATATCCACCTGTATATAAAAGGGCTAAACCACGAGCCGCCTCCATCATTGCTAATGTGACGATAATTGCTGGTATTTTCGCATATGCGGTAAACAAACCATTGATATAACCTAGTGCAGCACCTAAAACAATCCCAATTAATACTGCTACAATTGGAGGTAATCCAGTATTAATCATCATACCTGCAATAATGGTCCCGGTAAGTGCCATTACCGATCCAACGGATAAATCAATACCGCCTGTTAAAATAACAAAGGTCATCCCTACAGCGAGGATCCCGTTTATTGAAACTTGTCGAACAATATTCGAGACATTATCAGCCGTTAAAAAACTTTCTGCTGCAATGGAAAAGAATATACATAATACTAAAAATCCAATCAGCGTTAGCATCTCTGGGTACTTAAATATTTCCTTAGCGCTAAACCCTTTTTTCTTGTAATCTAATTCACTCATCCTTCAGCACCACCCGTTGCGTAATACATTACTTTTTCTGAAGTTGCTTCACTTCCCGGAAGTTCTCCCTTGATTTTCCCCTTATGCATAACAAGAACTCGGTCACTCATCCCTAGAATTTCAGGTAATTCTGAGGAAATCATAATGATAGAAAGTCCTTCGTCTGCTAGTTTTCTCATTAGTTTATAGATTTCTTCCTTCGCCCCTATATCAATTCCACGGGTAGGTTCATCGAAAATTAACACTTTACAATCGGTATTCAGCCATTTTGCTAAAACAACCTTTTGTTGATTTCCCCCACTCAGGTTTTTTACTAACTGTGAGCTGCTAGGTGTCTTGATCAATAAGTCCTGAATGGATTGCTCGACAATTTCGTTTTCTTTCTTCTTATTAATAATTCGTACGAAGTTGGTCAAATCTCTTAATATTGGAATACTAATATTGTTTTTAATAGATTGGCTAAGTACGAGACCTTGCGTTTTTCTACTTTCAGGAATTAATGCGATTCCATGTGCTAGTGCATCTGTTGGATTCTTGATTGACACTTTTTGACCGTTGATATATACATCTTTCTCTTGTGCATCATCAGCGCCAATAAGTGCCCTTACAACCTCTGTTCGTCCTGAACCAACAAGACCAGCAATTCCGATGATTTCACCCTTTTTCAGGTTGAATTGAATATCATGAATCTGTTTATTTTGCATTCTCTTAACTTCTAAAAATACTTCCTCATTTCCTGTTTTCACTGGCTTATCAGGAAACGCATTGACAATCTCACGACCTACCATCATTTTGACAATGTCTTGTTTAGTTGAATCCTTCACTTCACGGGTACCTACAAACTCACCATCCCGTAAGCAGGTATAGCGGTCGCACATTTTTAGAATTTCCTCTAAGTGGTGCGATATATATATAATGGTTACACCATCAGCTTTCAATTTGGCGATTAATTCAAATAACTTATCAATTTCTTTTCCTGTTAAACTAGCTGTTGGTTCGTCGAAGATTAATACCTTTGTATCAATTGCAATCGCTTTAGCAATTTCGATAAATTGTTGATTTGCCACACTTAAATGTGCGACAGGTTTATTGATATCAATATCTGCATCTAGCCTTTGTAATACTTCCCTTGCTTCCTTACGCATTTGTTTTCTATTTAATAACCCATTTGCTTGCCTTTTCTCTCGACCTAAGAAAATATTATCCACACCACTTAAATAAGGAATTAAACTAAATTCCTGGTGAATAATACTAACCCCTAATTGTTGTGCTTGCTTAGGATCTTTGAATGTGACTTCTTTTCCATCTAAACGAATTGTTCCCGAAGTAGGTGTGTAAACACCGGATAGGATTTTCATCAATGTGGATTTTCCAGCACCATTTTCTCCAACTAATGCATGCACTTCACCACGTCTAATAGTAAAACTAACTCCGTTTAAAGCTTTTACCCCAGGAAATTCCTTCGTAATATTCTCAATCTCTAGAATGTTATCCATAGCAATCACCTTCCTTCATACACATATTTAGGAGAGGCGCTATGCAAGTTTGCAAAAGCGCCCTATTTTGTTAGATTACCAGCTAAAGTCAGCTGCGTTTTCTTTTGTTTGTAGTTCTACATCAATTGGAACTTCAGTTGGTACTACTTCTGCACCCCAAAGTTTAGCCAAAGCCATACCAAGACCAATTCTTACTTGGTCACGTGGGAATTGAGCAGTCGTTGCCTTGAATGGTCCACCCTTTGTGATTGCTTCAATTGCTTCTGGGTGTCCGTCAACACTATAAATCGCTACATCTTTACCAGATGCTTCAATTGCTCCTAGAGTACCTAATGCACCTTCATCGTTAACACTGAAGATTGCATTTAAATCTTTATTTGCTTGTAGCATGTTTTCTGTAACCTTCATTGCTTCTGCTCTATCTTGTTTACCGTTTTGCTTGTCAACAATTTCGATTCCTGGAGCCTCTTTAACTGCATCTTCGAAACCACGTACACGCTCTAGAATAGGAACAACTGGAATACCATCAAGAATTGCAACTTTACCTTGTCCACCTAAATCTTCTACCATTTGCTTACCTGCTAAATAACCAGCGTCATAGTTTCTTGAACCTACGAAAGAGTCGATAGGACCTTTTGCCTGTGCGTCAACAGCCACTACGATAACTCCTGCTTTTTTCGCTGCCTCTACTGCTCCTTCAACACCGTCACTGTCAGTCGGGTTGATTAATAAAATATCAATATCCTTTTGGATCATGTCATCAATATCATTAATTTGCTTTGTTACGTCATGTTGAGCGTCTGCAATAAATGTTTCTGCACCAATCTGTTTAGCCGCATCTTCAAATGCTTCTTTCATTGAAATGAAGTAAGGATTGTTCATTTCCTGGAAAGACATACCGATTTTAATATTTCCTTTTTTTGCTTCTCCGCCTCCATCACTTTCGCCACCAGCGCTGCCTTGACTTGAGCAACCCGCTGCGATGAATAGAAGTAAAACGAGTGAAAGTACAACGAACTTTTTCAAATGTTTCATTGGTTAGTTCCCCCTATTATTTAGTAGAAATTTAGTAAAATTATATTGTAAACAGAATGAATATAAAGCGGTTACATCTTTCTTGAGTCAGTCTTGTTAACTTGTCATAAACCAGAGATCAAGTAACGAGTTACCATCTCTATTCCATCCCCATCACAACCACCCGGTTAATCAGCTAGTTCTTGACACATCACCCCTTTCAATGGATTGAACACGTTTGCATTTCTTGTAAAAAACAAAAGGGTGCCTTAGACACGTAATCCTAGTAAACTCTACAAAATGAGAGAATAACAGATTAACGTATATAAGGCACCCATAGCCATTATAAATTTTATACCAGCCATAAGTATAAAATTTATCGTATATGAAATTTGATTGTAAACGGTTGTAATTTTCTATACCAATCATTAGTATAGGTTTCAACTAACCTTTAAATTTGTAACGTTATTGTAAATTTAGTATATTTCCTTAAAATCGAATAGTCAAGAATTTTTTTCTCTATTTTTGATCTGAATGGAATAAAGAATCCGCTTCAATGAGTTCTTTCGCAATTACAACTAATTTCTTGTTTTTATCTCGACTCATTTTCTGTAACCGTTTCATGGCCTCTGGTTCTTTCAAGTTCATCCGCTCCATCATAATCCCTTTAGCTTTTTCAATATATTTACGGGCTTCTAATGCATTCTTAGTACTTTGCAACTCTTCCTGTAGCTTCTTAAATTCCTCAAATTTAGCTAAACTTATATTGATGGCTATTTTTAATTCTTCTATATCAATAGGTTTTAGTAAATAATAGAGTACACCCTCTTCTGTTGCTCTATTAATTAATTGTTCGTCATGATAACCGCTTACAATAATACTCGGGATAAATAAGGTTTTATTAATCTCTTTAATGGCATCAATCCCATCAAGGTTAGGCATATTAATGTCCATAATAACAAGATCAGGCTTTTTTTCTAATGCTAATTCAACTGCTTTTTCCCCGTCTGTTGCCACGCCTACAACTTCGTGACCAAGGCTTTCTACATAAGACTTCGTCGCCATTAAAACCAAAAATTCATCCTCTGCAATCATAACTCGTAAAGACTGTAACAAAGCTATCACCACCCTATTTATTCATTGTTATATCCACAAAGAAGCATGTATTTAAAAGTTCATTTATCTACCTAAAGTATATAGAAATCAGTCTAAAAATGAAAGCGAAAACAGTCGAAATTTGTATTATATTATAAATATAACAAAGATTACTAGTATATAACTACTTGAAATAAAAAGTTGGATTTGTCGTACTCATAAAAATGATTTATCATCAAATAAGGTAATTAAACTATTTTAAAATAATAGTACCTTCCATTTTAAAAAACACGGTTTTCTTACGATTGGGGGTATATGCTTGAGTGAGTATATTTTGGAATGTAATCGTGTAACATTTAAAAGTCCTGATGGAGATATAGATAACCTTAGCTTTAATCTAAAATATTCTGAAATACATGCTTTTATCCTAAAGAATAGTTCTGAGCAAAAGGTGTTCGTACAGGCACTTAAGAACATAGTAGAGAAACCAAGATTGAATAGTGAAATGAAAATAAAGGGCAAAGTGCTAACGAATGATAAACATGTAATAAATAAAATTGCTATTTTACAACAAAAACCGTCGTTGATAAAAAACTTTTCTATTGCTGAAAATCTTAACTTATCTAGTTTGCCAAGACGGAGATTTCTTCCCTTTGTCGATTGGAAAAAAGTGAATAAAAGAGCAGAAAAGGTGTTAACCCTACTTGATTTTCAATTTGACTATCGGAAGAAGGTAAAATACCTCTCGGATGAAGAAAGAAGAATCGTTTATATTGCACGGGGCTTTATGCAGGATCCCGAAGTCCTTGTGATTCAAGAACCAATGGAAGGTCTTTCTGATAGCAATGCTTCAAAACTATATAACACAATGAAGCAATTTAAGAATGATGGCAAAAGTATAATCTACATTACAAAACAATGGGAGGATGCGTTAAAACTTGCCGACCGAATAACCGTAGTAGCCAACGGAGAAATTACTGCTGAAATGACAGCAGATGAAGCAAAAGCCGATCCTCAAAAATTACTTAAAAAAATTGAGAATTACAATTTTAACGATAATGATGAGTATAAAGACGAAGAAACGCAAACGGTTCTTGACGCTGTCTTTAAGGCCGCCGAATTTCTCACATCTGAATATGAGTTGAAGGATGTATTGTTACTATTAGCGAAAGAAGTTACGAGAGTGATGAAAGCTGACAGCGGTTCAATTAAATTAATTGATGAGATCACATGGACGATTATTGATGATTACGAATATAAAAATAAACAAAACGTCAGCGCTCAACTAACGCAAGATGCCATTTTACAGATAGCGAAGGGCAATGAAGTCTTTTACGCAAATAAGAATGATACGTTCTATCCCACTTTGTTTGAAAAAGTTGAGAATGTCAAAACGATTATCTGTATTCCCGTTTTGATACGCTCCCAGGTAACGGGACTTATTCAGGTTTCCTATGAAAACTTATATGTTCATTCAAAAGAGGAGACGAAATTCTTATCAGCACTGGCACGACATGCAGCAATTGCAATTGAAGATACAAGATTATTGGGGAGATCAGCGCTTCTCCAAGAAAGCCATCATCGAATTAAGAACAATCTACAATCAATTGTTGGATTGATTTCCTTACAAAAAGTGTTTGTAACAAACAATCCGGAGCAACCTGTTGATGAATTACTTGATAGCCTTATTTCACGAATCAAAAGCATTGCCTCCGTTCATAACCTTCTGTCAAAGGACAAATTAGGCAGAAGTATCATTAATGTGAAACAAATTATCGAGTCTATTATTCACATTATCGATAACAGTCCCAAAGTAACGATTCAACTAGAGCTTGATGATATTTTCATTCCATATAATAAGGCTACATCAATCGCACTGGTTATTAATGAGTTAGTGATTAACTGCTTTAAACATGCATTTGCTGATGATGATATCGGAGAAATAGTAATCAAATGTAAGAGGGAAGATCAAACCATCTACTTATCAGTTACAGATAATGGCCGCGGTTTCCCAGAAAACTTTGACATGTCCAAGTCCGCATCCCTAGGATTATCCATCATCCAAGGAATCGTTACCAGCGAGTTCCAAGGTCAAATGACTTTTGAAAGTAAAAAAGGAAACACACTCGTTGAAATCAAAATTCCAACGGAGCGAATTTTTCTCCACCAATAGATGGGTGCACCTTCAGTTAGGCCACTTGCTGGGTTGGTCACAGGGACAGGTCCCGTGTCCCACCATATTTTTCCTTTTGGGACGAGGGACCTGTCCCTCTGTCCCAGAGGATACCTTTGATTTTTGCTTTTTTGGAATTCTGAGTTGTCTATGGACTCCTATCTTAGAAAGGAAATTGGTCCTAATCAAGTTCGATTAATACTTTATTCGTATTGTACATTTTGGCTTGGAAATAGTCTGGGACTTTCTCAAATGGAATTTTTTTAGTAATGTAGGAGTTAATATCAATATTACCTTGTTTCATGCAATCAATGACATATTGGAAATCCTCGATTGTTGCATTTCTGCTTCCCATTAGAGTTAATTCTTTGGCGTGAAAATCCGGGTCATTAAATGTAATTTGATCCTTTACAAGGCCTACATATATAAGCTTTCCGCCATGTGAAACGTAATTGAAGGCGTTCATCATAGAATGCTTGTTTCCAGTTGCATCAAAAACGATTGCAGGTAAGTCACCCTCATTTATGCTCATAAGTTCTTTAACAAGTTCAAGCTCATTTCCAGCAATTAATACTTGGTCACTACCCGTCCATTCCTTAGCAAAAGCTAAGCGTTCTATACTAATATCCATCATGATCGTTCTCGCACCTTGCAGTTTTGCAAACCTTGCAACACCAAGTCCAATTGGACCTGCTCCAATAATCAGCACACTATCCCTTTTTTGTATTTGTGCTCTTCTCACAGCATGAGCTCCTATACTTAATGGTTCAATGATAGCTGCAGCATTTAATGATAGTTCATTTACTTTTAAGACATGGCTCCCAGGCAGTACTAGGTATTCCGTCATACCCCCATCAATATGTACTCCAATCACTTGCATTTTGGTACAACAATTTGTTTTTCCATTTTTACATGCAATGCATTCACCGCAATGCATGTAGGGAATAACAGTGACTTGATCGCCTATCTCAAGTGTTTGCACATTTTCACCGACACTTTCCACAATCCCTGAAAGCTCATGACCTAGTATTCGTGGGTATTGAAAGAAAGGCTGATTTCCTCCATATGCATGTAAATCCGTACCACAAATCCCGATTCTTTTCACCCGAATCAGGACATCCTTTTCCCCAAAAGATGTGGGTGCTTCCCTTTTATGCATTATCATTTCCCCAGGATTTTGGCAAATAATCGTTCTCATCTTTTCATATCTCCTTCCAATAGATTAAGGACCTATTCCATATAGGCCCTTAATTTGTCTAAAATAGTGTATTTGGTAGAAACATAGAAATTGCAGGAATAAACGCAAGCAACAGTGCTACAATTACCAACAGTAGTAAAAATGGCCAGCTATGCTTCACAAATTCCTCAACTTTTGTTCCGGTAATTGAACAAGTTGCAAACATGATTGTCCCTAATGGTGGTGTTAAAGTACCAATACTAATACAAACAATAAAGAATATTCCAAAATGAACCGGATCAATTCCATACTGCATTAACATTGGCATAAATAGTGGTGTTAGGATAATAATTGTAACGTTTCCTTCAACAAACATCCCTATGACTAGTAGGAATAAAAGGACTACGATAAAGAACATGAAGGTGGAAGAAACATTTCCAACCATAAACTCTGTCATTTTTTGCGGTACCTGTTCCAAAGTTAGTACCCAGGCGAATGCAGAACCTGCTGCAATAATAATTAAAATGGATGCTGCTGTGTGAGCCGTTTCTAGCAGTGCTTCTATTAATTGTTTTATCTTCATTTCACGATATACAAGCATGCCAAGGACTAGAGCATACAATACCGCAAACGCTCCTGCCTCAGTTGCACTAAATACACCAAAACGAATTCCACCAATGATAATAACAGGTAAAAGAAGGGCTAATAAGGCATCTTTAAAACTGACCAAAAATTCTTTAAGTGTGATCTTGTCTTGTTTTTCAGTTTCAAGGTTATGTTTTTTTGCATAGAAATGGACGTAAATCATAAAAGATAAACAAAGTACGATTCCAGGTATGATTCCAGCTAAAAATAATTTACCTATTGAAACGTTTCCTACATAACCATACATAATTAATGCAATTCCCGGTGGAATGATTGGGGTAATTAATGATGTTGATGCTGTTAATACAGTGGAAAACGACTTTGAATACCCTTTTTTAATCATTTCAGGCACTAGGATTTTTGATTGCATTGCTGCATCTGCAATATTAGAACCGCTCAAGCCACCCATCAAGGTACTAAGAATAACGTTTACTTGAGCAAGACCCCCAGGGAGTGGTCGAGTAATTACTTGAGCAAATCGAAGCATCCTTGAAGTGATTCCTGTGTAATTCATCAGAATTCCAGCAGTCATAAAGAATACAATTGCTAGCAATGGTACAGACTCTACCCCTCCAATCATTCTTTGGATGAGGACCATCGTAGAAAAACCATCCGAGAAGAAGAAATAAAACGCCGAAGCAACAATCATGGCAAATGCGATAGGAACATTAATTAAGAATAATACCAGAAGTACAATTAACATGAGAGATAAGGCCATATCATGCTCTCTCCTTTCTCTCTGGATTCGATTGGAAAGAACGAATTAGCTTAAAGGTGAAATGAATAGCTGTTAAAAACCCTCCAATAGGAACAGCAAGATCAATATAGGTGTAGCTAATTCCTAACACAGGAGTTACTTTGCTTCCAGCTTGAGAAGCGAGCTCGAAACCCAAATATATAAATATGTATATAAGTACAAAATAAATTGCCGCAGCACCTATGATCGTACACACATTACGCATGGCTTTCGGCATCTTTTGAATGAAATAATCCACTCCGATATGCCCATCTCTTTTCATTGCGGAGCTTATCCCTATAAAAACGAGCCAAATAAAACAGCCAAGTGTTATTTCTTCTGCCCACGAAATGGGACTATTTAATACAAAACGACAAATAACATTAATAATCGTCAAGAACGATATTACCGAAATTGCTATAACGGATATGATATCATCAATTGGGTTAAACCATTTTTTAAACATTATCTTATCCCTCCTGTAATCTAGAATAATTAATTATGGGAATAAAAGATTAGGAGACTTCCGTTTCTGACGTAAAGGCGATAAATCCATACTGAGAAAAGGTAATAGCTTTTCTCAGTATGGAACTAAATTAGGAAGGCCTATTTTCTAATAATTCTAGAATTCTATCGTATAAACCAGGAGTCCATTCTGGAAACTCTTCATATACGCTTTGAACTTTTTCCTTAAATTGTTCTACATCAACCTCGTGTATTTCAACGCCCTGACCTTTAAATTCATCTAAAACACTCTCGGTTTGTTCTTCTAGTACACCTCTACCATAATCTCCAGCCTCATCACCTGTTTCTTTGAGAATCTGTACTACATCTTCAGGCAGAGTTTCGATAAAACTCTGTCCAGCAATCCAAGTTGTAATGAACTTTTGATGGCCTGTAAGACTGAGATGTTTTGAAACTTCCTGTGCCTTTACACCCTGTAGAACTGGTAGTGGATTCTCAGCACCATCAATAAGTCCCTGTTGGAGGGAAGTATATAAATCCCCTAGTGGTGTTGGTGTTGCTGTTGCCCCTAAAACTTCAAATGTTGCAATAGACATTTGGTTGTTAGGTACACGAATTTTCATTCCGTCTAAATCCTCAGGTGTTGTAACCGGATCATTAGTTAACAGGTGACGCTCACCATAGACGGTATTTGTTGTAACAATATGAATCCCCTTCCCGTTTAAAGCTTCATGGAGTTCAGTAAACCAGTCGGTTGTTGTTAAATATAACAAGTCATCAACACTATCTGTAATATACGGTGCAGTCAGAATCCCAGCATCTGGTACATAGTCCATTAGGAAATCATATCCCGCCATAACAATTACGTTGTTCCCCATAGTTGCTTGTTCAACAACATCTTTTTCAGATCCTAACTGGGAACTTGGGTAAAGTTTTAATTCAATTTTTCCATTACTTTTTTCCTCAGCTAGTTCTTTCCACTTTTTCGCTAATAAGTCAATTGGCTCCCCAGGCTGATTTCCATAAGCAACGTTAATTGAAATTTTTTCATCGCTGCCTTTACTATCACCTGAACCTTTTTCGGAACTGGAACTTGAATCTGAAGAGCAAGCAGTTAAAAAGGCTACCAACATTGCAACAACCAAAACAGACATCCATTTAGATCCTCTCACCATACGATTACCCCTTTTTCTTATTATTCATTTTTTAACAAGTAAACTTGTAATCTCTCCTGAATCATGTAAAAATGCGACATTACATTTTATAGATTAGAAGGTTGGGCCGATTCTCCAGATGCCAAAGTCATGTTGTTTTAATATTTCAGCCTTCGTTAATTTCCCAGAACTAACTAATGCAATTTCGTCAAATATTCTTTTACCAACTTCTTGGACCGTTTCTGTTCCTTCGATAATTGTTCCAGCATTGAGGTCCATATTGTCACTCATTCTTTCAAACATACCTGTATTCGTTGAAATTTTAATAACTGGGGCAATCGGTGAACCTGTTGGTGTGCCTCTTCCACTCGTAAACAATACAACTTGGGCACCACCAGCAACCATACCCGTTAATTGTTCAATATCATGTCCTGGTGTATCCATCCACACTAGACCTTTTTCTGTTGGCTCTTCAGCGTAATCTATTAATTCTTTTAGCTCACTTTTCCCAGCCTTATTTGCTGCTCCAAGGGACTTTTCCTCTAATGAACTTAATCCTCCGGCGATATTTCCAGGACTAGGATTTCCAGTCCTAATATCCACTCCCATGAGAATAGAGCGATTTTCCATTGCCTCAATAACCTCGTATACCCGTTTCGCCACTCGATCATTTGCTGCTCGATTTGCCAACAAATGTTCTGCACCAATGAGTTCTGTCGTTTCTGCTAGAATGGAAGTTCCGCCTCGTTCTACGATCATGTCACTAACGGCACCTACAGCAGGATTAGCAGATAATCCGGAACATGCATCAGATCCGCCACATTCCGTACCAATAATTAATTCACTGAAATCACATATTTCCCTTGGTTGGGCGGAAGCCTCTTGAACAAGCTTTGCAGCTGCTTGTGCTCCTTTCGCAATAGTAGTTAATGTGCCTCCATGGTCTTGAATCGAGATGGTTACTACAGGTTTTCCTGACTTAGCGATTTCTGCAGCAACGCTTCTGGCCTGATGTGTTTCACAGCCTAACCCTAAAACCACAACTCCATATACATTTGGATTTTTCCCTAAACCTACGTACGTTCTAAATGTTTGTTCATAATCAACTCCAACTTGTGCACAACCGTGTTGATGGATAAAGGTCACTGTCCCATGAACTAGTTCTGTAATCCTTTGGGCCGTTTGTGTAGCGCAGGTAATTGTCGGTAAAATTAATACGTGATTTCTCACCCCTACCTTGCCATCTGGACGACGATATCCTAAAAATTTCCCCTCTTTATTTAGTTCCAATTTGGTCACCTCTTCCTCGTGTTCCTTCAAGATTGTGAACATGTACATGCTCACCTTCCGCTATATCCCTAACCGCTTTGCCAATGATTTCTCCATACTTTAAAATCGTCTCTCCCTTTTGGATTGCCTTAATGGCGAATTTATGACCAAAAAGTATTTCGTCCTTTAATAGAATCTTCTTTGATATTTCACCAGAAAGATCTACCTCTACCTCTTCATTTTGAGGAATATCTTGCAGTGAAACTGCAACACTATCTACCGGTTGCATGACTAATGTTCGGTATTTTTTCTCACTCATCATACTCATCCTCCTTAGTGAAGGTATTAATGTTAAAAAAATAGTTTAAAGACCTCTTACGTACACGAGCACAAGACTTTAGTTTTCATTTTTTTACGATTACTAGCAATTTCTATGTAATATGTTTGGTATTGTGGTAGTACCATAGACACAAAAAAAATAACTAAATTTTACTTAATTAACTCTCCTCCTTGAGCATTTATTTTTATTAACGAGACTATTGATAAAACGCTTTCAAATTATAAAAAGGTTTCGTGGTAGTACCAGTAATTTGATGTTACCACGTAGTTTTTCCGTTTTCAACAAATTTTCTAATTTTTTTAATTAATTAATATATTTATATAAATAGACATAAATTCATTTCCTTTCTTGTATTCTCCGTTTTATCGATGAATTTTCCTAATCATTTTAATTCTATTCTTGCTTACATTATGGTATTCTGGTAGTACCAACAAAATTTCATTCACTAAGGGTGTTGTATATGGTAAAAATCAATCCAATTAAAAGAGTAACTTTAACTGAGCAAATTTTAGAACAAGTTGCATCATGGATTATCTCAAACGAATTAAAGCCTGGAGACAAGCTTCCAAATGAGCGATTATTAGCAGAAGAATTCCAGGTAAATAGAGGCCGAATCCGGGAGTCTCTAAGAGCCCTTGCACTTATTGGCCTGATAGAAATCAAACCAGGTGAAGGCAGTTTTGTAAGCGCTAAAGAATCTGTCCTGCCTGCTGAGACTATTCTTTGGATGTATCATAATGAAGTGAATAATTTAGAGGAAGTTTATGCTGCTAGGAAGTTAATTGAGTCTGAGGTTTATTTAGAAGCAGCTGAGCGCATGACAGAAAATGAGATTACAGTACTAGATGATATTATGAAGAAGTTAAAGAACACCCCAAAAAATAACAATGAAGAATTTCAACGATTATTAGACGACTTTGATCTGTATATGGGCTCATGTAGCGGCAATAAAATCTACAACAAGTTAATGCAAACAATTGTCCATCTTCGCCATCAATCTATGGTGAAAATCTTAAATGTCCCTGGTGCACGGGAGAACAGCATTAACTCTCGTACAAAATTAATTAAAGCCATTAAACAACGCAATCTTGAAGAAGTAAAGGAAGCTATTGATTTAAACTTTACAGGAGCAAAGAAATTTTATAAACAATAAAATAAACACAATACAAAAATAAGACCAGGATCATCTGGTCTTACTTTGGGTCACGGGGACAGGTCCCATGTCCCACCATATTTTTCCTTTTGGGACGAGGGACCTGTCCCTCTGTCCCATTAGCCTCCAGTATGGGTGCCTGAGTGTCCTTTGTCGTCTTGTTGTTCTTCTTCCATTTCTTCTAAGTCATCAGGGTAAATAACTTCGCTCAAAATTTCTTTTGTTGCAGCGTCTTGTACTTGGATTTTTACTTGATATTCTTCTGGGTCGACTCCACTGAATAATTGGTAGTACATACCCGCAATACCAAGGCCGAATACAGCGAATGAATCAAAGCTATTTTCGTATTTCGCTTTATCAACGATCATGTTAAATTCCGAGAATGAGTCATTATGGGTGATATCCTGAATCGACACATAATCTTCACTGTTTTTAATTTCATCAATGCTAGCAACCATATCTCTCTTTATTTCTTTCATCACTTCCTTATGCTTATTTTTCGACATTTTGTAGGTAAGCGAACCATCCTCATTTTTTGTTACCTTAATGCCATCTTTCTCTGCTTCTGCCATGGTACTGTCACGGTCTTCGTCACTTTCAAAAAATGAGGCTGGTAATGTGATTTCGACATTTAGCAGACCCTTATCTACTTCAACTTGTTTACTGTTATCGTCACCATTATCCTTTTTAGTATTGTCTTGCTTTGCTTTTTCCTCGTCATTACCCCCACAAGCTGCTAGAAATAATGAAATAAGTAGGAGGAAAAAAAGAAGCTTCTTTACCATAAAAACCCTCCTTAAAAGCCTTATATGTTTACCAGGTCCAAGCATACGCTTTTACCTCGGCAGTCTTAACTTTTCCTGCAATTTCGCCCGGGACGTCAGGATAGTTTAATTCAAAACCTGCTTCGCTCCCAGGATTTACTCCTACATCTACTCCACCATTTAAAACACCTAGTAAAGTTCCATCCTCAGCAAGTAATGCTGCCGATATTCGAATGTCATCTTGTAATTCATCTGTTGTATTTTTCACCACACCTGTAACTCGGTAAGGAGTTGACAGGTCATCGGTAGCCGGAATCAATTTTATACCGGACACCTCGAGTAAATTTGCATTCCCCTCAGTATCATCAAATGAAAAATTATACGTTGTCTCTGAATATTCATTCGGATCTGTAACACCTTCGAGAATCGTGGATTCTGAGATAAAAGCCTGTTCACCTGGCAAGACAACACTTGGGACAGAATAAACCATTGGAGCTGTACCCAAAATACTTCCATCCTTGCCTTTAAAATTCATCTGTGTTTCTCCAATTTCAATCGGAACATCTCCTGTATTTTCAAATATTGCTGCTGAATGAACCCAAACAGTATCAATTGAATTTTTCCAAGCCCCGCCAGTCGTCTTTACAATCTCTAACTTTGGCTCTGTTTTGTCCTTATCTTCCTTATTTGATTCATTTTCATTAACATCGTTTTCTGCTGTTTTATTTGAATTGTTTGTATCCCCAGCATGGTTATCACCGCCACAACCAGCTAAAAAAAGGATAAAGCTAAAAGCCAATATAACTAAGAAAAACTTTTTCACTTAAACCTCCCCATTCCTTTATGTTTTCTACAACTGAAGGCATTCACTTCTTAACATAAACAATTAGGAGGAAATCATTCATTTGGTTGACCTCATTAAAAGGATACAATAAACCTGTTTTTTTGGAATCTATAATGGTATGAAGAGGTTGGGTTAGTCTCCAAACCATCGTTTGGTTTAAGTACAATGTAGGGATTGTTTAACATATATTCGGCTTGGGATTTGAGTTGATTTGATTACAGAAAATAGGTGTGCGGGTGAATAACACTTCGCGCTAAGTCAAATAACCGCATTACATACCCAATATTATGAGGGAATAACTGAAGATGATTTAACAAAAATAATTGAAAAGGATTTTTTCACTTGGAACAAAATGATTGTTGTATAAATGTATAAATGAATCAATTAACGATGGTTAATGCCAACGCGTTCTAGCATTCAAAACAGACCAAAAGGATACTAAAAAGCACCCTGCTATAAGTAGAAAACTAGGTTGGGACGAGGGACCTGACCCTCTATCCCACTTAAAGCAGAAAGATTACGAATGGAATTGAAATCAAGCTAAGTAAAGTTGTGACTAGTGTTGTAAATGATATCAAGTCTGGCTTGCAATCGAATTGGACGGCTAGCATGGTTGTGTTAGCTGCGACTGGCATTGCGGCCAAGAGAATAAATACGTTTTTGATTATGTCGCTAACTGGCATGATTTGAACTAAAGCTAAGGCGAGAAGCGGTGATACAGCCATACGTACTATTGTTATACTGCTCACATATTCCAAGTTGAATTTTTGCGGTTTGATTTCAGCCAATTGCATGCCTAGGATTAACATAACAATTGGAATGGAAGCATCTCCCACCATACTTATTCCACCTATTATTGTAGATGGTAATGGTATGTTCAAAATCTGAAATAGGATCCCCAATATAGCTCCATACATGACGGGCATTCGTACCAACCGAATAAATGCACCTTTCATTCCAGTTGAGGTGTCCCCACCGAGGGATGCAAGAAAGATACCCAATGAATTGATTAAAAATGCATGAATCACCATAATAATGATGGCATAATCAAAGGCCAAACTGCCGAATGCAAACAAAGCAACTGGGGCTCCGTAATTCCCGCTATTTGGAAAAATACTCCCAATCTGCAAAGCAGACATATGCGGTTGGTCTACCTTTAATAGTTTTCCAGTTAAGAAGGTTATACCCACTAATAGAACAGTAAGCAATACTGTATAAACAAACATATAAAAATAATCGGCATTTAGTTGATTGGTATAAAACGTATCAAATGTTAAAAAAGGTAATAACAAATATAAAGACAGTTTTGAAATAGATTTAATATCAAATTTGAGGACCTTTTGACCAATAAATCCAGCAGTGAAGATAAGGAATGCAGGTAAGACAATTAATAATAACTCCATCTGTGATTTCCTTCCATATTTATACTAATATCTTATTCTATCATAGTGGATCAAGGATCGGGTTGGTCACGGGATAGGATTTGTAAGTTACCATAGTTTCCTCCTAGACTTCCCTATTCAAAAAAGCCCGATTGTACAGATTACTCCATAATCGGGCCATTCATATTCTATTATAATATGTGATTTAAACCCATTGCTTTGGGACTAGGGACCTGTCCCTCTGTCCCTAGCAACCTTTTACGAAGACGGTTTTGATTGCTGTGTAGAATTCCTTTGCAGCTTCTCCCTGTTCTCGGGAACCAGAACTAGAAGATTTCATGCCACCGAATGGCGCTTGTAGCTCAACACCAGCACTTTCAGCATTGATTCTTACTAGACCAGCTTCGATATCTTCAACAAATTCTAAGATATTACTAATATTTGAAGTAAAGATTGACGCGCTCAAACCGAATTTAGTATTGTTCGCAACATCAATAGCTTCTTCTATATCTTCAACTTTGATCAAGGCAATAACAGGTCCAAAGATTTCATCTTGGGCAATTGCCATTTCCGGAGTCACATCATCAAAAATTGCAGGAGTAATGTAGAATCCATTTTCGAACTCTGCCCCTTCGGGAACATTGCCTCCAAATATGAGAGATGCACCTTCCTCTTTGCCTTTTTCAATATAACTTTTTACGGTATCTAATTGGCTTTCGCTAGCAGACGGCCCCATCCAGATGCCTTCCTGTAAGCCGTTGCCCACTTTAATTTTCTCAGTTTCCTTGATTAGTTTTTCTCTGAATACCTCATATACCGGCGCTTCCACGATTACTCGGCTGGATGCTGTACATTTTTGGCCGGAGGAACGGAATCCACCACTGATTACGGCTTCCACCGCCTGATCGAGATTTGCATCCTTCGCTACGATGACTGGGTTTTTACCGCCCATCTCAGTTTGGAACTTGATGCCTCTTGCAGATGCCGACTTAGCTACACCTCTGCCAATTGTCTCTGAACCCGTAAACGTGATTCCGTTGAGCAACTGATGATCAATTAGAGCCTGACCTACAACCGAACCGGAACCTGTTACAAAGTTCAAAACTCCTGCAGGAAGTCCGGCTTTTTCAAAGCACTCCACCACTTTCGCAGCGGTAACTGCTGCCTCTGATGCTGGCTTGAAAACGATTGTATTACCATAAACTAGGGCAGGAGCAATCTTCCAAATTGGAATGGCAACTGGGAAGTTCCAAGGTGTAATGACTCCTACGACACCAAGCGGAGTTCTCTTCGTGAACATAAGAGCTTCACTATCAGAGGAAGGAATGACATCTCCTTCTTTTCTCATGCCTTCACCCGCATAATAACGAAGAATAGCGACCCCACGGGCTGTTTCCCCCTTTGCCTCCGGAAGTGTTTTACCCATTTCTCGAGTCATAGTTTCAGCAATTTCTTCTATGTTTTCTTCAAGAACATTTGCAACCTTATAGAGGATTTGACCACGTGCTGCTTGACCAATCCGTCGCCATGCCTTCTTAGCTTGGTGAGCTGCTTGAACCGCTTTTTCAAGATCCCCAACCGTGGACTTTTGTACATATCCTACAGTTTCGTATCGGTTTGCTGGATTGATGCTTTTGATCAACTCATTCGATTCCGATTTGACCCATTCATTGTTAATGAAATTGCTGTACGTAATTGTTTCTGTTTCCACTTTCACATTCATTACCTCCTGATCAATTCGTAAATTTATTCAGCCACGAGAACTTTGCTCGGTTGCTGCTTCTTAACTGGGTTTCTTAGAATTCCGATTTCAGGAATCTCAATTTCTACTTGATCCCCGTCTTGCAGAGTAAACCCGTTCGGCGGAACGATACAAGTGCCCGTCAACAGAACTGTGCCATCGAAAATGATATTATCCCTAATCAGATAAGAAACTAACTCATCATACTTCCGCTTTAACTGGCGGGTGTTGGCAGTTCCTTCGAATACCAACTGATTGTCCCGATAGATTCTGCAAATAATATCCAATTGATAGGCATCCTCAACGGAATCCGCTAATAACAATGCTGGTCCAATTGAGCAGGATTGCTTCCAGATTTTTGCCTGTGGTAGATACAGCGGATTTTCCCCTTCAATGTCTCGGCAACTCATATCATTTCCGATGGTGTAGGCGAGGATTTCTCCCTCTCCGTTGACTACCAGTCCTAGTTCAGGCTCGGGAATCTGCCAGTTCGAATCACTTCTTATATATACATCCTGATTTGGCCCTACCGTACGATTAACAGTTGACTTCAAAAAGATTTCAGGACGTGGCGCATCATACACTTTATCGTAAAATGTTTGCGCATCTAACTTTCCATTTGTTGCTTCATAGTTTCTCGCTTCTCTACTCTTTTCGTATGTCACACCTGCTGCCCATACTTCTGGAGCATCAATTGGCACTAACAATTCAACTTCTTTCATTCCATAATCAACTGGTTGAAGGTTTGACACTTTATCCTCCACAAAAGCTAGGATAGATGTTTTGCGAGCTTTTGCATCACGAGTGATTTCGATAAAACCTTCATAAGGAAGCGGATAGATCGCACCGTCGGACGTGACCGCCGCAATAATTTGCTCTTCTTCTTTTCGGTAACGGATAATTTTCATCAACAATACCCCTTTCGGAATGTTTTTTATCAGAAAAATTTAGTCTTCTATTTTTATATAGGGGTTTGAAATGTGGAAATCTCAATACCCCCTCTTCAAGTCACTTTTGTTTATTTTTCATTATTCGATAGTATAATAGATGTGTGTGCTGTGGTATCAATAGATGTCATTCAAAGAATCGCTTTGCCCCACAAAACGATTATTGATATCTGTTGATGCCTTTTTTTGTCTATTAAAATCATCATTTTTACACTGCCTTTTTTGATATATCGTCCACTCGTTTGGTTAGAATTGGATTCTTGTTTGCAAACTTGTGATATACACCCGTCACGATTGGAACAACAATTGATGTTACAATTAGTGAAGTTGCAACCAATGCTGTTGCTGCTGGTGCTACGGGTGCAAGTTCTGGAACCATTTCAGCTACCAATAGTGGTGTAGCAACTGCTGCTCCTGCAGTACTTGAAGCTGCAATCCCCGCTGTACCGTTACCCTTACCAACAAAGATATCTGCTAGGATTAGAGGTATTCCTGTTACGACAATTACTAAAAGTCCAAGAATAATACCAAAAAGACCTGTTTCCGCAAGAACCGTCAATTTAATACCGTTACCGAGCGAGAATGCGAAGAAGGGTATCAGAACTGGAATGGCACGGCTAAGAAATTCACGAATGTCCTCATCTAGATTCCCAAGGATATAACCGACGATGAATGGTAAAATCAAACCGACTAACACTTGAGGTTCGAATGATGCAACTCCTGCAGTACCAAGGATAATCATAGTCATCAGTGGACCTGATTCAATGTTCATGAGTACGAATGCGCCAGCTTCTTCTTTTGTTCCATATTGATCCATCAAAGAAGCATAAAGACCTGTATTCGTCATATCCATTGCTGCAACTAGGGCTAGAGCAGAAACACCCGCGAAGAATCCGGATTCAATCATACCGTTACCAAGATAATGTGAGGCTACAAAGCCAACAACCCATGCAACACTCAGTTTTGTTACCAATAGAACCCCTGATTTTCTGAGGACAATGCCTGTCGACTTCAATCGTATGGATGCTCCTAGACAGACGAACCATACAGCTAGGATAGGAACTGTTCCAGATGTCAGTCCAAACGTAAAGGATCCCAAAGATTTACTTAAATTAGGAAAAAACGTATTCAGCAATGCTCCTATGAAGAGCGGAACTACCATCAAGCCACCAGGAATTCTATCAATCGTTTTTTTTATTTTCATATATTGACCTCCTTTTTAAACAGCTAATAGTTTTAGGTTCATTTTCGTTTTGGGCACATTAATTTACATGATGGTCCAGTAAGTCTTCTTAGCTGTTTTACTCTAGTTGGTCTTTTCAAAGTTTGCTTTTCCTGTAGATTTGCGCCTCCATTTCAATCAACTTACTAAACTACTTTCTAAGTAAGGGTTTTCAATTAAACTAAAACTTTTTCTTCGACAAACTTATTGGTTAATGTACCAAGCTTCTCGATTTCAACTGTGACTACGTCACCAGGCTGGATGTAAACTCTCTCTTCTTGTGGAAGTCCAAGAACGACGCCTTCTGGTGTTCCTGTTAAAATTAAATCTCCTGGCACTAGAGTCATATGTTTAGATATATAGCTCACAATTTCTGCACATGAGAAAATCATATCTGATGTGTTTGAATTTTGTCTGAGTTCACCATTCACATACGTTTTAAGTGTAAGATTGTTTGGATTTCCAACTTCATCCGATGTGACTAGGTAAGGACCAGCTGGGCTAAAGCCATCACAAGATTTTCCAAGCAGCCACTGCGGCGTTCTCATTTGTAAGTCGCGAGCTGATAAGTCATTGACCGCGCAATAACCGAATACATGGGAAAGGGCTTCTTCCTCTGATACGTTTTTCGTTTCCTTGCCGATTACAATACCAAGTTCAACTTCATAATCCAATTCATTAGTAACACCCGGTATTTCGATGTCAGCATTGTGACCAGTCAGTGTGTTGTCAAATTTGTTAAAAAGAATTGGAACTTCAGGGTAAGGAGCATTTGTTTCATCAGCATGCTTCTTGTAATTCAGGCCAACACAGATAATTTTGTGTGGACGGGTGACACATGGAGCCCAGGTTACTTCATCTTCATTGACCACTGTGGCCTGCCCGTTCTGTACAGCTTGTTTAATCTGTTCCTCGAATTGTTTGAGCTCGTCCGATGGCATGCCAATTACATTCATGATATCTTCAGGGACTTCATTCCAGTTATTCTGTTCAGCTGTCTTTTCGACATCAATTAGATAATGATTTAATTTAACTCCCAGTCGTTCTTGCTGGTTGTATAGATACGTTCCTAATTTCATTTCAAACCCTCCAGTTAAGCATTTTTTCCAAATACAACGCCACCATCGATATATAGTGGTGCACCCATCATAAACGAAGACTCATCAGAGGCGAGAAACAGTGCTGCTTTTGCAACATCATCCGGACGCCCAAGATTACCGCTTAGCTGCCTCTTTTTAATCCCTTCAATCGCCTCTTCAGGATCATCGTAGGAGTTTTTAAGGTAGTTCTCTACAAAAGGCGTCAAGATTGTACCTGGAAGTAGAGCATTTACCCGAATATTGTATGGAGCATAGTCGACCTGCATAGATTTCGTCAATGATAGGACAGCTCCTTTAGTTGTTGCATAAACAGCTCGTAGCTTTAGTCCGATTTCCGCGATACAAGAAGACATGTTAATGATTGTACCTTCATTTCTCTCAATCATGTGCGGTATGACGTACTTGCTTGTCATATAGACACCTTTAATGTTAACGTTTACAACTTTATCCCAGAGTTCTTCGCTCGTTTCATGTAGCATACCAACTCCTGAGATTCCAGCGTTATTGAACAGTATATCGATTTTACCTGTGTGACGGATAATTTCATCAACCATTCGTTGGACGTCATCCGCTTTTGTCACATCAGCTTGAATGAAGATTGCTTCCCCACCATTATTCTTTATGAGCTCTAGTGTCTCCATACCGCCTTGATCGGAAGTATCATTCACAACTACCAAAGCACCTTCTTTAGCGAAGAGTTGAGCAGTTTCTCTTCCAATTCCTGAACCTGCTCCAGTAATTAAAGCTACTTTTCCCTGAAGTCTCATCTAACCACTCCTTTATCTAAGTTTTGAGTTGTACTGTATCCTGCCTTTAGTGAAATCCTGTGGGCTAGATCCAGAATCTCCTTCTCCACCTGTTTTTGTTTCCGTTCCCAGTTCACCGGGAGCATCGTGACGCTAACTGCTGCGATAATATCTCCCTTATTGTTTCTGATTGGAACACTGATACAAGTGAAACCCTCAACAGCCTCTTGATATTCCCTAATATATCCGTTTTCCTTGAGGGATTCGATTTGTTGCCAAAGCTCATCCAAGGTCTGGACTGTATATGGAGTCTTTGCTTCCATCTTCCTCCCAGCATATAACTCTTCAAGTTCATGATAATTATACTTGGATAGTAGCACCTTCCCCATCGCAGTTGCATGGGCAGGATATCTCATACCCGGACCTGATACAACTCGAATTGGAGAGGACCCTTCTTTCTTGGCGACGTAGAGAATATCTGTCCCGTCAAGAACTGAAAGCTGCACAGTTTCTCCTAGATTTGTTACCGTAATCTCTGACTCAATCAAAAATGTATCAACAAAATCAAACTGGCTAACATACAACGTACTAAATAATCCGAATCTCATGCCCAACGAATAAGTATCATCCCTATCCTTTTTGACCCACCCCAGGCTCTCCAAGGTATTCAACATAGAAAAAAGGGAGCTCTTGTTCATATCCAATTCCTTGGACAAATCAATTAATCTATACTTGTTTGGACGATACGCAATCAGGTCGAGAACTTTATCTGCTCGCTCTAAAGCCGGAACCCAATATTTTTTTTTCAATCTAGTCCCCCCTTTTTGTTGGTTTTGTATAGTAAACCTGATTTAGTATCCAAAACCAATTTATCACTATTATTTAAAATAGTCAAATAATTTATTTTATTCCCACCAATTTTGTTGGGTCACGGGGACAGGTCCCTTGTCCCACCATATTTTTCCTTTGCGACCTGTCTCTTATCCCCAGAAATAAGTTACAATAAAATTATAGTTTTAATTCGAAATTAGAAAGGAGTTTGGCGATGATAAGTGAACAGCTAGTAGCTAAAGTAGAGCGTTTTCGGGCTCTCCATAATGGGCCAAATACCATGATTCTACCGAATGCATGGGATGTAATCAGTGCAAAAATGTTCGAGGAATGTGGATGTGAAGCAATTGGTACAACAAGTGCAGGGATTGCGATGTCACTGGGGTATCCTGATGGACAAGAGATTCCATTTGAAACGATGTTGCGTATTATCAAGAATATGGTTAACGCGGTCGACGCACCAGTAAGCGCTGACCTTGAATCAGGTTATGGAAAAACGATTAAGGAAGTTTTACATACAATAGAACAAGTGATATCAGCAGGTGTGGTTGGTATCAATCTCGAGGACGCTACTGGTGATGCTAGTTCTCCGATTTATGATCCTCAACTGCAGAAGGAAAAGATTGCTGCCATTAGGGAGTACTGTAATTCAATTGGGTTTCCTTTGTTTATCAATGCCCGCACGGATATTTTTTGGCTAAATATCGGCGAACCAGAATCTCGTATTGACGAAGCGATCTACCGCGTAAAGCTATATGAGGAAGCTGGCGCAGATTGTGTCTTCGTCCCCGCTCTGAAAGATAGAGATGACATCAAAAAACTACGCGATTCAGTCAATTGTCCAATTAATCTATTAGTCGTCCCGGGGCTTCCTTCATTAGAAGAGTTATCTGAAATAGGAATTGAAAGAGTAAGTACTGGCTCTAGTCCATTCCGCGCCAGTGTATCCCTCTTGAAACAAATCGGCGACGAGATCGTGAACCAACGTACATTTAATAAAATAACAGATAATGTGCTTTCCTATGGTGAAGTATCCACTTTAGTGAAATAATGGGTCAAGGGGACAGGTCCCTTGACCCACCATTTTTTTCCTGGGACAAGGGACCTGTCCCTCCGACCCTATTTCAGAATACCAAATTGATAGTATAACAGTTTCATTTTCAAATCTGATTACCTAGCGAATTAAATTCAAACAAACGATTGATTGAATTGAGAGTTTTATGCCACTGCTGATTTAGAACGTTAAACAAACGTTTGTTTGAAATCGACAAATTCAAAAAAGGCCAGATTAGTACAGTTTACAGCTAATCGGACTTTTTATATTTTAGTATAATATATCGTTTGACACCTAGATTTGGGACAAGGGACCTGTCCCTCTGTCCCTTGTTCGTATTCTTTACTTCATTTATAATAGAGTTAACTGAATAGTTTTGTATTATTTGGGTTAATTTTGAATCGCAAGACTTGGAAGCGATATCATAGTAGATTAATCGTTTTGTATTCCATTAACCTTCTCAAGTTTTTGCAATCAAAATGACACACTTATATGTTGATGTTTGTTTTGTGCAAAAACCATATCTTTAAAATACCATTCGTTCACTACATATAAGGGGATGCTATCATGACAATCAAAAACCAAGTACAACTCATTACATATCCAGACTCATTAGGTGGGGATTTACATTCTCTGAAATTAGCACTTACAAAATACTTTCCTAATAGATTTAAAGGCGGGGTTCATATTTTGCCACCGTTTCCGTCTTCGGGAGATAGAGGCTTCGCACCTCTTAATTATCTTGAGATAGAGCCAAAGTTTGGCTCATGGGATGACATTAAATCAATAGGGGAAAATTATGATATTCTTGTAGATTTAATGGTGAACCACATTTCCAGGCAATCTGAGTATTTTCAGGACTTCATCAAAAAAGGTCGTAACTCAGAATATGCAGATTTATTTATAACGCTTGATAAGTATTGGAAAGATGGAAAACCACTGAAGGAAGATGTCGATAAAATTTTCCTTAGAAGATCAAAGCCATACTCCTCTTATACAATAGAAGCTACAGGAGAAGAGGAATTAGTATGGACAACTTTCGGAAGAGAAGATCCTTCTGAACAAATTGATTTAGACGTCCGTTCAGAAAAGGTAAAACAGCTACTAACTCTATTTTTTGAAAACTTTAGTAAAAATAACGTCAGTATTGTGAGACTTGACGCGGTAGGTTACGTAATCAAAAAGATCGGGACCAGCTGCTTTTTCGTGGAACCAGAAATCTATCAATTTCTTGATTGGATTAAAGACATGGCAGATTCTCTTAACATAGAACTTCTTCCTGAGGTCCATGCTCACCACGAAACACAGTATAAATTGGCGGAACAAGGATATTGGATTTACGATTTTATCCTACCTTATCGCGTTCTTGAAACATTAATCACTCAATCTAGTGAAAATCTTCGTGAATATTTAAAGGATCGCCCAAAGAAGCAATTCACAATGCTTGACTGCCATGACGGAATTCCTGTTTTACCTGACATGGAAGGATTAATTGATACAAAGCAAGCTAGAAAAGTTGTAGAGACATGTGAAAAGAGAGGAGCCAATTTTAGTTATATCCTTTCAGATGAACATAAGACAGAGGATGGATTTGATATACATCAGATAAATGGAACTTACTACTCTATGCTTGATCACAATGATGATGCTTACTTAGCTGCGAGAGCGATTCAATTCTTTGCACCTGGTGTACCTCAGGTCTATTATGTCGGATTATTAGCTGGAAAAAATGACTATGAGGCTGTGACAAAAACTGGGGAAAAACGAGAAATCAATCGACATAACTATACCTTTGATGAAATTGAGAAAGCCCTTGAAAGGAATGTCGTTCAAAGACTTGTAAAACTCATCCAGTTTCGAAATGAACATCCTGCATTTAATGGAGAGTTTCAGGTTCTCGATTCCGCAAGTGATGAAATTCACCTCACTTGGAACAATGGGGATAAAACTTGTTCATTATTCATCCATTTAAAAAACATGAAGACCGAAATCACCTATACGGGCGAAGATGGAGAGTTGAAGCAATATCTTGTTTAAAAAAATGGCTGTTTTCGCAAACTTTGTTGTTTTTATCAATGATTTCCGCTTCAGGTGGACGCTTTCCGCGGGCGTGGCTTGAGCCTCCTCAACGAAATGTGGAGGCGGCTTGAACAGAAACGAGAAAATTGGCCGACTAAAGCGCCACTTCCTGTGGCGAAGTCGGCACTAGCACGTCGTGTGTGTCGGAGACTCCGAACAAAGAGGCGTATTTTGCCTCTGAAGGAGGAGTTGAAATTTCTCGAGTTTCTAGCCGCTGCAACTGGACAGGTCGCTGTCGCTTCTGCGGGGTCTCAAGTCTCACGCTTTTCCCGCTGGACATTGAATTTGCTTCTTTGAAATAACCCACGCACGAAGAAAATGTGAATACATTTTTGAGGAGTCGCCACCTTACGCTCTAATCCACTAGGTTTACACATTATATCTAAAAACAACATACTTATAGAATAGAGCCAAAAAAGTTGAACAGACGTTTTCTTGCACGATTATGGACGAATACACCAAGACCAATTAGAGAAACGGATAGAAAAAAGCAAGGATGTGGACATTTTCAGTTGACCACATCCTTGCTTTTCTTTTTAGTTTGAAAATGCTCCCGCCGTAACGATACGGTGATAAGAATTTCTACCTAATGCTCCTTCTGGCATTACCCATGGGGCATCATGGTAAAGCCGCTCCGCCTCAAGCTCTTGTATGTTTTCCGCTTTTCCTTCTAACCAATTCGTTAGCCGATCTTTGGCTGTATTTAATCGGGCAATCACACCGCCATAGCGAATATCTAATACTTCCCAACCAAATGACTTATACGTACTATCCCAAAGTGAACGGTGTTTGGTACGTAAAACGTCTACCATGTCACGTAATTCTATAAGTTGATCTTTATATTCCTCTATTCGCTTTTTGTCCTGATGATCATATGCATTTTTTAGCTTTATGCCAAACTCAGATTTGATACTTAACACCTTAGCAAGCTGTATATAGTATTCAAACAACTCAGCCCAATTTGAGTTATTCTGTTTTGCAATCGTTAGACGCTCAGCTAACTTAGCATAGTGATCATTCATAGATAAGCCCTTAATGTTTTCATCATACAGTCCGGTTAGCACATCCTGCCATAGTAAAAACTTTGATGGATGTGACTCTTTTAGATTATCAACACCCACCCCTGGTGTTTCATCAAACTCATTTAATTTAAGGAAATCGGCTATATTTCCTCCTACACAAAAGGAAAATCGCTCAGCTAATCGATTACGGTCTACTTCCTTTGCATATCCATGTTCTGCAAATAGTTGCATCCCAACAAGTCCTGTGAAGGGGTTCGTTTCTGCACCATTATCCCCCCACATGGTTGCAAACACTTCTTTTACCTTTTTATTTTTACATGCGGCTAAAGCAGCTTCAGACGTAGCAAAGGTTTTCCCATAGTTCGGTGCGATCCCGTTCCATGTCCATATTCCGCCTGCAAAGATCGGGTCTGATCCAAATGTTCGATGCTTTTCGATAAAAGTTTCATAAAAACTTTGATCTGTGTGATAGTAATCCCAATAGACTAACTGAAGATTTTTCGGGATAGAATCCTTCACATCCTTAGGAATGACAGAGTTCAGGTCATAATAACCACCTGTCTTTGATCCTAATCTAAAGTACATGTCACTCCAAATCATGGGCTTTAGTTGATATTTTTCGACGATAGATACTACCTTTTGTAAGTGCTCATTCATAATCTCGAATCTTTGCCTATAACCGTTTTTCTCTAAATATGTACCCAATCCAAGTCGATGTGCTTCATCCATTCCAATATGAATGCGACTACTTCTATAGATTCGACTTGTCGTCTTAATCATTTCCTCGATAAATTCATAGGTCCCTTGCTCCCCAACTAAAAGAATGTCTTCCGTATCCCTCATATTCCCCGCATAATTCCATTTTAAAGCTTCGGTTAAATGAGCTAACGTTTGAATGCAAGGAATCATCTCAATCCCTAATTCATACGCATATTGATCACATTCCTTGATTTCTGCCTCACTATACCGTCCACGCATATATCCAAAGTATGGGTATTTTTCCATTTCAAATGTATCTTCGGTATACATCATTAAGACATCCAGACCCATCAATGCCATTTTCCTTAATAGCATTTTAATCGCATCAACAGTCATTACCCCGTTTCTCGATGCATCAATCATAATACCGTTTGTATCGAATTGAGGCTCTTCAACAATTTCGCACTCGTTCTGCACTTTAAAATTCTCTATAAACAAACCCAACGCCCGGAAAAAATGAACATCTTTCTCATAACGAATTCTGCCATCTTGGTTTGTAAGACTTACCTTAATCGATCCTTCTTCTTTGTCAATAATAACAGGAAATCCATTGTCACTAATGGTGATACCAAGTTCCTCACAAATAATCGAAAGGCCCTTATGTAGTTCAGGCGGCAAACCTATAAATTGGAGTTTCACAACATTACCCCCATAAAAAATTTTAGTAACCCTTAAACAAAGGGCCTTACTTCTCTATCACGCTTGGAAGTAAGACCCTGTTATAAACTTAATTTTTTGCTAGATTGGATGAATGTGAATTCGGGATATAATCCCAATTCACCTTTTCTCCTTTATCCAGCGAATCAACAATCAGAAGTCTCTCTTGTTGACTCCGAATAATATCCCTTTTAATCTTCTCCATATTAAATTGAGATGTGATTCTATCCGTAAATTTTTCTACAAGAGATTCATAGTCTGTTAATTTAGCTAAATCATTTAGCTCATGTGGGTCTTTTTCTAAATCAAATAATAACGGCCGCTCCTCATGAACATAGACAAATTTATAGTTTCCAGACCTCAGCATGATCATCGGTTGAATGGGTCCTTCGCCATAATATTCACAAATCACTTCATCTTTCCATGATTTGTCCTCATCAACGATTAAGGATTCCAGACTATTTCCATCCATTTCATTAATCCACTTTTCGCAGTCAGGTACATTTGCTAGAGTCATAAAAGTGGGTGCAAGGTCAACTAGTGATACTGGTCGACTAACCTTCTTCCCTCTAGGAAAACGCTTAGGATATGACAGAATGAGTGGTATTTTTGTTGCATGCTCATAAAAGGTTCGTTTAAACCACATACCGTGTTCCCCAAGCATTTCACCATGATCACTTGTTACAACAATGATGGTGTTGTCTATGAGCCCTGATTGTTCTAGTTCATGAACAATCTGACCTACTTTATTGTCAAAATAGGTAACCATCCCATAGTAGGCACGTCGGTTTCTCCGTATTTCATCCTCTGTGAGGTCACAAACATCGACTCCATGATGCGTTTGAATCCATTGATTAAATGGGTGCAAATCACCGATATTTTCAACTGTATCAGCTGGCATTGGAATCTCACTATCCTCATACATCTCCCAATATTCTTCAGTAATCTGAAAAGGACCATGGGGATGGAAAAAGGAAGCACATAAAAAGAATGGTCTACTCTCTTCTTCACTTCGTCGTTTATATGTTCGTATTTGCTCCAGTGTACGTTGTAACACAGTATTGTCAAAATCCAAAATTTTACTACTTTTAATCACACCTGGTTTTTTTAACCTTCCCACACTGGTTCCATGATTTAGATAGATCCCTTTTTTCCAATCTGGTGTTAGGGCAAATGAAGCTGGTTGAATATCTTTTGTTAGCCGTTGAACAAATCCATGAAGTTGATCAGGACCCACAAAATGCATTTTTCCAGATAAAACGGTCTCATACCCCGCACGTCTTAAATGGTGTAAAAATGTTGGTTGACTCGCGGACAGTTCTGAACCATTATCATAGACACCTTATTACTTACAAATTTGCCTGTTACAATAGAGGCCCTTGAAGGAACACAAAGTGGTGAATTGCAATAGGCATGTTCAAATGTCACTCCACTTTGAACAATTCGGTCTATATGAGGGGTTTTTACTGTTGGATGCCCTAATGCACCAATTACATCAAATGCAAACTGATCCGCCATAATCAAGACAATGTTGGGCTGATGAACTGGTTGATACATGAATCCTCACCCTCCATTCTAAAAAAACCTAATTACTTTCGATCTTGTATTTTGTCAAATGTCGGTAAGGAGATCATTTGCCACAAATAACTTATTATACTGCCTAAAAAGAAAAACATAAGGATTGGCATTTTTGCCATTAGAAAAAAAACGCCATAGCCAATAATCAGCATTATAATGGCTCTTAATGGAGCAGCAAAAACCATTAATGTAGCAATCTTTAGATACTGATACCATTTCAATTCAAAGTGAACATACACAGGGAAGAAAAAGGCGGTAACCAATAAAAATAAGGCTCCAAGTATGTAAAGTAGGAATTGAACTACTTGCATCGGCATCGATTGATCTAGAACTAACACAAAGATATCCAGATAAAGGACATAACCAATTACGAGCAAAACAAGCCCTGAAATATTTGATTTTACAAATTCGTTCCGGTAATAGCTCCAAAAAGTTTTAAAAACAGAGTCCTCCAGGTTCCCTCTGTGCCACTTTCTTACGACAGCAAACATTGATACAGTTGCTGGGATAAAACCGAAAAGAATAAGCCCCAAAAGGGTAAAACCAATCCATAAAACGTTAATATACGCTAAACGTGAAAACCATTCAGCAAAACGTACAAATGCACTTTTCCATCCCTGTGCCACTTTAGCCACTCCTTTATTTCTATGGTGCAGAATGATGATTTTTTTGTTAAATGGTTAATTGCAGCTTGTCTTGCACAAAGTCTCGACAAATTTTCAAGCTATTATAAGGGGTGCTAGTTGACTGGTCAATCTCTACGGTTAGCCACCCGTCATAGTTGATTTCTTTTAAGTAATCAATAATCGGTTTGAATTCAGTTGATAATGTCCCTAAACCTAGCTCACAGAAAATGGGCATCGCCTCATTCCCCGTTAAAATAGGAAAGGTTGTCTCATCTACTTCTTTTGGTGAAACATCTTTTAAATGCACGTAAGCTATCCGGTCATGATAACGTTTAATCATTTCTAAAGGATCCATCCCAGCTTTTTTCAGATGTGCTGTATCTGGGCAAAAGAATACATAGTTTGGATCCGTTAACTCCATAATTGTATCTAGCTCATATTCCGTTTCAATTTCAGTATTGATATGAGGGTGAACACAAGCTTTCACACCAAGATCATAACACTTTTTCGCTGCTAGATTAATTGTTTCTGCCGCAATTTCTAATTCCTTCCTAGTAGTCCCCCCTTCTTTTCGAGGTCCTCCAGGTCCGAAAACAATTCGGTCACCACCGTTTGCTGCTATAAATGTTGCTACCTTTTCATTTCGGTCAATGATATATTGTCTTCTGGATTCATCTGTAAAATTACCACCACCATACAAAGCAGAAAGCTGAAACCCATATTGATTTAGTAAGGTTTTAAATTCATCTAGACGATCTTCGTACTGCAATGCCAAGTGTGTAAATGTCTCACATGCTTGATAGCCTAATGTAGAGGCTTCTTCTAAACCTTTTAGTAAATCTTCTCCCCACGTAATAAGGTGACATGAAACCTTCATAATTAACACTCCTCATTCTGTTCTTGATAACACGTTCATGCTTTCTATACTTGGATCTCTACAATCATTGACTCATTAACGAAAGAGGAACAATCAATTGTATAAATCGGCCCATTGTCAGTTAATCGATCCACAATGACCTCTTTTCCATTTACCTTAACAACCTTCACTTCGGATTCAGTTACAAATCCAAAGACTCCCGCTTCCTTCACTTTCACAACAACCTTCTCACTAGAAGTGAGTTCAGTTACAAATGTAGCTGGAGCAACATATTTATCTAGAATTCCTAAAGGTGTTATGACATGAGCTTTAGGGATGATTAAATAGAAGGAATATGAATCCTTTTCTAAGGTAACTTCAAATCTCTCATCTTTTCCGAGCTCTTTTACCGTTTGATTGAAGTAGTCATAAACAAGATAGTCGTTTGAATCAAAACCATCGATATCTCGGGGACCTATATTTCCTACAACTTGTTCTTGTGACACATTAAATACCCCTACTAAGCCAATCCCGTTACTTGTATTCCATACCTTTAAAGGCTTCTTCTCTTCAACTGGGTTCACCATTAACATATCTGTTGTTGGTCTACCAGGTTGGTCACAACGAAGAATACTTCCGTCCTTCATTATTAATGGCCATAATACTTCAGGATTGGTCTGACCTACACGATCACTGACATAAACCGGACCGCCACTAAGTGCTCTGAGTAATGCGTGACGCCCTGCATCCTTGTGCTCAGTCCAGAACATATCCCAGTCACCCCAATAAATTTCACCATGGTAATACGAGTTGTACACATTTTGCAAAGCATGCTCCGCAAATCCATGTTCATCCTCAGGAACAAAATCATCACTACTTCTTGATACAGAGGAAATAGGTCGATTCCAAATATTTTCTGAAGCCATTCCCATACAATTAATCATACAATGATCAAAGTGTATGCCTACAGATGCTTCTAAAGCCTTGTGCGTTTCAACCGAAGACTCCCCAATAGACATTTGGCCTTCCATAAAGTTGTTTATGGCACTTTGGCCATCCACTTTTACAAAATCAATGCCTTGTTCTTTTAAATAAGAGTGCCAAGCATCCCAGAAACCAAAGCCCTTCCCTTTTTCAGGATAAGGAATTAACTTCTGGCTATTGGTTTTATAAAGGTTTGGTGACATTTCATTCGCTAACTTGCTTTTTGGATGAATGCCGCCCCAGTAACCTGCCAAGGTATGCCAGACCCCGATTGAGTCAATGCCAAAGGAATTTTTCAATTCCATCGTTAACTGTTTAAATCCACTAGGAAATTTTTGAGCATCCGGTTCAAAACCATTTAGACGCTCTTCGGCTGTTTGTGACCAACCATCATCAATCATCAACCACTTAACCGGAATTCCTTTTTCCTTAAACTCAGATACTTTGTTTAAAATTCCCTCTTCATTCACCTTATGATAGAAGGCATCCCAACTACACCATCCCAAATAATCCAAACGTTCTGGATAACGCTTTTGATCTCTCAGTCTTGTATTTGAGCTCACATCGAGCAATCGTTGACTTGTTTCCCTTGCCAATGCAAATGGGTTATCCCCATGAGCTAAAATAAAAATAGGTGTATAACCTTGGTTTCTTCCACTGTCATAGGATGAGACCTTTAGTTGAACCCCTTCTTTAGCTCCTTCAAGATCTGTTTTAAATTCGGGGCCAACAACAGGTAATATGTAATGATAAGAATGTTGATTCTTCCATAATAAAGATTGCGTTCTTGAAGGGAGTGTAGTTACATCTTTATTGAAATGTGGCCTTGTCCACCAATCTTTATGACGGTAAGATGCAAATAGCCCCTCAATATCGCCCATATCCTTTATCGTGATGACTACACTATTTTTCGCAGATAATGACTCATTTTGAGTAAACAGTTTTTCATTATTCACCACGACATCAATAAAAGCGTGGACAAATTGCTGCCCATAGCAATGCAAGATAAAGGAGAAATCAACTTGTTCTTCCCATCTATAAATATACTGATATCGCTTGTATTCTCCGAAAGAATCTACTTGAGTATCTGTTTTCACCTCAACAAATTCCAAGTTAACCTTACCGTTTTGTTCCAATTCCAACTCAAATTTTACGTCATTCAATACTCGATCTTTATCATTAAAAAGCTGCAATAGCTCCTTGTTTTCGTTAGTTAACATGTAAATCCTCCTTTGCTAAGGAAGCTGGTTTTAGGTTTAATTTATACAATTCTATTAGGTTATTCCTTAAGACACGTGTTGCAAAATCACAGGCATCGTATTCAGTCATATCTCCATTGTCTACTTTGGAAACTAACACTTCCGTTAATACTTTTCTTGCTAGTTTCAAATGCGCATACGTTCCTTCTACTTGACTATAGTCTCCACCAAATCCAATAATTTTCGACTGTGGTACCATCTCAATCATCTGTGATAACAATTGTTTTGTTGCAGTAGGTGATAAAATATAACACCAAGTTAAATCCGCATAAGCATTAGGGAAATTCTTAACCACGGATAGGTACTCATTAAAATATGGATAACCACCATGTAGAAGAACAAACTTTGCTTTCTTATATTCTAGTAATAATGGAATAAGGTCCGTAACATTTGAATTCGTAATCCTATTTCCATTGGAGGATACACTCGGTTCCTGATGTCCAGTATGAATTTGAATCGGGATATCATGATGTATAGAACGCTGAACGATCCGGTGAATGATGAAGTCCTGAAATGGTTTTAATTCTTCTTGTGAAAGGGATTCACTTAGATGACTTCCCTTTAGTTTATTAAACACTGTCTCCGCCTCATGCTTTGTTGGCTTCTCAACAGCTAACGAACGCCAGTAGGCTACTCCGATTTTTGTAGCAACCATTCCTTCATCAAAATAACGTTTAATAATGGTATCAACTGCTTCTATAAAATCCTCAAAATCATAAATATCAGACCCGGCCTCTTTTTCGATCATCTCAATATCTTTCAGTGTTCGTATTTTCACCATATGATCCGTCCACATAACAGGTCGGAAATAGTGGAAATCTACTTTAGTAGTAAAGATAAGTGTGAAGGCAAGATCAATTTTTGATTTTTCCGTTAACACTTTTTGATACAAATCAGGGTCCTCTGACGCTTTTTGTACACGGTCATTTAACCTACAGATTCCTTCGACGGTCCAATCATTCATTCCATACAAATCTTCAACTGCCCATCTAAGCATTTGGGCATATGTTGTGTTTTTTACTTTTCCCCAATATTCTAGAAAAATCTTTGCCTTTTCTTCAACCGACATCTTATTTTTATTTCTGTCAAAGAATGTAGCATCTAAACCAGCTGTCATCATATCTGAACTTAAATAATGTAAGAGGTCAAAAAAATCAGCCTTCATTTTGCTGCGATCACTTTGAGGGATTAGGTGCTCATGTCCATCGATTACCCTTAAGTTGTCTATATAATTTGCAATTGCATTCAATGTCCATTCTCCTTTAGTAATAGACGACTGCTAAAAAATAAGCAGCCGTCTACCATTTAAATATTATTCAACATTAATTTTTGGGTATCCATTTTTAACGGATGCTTTGAAATCCTTCAGAGCCTGCTCATAATCTTCTCCACTGTCAATTGCCTCAGCTGCTGCATCATACCATAATGTTGAAATAGCCTGGTTGTTACCTGTTGCCTTTTGGGCTGGAATTTCCTTTACAAGGTCATGATATGTTTTTAATATTTTTTGATCGCCAAAGAATGGATGTGTGAATGAATCCATATTCTTTTCATAGATAGATAACAGACCTGGCATGTTACCTGTTTCTTCAAGATTATATTGCTGCCATTCTTCACTAGCAATAAACTTAACAAATTCATATGCTAACTCTTTATTGTCTGATTCGTTATAGATGGAGCGATATGTTCCACCTTGGTAATAACCACTAGGTGTCTTTGCAAGTCCATATTTACCTTCTGCCTCACCATTTTCGTTACCAACCATGAAACCTGCCCATGCTGGATTTGCAAATAGGATTACGCCACCATCGTTAAGAGCGTCACCCCAACCACCAGAGAAATAACCAAGTTTCGCATCAACTTTTTCTTCTCTAATTGCTTTCATATTATTAAAAATATCTTCCCATTTCGGATCGATGACTAATTTGTCCTCCTGAACCCACATCTCTTGATTAAATGCTTCAGTATTAAATACATCACCAAAGTGAGAAATTAAGTGTACGTCACCATTGCTTTCTTCTTCTACTTTTTTACCTAATTCAATAATCTTATCCCATGAACTTACCATTTCTGATACCTTTTCAGGATCATCTGTACCAAGATATTCCTTAGCTAGATCTCTGTGATACCAAAATGCACCAGGAGATGAGTGATCAGAGATTGCTCGAATCGTATCGTCATCTGCAACTCCAAGTTCTTTTACATAAGGAACATAATTTTCTACTAATTCATCTGCACCTAACTCAGACATATTCGCTAGGAATGGTTGATTGATAAACTTATCAATGTACCCTCTTTCAAGGTCAAAAATATCAGGAACATCTGTCTTTGTATTGATTGCATTCATTAACTTTGTTTGGTATTGGTCTCCTGGGAAGACACTTACCTTTACTGTCACGTTTGGATATTTTTCTTCAAATTTTTGTCCCATTTTTTCAACATCACCGAAGAAAGTCCAAATCGTTAATTCACCTTCAAAATCCTCTGGAGACTTCGGTTCTGAAGTAGCATTATTATCCTTTGAATCACTATCATTACTTGACTTTTCATTACCTGAACAAGCTGCAAGTAAACCGACTAGTAGAGCTAAAATCAAAAACAGATTAATTAGTTTAAAGCGCTTCATATTTATTTCCCCCTATGTTTTTTTGATTTAAAACACAATGATTTCTTACTAATCGACTGCTTTTGATCACCTCCCTAAAATAAGGTCAGACATTTTTTAAAGCACATACCTTTTATTCCTTAACTGCACCTGCCATAACGTTTGAGATAATTTGCTTAGAGAAGATGGCAAATACAATAAGAATCGGGATAATGGAGATGACAATACCGACGTATTGTGCAGCATAATCAACATTAAATTGACTTCTCACACTTGCAATCATAACTGGAAGTGTCTGAAGTTCATTATCAAATAATAGAATCATAGGTTGTAAGAATTCATTCCATTTACCAATGAAAAGGAAGATTCCCAATGTTGCAAGAGAAGGTGCCATTAAAGGCAGTGCAATCCGATGAAAGATTGTGAGTTCCTTACTACCATCTATTCTTGCAGCTTCAATCATTTCTTTAGGAATTGAATTATCACTGACCTGTTTAAAGAAGAACAATGCAAACGCGTTACTAATTGATGGTAAAATAATTGGCCAATACGTGTTCACTAGACCCATTTCATTCATCAATCTGAAGAATCCTATAATTCCCAACTGTCCAGGCACCATCATCGTACCTAAGACACAAGCAAATAAAAATCCATTTCCCTTAAATTTGTATTTTGAAAAACCATACCCACTCATTGCTGAAAAATACAAACCTAAAATTGTCGAAATAACAGTAATAAATAAACTGTTTAAAAACCCTCTCCAGATTGGGACTACTTCAATTAAACGATTATAATTGTCTATAAATTTATCCCCAGGTAACAATAATAGCTGTCTGGTTATATCGGAATTTGAGTGTGTAGACGTAATAATCATGCTATAAAATGGAATTAAACAGAGAGTTGCTGAAACAATGAGCATAATCCAAATAAGTGTTTTGATAAGTAAGCTTAATCGTTTTTTCGATTTAAGTTTTTTCTCATTTATGACAGAGGACGATTTTAATTCTAATGGTTGATTCAACTTACTACGCCTCCTTCTTCTTTCTTACTCCAGGAATTAAAAATGTGATGACCGTTGCAATAGCAATTACAACAAATGCACCATAAGCGATTGTCGCGCCGTAGCCATATTCATATCTGACAAATGCGGCATTATAAAGATTCATAATCATCGTAACTGTTGAATTATCAGGACCACTACCTAACATTAATGGCGCATCAAAAATTTGTAATCCACCAATGACCGATGTAATTAATGTAAATATAAGGACAGGTCTGATTAATGGAATTGTGATCTTTATGGCTGTTTGGAATCTGGATGCACCGTCAATTTCTGCCGCCTCATATAAATCTTTTGGTATCGCCTGTAAACCTGCTAAGAAGACTAACATATTAAAACCAAAGTTTTGAAACATGATCGTAAGAGCTACGATTGCACGTGACGTCCACACATTATTCATCCAGTAAAATGGTTCATCAATTAATCCAACTTTAAGTAAAAATTGGTTGATACTTCCGGTCTGCCAATCAAATATTAAAGCAAACATAACACCTAGTGTAATTGGTGTAATAATGTTTGGAAAATAGTAGATGGCATGGAATAAGTGTCTCCCTCTAATGAACTTCTCATGTAAGATGAGAGCAAGTGTAAGTGCAATTGTTAACTGAGGTACGATGGAAAAAATCCAAATAATTAATGTATTTAAGATGGATTTAAAAAACAAGGTATCATGAAGCAATCTTTCATAGTTTGCTAGTCCAATAAACGTTGGCTCGTAAAACCCTTCCCAGTCTGTAAAACTCAAGTAAAAAGAATAGAGAATTGGACCGAGTCCAAAAACAATAAAACTGATAAAAAACGGGGCAATAAAATAGTATCCGTATGGATTTTTGTCTATTTTGCTCTTAAACATGGATGTATCTCCTCTCTTTGTTTCATAGACTCCTGCATGTTTGACGTACTACCAGATTAGGATCAAGCAGTTGTCGCCCGGACAACCCCTCCATTTCCCCACTCAATTGTTTAATTAATCCTTTTGCAGCTGTTTCACCCATTTTGAGTAGTGGTTGTTTTGAAGTTGTTAAAGGTGGATTCACCCATCTTGAAACAGGAATATTATCAAAACCTACTATTGAAATATCTTTTGGAACTTTGTATCCTAATTCACTTGCACAAAGAAGTGCACCAATTGCCATTTCATCGTTGGAAGCAATGACAGCCGTAATACCTTGGATGGCAAGCAATTCCTTCATTGCTTGATGTCCACCAGATTCGGACCAGTCTGAAGAAATGACCCAGTCAGGGTTTAGTTCAAGCCCCAAGTCCTTAAGTTCACTTTCATACCCTTTCTTACGCCAATAGGTTGCAGAAAACTCGTCTGGACCAGAAATATAGGCAATCTTCTCATGTCCAATCCTATGAAGGTAGCGGACAATCTCCCTTATTCCAAGTTCATTATTGATATCTACAGAAAAGATCGTCTCATTCTGGTTTGCATCTCCGATTAAGACAACTGGGATCGTAAGTTCTTCAAGCCTCGAAATCAGTTCATTAGATAGTTTTAAGAAGCTAATTAAGATTAACCCATCAAATTGTCTCTCCTGCGCGAGATTCATAAACCCGAACTCACCTTGGAGGTTTGATTTCCGGCTATAATATGTACATTGGTAACCATGTAAATTTGCTACCTTTTCAATTCCCCTAAATATATCTGCATAAAAGTTATTCGCGATATCATCAACAACAATACCGATCACTCGTGTTTTATTTTTGACCAATCTTCTAGCATTTACATTAGGATGATAATTAAGACTTTGAATTGCTGACCTTAACGCCTCTTCTGTCTCTTTTTTGACGGCATAACCATTTAAGAACCGAGAAACGGTGCTTTTTGAAGTTTTCGCAACTCTTGCTACATCATGAATTGTTGGATTCCCCATATTTCTCTTTCTCCCTATGATTAATAGAAAACGCTTACTTATCATCTGAATTAAAACGTTCCCATATTTATTTAGATAGTTTAATAGTGTGTACAAACATAAATCCTAAATAAAAGTAGGAACGTTCCCAAGAACTCTATACTTGTATTTTATCTAATTCTGACAATTTAGGCAATACTTTTTATCAAAATCCGTCAAGAAAACAACATAAAAGTCACATAAAATCCACAATAAACCTTAACTAACCCAAAAATAAACTTGGAGCCAACCTGACTCCAAGCCTACAAATCCATATTTACTCTTCCCACTCGAGAAGATTTGTCTCAATGACTGGTTTTGAAGTATCCTTTGGAATTCTGTATGTTTTTATTTCACATGGTCTAAAACTAGCTTCTATTATGCGATCCCACTTTGGCAATTTAATGGTTGCTTTTGTGGCTACTTTATTTGTTTCATAGCATCGTAAGATTATATCTTCATTATCCTCTGCTTGTTTGATCGCACTGATGATCACATTATCCTGATCAATATCCACATATGACCCTTGTTGTGGTAATTCACCTTCATGGAAGGTTTCGATTAGAGCAACTGGACGCTGATTTAATACAGCTGCATGCTTTACTGTTAAAGCTTCTTCCCAACTCTCTTCGTGTGGCAATAAAGAATAATGGAAATGTTGGATTCCTTGATCAATAAAAGAATAATACCCATCTGGGTCTGGAATTAAAGGATCATGATGAGCATATATCGGACTTCTTAGAACTGTAAGGCTTACTACATTTCCTTCAACGTCATAGCTATATTTTGCATCATTTGCAATACTTAAACCGTAGCGCGCACCTGTATTTTTGACCGTTCCTGATACATCAATCCAACTTTGACCAACTTGTTCTTCTCCATTTGCTTCACGAATAATGTGGCCATAAGGGGTTTCATAGGTTGCTTTACGATGCATCACATTAATCGGATATTTTAGTTTTAATGCTTTAAACTTTTCTCTCCAATCCACGGTGACTTTTACGTCAATGTGGTTTAACCCTTTATACATCGCAAATTCTTGAATGAGAGTTGATGAACCATACTCACTTATTACACGAATAACCGATTTAACTGGTCCGTGCTCAATACGTTTTATACTTTTAGCCTTGAATTCACCAGCAACATCATCAAAACGAACAACATCATGTGACCATGTATCACTAGAATCAGAAATGACGATTGGTTTCGCTGCATCGCCAGCAAACACTTCAAACTGCTTATCCTTATCAAAAAGACTGCTTATGAAACCACTCTTCGGATCAAATTCTAATCGGTAACGATCATTTTCTAAACAAAAGTCATTCGCCTTTATTGAATCAAATTGGGACGGTTTTGAATTGGATACAACCTTATAAACCCGATACCCTAATGCAGGAATCTTCGCAATAAAACTCAGTCGATTACGACCATTAGCTGTTGCATGTGACTGTACAACTTGTAAAGGAACCTCATGTCCCATTTCATCCGTGAGCATCTGATCTTCTTTTAAACGATTAAACTCTACTTCAACATTCGTCTCAATATCCCAAGAATGTGGGTTAAACACAACAATAGGAAGCATCGCTTCATCTTGTTCAATGTTAATATTCCATGCTAGGGACTGTACTGCATTATTAAGTCCACGTTCTGCAATGGACATGGCTTCTCCATGCATATTTCTAGCATCCTCGTACGCTTCCTCAATACTTGTGCCCGCCAAGATATCATGGAATTGATTAAACATGACATTTTTCCAAGCCTGTTTGAAGTCAGTTGGGTAAGGTTGACCAGTCGTTGCATTCGCAATGACAGACATTTTCTCTGCTTTTATTAGTAAATTTTCCGCTTCTCTATTCCATTTCTTGATACCAGAATGTGCAGAATAACAGCCTTTAGCATGATTTTGTAAATCATGATGGACAGTAGGTAATGATACATTTTGACTTTTTACATCTTCGAAAAATTTATTTGGAGAGCTAAATACCAAATTTGGCATGTCTTCACGCTCATTTAAACGTTTAATACTCTCAATATTTTCCTTCGTTGGTCCACCTCCGTGGTTTCCAACACCGTAAAAACTCATTAAATCATTTACTGGTTCCTTCATCTCTTTGGAACATCTATAAATATGCCCCTCTAAATCTTTCCCCCATGTGGTATATTCAAATGGGATCTGAAAAGTCATTACACGAGATCCGTCGTCAGACTCCCACCAGAACAAACGACCTGGTAATCCTTTTTCATGTGGTCCAGGACGCATGAACACATAATGGTCCATCCCACTTTTTTGTAGAATTTGTGGAAGCATGCCCGCATGGCCAAAACTATCCACGTTGTATCCTACTTTTGCCGTTACCCCAAATTTTTCATTGAAATAATGCTGACCATACAGACCTTGTCTAACAAAGGATTCCCCGCTAGGAATATTACAATCTGGCTGTAACCACCAGCCACCACAAATAATCCATCTTCCTTCTTGGATCTTTTCCTTTATTTCTTCAAACATCTTCGGGTCATTTTGTTCCACCCATTCGTACATCACAGCAGAACTAGAGGTAAAGACAAAATCGTCATATTCATTTAGACGGTCTAATGCAGAACGAAAGGTTGCTTTCGTCTCTTGGAAACCTTCTTGCCATTGCCAAAGCCATACAGGGTCTATGTGAGCATTACCAATCATATGTAACGTTTTTTCTTTCATGGTTCATCCTCCTTGGTGTGAATAGCGCCTATTTTCCATATCTAATTTGATTGTGACAGGAGCTGGCTGAATGTCCTCGTTAATAGAGGCAAGGTAAGCTAGCCAATCCTCTTGGTTTTTTCCGAAATCTTTACCCGTCACACGTTTTAATTCAGAATGTGCTTGTTCGGCTAATAAAGAACGAGCATCGTCAAGGTATTGAACCAAAATTGTACAACCACGCTTACTACCACAGCTGGCAAGAGCTCGTGCAATACCTAAATCGAGCATCGCTTGTCTTTCTTTAAAGTAATCTGCCTCTACCCCTGCCTTGCGTGTTTGATTACTTAAGGTACTGTGCCTATAAAAACGCTCTAAAATAGGAATACAATCTCGTTCTGCTAAACGCTCAATCCCGTAACAAACTGCATCTACATAATAAAACGTACCTGTTAACATATCTTTTAAACTTTCTTCTGAAGGATTTATCCTTTCAGCAACTTTTTCCCAAATAGGCATACTCCGTGCATCCCTTGTCATCCCTAGCGTGTAAAGTAAGTATACGACGTCGGGCATAGCGCCTTGATCAGGTGGGAGTTGGGTGTGTCGGATCAAATTATCCCTTATTGGTAATCCATGATCACCTAACTCTTTTTCAATCTCCCTAATTAACACAGGAATACCATAAGATGACTCGTACATCGCCAAGCATTGCGCAAGCACAATTTGTCTTTTGGTGTCTCCCTTTTCAATCGCATGATCTAAAGCTTTTTCCAAATATGGAATAATCCTAGGACCCACTGTACAAATTTCAACAATTGGAATTTTATCTGTATAGACTTCATCCATTTCCATATCAGCATACAAGTAAAGTGGCTTTTCACCAGTCAATGAATCTACTAATTCTTCAAGTTCCTCATCTTGATATTCCTTGTTTACAATTGTCCGAGTAAGCACATCCTCCTGGAGAAGCCCTTCAACTATTAATCGTTTTTGTAATTGCTTGACATCAATGTTTCTTGGTAATTGATGATTTCGAACAGCCTGCGCAGCTGCCAAAGCAACTACACCACCTAAGTTCTCCAAATCCGCTTGCATCCTTATCGCGGCGAACGCATCATGGGTTGCGGAGACTGCTTTTCCAGCTATTAGAATTCCTTCAAGTCCATTCGGTAACAAAATTCTATATGGTACCTCAATTTCCAGATTCGGTGGAATCAAACCTAAGTGCATCCAATCAGCACCATTTTTCCCCTTCATGTCATGGTTACTAAAGTGAATATTAATAACATCTTCCCATTGACGATGTCTTAACTGATCTGTCAACGTTAGGACAGCCTCGCCTAAGATATGACGCGTTTCCCTTGAGGCAACATAGATTCCATGATCATGTATTTCCCTTTTTCGCTTCCGTCTACGTCCGTCTAAAATAGCCCTTGTATAATCTTCTATATTCGAAATATGAACCATACTTGTAAAGTTATTTTGCGTACGACCAGGCTTAGCAAATTGGGCTAAAGAATACCACATCACGATATGATCGCGTTCTGATCCATAAATATATTCAGCACCAGCAAATGCCGCAATGTCACCATCACCGGTTGCATCGATCACCGTTTCAGCTAAAACTGCAAAGACTCCGAATTTCGATGCTACCAGAACACCTCTCACCCGATTGCCATCCATAATGGTACCGATTGTTATTGTGTAAAAATAGGTTTTCACACCGACTTGTTCGGCTTCACTTAAGAGCGCATACATTTTGGCTTCAATATTCCATTTTGGATTATTGTAATTAAGTCGTTTCTGAACCTCATTCACCTTTTCAGTTACTCGCTCACTATACCCGACTCTTCTACCAAACCAATAACTATCAACTCCTCCTAGTGTCGCAGTACCGCCGAGACCAGGGTTCATTTCTAGTAAGACTGTCTCCATTCCTTCTTTAGCAGACGTAATTGCAGCTGTAGCCCCACTTGTGCCACCACCTACTACTAACACATCTGCATGATGCAGAACCGGTACAGTCTGCCCTTGGATGAGCGCTCTTTGATAGTTTCTTCCTGCTTGAGGTTGGTCCATCTCTCCAACTGTATAGTGATCTATTGAAGTTAACTCAGCTATCTTTCTTTCCTTGTGTTCTTCAATTGTACTTAGTTCCAATAGCAAATCCCAATTTTCAACCAAATGTTCTGCCATTTCTTCACCCAACTGACTTGAAGTCACTAGGTTTGAAAACAACTTACCAGCATTTGAATTTCGAGCACTTTCATTCAAACACCAAATACGAACATCAGAACTAGTATAATCTTCTAATCTCTTTAAAAAACTAGCATTTTTACTAGCAGGGAGCTTGCACTCTTTGCTTAATCTAGGAATATCCATGGCTAATAATTCATAGGACGACGCTGCTAAATATGCCTGTTGAAAAGCAGGATGATGTTGAATGAAATACTCCGCTAATTTAATGGTTGTATGTCTGGAAGCCACTTCATATTTCATTTGTTGATTGATTTGTTGAATATCCAATGCGTCCATCGTAAGTTTGAATTCCAACAATACATGGCCTTTTTCTAAATATCCTTGGTGTACATACACAATGTCACCATCAATTCCTAATTCTGCTGGCACCTTTATGGTCTTATCGGTTATTTCATCCGTACGGTACAATTCAATAGTCTTTAGGAAATTGCGTTTCAATTCTTTAGTAGATTCGAAATGTTCGCCAGCTAGACGTAATACACTAGCGGACTCTGTTGCATCTATCACAATCTCTGCTTTAATGATTTGCCTACTTGATTTATTACCGATTACCAGCATTTTTTTCCCGCTATCATCATGATGGATTTCTGTTGGATAGCTTGCGTATAGCAACTTAATGTTTTGTTCTAATAGTAGGTCCTCTAATGTTGTTTTGACACGGTCCAGATGAAGTGCCATTTCCCCGTCCCTTTGGACACCTGTACGAATTACATTCTCAATCACTTCGGTATAACCATTTGAACCGGTATTAAATGAATCAGCTAGCCAAGGACGAAGTGTTGCAGTGACTTCACGTCCCAAATACGTTCTTGATTCCACTACCACAACAGTTTTTCCACTTTTGGCAAGCCTTCTTGCAGCAGAAACACCAGCAAAGGAACCACCAACAATCACAGCATCGACATCATACAATATTGGCAAATCTTTTTCTGGAAGGATGAAAGTTGTCTCTTCAGGACATGTATTTCTACTTGTCTCCATATTTACAACACCTTTTCTTTGGGAACGCTCCCATTTTTAGATTAGTTGAGCTTTTAGGTTTTTCAGATTAGATTCCGCAACAATCATTGGATCACGATCATAATCTTCTTGTTCAATCACAAACCATTTCACACCATATTGCTTTCCAGTTTTGATATATTGGCTTAAATTAAGCAAACCTGACCCAATTTCGGTACTCATTTTCTGATCTTTTTCTATCTTCATATCTTTTAAATGAAGAGAGACACAACGATCTTTATATTGATGAATGATGTCCTCCGGTTCGTAGCCAGCATATTTTGCCCAATAACAATCTAATTCGATCTTAACTAGTTCCGGATCACTGTTTTCAAATAACAAATCAAAACCAGTTTTTCCATCAAATTGTTCAAATTCCCAGTTATGATTGTGATAACCAAACGAAAAACCAGCATCTTTACAGGTTTGACCAATCTTATTTAATATTTCAGCAGACCTCTTATATTCATCCCCCGTTTCTCTCATTTCACGGGGTAGCACTGGGCAGATTAATAAATCATTTCCAATTGTTTCATGATATCTTAGTGATTGGTCTAATTGATCTCCCTGAAGTTGATGCAAACCAATATGTGCTCCTGCCACCTTTAGCTTTTCTTCATCTAATACTTCTTTTAATCGATCTGCTGGAGTCCCAAAGAAACCAGCAAATTGTAAACTCTCATACCCATATGTAGCAAGTTGTTTGATTGTTCCAATCAAGTCCTTATCCGTCTTTTCTCTAACAGAGTAAAGCTGTAATCCGATTTCCATATCCTTCACCACTCTTTTTTAATTTGGCTCTGTTAAACAAGATTGTTGATTTCCTCTGCATGTACTCGCTTTTTCGCGGGCGGTCCGGAAGCCTCCTCAACGAAATGTGGAGGCGGCTTGCACAGAAATGAGAAAATTGGTTACTCTGACAAAGAGGCGTATTTTGCCTCTGAAGGAGGAGTTGAAATTTCTCGAGTTTCTAGCCGCTGCAACTGGACAAGTCGCTATGCTCCTGCGGGGTCTCCCTTGGACACGCTTTTCCCGCAGGACGTTGAATTTGCTTCCTTGAGACTACACCGCACGAAGAAAATGCCAGCATTTTCGAGGATCTCGTACCTTCCACTCCAATCAACAAAATATAAATATCAACAATGACCATTAACACAGCCTTTTATTTGATAGAATAATCGTCTTTTAGAATTTCTTTGTCATTTCCAAAAGTTCCGGTTGCTCTACTGTACTAGTTAAATGGTAGTGCTTTCCTTGTTCAGATGCGATATGGAATCCATGCATAATTTCTAGTGCATGATAGGTTAGGTTGCCATTTGCACGGTGTGGTCTATCTTCTAAGATTGCCTCGGCCATGTCCGCTAACCCAATGCCACGGCTATTTGATTGGTATCCATGTGTTAATGGTACTTCCTTGAATTCCTTTTCGCCTTTTCTACGATATTTCACTGGTCCTCCGAAAGTATTCGGATCAGGAATACTTAGTGTTCCATATTCCCCATATACTTCTATTCTAGGTAGGTTATTTCCCCATGAATCAAAACTTGTGACTAATGTACCTACAGCACCATTCTCAAAATCTAGTACTCCCGCAATGTGAGTTGGAATTTCAACTGAAATTCTGCGTCCTTCAGGTGTTTCACGCTCTGCAAACGAAATGTTCGCCGAACCTGTTACCCTTTTTACGGAACCAATAAGAGAAATGAGTGCAGTAATATAGTATGGTCCCATGTCAAACATTGGTCCACCACCCGTTTTATAGAAGAAATCTGGATTTGGATGCCACTCTTCTACCCCATTACTCATGAAAAATGCATTCGCTGCAACGGGTCTTCCAATCCATCCATCCTGAATGAGTTTAATACTCGTTTGAATACCACCACCAAGGAAAGTATCAGGCGCTCCGCCGATACGTAAGCCTTTCGCATCCGCTAACTCTAAAACTCTTTTCCCCTCTTCTAGAGAAATGGCAAGTGGTTTTTCTGTATACACGTGTTTGCCTGCTTCAAGGGCCTGTATAGATACCTGTCCATGTGCAGCTGGAATAGTGAGATTAACTATAATATTAATCTCTGAATCAGCTAACATTTCTTCTACACTATAAGCGTTAATACTAAATTCTTCTGCCTTATCCTTTGCTCTTTCAAGATCTAAATCTGCACAAGCCACAATTTCGAGTGATTGTAAGGTTTGACAGTTTTTGAAATAGATACTACTAATGTTTCCACAGCCGATAATTCCAACCTTAAGTTTTTGCATGATTGACCTCCGATGTTAGTTTGGGATCTTAACCCAGCTTCTAGTTTCGGTTGATTCTACAACCGCTTCCAATATACGCTGATTGATTAAGCCATCTTTAAAGTTTGGAGATGGTGACTCTCCCTTTTCAATCCCATCCATAAAGCAAGATAATAGATTAATAAAGGTATGCTCGTAACCTATTCCATGACCAGCCGGCCAATAAGCACCTGCATATGGGTGATGCTCTTCCGTACAATGAATCGTTCTAAATCCCTGTAATCCTGGTTCATCATCCTCAAAATAAACCTCTAATAAGTTCATCTTTTCCATATCCCAACGAAGCGACCCTTTAGAACCATTAATTTCGAAACGATTTCCATTCCGATTTCCGCCCGCATATCTAGTTGCTTCAAAAACTCCTAATGCCCCATTTTCAAAATGCGCAAGAAATGCTGCTGTGTCATCTACATCAACATCTGCCAGTTGATCACCCTCGATTTTTGCAGATAGACCACCACTCATCTCTCCTGTAGGGCGTTTCTTTACAAAGGTTTTCATCGTTCCAATAACCTCATCGATTTCTCCAACTAAAAACCTTGCTAAATCAATACTATGTGCCCCGATATCACCAAGGGTACCTGTTCCTGTTACTTCTTTACGAAGGCGCCAAACAAGTGGAAAATTCGGATCCATCATCCAGTCTTGCAAATAGGTTGCACGAATGTGACGAATTTCTCCTAAACGACCATCTCGAATCAATTTTTTTGCATATTGAACGGCTGGCGCAAAGCGATAATTATGCGTAATCATATGGATGACCTTATTTTTCGTAACAGCTTCATACATTCTTTCTGCTTGTTCAACAGTCAATGCTAAAGGCTTTTCACATAATACATGTTTGCCCGCTTCCGCTGCAGCGATCGCGATTTCTGCATGGGTGTTGTTTGGAGTAACGATATCAATTAAATGAATATCGTCTCTTTCAATCAGTTTCCTCCAATCGGTTTCATACGAAAGCCAGCCCATTTGTTTCGCCGCTTTTTTGACTTTCTCCTCATTTCGACCAGCAATCGCCTGCAGGACAGGTTCAATACCATGTTCAAAATAAAATGATAAGTCACGATAGGCATGGCTGTGCGCTTTCCCCATAAATTGATACCCAATCATACCTACGCGAATTTTTCGAGAAACCATACTAACTCTCCTCCCCTATGTTTAGATTACCTAATATTAAAGAAGTGCATCGGATAAACTGGCAAGATCACGATCCGTAGTCAAATTAAATTTGGAAATCAAGTGCGCGCTTGTCACTCGTTAAGAAATTTTCAATTTTATCAATAACAGTCTTCTGAACGGCCAATTGTCCTGTTTGTTTTTTATCACTTGGTAAAGATTTTGCTTCTTGATTTGTCATTCTTTCTTCTCGACCAAGTGCACCAAGTAGGCTTAGTTCTAAATCGGTTGCGATATTGACTTTACTAATTCCGCCATTTGGTAGTTTCATAGCGGCTTGAATCATTTCAGCTGGAACACCAGACCCCCCATGTAAAACTAAATGGACTGGAGTTAAAGAACGGATTGCTTTTAAACGTTCAAGATCGACGGTTGGTTTTTTAACCTTATAGACACCATGTGCAGTCCCAACAGACACGGCAAGTGCATCAACCTTCGTTTTTGTAACAAACTCTAACGCCTCATCCGGATTTGTATATAACTCTTCGTCATGATCGGTTTCAATAAAATCAGTGGTACCAATCATCCCAAGTTCAGCCTCAACAGATACTCCCTTTGAATGTGCATATTCAGCTGCCATTGCGCTAATTTCGATATTCTTTTCAAGATGGTGCTCGGATGCATCAATCATGACAGATGTAAACCCTGCTTCAATTGCATCTTTGATCACTTGGAAATCCTTCGTGTGATCTAAATGGAGTACAGTCGGAACTGTAATATTCTCGTCTTTCATCGTTTGGTAAAAGACTTCTCCGAATTCAAATGGCGTAATTCCATATCTCTCTAATTCTTTTTGTGAAATCTGTACAATCAATGGGGATTGTGTTTGCTGTCCCGCTCTTAGAATCGGTAAAATCATATCTGTGTATCTTGGAGAGAAAGAACCAATTGCATATCCTCCTTTTTCTGCCTGTTCTAATGCTGTCTTTAACGTGATAATATTTTTCTGTCTGACACTATTCATTTTAAAAAACTCCCTCGTCATTTAAAGTTAAATTATAAATCCTTCTGATAAAGGTTCCTTAGTGGTTCCTGTAGTGGTAAATACCCTTCCTCAAATAGGTGGCGATATTTACGGTAATTATTTTCATTTGGTACAATTCGTTCCTGATTATGGTTGTTCAGATACCCAAACATTTCCGACTCATCCTTATAGATCCCACATCCAAGTCCAGCAATGGCTGCTGCTCCTAGCAAAGTCGATTCAGATATGGAAGGAACGATTAAGGAACAATTGGACACATCTGCCTTTATTTGCATCCAATGCTTGTTTTTCGTACCACCGCCTACTGCAATAACGGTAGACATCTTTGATAGCCCCAGCGATTCAATCGTTCTTTTTATCAATTCAAACTCATATGCGGTTCCCTCTAGAAGAGCCTTTATAAGATCCCCTTTTTGGTGACTTGATTTCAAACCGATTAAAGCTGCTTTTGCCTTAGGATTAGGCCGAGGCGTGCCACTACCTGCCAGGTATGGGAAATACAATATGCCCGTAGGTTCATTCGGTGTGTTGTCTAGAAGTGTTGTAATTTCTTCATAGGATAATCGTTCGGTAGAAAGCTGGCTTCTTATCCATTCGACTGAACCACCAGATGACTGAATGGCACCCATCCAAAAGAATTGTCCAGGTAAAACATGGCAGCCAAAACTGAATCTTGATTCATAGTCTTGTTTGGTTAAAGCCCTTTCATTTAAGGATCCTACTACTGTTTCAGCTGTACCAATCGAATCGGACACAATCCCCGGTCGAACAGCACCAACAGCTAAGGCGGCACACACATGATCATGTCCTGAAACAGCCACAGGGGTGCCTTTACTCAGTCCAATTGCATTAAAATCATTTGTTGAAACCACACCTACCTTCACCCCAGCAGGTCTTGCCTCAGGGAAGATGAACTCATGAAGCTGGAAATGTCGTATCCATGGAATATCCCATGCTTTTTGGTCGATACGAAAGGCAAATGTTCTGGCCGCTAATGAGTAATCAGTTCCCATATCACCTGTCAATTTGTATGCGATGAAGTCAGAGGTAGATAACCACTTTGCATTTTTAAGCAAATCGGGATATTTCCTCTTTAACCATACTAATTTGGCTAAACCGTGCTTATAGGAATTACGCAAGCCGGTTTTCTTGAAGTGATCAACGGGATTAAGTTCCTTTTCAATTTCTTCTGCAATCCCTTCCGTTCTTCGATCAAACCACGGAATGATTTCAGACCGATACTCGCCAGTCTTCTCATCAATAAGCAAGCCACTTTCTGCCATACTCGTTATTCCTATAGAAGCAACCGGATCATGTTGCTGATCTGTTACCTCTTGAATTGCCCGTGTAACCACATCCCACATTTGATCAGGTTTATAATAAGAATGCATTTCATCACTTTTATAGCTTTGATTTGGGTAGATTGCTAGACGAATTAACTTGCCATCATGTGTAAATAATCCTGCCTTAATATTCGTCGTACCGATATCTATTCCAAGTAAACTCATTTTGTTAATAGCCCTTCTAATGTTTTCTTTACTCTTTCGACACCTAATTCTGGACTTGATAAAAACTTTTCTTGTAGTTCAGCAGGAAGGGTTGCAACAACGCGAGCCATGGATGCCTGTGCTAATACGACAATATCAACCTCCATCGCCATTTCAGTTAAGACGTCAGCCAGTATTTGATCGTGACCATCCTTATCACCAACTAGTAAGCGTTGGTAAGCATCATTCACTACCTTTGAAGTTAGTTCAACTTCTTTATTTAGCACTGCACTCTTTGTTTTTAATAATGTAATGGTTGGATCTAATGTCGTAGCAAGGGTTGCAACGACTCCAATTTTCTTACCATTCTGGATTGCTTTTTCAGCCATGGGTTCATCAATTCTTACAATAGGTATCCCTACCATTTGCTGCCCTTTTGCAACGATCTCCCCTACGGAAGAACAGGCGTTAAGAATAACATCAGCTCCCACTTGTTCAGCAAATTGATAGTACTGGGTTAATCGATTTTCTACCTTTGTAATATCTCCATTATTTTCAATTAACTCCGGTAATATAGAATCATCAACAAAATTAACAATTTCACAATTAGGAACGTTCCCAGTCAATAAATTTTTAAGCGGTTCAATTGTCACCGGTGTAGTATGTACAATAGCAATTTTATATTTCACAGGTACACTCTCCCTTTTCAAAAACAAACACAAGGATTTGGTTTGTTGTGGATTTATGAATCTTTATGTTGGTTTTAATTTCATTATGTCTGAAAACGATTAGCCAGTCAACCGATTCATTCATTCTTTTCATAAAGGATATTATCTTGTATTATATTCGTATTCGTTTTATGATATAAGCAACAGATTAACTACTTTTAAAAACCAACCAACTCCACAGAAAGACACACATGAACCAAGAACTATATGATTATATTGGGTTGTAACATCTTAAGAAATGAGGTTTAAACCGTGATCGCAACGGAAAGAAGAAACATAATAAAGGAATTATTGTTTAAGAATAATTCTGTAAAGGTTGCCGAGCTTGTGAATCAATTTAATGTTTCGGAGGAAACAATTCGGCGTGACTTAAATCAGTTAGAAAATGAAGGGTACCTTGAAAAATATTATGGAGGTGCCATTTTAGCAAAAAAATATCAGTCAAATCCTCTCGTGATGCCGATTCATGAAAGACAGCAACATTTCTATAATGAAAAGGCCTTAATCGGTAAAAAGGCTGCTGAACTCATTCAATCGGAACAAACGATTATTCTTGATGCAGGGACAACAACATGGCATGTCTCATCAGGAATAGCAGATAAAGAACGCTTAACGATCATAACAAACGCCATGAATATCGCTGAACAATGCACAAAAAGTGAATCCGCATCCATCTACTTACTCGGTGGAAAACTAAGAAGAAACTCATTAAGTACTGTTGGTCCTCAGGCTGAAGCAGAGCTTAAAAAATATAATGCAGATTATGTTTTCCTAGGAGCTTCTGGGGTTTCGTTGAAACAAGGATTTACAAGCTCTGATTTGTATGAAGCCGAGATGAAAAAAGCAATGGTTTCTGCTGGACAAAAAAGAGTCGTACTTGCAGATCATAGTAAATTACAAAAGACCGGTCTCACGACATTTTGTAACTTTAATGATATTGATATTTTTATTACGAGTGACCTTGCAGATAAACAAGCATTAGATGTCATTAAAAAGACGGGTATTGAAGTAATCGTTGTTCCTACAAATGAAGAAGGCTAATGTATATTAAATTCCCCTACATGGCTTTTGCTATGTAGGGGTTATTCATTGTTAATAGTCTAATTTAGTGACTTGTCCCGTTACCTCAAAGACATACTTTACAACGTCTGTTCCTGTTAATGCTAAACTTCTAAGATCAGGCTGACTTCCCCCGATATACACTTCAAATTCCCCAGGCTCTAAGATTCGCTCGCCTTGTTCGTTGATGAGCGCCATGTCTCTTGGAGAAAGTGTCATATTCACAACTTTTTCTTCTCCTGCTGCAAGAGACACCTTTTCAAACCCTTTTAATTGCCACTTTGGTATTTCTATGGAAGATTCGATGTCTTTCACATACATTTGTACTACTTCTTCTGAATCCCTTGATCCTGTATTCTTAACCGTTATCTCAAATGTTATGTCTTCACCTGGGGTAATCTCAAACTTTTCTAGTTCCTTTTTATCATAGGAAAATTGAGTATAGCTCAACCCATAACCAAATGGATATAAGGCATCATTCTGCATGTAACGATAAGTCCGATTTCTCATCGAATAGTCTTTAAAATCAGGAAGCTCTTCACTACTCTTATAAAAAGTAACGGGCAGCTTTCCTGACGGGCTGTATTCACCAAATAGTAAAGACGCAATAGCCCTTCCTCCTTGCGCCCCTGGGTACCAAGCTTGGACAATGGCAGGCACATGCTGATCAGCCCAGTTTAATGCAATCGCACTTCCTGAAAGATGCACTAAAATAACTGGTTTACCAGTTTCATAGATAGTCTCTAACAATTCCTGTTGTAACCCCGGCAGGTTTAAATTCTTCTTATCACCGCTTCCAAATGCATTGGATTCGTGCATTTCTTCGCCTTCTATTGTTGCATCGAGTCCTAAACACATGATTACTACATCAGATCTTTCGGCTGCTGAAATCGCTTCAGCAATTCTATCCTTCGGTTGATCCAATGAACTCTTTTTCTTGTTATAAAGTTCGCAGCCTTCCGCATAGAAGATTCTTGCTTTACCTTTCGTAGCTTCTCGAATCCCTTCTAACACGGTCACGTATTCAGATGCTGTTCCTTCATAGTTTCCAACAAGTGCTGCTCTGCTGTCTGCATTCGGCCCAATCACAGCAATATTCTTAATCTCATCCTTATTTAATGGAAGGATTTTATTATCATTTTTTAGGAGAACCATACTCTTTTTCGCAACTTCTAATGCATATTCATTGTGCTCAGGGCTATCATTCATTTCATAGGGAATACTTGCGTATGGTACATGTGCCTGATCATCAAACATACCCAATTTAAACCGAGTCATCATCAACCTTATTACAGCACGGTCGATTGCTTCTTCGGAAATCAGCCCTTCCTCATATGCTTCAACAAGGTATTTGTACATCGAACCGCAATTCAGATCACACCCGTTATTAAGGGCGTATGCGGCTGATTCTAATTGAGAGCTAGTTACACCATGACTTTCATGGAAATCGACAATCGCCCAACAATCCGAAACAACATGCCCCTCAAATCCCCACTCTTCTCTAAGAATTTGTTGGAGCAATGTTTCACTTCCACAACAAGGTTCTCCGTTTACTCGATTGTAAGCACCCATAATGGATTCCACTTTACCCTCTTTTACACAATCTCTGAATGCAGGAAGGTAAGTTTCATATAAATCCTTCTTATTTACTTCAGCATTGAATGAATGTCTTTCTTCTTCTGGACCACTATGAACGGCAAAGTGTTTCGCACAAGCAGCCCCTTTCATATATTTCGGGTCGTCCCCTTGTAGTCCTTTAATATAGGAAACGCCAAGTCTTCCAGATAAATATGGATCTTCTCCATAAGTCTCGTGACCCCGTCCCCATCTTGGGTCTCTAAATATATTAATATTAGGTGCCCAAAACGTTAGTCCTTTATATATACCACGATCATTTTTCCGGGCAAATTCATGGTGTTTCGCTCTTCCCTCCGTAGCAATGATATCTGCCACCTTATGCAATAATGTTTCATCAAATGTTGCAGCCATTCCAATCGCTTGCGGAAACATCGTTGAAACACCAGCTCTCGCGACTCCATGAAGACTCTCATTCCACCAATTGTAAGACGGAATTCCTAATCTAGGAACGGCACATGATTTATGTATCATTTGCGAAGCTTTTTCTCTTATCGTCATTCTTGAAACAAGATCCTTCGCACGCTCCTCAAAACTCAAATTCTCATTTTTATAGGCTGGAATTTTTTCCATTATGATAACCTCCAGTTAGTCCGATGTTGTGTCATTGTTTATACCTTTCATTTTAATAAAATGTCACGAATTAGCCCATGAACGATTCTGCTAATAATATGAATTATATTCTTTAAGTTACTAGTCACAATGAGTATAATTGTTATATACAATTCTGCTAGGAGTCTGGTGATTGAATGAAAAATGAACTGATTCTTTGTGAGTATTCATACCATACAGAGAGGAAACACTTTAACTGGAGAAATGGACTAGAGAGCTATTTTTTTCGTTTGCAAACCGAAGGACATAGTTTGGCAAAGATTAACCAGGAGACTGTTGAATTAGCGCCAGGGGACTTGTTGCTATGTAAACCCGGAGATTCCTGTGAAATCCTCATCGATGAGGTGGCGAACCAATCAGGAATCACATCTATCGGTAGCGGAGATTATTTCATTATGTGCAGAGGGCCGTGGTTAGATGAGTGGTGGGAAAGAAGAAAAAGACCGACGATCGTTCATATACATAATACCCAAAAGTTTCTTTTGCTTTGGCGACAAATGAATATTGAAAAGCGACGAATCTATGAAAAAAACGAAGAATTGCTTGATTATCTGCTACGAGCCCAGTGCTTATCGATTGATATTTTGATAAAAGATACAGATCTATTCAGTAATCAGCTAACACTTCCCGTACAAGCGATGAAAAGCTATATTGAAGAGCATGCGAACCAGCCATTTAAAGTTGAAGATGTAGCCAATCATGTTAGCTTTAGTGTCTCTCGTGCTTCACACCTTTTCAAAGAACAATTCGGGAAAACAATCATTGAATATGCAATGGAAATCAGACTAAATACCGCAACCAAATTGATTCAAAATAGCGATATGACCTTAGCGCAAATTGCTGAATTATCCGGATTCGGGAGTTATAACTACTTTCATCGGATATTCAAAAGAAAATATGGCACCTCTCCAACTGATTATTTCTCCAAAGTTTGATTACATCAAGAGGTAAGGCACTCTAAAATCGAGGGTGATTCTAAGTGTTTGTTCACCCTTTCGTTTTGTTTTTCGATCCATCTAAATCTAGCAAAATAGTAGATGTTTTTAATGAGATTATCTATATTTTTCCACCTAGAGATAAGCTAAGATGGAATCATGCAATTGATTAAATCTAAATCTAAAGAAGTGGAGGAAGTTTGCTATGAAACTTGGTGTATTTACCGTATTATTCGCAGATCAATCCTTTGAAGAAATGTTGGATACTGTAAAAGAAGCTGGACTTCATGCTGTTGAGATTGGGACTGGCGGCTACCCAGGGAACAAACATTGTGATTTAGAGGGATTATTAGAAAGTGAAACGGCAAGAAGTGAGTACTTGAAGAAGGTGCAGGATCGTGGATTAACAATTAGTGCATTCAGTTGTCACGGTAACCCGATTTCACCTGATAAAGAATTTGCGAATCGCTGCCATGAAACGCTATTAAAAACAATTAAGTTAGCTTCCCTTATGAATGTGCCTGTCGTCAACTGTTTTTCCGGTACGGCTGGGGACCATGAGGGAGCCAAATACCCAAATTGGCCTGTAGTTGCATGGCCAAATGAATATAGCGATGTGTTGAAGTGGCAATGGGAAGAAAAGCTCATCCCATATTGGAAGGAAGTTGGACAATTTGCTCAAGAGCATCAAGTAAAAATTGGCCTTGAACTCCATGGTGGCTTTTTAGTCCATACCCCTTACACATTGTTGAAATTACGTAAAGAAACATGTGACGCAATTGGTGCGAATTTAGATCCAAGCCATTTATGGTGGCAAGGTATTGATCCAGTAGCCGCAATTAAAATTCTTGCAAAGGAAAACGCAATCCACCATTTCCATGCAAAAGACACTTATATTGATCAAGACAATGTTAATATGTACGGTTTAACAGATATGCAACCATATGGCGATGTACGTACGCGTGCTTGGACCTTCCGTTCAGTCGGCTGTGCCCATAGCCTTAGCGAATGGTCTGATATGATGAGCGCACTTCGTACATATGGCTATGACTATGTGGTCAGCATCGAACACGAAGACCCAATTATGTCGATTGAAGAAGGTTTTAAACGTGCTGTATCTAATTTAAAAACTGTACTCATTGAACAACCTAGCTCCCAAATGTGGTGGGCTTAGGACAACTAAGGACAGGTCCCTTGACCCACCATATTCTTTCTGGGACAAGGGACCTGTCCCTTTGTCCCTAAATCTTTACAGCTTCTCCGGTTGAGGCTGATTCGTATAATCCGTTTATTATTTTTTGAAGGATCACTGCTTCTTCCGGTTTACTAATTGGCTCAATGCCATGGATACAGCTATCTACAAATCTTCTAAATTGTGTTTCATGGTAATCTGTTTTTGGCATGTATGCTGGTGTAGTATCAAGTAACGAGTTATATTTCTCTTGGAAGATTTTCACTGGAAATACATCTGCTCCACCCTTATCCCCCATAATCGAAACTTGCATAACGTCATCCTTTTCAACATTCGCTGCAAAGGCGGCATCCAATGAGATTGAAGAGCCATTTTTAAAAACAATCAATCCACGGCTAAAATCTTCAACCGAGAAGTTTTCCCAATCCCAATCTCCCATTAGCCCGATACCTTTTTTATTTCCTATTTTTTGATAGGTAACTCCTAAAACCGTATCTGGTTCTGGGTATCCCATTAAATAAAGAGCTGTATCAAGCATATGTACACCAATATCAATGAGAGCCCCTCCGCCCTGCAGCTCTTTATTAGTGAAAACTCCCCACCCTGGGATTCCTCTTCTTCGCATCGCCGTTGCCCGAGCGGCATAGATGGATCCAAATTCATTATTATCGATATACTCCTTTAAAAGGCCAACTTCAGGGGAGTGTCTAAAATGGAAGCCAAAGGTTAGAAACTTATTTGCTTCTTTAGCTGTTTGAGCCATTTCCTCCGCTTCTTGAACACTGATTGCAGGAGGCTTTTCACATATTACATGGCACCCGGCCTTTAATACCGCTTTTGTAATCTCAGCATGGAATTTGTTAGGTGTGCAAACACTAACTGCATCTATCTCTAGCTCACTAAGCATTGTTTCGTAATCACTGTAATAGTTTGGAATTCCCCATTTTTCTGCACATTCTTTTGCCTTTTCAATGTTGATATCGCAAACCCCAACAATTTCTACATCATCCGAGCATTTTAAATAGTTCGGAATATGCTGCGATTGGGCAATGCCCCCGCTCCCAATAATCCCTACTTTCAGTTTTTTCATAGATTATCTTCCTTTCTAAGTTTAATGGTTATTTCCTTAAGGTACTTGCAAGCAAACCTTTCTAAAATATATTGTCCTGCAAGAATATTCATTCAACATTGTTGGAACAGATAACACTAGAGCAATAGGGATGATGCACTGAAAGAAGATAAAAAAGGGGGGAGGAGATCTCCCTCCCATGATTCATCAACTTGTCCACGGGGTACACTTTCTCAAATCCCAATTCCCTTTACGCTATAACTAGAAGGAAACATCATCACTTGTTCATTTCCCATTTACAGCATATTTTGCGACTGACAGGGAAGCTAAATCCCCCACTGTTTCCTGAAGTTTTGCTGCTTCAATGGAACATGCCTGAACAGTATGTGGCAATGCTTCTTTTTTTATTTCGGTTAACATATAATCCCTCAACAGCCCCTCCTGTCGGGCATAAATACTTCCAATAATCACTTTTTCGGGATTCAATATATCTAACAAAATACTAATACCTTTTCCTAGTTTTTTGCCGACGCTTTGATAAATCTCCAGGGCGAGTTCATCCCCCTTGAAAGCCGCTTCTGCAACTGATTTTGCCGTTACTTTTTCAAGGTTATTTACATCTGAACAAATGATTGTTGTATTCCCAGCTTCCAAATATTCCTTAACCTTCGTTTGTGAAAGACGTGCAATTCCCCCTCCACTACAAAAGCCTTCGAAGGAACCTGTTTTTCCATAGCCAACCGGACCGTCATCCTCTAATCGAATATGGCCAACTTCACCAGCCATATCATTCGTTCCTGAATACAACTGACCATTTAAAATGAGGCCTGCACCCATTCCTGTTCCAAATGTTAAAAATATGATATTTTGACACCCTACTCCTGCTCCCCACTGCCATTCAGCTAATGCACATGCGTTTGCATCATTCTGCATGGCAACAGGTACATTGAACGTCTCCTTAATAGGCGTAAAAATATCGATCCGATCCCAATTGGGGAGGTTTGGAGGGGAAAGAATAAGACCCCTTTTACTATCTAAAGGACCACCACAACTAATTCCGATTGCTTCTAGTGACACATTCTCCTCTTCGATCATGGATGATAACTCGTTCATTAATTTATTGATTGCATCATGAGGATTGGTAGGAGTTGGGAATGAACGACGTTTCAACAATTGGATGGTTTGGTCTTGTCCTTCTTCACCTAATACGACAGCACATTTTGTTCCACCGATATCAAACCCAGCTAGTACCTTTTTCATCCGAAAAATTCCTCCTCTAACATTAAACAAAGCGTATGGTAAACAGGTAAATGACGCTCTTGAATTCGATAGGTTTCCTCATAAGGAACTTGGATCGTTACATCGCAAATATCTTTTAATTGCCCTCCAGATTTTCCAGTTAAACAAATCGTTTTTAATCCCTTTGCTTTTGCAACAATTGCCGCTTGAATAATATTTTTTGAGTTTCCAGAAGTACTGATCCCTAGAAATATATCATTCTCTTTTCCATAGCCATACACTTGCTGTGCAAATACTAGCTCTGGTGCAACGTCATTCGAAAAAGCAGTCATTAATGCTGAATGGCTTACGAGGGAAATTGCTGGCAATGCTCCTTGTAAGTGCATTCCAATTGACCCATCATCCCCGGCTTCGTATAAACGCTCAAGTTCCTCTTCTGGTAATTTTCTCGAAGACACAAATCCTTTCATTAATTCCCCAACAATATGTTCACAATCAGCTGCACTACCACCATTACCAGCTAGTAGTAGTTTTCCGTTATTTTCATAGCTAGCTTTAATTGTTTCGTATGCCTTTTCGACATCATGAATACAGGAATCTAATTCAGGATAATGATTTACCAGTTGCTCTAAATAATGTTTCGTCATCGTAACAGCCTCATTTCTTTCAATTTGAGATTAACATTCTTTCAAGTGGTTTAAAGCCTTTTCAAAAAAGTCCACTCCGCCGAAGCTTCCTGATTTTAATACGAGTACGTAATGGGGCTTCTCAATACTAATACAAGAAGGTAGTCCCGGCTCAATTTCCTCATGTACTCGCAAGCCCTTAATACCTAATTTCTGACAAATAGATGCTGAGGTTTCACCACCTGCTAATAAAATACGCTCGACACCTGTCTGCTTGACTACAGATGCCACTACATCGGCAAGGGAATTGGAAACAACTCTAGAAATCTCTTCATTACTGAAGCCTTTTGCCTTTCCAATTTCCTTCGTCTTAGCGACCAATTCCGATTGATTGGACGCATAAACTAATGCATCACTTCCAGCAGTTACAGTTTCAGCTAAATGTTGAATAAGTCCCTTTAAGTATGTTTCTTTATCATCACTAAATAGCTTGGTCGTATCCATTTCTCTATAAGAAATACCCTGTTCTTTTATAAACGCAACTTGTCCAAAGGTTTGAGGAGTCAAGCTACCGGCAGCACATAAAATGCCTGCATTCTCTTGATTATATTGGGCTGGCTGGATCAAATCCTGCTCATTACCATTTATAGGTGAGCTTACTCGTGCAAGTTCTTCTGCTACACCCGATGCACCAGCAATGACCTTCTCATTAATGATTGCTTTAGCAATTTCTTCTAATGAAAATTGGTCTTCTACATCTAGAATTAAATAATGACAATCGTTACGTCTGCGTTGAATCTCTTTTTTAATAGCCTCATAGCCTTCTCGAATGACAGAAATATCAACATGGTCTACCACTCGGGTTGTTTGGGATTTTAAAATATCCACAATATTCGATTCTGTCATTGGATGAACAGGGTCGTGTCGGAAATTTGATTCGTCTAACTTCTTCCCGTACACATAATGCTGTTGGTGAATCGTAGTTCTTCCGTTCTTTGGAAATCCTAATACAACAACAGCAAAAGATTCATTTAAAGCATCAAGCATCGCATCAAATTCTGCCCCAATATTCCCTCTAAAAACAGAACATGTTTTATTAAAAAATTGCTTATAACCTAGTTCCTTTAATCGTTTCGTACTTTCAAATACTTTATCGTAGGCTTCTTCCTTCGAATCTAACCGACTATTCGTATCAATTACAGCAACCTCTGGCAGTATTTTTCTTTGCGAGAGGTCATGTCTATACTCATACGGATACACATCCGTTAATAGTCCAGCTTTCTTATACATAATCCCAATATCATTTGCACCAGTTATATCGTCAGCAACAATTCCAATCATTTTTCCCAATTCCTTTTCGGTTTGTAGCCTGCATGATGAAGAAAATCATGGACGATATGTTCTGGGAGATTTTGAATTGGCAACCCGCTTTTTTTACTTAAAATGACCATTTCACATGCGAATTCTAAAGTATGAAGTGCCATTTTTGCTTCTTGTAGGGATGTATCGTACACAAGGACTCCATGATTTTCTAATAAAATGATATTGGTTTTATTCGCTTTTTCATAAACAAGCTCTCCGAGTTTTTTTGAGCCTGGATGTGCATAAGGGATTCGTTCTATCCGTTCTAAGTAGTACATGCCTTCTATAAAACTATTCGCTGCAATGTCCATTGTCGTACAAGCAGCTAACGTACTATACAATGGAGATGCATGAATAACAGCGTTAATTTCTGGACGTCTTTCATAAATTGCCTGATGCATAGGAACCTCTTTTGAAGGACGATCCTTTTGTGAGCGATCGATTTCCTTTCCGATTTCCCATTCGATAAAGTCTTCAGGGGTTAATTCTCCTAAATATGTTCCACTTTTCGTAATCAGAAAATGATCCTCAGATGTACGTGCGCTAATATTACCGGAATTTCCCCAAGCAAGCTTGTTCTCAAACATATATTTAGTGGTTTTGATTAAATCAGAAGCTAAAGCATCATAATTGTCCATAAGCACATCTCCTTATTAACTCTTAATATGATTTTGTTACTCTGACATAACTACGTAAAAAGCTGTCGCGTTCTTCTACAGAATAACCTTCTTATTTGTCATCTTGTCCTCTAATTCATAGATGTTGAGGTCCAAATCAATTTCGTTTTCTGAGAATAACTTTACGTTTTGACTTGTTTGCTTCGGATAAATTCTAGTGGTTACCACTGTTTCCCCACCGTTAGCAAAGACTTCAAGAGAAGAACGATCGACGAACAAACGCAAGCTTACTTGAATATTGTTAATAGTTATCGGCGCTTCCATCATGGAAGTATCACCCTCACCCGATTTCTTACGATCAATGAATAATACATTCCGTTCTACATCAATTCCGACGATTGTTTCTTCATCTTCGGAGCATCTTACTTTTAGACCAAATCGCTTTGATTCACACGAAATCGTAAAGGTTGCCTCAATCTCCCCAACTTCAACTTCCTCATCAAGGATCATTTCCTCGTTTACTTTCAAATCATAATGCTTATTATTCTTTCGTAATTGCTTCAACTCTTCTACCGGGATTTGGATCAATTTGTTTTCATCATTAAGTCTAAGTTCCCTAGGTATGGTAAGTGACCCTACAAAACGATCTTTTCGAGTCGGCATACTCGATTCCCATAGATTCATCCAACCAAACATGATTGTTCTGCCTTTTCCATCTTTCAATGTTTGTGGCGCATAAAAGTCAGAACCATAATCAATCATCGCTAACTGCTCATCTTCAAATTTATTTGTTTCATAATTCATGTTGCCGACTTTATAGATGCTCTTATGTTTAATATTGTCCATACCTTCTGGTGATAAAATCAGAACGTCCTTTTCCCCTAGATTAATTAAGTCGGGGCATTCCCACATAAAACCTTGTGTTCCATCACCCTCAGCCATAACACCTAAATATGTCCAATTTACTAGATTAGAAGATTGGTAGAGCAATACTTGTCCATTTCCATTCAGACCATTCCCGACAACCATGTACCAACTGTTGTCATGCTTCCATACTTTCGGATCACGGAAATCTTCTGAAAAGCCAGGAGGTGGACCTGCAACGACAGGGTTTGCTTGATGCTTTGTAAAATGAACCCCATCTGTACTAGTAGCAATACACTGAACCTCTTTTGGAGATTTATTATCAACGTGACCCGTGTAGATTAATGTTAACTCATCATTATTCGCAACTGCCGACCCTGACCAACAGCCGTCCAAGTCATATTCTTCGCCAGGTGCAATAGCAGGCGGTAGCAATTCCCAGTTGATAAGGTCTTTACTTCTAAAATGTCCCCAAAATTTCAAACCTGTTTCTGGTTGATCTGGAGTAAACTGATAAAATACGTGATACTCCTCATTAAAATAAACTAATCCATTTGGGTCATTCATCCAATTAGATGGAGGATCCAAATGAAAAGCTAAACGATGGGGGTTATTTTTTCCTATTTCCCCTTCTCGTAAACTTAATTCATGTGCTTCTTTTATAAGTTGTTCATGTGTTTTTTGTATTGTCATCGTAGTTTATTCCTCCAAACTGTTCTAAGTCCTCGTAGATGGTTTTTAAAGATTGATAACATTTTTGATAAATGGAAAATAACTGTTGATAAGTGGAGTGTTTGGTAGCGTCTGGTTGATAAATCTCCTCTATCTCTTGCAATCCCCATTGTTTGGAGAGATCATCTAAACTGGTAAAGTCATTTACTCCTACTGCAGCAAGCATCGCTGCACCATAGGCCCCTCCACCTCTACTGTTTTTTCTCACAATTGGTAGATTAAATAGATTCGCTGCGGTTGTTAACCAAACTGGATGCTCTGCTGCCCCTCCGGTTAAGACAATGTAATCTGGAGAAGCCTCCGTTCTTTGCTTAATCAAACAAAAAGCTTCATATAATGAAAATAAAACGCCTTCAACAATGGAGCGCGCCATTTCCGCTTTTGTATGCTCTGACGTTAGCCCAATAAATGTCCCTTTTGCATTTTCATCCATATGGGGCGTTCGTTCACCATTTAAATAGGGTAAAAATATGAGCTTATTTGCTCCTGGCTCAATGTCACTCGCCAGATCTAATAAATGTCCAAAATCATAGGTACTATCTAAAACCTTTTCTTTAAACCACTTAAAAGAATTTCCTGCCGATAAAGTGGCACCCATCATGACATATTTTTCAGAATCGCCATGGGCTAATGTATGAACAGATCCATCTTTCACTATTTTCAACTTATCCGAACTAACAAAAAGCTGCCCACTCGTCCCAATCGTACAAAGCCACGCCTTTTCATTGACTATCCCGTTCCCAATCGCTTGTGCTTGAGCATCTCCACATCCACAAATCACTGGTAATCCTTCCTGTAACGAGTAAAGAGTACTTGCTTCTTTCGTTACAGCTCCAGATACAAGGGTAGATGGTACAATTTGGGGAAGTTTGTCTTGATCTAATTGGAAAAGTTCCACAATCTCTGATGACCAATCTTTTGTTGCTAAATCCATCATTAAGGTAGCAGACGCATCCGATTCATCTGTATCAACGACTCCTGTTAAGTTCAAACGTATAAAGTCTTTTGGAAGCAAAAACTTATATGTGTTGTGATACAGTTCGGGTTGATGTTTTTTAAACCATAAAATCTTCCCTAGAGTAAAGCTAATATTCGGACGATTCCCCGTTATTTCAACCCATTTTTCTAAAGGTAAGCTTTCCTTAATAAGAGCTAATTCCTCTTTATTCCGTTGGTCTGACCAAATAATGGCATTGTAGATAGGTTCCAAGTTGTGATTAACAGGAACAATCCCATGCATTTGGCCTGTGATGGCAAGGGATGTAACGTGTTGTAAAATTTGGTTATCGTCTTTTTCGATGTCATGCAACGCTTTCTTTAATGCCTCTAACCACTCATTTGGATCTTGCTCATGCCACATAGGTTGAGGCGTGAGAACCTGATAGGTTCTCACGCTACTCGCTACTACTTGTCCGTTATGATCTGTTATTAAGCATTTTACAGATGACGTTCCTAGATCAATCCCTAAATATTTACTCATTTTCCTCACCAAGTTTATCTTCAATCAGATTTGTTTCGTATATCGATTGAGTTGCATCAAATGGTATAAAGATTGTTTTTACTTCTGAGCTTCCGAAGTTTAACGTTACACTACGGTTCCAAAGAGGTAACTCCAGGTGCGCAAATGTATCCTGGTGATTCGTTTCATATAGTCTAACGATTACACCATCCCCGTCTTCGGCATGTTTCATCGAAGATAGAATGACATTAGGTTGATCAATCGAAATAAAACTATCTTCCTGTGGTAATGATCCTTGATGATACGTTTCAACAATGACCTGTGCCTTTTGATTTAACTCCCATGCATGTTGTACAGTATTCGCTTCCTCAAAGCCATTTTCATGAGGTAGTAATGTGTACGAAAAGGTTTGTATACCTTGATCGATGATTGGATAATCATCTTCTAAATCCGGCTCAAACGGAATATGGTGAGCGTAAATTGGGCTGCGCAACACTGTTAGATGAATGGTATTTCCAGTCGCATCTGCACTATACTTACTATCATTTAAAATGCTTAAGCCATATATATCCTTCTTTTCTTTATTGATTGTTCCCGTAACATCAACCCAGTTTTGCATCGGCTCTTCTTCTCCATTTGCTTCTCTTGTGATCTGGCCAAATGGAATTTCATACGTTACTTTTCGCTGGCTGAATGAAACAGGGAACTGTATTTTTAACGCTTTGTACTTTTCCTGCCAATTCACTTTTACCTTTACTTCCACTTTATGTAGTTGTTTGTAAAGGATAAAGTCTTGTACAAGCGTAGATTTTTCATATTCACTAATGACACGGATAACCCCTCTTACGGGACCATCTTCTACTTTTTTCACTTTAACCGGTTTAAAGGTTCCAATCTTGTCATCAAAGCGCAGTTGACCATGTCCCCATGCATCTGATAAATCATTAATCACAACAGGCAGTGCACCATGATCTTTAAACACTTCAATATCCTTTTCTTTGTCATATAGACTACTAATTCCACCGGTAATTGGATCTATTATTACCTTTAATCGCTCATTCTCCATTGTGAAATCTTCAATTTGCATTGATTCAAAGCTATTTTTCGGCTTTACTGCTCTTAGTTTGTACGTGCTATACCCTAGAGGTGGTACATCCGCTAAAAAGACAACTCGTTTTCTGTTAGGTATTTTCGCTACTGAATCAACAATTTGATAAGGTACTTCATTACCGTGTACGTCTTCAATTATAAATTCCTCTGGTAACGTGTAGTTCACAAATATTCCATGCTCAATTTCAACAGGTGTTCGAACTGGCCATGAATGTGGATTAAATACCACAATTGGTTTCATGTCTTTTTCTTCTTTGATATCAATATTCCAGCTAATCGATTGCAACGCATAGTTTAAGTTTCTTGAAGAGATGCTATTTGCTTCACCGAATAAGTCACGTGCATCATGATAGGCAGCCTCAATGCTAGTACCCGCTAAAATGTCATGAAATTGGTTAAACAAAACGCCCTTCCACGCTTGATTAAAATCAGTTGGGTAACTTTGATTCGTTAATTGATTCGCAACAGTTGAAAACTTTTCAGCTTCTATCAGTAAATTTTCTGAAAGACGATTATATTTTTTCACTTCTGAATGAACAGCATAGCAACCACTTGCATGGTGCTGTAATTCATCATGAACAATAGGAAGTTTGTTTTCTATTAAAGATACATCCTCGAAAAACTCATTTGGTGAGCTGAATGTTAATGCAGTATCTTCCATTGTTTGATCTAATTCTCTTATTGTTTCAATATTTACTTTTGTCGGTCCACCACCATGGTTTCCAACTCCATAAAAACACATAAGATGATCAAATGAATTTTTCAATTCTGTTTTACAATGCATAATGTGGTTTTCTAAATGGTCGAACGTGCAATATTCAAATGGAATTCGGAAGGCTTTGACACGAGAGCCATCATTTGATTCCCATAGGAATAATCGGCCTGGTAATCCTTTTTCCTCCGGATTAGGACGCATAAAAACGTAAGCATCCATACCAGACTTTTGCAAAATTTGAGGTAAGTTTCCATTATGACCAAAACTATCTACATTGTATCCAACTTTAGCAGTCACACCGAATTTCTCTCTGAAATACCTCTGTCCAATCAATCCTTGTCTTGCAAAGGATTCTCCACTTGGAATATTACAGTCTGGTTGAATCCACCAACCCCCACAAATAATCCATCGTCCTTCCTGAATCCGTACTTTAATGTCTTCAAACATGGAAGGTTCATTTTTTTCAATCCACTCATAAAAGGCTGCTGAACTTGAAGTGAAAATAAAATCATCATATTCTTTAATTCGATCTAATGCTGAGCGAAAAGTGGCTTTCGTTTCTTGAAATCCTTCCTGCCATTGCCATAACCAAACGGGATCTAAATGGGCATTTCCAATCATATACATTTTTTTCATGCTGGTACCTCCTTGTGTTTACTCTAACTTTAACCTTTTGCTGCGCCACCCATATTGAATCCTTTTGACATATGGTTTTGTGCAAAATAGTAAAGGACAAATGTTGGTAGCATATATAGAATGGAGTATGCGGCTAACTGACCGTATGCTGCATAACCGTACTGACCAAAGAATTGGAAGATTGTAACAGATGCTGGTAGTTTTTCAGGTGTTTGTAATAAAATATATGGAACGAAGAAGTTCCCCCAGCTACCAATGAATGTAAAAATACTAACTGTAAAGATTCCAGGAATCATTAATGGTGCGATTACTTTACGTATTCCTTTTATAATGCCTGCTCCATCAATCCATGCTGCTTCTTCAAGCTCAACCGGAACACCATCGATAAAGTTTTTCATCAACCATATCCCAAACGGTAATTGAGAGGCTGTTAAGAACATCAAAGTACCAAATAATGAATCTTGTAAATCTAGAAATAGAAACAGTTGATATACAGGTACCATTACTGCAGTAATTGGTAGTGATGTCATAAATAAAATCATCATCATTAACTTTTGCTTATTTTTAAATGGATATCGAGATAGTGGATATGCTGCTAACATAGACAAAATAACGACTAATATTGTTTGTCCTCCGGATAGGAAGATACCAATTAAAAAGGCCTTTTGATTGACTGGATTTGAAATCACTTCTGTATAATTACTTAACGTGAACTGTTCTGGCAACTTCACTACTTGCGTAGCATTTGCATCAAAGGAAGCAAATATGACCCATAGCAGTGGAGTTATAAACAAAACTGCAATGATCGATAAAAACGTATAGGGTATTATTTTTCCGAATTTTTCTAATTTCATTATCTTTTGCACCCCTTATTCATCTGTCTTTAAAAGCTTAATATAAGCTAAGCTTAGAACTATTCCGATAAGTAAAATGACTAATGAAATAGCAGTACCGTAACCTAATTGGTAATTAACAAATGCTTGTTCATACATGAAAACTGGTAATGTTGATGTTGCTCTTGCTGGTCCTCCACCTGTCATTGTATAAATGAGGGAGAACACACCTAATGTTCCAAGTGTAATAATAACTAGATTCGTAAATACTGTATTTTTAATCATTGGGATTGTAATCTTCCACAATATTTTCCAACGATTAGCGCCATCTATCCTTGCTGCCTCATATAAGGAGTTTGGAATACTATCTAGCGCTGATTGGAACATCAGCATGGATAGTGCTGAACCTTGCCAAATATTCGCTATAATGACTGACACCATTGGGAAGGTAAACAACCAAGATACAGGTTCAAAACCTAATGTTCCAATAAATTGGTTTAGCGTACCACCATCGTGTAAAAACGCAACGAACATAATCCCAACAATAATTTCAGGTGTTACCCAACCAGCCATTACGGTTGCACCTACAAATTTACGGAAGGTTTTATTCTTATTTTTCATTAAGATAGCAAGTAAGAAACCAAGTACTTGCTGGCCAATAATCCCGGAGAAAATTAAGAAGACCATTGTTGCCATAAAGGATGTTTTAAAGTTCGGATCTTCAAACATGTTGACAAAGTTTTGGAATCCTACAAATTCAATATTTTGAGCTGAGGCACCAGTTAAAGACATGTTTGTAAACGCGAAGAAAAAGGTCATAACAATTGGACCCAGGAAGAAGATTATCATTAGAATTAGAGCCGGCGATAAAAATAGCGCTGCTCGTTTTAAATTACCATTACTCTTTTTAAACTCTTTGGATTTCGCCACCATATTTCCCCCCATTTTGGAAGATGAAAGACCAAGTAAGATACTTACTTGGTCTTTAGTTTTTATTTATTAATTACACTATCTTCTCCAACAATTCGTTTTAGTCCAGTTTCATAATTTTTCACGGCTTGCTCAGGGGAAATTGCACCTGTTGCTACACTTTCCACTACTTCCTGAATGTGTGTAGAGATTGCTGGATATTCATCAATCGCTGGGCGGAAATGAGTATATGTCAAGATTTCGCCTGCTTCGCGATAGTTACTTAGTGGTTGGTTTAAATACTCGTCTTTTTCGGCAACGTCTGTTCGAACTGTCATATCACCAGTTTTTGTAACATATTCTAATTGATGTTCAGCATCAACTGCCATTTTAATAAACTCAGCAGCTAAATCTTTGTTGTTTGCTTTAGCCGGGATAGACAGTGCCCAACCACCTGACATGGAAGTATAACCAGGGTCTTGTCCATTTTGAGTTGGGAATGGAATGAATCCCCATGTGTCTAGAGCTTCCGGCCATGGAGTAGCTCTTCCTTCACGCCATGTACCTGCAACCCAGTTTCCATCCATCACCATAGCTACTTTATCATTCATCATTAAATCTTCAGCAAGTAAGCTTGATACTTGGCTGTTTGCTGCAACACTTGGTGCAGCACCAATTTCTTTTTCACTTACTGTGTTAATATATTCGAATGTATCAGTTAATGCTTTTTCGTCTATAACCCACTTTTGCTCATCATAGTCATATAGAGAAGAACCAGTTCCACTATATAACACTTGGAATGTTCTCATGGACGTACCTTCTCCAGTTGCTTTAGAAGTGTACATAAACAACGGAATGACATCTTTACTTGCACTCGCTTTTACTTCTTCAGCAGCACTTAATACTTCTTCCCAAGACTTCGGAGCAAAGTCAGAAAGCCCAGCATCTGTTAATAATTTTTTGTTATACCAAAGTCCTTGAACATCTGTACTAAATGGAACACCGTAGATTTTACCATCTAAACCTTTTACACCTTGATGTGTAGTAGTTTCAAAGTTTTCCCATTCATCCCAGTTGTTGACGATGTCGTCCATTGGTGATAAATAACCAGCGTTAACATCAGAATTCAAGATAAATGTGTCTTCTACTGCAACGTCTGGAGTTGTTTCAGCAGATTTCATCATCATGGCTTGTTTTGTTGTTACATCATCATGAAGAGGAACTAATTTAACGTCGACTCCTTCATTTGCTGCTTCAAAGTCAGCTTCGAGATCCTTAAACCAGTCTTCCCACCAAGATGGGTACGTTACTTTTAAAACATTTTCACTTGAAGCGCTTTCTTTAGAGCCCTCATCGTTACTACAAGCGATTAATCCTAGTGGAAGGATTACTGACATACCTGCTAACACTAATTTTTTCATCATTATTCATCGTCTCCTTTTGTTTTCAGGAAGTTAAGCGTTTTCGATTATCTGTTAAATAAGCTACAATTTCTTTGTACTCTCTCGAACGACTAATCGATATGGAATAAAATTCTCTTTTGATTGAATTTCTATATTCTTCATTTGATCAATGAGCAATCGCATAGCCGTTGCCCCAATATCTACAGGATTTTGTTTAACTGTCGTTAATTTCGGTCTGAAAATGGACGCTAAATCTACATCATCAAATCCCATGACAGAGATATCTTCAGGGACTCTGTATCCATACTCATGCAAATAATTTATGGCCCCAAGAGCTTGTTGATCTGAACAGGCAAAGATTGCAGTTGGTTTATCGACTTGCGACATGATTTTTGAAGTAGCAATATAACCGTCTTCAATGGTATGGAATCTCATGGACTGCCACAAAGGATTCGCCGTTATTCCTACTTCTTCTAGAGCATCCTTATAGCCTTGCAAGCGATAAGTTCCTGTTGCCGTGTCTGACTCCGGACCTGCCAAAATTGCAATTTTTGTATGGTTTTGATTGATTAAATATTTTGTAGCTTCATAGGAAGCTTTGACATTATCAATTGTCACATACGGGTACTTTTCCTGCTGTTCTAACTTTTGTCCTATAAAGACAGTTGGAAGAGTTGTACGTTCAAAAAATGCCCTATGTTCTTCTGTAAATTCCGTAACCGAAAATAGGATACCATCTAGTTGTCTGTCTTCAAAAATGTTTAGATATTCGATTTCCCTTTGGAGATCGTTATAGGAAGTACTAAGTAAAATATTGTATCCATACGTTTGGGCTACTTCTTCAGTACCTTCTATTAACTTAGCAAAGAAATTGTTCGAAATTCTTGGTATTAATATACCGATAAGATTCGTCTTCTTATTTACTAGACCTTTTGCTACTAAATTAGGTTTAAAACCTGTTTCTTTAACAATTGCCAAAACCCGTTCTTTCAGTTCTTCACTCACATATTTACTATTATTAAGAACTCTTGAAACGGTAGAAACGGATACGTTTGCTTTTTTAGCAATATCCTTTATTGACGCCTTTATAATTATCCCTCCTCCCACTTTTTATCTATAATGCTTCGCCGGAAAACGTTTTCCTAACTACTTATAAAAAAATGCTACTATCATAGTACTTTAGTAACGTTATCAGTGGGGAAGCGTGTAGAAAAACATCGAAACTAAAAATAATACGTATAGATTTCTTTTTCCAAGAAAACGTTTTCCTGATTAACCCCATTATAAATGGTATGAATTATTTCGTCAATAAAAAAAGTGTGGGTCGCAGGGACAGGTCCCGTGTCCCACCATATCTTTCCTGGGACAAGGGACATGTCCCTCTGTCCCAAAAAACCTCAAAAAGAAAACCAGCGGCCACCGACCACTGGTTTTCACGAACTTATGACGAGTTCTTCTTTTATTTGGTTTGCATATTTCTCTTCGATCATGCCGATGAAAGGTTCGACTAAGGTTGGATCGAATTGACTTCCTGAGCATTTTCTTAGTTCGTCGATGGCTTCGGTGAAGGTTTTTGTCTTTTGGTATGGGCGTTCTGTTGTCATGGCGTCAAAGGAATCGCACACACATAGGATGCGAGCCAGTTTTGGAATTTTTTCACCTTGGAGGCCATGCGGATATCCTTTTCCATCGAAACGTTCATGATGGAGCTCGACTAATGGAATCAACGGCTCCAATTTTTTATTGGTCGAGATAATCTCTTTTCCCCAGGTTACGTGTTTCTTCATCATTTCCCATTCATGAGGTTCGAGTTTTCCTTTTTTATTGATAATATCACGAGGAATCTCAAGTTTACCGATGTCATGAATCAGGGCACCTAATATTAACGTCTTCTTTTCAGATTCACTTAAATCTAGTCTACTACTGAAATCAACCGCATATTGGAAGACACGTTTACTATGACGATAGGTGTACACATCTTTTGATAAGAAGATCTTTAGCTGTTGTTCAGCTTCGGTTAACTCTTGATCGAGATTAATCGCGTTTTGAGCAAAGTATTGAGAATTCTCATCGAATACCTGAACAATGTTTTTTCCTTGTGCTTTCGCGTAATACATCGCTTGGTCGGCTTTATTCAATATTTCGGATGCATCATACATCCCTTTTTCCCACTCCACAACGCCTGCTGAAAAAGATAGGCAGCCATACGGAAGTGCCTCTACACCTTTGAAATAGCTGTTATTCACTTTTTTTCGCAATGAATCAATGAAAGCCAATCCGTCGTCCACACAAGTGTTCGGCATGACAATTGAAAATTCCTCACCACCGTATCTCCCAACGATATAGTCATGTGAATTTGCTTCTTCTTCTAAGATCGAACCGAAAAATGTTAGTAAATGATCCCCCTGAATATGACCATACAAATCATTGTACTTTTTAAAATCATCTATATCTAAAAGCGCTAAGCTGACTGGCGTTCCATTTTCCCTAGCACTTGATATTTCAGCATCAAATAATTCTTTAAAATAGCCATGATTATTTAAACCTGTTAAGAAATCCTTATTTGCCTTATCTGAAATCTCTTGATAGAGCTTAAAATGCTGATCAAATAGCTGATAACAGTAAAGCAATACATACGAATAAAAAAAGGCCAAATATACCTTCTGCTTTTAGCAAAATTCCAAGAATCAAGGGTAGTAACAACGTCGTAAAATAACTAATCACAAAGGTTTTATCTGTAGTGACCCCTTTAATGACGTTCTCAATACTACCACTACCATAAAGAAAGAAATAAGAAATAATAAAGAGCATGTTGCAAATAAAATACGTACATAGAGATAGAATATATGGCAACAGATGATGTGTATCGATTTCTCCAACTGATCCTCCAGCAAAAACAAGTGAAAAATAGGAGGCGATAATCATAATGCTGTACATCGAGAAATTAAATAAATGCTTCCACCAAGCTATTTTCCGTTGGACAAAAACATAGATAAGACTGGACAATGCCAGTACAAAAAGGGTAACGTCTAGTCCATACATAAACAAACTAGCGAGATAAATAGAAGAATCTAGAGAAAGTGAATTATCCTTTGGCGGGATATGGATAACATGATAGTTTAAAAGAGTAATAGAACCGATTAATACAAATATGATCACCCAATCTGATAAGGTGATATTATAATCATAAAAATAGAGGAATGAAAATACTCCTACTATAATGGTAATGCTCGTGTATACATGTATGGGTTTAAAGTTTAATTTCATGTTTTATCATCCCTCGGGTTAAAAGGTAGAGGAGGACTCATTGGATATTCAACATCCTCCTCCTAGGTTAATCATTTATACTAGTTTCCAACCAGAAGTAAAAGCAAGTACAACAGATCCAAGGATAACTGCATTTAGTAAAATACGAGTTACTTTTGTTTTCATGATTTCACCTCCTTCAATGAAGGGGTTTCATCTTCTAATGATGTGTGTTTATTTTTATGTACCATTAAATATTGGATAAATTGGAAGACGCCAATGTTCATCACAACATCTCCAATACTAATGACTTGAGAACGCGGATACGGGTCTGTTAGAGGTATTATATCACCTAAAAACCCTAATCTACTACTCTCTGTGAGTAGTGTATGTTTCGCATAAAGCTCATTTTTTAATGTGTCTAAGTAATGCGGATCTAGTAGCGTTGCAGCAGACTCTAATACTGGCATTCTACCTCCGTTCAAAGCCATGACAAGAAAGTTTAGGAATGTCCCGATTAAAATAAGAGTAAAACCAGAATTATGTCGGTTCACCCAAAGAAACGCCATCCCAATCACATAGACAACCATATAAATATAGCCACTAAGAGACCCCAGCATTTCATACTTATTCTGTAGAAAATAAACAAAAAACTGCAGAAAAACAAGAATCGGAAAAATCCATCCGAATTTCAACTGTAAATCAGCCAATCCTCGTAAACTACCTTTTCGAAAAAAACCCACAATAATCGCAATGAGAATCCCATCAAAAACCATTTTTTACCCACCAATTTGTTAAATTTAAAATTACGTATTTCCTGCTTCTAACGAGGAGTAACCCCCATATTTCACCAATATACTACAAATTATATCAGAAAGTTTCAACTTTTACGGGAAAAATTTTACGGAATTGGGGCTGATTGGATTATGGAGGTGGGTGGGTCGTGGACTTCGACGCTGGATCAAGCGTATCCCTCGAGCTGGCAAGGGGACAGGTCCCTTGTCCCAGGGCGTGGTGACGTGGGGGTGGCGCTTGGGCTTAATTGTTTTATGAAGGATACTTTAAATGAATAAAGGTTGGAAAGTGGACTTCATTACCTTTATGAAGTACTTTTCGAATGGTTTTTTCTTTAGAAATGGTCTTCATTACCCTTATGAAGAACTTTTCGATTGGTTTTTCCTTTCAAAATGGTCTTCATCGACCTATGAAGTACTTTTCGATTGGTTTTTCCTTTCAAAATGGTCTTCATCGACCTTATGAAGTACTTTTCGAATGGTTTTTTCTTTCAAAATGGTCTTCATTACCCTTATGAAGAACTTTTCGAATGGTTTTTCCTTTCAAAATGGTCTTCATCGACCTTATGAAGTACTTTTCGATTGGTTTTTTCTTTCAAAGTAGTCAAGTCCATAATTTTGTGTAAAATTAATTCTATGGCTAACAATAATTATCAGGTTATTAGATTTACTTGTGTTAAGGTATTGATTTGTATGGGTAGGAAGGGGGTACCCCCTTCCTACCCATACAAATTTCGCTCGCTTCGCGTACTATCTTTTTTTGATTGGCAGCTTTTTCATAACTTGCTTTTCTTGATAATCCATTAATATGGCTCCAATTAAGCGAAAGGCAGATTGAGTGTGAGGGAAAATTCTTATTACTCTTTCTCTTCGCCGGACTTCCTGGTTCAACCGCTCCAATGAATTTGTACTGTGTATATAAGGGTGGTATGAAGATGGTTCATTTAGGTATTGGATGGCATCTTCGAAGCCTTCTTCTAAGATTTGTATTGCTTTTTTTAGTTTAGAATTATCCCGATAGTTCTTTAGAAAATCTTCTTTAAACACGCAAGCATCTTCTCTAGTCACAGCACTGAATATTCTTTTTAAATCAAAGATTACCTGTGCCATATCTTTTTTTGGAAGATCACCTATTATATTACGCTTGAAATGTACAGTACATCTTTGCCATGAGGTTCCAATAAATTCACGCTGTATAGCCTTTTTTAACCCTTCATGAGCATCTGATATAACTAGCTTAGGTGATTGTAACCCGCGTGACTTTAAATCCTTGAAAAAGCTTTGCCAAGCATCAAAACTTTCTACATGATCTACTTTTAGACCAATAACTTCTCTTTGATCTTTTTCATTAATAGCAGTAGCAATATAAACTGCTTTTGAAACAACACGGTGATGTTCACGAACCTTTATGTACATGGCATCTGCAAAAATATACGGATAGTACATGACATTTAATGGTCGATTTGCCCATTGATTAACGATTGGTTCAAGTTTCTTTGTAAGTGATGACACAAAGGATTTCGATACATTTTCTCCACAGAGCTGCTTTACAACCTTCGTAACATTTCCAGTAGATACCCCATTAATAACCATTTCTAACATAGAGAGAACAAAAGCTTGGTCGCTTCGTTCATACTTTTCAAATATAGATGGAGAAAAATCACCTTCACGTGTACGAGGAACACGCAAAGTAATTCGTCCGTTAGACAATAGTAAATCACGTTCATAATAACCATTTCGGTAATCTCGACGGGTAACTGTTCGTTCATAAGCTTTTGCTTGTAAGTGTTCATCACGTTCTTTTTCCATTAATTCATTAAGTACTAAAACTATGGAAGCTTTAGTAACCGCTTCGATATTAGAGTTCATAACAGCATCTTTTAAATTGTCCAAATTTAGGGTAAACTGAAGTTGAGTCAAAATTAATTCCTCCTAATGTTTTCGTCGCTGATAACATTGTGGCCAAATGGAATTGATTTGACTCTTTTTCTTTTTACACAATTATATGGACTTAATCTTCAAAGTGGTCTTCATCGACCTTATGAAGTACTTTTCGATTGGTTTTTCCTTCCAAAGTGGTCTTCATCGACCTTATGAAGTACTTTTCGAATGGTTTTTTCTTTCAAAATGGTCTTCATCGACCTTATGAAGTACTTTTCGATTGGTTTTTCCTTCCAAAGTGGTCTTCATCGACCTTATGAAGTACTTTTCGAATGGTTTTTTCTTTCAAAATGGTCTTCATCGACCTTATGAAGTACTTTTCGATTGGTTTTTCCTTCCAAAGTGGTCTTCATCGACCTTATGAAGTACTTTTCGATTGGTTTTTCCTTTCAAAATGGCCTTCATGCTTACACAACATCTAATTTTATTAATAGCAAAGAGCCGATTCCCCTCTATCAGGAATAGGAACCATGTTTTTCAAGGTCACGAGTATAGCTCGTCCCAACTGGACCAGCGGAACTGCCCACCCCCACCTATACTAGTTTACTAAATTGTCAGTATAACAGTTCGACACACACACCACTTCAGTCACAAATTCATTTCAAACAAACTAGATTGATTGTATTATGGTGTACTGTACTGGATAATTAAACAAGCGTTAGTTTGAAATCAATAAAAATCAAAAAAGCCCGATTAGTACAGGTTTCTGTACAATCGGGCCATTCGTATTCTACTAAATTATTTTAATTAACCTGTGATATGGGACGAAGGACCTATCCCCCTGTCCCGCAGGAACCCCCAGTTGTATGCGATGTAGGTGGTCCATAGTGCTGAGAGGCTGCCAAATAGAAAGAAAAAGGTGGCTGAGAAGAAAGAGCATACGATAAATATAAAAGCGCAACCACTAACTATCACAAGGCCTTGCAAAATATGAGAAATCCCAATGATGAACGTACTTTTTATATATGATAGAAGCTTCATGTCAAAATGAACATATATTGGAAATAAAAACAGGATAGAGACTGAATAGAGTAGCATTAAGCCTAACATCGAAAATTTACCAAAAATAATATTTTGTTCCGAAAAGAAATGATAATTAAATAAAAGAAGGAATCCTACCGTTCCAAAAATGAGCCCTAAGGCTTGAATTTGCACAAATTCACATTTATATTTCTCCCAAAATAACGGAAAGATTTGAAAATCACGTTCTCCCATGACCCATTTTCTTGTTACATGGAACATGGCTGCAGTGGCAGGCATAATTCCAAAAATCCCTAAGCCTAAAATGGTAAAGACAATCCATAAAATATTGACATACACGAGATTCATAATCCATTCAAAAAGGACATTGATTCTACCTAATAATCCCACGTTATTTATCATCCGGAAACCTCCTTATTAAAAAGAAAGGTCTGCTTCTATGCAGACCTCCCTAATCATCTACTTACTTCAAGATCGCCAGCAACAATTGCATCTTGTTGCCGTAAATAACTTTGAAGTTCACGAACTGATACTTCGCGGGTTGTTACTCCTTGCTGGGCAGATAATGCTGCTGCCACACCGGCTGCTTGCCCTTGTGCCATGGAATGCGATTGAACCCTAGCAGAAGCAAGTGCTTCATGCGTTGCCGAAATACAACGACCTGCAATCAAAGTGTTTTCTAAACCAACCGGAAGTAGACAACGGTAGGGAATATCATATGCGTCATCCAATTCAACCCAGACATTCTTTTTATCCGTCGGGCTATGAATGTCTACAGGGAAGCACCCCTTTGCAATGCCATCGTCAAATTTTCTCCCTCGTAACACATCTTCTTGAGTTAGGACGTAATCGCCAATAATTCTTCTTGTCTCTCTAACACCAACATGTGAGGACGCTCCAGATAAAACGGCCTTTTCAAACCCTGGTAAATACTTTCGGGCAAATTTAGTTAAGGACATCACTTGTTCTTTTAAATCTAAACTTGCTTGAATGAGTTCATTGTTGTTTAGCGCATTTACTTTATTCAATCTCGTTGCATTGAAAAGTACATCACCCTTTTTAAAATCAGAAAAGATGGTGATTCTTTCTCTTCCCAAATTCAGCTCCCCACTTTGCTGACCTTTCGCAACTAGATCATTAAAGCCAGTTACAGCTACCATTTTATCAGCAAAATAGTCTGGTAGATTGTCAGGAAGAACTGGGTATGTTAACCAAACAAACTCATTTCGATTCTTATCTGTATACTCGATAAAACGATCAATATCCACATAACTCATTCGAAACATGGTCGTTACAGGCTGGCTTAACCCATCTTGCTTCCGTCCAAATTCAAATTCAGCACCCGCCTGGACGGCAATATCCCCATCACCTGTACAATCAATAAAAACCTTTGCTTCAAGTGTACTGCGAGAAGATTTTGTCTTAATACTAACGGATTCAATCTTCCCATTATTACTTGTAACAGTGTCAACATATGTGTTTAATAAAAGGTCTACTCCTGCTTCAATGACCATTTTATTCAAAACATATTTTAGGATTTCACCATCAAAAGGTGTAATATGACCACCTGTACCTTGCGTATTACCAGGCTCATCGTAAGGACATTTAAGAGTCCCCGTTGAACCTTCATGCTTAACCAGTTCATCCACAATATCTTGGAACACACCTCTAATGACCTGTGTATCCTGGTGATAGTTTGTCATCCAAGGTCCTACCATACTAGCAGTTCCAGCTCCACCTAAAAATGGATTTGGTTCAATTAATACTGTTTTTACACCCATTCTACCTGCAGCAATCGCTGCGGCAACCCCCGCAGGACCGCCGCCTATTACTGCAACATCATAGTTTTTTTCAAAAGTCATCTGTTAGCAACTCCTATTCTAATGCGCTATCGATCGCTTTTTTCATTTCTGTTATTGCTTCATCCGACGTTTGTTCACCAATTAGGACCTTCTCACCTTGCTCTTCAACGATTTTTTGAATTTCTGCCAAGTTATCGAACTTTGTATCTACAACAATGTCAATATCTTGATTTAGTACAACACGTTTGAAAGAATCAACATCAAATAATTTTTCTGGATTTTCACCTAATACTAATTCAGCTACTTTATTTGGATCTGCCTTTTTCCATGCAGGTACACGTCCACCAGAAATAAGCGGTTCATTTCCTTCTGTCACATACCATTTAACGAATTTCCAGGCTGCTTCTTTATTTTTTGATCGTGAGTTAATTGCAACGAAGTCTAAATAACCTGTTCCTCCACCAAGATATTTGCTATCTTCAGTCATCTTAGGTGGTGGAGCAAATGCAGTCACAAAGTCGTGCGGGTAATCTTCTAGGTTCTTAATACTTCGAATAGCTGCAGTTCCACTCCAGTTCATTGCTGCTTTTCCTGTTAAAAATAGGTCAGTACCTTGCATTTTGGTTGCTTTCGCTTCTGAGAATGGTGGCTGTACCTTCAATTCACGTTCCATGTTAACCATTGTATCTAAATACTTCTTGAAGACTGGATGGTCTACATTACTTGTTCCGTCTTCCTTGAAAAATGCATTTGAACCAAGCTCTGTTTTAACTGCCTTATCCATCCATTCATAGATTTTTGGTTCAAGATTTCCAACAAATGAACCCCAACGCTTGTTTGGACCCTCTCCTTGGGATAGGGTAGTCGCATATTCAACATATTCATCCCATGTCCAATCAGTTGGAACTTCGAGATTTGCTTCATCTAAAAATCCTTTGTTGATCGTGACAAAGTCGTTTAAGATAATGGCTGGTATATAGTGTGTTTTCCCATCAATTTTAACAATTGAATTTTCACCAAAGTTTTCTTCAATATTAAAGCTATCTTTCTCAATAAATTGATCAAGTGGTTCTGCCATGCCTGCTTTAATACGTTTATCAAGCTTATCAATACGATAATTAACAAACACGTCGACTTCTCCACCTGCTAGTAGGGAGGTTTCTAATTTGGTATTACCCGCTTCATCGTTAACATACCTTACATATTCAACTTGAATATCAGGATTCGCTGCGTTCCAGTTATCTACTGCTTCTTGTGGTCCACTTTCAGCTGGAACAGCTCCCCAAAACTTCAAATGAACGACATCATTGTCCGATTTTTCATTTTCTCCATTGCTTGATGAGCTTGCGCAACCCACAACAAAACTAGAAACTAACAGTAAAAAAGCAATTAAAGTTAGAAACTTTTTCAATTAATACACCCCTTATATCGTTTTGTTTTATCCCTTTATACCACTTGCTGCTACACCTTCAATAAACCACTTCTGACACGCTAAGAATAAAATAAGGACTGGAAGAATTGCACTAACGGCCGCCGCCATCATTAAAGTATAATCCGTACCAGATTCATCTATAAAATTAGAAAGTCCTAAAGGTACCGTAAATAATTCTTCACTTGTGATAAAAATGAGCGGATTGACAAATTCATTCCAATTCAGAGTAAAGCTTAAAATAATGAGCGAAACAAGCGCTGGCTTTGAAAGAGGAATAATGATTTTTGTCCAAATTTGAAAATGATTTGCCCCTTCCATTTGCGCAGCCTCTGAGAAATCCTTTGGTATAGACAAATAAAACTGCCTTAGTAAAAATGTGCCCAATGCGGTGAAAATACCAGGCAAAATAAGAGCCCAATGTGAATTATAAATCCCCATGTAATTAAATAAAACAAATCTTGGAATGAGGGTTACTTGTTCCGGAATCATTAGCGTTGCTAGATACAAGAGAAAGATAGCGTCTCTTCCCTTAAATTGAATTCTTGAAAATCCATACGCAGCAGCAGAACTGAATATCACAATTCCAATTACAGTAATGCCTGTCACTTTAATCGAGTTCAAATAGTACACCCAAAATGGCTTCGTTCCAAACCAAACCTCTTTATAATTACCCCATTCAAACGTAGTAGGAATCCACTCAATCGGAAAAGTAAATACGTCAATTGGTTTTTTAAATGAGGTTGATAACATCCAAATAAAAGGAAGGACCATACTGAGCGCAAACAACAATAATAGTGATGTAAGAATAAGCTTCTTCCAATTTTTCCTCAGCCATGACACGTTCTGCGTTTTTACATCAACACTATTCTTTGTGGTTACAACTTGCGCATCCATCACACCACTCCTTTCATTAGTAATTTACCCATTTCTTCTGTCCACGCCATTGGAAAACGGTTACAAGAAAGACGATTAAAAATAATACCCAAGCCATTGCTGATGCGTAACCCATGTCATAAAAACTAAACCCTGTTTGATAAATATAAAAAGTAATTACGCTTGTGGCGTTTCCAGGTCCACCTTGTGTCATGATAAAGATGGCAGCAAATACCTGGAATGACTGAATAATACATGTAACGAGAACAAAAAACGAAGTTGAAGATAATAATGGTACTGTGATTTTAAAGAAACTTGTAATCGGGCCAGCACCATCTATTCTTGCTGCTTCATACAGTTCCTTTGGAATTCCTTGCAACCCTGCTAAATAGATAATCATGTTATATCCAACATTCATCCATATTGTCATAATGATAATCGCCGGAAGAGCCCAAGTTGTACTGGACAACCACCCTGGTAAATCCGATATTCCTAGGCTTGCAAGAAATGAATTAATAGGACCGTATGATGGACTATATAGAATGGCCCATACGACGGATACTGCAACAATACTAGAAATATAAGGCATGAAGATCATTAACCGAATTGTTGACTTTAAAAAGACTTTATCGTTTAGAATAACTGCTGTTATTAATGATAAAATCATCGTACAAGGAACTACGACAATGGTAAAAACGATATTATTTACCAAACTCTTAGTAAACCATTCATCGGACCACATCTTGATAAAATTTTCGAAACCAATAAAGCGAATCCCCTTAAGGCCTTCAAGAAAATTCCAATCTGTAAAACTAAGAACTAATGAAAACAGAATGGGAATTAACGTTAAGAGGCCAAATCCTATTAAACAAGGAAGTATAAATAACCATCCAGTTAAAGCCTCTCTATGCGTACGAATCAACCTACCTCCACCTTTCCTAGACCTTTTATATATCTTTGATTGTAAGTGAACGATAAAGAGATAGGTACCGACATATGTTTGAAGATGAGGGACTATTCCATGAACATGAAAGCCCTTACCTACAATTCTTTGATATCGCACTCCAATTCACAGAAAAGTCATAAAAATAGTATCAAGTGAATAACTTGATACTTTAACTTAGACTAGTTTTTTCCATTTTGAAATTGTACCGGAGTTAAACCCACGTATCTTTTAAAGATTTTTGAAAAATACTTTGGATCCTCAAATCCTACTTGAGCTCCTACTTCTACCCAGTCTGCTTGTCGATTTCTTAATAGTTCCTTTGATTTTTCGACCCGAGTCTCCTGCAAATAATGGGTAAAGGTTTTCCCAGTTTCTTTCGTAAATAAATTACTAAAGTAATTTTCACTTAGGTTAACCAAACTAGCGATATCTTGAACTCGCAATGGATCCATATAATGAATTTTTAGATATTCAATTGCTTTTTGTATTTCAAATCTACTCTTTGAAGATTTTATTGCTTGAAGCATTTCTTGAATCACAAGATGAAGGCGGTAACACCATTCACGAAGTTCAAAGTACGTTTTGAATTGTTGAATTTGCTCAAATGGAGATTGACCTTGGAGCATTCCCTCAAGATTTCCCCCCCAGTCTCTTAACAACATAATATTTGTTGATAACCACTGGTACACACTGTCCCGTACAGATTGTGGGGGGATAGATTCATCAATTGCAATAGGGAATAACTTGTTAAAAGCATCGTCAGCTTTATCGGTTGAATCTCCCTCAATATAAACTTGATAATCTTTAAGCGATTGAGACTCAAAGAATGTAGAGTATTCTCTTTTTGAGGGGTGTACTTCCTGATAGAGAATGACATGTCCATCTCCTCTATGGAATCTGTATTCGTTTGCTTGAATAGCTTGTTCTAAGGCTTCTTTCCGATTGCTGACGTCTCCAAATATTTTACTTAAACCAATAGAGGACTTATTAAAATTCTTATGTAATAGCAATACTGCATTTTCAAGATATTCCGCATCTATTCCACTTATAAAGAATAGGAAATGATCCAATTCTAGCTCTTCAACTAGTGAAAAAGTTACTCCTTTTGACTGTTTCAGGATTGATTGGATTTCCGAGTAATTCATTTGATTTCCACTTAGGATACCTACCTGGTACAGATTACTTTCCCTAAGAACCGATTCATCATCAACCATTGATGCGCCCATTAACCAATCTTCTAGTTTATGGCTCTGCCCATTTTTCGCAACTTGATTTTGATTATTCGAAGATGAAGTGTCACTTTGATCTATTGTATTTTTTAAATTCAAGACCACACGCAATAACTCCTCAGGCTCTGTAAGTTTATTGATGTAGTCATTGACACCTAAACGTAATGCTTCTCTAATAGTACTAAAGTCATCTAGAACACTTAATATTAGTATTTTTATATGCGGAAATTCTTGTCGAATAATACGAATCATCTCTAACCCGTCCATATTCGGCATGCGGATATCTGTAATGACGATATCTGGGATTTGCTTTCGGATTAATTCCAGACCGGTAATACCATCTGAGGATTCACCAATTAGTTCGATATCGTACTGGTCCCATGAAATACTTGAAATAATCCCTTTTCGGACAAATACCTCATCATCAATTATGACAATTCGAGTTTTCACTAAAAATCCCCCCTACAGCATTGCTAATTTACCATTGGATGATTGTTGGCGTTTCTATTAATAGTTTAGAATCGTTTAACAGGTAATGATAATGTCACATATGTTTTTTCTTCTATATTATCACGCCATATCTTAATCCCATATTGTTCACCGAACATCATTTGAATCCGCTGATGAACATTTTTAAGACCTATACCAGAGAGTCCTTCATGTTCTTCTTTTTGTATGTCATTCATTAATTGACTAGCCTTCTCTTGATCCATATTTTTTCCATTATCTATAACATGAATTTCTAAGATATCATTCGTTGATTGAGTCCGAATTTCCATTGTCCCCCCATGTAAAAACAATCCGTGATTGTATACATTCTCTACTAAAGGCTGAAGGGACAATTTAGGAACAATACAATCTACAGTATCAGGATTAATTTCTTCAATCACCTTAATTGAATCACCAAAACGATATTTTTGTATCGTCAGGAAGGCTTCAACATTCTCGAGCTCTTCTTTTAATGTAATTTCTTCTTGTCCTCTATGAATACTCATATCTAGTAGTTGTCCTAATGACATCAACATTTTAGTTATATTTTTTGTTCCAGCCATAACTGACATCCACCTTATGGTATTCAATGTATTATAGAGAAAATGGGGATTGATTTGTGCCTGGAGTGCTTCTAATTTAGCTTTTTCACGATTCCTTTCAAGCAAAACCCGCTGTTTTACATTATCTCGTGTCTGCGAAATCATTGTATTAAAACTCTTACCTAGGAGCCCGATCTCATCATTGTTTTTACTTGTAAATGTAACATCTAAATCACCTTCCTCGACTCGCTTCATTGTCTCACGAAGTTTGATTAAAGGACGTGTCAGCATGGTTGAAAAAAGAATAATAATCCCGATAAATATAGCCATACTTACCAACAATATAATAAAGACGATATTTTGAATTTTGCTGACATCCGTAAATATTCCATCATGGGATACAATTTGCAAAACTCTCCACCCCGTAAGTGGGATATGATAGGTACTAACAATCGCCTTCTTACCGTCGACCTCCCAATTAAATGTATCAATTCCCCTTGTAAGTGTTGGCTTAATATATTGATAGATTTGGTTAATATTCTTGCTTTGATCACCTATCATACTTCCTTGTTCATCCACCATAAAACCGTAACTGTCAGGAATATTCGTTCGAACTTTTAAGATATTAATATAGTTTTCAACAGGCTCACTTATAATTAAAACTCCTAAATTCTCGGTTAAACTTTGACTTTTTATTACCCTTGATACAGTTATAAACCCCTCTTTTTGGGGATGAATGTAATTTTCTTGGTTCAATGACCACACCATGAAGCCGTTTTGATCGACCGTCTGGTTATACCAGTCCGAATGAAGGATTCTCTCATACGACGATTCCGAACTTCCCCAATTTGTATACATATTCCCATAATTATCGATTAAGGTTAAATAGACATTATCTGATATAAGAGTTGTGGAGATTTCGAGGTATTTATCATTAATTAGTTTACTAATATCAAGCTGCTCTCGTTCGGTCGTGTATGGTCGCCTTAATAGTTCACGGATATTATCCTCCAACACAATTGAATTCGAGGCATACATCATTGCTTTTAATTTCCGCTCAATATTCATATTCACCTGATGTAACCGGTCCGAGGTTGTTGATTCAATTTGATTGCGAAGTACATTTTCAACTTCTTTATATCCTATTATACTTGCTGCCAAAATAGGGATTAAGATAAAGGTAATAAATGCCACAATAAGCTTTGTTCGTAAGCTGATAAATTTCATAAAATCCCCCTACTACACATTCATTAAAAAATCGCTTACATTTCGTTTTCCTGAATATATATTTCGACAAATATCTACTATATCCTCTAACAAGCATGATTGGCTTTAGAAATGGGCAGGGTTTTTAATCTACTATGTAAATAGAGTAAGCGTGAGGTTGATTGCTACCATTTTTCCAATACTTTAGTTAATACTCCATTACACAAGTAAAAAGAGCACCTTCGTAGTTGAAGATGCTCTTTACAAAAAGAAAATCTATTTAAAAACAGTTCAAAACGTAAAGTGCAGTCCTTTCCCTATTTTTGTATAGGGTCAGAAGAACTCTTTAGGAATGACCCTATCGTTTTAAGGAGAACTTTTCTTGAACACTTCTATTAACCAAGTATTTTGGTAGGTGCCCTTTTAGGACATCCACTACATTTTGTGCGGTTTTTTGTTTTAAATCCAGTTCCGACTCCTCTGAATAGAAAGCGACGTGCGGGGTTAAAAGGACATTCTCCATCCTAAGTAGTGGATGTTCGCTATTGATTGGTTCTTTTTCCAGAACGTCTAATGCAGCCGCTGCAATTTTTTTCTGTTCTAAAGCCCCAATGAGTGCCAGTTCATCAATGATTGGTCCACGTGCTGTGTTAATAATACATGCCTCTTTTTTCATGAGGTTAAACTCTTCATAACCCATCATTCCCCTTGTATGTTTGTTTAGCGGAGTATGAATCGAGATAAAATCAGATTGCTTGCACAGTTCATCCAAATCTACTAACTTAACATCCAGTTGTTCAGCAACTTCTTTTGGAACAAATGGGTCATACGTAATCACTTTTAATCCAAAGGCTTGAGCCTTTTTTGCAACATTTCTTGGGATATTCCCAAAGCCAACAAGACCTAGGACTCTATTTTTCAACCTAAAAATCGGTTTACTTACTTTATAATCCCATTCGCCACTTTTTACAGAGTTATTTAAAGTTACTATTTTTCTTGCCAATGTTAGTAACATAGCAACGGCATGGTCCGCCACTTCATCAAGACAGTAATCCGTTACATTGGTGACGAATATCCCTTTTTCAGTTGCTGCATCGATATCAACTGTATCAAACCCTATTCCATATCTCGCAATCACTTTACAATTTTCTAATTGATCAATGACACGCTTGGTAAAAGGTGCATATTGGTGGATGATGCCATCTGCATCTTTCGCGATATGTATGACGTCTTCCTCGGTTTTGCATTGCGCTGTTATGATTTCTGCATTTAGTTGGTCTAACACTCTCATTTCAGGTTCGAGTGTGTCGTATTCGTAATCCGTGAGGACGACTTTAAATTTTTTCATTTTCCGGCACCTCTATGTAATAGTATGGAAATGCAGATGCTAAAACAGGAAGGATAAGCAACCCGAGTGGGCCAAGAAAATAACCTCTGACCCACAGGAGCTATGTCACTTAATCAACTACTCTTTCTGGTTTACCCGATTCAATCGACTTATGGGCAGCACTAAGGATTGCGGTGACATGATGAGAGCTTTCCAAGCTAATCAGGGTAGGTTGATCATCGAGTACGCAATCAACAAAATGTTCGATTGCTAAAGGGACGGCGCCTATTCGTTTACCCCCGATTTCAAAGTTTAGTTGGTTTCTTGGAGTAGCAAACCCATCAGGGCCACCATACTCGATATTCTCGATTTTTCGATCGAGGTAAATAACCTCTTCTTCTGTGACCACTTCGACAAATGAATCAACAATTGTAGGATATGTATTCGGATAGATCCAGCAGGATTCAAAGGTTGCAATCGCCCCGTTTTCATACTTTGCCTGAATCTGGACTGCATCAGGGGTATCTATTCCTTTCCCTTTAAGTACTTTATGAACAGCTGTCGCATAGACTTCGACTACTTTTGAGTCAAATAACCAGTTCATTAAATCAATATCATGTGAGGACAAAAAATAAGCCGGCGATGTTTTATTCGACCATGTGATCATTTCTGTTGGGACTGCGATTCTATCATTCTTTCGGGCATAGCCCATAATTGGAGACAGGTTTTTCTTTTGCAGTAGCTGTTTTGCCTGAGCATATGAAGATAACCATCGATTACTGAATAATGTCATCACTGTTAGGTTCTTTTGTTGGGCGAATGCAACGATTTCCCTACTTTCTTCAACACTTATCGTTAAGGGTTTTTCTACAAGCACATGCTTTCCAGCTGCCAATGCATCCATCACAATAGAAAAATGCGCGAAGTCAGGAGTAGCAATACTTACTGCATCGATGTCCTCTTTTTCTAGCATTTCTTGATGATTTTCATAATACGTAACACCAAATTGATCACTTATCTCTTTGCCACGAGTGGGGTTCGGGGTTGCTAACGCTTTGATTTGGCTTCGATGGTATTGCTGATAAATCGCCATGTGCTGCTGCCCCATGATTCCCCCACCAATTTGTCCTACCTTCAGCATTTTATGAAAACCTCCCAGTTTAATAGGGACCTTGTGTAAATCGGATCCCGTGTGGGACAAGGGACCTGTCCCTGTGTCCCATTCGACAAACTTCGGGGCGTCACTGTGAGCTAAACCGCCCCCGTCGATCCCATTGAGATTGTTTGTTGAATCGAAAAATCTTTATCTTTACCCCAATTGAATAGGATAAAGTCTGCTGGTGAGCCTACTTCTAGGGTTCCGACTCCGTCATCTGTTAAGCCAAAAAGTTCTGCGGGGTGTAGTGAAGCCATATTGATGACTTCTTCAAGTGAAAATATCTCATTTTTTAACACCTTTTCAATTCCGACATGTAGTGGAGTGGCAGATCCTGCAAGGATATCTGGTGTACTTGCTAAATGTAGGAATCCATCTTCTTCAAGGACCACATCATCATTAATATGTGTATGATATCGCCCAGGTGGCATGCCGGCTAAATTCACAGCATCACTTGTTAAAATGGCCTTCTTGCCTTTAGCACGAACCATGACCTTCAACGTCGAGTATGGCAAATGATGTCCATCTGGAATCAGTCCTGCCCAGAGTCGATCCTCTGCAAGTTGAGCCCAAATATAATTTGGATGACGCTTAATATAAGGATGTGCTCCATTGCCTAGATGAGTACTCATGGTAGCCCCTGCATTTACCGCTTTCTGTATATCCTCTTCCGTACTATTTGAATGTCCAATTGCTGCAACTACCCCTACTTTTGCTAGATTTTCAATAAATGGTATTGCTCCTGGCTTTTCAGGCGCCAGCGTAACTTTGCGAATACGCCCCGCTGCGGCCTCTTGCCATTCTAAAAATTCATCCCAATCCGGATCTCGAACCCAATCTCGGTTATGTGCTCCACGAGGACCATCCTCCGTTGAAATAAATGGTCCTTCAACATGAATGCCGATAACCGCATGATTGACAACGGGATCTACCTCACAAGCCTTTGCGATTGTTTTCACACAATGCAGGATTCGTTCTTTCGTACCTGTTACAACCGTTGGACAAAACTTCGTTACTCCACCTTCTTGTAACACCCTTACAACATTTTGAATGGTCTCTACCGTAGAATCATGACTATTGATGTCAAAGCCACCAATGCCATTTACTTGAATATCAATCAGCCCTGGCGCAATCCAATTTTCAGCCTTTTCCGTTGCTTTCGTGATCGAAGAAATTCTCCCATCCTTGACTTGAACTTCAATCGTCTCACCGGTAACCCAATGCTTTCCAACCCATTTTTGTACCATGTAACTTCCTCCCAACATCAATTTCCTTTATGGAACCTCTTTCAATAAGCTTCGGTTGGAGCAAAATATCAACTTCATTAAATTCTCCATCCAGTACTTCCAGTAGGATTTTACAAGCGATTTTTCCCATTTCATAGTTTGGTTGATGAATGGTTGTGAGGCCTGGTGAAATCATTGAAGAAACTTCTATATCATCAAGGCCCATGACACTCACATCATCTGGTATTTTTAAGCCCATCTCATTCAGCTGTTTGTAAACACCTAGTGCAGTCATGTCATTACAAGCAAAAATGGCAGTTGGTGGATTCTGTAAGTTCATCAGTTTTTCAGTCAAGTTTCTCCCATTTTCGAATTCGTAACTATTCTCAATCGATTCATATTCATTTGTTGAAATAAGGATGTATTCTTCAGGTAAGTCAATTTGATATTGAAGCATCGCGCTGCAAAATCCATCAAAAACACTTTTTCGACTAAATCGATCAAGAGGAGCAGAGATAAACCCTATTTTTCGATGGCCTTTTTTTAATAAATGCTCTGCAGCCATAAAACCTGCTCTTTCATAGTCAAATAGAATTTGCTGACAATCAAAGTCTTCCATTTTTTGATCCAATGCTACAAGAGAAACACCTCTCTCCTGTATCTCAGAAAACATGGAATAGTCATCTGAAATGGATGAGACAATGATTCCCTTCACTTGATTTTCATATAACGTTTGTAAATAACCCTTTTCAACATCCGCACTTCTCCCTGAATTACATAACAAAACCTGCTTACCCGCTTGCCTCGCTACTTCTTCAATCCCCAACAGTAGTTTCGGATAAAAAGGATTGCTTATCGAAGGAAGGATTACCCCGATATTTGTAGTAATTTTCTTCTTAAGCTGACGTCCAATCATATTAGGCATATACCCCAATAAATCAGCCGCTTCTTCCACTCGTTTCCGAAGTAATGGTCTAACTCCATATCCACTATCACTTAAGACCCTCGAAACAGTGGCTGGAGAAACTTTTGCTTCCTTAGCAATGTCGTATATCGTAATATTTTTTTTAGATTCATTCATCATTGTTCTCCTCGTTAGGTTACATCATATAAAGAAGGGTACATCCTCAAATGCTGATTAAAGGAATGTACCTCGACTTTTGTTAAACTTGTTATTTTACATTTTTATCAATATCATCAATCATCGCTTCAACTTCTTCAATGAATGTATCAAGATCCATCTCACCTGTTAAATATTGTTGAAGTAGTTTTGGCACCTCATTGATTAGAACTGGGTATTCTTTATAGAATGGAGCAGTGACAGACTTTTCAATGATTGCAAGTAAGTTGTCTTTCCATTCTGCATCAATTTGATCGAAATGCTCTTTAATTACAGGAAGTTTCCCCCACTCCGTACCAGCTGCAATTTGGGTTTCACCATCCATTAAAGCCTCTTGAATAAATTGAACAGCTGCTTCTTGATTTTTAGAAGCTCTAGGAACAATGATTCCTGCTGTAAATGCATAAGAGCCATTTACTTCTGAACCAGGAATTGGGATAACCGTTGTATTTCCTTCACCTACAGTTGGTTCAGCCTCAGGAGCGTGTGAACCACTCTGTAAAAGCATGGCAACTTGATCCGCTTTATAGTTGTTACGGCCCGCATCTTTGTTTGTGAATGTATCGATAGAGAAGACTCCTTCGTCAGCACCCTTTTTCCAAATCTCTAGCATTTCTCTCATTTCAGGTGTATCAAATGTTAACACACCATCCTTGTCGTAAAAGGTTCCACTCATAGCTTGTGCAACTGAAATTAATGTGGATTGTGCATTTGGTCCCCACTGAATTGTCATACCTTGTTGGGTAACCTTACCGCCTTCAACCTTTGTCATTTTCTTTGCATATTCATAGAGTTCATTCCAATCTTTCGGTTGAATCACTTTGCCATCTGCATCTAAAAGACCAGCTTCTTCAAACATTTTCTTATTCACATTGATTGCATATGTTTCTAAGCTAATTGGAATCGCAAACTGGAAGCCGTCAATCTCACCAAAGCTAATCGAATTACCAACAAAGTTTTCTTTTGCAGTAGGACCTTGGAAAAAGTCCGTTTCATTAAAATCAATTAGTAAATCCTTTGCAAGAAATTGGACAGCCGTTGCAGTTCCATCAACCATTGCGATATCAACATCCGTTTTTCCTTGCGACCATTGTAAGGCAAAAGTAGATAGTACCGTTCTGTCTGCATATGGAGAAATTTGAACTTGGATATCTGGATGATTCGCATTGAACTTTTTAACTGCCTGATCTAATTTTAGTTTTTCAACCATCCAGGCATCGGCCCCGAGTTTTAATGTTACTTTTCCGCTCTCTTTCTCTCCTTCACCTGATATCTTTTGAGTTGGATCTTTCGATGAACACGCTATAGGGATTAATAACACAATGGAAATAACAATCAAACCTAGTAATCTAGCAAATCTCTTCATACATCTACCCCCTGCAATTTTTTATTATCATTGAGAACCTACTCACCTAAATAACAACAGCTCCTCCCTTCTACCCTTTAATTGACCCTTGTGAAATACCTTCTACCATCTGCTTTTGGAAAATAATAAATATGATAATTGGCGGTAGCATCGATAAGACGATTACTGCAGCCAAGGTACCAAACGCCCAAACCTCTCCTTTAAAAAGGGTTAGACCAACAGTTAATGGCATGGATGCCTGGTCAGTCGCTAATGTTTTGGCTAATGTGTATTCACCCCAAATGTTATAAAAGCCATGGATGATGATAATAATTAATCCATTTTTGGCCATCGGCAGCATCACTCTCCACCATGTTTGGAAGACGCCACAGCCATCGATTGCTGCTGATTCCTCAATTTCTTTTGGAATGCTTAAGAAGGTTGCCCTCATAATAAAGATGGCAAATGGAAGCCCCACCGCAACGTTAGGCAGGATCAGTCCTAGGTTTGTATTTAAGATTCCTAAGCGATTTTCCATAAGGTACATCGGAATAAGAAAGATCGCCAGTGGAAGAGTGATGGTCATTAGCAAAGCAACAAGTAAGATATCTTGTCCTTTAAACGGCAACCTTGCAAATGCATAACCAGCTAATGCACTTAAGACTGTGATCAAGATAACCCCAACAATGGTTATGATGGCACTGTTTACAAAGTAATTTGAAAAGCCTTCCGTAAATATCTTGATATAGTTATCAAAGATGATATTATTCGGGAAAAAGCTCTGTGGTACCTGAAAGATCTCTTCTTCTGATTTAAATGAATTGAATAATGTATAAATGAACGGAGTAATGAAAAACAAAGCTGCTGCGAATAAAATAAAATACTTAATCCCACTACTTAATCTTGAAACTCTCATCATATTCCCCCCTTCATTACGCCTTTTCTTTCGTACGGTTAATATAGAAATTAATTAACGAGAATACGAGTGCTAATGTTCCAAGGATATAAGCCATCGCTGAAGCATAGCCCATATCAAAATACGTAAAGGCTGTATAGTAAATTTCTTGGTAGAGTACTAGTGTTGAGTTACCTGGTCCACCATCCGTCATGACCATCGGTTCTACAAACACCTTCAGACCATGTAGGATTGCCCAGATTCCGGTTAAAATATAAGTCTCCTTTAAGTTCGGGAGGATGATATAGAAGATTCTTTTAAAACCACTAGCTCCGTCCACCTCAGCAGCCTCAAGGATATCCCTTGGAATCGATTGCAATCCTCCTAGGAATAGAATGGTTTCAAATCCGATTGTTGCCCAAAGACTCACTCCGATAATACTCGCCATTGCCGTATCCCCATTGTTCAACCAGGCATACGTCAAAAATGGCATATTTAAGACGTCACCTAATACATGGTTTAACAGACCATAGTTTTCTTGGAGAATCCATAGAAATACAAGTGCTGATAAAGAAACAGGAACAACAATGGGTAAAAAGATGATCGTACTAAGAAAATTATTGAATCGCTTCGTATGGAATATAAGTAAGGCTAATGTTAATGAGATAACCATTACGAACACAAAATAGGACGTTCCAAACACAAATGTATTTTTTAATGAAACGATAAAGTTTTTGTCTTTAAGTGCTTCAATATAGTTTTCCAGTCCTATAAACGTTGGCTTTGCATCATATACAAAATTGTAATCGTGTAAACTCATGTAAAACGAGTAGACAAGTGGATAAACCATAAAAGAAAAGATAAATAAGAAGGCAGGAAGAATAAAAAGGATGCCATATAGTCTTTTTTTCTGATTCATTGATCTAATCTTTTTAGGTTTTACCACCTTGTTCTCTAGCATCGGCTGGCTTTCCATAGGCTTGCCTCCCTACAAATAGAAATCGATTTCTAAAAAATGGCTATTGGTATTGTTTTAGGCTTTCCTTATTCAGTTCGGAAGAGGATTGTTCGTCTAAAAATAGAGTAATGTCTGGGTGGGTTTTAAGAATGGTTGCGGGAATCATGTTAGTGACATCTTTTTCAAAAACATCTTTGATTGCATTTGCTTTAACTTTGTGAGGTACACAGGAGATGATTGTTTTACAACTCATAATTTGATGAACTGACATTGAAATGGCTTGATTTGGTACTTTGTCTATAGACTCAAACCATCCTTCTCTTACTTGCTGTGCTTTGCAATCGTCATCTAAATTTACAATTATGTAGGGGTCCTTTGTGTCAAAATCAGCTGGAGGATCATTAAAAGCAACATGAGCATTTTCGCCAATACCAATTAATCCTAGGTCAATTGGTTCTTTACTAATTTCTTTGGATAATTCTTTGACCTTTTCTTGATAATCGCCTTCTCCATCTACAAAATGGGCTTTCTTTAAGGAAACAAAATCTACAAATCTTTCTTTCAGATACTTTCTGAAGCTGGCTTTGTGGGATTCAGGCAGATTCACGTATTCGTCGAGATGGAACATTTCAACCTTACTCCAATCAACCTCCATCCTTATCAGATGATTGATGGTTTCAAACTGAGAAGCACCGGTAGAAAGCGCAAGTCTAGCACTACCCTTTTCCTTAATAGCTCGATTTAACACTTCCGCTGCTTGAGCCGCAGCCTCTTTTCCAAGATTCTCAGGAGTTTCTAGTATTTTTACATTCATATTAATTCCTCCATCCTTTTTAGAAATCGATTTCTTTTTAATATTGTTAATTATCTAAATATTGATTAAATAATAGCACGTTCGAAATCACATGACAACGCTTTCAACTAATTTTTTTTCGGAAACTGTGATACTTTCTTCCTAGATGTTTTAAAATACGTTGAATTTCCGTATGTTATTCCTAGTTTTTAAAATAAAAATTGATAAAAGTTTTATTAGTTTCCACGTTCGGTTTCAGGCGAATTTCTAGAAACTTTTCTAGGATAGGGAGAAACTAATCATTTTTTCCTGTTCTTTCCAGATTAAAAATGTTTTAATAACACATTCTAATAAAAAATAGTAGGGTGGTCATGTTGATAGCAAATTTTTTTAGAATTGCAAATGCAATTGTCTTATGGGCTATAGTTATATACTTTCTTCCAAAAAAATCGTTTATAAGATTTTTGCCAGTTACTTTATTTTGTTCGTGTCTTTTGTTAATACAAACACTCTTAAATCCAATTTTTAACTGGTGGAAGGTTAAAGGAGGTACCAAATATATGGTATTTGATGCCTTAGCCTTTATATTTGGTCCCTTTTTTACAATTAATATGTGGGTGTTTCATTTTACTTATGGGAAATTTTCTCTCTATGCATTAAGCAATTTAATCATGGATCTCATTTTCGCCTTTCCCTTAAACGCTTTTTTTCAAAAAATCGGTCATTATAAACTAAAAAAGTTTAATTCTAAAATCATCTTTTTAATTTTCTACTCATTTTCTCTTTTGAATTATGCTTTTCAGAAATTCTTCGAAAAGAATAACTCGGAATTAACTAACCCTGAATCCAGTAAATAAACTGGATTTTTTTTAGTGTGTCAAAACTCTATAAAAAAAATGACAACCATATAGGTTACCATTTTATCTTTCGCATTTTATTTTGGTGGGACGTGGCCCGTCTAAATGATATTCATACCGACCTGTTCATCTTAGAAATTCTATAAGTTAACAAAAAAGTCCATCACCAAATAGGTGATGAACTGAATTGAACTAGATAAACTTTTTCTTAAATATAATTATGTGAGCTTTTAACCTTAAACACTACCATTTTCATCACGGCAAACCAGTCCTGTCACAAATTGTAACCATGCATAGACTCCAGTTTTAACCGTTTCTGATACTGTAGAGTCCTTACTTGGATCTAAACAAACAAAGTCAATATGACGAACTGAAGAATTTCTACCAATCTCTAACAAAGAATCAAACAACTCAGTCGTTGATAAGCCTCCTGGTGTGGAAGCTGGTACCCCTGGGGCAACCGATATATCTAGTACATCCATATCTACTGTTACATAAACCCGGTCCACTTTATCCGATAACTTGTTGAGTGCTTCTTTTACAGTTTGAACAAATCCCGCTTTGCGAGCCTCTTTCAACGTTACCATTTGAATAGAATGTTCTTTGGCGTAAGTAACCAGTGGTCTTGTATTAAAATAGCCATGCAAACCTATATTGATGATATCTTCTCCTCGGACGATTGAACCATCTATCAATTGTCTAATTGGAGTTCCGTTTGCAGGTCCTAATTCAGCCGGATCACGTACATCCAGATGGGTGTCAAGTTGCAGGATTCCAATGGATTCATCTGGAAAAGCTTCCTTAACCCCTCTTACTGCGCATGCCGTTATTGAATGGTCACCACCAATCATTGAGCTGATTGTATCAGGATAGGATGATAATAAGTAATTCGTAACCTCTTGTATTCGTTGGTGGGATAAGGGAATGTCAGTAGTATGCATTACGATATCCCCTGCATCTGCAACCTTGTAATCTACTAAATCAATATCCTCATCAATGTTGTAAGTGGAAAAGCCTTTCCATATCCGACGAAATTCCGTTGGGTATAAGGATGCACCTGATACACTAATTGAAGAACGTGAAATTGGTGCACCATATAGAAGAAGATCCGGTTTTTCCTCCATATGATTAATTTGTTTGACCCACTGGTGAACATAGATCGGGTCATCTGTATTCACATTCCAAAGCCATTCAGGTGGTTGTAGCCACTGCTTGCTCATAGTTACCTACCACCTTTTCACCTTTTTTCCAGACGGCCTTTACATGGTTAACACCAAACAAATATTGTAATTCCTGATAGTTCTTCACGTTCCATAACACCACATCTGCTTGCTTCCCGATTTCTAGCGAACCTATTTGATGTTGACGATTAATCGCACATGCTGCATTATACGTTGCAGCCGTCAATGCTTCTGCTGGTGTCATTCGCATAGAGATACACGCCAAGTTCATCACAAGCGGCATCGATGTAGTCGGGGACGATCCTGGATTACAATCAGTAGAAATCGCAACAGCTACACCTTCATCAATCATTTTTCTTCCATCTGCTGCTTTTTCTCTTAAATACAAAGCGGTTGCTGGTAGTAAGCAAGCAATTGTTCCAGCTTTGACCATTTCTTTTATCCCATTTTCAGAGGCCTTCAACAAATGTTCAGCTGAAATGGCACCAACCTTGGCTGCTAATTCCGCCCCACCATATGATACAATCTCATCTGCATGTATTTTCGGAATCAATCCGTATTTTTTCCCGGCTTCTAAAATTCGTTCTGATTGCTCAGGGGTGAAAACATCCTTTTCACAAAAGACATCATTAAATTCCGCTAATTGCTCCTCTGCCACAATTGGAAGCATTTCATTAATTACATAATCAACAAACTCTTCCTCTCTCCCTTTGTACTCGGGTGGAACTGCATGTGCTCCCATGAAAGTTGGAACAAGGTCAATCGGATGTGTTTCTTGTAGTTCCTTCATGATTCGAAGTTGCTTTAGCTCGGTTTCAATGTCCATACCGTAACCACTTTTTCCCTCGACTGTTGTGACACCATGCTGTAAAAAGGAATCTAAGCGCTTCTTTGTTTGAGTGATTATCTCCTCTTCTGTGGCCTGTCGGGTCATACGGGTGGTTGCATGAATTCCACCACCCGCATTCATAATCTCCATATAAGAGACACCTTCAAGACGCATTTCAAATTCACGCTCACGGCTTCCACCAAAAGCAACATGTGTATGGGGATCAATTAAACCGGGCGTCACCAAGTAACCAGATGCATCAATTACTTCAGCCGCTTCTATTCTAGTTTTAAAATTCTGTTCCACTTCTTGAGTCGAACCTACCCCTTTAATCATTCCGTCTTCGATCCATAGGCTCCCATCTTCAATTATTCCTAATTGAGACATAGCTTCCTTTGAACGGGGACCTGCCTCTTCGGATACAAGCGTTGCCAGCTGTCCAATATTTTTAATCCAAATCGGTTTTCCCATCTTATTTACTCTCCATTTCTAACATCGGAATGTTTACTCCTCTTTCACGTGCCGTTTTCTTCGCTAACTCGTAGCCAGCGTCTGCATGGCGTACTACACCCATTCCTGGATCTGTAGTTAGAACGCGTTCAATACGTGCTGCTGCTTCTTTCGTTCCGTCCGCAACAATTACAATTCCTGAGTGGAGCGAATATCCCATTCCAACTCCACCACCATGGTGAAGGGACACCCATGTTGCCCCACCAACAGCATTGATCATTGCATTTAAGATTGGCCAATCCGCTACGACGTCAGAGCCATCTTTCATTGCCTCTGTTTCCCGGTTTGGTGATGCTACAGAGCCTGAGTCAAGATGATCACGTCCAATTACGATTGGAGCCTTTAATTCGCCATTTGCTACCATTTCATTAATAATTTTACCGAAGCGCGCTCTTTCTCCATATCCTAACCAGCATATTCTGGATGGTAATCCTTGAAACTGGATTTTTTCCTGCGCCATACGGATCCAATTACATAAATGGTCATTGTCACTGAACTCACGCAAGATTACTTCATCTAGTTTATATATATCTTCTGGATTTCCCGAAAGCGCAACCCATCTAAATGGCCCTTTTCCTTCACAAAATTGAGGTCGGATATAAGCTGGGACAAATCCAGGGAAGTCAAATGCGTTTTCTACTCCTTCGTCCTTGGCAACCTGGCGAATATTGTTTCCGTAATCAAATGTAACTGCGCCTTTCTCCATCAATGCAAGCATCGCCTTTACATGCTTAGCCATTGAAGCCTTAGATTCCTTTACATATTGGGTTGGATTATTCTTTCGTAATAGTGCTGCTGCTTCAAGGGACATGCGTGATGGAACATACCCGTTTAAAGGATCATGCGCAGAGGTTTGATCTGTAACGATATCTGGAATAAATCCTTTTTCAAGCATCTCCGGAAGAATATCTGATGCGTTTCCAATTAGTCCAATTGATAGTGCTTTTCCTGTTAATTTCGCCTCTGTAGCGATACGAATTGCTTCATCTAATGAATCTGTTTTAATATCTGTATATCGGGTTTCAATTCTTCGATCAATTCGAGTTTCGTCAACATCAATACCGATACATACTCCACCGTTCATTGTCACAGCAAGAGGTTGAGCACCGCCCATTCCTCCTAGACCTGCAGTTACTGTGATCGTGTTTTTAAGTGTGCCACCAAAATGTTGCTTCCCTAACTCTGCGAATGTTTCGTATGTTCCTTGTACAATTCCTTGAGAACCAATATAAATCCAACTTCCCGCAGTCATTTGGCCATACATCATAAGCCCTTTTTGGTCAAGTTGATGGAATGTTTCCCAATTTGCATAGGCAGGTACAATATTGGAATTCGCTATAAGTACTCGTGGTGCATCTGGGTGAGATTTAAAAATAGCAACTGGTTTCCCTGATTGAACCAATAATGTTTCATCATTTTCCAATTCTTTTAACGACTTGACGATGGCATCAAAACAATCCCAGTTACGTGCCGCCTTTCCAATTCCACCATAAACAACTAAGTCCTCTGGCTTTTCTGCAACCTCATGATCTAAATTATTCATTAACATACGAAGAGCAGCTTCTTGCAGCCAACCTTTCGTATTTAATTCAGTTCCACGATATCGAATTACTTTTTGAGTTTTTGTTTGTTCCATCTCGATGGCCTCCTTTGATATAAAAACATAGTGATTTAGTTTCGTTCATATTACTTATACGTTAGAGCAGCTTACCAACCTTCTCTTCAACCACTGAAATAATCTCTCCCGAATGTATAAATTCCTTCAAGATTTCTAAATAAGGGTAAAGATATGTATCTTCGTCCATTTTTGGTATGGATTGTTCAATACGTTTCAGCACTGCTGTTGAAGCTGAGCCGGGAGTCAAATTACTTTCAACAAATTGATGTGCATTATATATTGCCAAAAGCTCAATCGCTAAAATATATTCCAGTTTTCTTGCTATTTCTCGTGCCTTTTTCGCCGAGTTATAACCCATGGCTACATAATCCTCTTGATCCGCACATGTAGGAATACTGTCAACTGTTGCAGGTGTGGATAATAATTTCATATCATTTAGTAGCCCTGCTTGAGAGTACTGTGGAATCATTAACCCTGAATTAAGACCCGCATTCTGAACAAGGAATGGGGGGAATCCTGAAAGATGTTGATTGATAATCCGATAGTTCCTGCGTTCAGACATTTTCGCTAATGCAGTTACTGCAATACAAGCTGAGTCCAATTCAATGCCTACGTAGGATGAATCGCAATTACTTCCTGAAATGGCACCACCATCTACCTCATCTGGCCATAATACTGGGTTGTCACTACATGCATTCATTTCTATTTCAAAAGTATTTAAAGCATCAAAGAGTGTTTTTTTAGCAGCCCCATGAAGCTGAGGGATGGCACGTAAAGATAAGGCATCTTGTAAACGGTGATTAATCGACTGTTTTGCAAGTACCGAGTCCTCTAAAATCCTTCTTACATTTGTAGCCGTGTTTCTTTGATGTGGGTGAGGTCTGACTTTCATCAGACGATCGTCAAATGCACGTGTGGTTCCCCTTAATACTTCTAATGACATTGCCCCGATGATATCTGCTGCCATAACAGCTTGTAACATGTCATACAAAGCTAAGGCTCCAATAGCAGTTGGACTAGTTGTACCACTAATTAACGCTAATCCTTCTTTTGCGGAAAGTTCAATTGGCTCTAATCCTACTTTTTGAAGGGCTTCTTGTGATGGCAATAACTCACCATCTACATAGGCCTTTCCTTCCCCTAGCAGAACCAAGGCGATATGAGCTTCAACACTTAGATATCCAACGGAACCTTCACGAGGTGCGAAGGGGATGACACCACGGTTTAAAAATTCTCGGTACATTTCCAACGTCTTGAGTCGGACCCCCGAATACCCTTGGCCTAAATTTTGTAACACCATTAGCATAATAGCCCTGACACTTTCCTCTTCTAGTGGTTCACCAACTGATGTAGCGTGAGACAAAAGAATATTCCTTTGCAAAACCTTCGTTTGATCGGCAGAAATAATTTTTGTGGATAGAGCGCCAAAGCCCGTATTGACCCCGTACATAATCCGTTCTTCATCAATCCACTTGTTTACGAGCTGACAGGACTTTTCTACCCGCCTTCTGTATTCGTCCGAAAACTCAACTTGAGTACCAAAACGCGCTATGGAGACGAACACATCTAATGTAATTTCATGACCTAATACTACTTTTTTCATCTTGTTGCCTCCATTAACTTTTCTATTTCCTTAATCAAGATTATTTTTCAATTTTATCGAAAAAGAACATTTTGATTGCTGAACAAACTTGAAGTACAAAAATGAATAAAACAGCAGAACCACCTAGCGCAGCAAGGTATTTAACACCATCTACCCCTTGTTCCCCTCCTGCAAATGCAACCATTACGTAAGCAATAATAGCAATTGAAATCGCCCATACTAGCATTTTCCATTTTGCCGGTTCTTCATCAAAACGAATATTCACAGTACATAACGTTGCAATTGAACGAACCATTGAATCTGCTGCTGTTGCAAATGAAAGGATTAATGCGATCATCACCACAGGAATAATAATTGCTCCCAAAGGTAGATTGGCTAAAAAGGCCCATAAACCGGCAACAGCTCCACTTTCTTTAATGGTTGAAACGAGATCGACTGTATTGTTTTGTTGCCAATGTAGGGCTGTCCCACCGAAAACACCGAACCAAACAATACTAAATACAGCCGGTAGGATCCAATTGATTAACATGAACTGTCGAATCGTTCTTCCATATGAAATGACTGCAAGAAATATCCCCATTAATGGTGCGTAGGCAATCCAAATCGCCCAATCATATAATGTCCACCACATAACAAGTGCTTCTCCACCAATGATTCCCGGATCAAGACCCCAACCCCAAAAATTTTGGAGCCAGTGTGAAAAACCTGCCGTAGTCGTTTGTAAAATATAAAGGGTTGGACCAATAATGATAAGTGCTACTAAAATGACGTAGAATACAGTTGTATTGATGTTCGCCATTCTGCGAATCCCTTTGTCTAAACCATTCAAGGCTGAAAGCGTAAACATTAAAGTTATGACAAAAACCAGTACGAGCCAAACGATAGGTCCTTGCTTGATACCATAGAACGTCTCAATACCTGAACCTACTAAAGCTAAACCAGCTCCAAGCGAGGAAGCTAAGCCAAGCGCGATTGCCAACACAGATAATGTATCAATAATCCCTGGCCAAATTCCCTTTGTAATTTTTTCACCAAACAATGGCGTTAAGGTCCCTGTAACAGACAATGATTGCTTACGGTTAAAATACATATATGCAACTACTAATCCACTCAGCGAATACATTGCGTAAGGAATGAATGTCCAGTTATATAGGGAACGTCCCATTGCATAAATGGCCGCCATAGAGGTACCTGGCTCGATTCCCGTGTTTTCCATTTCCCCATATATGTTGCCAAAGTATATGATTGGTTCATTAACTCCATACGTAATAACTCCCGTAGCTATTCCACCAGTCAAAGCCATTGCAAACCATGCCGAAAACGGATATTTAGGTTTCGCCTCTGAACCTCCTAAACGAATGTTACCTAACTTTGAAAAGGTTACGATTGCCACAAGAATTAGTGCAACAATGGATATAATTTGATAAAGCCAACCGAGTCCGCGTAACGATCCTACAAACCCATTCATTGAAATATCCGTCAACAATTGATTGTTCACAATTCCGAGAATGGCCCCTCCACCTACAACAAGAAAAGCCGGTACAAAAACCGATAATCGCGTCAATTGCTTTTTGTCTACAACGATTTTAGTAGCCTTATCATTTTCTGTTTTCAATGACATCATAGATTCCCCCCTACTAATAATTTTCAAATAGATAAAGAAGCGAAAAACGAAAGGACAACCCTTAGACTTAAGATACTAGGCGCTCGTTGACCTAACAGATAATTATTCCTTATCCTAATATACTGAAAATTTTAACGAATTTTTCCTCATAGAAATAGGTGATTCATTTTCGAATTATGATATTTTCTTTCGAAATTTTATATAAAATGGGCTTTAAATATCCAAAAACTTATAATTATTTACGATTATTATAATTATTTACGTTTTTTTAAAAAGAAAGGAATTGTTTATTCCATATCCTCTCTTATTTGCATACGAAATTCTCGAGGAGATATCTTGGTCATTTCCTTAAATATCCGAGTAAAATAACTAGGATTTCGAAATCCAACATGATATGCGATTTCTTTAATCGATAGCTGCCCATCATGAAGGAGGCGCTTTGCTTCATTAATACGTATATTTGTTAAATACTGACGAAACGAAATCCCCTGCTTTTTCATTAATAAGTGGCTGTAATACGATGTACTCCTCCCGACAGCTACTGCAACATCTTCTAATGTTAAATCAGGATTAGTATAATGCTTTTCGATATAAAGGAGGCCTCTTTCAATTACATCTTTCTTTGAAAACACTTCACCCGTTTTAGCACGATCAAGTAATTCGTATAAAAACAAAAGGATTTCCTGAACAATTCGATATAGTACACGATTGAATAAAATCTCTGAAAATATTTTCATATAATATTCTTCCATTTCATCGTGATCGAGTTGATAGGTTTTCATGAATCTTCTGATCTGCGCTAGGATGCTTGTTAGCCTTGTCCTTAATTTTTCCGGATTTGGAAAAGGCGTTTCCATATGTAAAAACTCCTGATGCATCCACCTTTTTATTCGATGTTTATCAAAACCGTTTAGCATCTCTACCCATTCCCGCTGTTCAGCAGAGGTTAAAAAGGGGTCTATTTCACGCCAGTGTTCATTAACTTCTTTTGGTAAAATGACTTGACGATACCCAATAAAAAACGTCATTTCTAACAGCCTTCTAGCCGCTTTATACATTTCATACACAGACTTCATTTCATTATTAGGCGGGATCACGACTGCAGCAAGAGGTTCGATGTTTGAAGCCTCCCACTCCCTTAAGATTTTAGATGCTTCTTCTTTTGTATGCTGTGTTGGATTTTTGAACAAACATACAACCATGTCTGATAAGGGTAGAATTGTTGGATGATCCCTGAATGGAAAATAAGTCAAAAATTGTAGCAAATCCGAAATCTTTTTGTTATTCTCGGCATGTAAAAGCATTAATGAAATATCACCATTATTTTGTTCTTGATCTAAAAATATAGATTGATATGAATAGCCTTCATCCTTGTTAGGTGAAAAAGTATGGATTGGTTCTCGACTTGTATGTAGTGACAATGCCATCCTTAGACATTGCTTGATTTTTACCGGATCGAGTGGTTTAACAAGTAAATCTACACTACCTAATTCAATTGCCTGCTTTGCCCGTTCAAAGGTCGCTTCTGCTGTAACAGCAATAATTTTGGGTGAAAAATTTTTCACACTCCGTCTAACTTGTGACCAATGCTCAGCCGGTATCATATCTAATTCCAAATACAGAAGTTCAGGAAGTTCTTTTTCAATCACAGCCATTGTTTCCTTTACTGTGTTCGTAACGAAAACTTTATTAATCGGGATCGAGTAAGTCGATATAAGCCATTCAATTGCAACACCTTCATTGTAATCCCGTTCTGCAATGACTATTTTCATAGTTTCCTTCACTCCTTAAAATTAGTAATCTCATCTATACTTAACATCAAGGCAATCCTACCTTGACTGGAGTCCTCATCCTAAATACATTATAGCAAAGTGAAATCTGAGCCTCCTCTACTATACTAAGATTTTTATATAACAGTATAACAGTCTCACCCAGGAGTCCCTTTTCCTCACAAAACCAATTCAAACAAACGATTGATTGAATTGAAAGTTTCCCGATAGCATTGAGTTCAACCGTTAAACAAGCGTTTGTTTAAAGTCGACGAATTCAAAAATGGCCCGATTAGTACAGATTACTGTAAAATCAAGCCATTGTTTTTCTACTATAATTTATACTGACATTTCTTTGCGTAAAAAAAAGCCCCTCAAGGCTTTCAAAAAATGCGGTGGGACGAGGGGACAGGTCCGTTGTCCCACCATTTTTCTTGGGATGAGGGAACCCCACTATTTTTGTTCCAGGACTTTTATAAATTCTCTCATGTAGTCTGGTAGGTCTGGTGGACGGCGGCTAGAGACGAGATGGCCGTCGGTTACGACAGGTTCGTCAAACCAAGTCGCGCCTGCATTTTCCATGTCATCTTTAATTCCTGGAGTGCTCGTCACTTTTTTCCCTTCCAGTATCTTAGCTGAGATTAGTACCCAACCTGCATGACAAATTTGTCCGATTGGCTTTTTGTCATCGTTCATTTGCTGTAGCATCGATAATACTTCCGGAAACCTACGAATTTTATCTGGAGCCCATCCTCCCGGCACTAAAATCGCATCGTAATCTTCTGCTTTTATATCACCATACGCAAATTCGGAAATGGCAGGGACACCGTACTTACCTATATATTTCTGATTCGCTTCTTCACCAACAAGGTCCACAATAGCCCCTTCTTCTCTAAGCCTCATAACCGGGTACCATAGTTCTAGATCTTCAAAGTCGTGGTGAACAAGACCGATAATCTTTTTTCCCATTAATCGCATTACATAACCATCCTTTCATTTCTAGTTTCATTCATTGTACCATTTCAAAAGGCTATCTTAAACTGAGGAGGTTTTATATAGGGTCAAAGCGAAGAAATGTATAATATAAAGGTTTGGTGAGTCCTTTCTTCCTATTCTTCAATAGTAAAAATTCAAACAAACGTTTGTTTGAAATCGGCATTTACAAAAATAGCTCGATTAGTACAGGTTACTGCACTATCGAGCTATTAGTACTCTAGTATAATTTCTTATAAATCAGATATGAAGTGGGACGAGGGACCTGTCCCTCTGTCCCTAGTTTGCAACTAGGTTGTTTTTGTGCAGGTTTCTTCCAGATGTGAATTCTGGTAATAGATCTGCATGTGCATCAATTAATTCTTTTGTCATATCCCAGATTTCATCAAGTGAAAGGACGGAAGCAGTGTGTGGGTCCATCATGACTGCTTGATAAACATAATCGATATTTTTAGTTAGAACAGCTTCAACTGTTAGTTGTTGTACATTGATATTTGTCATGTTCATCGCAGCTAATTGCGGAGGTAGTTCACCAACATAGCAAGGTTGAATTCCTCCTTTATTAACTAGACATGGAACTTCTACACAAGCATCATTTGGCAGGTTTGTAATCAAACCTGTATTGGCGACATTACCCCAAATAACACGGTCTGTACCTGTTGTGATAGAATGGATGATTGGTGCACCATATTCATGGCTTTTCTCTGCCTCAATGATTTCCCCATTTTCCACTTTAACCTTGGTTTCTTCAAACTTCTTTAAGTTGTTTTCGCTTCGACGAATATATTCGTCGATAGGAATATCAAAGCGTTGAATAAGTTCGTCTCTTTTAATAAAGTATGGAGTGTACTCTGACATATGCTCACTGGATTCTGTAACAAAATAATTCAATCGTTTCATCATTTCAAAACGGACCTTATCTTGGCTATAAATTTCTTCTTTCTCCATGGCTTCAAATAGTTTAGGATATAAATCCTCACCATTCTGCTTTAATTCTAAAAACCATGCCATATGATTAATTCCAGCAACCTTATAATCTAGTTCTTCAACTGGAATATTCAAGTAGGATGCAAGATCATCAGCCGTATTTTGAACACTATGACATAGTCCAACAGATTTAATAGAGGTTGCCTTAGATACGGCATGCATTAACATGGCCATTGGATTTGTATAGTTTAATAGATAGGCATCGGGACAAACTTCCTCCATATCTTTGCATATATCAAGCAACACCGGGATTGTGCGCAATGAACGGAATACTCCACCAACTCCTAGAGTGTCAGCAATTGTCTGTTTAAGCCCGTATTTTTTAGGAATTTCAAAGTCTTTGACTGTCGCTTCATGCATTCCTACCTGAATTAGATTTAATACAAAGTCAGCATCTCTAAGTGCTTGCTTTCTATCCAATGTCGCAAATACTTGGGCTTCTTTTCCTTTGATTAAGTTACTAGCCATTTTTTTTGCGGTATCCAGTCTTTCTTCGTTGATATCTGTTAACCAAAAAGTGGTGTCTGATAGTTCTGGATAAGAAATAATATCTGATATTAATCGTTTGGCGAATACAACACTTCCAGCACCTATAATAGTTACCTTTGTCATAATGAATCTCTCCTCAAATCATATTTATTCTTTCATTCCAGAACCGACAAAGCCCTGAATAAAGTATCGTTGGAAGAACAGAAATACAAGTAAGATAGGGATAATCGATAATAAAGTGAGTGGCATTATTTGAGTCCATTCAATATAATGTTCACCTTTTACCATAGCTAGACCTAATTGGACAGTGTACATGCTTTTTTCAGATACAACAATTAGTGGCCATGCTAATTCATTCCATCTCCACATAAATGTAAAAATAACGAGCACTGCGATTAGGGGTTTAATATTTGGCAAGATGACCTTAGTAAAAATTTTAAATTCACTTGCTCCGTCAATTCTTGCCGCTTCAATTAATGAGTTAGGAATATTTAAAATGTACTGTCTTGCCAAAAACAGTCCAAATGCCTCTGCTGCTCTAGGTACGATTAGACCAGCGTAACTGTTGATCCAATCCAATTCTTTTAATATAAAGAAGTTTGGTACCATTGTGATCTGGACGGGAATCATTAATGTACTAAGTACCATTAGAAATAAAAAGTTTCTTCCTTTGAAGCTGTATTTTGCAAAGGCATAGCCAGCCAAGCAGTTGATAAACACGGTAAGCGCCACAGCTAAAATACTGACAATTAAAGAATTGCCGATATAACCAAGAAAAGGAGCTGCATCTAGTGCATCAATAAAATTACTCCATCTTAACTCTTCAGGAAAAAGAGTAACATTCTTTGAACTTACCTCCTCAGGAGACTTTAGAGATGTAGACAACATCCAAAAGAACGGCATGATAAATAATAGAGCCATAAAGCATAAGGCGATAAATGCAACTGTCTGTTTTACAGTAAATGACCGTTTCCTTCTTCTCTTAGGTTGCATACTTGTAATGTTACGGAAGTTCCTTGTTGGGTTTGTTTCTGGATGTTCTTTATGAGAAATTGGAGTAGCTGTTGATTTCATGAATCATCCCTCCCTATCCGAAGCTGTATAGCAGTTAATACCATAATAATCAGGAAGAAGACGGTACCGATTGCTGATGCATAGCCCATGTCACCTTCAACAAATGCTTTTTGGTAAATATACTGAACGATTACTGTTGTTGAAAAGCCTGGACCACCATTTGTCATCGTGTAGATAAGGTCAAAGACCATGAAACCATGTATAACTTCCATCACGATGATAAAGACGGTTGTGGGTTTAATCATGGGAAGTGTAATTCTCCAGAACTTCTGCCAATCATTTGCTCCATCCATATCTGCTGCCTCATAAAGGCTGTCCGGAACAGCTTGGAGTCCTGCTAAATAAATAACTAAACAATAACCAATTCGTAGCCATAGCGTTGTAATTATGATGGCCGGCATTGCCCAAGTCGTTGAAGTTAACCAGTCAACTGACCCAATTCCAAAGTAAGAGAGAATTTCATTAAACAATCCATAGTGTGGATTGAACATCCATGTCCAAATGAGTCCTGCTGCTGTCATGGAGACAACAACAGGAGCAAAGAAGATCGTACGAAAGATAGGGCGCAGAGGAATCTTGCGGTTAAGCAAGATAGCCCCTAATAAACCGAATGCAGCACTCAAAGGAACAGTGGCAGCTGTATAATAGACGGTATTTCCAAGCGACGTCCAAAATACGTTATCCGAAAACAGTTTCACGAAATTTTGAAATCCAATGAATACTGGTGCCCCAAGAATACCCCAATCATGAAAGCTAATATAGAATGTGAAAATGATTGGAATAATCATAAAGATTAAAAACAATAAGACATTGGGTGCAATGAATATATAGGGGGCAATTGCTATTGAGTTCTTTTTATACCAATTTTTCATGAAATACATAGCTATAACCCCTTTTAGTTTTCTTCAAGTATAGAGTTGATCCTTTCATTGAAACTCTTAGCTGCATCTTCAGGTGTTGTATTGGAAATAAATAACTCTTCTAATGTCTCTGCTAAAGCTTGGTTTATCTTAGAAAAATTAGTGCTTGTCACTGTTTGAGCCAACTCCGATGGCACTGTCTGTGATTGTTCGATAAATAGATTCAGCATTTCAGGATCCTCAACTGCATAATTAAATGGTTCAGTAATATCTGTACGGGAAGGTAAGAATAAACCTTTCTCTACAAATGCCTTCATAACTTCTGCTTCACCCATATAGGCTAAAAATTTCTTAGCAGCCTCACTATGTTCAGAAGCAGCCGGAATTGCTATACCATTACCACCTAAGTCAGATGCTGCAGACTGCTTCACAGGCATGTATGTAACGCCCCATTCAAAATCTTTCATATCAGTTTCGTATTTCGGTATCATCCAGTTTCCTGAGATTAATAGTCCAACATTTCCAGAAGAAAATAACATATTGAAATCATCTGAACCCTTCATGCTATTACCTTGTGACATATGGTTCTTAAACATATCCTGTAAAAATCTAAAAGATTCAATAGCCTCTGGAGTATCTACATTTCCTTTTGTTGCGTCTTCATTTAGTATGGTTGCTCCATTTTGGAAGAAGAATGGTAGAGAACGGTATGAGGAACTCGCTGCCCAGTTAAATGCAATTCCTTTTTCAGCTAGCCCAGCATCCTCAATTTTTGTAGCTACATCAATAAATTCTTCCCATGTCCAAGCATCTTCAGGCGTACTTGGAGCTTCAATTCCTAGTTCATCTAAATATGTCTTATTATAGAAAACGGCTAAAGTATCTGTGTGATGTGGTAAACCAAAGATTTTATCTTCAAACGTGACTGCTGTTAATAAACTAGAATTAAAGTTTTCCTTATCTGCTTCTAAAATATCGGTAACATCTAGTAAAGCACCTTTACTAGCAAATTCTCCAAACTTTTGGTATTGAATTCGGAAGATATCTGGCGAGTCATTCGCAGCGATTCTTGTCTGGATTTTGGTGTAATAGTCCCCTTGTGATGGAGATGGTACTTGGTTCGGTTTTACATCAATATCTGGATTTTTTTCCTCAAAATCCTCGATCATATCTAAAAATGCTTGTTCCTCTCCGCCCGCAGCAGCCCAGTATACAAATTCAATTGTTTCTTTATCACTATTCTCTGCCGGATCTGATTCTCCATTACTACTATCAGATGAGCCTGCACACCCTGTTAATAAAAAGGCAATCATAAGGGATACAAAAAGAATAAAACCAGTTTTATTAAACGCTTTCATTTTACTTCCTCCTTTTTTAAACGCTTTCATTTAAATCCCCCTCCACTTAATGGCTTTACTAGAATAGTTGCGATTGGGCTGATTCCTCCTTTTAATTATTTATTATTGTTACCGCAGCTTTTGCGGACAATTAACTCAGTTGGCAAATATGTAGTTAATGGAAGTGTGATTTCACCTTTTACTCGTTCTGATAGTAATTTAACAGCTATTCTACCTAACTCTTCTTTATGTACGCGAACTGTCGTCAAAGGTGGATTTATATAGGGTGACATTTCTAAATCATCAAAGGAAATAATAGATATGTCATTAGGTATCGTTAAGCCTTTTTCCTGAATCGCCCTATATGCGCCATAGCTCATCCTATCACTGGCAATGAATAATGCTGTAGGAAGATGATCTAAAGCCAAAATTTCCTTCATCGCACGGTACCCACCATTAACTGTAAAACTGCCATTTTTAATCCATTCTTTTTTTATAGGAATATTAGCGTTATTTAGGGCTTGTTCATATCCTTGGTATCTTGCTTCCTCAGTTATTACACTTTCGGAAAGTGCATTTGCCCCAATAAAAGCAATATCTCGATGTCCAAGATTCAATAGATGACTAACCGCATTGAATGCACTCTTTTTAAAATCAAGGGTGACATAATCAATGGGTAAAGAGGGGTTTCCCCCAACAGATATGATGATTGAGACCTGTTGTTTAATCGTTTGAAGATATGAGTTTTCAAGTGGGCCAACAACAATAATAGCAGTGTTATCTCCAGTGAATTTAGTTGGCAACATACCTTCCTGCAATTCCTGTTCATCTATGGTAAATTGTATATTTAAACCCTGGTCCATCAATTCTTGTTCAATACCATAGATAATTTCTGAAAAATATGGATCCTTGTATTTATTTTTTGAATTATTTAGCAATAAACCAATCTGTACTTCAGAAATATTTCTGATTTTTTCTGTGGGTTTCATATGTTTTTTATATCCTAGTTCTCTAGAAATACTAAAAATCTCATTTCGAGTTTCTTCATCTATTGATGTTGGTGTATTATTCAGTACTCTTGATACAGTTGATACTGACACATTTACCCTCTCAGCAATATCTTTTAATGTAACTTTCATAACTTGCCCTCCAATTATTTCAGAAAAAACTCAGAAATTTTCTGTAAATTTATTGTATATTATTCAGAATTTAAAATCAATAAGAATTATTAAAAAATTTAGTCAATATATTTCTGAGATACAGGACCGGTCCCTCTGTCCCAGTTTCACTACTATATTAGCATTTCTTTAAGACGCAAATAATAGTTCCATCAAGCTTTTGTTTGAAAAATATTTCGCAGTTGATACAAGTTAAATTAATAAATAGTACATTATTAATTATTTCCTCTCTATAATTTCTGTAGTGGTACGCCCCTCTCGTCTCTCTCCCTTTTGTACTTGTCCTCATTAAAGTGTTTAGCGTATGATACACTAGACACACAACAAGCATTGCTGGATAAAGTGTTTGTCTTAAGCAATTGGAGGCGTAATCAATATGAAATTAGGTCGAAAAGTTAAATATAATCTTGTGCGTTTACTTAGAGTTAACGATAGCCCTCATCAGGTGGCGTTAGGTTTTACATTGGGTTTTATACCAAATTGGTATCCTACTTTTGGACTTGGCGTGATTCTCTCGGTCGGCCTAGCAAAATTAGTTAGGGCGAATACAGTGGCAGCCTTTGTAGGTGGTTTGATTGGGTCTCCCTTGTGGCCTGCGTTATTTTTGTTAAATTATAAAGTTGGTAGTCTTCTTTTAGATAGGAGTACGAGAGTAGATGAACTCGAGGATGTTGACTACGCAGATGCTCTGGAACATACGTTAGATGGAGTAAATAGCCTTTTTTCAAAAGGATTTACATTTCTAGAAGGGGCCTTTATTAATACCGTTCTTTTCTCCATATTCTTTTATTTCATCGTGAAATTTCTATTTAAAATGTACCGTAAAGGTTTATTACGTATGATCAGAGGGAAGTTTCACTGACCGCTCCTGTGGTTCTAGAAAGCTAGGCTTTCCTCCCCAAACACTTCACATACATCTCCTTTCATCTATTTGATGCACATTGGGGTCTAGCCCAAAGAATTAGAATAGTAATTCACCTCGTTTCACCACTAGAACAGCATTTCTACTCCACCCAAAAAGTCGTCCAATCAAGCGTTGATTGAAATTGAAAGTGCTTGGTACTGTTGTCTTAGACTGCTAATCAAACGTTTGTTTGAAATAAAATTTTGCAATTAGTACAGGTCGAAGTAAATTAATAGTACCGTAATATTCTTTAACACTTGGTTCTGGGACAAGGGACCTATCCCTCTGTCCCTCCCGGGCGTCACTGTGACGCAAAAAAAATGTAACGTTTTAGCCTTGTAGAACGTTTTTATTAGTATGAGAAACCTGGCCAGGGAAAAAGGAGTTACGTCTTATGTCCGACAACAAACATGCAAGGAAAATAGGACACGATGCTGACTTGAATTCCATTGAGGAGATTTGTTCTGCGACATGGGAAAAAGTATATCGATATATATATTATAAAGTTCAAAATCGTGAGGAAGCCGAAGATATTACGCAAGAAACGTATGTAAAGGCCATCCCCTTTTTACAAAAGGGAGGCATTCAACCAGAAAAATACAGTGGTTATTTGAGAAGCGTGGCTTTAAATTTGCTTCGTGATGTATGGCGCAAGAAAAAGCGGAGAGGCACACACGTTAATCTCGAAATGATAAATCCACTGGAAAGTGCCATAGACGATGCTACCGAAATGAGTGCACAGAGGATGGTTATTGAAAAAGCACTAACTCAACTGAAGAAAGAGCAGCGCACCATTATCGAATTAAGAATTCTACAAGGATATTCCGTAGCGGATACAGCTAAATTGATGAACAAAACAGAAGCAAACATACGTGTAATACAGTATCGAGCCATCCAAAAGCTTTCTGAAATCCTTAATGCACATGAAAAGGAGGAATAAATGAATGAACGACAATCATAAAAAACTATCTGATTATATAGATGATTTAAATGCAGAGCAAAAACCAAGTGCACATGGAAATCCAACAAACAATGAAGAACTAAATGAACTTTACGAAACTGTAAGGAAAATTCACAGCTTAAAAGAACCATGTATGCCACAGACAGGTTATGAGAAAACATTAGTAAATTCTATTAAAAAGAACAGACCAAAAAAGAAAACATCATACAAGAAAAAACGTTTCTGGGTTACAAGCGTGGCAAGTATCGCAGCCATACTGTTCTTAGCAATTGCACTGAATTTCTTCTTGCCTCTTACTAACAACGCCAACATCGTTCACGCCATGGAAGAAGCTTTTCAAGAAGTAAAAGCATATCATGGGAATCTTACAATCGTCGAAACCAATGCGAATGGAGATTCGATCACACAGTCAACATTAAAAGTATGGGCAAATCAAAATGGCGACTATTATACGGAGGGGTTGAAAGGCGCGCATAAAGACTTAGTTACAGTAAATAATGGCGAAAAGAAATGGCAAATTGTTCCCGATCAGGAGCAAGTTCATCTGTTCGCACCATTTCCTGATACGTATCGTTTTACATTTGAACTTGGACATGAGATTGAAGAAGTGAAAAATGCGCTATCCACTGAGGTGATCGGGGAAGAATCGATTGATGGCCGTGAAGCCACGATTTTGGAAGTTATTCCACAAGGTGGAGAGCCTTATCGGATTTGGATTGATCGTGCTACAAATCTACCGATTCAAAAAGAAACGACGATGTACAATGCGCTTCAATACAAAATAACATTCACTGATTTGGAAGTTACTGAACAGATTCCAGATGAATTACTGACATACAATGTTCCAGGCAACTATGAAGAAATCGAGTCAGATGGTGAGCAAGTTTTAAATAACTGGATGGAAGTTAAGGAGTATGTCGACTTTTCACCTAAATTACCGAGTGGAAATCCAGCTGGCTTTTCATTAGAGAGGATCGCTATCTTAACAGATCATGAGACTTTGAAGCTTTATTATATGAATCCTACTCAAGACAAAATAATTACTGTCATTCAAGGAAGGGCTACCGATGAATTCACTCCTGATTCTAATGCCATTTTAGGTAAAATCGAGAATCAAACTGCAGAGATTCTGTCTCCTATAGCGGATCATGGAATCCTTGTAGGCTCCATTCCGTATGCTAGTACAACTGACCTTCACTCTATTCGATGGCAGGAAAAAGATCTAGAGTTTACTATAATTGGAAATACGACGTTAGATGGATTGGTTGATTTCACAGAAACTATGACAGATGGTGATGTGAATATCCCATTGGATGAGTCCTCCAAAAAAGGAAAAATCGAAGTACCTGTTAACCTAGAAGTTGAGAAAAATGACCAGAAAAGTGCAGATGCAGGACACTCAGTCTTTAAACTTGACCCATTATTTGCCTCACAAGTTTTTGTAAGTCTGAAGATTTCACCTGAAGGTATTAGTGGTGAATATCCAATAACAGAAAGTGACTTAAAAGTAGTTGAAAACACAGGGAAAGATGCCATAGTTGAAGTAACTGGAAAGAAAACTCCTATATCAAGAGTTTACCTAAAGAGGTTAATCAGACAAGATTCTACTGGAATATGGACGGTTGTAGGATACGACCCCAAAGAATAGATGCTATGGTTGGCAAATAGAAAGCTGAGAGCTATAGATGCTAAAAAGTTACTTATTGTTAAATGGAAAAACTGTCTTAGTTAGACAGTTTTTTTCTTGTATTTCGGATATCTTTATTTGTAAGGAAGAAGGAAGTAGCATAGAATTAAAAGGCGTTCTTATCCATTTTATAAGGAGTGAATACATTGAGAAAAGCCTCTATTTTGTTTGTTTCAGTCTTGTTTTTCATTTTCCTAACCGGTTGCCAATCGGAAGGAATTACGAAGAAAAAGGAGAAAGAACCTCTTCCAAATCATAGTGTATTTAATTTAGATGAAGAAAGTATCAAGGAATTAGACAATGGAAGTTTAAAAGGCACACCTTTGAAAGTCGCAAAAGATGTTGTGATGAGCGACATTGAAGAAGCGTGGGGAACACCTCATGAACATCACGACTACGAGGATATCCAAACTTACTCCTACATCATTGATAATCAACGATTTGTTATCAACGAAGATGAAATGAAAGACATCTATTCCGTTCATGTCGAACTCGATTACACCAAAGAACAAATCCTCGAACTAATGGGCGAACCTACGCAAGCAGGCAACATCTTTCTTTATGAAAAAGAACATCATGTGATTCAATTTGAAAAGTTCGGTGACAAATGGAGATTAATCATCAGAGTGAAGTGATATCACTGTTAGTAAAGCAAAGAAAACGCACAAACCTTCGACAAACTTCGGGGAGAATCGGAGCGTCACTGTGACTTTCTTAGGAGGTGAAAAAAATTGCAACGAATAAAAAAATGGATATGGCCTGCGGTCTTGATTATTACAGTTGTTGCGGCTTTTATGATTTTCAGTCCATTCCTTCAAAATAAAGAAACACAGTCAGAAGTAAAAACCATTTCCAATATGATGAAAAGAGAGCCTCCCGTACAGAAAATTAGAACCATTGCTATAAACGAGAATCAGATTTTCCAAGGTGACTTATTATTAGCCAACAATACCTACCCGATTAAACAAACGAGCATAAAAGAAGATATTGTAACACTATCATCTATAGAGGAACTAGGTAAACAATTCGGGACGAGCGTTGATTCGATTTCTCTATCAAAAGAGGCGGGACTCGAATTTTCTAAGATGATGGATGCAGCCAAAAAGGATGGGCTGGTTCACTTTTCGGTGAATAGTGGGTTTCGTGACTTTGAGGAACAAGCAAAACTCTATAAAGAGATGGGATCTAGTTACGCCTTGCCACCAGGTTATAGCGAGCATAATCTAGGATTATCACTCGATGTTGGTTCGACCATGATGAAAATGGAAAATGCCCCTGAAGGAAAATGGATGGCAGAAAACGCATGGAAATACGGATTTATTCTTCGGTATCCAAGGGACAAAACAGATATTACCGGAATTGAATATGAGCCTTGGCACTTCCGTTATGTAGGCTTGCCCCACAGTGCGCTTATGAAGGAAAAAAATATCGTGCTGGAGGAATACATAGATTATTTAAAAAAAGAAAAGAGCGTGATGACAACGGTTGGCGAAACAGACTATTACATCTCCTACCACCCTGTTTCAGACACACTTGAAATCGTAGAACCAATTCTTTCTCAATATGAGGTTTCTGGGAATAACGTGGATGGGGTTACTGTGACGAGGTATCGGTAGTGATTTCCTGATTCATTCTAAATTAGAAGCATTCTATGTGTACGACCCAAGATTCACTTCAACTAAATAAAAAAATAGTAGTGTTACCCAATGCCTTGGTCTGCACTACTATTTTTTATGTTTGTGATACCTTTTCTGAACCTATGAAAGCTGAGCCTGTACCTCTTTCCCACAACAAGTTTCAACCAGCTGATTTTTCGAAAAAACTCGGGGCGTCACTGTGAACTATTCCCCTAATGCAATGTCTTCGTTGAGTGCTTTGTTTGCTTTATAGCGATTTTCAATGAAGGTGCCGATAATTAAGACTAGGAGTGTGACAGGGAGCCCCATTAGAACTGGGTCGAGTGCCCAGACGAATACGACACCACCTTCTCCACTTGATGCAGCACTGTTACCCAAAATAATTCCGTATATTGTAGTTATTGCACCTAAAATCATGGCAATTATTGAAGAATAATAGGCCGTCCTAGACGCTTTCCAAAAGACAATGGCTAGTAATACAGGAGCTAGCGATGCTGCCATGATTCGTCCACCTGTTAGTAGTAACTCCAAAATGTATGGTATCGACCTACCGATGAGTGTACCGATTATCGCTACTACAACAACCGATACCTTCGTTACATTTAATATTTGGCGATCAGTTGCATTAGGATTAATTAAACGCTTGTAAATATCTAATGATATATTAGACGCAGTCGTTAAGATGGTAGAGCTCAATGTTGAGATACAGGAAGCGACAATAATAATGGCAAAGATAATACTACCAAAACTTCCAAACAAGGTTGTCATCTGCAAGAAGGCGTCGGATGGTAAGATGTCTGGGAAAATAACAAGGGCGAGAATCCCTGTAATGAATGGAACCATATACCAAACAATCGCTGTAATTCCACCGTAGAAAAATGATTTCTTAGCTACCTCATCACTTTCAGCTGACAAACCACGTTGGAGCATTGTTTGATAACCCGCACACGTTAACGCTCCAGAAATAATCCAGCCCACAGTTTGAGACATTCCAGCATTCAATACGTTAGTATGTGTATCCGGAATTAGATTTACAAATGCATCCCAACCTCCGATATACGCAATTCCTAATGGAATCATAAGTGTTGTACCGATTAGTATCATTGCTGCTTGAATCGTGTCTGTAATCATTACCGCCCACATTCCACCTAAAACAGTAAAAGCAAGTGTAACACCTAAGGTAATAAGCAATGCTACATCAAGAGGTATATCAAATACTGTTTTAAAAACAACCGCCATCCCTATGGCAGACCCTGCTGTTACTCCAAGGTCACGACAGACAACAAGTATAACAGCTACCACTCGGTGCGGCCATCCGAAAAACTTCTCAAACAATTCTGGAATGGTGGTAATGTTCGCTCTTCTCAAACGAGGAATAAACCAATACCCTGACCACATTAAAATAACTAAGAATCCTAAACTCGCAAAATACCCAGATATGCCTAGCGAGTACCCAGATCCACCGTAACCTAATAGAGTAGCAGAGTTAATGAGCGTGGCTACAATTCCCCCAACGACTAACCACATTGGTACAGCCCTTCCTGCCAAAATAAAGTCACTAGAATCTCTCTTTTTCATTCGTTTGGCAGCAATGGGTCCAATGGCGAGCATAGCTCCGAAATACACAACAAACAAAATAATGGCTAATCCCATTTTTATATCCCCCTTTTCTTTTGAGTGGAGTAGTTGTGGTAGCTAAAATGAGTACTTTGGATGACTATACAGCACCTGCTAGAAGTACACTCGGTCCCGCTCTTGCCACCACAATTTGTCTCCTCTCAACAATTAATATTTCGCTCTACGATAAAATCACTGACCATAAGCCCACATATAAAATAGCTACAATCGTAAGTCCAAGAAATAATCCGATAACCTTTAATGGAGGTGCCTCGACTTGATCCATCTCAGACTCTCCTGGTTGTAGTTGGTTATCTAATTTACTCATGTTCATCTCTCCTTTCATTTTCCAAAGCTTACAAACTAGTTTTTAATAGTTCTCGTTGTTCATTTGTTTTTACGTCATCCACTTTATTATCAAATATAATGACACCGTATTGATTTGCAGCCTCATCAGCTGTAATATTGCCTTTAATTACATCATCCAATACTAACTCTGGCTCACGTTCAAGTGGACCGAAATAGCCTCCGCCACCCGCTGTTTCAATAATCACCGTACTATCCTTAGGTACCTCCATCGTGACCTTAGAGGATAAAGCTACCTTTTCTCCTTCAGGTGTAATAAGTGTACAGGCTGACGTTTTTCCCTCTTTTCCTCCAAGGAGCCCCCATGGTCCAAGCTTTTGACGGTCAGTCATCAAGGTGATTGTTGCTCCATCTTCCAGGAAGTGCATTTCTCTTGTTAAGCCCATGCCGCCACGATACTTACCAGCACCACTGCTGCTATCAACCAACGCATATTTCTTTACTAGAATTGGGAAAGTTTGTTCAATGACTTCAACAGGTGTGTTAAGTGTGTTTGTCATATTCGTATGAACACCATCCATACCGTCTAGCCCGTCAACAGCACCTTGACCTCCTCCGTATGTTTCAACATAGGAGAAATATTCATTGGTTTGTGCATTGAAGCCACCAATCGCAATTCCGCTCATCGTACCTGAACATGCAGCCATCGACCGCTCTGGTAACACCTTCGCCATCGCTCCTAAAATCGCATCTGTGATTCGTTGCGATGTATTTGCATTTGCATTTGATACGGCAGCAGGGAAGTTAGGATTAACAATCGTACCCTTTGGTGCAATGATTTTAATAGAACGGTAGGTTCCTGCATTAGGCGGAACATCTGGGTCTAAAATCGACTTTACCGCATAATACACACAGGCACTTGTTACTCCATGTGTCGAATTAACAGGGCCACTTGCTTGTTTTGATGAACCTGTAAAATCTACCGTGATTTCATCGTCATGAATGATGACCTTTGCCCGTACCTTGATAAAGTCCTCATTAATTCCGTCTCCCTCTAGATAGTCCTCAAATTCGTAAACTCCGCTTGGGACCTCTTTTATCGCTACTCGTAATCGGCGATCAGAATACTCAATAATTTCTTTCATGCAAGCTTCGGTATGCTCGAAGCTATATTTTTCAAACATTTCCTTTAACCGAGTTTCTGCTACATTATTAGCTGCTAGCTGAGCGTAGAGATCTCCAATAACTTCTTTTCCTGTTCGTACATTACTGGAAAGTAACCGGATAACCTCATTGTCTAGTACCCCTGCTTTTCGTACTCGAATGGCAGGTAGGCGCAGTCCTTCTTGGAAGATTTCAGTTGCTTTTACAGACATACTACCAGGTGTTTGCCCACCAACATCAACATGGTGGGCAATATTTGCAGCTAGAGCTGCTAGCTTGCCTTGATAAAATACAGGACTAATCATAAAAATATCTGGTAAATGTGAGCCACTAATATAAGGGTCATTGATTAAAATCGCATCACCTTCCTGTAACTCATCCGCAGGATAAATTTTAAGAACCTCCTCCACCACTGAAGGCATCAAACCTAGGTGCAGTGGAACGTGCTCTGCTTGGGCCACAAGCTGACCGTCCCGTGTATAGATAGCCGTAGAGCAGTCCATACGGTCTTTAATATTCGTAGATAAAGAAGTACGAATTAACGTCACACCCATTTCTTCTGCGATGGTATGAAAGGCGTTTTTCATAACTTCTAGTGTGATTGCATCAATACGCATTTCGCTCATAAACTTCTTCCCCCTTCTTGCTAACGCTTTCAACCTTTGAAATGATAAAGTTTCCATCTTGATCAACTTTTGCCTGATAATGTGGCGGAATAACAATGGTTGAATCTAATTGCTCGATAATCGCAGGTCCTTGTACCTGATGCTGAACACTTATATCAGCTCGACGATAGATCGGCGTCTCCTCATATCTACTATTGAAATAAGCTAATCTTGTATCAATTTCTTTTAAATCATCACAAACGGCTGTTTCGAGTCCCTCTATTTTCAGTTCTTTAATTTTTCCGATTCCAACCACGCGTAAATTGATAATTTCAATTTCTTCATCTCGTCTACTAAAGCCATATATTTTTTCATGGGCTTGATGGAAGGATTCAATGGCTTCTAGTAAAACACTTGAAGTAACCTGTAAAGAACTAACAGGAACATTGATTTCGTAGGCTTGCTTTTTATATCGAATATCGATACTTCCTTGGACCTCAGCTGTTCCTTGTGAAAATCCTTCAGTGAGGAGTTCTTTATATGCTTCTTTACTCAATTCCTCATAAATTCGATTAAGTTTGTCTAAGTGAAATTCAGAAGAACGGTTCGATAAAGTACGGACATAATCATGACGTACATCTGCCATTAACATCCCCATGGCACAGGTAATCCCTGGATTTGGTGGAATGATTACATTACTGCAGCCAAGTTGCTCTGCGATATCGACTGCATGAACAGGACCAGCACCACCGAACGCTACAAGTGCGAAGTCCCTAGGGTCATGCCCTTTTTCTATCGAAATTACCCGAATACCTCTCACCATATTTGCATTAACCACTCTTAAAATTCCTTCTGCTGCTTCCTCAACGGTTAGATTCAAAGGATCTGCTATTTTTTCTTTCATAACTTTCCTTGCTGCTTCCACATCCATCTTCATTCTTCCACCTAAGATAGAATTTGGATTCAAACGACCTAAAATGACATTCGCATCACTAACAGTTGGCTCAGTACCCCCATGACCATAACATACAGGACCTGGTCGAGCGCCTGCACTATGAGGCCCTACACGTAGGGCTCCGCCTGGGTCAATCCAAGCAATACTACCTCCACCTGAACCAATTGTATGCATCTCAATCATCGGTAGCTTAATCGGATGACCCTCTATATTACTCATTGTTGTAAACTGAGGCTGACCATTTTCGATGAGAGCTGTATCTAAACTTGTGCCTCCCATATCAATGGTAATTAAGTTTTTATACTCCGTATTCTTCGCAATGATCGAACCTGCTAACGTCCCACCCGCAGGTCCAGATAGAACAGTTTTTGCTGGTGTTTCCATGGCAGCTTCCGCACTAATGATTCCACCATTTGACTGCATGATATATAGGTTACTTGAAATCTTTAAATCTTTTAGGTTATCTTTTAAATGATTTATATAATATTTCATTTTTGGTAATACATAGGCATTCGCAACAACCGTACTTGTTCGTTCATACTCTTTGAACTCTGGTAGTACTTCACTTGATAAAGTTAATGAAAGATGTGGTAGCTCCTTTTCAATAATTTCTTTAACAAGCTTTTCATGTTCAGAATTGACATAAGAGTTAATGAAACAAATGGCCAATGATTCAATTCGGTTCTCTTTCAAGACCTCAATAATTTCGTATACTTCTTTCTCGTTAACTTCCTTTAACACATCCCCTTGAAAGGAGATTCTTTCATCAAGCTCCAAACGTAAATTTCGCGGAACTAGTGGATTGTTTTTACGAGCTCTGAAATCATATAGTTTTGGTCTTGTCTGTCTTCCGATTTGTAACACGTCTTTGAATCCCTTTGTTGTTAAAAGGGCCGTATTGGCTCCCTTTTGCTCAAGAAGTGTATTGGTCGCAACCGTTGAACCGTGAATGAAAAAGCCAACATCCTCAAAGCTTAGGTTGTTTTCTTTAATGATTTGCTTCGTTCCATCAATCACCGCTAAAGATGGGTTATGGGGTGTTGACGGTACCTTTGTTACGTAGATTTTTCCAGATTCCTCATGTACAAGTGCAACATCTGTAAAAGTTCCACCTGTATCTACACCGATACGATAACTCATTCTTCATCTCCTCCTTTTTATTAAGCCCAATGAGCCTTTTCCCATAATAGTAGTTGTGTTCCGAGGCCTTTTTGAAGGGCATTTTGATACACTTGATATCCCCAGGCTACATCATAGACAGGCATACCACCTGTTACAAATAAGATAACCTCATCCTCATTATTTCTCGCTAGTTTCTGACCAGACACTACATCACCCAGATTAATAATGTCTTCACTATTCTTTTGTTGCTGTTCCACTAATTGTAATAACTGACCGGTCGGCGCCCAATCTTTAATACTATCAAATCCAAGCGGATGCTCTCTCGCATCTTGAAGCCACGCCTCATGCATTTTCCAATTATCAGCAACAACTTTATGTTCGAGATATACCTCATCATCAAAATCGGCAGGTCCAGTAAGAGTCACAAGACAGCCTGGTTTAAGCCACTGCTTCTCAATTCGCGCTTTATTTTGCCCACTTGTAGCAACACTAATAATATCTGCATCTACAATCGCATCCTTTAAGGTATGTACAGGTACGACATTTAACTGCAATTCCTCACTCATCTGCTGGCTAAATTCCTGTGCCTTTTCAAAAAATAAATCGTAAACTTTAATTTCCTTAAGAGAATGCTGTGTTTCTGCAATCGCCTTCAAACATGCCTTACTGATAACCCCCGCACCTAGTATGCCAACTGTTTCTGCATTCGGTTTGGCTAAGTATTTTGCTGCAACCCCTGGAATCGCGCCAGTTCTCGTTGCGCTAATAAGGTTTCCGGACATATGAGCAAGTGGCTGTCCCGTGTCAGGATCATTCAAAGTAACCATTAAGATAGATCGAGGTAGTCCCTTGCCACGATTAGCAATATTAGAGCCATACCATTTGTCTCCACACACATTAAAATCTCCACCGACATAAGCAATCATCGACATAAATCGGCGATCTGGTCCTGCTACAGGCATATTTGGTCCTCTTTTTTCTGTTGGAAACCATAACATCATTCCATGTTCATTTTCCAGAGGTCCCCCCATTAAATAATCACCGGTCGCCATTAATTCAAATACCTTTTCAATTGTTGATACACAATTCTTCATATCTAGTACTCCCGCTTCAATTACCTCGGGTTCAGACAAATATAAAAACTCAAGTTTGTCACTCATAAGTGCAAGCCTCCTATTGATGGAAAAAGTTTTTTGATTCATTATTTCTTAATGCAAAAAGCATGCCAACTTTAAAAAGCTACTAAATTAGGAAAGTTTCAATTCTCAAATTGAGAAATTTCTCATAACGAGAATTATTTTTCTAACTTTGAGAATTTTTATATTATTTAAGAAATGGCTGTTTTATAATAAAAATAATCCATACTTTAGAGGAGGAGCCTATGAATATCTCAAAGATCAAACACGTTGCACAGGACATTGCAGAAGCAATTTATGCAGCTTTTCAAATGGATGTAGAAATAGTCAACTCAGATGCTGTTAGAGTTGCAGCAACTGGTAGGGCCTTCCCTAAAATAGGAAGGAAAATGCAGTACGGTACCGGAAGCAAAATGGTCATGGAAACCAACCAATATGTATTTATTGATAATACGCAACTGAGTAAGGTCTGTTTAAGTTGCCCTGGTTTGGGAAAATGTTCGTATCTTGGAGGTATTATTACCCCGATACATTACGAGAACGAAATTATTGGCACAATCAATATGGTTGCGTACGATTATGACCGATTACATACGATAAAACAAAATCTAGAAGGTATTGCAGACTTTCTAGAAAAAATGTCCGATTTATTAGCAACCAAAATGTCTGAACTAGAATTAATTGAAAAAGAGTCGAAAATGAATAGTGCATTACGAACCTTAATTAATACGATTTCAAATGGGGTAATCGCTATTGATCCAGGCGGAGACATCACACAAATTAATGAAAAGGCGAAGGAAATGCTTTTCTTTTCGAATGTCAGGGTAGAAGTTCAATCAATTTATGAACTATTTGAGGATTTTCCTACTCATGAAATAAAAACGGGCCAAGAGTTACAAAATTATGAACTGACCTATAAACGACTTCATACAAAGCACCGATACTTAGCCAATATTAAATCAATTATAGTAAACCAAAGGTACGAGGGGGCAGTTATCTCGTTACAAAATTACAAGGATGTCCAAATTATGGCCTATGAAATGATGAATAGTAACCGGGATATAACCTTTAATGACATTATTGGTGAGTCACCAAAGATAAAGGAAATAAAATCATTAATTGCCCATGTTGCAGATGGAAACTCTACCATTTTGATCACAGGTGAGAGCGGAACAGGAAAAGAAATGTTCGCAAGGGCCATCCACCAAGCCAGTTCACGAGCATCAAAACCATTCATCTCCATAAACTGTGGTGCTATACCTGAAACGCTTATTGAAAGTGAGCTATTTGGGTATGAAAAGGGTGCATTTACTGGGGCCCATGCGAAAGGAAGAGTGGGAAAGTTCGAGCTGGCAGACCAAGGTACCATATTCTTGGACGAAGTTGGGACAATGCCTCTCTATTTACAGATTAAACTATTACGTGTTCTGCAAACGCGGGAAATCGATAAAATTGGGGGAAAAGAAACAATTCCAGTCGATGTCCGGATAGTTGCCGCAACAAATAGTAATCTTGAAAAAATGGTGGAAGAGGGTGAATTTCGAGAGGATCTATACTACCGACTGAATGTTATCCCGATTAAACTCCCACCACTCAGGGAACGCAGCGAGGATATCATCCATCTGTCACACTTTTTTATTGCAAGATATTCAGAGATGTTGGGTCGAAATATCACATACATATCCCATGAGGCAGAACAAACACTACTATCCCATCAATGGCCAGGAAACATCCGCGAGCTTGAAAATGCAATTGAGTTTGCCATCAATCTTGCAGGGCATGAAGAAACCATCCTCTCAGAAAAGCATCTTCCATCTTCAATAAAAAACAATACGAGTAGAACGAATGTAACACAGCATGCTAGCAATCAAGATCTACAAATAACCCAACTGGCCATCTCAATTGACGAATATGAAAAAAACCAAATCTTACACCTATTAAACAACATCGGTTCATCAACGACGGCCAAAAAAAGAATTGCCAAACAACTTGGAATGAGTCTGGCAACCCTCTACAGAAAAATCAAGCACTATGGAATTTAGATTGTTGAAGTTAAAGTGGGAATTAATCTGTCTTCTGGGAGATTCGTTCCCAACCTAGTAGTATAATAGATATATACAATTATAAGGCAGGCTTCGTCTGGTGCAAGGAAGTATGCTAGGTAGTTTACAGAGATACACACGTAAGGAGTAAGGGTTTAATGCACGTTATTTGGGAAACCACGAAATTATTTATATTGAAGATGCCTTCGCTGTTTTCCAAAAAGCTCGTTTAAACATTTATCGGTTAGATGAGATTGAAGATTACGTTAATACAAAAGGATATTTCTCTGAAGTCGGGTGGAAATATTGGAAGAGGCAAAATTAATCTTCGAAGAAAACAATTTGACGAATTAGAAGCTAGAATGGGCATAAACACTGTTAAATCTATTATTAGTGTTTCAAGAGGCCATGCTCAAAACACACTCGATCTTAAAGAACTTATCACATTAATAAATGCCTACCTTATTTTAAGATTGAAAAAACGGTTTTATCTGTTCAGCGTTTTTTGCTGACACTACTCAAAATGAAACACAGACAGGTTAAAGTCATGGTAGGTACCATAACTGAGGTTTTCACCAATAAAAATGTGGAACTTTGCAAGTTAAAATGCAAAGTTCCACATCCTGTAACGACCATTTACGAAACAAAAACAAGAGATGCCTGTAAAATGACAAGCATCTCAAAAAATATGATTATCACTTTAATATAGTAACTTTAACTTATCCCGAAGCGATCTTGCACTGGTATCCCTAGACGTTACTGTGAGAAAGAAGTGGGACAAGGGACCTGTCCCTGTGACCCACACTTTTGACAACTTTCGAATCTTCAACATGACCTCCGCCTATTGTCTACCTTTGGTCAATGGAATAGATTCGTATTCTTCAGGGTTAATGTCGTACACGGTACCGTCAGCTACGCCGTTGATAATTCCGTATAGACCTCTTTCAACCGCTTTTACTAATTCACCCTTTTTCTTTTGGCCCATGCTTTGTGTTTGGCCTCTTACTTCAAACAACACGGCACCACTTCCGTTTAGCGCAAATGTTCCTAATGCTGTACCTGGTAAGTCAAGGCCTTGTGGATAGAGGGAAATGTTTGCATTCCCTTTTTCTTGTAAGGCGTCAAACACTGCAACATTCAGCTGGCGCGAGAAATCAAAGTCGTATGTATCCGCATATTCAGCATATTTTTCAGTTGTGGATGGGTCTGGGACGAATTGGCCGCTGATAGAGAACGTGACTAGATCGTCTGTGCCTTCTACCTCATAGTATGGTGCTTGATGGTGTAAGTCTACAAATACATCAACCTTGCCAAACTCAGCTTGAAGGTCCTTATACACGTCTCGAACGACCTGAGATTCAGGCGTAATGAACCATCCTGGTTGAGATGAATTCCCTGGGAAGTCCTCAGGTTGTGGGACATAATCAAGGTTTGGATTAAAGTCACGGTTAACATCAAAGCCTGGCTGTGATGCATAATCAAAAGTCTGATTCTGATATGTATAGTAGTTCCATGTTGGTCTTACGCTTGCTAATTGTGGAAAGTCCTCTACTACCTCTGCCCATGTTAAATCATTTCCACGACGACTCAACTCAGACGCGTCTGGGTTCATTTTCGGTAGCGCTACAATCGTAACCTCTTCACGAATCTTTTGTGCTTCAGGAGAATTTGTACCTAAGAATTGTAAAATGTTGAGTATGGCCTCCGTTCCTGTCGGTTCATTTCCGTGAATTTCACTTTCGAGTAAAATGACCTTGTCTCCTTGGCCAACTGTCGCCTTGTAGATTTCTCTACCTCGGTTTGAGTAACCCGCTACCTCAACCTGAACCTTTCCTTGGCTGCTCTTTGCGATTTGCTGCAGTTTTTTCCCTAACTGCTCATGATTTGTGAACCCCTCTACAGATAAAACTTGCTCATCAGGTGTCCCAGGTGATGTTTCCGGTTGTTGTGCAAACACCGGCGTTACCAAACTTGCCGATAATGCAATAACTCCTAACGTAGAAATAACCTTTTTCTTCTTCACTCCTACCACTCCACTCTACTATTTTTTCTATGAATACAACTAGATTGTATAAATTTAGTAGATTTACATATGTCGATTTTCGCTGTCGAAACTGTACTAGTTTTGACTATTTCTATCAAATTACTTCGAAAACCGAAACTTTTATTAAAAATGAATAGTTGGTCCTATCCTATCAAATCAGCGGAAATACCTAGTTTTTATGTAGAATTGTAACTTTTGGAGTATAGGGTTTTAGATTTGATTACGGTCTAAATCTTCGACAAACTTCGAGAAGTTAGCGTGACCTAATCAATTCATTACGAATTTTTCCTTTGCTCACATCATAGGAATAAACGTGGTACTACTTTTGGTGTAGGGCTTTTGCAAAAATGGCTCGATTTCAAGGAAAGGTGATGTAAGTATGAATGTGTTAGAAGTTCGGAATTTAAAGAAATCCTTTGGTTCCATTCAAGCCGTTAAAGATATTAGCTTTTCTGTAAAAGAAGGTGAGATTTTTACCATTATCGGTCCAAATGGGGCAGGAAAAACAACAACACTAGAAATGATAGAAGGCTTGGTCACACCAGATCAAGGAGAAATACAGTTTGGTGAACTGAACTGGAAGAAGCATGCACTAACGATCAAAAGGAAAATTGGTGTACAGCCACAATCGAGTGCCATGTTTGATTTATTGACACCGGAAGAAAATTTGAATCTATTTGCTACATTCTATGATAAGGCGCGATCAACGGAGGAAATACTCAAATTGGTTAATCTTACGGAGCACCGTAAGAACCAAGTAAAAAAATTATCTGGCGGTCAGCGGCAACGACTTGCTATTGGGCTTGCCATGATTAGTGATCCCGATATTGTATTCCTGGATGAACCGACAACTGGCCTCGATCCTCAGGCACGACGAAATGTGTGGGACATTATTCTTGAGCTTAAGAATTTAGGGAAAACGACGATTCTTACCACTCATTATATGGAAGAAGCTGAAAAACTGAGCGACAGAGTATGTATCGTTGACCAGGGTTTGGTCGTAACTTTGGACTCCCCTTCCGGTTTAATCGAAAAACTAACAAACGAAAGAGAGGTACGATTATCCTTCCTTGATGGAGAGAAAGCCGCCCAGGATGCGGAGCTTTTTGCCAAATCTCTTGAGTCTGTAACACGGACAGAACGGGAAGACACGACACTTAATCTATGGACAATAAAACCCGAGGATTCACTGTTAAACCTCTTTAAATTCACAAATGAAAATGAATATCAAGTCGAACAAGTTTCTATTCACGAAATGAGTCTTGAAGATGTCTTTATTGCTTATACCGGTAAGGAGTGGAGGGATTAGGATGAATAATCTCAAGCAATTTAAACAAATGTTCCTTGCTCAGCTAAAATTAACCTTTCGTGAAAAACAAGCTTGGTTTTGGGGGATTTTCTTCCCAGTCATTTTAATGGTTATCTTTATGACGATATTCAGCGGTGGTTCAAGTGATGATTTCAACACGAAGGTGGTGATTGTAAATGAATCCCCGAATGAAACATCTACGATGATGGAAAAGCAACTGCAACAAGTTCCGATTATCGAAGAAAGCGGAGATGGTACGGTTAGTGAAGATAAAGCAAAAGATTTAGTAATAGAAAAGGAAGTAGATGCTGCCATCATTTTGCCGGAATCGGCACAGTCAACATCGATAAAACTGATCGTAAACAAAGAGAATGAACAAAGTGTATCAACCCAAGTCGTGTCGGGGATTCTCGATAATTTCATTCAGCAGGCAAACTTACAAGCTGTTGGTGCAACTCCAACTTTTGAGCAGCAATTCGAGACGGTTTCTTCAGGCGATCCGGAATTAGATTATACTGACTTTCTCTTAACTGGAATGATTGCTTTATCCATTGCTCAAGGTGGCTTGTTTGGAATGGTTGACTTAGTGGATATGCGTAGAAAAGGATTAATCAAAAGGTTGCGGATGACCCCTACAAAAATGGGTATCTTTGGTCTTAGTGATATGATCATGCGTCTGGTATTTAGCATCATCCAAATCACGCTCTTATCCTTAATTGGCGTATTCGTATTCGGGGCCAATCTGTTTATTAACTTCCCTAGTTTACTGTTAGTCTTCTTAATGGGAGCTCTCGCTTTCAATGCGATTGGCTATTTTATTTCTTCTTTTAGCAATACGAATGAAGCCTATATGGGAGTAGCAAACATTGTTAGCTTTCTCATGATGTTTGTTAGCGGCATTTTCTTTCCAATCGAAACAATGCCTGAATGGCTCCAGCCTATCTCAAACATCCTTCCGCTCACCTATTTTGCAGACGGCCTAAGAGACAGTATGGTCTATAATACTCCTATTCTTTCATTCCCGCTTTGGCTTGGTTTTGGGAACATGCTCCTTTGGGGTGGGGTCGCCTTTATCTTGGGTTCCTTGTTATATAAAAGACAATCAATTGTATCAACGAGGTAAAATGATGAAAAAGGAGGGCAGATACCTGCCCTCCTTGGTGTTACCTGGACTCGAAAGTGGGACAAGGGACATGTCCCTGTGACCCAGGTCATGCTACGAAATAAAATACAATTAAAAATATCCAATTAAAGTCCGAAATCCCACGTGCCGCTATAGTCCAGCTATTCTCCAAAAACGGCCCTACCCATTACTGCGTGTGTAGCGCCGGCTTCAACTAAGAGTGGAAGGTGCTCATATTTGATTCCACCATCAACCCAAATTTCTCCCTTAAAGTTGTAGTTCTTAGCTACCTTCTTAACCTTTTCAACCATTGCCGCATTAAACAATTGTCCTTGTCCGTCGGGTTCTGAGGTCATAATTAAAATGGCATCTACCTGATTCATTAAGTAAGAATAAGAATCTACTGGTGTTTTTGGATTGAAGGCAAAACCGCATTTTTGATTTACCTTACGTACTTTTGATAAAAAATCACTTGGATATGGAAGTGACTCAACATGTGCAAATATGATGCTTGGTGATAAATCCATAAGTTGTTCCAAGTAATCATATGGATTGGTAACCATTAGATGAAATGAGAATGGAAGATGTGTAACACTTCGAAGAGCTTTTATGGTTTTATGTCCAAAGGTGATATTCGATATAAAGTTTCCGTCCTCAATGTCGATGTGAAGATCGTCATAATACACTTGAACTTTCTTTACTTCTTCGCCTAGTTGCAATTGATTTGCAGATGCAATCGAAGGTGAAATCTTCATTATTACCTCCATTATTTCTCTATGACCGTATACCTGGTGTAACATGTCATATTTTTTAATGAATTAACCACCAGCAGAAACTACCTCGAGGACCACTGCTATCGTTCGTCCCCCTTCCTCAAACGTCGGTGGGATAAGGAACATTCCCCTTGCCCCAGTAGCATCTGTCAGTTCCTGAATCTTTTTACCTCATCCATGAATTCTTTGACTCTCTTTTTATCAACATGATTATGGAAGTTTCCGTCGTATTTAAATGTTGTTCCAACAATGGCTCCATCTGCAACCTCTAACTGCTGTTCAAAATTAGTAAGCCTCACACCCGTATTCGCAAATAGAACAGTTTCCGGAACAGTTTTTTTCACTCGCTTCATAAGTTGAGCATCTGTCTCCACACCTGCCGTTAACCCAGAAACACAAAGTGCATCAGGCTGATTATTAAAGACGGTTGACTTTGCAATACTTTCAATTGTTCTAGGTGCCAGATAACTAGCTGCCTCAGGAATAATATTGAATAAAACCTTCACATCACCTACACCTAGATAATGCTTATGACGAATGGTGTCCCCTACATTGGTATTCCATATCCCGAAGTCGCTTGCATAAGCACCAGTAAAGATTTCTCTAACAAACAACGCATTCGTTGCGGCTGCTAAATCTAGTGACTTCTTGGCATCCCATAAGACATTTACACCAAATGGAATTTTAATTTCACTTTTCAATTCACCTATGATTCTCGCCATTGCAGCAACTGTCTCGGTTCGTACATCTGTTAGATACGGCAGGCTAAACTCATTGGAAAACATAACCGCATCTACTCCACCATCTTGAAGGGCATGTAGGTCCTTTCGAGCCATCGATATCACGTAGTCCATCCCTTTTTCGTTGTCAAATTTCGGGTCTCCAGGAAGTGGTAATAGATGACACATTGCAATAATACATTTCTCCGTTCCAATTACTTCTTTTAACCAAGTCATACCTGCACCTCTTGTTAGTCATATTTTTAATTCGTATTCCCTGATGTTGATGGTTTTCTGAAGAAAAATAATACCGCTGCTACGAAGGCTACGATTAAGAACACGCCAACTATTTTTAACTTGGCGAATAAGGAAAACACATAGGCTACTAGATTACCAGCTGATAATGCAGTAATGTCGGTTGCACCTTCAGGGAAGTCAAAGCCTGTATTCATAGCTGTTTCAGTAATAACGGGAGCAAAATAGCTTGCGAGCATGAGAATGATAGCCATTACAATGGTTCCACTTATTAACGTTCTAAAGAAATCCCCTCTATGAATAGGAGTGGCCATCGCGATAAAAAATGCAGTTGCAGCTAGATCACCGAAAGGTAAGGTTGTATTTAATGGGATAATCATTGCTAGGAGTAGGGTAATTGGAATGAGTAGGATTCCGATTGTGATTGTGGTTGAATGTCCAAGAGTTACGGCTGAATCAAGTCCGATATAAAACTCCGATCCTTTAAAGCGCTTTTCCAAGAAGGCTTTTGCCGCGTCTGAAATAGGCACCAGACCTTCCATAATCACTTTAACCATTCGTGGTAAAAGGAGCATAAGGGCAGCCATCGCTACACCTAATTCAATCGTTTGCTTCACATCATAGCCAACTACTAAACCGATTAAAATACCTAGGAATAACCCAATCATAAATGGTTCTCCGAATATCCCTAGTTTTTGGTTTATTGCGGCTGAATCAATTTTCCTATTTTTAAAGCCTGGAATCCTGTCATATATCTTATCGAGGAGCATGTAAATAGGGACGGTCGTAATTGCAAACCCCTGGGGAATGGAGATACCTGGTATACCGATCTCTTTTTGAACCCTTTCAGCAGATACATCGGCGATTTTCAGAGCAATGATAGCGTGCCCTGCTGCCCCAAGTAACCCATACCAGAAACTATTTGTGATCGACATAATAATCGCACCTGAAAAAGCAAAGTGCCAATAATTCCATATATCGATATTGACAGTTTTGGTTTGCTTTGTCAGAAGCATGAGGAAATTAACAATAATAATAAAAGGAATGATAACGGCTCCTACTTTTGTAGCGAATGCTACGCCAGCTGCAGCAGGCCAGCCCGCATCTACAACAGATAAATTAAGGTCGAATTTTTCTATTAAAATAGTTGTTACTGGACCAACATAGTCCCAAATAAGATTTAACACTAGGTTTAGACCGACAAACCCAATACCTACTAGAACACCGGCACGAATTGCCTTTCCGATACTAAGTCGGAAAACAAGCCCAACAATTGCAATTATGATTGGAATCATAACAGTGGCACCTAAACCACTTATATAATCAAACACACTAACAATAAAATCCATACACAATCCCCCTTATGTGATAAAACTAAGATAGACTCTCTAAAATTTCTTTTTCTGTTTGCTCTACACCCACTCCAGTAATAAAGGAAATACCTAATACAATAGGAATTGAGTAAGAACGATCGACTTTCATCGACGTAACAATCACATTTGCTTGATCTACATAGCGTGAAATATCACCAAGTGTGCATTGGATAATGTTTGCTTGAATATGTTGAGAGCTAAGTAACTTTTGGACTCGATCACAAATTAAGGTTGAAGTTGCAACACCTGCACCACAAGCTACGATTATGGTTTTCATTGTGCACCTCCTTTCTCGAGTATGTATTGTTTTCCAAATGATGTATGAGTAGTTAGAGATCGTAGAAAATGGAAGAGGACGTGTATGAGTGCTTTTACATCAGATAGACATACTGTTTCAATTGGAGTATGAGTATACCTTGTAGGAATCGAAAAACCAGCTGTCATTATGCCTTGTTCAGCAAATGAAATAAAGGCGTTTTCAGTAATAACTCCGAGTGCGACTTCACGTTGCAGGGGTATATTCTGCTGCTCGGCTATTGTAACAATTTGATTAAATAATCCTTCATCAGGGAGTACCCCGGCTAATGTCCCACGGCCATGAAAGTTCATACACGTAATGGCTGGTCCATTGCCAATGATCACATCAGAATATCCGCTCATATCCGGTGTATCACAAGAAGGAGTGACATCAATCCCTATCGAAACATCTGGTGATAGTTTTCGCACTACTGGCATGATGCCCCGAATATTAAACTCTTCTTGCACACATGCGACTAGATGAATATTCCATTGGAGTTTATCTTTTATCTGAAATAGTTCCTGAGCTAACAGTAGCAAGCTTGCACAAGCTGCGCGGTTATCCATGGCTTTATTGGAAATCAAGTCACCTGCTAGTTCCGTAAAATCAGAATGGTAGGTGATAAAAGAACCAACGTTGACTCCAAGTTCCTTCACATGTTCCCTCGTTCTTGCCCCAATATCAACATACATTCCATCAGTGGGTACTTTTCCTTTTTGATCTTGCTTTGTAAAATGATGGGACGTGGTTCCAATGAGCCCCGGGATAACTCCTTTGGAACCAATTACATCCACTTTTAGCCCCGGCAACACATTTACATGTACTCCACCAATTCGTTCAACCCGCAAAAACCCGTTCTCTTCAACCTTTCGGACAATAAACCCGATTTCATCCATGTGAGCAAATAGCATGAGCTTTTTAGGATTCGAAACACTAGAGAAAAACGAACATGTAACATTCCCTAAAGGGTCAACCTCGATTTGATCTCCATATGGCTTTAGACTTTTTATCATATAAGAAATGACCTTATCCTCACGAGAACTTACTCCAGATATGGATGTGAGCTCTTTAATGATTTGTTTGAGCTGTTCCACCGATTCACCCCCTTTTCTCTAGTAAGATTGATTGAAACAACTCTAGAACGTCTTCTTTTGTCTCTGCCTTTTGAATGTTATTCATAAATGCTTCGTTTTGAAAAAGGGACGTTACTGCCTGTAATACTTCTAGATGTTGTGACGAATGCTTTAATGCTAATAGAAACACAACACGCACTAGCACTTCTTCGTCTAACGCCCCCATGTTTCCAAAAGCTACTCCATCTTCTAAAATACCTATAGCAATTCTTTCTTTAATTACATAGGACGGTTCAGCATGTGGAATCGCAACCCCACAGCTGGTTGTCACTAATCCAGTAGGATACAAAGCCTCACGTTCCAAGAGTGCTTTTTCATACCCCTGCATTACGTAGCCCTTTTCGACTAATTCGTTTCCAAGCCAACCTAGAAGTTGTTCTTTCGAATTGCATTTCAACTTAAGAAAGATTAACTCTTCATCCAATAAACCATTAAGTAGATTCACTCATATACCACCTTCCTCTTTGCCAGCTGTTATAATATCTTTAGAAAAACTGTTCCAAGACTCGAGATCAGATAATTGTAAAAAACCTTCATCTGTAATAATGGTTTGGACCTCAAAGATATCCGCAATTTTAAAAAAAGAAATTGAACTGAATTTGCTACTATCTACTAATAAAAATCGTTCCTTACAAATGTCTATGAAAGCCTTTTTCACACTAGATTCCTCTATATTTGAGTTCGTAATTCCCTTGTGAATATGTATCGCATCTGCAGTAAGGAACACCTTATCTACATGGAATTGACTTGTAAGCATTTCTGTAATGGGGCCAATTAGACTGTATACACCTTTTCTCTTTTGACCGCCAAGAACGACTAACTCTATTCCATCATTCTCGGCCAGAACCATTGCAACCTTAATATCATTTGTAATGACTGTTATATTTTCCATATCCTTAAGCTCGTTAGCTAACATTAATGTAGTAGTCCCGCTATCAAGCAGAATGGTTTCACCAGGAAAAATATATTGTTTTGCAACTTTAGCAATCTGTTTTTTGCTCTCATTTGCAATTTGTTCCTTCAAGCTTTGTTTTGGTTCAAAATTAGTCCCCTTCTTTACACTCTTTGCGCCACCATGTGTTCGAATAATAGCACCTTCTTTTTCAAGTACTTGCAAATCACGAATAATAGTGGGTTTTGATACTTTGCATAATTCAATCAGTTCTGTTGTTTTGACAAATCCTTTCTCATTGATGAATTGCAGTATTTTTTCAGCCCTTTCAGCCTGAAGCATAAAAAATAACCACCCTTCTTACCAGATTCTATGAACCGATATGATTGTTTATGAATTCATTTGAGATGTTTTGATAAAAAAATATAAGTGGTTTTATTATCGTACCGGAAGGAATGTTTAGGAAAAAACGCTTTTGGTCCACTAGGGTGGGAAAGAACGTAGCAAATATTACAACATTTTACAATTTGATTTATTATGACGGGTTAACATGCTTTACAGGGTGAAACAATTTGATTATTTAGACCTCGGATTGTTCTGGGACAAGGGGACAGGTCCCGTGTCCCAGCTTGAATTCAGCTACATGATTTTTGTAGGATCTAATATATCCATTTTAGACCAGCCCTAAAGGTCTACCCTTTTAGGAACTATATGGGTTTGCCCCCCTACAAAAGTAATGTTAGTTCATGTCTTTTATGTAATAATATTCTTGTAGATATCTAAATCTACAATTCATACATAACGAAAGTAGGAATCAGAATGGCGACAGGAACTCATACAGTAGTAATTCCAGTAGATGTACAAGCAGTTTGGGACTATGTCAGTGATCTTGAAAAGTGGGCAACGACAGTACCAGCGTATAAAGAACATGAAATCATTAATGACAAGCAATCAATTTGGACGTTTGAAGGTAATGTAAAAGGAATTAAAAAGACGGTAAAAGCGCAGGTAGATATTACTGAGTGGAATGAGCCTTCTAATATTAAGTTTGAACTGAAAGGGTTATCAGATAACTTTACAGGTAGCGGTCACTTTACTGCAGAAGATGGTAATGGGAAAACAACCATGACTTGTACCGTGGAAGTCCATGCAGGCGGATTATCGGGTGCCGTGTTAACACCGATTATTAAATGGGCTGTTCCAAAAGTTGCAACTCGTTTAACAGAATCAATCGCTCGTAAAATTCCAGTGTTTTCATAGTTTTATAGATGAAAATCTCTCAAGCAAAGTAGAAAACAATCTGATATAACCAAAGTAATTTTAAAGATATGCATTAAGAAAGAAGATGAACTACATGATTGTATGGATTCATCTTCTTTTTTATTTTAAAGGTAATTATCAACAGCTATCTGCTAGTAACATTAATAAAAAGCCAATGACACTATTCAGCCCTACATGATTTATGTATAGTTATAGGAGGAGAGTGAAGATATGAGGTTATTAAAATTTCTTTTTTTCACCATAGTTGTATTTGTGATTCTAGGTTATGGGGTTTACTATTTTGGAACCAAAATAGTATCTGATTAGTCAGAATTAGAAAATAGCGGAGAAATCGAAGATATTAAAAGGGCAATTGTAAACGATCCAGAGTTAATGACCTTTTTGAAAGACGCAAAATCAGTTGATAAGAGTAAACTTCCATTTACAACAAAAGAGGAGGCGACTAAAGTTCTGATTAATAAAGTCGGTATTACTCAACTAAACGAGATTAGACACCAAGTACAAGAAGGTACAATTTCTAATGAAGAAGTACTTGATGAAGTACAGAGCAAATTAAGCGAAGATGAAATTCTAGCATTAAAAGTAATTGCCTATAAAGAATTATATAATCAATAATGTAAAAGAGAGCTTCTTAATAGCTCTCTTTTTATGATTCTCCATTCTAGCTCGCAACCTCCGACAAATTTCGGGGTGTCACTGTGACCCAGTAAACCCAGAAGTATTACTCACGACCATTGTCTAGGTAGGTATATAATGTGTATTTAGAAATGTCTAAAAAGCGGCATACATGATCCCCTGCCTTTTTAATTAAGAAGGCACCGCGTTTGTCTAGGTATTTAATCGCTTGTATCTTATCTTCCTTTGTCATATGGACAACTGGTTTACCGATTTCCTTTTGGCACTCCTGAATGAGGTATTCTAGGAGCTCATTTACATCTTCTACAAAGACCTCTTTCACCTCTGAATTTAGACTATGCATAGTGATTGATTGGATTGTTTTTTCTGCCATAATTAAATCAGAGATATCAAGATTTATACAGATTGCACCAATAGGTGTACCTTCACTATTATTAATATATATGGAGGTTGACCTTAGAATCTTACCACTCTTTGTATGTGTAATATAATTATAACGATCTCCATCCTTTACTGTTCCACGAAGAACCTCAAGACCTAAATTTGTGCCACTGTCTCCGATTTTACGACCAGTAATCGTAGGATTTTCAATCGCCACGATAGAATTCTCGTAATCACCCGTTAAATCATGGAGGACCACTTCACATTTATCCCCAAATTGTGCACTTATTCCTTTGATGATTTTTTTGAGTAACTCCAATTCATCTTTTATATTTTCCACTGCCTTTACCTCGATTCACATTCCACTGTTTTTCTTAGATAATGATTTGATTTTACTCCAATTGAAGATTTAGTCAATGATTTCTGCAATCACATCAATCTCCACAAGTATATCCATCAACTGACTTCCAACTGTTGTACGAACTGGATACGGTTCACTGAAAAACTCCCAATAAACTTCGTTATATTCGTCAAAATACTTTAAATCGGATAAATGTGCTGTCACTTTGACAACATCGGACATTTTTGCGCCTGCCGCCTCCAATATTTGTTGGATATTATGCAACACCTGTCTTGTTTGTTCTTTTATTGTTGCTGGTGTTTCTCCTGTTTCAGGATTTTTTGGCCCTTGACCTGCTACATAAACTCGATTACCAACCTTTACTGCTTGTGAATATGCCCCCACTGGAGTGGGTGCTTGACTTGTTACAATACCTTCTTTCACCATATATCCCTCCAAATTAATTATTATCCATATTAAGTACAACTAGATTGTGAAAAAGACGGCGTATACGTTGAATAGAATGATTCTCACGTGTTGGGTGAACACGATTTGTTAGCAGAACGGCAAATAGATCTTTTTCTGGATCCATCCAGATACTTGTTCCTGTAAAACCAGTATGGCCATAAGAGGATGGAGAAAAGAGATCTCCTGCTGGAGAACCATGTTGATCTTTGGCCTGCCAACCTAATGCTCTAGCTAGATTCAATGAAGATGTAAAATTATTAGTCATAACCCTAACAGTAGGAGCCTTTAGGTAGTCTTCTTGGTCTGTTGCACCCTTTCGTAACATCATTTGACAAATAGTGGACAAATCTTCCGCCGTTCCGAATAACCCTGCATGACCTGCAACCCCTCCTAGCACCACACAGTTTTCATCATGTACCTGACCTTTTACCATTTGGTTTCGCCATGGACAGTTTTCGGTTGCAGCAATTCGATTTTTTAACATTACTGGTGGATTAAATAGGGTATTCTTTACTCCAATAGGATGAAAAACGAGCTCATTCATTGCTTCATCAAGCCTCTTATCCACTACTTGTTCAATGATATCTCCTACAATCATAAACCCCTGGGATGTGTATTCTACATAAGTTCCTCGTTCATGTCTAAGGGGCAATTGCCGGACGGCCACTTTCATATCTTCCACTGTCTTTGCATGTTTGTATAAGGGCTGCTGACCTGGTATCCCGCTTGTATGTGCTAGTAATTCAAACAGCGTAATCTCAGCCTTATCTGTCCCCTCATAGCTCGGTAGAAAATAGGAGATAGTATCTTCGAGTGAAAGCACACCTTGTTCAAAAAGCTTCATAAGAGCAAGGGCAACTAGCGGTTTTGTAACGGAAGCCAAATCCCACAAACTATCAATTTCTGTCTTTTGGCCACCCCATACTAATGTTCCTATTGCACCTTGTGCCACTATTTCATGGGAATTTCCATATGCAAACACAGCTCCTGAAAAAGACTTATTATTTCTTGCTTGTTCAAGTAACTTTACAACATTCATCATTTACTTCACCTTCTTCAAGAAACTTCGCGCTATATTTTCATAGATATCAACGGCTTGTTCCACCTGGGTTATCTCAACGAACTCGTTTGGAGCATGTGCTTGCTTCAAACTCCCCGGTCCGATAATAACAGTCGGAATATTAGCAATGGTAACAAGCTTACTCATATCACATCCTGCCGGAAATCCTTTCAGTTGATGAATTGATTCTGTTACATTGTTTATAGTATTGAGTGCCACTTCAACAATCTTCTCTGAAGAATGTGTCTCTGATGGAATCGTTGCTACTACCGTCTCTATTTTTTCAATATGTAAATCAGATACAGTTTCTTTGATATTTGCTAGAACCCTATCTAACTCTCGATCTGCCTTAGCATGTGTTTCTCCGGGTAGGAGCCGTCGATCAATAATCATTTCGGTGTAACCTGGTATAGTGTTCTGTCTTGTACCACCTTGGATAATCGTTACTTCTGCACTTGCAGGACCAAGTAAAGGGTGTGGAAGTCGAATCAGTTGTTTATTTAACTTCTCATATTCCAAGACAAAATGTGCGGCATGGACAATAGAATTAATGCCTAAATCAGGTCTTCCTGAGTGTGATTCTAGTCCTCGAAAACCTAGCCTTCTCATGTATGTACCTTTGTGAGCAGTACAAACCTCTAAATGTGTCGGTTCACCTACTACAGCCCCATCTGCTTCTATACCCTGATTGACTAGGTGTAAACTACCTAGTCCCCCAGCTTCTTCTCCCATTACAGCCGTCAATATGAGTTTTCCGCTAAGTTCATTCTGATTTCCGGTAAGCCGTTCCATGGCTGCAATCATGCTTACAAGACTTCCCTTGGCATCACATGCTCCAAGTCCGTATAAACGATTACCTTTAATCTTAGGTTCGAATGGAGGATTACTCCACTTTTGACCCTTTGGATTGTTCACATCCATGTGTGAATTGAACACCAAGGTTGGTCCTGGACCGAACTCTAAAGTCATTATTAGATTATCCTTTCCTGGTTCTACTGTTTGACGTTCGATGATGGCTCCAAAATCCTTTCCCCATGCCTCGATCCAATTTGCAACATCAGCAACATCTCCTGGTGGAGTGGGACTTTTAAGTGCCATACATTCCATTAATCTTTGAATAACCTGACTTACATTTGACATAAAATCTCTCCTTTTTATGTCCGGTTTATTTGTGCGATCAATGCTTCAAGTTCACTAATAGTAGCATTTAACTTATGTGTAGAAACTTGGGCAGACTGTTCAATAATGGATGCTTGTTTCAGACCACTACCAGTAATGACACATACCACTGTGTCATTTGGTTGTATTCGACCGTCTTCAACACTCTTTTTAACTGCTGCTAAAGATGCTGCAGATGCTGGTTCGGCGCATATTCCATCATGACCAAGCCAGCGTACTGCTTCTACTATTTCAGCATCAGACACATTTTCCGCAAAGCCACCTGAGTCGTAAATAGTATTTAATACACGTTCACCGTCTTGAATGGGTGCATTTCCAGAAATACTTTGGGCAATTGTTTTTGACGAATCACCATGTTTTACTGCTTTTCTTTTCCCACTTTGATATGCTCTCGTAATTGGCCCAGTTGCTTCGGGTTGTACAGCTACCATCCTTGGTAATGTATTTATCCACCCAAGCGTTTTTAATTCTCGAAACCCCTTCCAAGCTCCATAGATTCCCCCACCTGTTCCAACTGGATGAACCATGAAATCTGGTGCCTGCCAGCTAAACTCCTCACTTATCTCATATGCATAACTCTTCATTGCTTCATGTCTAATAGGATTAATAAAATTAACAAACTGGTATAAGCCAAGCTCTTGGACAGCCAGTTCCAGCATTTTAGTAATCTCTTCAAAGTTATTAAAATGAAGTGTTGCGACATTGGCACCATATAAGGAGATTATCGCCTTTTTCACGGGATTGGCTAAATATTCGACAAGTACAGTTGCATCAATTGCAGCCCGTGAAGAATAAGCTGCAAAAGATGCCCCAGCATTACCAGAACTATACGTTAGGCCCTTCGTTATCCCCAATTCCTTAGCAAAGCTAATAGCAAGACTGAAACCACGGTCTTTAAAACTTCCAGTTGGCATTAAGGTATCATTTTTAAAATAAAGATTTCTCATTCCGAGCTCTTTTGCTGCGTAGACAGACTTTATTAAGGGCGTGCCACCTTCTCCCAGTGATACTATATTTTCAACTTCCTTTAATGGATAAAACTCGTGCCAGCGCCACATGGAATTTCCACGTCCCTTGAATATATCGGGGGATATATCCTGCTTCATTTGTTGTAAATCGTATTGTACTTCCAGTAAACCACCACAACGCGGACATGTATTTAAAGGGAGAGATAGTGAAAAATCGGCTGTACATCGATCGCATACATAGTGAGTCGCATATGACCAAGACATGATATATCCTCCTAATTATTTGGCATTGGGATTAAAACCTTCTCGGATATAATCTCCTAATATATTAATAGCTAAAACGACAAACATAATCATTAAGCCTGGGAAGAGCGACATCCACCAGGCAGAGCTAACATATAACTGACCTTCACTAAGCATATTTCCCCAGCTTGGTATACTGATTGGTACTCCTAGCCCTAGGAAACTCAGGGAGGATTCTGCAATAATTGTAGCTGCCACATGGAATGTAGCAATTGTTATTATAGGTGCTAAAATATTCGGGAGGATATGTCGGAATAATAACCTCCCATCACTTGCACCAATTGTACTTGCTGCAACAACAAAGTCGCTTGTTTTCATACTAAGAACCTCAGAACGAATGACCCTTGCATATTCAACCCAGCCGGTTATACCTAACACGATAATAAGATTTCCTAATCCACCACCAAGTACAGCAACAATCGCAAGTGCTAATAGAATAGTAGGAAACGCTAATTGGATATCTGCAATTCTCATCATAAAACCATCGAAAATTCGATAATATCCTGATAATAATCCAATAAATACACCAATCGTTCCCGATATTACAACAGCTAGAAGACCAACTAAAATAGATATGCGTGTTCCGTAAATAACTCGACTTAATATATCACGACCGAGATTATCTGTACCCAATAAATAGCCGGGTTCCGCGCCTTCTGCCCAAATTGGTGGTTTCAAACGTGCTAATAAGTTTTGTGCATTCGGATCATGGGGAGCAATTAGTGGTGCGAACACTGCAATTATGATAAATAGTACAAGAGTAATGATAGAAAACCAGTTAAAGAGATTACCTATGTTTCCTTTACGTTTTTTCTTAGCCATAAGTATCCCCCTTTCTACTTGTAATGAATGCGTGGATCAATAACAACATATAGTAAGTCCACAATCAGATTAATTAACACAAATATTCCTGCTAATAAAATGATGGCTGTTTGAACTAATGGAAAATCACGAAAGTTAATTGCCTGAATAATCATTTGACCAACACCTGGCCACGCAAACACCATTTCAGTTACAACAGATCCTCCTAATAGAGCACCAACCTGTAATCCTACTATTGTAACAACAGGTAATAGACTATTTCGTAATGCATGTTTAGCTATAACTTTAAAGGATAGTAACCCCTTTGCCCTAGCTGTCCGAATATAATCCGAGCTAAGCACTTCAATTAATGAGGAACGCAGTAATCTTGTAATTAATGCCATCATGTGCAGGCCTAGTGCAAATGCTGGTAATATTAAATGCTCCCAACCGCCAATACCTCCGGTTGGCAGAAGCCCCAATGAAACAGAGAAAAAGAGGATGAGCAATATACCCACCCAAAATACTGGAAAGGATTGCCCAATTAGCACAAATGACATGATTAAGCGATCAAACAAAGAACCTTGCTTAAGTGCTGAGATAATTCCAGCTGGAATGGAAACGAGCAATGCAATAATTAATGATGTAGAGGCTAGTTGAAGGGTTGCAGGTAACCGTTCCAAAATTAGTTTAAGAGTTGAATCATCGTATCGTAAGGATTCTCCTAAATCAAAGTGAAGTAAATCCCAAATGAATATACCGTATTGAGTTAGTAAAGGCTTATCCATGCCAAGCTCTATTCGTAATTCTTCCATTTGCTCAACAGTTGCATCGGGAGGCAACATAATCGCTACCGGATCACCTGTCATTCTAGTAATGAAAAACACTACTGTTGCTACTCCAAATAAGACAAAAATTGCATATAAGCAGCGACGAAGTATATATGATAACAAAGATTTCACCTCCCATTGTTTGATTATTTTAGTGATGCATTATACATATTTAATACGCCTATTACGTTTGGTTCCCACTCAACATCATTACTCATCGCATATAGACCATCAAGTTGCCACAAATATACATATGGTGCTTCTTCAATAAGAAGCTCTTGAATTCCAGTTAATGCTTCTTGTCGAATTTCTGGATCTATATTTTGCTCTTGAACATCCATTAGCTGGTCTGCTTCATCATTTTTCCAGACATTATATCGTCGGTCACTCTTGATATAAGATTGGAAGTTACTAATCGCATCCATTGTCCAGCCAGTATTACCTAAATAGTAAAGGGGTGCTGAGGTTTTAGCCGTTATATTACTCATAAGTGTGGTACGATCCATTAAGTTTACTTTTACTTTAATGCCGACTTTTTCTAATTCCGCTGCAATTGCTTGAACAATCGCTGAATCTGTATTAGCAGCATCTAAATCTACTTCGAAACCATCTGGATATCCTGCTTGTGCCAATAGCTCTTTAGCTTTTTCAAGGTCATATTCAAAAGGCTTAATATCTGAGTCAACTCCAAAGTTCTGTGATGGAATTAATGTAGCTACACGTTTGGCATATCCGCCAAGTACTGTATCTATAATTTGCTGTATATTTACTGCATGATTCATAGCCTGACGTACTTCCTTCTTCGCTAATGGACCATCCTTTGTTGTATCAATTACAAGATAGAATGTACGAATCCAGTCTGCAGCAACAACGCTAATATTTTGATCACCTTCAAGCTGTATCGCAACGTCAGATGTTAGACCTGTTGCGATATCAATTTCACCCGTCTTCGCAGCAGCTACCATATCGGCGATATTTGGAATTGTTCTAAACACTAATTTATCGATTTCCGGTGCGCCTTTAAAATAGTCATCATTTGCTTCCAAGACAACCTCATTATCCTTTTTCCACGAAACAAATTTGAACGGGCCAGTTCCTACCGGATTCTTTGCGAAGTTATCCTCGCCTTCCTCTTCAATATATTGTTTCGGTACCATTACCCCACCGAAAAGAACTGTTTTGTTAGGGAGAATTGGATCTGGAGCTTCCGTTACAATATTAACGGTATACTCATCAACCACATTGACCTCCTTCACATTACGGAGTTCAACAATTTCATTCAAACTATTTAATCTTTCAATACTATATTTTACTGTCTCGGCATCGAACTTCTCCCCGTTGTGGAACGTCACATCATCTCGAAGCTTGAATTGCCAAGTTGTATCATCAATTGCTTCCCATTCCGTTGCTAAACTTGGTGCAAGATTATTATTTTCATCACGTGTCACCAGCGTGTCAAAGATATTAATTAAAATATTCATATCTGGCATGCTACCTTGGTTTTGTGGGTCCATTGTACTTGCATCAGATACTTGGGCCACAACTAGCTCTTTTTCACTACTGTCCTTCTCCTTCTCCTTCTCATCACCTGAACTAGTGTTATTAGAGGTACACCCAGTCAAGATGACTAGTAATATCAAAATTATCGATAATGCCTTTTTCATGTAAAAAACCCCTCCCTTAATTATGAAAATACTAAACTATACTTTTTTCTCCTACTATGGATTTAAAGCCTTTTTCAGTAATCACTCCTGTTGGAACAATATGTCGATCTAATTGTATAGTTGTTCCATTTGAATCCTTAATTTCTCTATTTCTTACTGGATCATGCGAAATTCGGAATAGCGTCGCATTCGTTATTATTCCATCTAGTCTGCACCAATTCTTTATACCAAGGACTTCTGAAGGTGCGAGTGTGACAGATGCAATAATATCCATTAGCGATAATCCACAATGCAAAGTTTTCGTCATAGTTGTAGCCAGATCATAAACTGGTCCTTGAATATTACGGATATGCACATCAGTACTAATTGAAAACGGGAAATATCCATTATGAATTGCTTTGTGGCATACATCAAAATTAAAACTTGCCGCTCCGTGACCTATGTCCATTTTCACCCCCCTTGCCAAAGCCTTTTCTAATGCCATCACGGGGAGTCCATTAGATTTCCAAGGAGTACCAATTTTCCCATGATAACAATGTGTTATAACATCCCCCTCGTCAAGAAGCTCTAGAACATCTTCAATAACGGGAGGAGCTTCACCGATATGAACCATCAATGGTAAACCTGTTTCACGCGCTACTAGCTTAGCTAGCTTTAATGGCTGAGTACCCATTTCACCCACAATAGCACCACTTGAACGTACTTTAATACCACAAATAAATGGGCGATATTCAAGCACTGCCTGCACAGTGCGTTCAATATTTATTAAATTTAGATTTGAGACTTCTTGTAAATGAACTAACCCAATGGAACTAATATTTAACCAAGCTCTAATTTGTGTCTCATAGTTGGGAACAATGTATTTTTTAAAGCCTGCAATTGTGGCTTCTCCCGCACTTCCCGCATCAACAACTAGATGAACCCCCGTATCCAAACCTACATCATCTGGAGGCACACTTAGCGAAGTAAATCCATCGAAAACATGGGTATGTAAGTCAATCCAACCTGGGCTCAAATATAAGTCAGATTGTGGAACTGCATCTTGATATGTAGAATAATCGATCCTGTATCCTTTAGATGTTTTTTCTATGTGGCCAGGTTTACAAGTTCTTGATATGGGGTCGATTACATTGACGGTCAAACCCTCATTCATAATAATATTTGCCCCCTTTTAATGATGAAGATGACATGCAACTGAATACTCAGAGGATACCTCTTTTAGAATTGGTCGGACCTCCTTGCATATGCCCATCACATACGGACAACGTGTATGGAAAGGACAACCTGAAGGTGGATTTGCTGGACTAGGTACCTCACCTTTTAAGACGATTTTTTCTCTTTTTACATTTCGCTTCGGTTCTGGAGCCGATGATAGCAGGGCCTGTGTATATGGGTGTAATGGTTTTTTATATAGTTCACGCTTACTGCCTATCTCTACTAAATTACCTAAATACATAACGCCAACTCGGTCACTTATATGTTTCACAACGCTTAAGTTATGTGAGATAAAAATATAAGAAAGATTTAATTCCTCTTTTAAGTCTCTCATTAAGTTAAGGATTTGAGATTGAATGGACACATCCAACGCTGAAACGGCCTCATCTGCAACAACTAGGCTAGGATTTAATGCAAGTGCACGTGCAATGCCAATACGCTGTCGTTGTCCACCCGAAAATTCACTAGGGCTTTTACTACGGTCAGTTTCCTTTAGACCAACTCTTGTAAGAAGTGGCCCCACACGTTCTTTTGCTTCCTTCCAATCTGCAATTTTATTTACGTAGTAAGGTTCTGCCAGTATTTGTTCAACAGTCATTTTGGGATTGAGTGATGAATAGGGATCTTGGAAAACCATCTGAAATTGACTTCTGATTTTTCGCAGTTCCTGTCCCTTAAGATGAGTAATATCTTGATTATTAAAGAGGATTTTCCCATCAGTGGGTTCAAGAACACGCATAATCATCCTTCCTAAAGTTGACTTCCCACATCCAGATTCACCAACTATACCTAGCGTTTCCCCCGATTTCAGGGTGAAAGAAACATCATCAACTGCCTTTACATGACCAACAGTTCTTAACAATACTCCCTGCTTGATCGAGAAATATTTTTTTACATGCTGGACATCTAATAAAATTTCACTCATATCTGACTCCCTTTCTGTATCATTCCTGCTATAGTAAATCACACCGTACGAAGTGACCTGGTTTTAATTCTCTAAGTTCAGGCATTTTTTCAAGACATGATGGTTGAACCATTTCACAGCGACTCGCGAAACGACAACCAACAGGAAAGTCTGAAGCATCAGGAACTGTTCCCGGTATCGAATAGAGGATATCTTTTTCTTCCTCCAAAGAAGGAATTGACTCCATTAACGCATTTGTATAGGGATGCAAAGTGTCTTCAAATATCGAATCTGCATCTGCAGATTCAACAACTTGACCGGCATACATAACTGCAACATGATCAGCTATTTCCGCGACAACTCCTAAGTCATGAGTAATCATAACAATGGAACTATGGAATTCATCACGCATTTTTTTCATTAGTTCGAGAACCTGGGCCTGGATGGTAACATCGAGTGCAGTGGTTGGTTCATCCGCGATTAATAGCTTGGGCTCACAAATCATTGCCATTGCAATCATCACACGTTGACGTAAACCACCTGACAACTGGTGTGGGTATTCTCTTACAATCTCTTTCGCGCGTGGTACTCCAACAAATTGAAGCATTTCAATCGCCTTCTGTAGTGCTTCTTTTTTTGAAATCGAACGATGACGCAAAAGAACTTCAGAGATTTGATCACCTATCGTTAGAACAGGGTTTAGAGAAGTCATAGGTTCTTGGAAAATCATCGAAATGTCATTCCCTCTGATTGCTGCAATTTGTTTTTCGCTTAGTTTCGTTAAGTCTTTTCCATCGAACATAATTTCTCCTGAAACAATTTGTCCTGTAGGTTTAGGAATTAACTGCATAATAGAGAGCGAGGTAATGCTTTTACCAGAACCTGATTCCCCTACAACACAAACGATTTGCCCTGGATAAACTTCTAAGTCAATTCCATCAACTGCTCGTATTTCTTTCTCTTTACTAAAAAAATAGGTTCTTAAATTTTTCACTGAAAGAAGAGGCTCTTTCAAAAAATAACCCCCTTTTTATGTAATAGGTTTCCACCTCGAATTGGAAGCGCATTCAATTATCTATAAATTCTTTATACATTAAAAATTTAAAATTATCAACAAAAACTTTTTTGTTGCATAAATTTTTTTTTGGTGACAATTAATCTAGTAATAAAAAAGACTACTAGAGATCTAGTAGTCGGTTATTATATGAAGATATTAAAACATAATCTTTTTGGGTATCCAATTCGGGTTAAATTGGTCTCCCGTTCCTGGTAGTACCCCTTGCTCCTTATAGCGTTCAGCGAACAGTCCAAACTTATCTTCATCAAGCTCTACACCAAGTCCTGGTTTGTTGGGTACATCTAGCATACCATCTTTAAATCTAAGTAATCCCCCCTTTAAGATGTCATCTGTTAAATGCATGTAATGACTATCTGCAGCAAAGGAAAGAACAGGCGTAGATGCAGCCACATGTGCATAAGCGAGAGTAGATATTCCAAGCTCACACCCACTATGTAGGGAAAATCCAAACTGAAGTGTTTCACAAACTGCTGCTAACTTTTTTGTTGCAAGAATGCCTCCCCATTTATGTGTATCTCCTAAGATAACATCAACCGATCCCAGACGAAAAGCAGGTGCAATTTGGTCAAAATCAACCACACACATATTTGTAGCCAAAGGAATCGGAACATCCCTTCTTATCCGTGCCATCCCTTCTAAATTTGGAGTAGGATCCTCTAGGTATTCCAAATTATATTTTAATAGTTTCCTAGATACTTCTAATGCTGTTGATGGTGACCACACAGCATTAGGATCAATTCGAAGACCCATGTCATCTCCAAATTCCTGTCTAATGGCAGCAATCGTATCAATATCATGATTAGGTGCAAAAACCCCCCCTTTTAATTTTATATCTGAAAAACCATAATCACTTACTAACCTATTACAAAATCCCACAATTTCGTCAGGTGTTGTTTCTCCACCTTCTTTCACTCCGGGATAGCGATAGAACACATATGCTGAGAATGGAACTCTACTTCGATATAATCCTCCCAAAAGTTCATAAAGTGGCTTGTCAACCGACTTCGCCATTACATCCCATAAGGCTGTTTCAATACCGGCAATTGCTGCTAATCCTGCATATCCTGAAAAATAAGAAGTTAATTGAAACTTTGAAAGAATGAGTTCTAAATCAAATGGGTTACTACCAATGATAGATTCAGCCATTCCCTTCATTAAACTTTCAATTTGTGTACCACCCATCGTTTCACCATAACCAATTAGGCCATTATCCGTATATACCTTCACGATATTTCTAGTAATACCCGTACGGATCCCCCATGGCCAACGTATTGGTGCTTTTAATGGTATATTCACCGGAGTAATCTCAACCGAACTAACTCTCATTACAATTCCTCCTTTTATCTTAATTTCTCAAAATCAATTACCTCCTGTTTCACTCGACGAATATGGTTAGACAACAGTGATATAGCCTCATTTACTTGATCCTTCTTCAGTGCATTAATTATGGAAAGGTGTTCGCTTTGACTTTGATCACTCCTTTTCGTCTTAGTTAACGGAACTCTAATCCAAAACAAATAATCATTAATTGACTTCATTGTTTTGGTGATCCAGCTATTCATTGACTTCTCTATAAAAAATTGATGAAACTCGTCATTCCACTTATTATAAGATATTACAAATTCATCTTCTTTCCCTGTAATCTTTTCAACAGTTTGCATTGCATTTTGTTCTAAAAGTATTAAGTCTTCTTTTGTTATAAATGGAAAAGCCTGTTGTAGTGCTAGGATTTCAAGAGAACTTCTAACATCATAAATATCACATATCTCCTTGAGTGTAATTTGCTTAAGGACATGGCCCCCATATGGTTGATACTCCAAAAAGCCATCACTTCTAAGTCTTTTTAACGCCTCTCTTATTGGAGTCGCACTTACTTGATACATTTCAGAAAGCATACTTTCACCTAACTTAGACCCAGGAGCAATCTTATGTACTAAAATATCCTTCTTTATTTCCTCATAAACCTTGTCAGCCAATGTTAAGTGGTTTACCCTTTGATTGATCATTCAATCCACTACCTTCACGTTTTCTATATTATATATTCTATAGAATATTCTTTTATGAGTACGAAACGCAGAAGAAGCGGTTTATTTCTAGTATTATAATGGAATTGGAGTGGATGAGAAGGCAGTGATGGTATGGGTTAAGGGATATAATATGAGGAAAAACATTGCTGATAACAAATAACTTCATCTATTTTATTCTAGAGTTTTACTTAGCCATATAAAAACCGCACCTACAATTGCTTACTTTGTGTCTAACATTCAGGGTGCAGTTCACGTTGGGGGGAGGTTAAAGTTGTCTACTGCACAATTCAAGAATTGTTTCCACGATCATCACCTCCCTTCCTACTGGAAACAAGTGCAACAACCAACCTTCCTCCGATATTCAGTTGCAATAACAGCCTTTTATTTTATACTTACTCATTATCAACCTTCGACAAACTTCCGGGCGTCACTGTGACATCGAACCCGCTCCCAGCGCAATCGCACCAGCCAATCCAGCGTTATCCCCGAGACTAGGTAAAACAATGTAGTCGTCTATATTTTCTGGAGTTATTTCTGGAACGGCAATGTAACCATTAAGCAATTCTAGTACTTGTTTACGCACAAGTGGAAGTAAGTGCTCTTGCTTCATCACGCCTCCACCGACTACGATTTTTTTCGGAGATAGGACTAAAATATAATTCATTAATGCTTGCGCTAAATAATAGGCTTCCATGTCCCATACTTCTGGTTGGTCAGTTAGCTCTTGGCCTTTTTTGTTCCATCTTTTTTCAAGGGCTGGTCCCGCTGCGAGACCTTCTAGACAGTCCCCATGATACGGACAGAATCCTTCAAACGTATCATTCGGTTGACGTTTCACCAAGATATGGCCCATTTCAGGATGGGTTAGTCCTTGGAATGGCTTACCATGGATGACAGCACCGACGCCGATTCCTGTTCCAACCGTCATATACATACAACTGTCAACGCCTTTCGCAGCACCCCAAGTCGATTCAGCTAATGCTGCTGCGGTTACATCAGTATGGAAACCGATGGGTACATCAAATTGTTTTTTCAGTTCACCTACGATATTATAATTTTTCCACTTTACCTTTGGTGTTTGGGTAATATATCCGTACGTTTCGCTTGCCTTATCTACATCGATTGGACCAAAAGAGCCAATCCCAATCGCCTCGACCTCTTTATCACGAAAGAAAGCAAAAACTTTTGCCATTGTTTCTTCTGGTGTTGTTGTTGGGAACGTCACTCTTTCGATGATTTCTCCGTGTTCATTCCCGCTTCCACAAACGAATTTTGTTCCGCCGGCTTCAATCCCGCCAATTAACATAATATCCAACCTTCTTTCTACTTTAATTTGCTATGTACAGTAAAGGGGATACTTCGTGTAAAAAGGAGGCATTAAATGCATCCTTTCCCCCACAATATTTTTCCAATACACTAACACTAGATAATAATTTGATGGCTTGCAAGTCCTTCTTTGTATAAAAAACAAGTGCAGAGTCTAGAACATTTACGTTCTAAACTCTGCACTACTATTTTTCAATCCATTATTATTCTTTTAGCTTGTAAAAATAACAACTAAATTTAATCCCATTATTTATCCAACACTGGCAGTTTAACAAGTACATTCAATTGTTCACCAGACTTGATGTCCTTTAGGATACCATCTTCAATATGCTGACCATTTACATATACTTCTACCATTCTTACATTTTCGTCTCGCTTCATTTCAATATGGAGTTCTGCCCCTCTAAAAGTACGTGTAACAGAAGCTTCATTCCAGCTTGAAGGGAGCTGAGGATTGATACGTAGTCCTTCTTTTGTTCCTTTTATTCCAAACAATCCATCAATGATAGAACGATATACCCAAGATACTGTTCCCGTATTAAATAAATGGCTAGAGCGACCTGCCGTACGTGGGAATTGTCGATATGCACCACGATAATAGTTCGGAATGAACACAGGTAATTGTCCACGTTGAATCACGTCATTCATGTCAGGGCCAGGAATCATTTTTCGAAGTAAACGGAATGCATTCTCTGACTCCCCTGCGTGGTATAGTGCATAGATATAGAAAATTGCTGCATGATTATAGACAGATCCATTTTCTGCTGAACCTGGATGTTTTTGAGTGACCCGACCTACATCCTCACGCATCGCAGTGTAAGCTGGACCGAGCATTTCAACTCCATAAGGAGACTCCAGCTGGTCAATGACAGCTTGTAGTAGTTTCTGTTTTTTTGCTTCATCAGCTGCTCCACTTAATAGTGCCCAACCTTGTGAATTTAAAAAGATCCTACCTTCCTTATCTTTGCTAATCCCAAAGATCACATTATCATCGGTGATACCGCGTGCGTACCATTCTCCATCCCAGAGATACTTATTAATCACTTCGTTTGTGTTTCCTGCTTCTAGGCGATATTCCTTGCTGAGCTCATTGTGCCCTGCGGTTTCACAAATTTCAGCCCAAATGGCAAATGCGTATGCAGAAGCGGTTGTTAGCCAACCAGAAACACCTTTCCCTTTATACCCCACCATATTCATAGGGTCACACCAGTCGCCTTGATTAATATAGTTAAGCCCCCGCTCATCGCGATCACGGATCAGCCATTGCATAGCTAAATGAATATGTTCAAAGACAGTTGCCGTTTTGTTTCCGCCTTCAAAAGGAACAACTTCTTCTAAAATGCTATAATCATTTGTTTCATCTAAATAGGCACTTAAGCAAATTGGTAACCAAACACAATGGTCTGTATGTGGTACTTGGTTGATATATTTTAATTCTGCATCGGGATGCAAAATGATTCCATCAGGCATTGCACCAGTTTCCTTCTGCTGACTTAATGCTACTAGAAACGCATTTCTTGTCATCTGTGGCTTAATATAACTCATCCCCATATTATCCTGAAGATAATTACGTGTTTGAGGATCTGTCGAAAGGCGATTTGTTATACCATGGTAGTACATTTGACGTGGAAGCCAGTGATTCACGAAATTATCTAAGTGTGCATCCGGTGTCTTGATTTGAAGAATGCCTTTACCGTCCGCAATATATTCTGCATATTCTTCCTCAGCCATTTTAAATCCATCTAAACCGTTTTCCGATTTTGTTTCGAAATATTTTTGACGGATCGTTAAAATGTCCTCGTCTGTTCTGGCTGCTCCAAATAGGAAACGATATTCTCTTTCCTCTCCAGCATCTAGTTCCTGCTTGTACTGAAGCACTGCAGTCGGCATTTCATAACGTGCATCTCCTCTTGAGAGTTCGTCTTGTTGGATGGCTGTTGGAGATGTGATACCACCTTCACCTTCAAATGCCTCCTGATTGACTTCCCAAGAGAAAGGCTTTTGATCGGCTACTAAAAACGTTTTATCCTTAAAATATTTGATCTTATCATAATCTTGGTATTTCTGATAAGGCGTAATGGAGGAACAAATAATCCCTTGTAATGCTTCGTTATATTCACCTGATTGATTCATCCATGACATATACCCAACTGAGAAATAAGGATAGATGCTTAGTTTTCGTTTCTTGGATGAAAGATTTGTCACTTTCACACGCCAAAGCTCCATCGCTTCATCTTTTGGTAAACTCAAGGTCATTTCAATCAAAATATCATTTCGTTGAACCTTCCAAACAATATTCTTCTTTCCTACCTTAAATGAATACTGATCAGGAAGGATACGCATAGGTTCATAAGGTGCAGAAAACGTATCGCCATTTTCTTCATCCTTTATAAAAACAAAACGACCAGGATGATGAGCATAGTAAGGTTGTTCTGGCTGCATAAATGTCTTTGCTTCCAAATTGGGTGCATATGAGTATTTAGCAGGTTCTGGTTGCATAAATTGCGAAACGGCATAGCCACGACAATTGACATGAATCATCATCTTATTGTTCCATAAAAAGCCAGAAGCCTTTGGCATACTCGTAGGACTTGTTAATTCATACGATTCATTGTTATCTGTTGCTCTAATCATGTGATTCCCTCTCTTCTGTTGCCTTGGTAACTGTTATTTATCTATTACTTTTTAAGCTAATGTCCTGTAATTGGTATTTATATGTGATTTTGTTGCTTCAATAATCCATAGACTGCCCCTAATAAATTGGCATGTTGACGAAGTTCACAGGTCGCAATTGTAGGTTTAATCTTCGCAAGGTCAATGGCTGAAATAATAGCATCTAGTTTTTTATTGACATTTGTAATCAAGTCTTCTCTAGCACTAATGCCGCCACCAATTAAGATGATTTCAGGGTCATAGATATAGTGGAGATTATAGATACCAACAGCAAGCAAATGATAAAATTCATCAATGGCTTTCATACAATCTTTGTCTCCAGCATCGGCCATCGCAAAAATCTCTTCGCCTGATAATTCTTCAGGGTCCAATTGTTTGGCTTTGGCCACCTTCCGCACCAGTGCTTTAGTCGATGCGGTTCGAGCCCATACATCATTACTATCGGAAAAATTGGTGTTAAGTAACATGTATCCAAACTCGCCACCATGAAGGTTTGCGCCTTTATGGAGATGACCATCTTTAAAAATAGAACCTCCAATTCCAGTTCCGATGACCATGACCATCACGTCTTTTTTTCCCTTCGCTCCACCCTTCCAGACCTCTGCATAACCGGCACAGTTGGCATCATTTTCGTGAAATACAGGAAGGTTTGTACGTTCTGATACGAGTTTCTTGATATTGGGACCATGGATATAAGGGAGCGCGCTCGAGCCATATACCACCCCTTCATGCGAAACCGCACCACAGCTGCTTATCGCAACTCCTTCAGCATCTGAACATGTTTTGCTATAGGTCTCGAGTAAATCTAGTAAACCATCGAGAGTTTTAGGTGTTCTCTCCTTCGATGAGTGAAGGATCTGCGCATCCTCATCGACAATTCCGCATTTCACATAGGTTCCACCAATATCAAAGGCAATGTATTTTCTCATGTTGTTTCCCTCGTTTGTTAGGATAGGACTAGACCCTTGGAATCTCATCGATTTCAAGGGTCTGACAGTGCTTTTTAGCTTATTTATAGAGTTCGTCATTCTCCACTTCGAACTCTTTGGTTTCGATGAGTTGCTTGTACCAGTACGCAGACTTCTTAAGTGAACGATTTCGGTTATTTTCTAGATCAATGGACACAAGTCCATAGCGATTCTTGAATGCGTTCATTGGTGATACATTGTCAGTGAATGCCCAAAGCATGTATCCTTTACAATTTGAGCCTTGTTCAACAGCTTTTAATAGCCATTTCAAGTGCTCGCTAATGAACTCAATTCGGTAATCGTCTTGAATGATGTTCTCTTCATTCTTGAATCTTCCTTCATTTTCAACACCCATACCATTTTCAGCAATGAACCATTCGATGTTTCCGTACTCTTCCTTCATTCTCATGGCCATGTCAAACATGATTTGCGGGTAGATTTCCCAGCCGCGGTAAGGATTCATTTTCTTACCAGCAAGCTCATGTTTTTCGTAGTAATATTCTGGATGGAATGGTGTGTCTTCATTCCACGCAGATGTACGAGCTTTTACACGGTGTGGGAAATATAAGTTAATACCCACATAATCAACCGTATTTTCCTTGATCAACTGAAGCTCTTCTGCTGTATGTTCGAACGTAATATCATGTTTTTCCATTAATTCAAATAATTCTTGAGGGTACTCCCCTTTAATCGCAGGATCTAAGAAGACGCGATTGAAAAATAAATCATAAATTCTTTCCGCTTTTTTGTCATGTTCTGAGGATGAACGAGCATAGGTAACCTCTGGATTTAGGATAGATCCAATTTTGGCACCTGTTTTTTCTTTTAAGCCCATTTCTTTGAACAACTTAACAACCTTCGCAGTAGCAAGACCTTTGTTATAGTTCCATTGCATCCATTTTTTTGTATTTTGTTCAAATGGCCAACGGATGGAATCTAAATAGACACGCGTTTGAACAACAACAGGCTCATTGAAAACAAACCAATGCTTCACACGGTCGCCATAGCGTTCAAACACTTTTTCAGCATATTTAACAAATAATTCTACAACATGCTTAGAGCCCCAACCGCCGTATTTTTCAAATAAGTATGCTGGTTGCTCATAGTGTTCAAGGCAAATCATCGGCTCAACACCATTCGCAATCAGTTCATCTATCACATTTCCAATATAGCTTGCATATTCTTCATCCACGATCGCATTCTCATAATCTGTTAAGAAGCGTGACCAGTTAATGGAGGTACGGTAATGAGTGAGTCCAATCTCCTTCATAAAGCCAACATCTTCTTTATATCGATTGTAAAAATCAGTTGCAACCGCTGGGCCATAGCCGTTATGCCATACATTTTTATTGTTTTTATACCATAGGTCTAGGTAAGAATCTTGGAAATCCTTTTTCCCCGTCCAGCCTTCTGTTTGCCAAGCTGAAGCTGCAGCTCCAATGATAAAGTCCTCCGGTAGCCTCATTGTTTGTTTTTCCATTTCTCATCTCTCCCCATGTTTTGTTCATTTATCAAATGCGCCTTGGCGTATTTGCGCCCGATTTTAGGCCCACAGGAAGTGGGTCATAAAGACGTTGCCACAGGATGTGGCGTTTTTAGTCTTTGAACTTACTGCTCGAAAAGTTCCTTTGAAAAATCGTGGCATCCGCCGGAGGCTTTAACTTTATTCAGTCGGAGTTTGACCCCCGACTGAATAAAGTTACAATTTCACAAATTTCCGGTAGTCTGTCGGAGTCATTCCTGTCACCTTTTTGAACACGGCAACAAAATACTTGTATTCGTGAAATCCTACTTGTTCCGATATCTCATTCACTTTAAACGGTGTTTCCGCAAGTAACACCTTTGCTTCTTCTACTCGTAACTGGTTTACATATTCATTAAAGTTAACGCCCGTTTTTTGCTTAAATAAGGAGCTAAAGTAGTTCGGAGTAATATTAATGACATCCGCTACTTCGTGAACCTTAATATTCGTCCGGTAGTAATCCCTAATATAGTTCTTCGCTTGATCGATTAGCATATCTTGTTTGTCCAGACCTTTTAAAAGTAAATTCTTTGTCTGTTCTACAAGTCTTGCATAAACTCCCTTCAATTCCCCAATTGAAATAGATTGATCATTCCAAACAAACAGTAGCTCAAAAGATTCACTGTGAATTTCTTTTGAATAGGGTTCCTCTCCAAGAATGCAGGTAAGTAAAATATTCTCCTCTGTAAAAAATGAGATAGAGTTGAGTCCATACTCTTGTAACCCATGCTCAATTGTTTTCTTCCACTCATTTTTAAAAGACCGAATCTCTTCAGAAGAGAGGTTTGCTACTTTTTCGGTATATTGCTGTTGCATACTGACAAATGGAAAAATAGGTATGTGCACATACCTTTCCAGTTGAGTAGGATTGTCCCCTTGCAGATCAGATAGCTGCTGAATCATAGCATTCTGCAATTCAGCTTCGTATTGTTCCTTTTGCCTCTTTTGTTCTAATTTGATTTTATTTTTGATTTGGTTTACCACTTCGACAAGCTCATCAATATCAACCGGTTTTAACAAATAATCTTTCACACCGACCTGAATTGCTTTTTGTGCATACGCAAACTCATCGTATCCGCTAATGATAATGATACGAATATGTGGGAAGTGTTCATGTAGATAGGTTGCAAGTTGCAAGCCATCCATCTTCGGCATCCTGACATCGGTAATCACAATATCAATGTTTCCATGTTGGATTACTTTCTGAATGGCATCTTCACCATCGTGTGCTGTATCAACCACTTCCACACTGATGGTTTCCCAAGGAATCGTTTGCTGCAACCCGCGAGAAATAATAGGCTCATCATCCACTATTAACATCTTACATGTCATGACTCATCACCTGCATTCTCTACCTGTTTTGTGTCCCATAAAAGGGGAAGTACAAGCCTAACCAATGCGCCTTCTTCAGGTTTTTCGATACGTAATCCGTAAGGTTCTCCAAACACAATGGATAGTCGCTCATTTATATTACGAAGGGCGTAGCCTGTATCGGTTCGTTCACTCTTGAAACCCCATCCGTTATCAATCACGTCAATCCAAATCTGATCATCCACTTTATAGCAACGAATCGTGATGACTCCTTGATTAGGTAGTTCGTGAAACCCGTGCTGAATGCTATTTTCAACGAGGGGCTGAATCAATTGTTTCATGATAAAAGTCCGCTTGATTTCATCATCCATATCCACGTAGAATGCAAGGCGTTCTCCAAGGCGGCTCTTTTGTAGTTCTAAATAAGACTTAATATAATTCATCTCTTCTTCGAGCGTTACCCATGTTTTTCCCTGATTAAGATTCATCCGGAACACTTTTGATAATTGCTCGATCTGCTGTCCTGTTTCCATTGCGTTTTCAAGTCGTGCTGTCCACCGAATCATGTCTAACGTATTGTAAAGAAAATGTGGATCAATTTGGTTTTGTAGGGCCTTTAACTCTGATTCTTTTTGCTTAATCTTCAGCTTGTATTCTGTATCAATGAGCCTTTGGATGGTCTTCACCATTTTATTAAAGCGCATCCCCAAGCTCCCAATTTCATCATTTGACGTTACCTCTACACTTGCAGTAAAATCTCCTTTTTCAACCTGTCGTGTTTGGTAAGTTAAGTCGATGATACGTTTGATATGGGTGCGATAAAAACCAACTAATGCAATAGCGCCAAAGATCAGAAGAAGGAAAATCATATACCCTACTGAGCTCCGAACCTTATAAAGCCCTTTAACCAGATCCTTTTCCTTGACCATCACAACCGAAGTCCAATTTGTCCCACTGAGCTTTTTCTTAACGACTTTGTACTCCTCATCCTCTAACGTAATGTCATACGTAGGCTGTTCCCCTTGACTTAGCCAGTCAATAAACTCCCGATCCGGAAATGTTTGTCCGATAAGAGATGGATTTGAATGGAGAATGACTTCACCCTTACTTGACATCAACAGATAATTTCCTTGTTTCACATCAAAGGCTTTGAGAATCTTTTCTTGGTCAAGACGTATTCGTACCATCCCAATCGGTCGATCGATATCGTTTATATCGTTAATCACCCGAGATAGGCTGATGACATATTTCTCTCCACCCCAACCGCTCTCAACCTTGTAGGAATCACTCCATATGGGTAATCCCTTGCCCTTCTCTGCAGCCAAGTCTAAGCCATTTTCGTCTGCAGAAACCGGTTCACCAAATGTTAATTCACCACTAACCCCTTTTAAAAGAATGGATGAAATATACTCATTTGACATGAGCTGAAAGGTAAAATAGCCTTTCATTCCTTCCACATTTTGATTAAAGGAGGTGGAAGTTTCTACTGATGAATTAAAAAACGTACGGAAGTCCTTATTGTAAATCATGTAAGCGGACATACTCTCGACATCGCGGATGATGGACATAAGTTTTTGTTCATCTTTACTAAGTCGGTCTAAGATGTCCTCCTCCACTTGTTTTTTTAGCACTTCCGTTGTTTGGTTATAGATGAGTATTCCAAATAATGCTGTTGGAATAGTGATAAAAACAAGGAAAATGAGTAAGAACTTTCGTCTTAAGCCCCAGTTTTGGATCATTTTGCATTCAACCTTTATGTTATACCCCAAGTTGTGGGGGGATGAAGACAGGAACGGTAACCCATAAGCTGGAGTTCAAAACCCAACCTTATCCTTTTACCGCACCAGCCGTCATACCTTTTACAATATTCTTTTCAAAAATGATATAGAAAATTACAATTGGAATTAATGACATCGTTAATCCAGCCATTTGTGCGCCATAATCTGTTGTAAACTGACCAGCAAATTTCGCGAGTCCTAATGGCAGCGTTTGTAGTTCTGGATCATTAATTAACACTAACGCGAACGAAAATTCGTTCCAATTGTAGATAAAGTTCAAAATCATAACCGTCGCTAATGCCGGACGTGACATTGGCAAGATAATCGACCAGAAAATACGGAATATTCCACAACCATCCATAACCGCTGATTCCTCAATATCCTTAGGAAATGCCTTCATGAAGCTTGTTAAAATAAAAATCGTAATTGGCAAATGGAATGCGATATAAGGGAACAGTAGTGTAATTGGTGTATTTAATAGACCTAAATTTTTCATCAAAATAAACATTGGTACTAATGTTGCATGAATCGGAATCAATAATCCAAACACGAAAAATCCATATAACCATTTACTCAATTTGAAATCAAATCGAGATAAGAAATAGGAAGCTAATGCCCCGATAAAAACAGTTAAAGCTGTTGCTGTTACCGTAACAAAAATACTATTTTTAAATAGTACTCCCAGGTTCGCAATTTCCCAAGCATTCGCAAAGTTATCGAATACAAACTCCTTAGGGAATCCTAACTGGTTCACCGCAAATTCCTTATCGGATTTAAAGGCGTTGATTGCCATCCATAGAATTGGATATGCATTTATTATAGCGAAAAAGATTAACGCAAGATAAATAAGTGGTTTCTTACTACTTTTTTGCTTCGATACTTTATTCGTTTTCTCCACTATGTCCACCTCCTATATCATTTTCTTTCCTAATACTTTGTTGACGACAGCAATTAAGATAAGACTAAAGAAGAAAATGAATACAGACACAGCACTACCATATCCATATTGTAATTTCGAGAATGTTTCATTAAACATATAGAGTGCCATAACATCAGTTGAGTGGGCTGGTCCACCATTTGTCATGACATAGATTAAGTCAAATGTCTTCAAGCTACCTGAGATACATAGGATAACCGCAACTAATATGGTATCCCAAATCATTGGAACCGTGATTTTCCAAGTGGTTGCCCATTCAGATGCTCCATCCATCTTGGCTGCTTCTAATACTTCACCAGGTACATTTTGCAAGGCTGCTAAGAAGATGATCATGTATAGACCAACGAACTGCCAAATGACAACAACTAAGACAGCGATCATGGTCCATTTGGTATCCCCTAACCAGTTTTGCGCTAGAGAATCAAGTCCAACTGTTCGTAACACTTCATTGATTAACCCGTTTCGAGAATTATAAATTAAGCTCCATGTTAATGAAATGACAACTGTTGATAAAACAACAGGTAAAAAGCCAATCGTTCTAAATAGCTTTGCACCTCTTATTTTACGGTTAAGTAAGAGCGCAATGAATAATGCGATCGGGACCTGCCCCAATACAGAAGCTAATACGACATAAATATTATTTTTTACTGAATTCCAAAAAAGAGGATCCGAGAATAACTTTTTAAAATTGTCTAATCCAATAAAAGTCATTTCATTGAATCCGTTCCATTCCATTACTGAATAATAAAAGGACTGGAGAATTGGATAGATGGCAAACACAACGTAGAGGATGAAGGCCGGTAAAATTCCTAATACAATTGCGACCTTACTAGTCTTTGTTAATTTCATGTTCTCCCCCCTAAATGCTCACAGGTTACTTAGAAATCAAGTAACCTGTGATGGACATTATTTGCTTTCTGCTTCTTTTTGCATTTCTTTTGCAAGTTGTTCAGGTGTTTTGTCACCTAATGTAATGGATTGAAGACCATTGTTGATAATATCAGTTAATTCAGGTGTTAATGTCGCATCATATACTGGTGCTAATCCACCTTTTACATAACTATTTGCATCCTGGAAGATTTGTGGAATGCTGTCATCCATCTCAACATCTGCAGGTACAATAATGTTTGCTTTAATTAAACCTTGGTATAACTCTTCATCATAGTAGTATTTTAGGAATGTGAATGCTGCTTCTTGTTCTTCTTCACTTAACTGGCTGCTAACTGCGATACCGCCACCAGCAACACCCGCGATTTTTGCTTGATCTCCATTTCCACCTTCAAAGCTTGGGAATGGTGCTACACCGATGTTATCAGCATTTTCAACACTGTCTAAAATTGGACCAATTGCCCATGAACCTGCAAAGTGCATTGCAGAAGTACCTTTAATAAATTCATTTCTTGATTGAGCTTCATCAAGAGTATTCATATCTTCATTAAATGCATTCATTTTTGTTAATTCATCAATTACTGATAATGCACTAACAAACTGTGGATCTTCAAAAGAAGCTTCTCCGTTCAATGCTTTATTTAAGAAATCACTTCCTGTAAAACGATCTCCGATTGTAGAAATGTATACAGACTGTAATGGCCAGATTGCTTTGTTACCTAAAGCAATTGGAGTAATACCTTTTTCATCAAGTGCTTTTACAAGTTCTTTAAACTCTGCATATGTTGCTGGAAACTCATCGTATCCAACCTCTTTTAGCATTTCTTTATTGTAATAGATTAAGCTTGTAATACTTACGTTACCTGGAATTGCGTAGTAGTTTCCATCAACCGCATAGTCTTGAAGGATTGAATCTGGAATAACCCCTTCCCAATTATCAATGATTGGGTTAAGTGGAAGAATTGCTCCACCTTCAGCTAAAGGCGCTGTTCTAGCACCAGGCCATACACGCATTAAGTCAGGTAATTGATTTCCTGCTGCCTGTGTTCTTAGTTTTGTTTCATATTGATCATGAGGAATCTCTTCGATTTTCACTTGAATATCTTCATGCTCTTCGTTAAACTTCGCAATAATGTCTTTGGAAAGCGTATTTTCCGGACGATCTTCAGTCCAGTCCGTCCAAAGATTTAACTCAATTGCGCCATCCTTTGAAGAACCTTTACTTTCTTCGTCTTTGCCACCACATGCGGCTAGTGCCAGCAGCATTACAGCTGCCAGTAGGATAAATCCTAATTTCTTCATATATATTCCTCCCTTTTTATCTTCCGTTGAAGCGTTTTCATCATCTTACAATGATTATTATACCGCTTTCATTTTTTTCAACTATCCTACAAATCTATAAAAACATCCAAAATTCTCGGCGAGCTGATTTCGGTTAAATACCTAGACTAAACGCCTGAAAATCAACGTTTTCATATAGCAGAATACTAATTTCACAGTATAACAGCTATGCTTACATACATCTTTTCCACACAAAATCAATTCAAACAAACGATTGATTGAATTTATAGTTTCATGACATTACTGGCTTAGACCATTAAACAAACGTTTGTTTGAAATCGACTTTCATAAGAAAAGCCCGATTAGTACAGATTTTGTACTATCGAGCCGTATTTTTTCTACTATAATATAAGATTGTGTTGGATTAGTACATTAGGTAAAACAAGGGGACAGCGAAACCGTCCCCCTTGTTTCTATTTGTCAACTACAAAATGAGGATTGTGTAGGATTTCATCAACTATCTCTTCCGTATTTCTAAGATTCGTGTCTAATAAGTATGGATGATTTTGAGGACTGGATTCCAATTGTTCTAATAAAAATAAGGCGCGGTCAATTAATTCAATATCTCCCCGCTTGTTAATCCGTTCAATGAGTGTCTCCTTTTCTGCTCTCAATACAATATAGTTCAGTGTAACTTGCAAATCAGAAATTTGTTTTTTAAACCACTCAAGTTCATCTTCTACCACAAAGTCAATGACGACATTATAGCCATTTTGAATAAAACGTTTGGTTACATGGAGGATATTCTCCCACGCTAATCGCAAGGATGTCTCCCATGATGCTTCTGCTCCATATTCAAACATGTGTAAGAACGTATCACCTTCAATAAGAATACAGTTTTCAGCCTTTTGAGCCAGACTTTTTGATGTTGTTGATTTCCCAACACCAACAGGACCTGAAACGAGAAATACTTTTTGATTTGACACTGGAACGATTCCTTCCTAAGCTAAATTTCGTATGACAAAGATCATCCTCATCTTCCATCTACACCGAGTGCAATTGCCCCAGCCAATCCAGCATTGTCTCCCAATCCCGGTAGAACAATGTAGTTGTCTATATTCTCTGGTGTTATTTCTGGAAGTGCGACATAACCATTGAGCAATTCCAACACTTGTTTACGTACTAACGGAAGTAAATGCTCTTGTTTCATCACGCCTCCGCCAAAGACAATCTTTTTCGGAGATAAGACCAAAATGTAATTCATTAATGCTTGCGCTAGATAATAAGCTTCCATTTCCCATACTTGCGGATGGTCTGTTAATTCTTGGCCTTTTTTGTTCCATCTTTTTTCAAGGGCTGGTCCCGCTGCAAGACCTTCTAAGCAATCCCCATGATACGGACAGAAACCATCAAACGTATCATTCGGATGACGCTTCACCAATATATGGCCCATTTCAGGGTGGGTTAATCCTTGGTATGGCTTACCATCGATGACAGCTCCGACACCAATTCCCGTTCCTACTGTCATATATAAGCAACTGTCAAAACCTTTCGCAGCACCCCAAGTTGATTCAGCTAATGCTGCTGCGGTTACATCCGTATGAAAACCAATGGGGACATCAAACTGTTTTTTAAGTTCACCGACGATATTATAATTTCTCCATTTTACCTTGGGTGTTTCTGTGATATATCCATACGTTTCGCTTGCTCGATCTACATCAATTGGACCAAAAGAGCCAATCCCGATTGCCTCAGCCTCTTTTTCATGGAAAAATGAAAAAACCTTTTCCATTGTTTCTTCTGGTGTGGTGGTAGGAAATGTCACTCTTTCGATAACTTCCCCGTGTTCATTTCCGATTCCACAAACAAATTTTGTTCCGCCGGCTTCGATTCCGCCAATTAACATATCATCCAACCTTCTTTCCAGTTTAGATTGCTACTAACGGGACAGGGCGAGCATCCCATATCCCGCTTTTTTATACTGCTGGACAAATTCCATTGTAAAGTGATGGTTTGATTACCCGTTCGTCTCTACCTTACTGTATCGAATTGATTGCTGATACACGTAACATATCAAGATCAACTTTTTCGTTTTCGAGATGACCGATTTCTATCGTCTTCGTTTCATTTGGCAATAAATCAAAGAAATTATCACTAAAATGAATTTTCTTTGCTGGTATTTCTAGTTTTACCATTCTCGCATGATTATCTGTTTTTACGGTAACTGTTTGTTTCTCTTGGTCAACAACTACATCAAGTTGAGCTTGCGGAAGGGCTAAATCTTTATGGTCTCTTAAATAATACACATTGTGTTGTACTTTACCTTCTGTAGAAGAAAGGCGAACAACCACTTCATTGGCCGGGTACCCTTTTAGCAACTCCTCTTCTGTAAAACTTGTAATCTCAACCGAAGAATTCCCCTTAACCTCAACAGGGATAGTCGTCTTAAACAATTCTTCCCCACTAAAGCTTTCAATCTTTAACTCTAGTTCATCCGTATATGCCTCTACATAATCATTAACAACCCAAATCTTCAGGTCACTTCCTGCATCATGATCAATCGTTAGTAATAACGGGTGGAAAAACTTCTTCGCATAGAAGTATGATGCCTTAGGTAGTTGATAATAATCAATCATTGACCAACTTGTACCTGGCCAGCAATCATTTAGCTGCCATACAAGCGCACCGCTCGTAAACGGTTTGTTACGACGATAATGCTCGATTCCACATTTCAATCCTTCCGCTTGTGTTAGCATGGAGAAATTCATGTATTCCTCAATATCCGTTGGGATGCCTGTGTAACCTTCCATTAACATGATGCCTTTTTGGTGATGATAATCCTTGTTACGATATGACATTTCATCACTTCCCCAGTAGAACGTTCCTTCTGGAAGATTATCCTCTAAAGTAAAACGGTTCGCGGAAGCATGCATACCAAATTCACTACTAAAACGAGTAAAATCCTTTTTATAGTTTTTGAAAGACACACCTTCAACACTATAATCCTGACCTAGATTCTCTCCGAATTTACGTGGTTCGACATTACCATGCCATACCTGCCAATTGTGACGGTCTCCCACTTCTTGAGAATCATGGTCATTCCCACCAAATGGGGAGCTTGGCCAATAAAGACGACTCGTATCCAACTCGTCTAGTAATTCAGGAATCAGCTCATGGTAGATTTTTTCTCCGTAAAATGGGGTGTTGATGTTTCCTGCTGTATATTCCACTTCATAAAGCCAATCATTTTCGTTGTTTCCACACCATAAAGCAATACATGGGTGATTACGTAGCATTTTGATGGCTGCCTCTATTTCAGTTCGTACATTTTGCATATAGTTATAGTTGTAATCTGGGTATAGCGCACATGCAAACATGAAGTCCTGCCAAACGAGCATACCTAGACGATCACATTCCTGATAGAAAATATCTCTTTCATAGATTCCACCGCCCCACACACGAATCATGTTCATATGTGCCTCTTTTGCTTGCGTTAAGAGCTGGCTGTATCTTGAATCCGGTGTAGCTCCGATAAAACTATCAATTGGAATCCAGTTCGCACCTTTCGCGAAAATTTCTACCCCATTTAATACAAAGGTAAAACGGTTATTTCCTGCCGCATCCTTTTGCATCACCTCAATGGTACGAACACCAACCTGTGTTGTTTCCGAATCAATCGTCTCATCGTCACACAAAAGTTCTACTTCAAGCGTGTACAGGTGTGGTGTACCTAAATCATGCGTCCACCAAAGCTTTGGATTTTCTAGTTCGATTGTAAAATTCACATGGTTTCTCGTTACCTGAGCTGTTTTGATCATCCAATTACTTCCATCATGAAACTTCACATTCACAGCTAAAGGCTGATTGCGAACAAACGTCTTCGTGTCGACATCGATTTCGACGATCGCTCTATCATTCTTGATTTCTACTGTTCTTGCAAAAACACTATCGATCTTGGCAATTTTTCTTTTTTCGAGTCGAACCTCTTTCCAAATACCTGCCGTTACGATTTGCGGACCCCAATCCCAACCAAAGTGAGACTGCGCTTTACGAGCCCAAATGCGGTCTTTTCCGTAACCGGCCCAGTAATTCTTTTCCTTTTCCTTTAATACATCAGACACCACATCAAATTTAACCGCAATGATGTTTTTCCCATCAAGGACCTCTCGTGTTACATCGAATACATGAGGAATATACATATTTTCTGTGGAGGCAATTTCGCATCCATTTAAATAAACCGTTGCATACGTATCGAGTCCTTCAAAGATTAATTCTAAGCGCTCATCGGATTGGAGATTTTTCTTATCATAGTGAAATTCTGTGCGGTACCACCAAATTTTTTCTGAAACCCATTTTGATTTCAAATCACTATGTCCGAAGAATGGGTTATCGATTAATCCCTTTTGAATTAACGTCGAATGAACATCACCAGGTACATTTGCCGCCATCCAAAAATGATCAATATAGTCTGGGGCAGCGATTACTAAATCACGTTCCTGGCCTTGTTCAAAATACTGGATTTTCCAGTTATGTGTTAGTTTCATTTGTTGTCATCCTCTTCGCTTCCATTATTCAATACCTTCAAACGTTCAATGCTCGATAGATTTCCTCAATATGAACCTCAGCTAGGGCCATTACATGATCTGCACCGCCATAATAGATTTTCAGAATATCATCTTCGAATAATGCACCACATGTGAAAACAACATTTCCAAAGAATCCTTCTACTTCATATGGTGCTTCAGGAACAAGAATTGGGGATTCTGTTTTTGCTAAAATCTTATTTGGATCTTCTAAATCAAGTAATACAGCGCCTAATGTGTAACGATTGTCACGGTCTGCACCATGATAGATTTCAATCCAGCCTTTTTCCGTTTTGAACGGAACAGCCCCACCACCAATTTTTTGTGATTGCCATCCTTCTTCCACACCCATTAGGAATTTATGCTCTCCCCAATGTGTTAGGTTGGGGGAAGTGGCCGTCCACATTTCACCACGTCCAATTTGCTTTGGAACTGGACGATGAAGCGCAAAATAATTTCCATTAATCTTTTCAGGAAAAATCGTCACATCTCGATTTTCGGTTGTAAAAATAATCCCAAGTCGTTCTACTGATTTAAAATCCTCTGTTCTCGCCAACGCAGTTGTAATCCCTTTATCTGAAACAGCTGTATAGTTAATATAGTAAAATCCATCAATAAAGGTAATGCGAGGATCTTCAGCACCAAATGCTTCATAACGATTGTTCGGAAAGATAAATGGCTTTTCTTCAACGATAAAGTCGACACCATTCTTGCTTCGCGCAATTCGTAAATGGGACATCGAAGTTAAATACACATATGTATCAATATCAATTTGCTTCACTTTTCGAGGGTCGGAATAATCATACGCTGGATTGTTACGGTCAAGATCCAACACATCCACATAAAACTCTTCCCCATCACTCTTTAAAACAGGTACAGTTAGTACATCAGGATTGGTTTGTACAGGCCGCTCTGCTACACGCATCAGTAAAATAATCTCATCTTCATATCGTGCAACACCCGCGTTGAAAACGCACTCAATTGTAAAATCAGGACGTGACGGTATGACATCTTGCGGCCTAATGAGAGGGTTCTTCACACTTCTCTTTATGTCCATTTTTGTTTTCATTTCGTAACTCCCCCTTATGAAACCCAATCGAATCGTATTGTTCCAATAATAATGGGGCATGAGAAAAATCCCCTGCCCCATCGTCCCTTTTATGGATGAGAAACAATTAATTCCAGATTCCCTTTCACTTCAAAGTCACCTAGCCCCGCTGGTAAGATAAAGTGACTGCCTTTCTTAATTGAAAAACTACCTTCTTCAGTTACAATTTCAGCAGTTCCGTTCAATACACTACAGATTAGAAAAGGCTTGTCCTGATGGAAAGCTGCAGAATCCTCAATATCCCATTTGTACACAGAGAAGTAATGTTCCTTTACAAAAGTAGTAATCGTAGCACCTGGAATTTGTTCAATACTAGGCTTTACCGTCACCTCTTCATGTGGGATGGTGCTTACCTCAATTGATTTCTGAATATGCAGTTCGCGCTTATTTCCATTTTGGTCGACTCGGTCATAGTCATAGACGCGGTAGGTTGTGTCGGAGCTTTGCTGGGTTTCCAAAATAAGAACACCCGAACATAAGGCATGAATGGTTCCACTTGGTACATAAAAGAAGTCGCCTGGCTTTACCTTCACACGACTCATTAATTGGTCCCACTCGCCCTCTTCAATCATCGAAACAAACTGCTCTTTCGTTTGGGCTGTATGCCCATAAATAATTTCTGCATCATCCTCACAGTCAATGACATACCAACATTCAGTTTTTCCAAGTTCGCCATTCTCGTTTTTATTCGCGTATTCATCATTTGGGTGCACTTGAATCGATAAATCATTGTTGGCATCTAGAATTTTGGTTAGAAGTGGAAATACGTCCCCTTCCATATCACCGAATAGTTCGCGATGTCCTTCCCACAGTTCCCCAAGGGTTTTCCCTTCATAGGGACCTTGATTTACAACACTCTGCCCATTTGGATGTGCAGAAACAGCCCAGCACTCTCCTGTTAAGTCTGATTCGATTTGATAGCCAAATTCCGTTCGTAATTTAGTACCTCCCCAAATTCGTTCCTGAAATTGTGGTGTTAGAAAAATTGGTTGTATCACAATAGCACTTCCCTTTCTATTACTTCCGTTAATTAATTAATTAGGATAAAAATAAATGTAGCATTATTTCAAATCCATTTTCTACAATAAATGAATCACGTGAGACAAAGGAACTGTACCCCCAAAGCTACTATTTACATTCACTTGTGGAATGTCTTTGAATTAAATTAGCCGGGAGTAATATTTCTTGCATCGGTTCATTTGGATGATCAATTCTCCAAAGTAACTGTTTAAACGCATAAGATCCAAATAACTTTAAATCCATTGCCATTGTTGTGATTGGAGGATCAGATAGTTGAGATAATTGACCGTTATCAAAACTGCATACTGACACATCATCCGGTATTTTACGTCCTATACTCTTTAGTGATGAACTAACCATAAAACCATATCCATCATTGACACATAGCCAAGCACTTGGCACGTTAGTTAACGATTTAATCGTTTGGTCAATTGCAGCACTATTTTCTTCTATATGAAGAAACATGATTTCCTCATTTCGCGTGATATTCCCATCCTTCAATGCTAATAAATACCCTTCCATCCGTTCGTAGTAGCTTGGTGAGAAATCAATATTCCCCACAAAAGCAATGTCGCGATGCCCCAAATCAATAAGGTGTTTCGTTGCTGTATAAGCTCCAAACCTATTATTGGTTAAGATTGCATCAGCTTGTATCAATGGATGATGATGGTCAATTAATACGGTAGGAATACCAGTGGAAATCACTTTGTTGATATATTCCAAACTAATATGAGATACGATGATAATCCCATCGACTCTTTTTTCTTCTATGAAACTTGGTAAAATTAAATGTTCCTTTGAAGATTCCGAAATCGATTGTATCAGAAGGTCTACTTTGTTATTAATGGCATTTTGTTCGATCGATAAAAAGATTTCTCCGAAAAAACTCTTAAGGGAAAAGGCAAATTCCGTAGCAATCAAACCAATCGTTAGATTCCTTTTCTCTTTTGTGACTGTCTTTTTTCCTTTATATACATATCCTAGTTCCGCTGCAGTTTTTTCAACTAATCGTTTGGTATCTGCACTCACTCCACTTTTTCCAGTTAAAGCTTGTGATACGGAGTTTTTTGAAATCCCCAATTTATCTGCAATATCTTGCATCGTTACTTTCTTTTTCATATTTCCTCCTAGATTCATTACGAAATCTTTTTGTAACGTTACAACAATAATACCACTAAAAATATCAATATGGAAGATAACAATCTAAATTTGACAAGATGTTGAAGAACTCCTTCTTCCTTGACACTAACGTTACATTAACATTATAATCAAAATGTAATTAATTCTAGTAACATTACAAATTGATATTTAACAACCTTGTAATTACCTTTGTAATTATAAAATGCTATTTACGTATTTTATTAAGTTACTAGGAAAAAATAATTAAACCAACAATGAAGCCTACCTTACGAACGCATTTTGTAAGCGATTAAACAAGGTAAGAGTAATTGTAAAACAAGGGGGAAATAAAAGATGAAGTTCAAAAAAACAGCTACACTTTTGGCCACAATTGGATTAACTGCAACTGCTTTATTCGGTTGTAGCACAGGTAATGATTCTTCTTCGGGCAATAAGGAAGATGGAGTGACTACAATTGAGTTTTGGGCAGCTCCTAACCCAACTCAACAATCTTTCTGGTCTGAAATGGCGAAGGAGTTTGAAAAGGAAAATGCTGATATTAAAGTCAATGTATCGGCTATTAAAGAAAGCCCTACTTCCGAGGCTAGTATTCAATCTGCTATTGCAGCCAAACAAGCACCAACAATGTCAGAAAATATCAACCGCGGATTTGGTGCGCTTTTAGCTGAAAGTAAAGCCATTGTACCTCTAAATGAAATTGAAGGATTTGATGAGTTAGTTAGCACACGTCAAATGACAGAAACCATTGAAAGCTGGAAATCAGGCGATGGTAGTCAATACATCTTCCCGATTTACTCCAATTCCATGTTATTTGGCTGGAGATTGGATATTCTAAATGAACTTGGATTTGAAGAAGCACCAAAAACATATAGTGAAGTTCTTGATGTCGCTCAAAAGTTAAAAGAAAAATATCCTGATAAATATGTGTGGGCAAAACCAGATTTAGCAGACCCAACAGCATGGAAGAGATGGTTCGACTTCTTTATGCTTTACAATGCCGCTTCTGATGGTAATGCATTTGTACAGGGCACTGAGTTTGTTGGAGAAAAAGAAGCTGGAACTGAAGTATTTGAATTTGTTCAAAATCTAGTAAACGAAGATGCGGTATTAACTGCACAAGTAACAGATCCGTTTGAAGAAGGCACAGGAATCTTTACAGATGTTGGACCTTGGACTCCAGGTTCTACTTGGAAGGAAAAATATCCTGAATTGGTATATGGCGAAACTTATACACTAAGTCTACCACCGGTTCCAGATGATATGGACCCAGAAAATGCAAAAACATTTGCTGACGCAAAAGGTGTCGTAGTCTATGCTTCCGCAACTGAAGAAGAACAAAAAGCAGCAATGGAGTTTTTAACTTGGGTGTACTCTAATCCAGATGCTGACTTAAAATGGCTTCAAACGACAGACCTTCCTCCAGCAAGAGATGATTTAGGTTCAAATGAAGCATTTGCAGCTTATTTTGAAGAAAAACCATTTATGAAAGCTTATGCAGAAGCTGTAGCATTAGGGGTTCCATCAATGGAAAATTCTAAATACAACGAAATTCAAACAGTTATCGGACAATATGCATTCAATAAAATCGTGAAAGGCGAAATCGACCCTGAACAAGCCTGGAACGATATGGTGGATGCTATTGAGGGGGAACTTAAGTAATGCAAAAAACATCAAACGGTATGGGCTGGCTATTCACTAGCCCATACGTTCTTTTTGGGATTATATTTTTCTTTATACCTCTTATCTGGTCATTATTTTTAGCGTTTACGGACTGGAATTTGATTTCACCAGAGTTTAACTTTGTTGGCTTTAGTAATTTTATTGACGCAATCAAAAGTCCTGGTGTACAAGCAGCGTTTTTTAATACCTATAAATTCCTTATTATTTACGTACCAATCGTAGTGGCATTGTCATTGACGGTTGCCATTGTTGTCAATGGGCTACCAAAATTTAAAGGGTTTTATTTAATAGGTTTCTTTCTTCCCTATTTATCTTCTGGCGTTGTATCTTCATTAATTGTCAATGGAATTCTTTCATATAATGGTCCACTGAATACGTTTCTTCGAGAAAAGATGGGTATTAATATTGACTGGCTCGGGACGCCTACGGCCGCATTAATTGTTGTGTCTTTCATGCTTGCATGGAAATTCACAGGTTATTATGGGTTGATTTTATTCTCTGGATTAGCAGGGATTAATAAAGAAATCTATGAAGCTGCAGCAATTGATGGTGCATCCAGATGGCAAACCCTTTGGAAAATTACCATCCCTCAATTATACCCAGCATTGTATACAGTTCTCATTTTGGCAATTGGTGTTAGCTTCGGTATCTTCACAGAAGTGTATCAATTAACGGGTGGAGGCCCTAACAATGCAACCAATACATGGCAAATGGAAATCTTCACAAGAGCGTTTACGAACTTGCAAGCTGGTTATGCATCCGCAATCGCTTTAATAGCAGCCGTTGTTACATTTGTCTCTATTTATATTATTAGAAAACTTATTGAATTGTGGGGTAAACGAAATGGTTGGAGCTAAGAAAAATTATATCGTTCGCTACCTTATTGCATCTATCTTGTTACTGATTATGGTTTATCCGTTTATCTACCTTATTCTAAATTCATTTGCGGATTGGTCTCAAGTTGATAAGAAATTAATCCCGTCAGAATTCACATTACGTTCCTATGAATGGTTATTTTCAGGTGGAGATGTTGGTATAGCTCGTCCATGGCTTAACGCCTTCTTTAATAGCGTGGTCGTTTCCCTTGCATCAACCTTTTTAATGATGCTAGTCGGAGTGTTAGTTTCTTTCGCTCTATCAAAGTTAATTTTCAAAGGAAGAGATTTCGTCAATAACTTTGTATTGTTCCATATGTTCTTCCCTGCCTTAATTTTATTAATTCCTACCTTCTTATTAATCGAGCGAGTAGGTTTATACGATACGTATCTTGGTTTAATTATTCCAAAGGCGGTTAGCTTATGGGCGATATTCATGTATACCAATTTCTTTAAAGCAATACCCAATACCTTTATCGAAGCTGCGAAATTAGACGGAGCAAGTAATTTGCAAATCTTATTTAAAATCATTCTACCAATGTCGAAATCAATCACGACTGTTATTTTCCTATTCTTATTCACAGAACGCTGGACGGAATTATTATGGGATATGATCGCGGTTCGTAGTGATGAAATGTTGACATTAAACGTATTAATTTCTCAAATGTTCGGCCCTTACGGTGGTTACCCAGGACCAATGTATGCAGCTTCTGTTCTCTTAACCATCCCAGTTATTATTTTATTCTTGTTCTTCGCGAAAAAGTTCCAAGAAGGGATGCAATTTACACTTAAATAATCAGGAGGTTTATTGTGGGTAATTGGTGGAAAAAAGCAGTCTTTTATGAAATTTATATGCCTAGCTTCTGTGATGGCAATGGCGATGGGATTGGAGACTTTATTGGAATCACATCGAAATTAGATTACCTATCTAATTTAGGGATAGACGGAATCTGGTTAACTCCTTTCTATCAATCACCAAAGGTAGATAATGGATATGACATTTCCGATTATTATTCTGTTGATCCAGACTATGGCACAATGCGTGACTTTGAGAACTTTCTCAAAGAGGCCCATGCAAGAAACATAAAGGTCATTGTCGATATCGTATTGAATCATACTTCATCTGAGCACCAATGGTTTCAGGAATCAAAGTCATCAATAGATCACCCAAAACGAGACTGGTATATATGGAAAGATCCTGTGGATGGCAAGGAGCCAAATAACTGGGAATCTTTCATGGGTGGATCAGCTTGGAAATGGGATGAAATGACTGGTCAATATTACTATCATGGGTTTGCTGAGCAACAAGTAGATTTAAACTGGACAAACCCAGAAGTCAAAAAGGCCATGTTTGATGTGATGAAATTTTGGCTTGATAAAGGTGTTGATGGTTTTCGCCTCGATGTGATTAATCATTTAAAAGTGAAAGATCATTACCCTAATAATCCAATTGATCCAAATACGAAGAAGCAGTTACATGTGAATGATAAGGATCAGGATGGCATTCTTGACGTCATCAGAGAAATATCAACGCTTGTACATTCGTATCCTGATACTTTTTTGGTGGGCGAAGTTGGCTCGGAAAATTTAACCGTATTAAAAGAATACTGCGGTACAAATAAAATGGATGTCGTCTTTCAATTTAATCTAGGTAGTATATCAACGCTTGATGTTAATCATATCTATCAACAATTGGTCGATATGGAAAGAGAATATCGTGATGATCAAACCCCTACCCTGTTTTTTGGTAGCCATGATATGTCACGATTCATATCAAGGTTTGCAATTCCTGGCTATGAAGAAGAAGTTGCGAAACTCATGGCGACTCTTATGTTAACTGCTAAAGGGGTCCCATTTATCTATTATGGGGATGAAATCGGAATGCGCGACCTGATCATTGAGGATATTTCCAAGATGAAGGATGTTCAGGGAGTTATTGCTTATCAGCTAGCGCTTCAAGCTGGTAAAGAGGAAATTGAAGCGTTAGCAGAAGCGAATCAACATGGAAGAGACAGCTCAAGGTCTCCTATGCAATGGGCATCCACAACCTATTTTGGTTTTTCAGAAGTGGAACCTTGGATTTCATTACCCGATAACGATATAACGGTGGAGAATCAGCTAGTCAATGCTGAATCGATGCTCACTTTCTACCAAAAGGTAATCAAGTTAAGGAAGGCTATTCCTGCATTAGCTATTGGAAGGTATGAAACTCTTCAACTAGATAACAAGGTAATGATGTATAAAAGAACAGATGAGCATTCAACGATCATTGTGTATTTGAACTTTAATCGTGATTGTACAACGATTTCGCTGGATGCTGCTTGCAATGTCTTATTATCTTCGCGAAGAGCCTCCGTGGTGAATAATCAGGTGTTAGAGATAGAACTTCTACCATACGAAGCGATCATATTCGAGGAAAAGAGAGGAAGAGAGTAGTGCTAAAACAGAATGAAAAAAAAGTGATAACTAGTATTCAATTACTTGAAGAATACCGTGCAAATAGACAACAACCTTATCAAAAAAAGAGAATTGCTTTTTCAGGAGTAACGGACAGAGATATCTATAACATTACAGCCCCTTTTCAAGACGAAGGAAAATGGGTGATTGCAGGACGAGTGGAAAAAAGGGATAGCGAGGCTTCTGAAGTCATGTTTTTTGAAAACCATGACGATCAGTGGATCTTGCGTGAGAATAGTCCGGTCTTTCAATTACAGGATCCTTTCTTCACAAAGATTGGGGAAGAGTTAATCTTAGGAGGCGTAGAAACTTTCCCACACCCTACCCTCCAAGATGCATTGAGCTGGAGAACTGTTTTTTATCGCGGGAATAACATTGCCACGTTAGAAAAGTTCTTTGAAGGCCCTGATGGCATGAAAGATTTACGTTTGGTGGAGTTAAAGGATGGCTCTATCGGTATATTTACACGCCCTCAAGGAGAAAAAGGCGGCCGAGGAAAAATTGGCTTTACCAAAGTACGTACACTGGATGAGTTATCTATAGAAAGTATCGACAGTGCCCCCTTATTTCAACAATTTTTAGATGAAGAATGGGGTGGCGCAAATGAAATCCACCTTCTATCAAACGGCCTGCTCGGTGTCTTAGGACATGTCGCACGGTTTGATGAGGCTGGAGATCGTCACTATCACTCCATGATTTTTGTCGTAAATCCAGAAACTGGGGATTACAGTAACATGCGGATCATTGCAGAAAGAGCTGATTTCTTGGAAGGACCCACAAAGCGCCCGGATTTAGTAGATGTCGTGTTTAGTGGCGGATTAGTCCGTAAAGCAAACGGAACAGCAGAATTGTATGCTGGCATAAGTGATGCAGACGCACAGGTGCTACTCATACCAGATCCTTTTCAATCATTTGAACAATAAAAGCATAGACAAGGATTAGGTAAAAAAGGAGGTTATTCACACTTGAACTTAGTGGAAAAAAGGGCACAGTTTGAACAAACCAAAACAATATATGAAACCGCAACACTCACCTTTATTGGTGTAGACGGTTATGACGTCTATAACACATCCATCCCCTTCTCGTATCAGAATAAAACCTTTCTCTTTGGAAGAGTAGAGAAACGTGAAGAATGGGCACGATCTTGGGTTCGTTTATTCGAGAATACCGGAAAGGATGAATGGACATTAGTGCAGGATTCCATGATCTATCAATTGGAAGATCCTTATATTTCATTTATTGATCATGAACTCGTGATGGGTGGCACCCACGTTCGTTATAAACAAGGTGAAGTGGATACCTTTTACGGTTATTTTTATAAGGGTACCGAATTAGACAATTTATATTACTTTACAACCGGTCCTGATTATATGAAGGACATTCGCCTTGTTCAGTTACATGATAACAAGATTGGCGTCTTTTCAAGACCAAGAAGCGAAGAAATCCGGAAAAAGTATGGCAGCGAGTCTATTGTAGGATTTACAACCATCAATCATGTTAATGAATTAAATGCAGAAGTGATTGAGAATGCCTCTATTATCGAAGGGTTATTCGATCAGGATGAATGGGGTGGTTGTAACCAATGTTATCTATTATCCAGTGGGTACATCGGAGTCATTGGACATAAATGCTACAATCAATCCACTGATAACGGAGAAGAACGTAAGGTGTATATGAATGTTTCGTTTGTTTTTGACCCTCATACGCATACATTACTAGATGAAAAAATCATCGGAACACGTTCTTGTTATCCAGAAGGACCTGCGAAACGACCAAATCTAATGGACTGTGCCTTTACTTCAGGAATCGTAGCGAGACCTGACGGGAAAGTAGATTTATATAGTGGGATTGGTGATACAGAAGAAGGAAGAATCACCATCGATAATCCTTTTGAAGGATATGGAGATATCGTCGAAGGGAAAATCAGATAGTTTGAATACGAATAAAATAATGTCTTTGAATTAGCTTTCTAATTCAAATTCAACAATAGGAGTTAAATTGATGAATATCTATCGTTATGAAGAAAATCCATTACTAACACCAATGGATGTCACACCGTATCATAAAAACTTTGAAGTAATTGGGGCATTTAATGCCGGAGTCACAGAATATAATGGTGAAACCATTCTTGTATTACGGGTTGCAGAGAGACCTCTGAGTGAAGATCCAAAAATTGTAAAAGCACCTGTATATAATCCAACAACGAACGAGCTGGAAGTAATTGAGTTAAGAACAGACGATCCAAGGTATGACTTTTCAGATCCTCGTGTGATTATCGATGTAGAAACAAACAAGTTTGCCTATTTAACATCGCTCTCCTATTTACGTTTAGCAAGAAGTAAAGATGGGCGTCATTTTACAATGGATGAGAAACCATTTGTGTATCCATCGAACCAACACGAAACATTCGGAATTGAGGACCCGCGTGTTACCAAAATAGATGACACCTATTATGTGTACTTCAGTGCCATTTCTCCAATGGGTGTGGGAGAATCCTTAGTATCTACGAAGGATTTAGAAACGATTGTCCACCATGGCATGATCTTTAGTCCAGAAAATAAGGACGTTACAATTTTCCCTGAAAAAATAAACGGAAAATATTATGCCTTACATCGCCCTGTACCGAGTGCAACCGGCGCTCCTCAAGTGTGGATTGCTGAATCAGATAATCTACTCTACTGGGGGAATCATCAATTTATATTTGGTCTACGTGATAATATGTGGGATGATGCACGGATAGGAGCTGGAGCGGTTCCAATCAAAACAGATAAAGGCTGGCTAGAACTTTATCATGGCGCAAGTAAAGATAATCGATATTGTATGGGTGCCGTCTTACTAAACTTAGAAGATCCTACAAAAATAATTGCTCGTTCCGAAAAGCCGATTCTTGAACCAGAAGCAAGCTATGAAGTCGAAGGATTCTTCGGAAACGTCGTATTTTCATGTGGAGCATTGGTTGAAGGTGACATTGTAAAAATGTATTACGGTGTTGCAGATACCTCAATGGCTTGTGCGGAATTAAGTCTATCTGAAATACTCGATTCATTAAAATATGAATGAACTAGAAACTACTAGACATTGAAATATTAATAGAGGACCGTACATTCACTATATATGTAAATGTACGGTCTTTCTTTTTTGTGTGTTTAACGATACTCTATTTATTAAAATCATTCCTTAACCTATTATTCGGGTCTATAACTGTGACAAATTTCAGGGAGTTTCAGGGAGTTTCAGGGCGTCACTGTGACCTAAAAAAGAAATTTTCTAAAAATCAAACTGATAGTTTGATTTCTGATACACTCCAACTAACAGCGTGTTTTCATTTTGTTTTTTCTAGGATTTACTAGTCCTAGAGGTGATCTTTATGATAGATGTTGCAGTTATTGGTCAAAGTATTAAAAGGTCTCGTAGAAAGAAAAAACTAAGCCAAGTAGAACTAGCAAAAACCCTAGAAATATCCAATAAATACTTAAGTGAAATTGAGCGTGGGATTGGAACACCTTCAGTAGATCTGTTATTGAGAATTGCAGTTGAACTTGATATTCATCCTGGAGAACTATTTGGGGATTTTGAGTTCACGAGCCAAATCAAACACCCTGAGTTGATGCTTAAATTAGATGAGATCTATCAAGATATCCCAAAGCAATACCACGAAGATATCGTCACCATGAACAGAACAATGGCGAAGTTCATTATTTCTGATCCAAAGATGAAATAATTAATGGAAATCTTATTAATTCTTCTCCAATATTGTTGATTCACCTCTCAACCGACCAATAACGTTTCTCTTGATTAAAATCCCCCGCACCACCACAAAAAAAGGAGAAAACCACATGAAAAGTATTCAACTCACTTACGAAGTGAACCCCCACACAATGGCAATCCGTCCCGCAAAGGAAATCGAGTACTCAGCGATTGTCAAAGAGGAGAATCAAACCCTCTACATCAGACAAACTCCACTCCAAATCATTAAAGCAGCTTGCCTCGAGGGCGGCTCTACATACGAAGGCAGGCGCAAAGCCGTCACCCATCTGACTGGAGCGATTCAAAAGGTACCCATTCCAATCAACCCTCGAAGAAACATCTTCGCGTTTCCCACTCACTCTCCTACCGCGTTTGAGTGCAATTGGATCTTCTACCACCATATAAAATCAATCGTACCATCTCACCAAAGCAACACAATCCAAACAATCATTCATTTCAAAAACCAACAAGAACTGCCTATGAACGAATCTTATTATCTATTAGAAAAGCAATACACTCGTACCGCAATGTGCGTCTTGCAATATTCAACACAAGGAAAGATGCGAGCGCATCCAATGTTAGGAATGTAACTTTTGGTTAAGTGGACTGGTCCCATGAATGACCTTCTTCATCTACTTGGGACACGGGACTGTCCCTCCGTCCCACTGTATAAACAGAGCAAACTGACCACAAAATCACAGGATGCAAAACCACTGTCCCACTCCCTCAAATAAAAACAAAAAGGATGAAAACAAACATGACTGGAAATATACTACTGAATGAAAGACCACTAATTGTCGTACCAACTCTTGCCGTATTGCTCGGTATAAATGAAAGTATTATCCTTCAACAAATCCACTACTGGCTCCAACGTAGCAAACATATCAAAGTTGACCGAAAATGGGTATATCTCACCTATGATCAATTGGCCGAACAAATCCCTTTCCTCTCAAAAAGCACAATTCGAAGAACAATTATTAAACTAGAAAACAAAGGCTACCTAACCTCACAAAACTTCAATCGATTGAAACTAGACAAAACGAAATGGTACACGATAAATTATGAGAATCTGGAAGAGTTAAAGGATGACGGTATTTCCGATGACCTTATTTTCATGGAGGAAGAACCTGTCTCAGCAGAACAACCTGAACAAGTGGTAGGTTCAGATGGAGCAGACGATGTGCTCAATCTGGACTGTCCATCTGTTCAAGTTGAGCAGTCGAGCGGTTCAGCTTGGCATGTAGAGGAGTTCAATCTGAACACACCAATACCAAAGATTACTACAGAGATTACTACAAAGATTACATCAGAGACTTCTTCTTCTTCAAAAGATGTACAGCAAAATAAAGAAAAAGAAGACCCGTTCCGATTCTTCGAGCAAAATGGATTTGGCACAATCGGAAACTTTCTAGCAGATAAAATTAAGGCATGGTGTAATGACTTATCAGACGAACTCGTGATTGAAGCTATGAAACTAGCTCTAGAAAATTCATCTAAGCGCTGGAATTATGTAGAAGCGGTCTTAAGGGACTGGGTAGATAAAGGCTATCAAACTCTGGATGATGTACAAGCTGCACGTCTAGCTTATAAAAATCAAGCGAATCACCAATCACGAAAAAGACCGACAAGACAAGAACTCCTTCCTGACTGGTTTCATACTCGTGATCAGAGCAAAGAACCTGTACATACTCCTAGCTTCGAAGAGAAAAAAAGATTGTTTGAGGAACGCCTTAAAAAGCCTAGGGAAGATTGTGATATAAATACTTAGGATACTGAAAAATGACCTGTTCCCCTGTCTGCAAACGTCAGAGTGATAATGCAACCTAAAATTCTTGTTCTTGGCGACCGTTGTAACCTCAATTCTCTACATTTCATACTAGTTTATTTGTCGATATCTACTCATAATTTGTAGATATTTCCCGGGAATTTGTTGAAATTTGAAAAAAAGTAATATTTATTGGGGACGAGGGGAAATTTTCTAATGTTTCTGGTACCACATTCTCATATATCGCCCAGGATACGAATTATAAATATGTATGATAGCGTACTTATGCGTTTAGGAACTTCCTATGATATATTTTTATAGAACTTAGAATGAAGGGATTTGATAGATTTGGCTTTCGAATTGATTCTCGATGTAATCTTTGGTCCCCGTGAAGTTTTACATGATATGGAATGTTCCGTTTGCGGACATGATGAAGTCTACTACATAAACCCTACTACGAAGCAGCAGATAGGAAGAGCGTGCAGTGGATGTGGATATTTTCAGAAGTTTGAATGAAATGACCCCTCTCTTTTTGAGGGGCTTTATTTTAAATTCCGATATTCATGATGAAATTACATTCTTTGTGCGTAGATGATATATCGATAAGGCGCATCACCAATATAGCCAAATGGATAACAAGTCGTCACGATTAGTTCTTCCTCATCATTTTGAAGTGTAATGATTGTCGTATCATTTGCATCGACAATATCGGTATGCTTGATTTTATAGGAATAATCACCATATGGGACCTCAACTTTCATTTCATCCCCAATTTCTAGTTCTCCAATATGCTTAAATACTGTGTCACGATGGCCTGATAATACAATTTGTCCATTTTCATCAGGGTAATAGGCCCCTTTGTAATGCCCTACCCCTTTCCCTAATTCATCTGGGTCTGTGCCTTCTATGATCGCTAAATCTGCATCTATTTTTGGTATGGTTAAGAGACCAACAACTTCCCCCTGTTTAGGAACAAACCTCTCTCTCTTTTTTTCTATTACAGGTTCCTCTACGACCTTTATTGCCTCCTCATATGATTCATTCGCTTCTGCCTTGGAGTGCATGATTTCCCATGATGCATATCCAATTACACCGATGCCAATCGCTAATATGAGGTAAATGAGGTATTTTCCCATCCCACTCCTCCATGTACCTTTTATTTAGGAAAAAGGATCCACTTGAATACCAAGTAGATCCCCTTGTTCTTTCTATTATAGATATGTCATTAAGCCATTCTACGGTTTCTTACGAAAAGTAGAACTCCACCAATTGCAACAATCAGTAAACCAAATGCTAATAGGTTATAGCTATTAGTTGCAGTTACTGGAAGCTTGTGACCTTCAGTCGTTTTGTTTGTGTTACTATCAGAAGTATTATCTACTGACCCTTTATTTGAATCGTTAGTTGTAGTAGATGTATTGTCTTTTGTTCCAGCTGTAGATTTGTCATCTGAAGACTCGTCTGTATCAGCTGGAGCAGAAGCAACTTCAAATACTCCATATTCACTGAAGTGAACAACTTGAGCAGTAACTTCTTTAGTCGCTTTATTAATCGTTACATTATAAGCTTCTTCTACTAATTTACCTTCTTTAACAAAGTAAACACTTACGTCATTCCAGTTATTCACTTTTCCAGTAATAGGGAACGTTAAGGTAATAGGATTATTTTTGAAATCAATATTTTTCCCAGTTTCTAGATTCACTAACGTAAAATCATAAACAACTGACACAGCACCTTTTACATTTCTAGGTTCTGCATTTAATTCAAAACCTTGCTTAGCAAGTGCAACAGGTACTTGAACCTCTACTGCTCCACCAATGTTAAGTGTAATTGATTTTGTGTTAGGACTGTCTTGTAAGAATTGCTCAATGCTTTCTTTTGTTACAGTTACGTTAACAGCAGAGTGTGCGGAATAATCAAGTACAAGCTCACCTTTGTCATTTGTCTGTAAGACAGCTTCTGCATTATAAACGTCTGTTGTTACTTCTTCACCGTATACATCGTCAGTAACATTGTCGCCATAAACATCATCTGTTACTTCTCCATATACGTTATCTGTTACATCTTCGCCATACACATCGTCTGTAACTTCTTCGTATACATCTTCTGTTACTCCATCTCCATATACGTTGTCAGTAACGTCTTCCCCGTACACATTATCTGTTACATCTTCGCCGTATACGTTGTCAGTTACATCACCATAGTATACTTCATCTGTTACATCGCCACCATATACAACGTCTCTCACGCCGTACACATCAGCTGGTACTTCGTATACATTATTTACAACTGTTGAATTATCTTCATGTTCAGCTGCAAATGTACAAGTTGCAAAAGGTGCAACTATTAAACTAAATGCTGTTAAACCACTAATAAATGATAGCTTTTTCTTCATTTCCATTTCCCCCTATAAACAATACATGTTATAGTACGAGACTTTCCACACCTCCTTCTATTAAACTATTTGGAAATACCAATTATCCCAACATTTACTAATATATACTACTTTTTTACTATTTGTCCATATTTTACATCAATTTCCTGTAAATTTATGAATCAAAAGTTGGATTTCTTTATCGATTTTTGCTGAATCTTGGGTTCTCTCTAGTTCTTTAGCCTTATTAACTTCACCGGTTCGATAATAGGCTAGGGCAGTTATTGCGGCTAGATGAAGAGATTTTTCTTCGACTTCATTATAGATATCTATTATTTCCTTATAATTTTTATTCTTGAAGTGTGCTAGGCTCGCTTGATAATGCACTGCAGGAGTTAAACCAAACTTGCGACTATTAAAGGCTGCTGGCATGGAACTTTCAACGATTAGCTGATGCTCGTGTTTCATCATTTCATAATCATGCAGTGCAGATTCTACTAAGCTTGGATTATTCGTCTTGATTGCCTGATTTATCTTCGCTGACATGCTTAATTCAATTAGCTTCGTATTATATCGATCAACTGCTAATGCTGCATCATAATAGGCAATCGCTTTATCAAAGTCCCCAAGCCTGTTATATGAAGTTGCAGCTTTGACTAGCACACTTGAATTATTTGGTTCTAAGACTACCATCTTCTCAAGAAGGGCCTTCAGCTTTTCCACTATCTCTACTTCCGGTCCCTTCAACTTAAGTGATTGAATATAGACATCACTAAGATCGAATAGATATTTCGTATTTTGTGGATGCTTACGTACCGCGTTCTCCAACAGCACTTGTTTTGCATCGAGAGTCTTTGTCAGTTTCGACTGCTCAAAGTCTTGTGAAGCCTTCATAAATTGGAACGTGAATACTAAGCATACCGCTACTACAATGGTAAACAGAGAGACACTTATTATAGGAAGTCTTTTTGGTACCTTTATTACCTCCGTTACGTGTGTGGAAGTTGCCATTACGAGTAACCAAAAGACAAGAAACCAAACTGTCCCGTAGGAAAAGTTAAAATCTATAAAACTATGAACAAAAATAGTAAAAATAGAAAGCAAAACAGCGATATAGATTGGATTATCTTTTTCTTTCAATATGGACCGGAATATATTTACTAGAAAATAACCAAAAACAGCAATAAAAAGTAGTAAACCGAGCCAGCCCGTGTCTATTAGCCATTCTGCAAACCCGTTATGTGCCTTATTCGACGTATAAGGGGTTTGTTGGTATTGCCTATAAACGGTACCCCAAGCCTCTCCACCTAACCCGATAACGGGAGAACTTTTACTCATCATCACCGCATCCTCTAAAAAGTTTAATCTTTCTGCGGCAGAAGCTGTAGTTAAGTTAATATTGTCCACTCTATCCTGAAGTTCTCCTGGCAAAGCCTGATAAAGAAGACCATCATTTTTTATATCCAGTACCCCAGCAATCCCGATGAGTAGAATGAGTGCTGGAACGATAAAGCGAAAGACTGGTTTTACTTCTTTCCTTTCTAAAGCCTTATCTAGTAGATATATCACAAAGAAAATGATTGCTGGTGATAGTAGTAGAATCGTCCAAACACTAAGGGGGACTGACTCTTTACCTGTCATGATTCTGTATGCTAAAATTGCTGAAAGTGAAGAAACGATTGAAATAGCTAAATAAATTACTTGTTGTTTCACTGAAAGTAACCATAAACCTAAAAATAGAACAAATGGAAGAACTAGTAGCATCCCTCTTGATTCTGACAAAAGAACGTTCAAAAGGTGCGGAACCAATGGTAGGGAATAGAAGATCATGTATTTGTAAGGAAGTTTCCGCTTTGTCAGCATTACAAGTGAAAAGAGGAAAAAGACCCCCAATACCATTGAAAATGTATTTGGATATTGAAAAACTCCCGAAGAACGACCCGCTATATAACTATTCTTGAAAGACATCCACCCAGCGTCTATAAAAAGCATATGGAATGAAATCCACAATCCCGTGAAACTAAAGATGATTGGCATCCACTTTTTGATTTCATGCCTCAATGTTGCCCAATAGAGACCAAGGAAAAAGGCTGTATAGGTTGTCCATCTGATCATGGAATCCCAAGCACCTCTTGGACTCTCTGCAAAAAATAGAGGGAGTAAGTAACATAAAGGTAATAATAGAATTATGATTACGTAATTTAATTGTGCTACTTCCTTATAAAGAATCCATCTAAGGAAAAGCACAAGAAATAGAGTTAACACGAATATACTGATTGGATAAAAGTCTTTGGCAAAATATAAGCCCTTTTGATAGGGAGTAAGAATGAATAATAATGCCAATATGACAAAGGTAAACCATCTCATAAATAAATCCTCCGTTACAACTTACATAGAAGTTCAGTTTCATTTTTCTCCCAAATCTTGAAAAATACGTTTAAACAAACTGGATGGAGACGATCCAAACCACATTCTATTTTCTGGCACGACTTCATCTGGACCCATCCAGACTGCTCCCACATATTTTTCGTTATATCCAACAAACCAGCCATCAAAAGAAGTCGTTCCTGTTTTTCCAGCAATCTGTTGGCCTGAAATTTGGGCATTATCAGCTGTACCCTCCTGCACGACATCCTGTAACAAAGAGGTCATTGTATCAGCTGTTGCTTTCTCGAAAATTTTCGTTTTCTTGACTTTTGTTTTGTATTTCACTTTTCCACTTTGTGTTTCAATACGTTGTATGGTTTGGGCGTGCACCATTTTACCTTCATTAGCAAATGATGTATAAGCTTGTGCAATCGCTAGTGGAGATGTTCCTACCCTTGTAAATCCTAGGGCTAGTTTATATTCGTCAGTCGGGTCAATTTCAAACAAATCAAATTTATTGATATATGCTAGGCCATTTTCTAACCCTATTTTGTACAGTAACCACGCCGTTGGAACGTTATAGGACATAACTAGACTTTCGTGGAGTGAAACTTCACCGTGAAATGTACGATCATGATTTTTTGGCTCATATCCATTAAACGATAGCGGCTTATCCTCGAGCGTGTCTTCAGGTTTCCAACCTAGCTCCATCGCGGGTCCATAAGCAATGAGTGGTTTAAAGGTTGATGCAGGCTGGCGAGTTGTATCGGTTGAATGATTGTAAGTAGACAACTGATATTCACGACCACCCATAAGACCCGCTACTTCCCCTGTTTCACTTTCAAGGACGACAATCCCTCCTTCTACAAATGTGTTTTCATTTTCGGGGAATGTTTTCTGATCCATAAAAGAATCATATAGGTGAAGCTGAAGAGCGCGGTTAAGATTTGTTGTAATGATGTACCCGTTTCGGAAAATCTCACTTTCCTCCTGACCCAATATGTCGCTTAATTCATCGGATGCAAGATCCACATAGGTTTGAGCAAATGTGTTTTTATGGTGTAAACCTTTTAACAGTCCTGGAATATCAGATTGATAGGTGTCTTTTTCGATATAGTTATCGTTGACTAGAGTCGTTATCATGTTTTCTAAATCAACCTGGATATTCTGTGATTCAAGATTTTTTGATTTGTATAAGAGATAGATCTGTTCCAAAACGGATGTATCCTTTAACCTTTTATCGAAATAATAATTTGCTGCATTTTCAAAACCTATTATTCCATTGTCGAGGTAGACCTTGTTTATGTAGACTTCGAATGTTTCATCTTTCGAATATGTAATCAAGATTACGCTTGTTAGTAGTCTCTTTATCGTTTGGGTAGGATATAATAGTTGCTCCAGGTTATCCTTTTCTTTTTTCATATATGTAGTAATAAGTTCCGGTACATCCTCAGAACGTATCCATGTATTGTTCTGCTCTACTATTTCTTCACCATTGTTATCTAAAAGGATGGTACTTGTTGGACTTTTAAGATTTTTATTGACCTCCAAGACTTGATTGAATATAAATATGATGAATACGAATACACTACCTGTAACAGCAATTAGTAATAATCGCTTATGTTTTTTCATTTTTGCCCCCCAAAAAACAAAATCTAACAATATACTACAATAAAATTACAAAGAAATGTTAAAAAAGTACCAGTTCTTATAAAAAGTTCTGGTACTTTTTTCTCACTAACAACTTACGTGTTTTATTCTTTTGTTCAATGTGACAAGCCCTTTTCTATCATATATTTTACTACCATAATCTTCCTAACGAACCTTTGTGAGATAGGGACAGAGGGACAGGTCCCGTGTCCCAGTTGGCACGAAGGACCTGTCCCCGTGACCCAAAAGCGCGCAAAAAACCCAGGAAGTATGTTCTTCCTGGGTCTATTTTGGTTAGGAGTTTTATAGCTTTACCATATAATTGAATGCTGCTCGCTTATGATAGTACATTTTCATTTCTATCGTAGATTTGAGATTCTGACAGAAGCAATCTTCCAATAACGCTCGATTCTTGCTAAATTGAAAGGTATGCCAATAATACTTTGCTTTGTAAATCGTTTTTCTCATGCATATCTCCCCTTGCGATTTGTGTACACATAAATCAACGGAGTCGTGTTCGGAAGCTGGCTGGCATAGTCCAAAAAAACGTTAGCCCCTGTAGTTTTGCGTCATCACTTTTCAATGATTTTGCCGTTTCGTACGATTAATGTATGCCCTATCACCACTATAAAATAGAGTGTACACCTGCCAAAGGGGCTTAAGTTCTATTTTCAATGCAAATAGAGCTTTTGTAGTATGAGACAGAGGCCTTCCAGCGTGGGACAGGTCCCGTGTCCCATGGTTTGGTGAGGTGTGAAGGAGCGGTAATGCTTTAAGCCCTAGAGAACGTAAAAAACCAAGATCTTCGGGACCTTGGTTTGTTGTTTACATTTATAGGGGTTTTATAGTTTGGCTATGCAGTTAATAGCCGCACGCTCATGGTAGTGCATTTTTGATTCGATATTAGATTTCAATTCTTGACAAAGGCAATCCTCTAATAGTGCTCGATTCTTGTTAAATTGTATGCTGTGCCAAAAGTATCTCACTTTATAAATGACTCTTTTCATGCATATCTTTCCTTCCGATTTGTTGTAATCATAAATCGACGGAGCCTCGTGTTCGGGAACTGGCTGGCGTAGTCCAAAAGACCTTAGCCCCTTTAGTTTTGCGTCACCATCTTTCAATGATTTTGCCGTTATCGTACGATTTATGTATGCTTCATTATTACTATAGACTAGATTGCGAATCTATTAAAAGGGACTTTAGGACTATTTTAGATCCAAAAGATGATTTTATTGTAGGTTTTTGTCGTTTTCGCTTGAAATTTAGCAGCTATTAAGCCTTGCCACTAGTCGTGAATTTGATCGTAATGGAGGGAACTGGTGGTTTATAATAAAACTACATAAATATAAGAACGGAGAGGCAATTATATGGGCAAAAGAATATTTGTTAAAGCCATATCCTGTTTATGTATCTTGTTCACTCTTTATTTTTTCACATTCCGCTTAAATGAACCTACCCACCTTGCAATTCCAACTACATCATTAGAAGAGAGTGTTTGTGAAAAGGTAACCGAGCAATTCGGTGATTGCCAAAGAATTCTTATGTATGATGCTCGGTCAAACCTAGTTTTTATTGAAAGTAGCTCTGGTATCATTCCCGTATTAACTAACCAAGAGTTTACTGATTTTAATAGGTTTATTTACCCCATAATGGACTTTCAGGAGTTCAATGAAGAGAAAGTTGAAAGAGGTCCGATTGATTGGCGGGCTGACAACAACGCCCAAGAGGATGTTTCTATCATTTATGGATTTGCTGAGGATGGTGCAAAGACAATCATTATTAATAGTCAAGGCAATATTCAGCCAAACCGTTTTTTAGTAGGTGATAACTTGTGGGTCTGGTATGCGACTTTTAAGAATGACGTTCAATTGCCAGTTGACGTTACTGTCTACGACGGAGATGGTCAGATTATTTATGGTGAAAAGGCGGGGGAATAATGTTGGATTCTAAAACTTACACTTGATGGTTAGCGGATAGGTTCGATGTCCCACCGTTTGATTAAAAAAGCCCTTGCGAAGTCGCAAAGGGCTTTATGTTTATTTTATGGCTTGTTTCTTGCGTGTTGCAGTAAAGGCAATGATTCCAGCGCCAAGTAACAGCAGGCCAAATAATAGTATGTTGTAGCTATCTGTTGCTGTTTTCGGAAGCTTCTTGTCATCGTTTTTCTTGTTGTCGTTCTTTTTGTCTTGATTTTTATCGTTTGTTTCTTTTGGCGTGTTGCCATTCTCTGTATTTTTACCTGGAGTTGTTACTTCGTCTTGGTCATCACCTGGTTGTTCTTCAGGTGTTTCGCCATTTTCAGGATCTGTTTCTTCACCTGGTTCTTCACCTGGCTCATCCACCGCAGCTTCTGTTGTGACTAAAGTTGTTCCAAGAATGAAGCGATCCTCGTTGTTTTCGTCATACCCCATGATTTCGATGGTATATTCTGTATCAGGCGTAAGGTCCCTTAATAGGTAACTTGTATCCTTTGTTTCTTCTATCACCATTTCCCCATTCACAAAGACCATATAGGTAAAGTCTTCAAAATCATCGGTTGTGACAGGCTTCCAACTTAATTCGATTTCTGAATCTGAAACTCGATCAATGGAAATATCGACGTATTCATATAATACAAGTACCTCCTTTTCCTCGAGTTCTTTAATGATTGATAGTGTCTCAGAACCCGGCGTGAGATCAAGTGCATTATTCAGGATTAGTACAAACACTAAATTCGGTAACGTTAGCAGACTAGAAATATCCGTAATTTCATTGTATCCCAGATTAAGGTACTCGATATTTACGTTTTCTAATGCAGAAATATCCTTTATTTTATTGTTCTGTAATGATACAAATAATAGGTTTGTAAGTTCTGATAGAGCGCCAATATCCTCAATATTATTCCAATCAAGGGTCAGCATCTGTAAGTTTGCTAAATTTTTCAATGGAGTAATGTCTGAGATATCATTGTTGATTGCAGATAAATAGGCTAGATTCGATAGGCTTATTAGCGCTTCAAGGTTTGTGATCTCATTTGAATCTAATGTCAATTCCTCAAGATGAACCGCTTGTTCCAACCCAGTTAAGTCAGTAATGCCTCTGTCTGTTGCATCAAGACTTGTTAAAATGGTTAAATCACTTTCAACGATATCACGTGAATTAATGCGTAACGCATCTCTCACCGCATCTTCTAAAGCTGGGTCAGCAAATTGAACTAGTTCGCCTGATGGAGTCGGTGGCGTTGATACATACGTATAAGCATTTCCCCATATAAAGCCGTCCTCGTCCACTCCTTCAACACTGATATCAAGATCCGTTAAAGGTGCAAGACCTGTTAGCTTGTAAAATGGCTTGGATGCAGGTGTTTCTCCAACTTGATCACCATTTACATAGATAATGTACTTTGTAATGTTATCCACTACTTCTGAAAAGTTGAACCCCACTTCAACTGTAGATTCAGTTACATCCGTCACTTGAATCTCGTGCTCAAAGTCACTCCACTCTACATAGACGCCATTTAGGTACAATTCTTTAATGACTTCCATGTCCTCGGATCCTTTTGTAAAATCAAGACTCGGGTTTCCAAACACAGTTGCGTAAGTTAAATTCGGTAATTCAAGCAACACTTTGATATCTTCTAGTTCGTTATACGCTACATAAACTGAATCGAGATTTTCCAAGTTTGCTAGGATTTCAATACTAGAAATCTGGTTTACATCTAAATCAAGGTACACAAGTTGTTCCAGATTTTTAATTGGTGCTATATCCTTTATTTCATTACCGCTTAACATAAGGTCTACAAGATTTGTTGCCTGCTCAAGTCCAGTTAAGTCTTTGATTTCTAAATAGCTCGCATCAAACGATGTTAATCTTTTCATATCATCCACATGGATGTCACGGTGATAGATTTTTAACGCATCCGCGACGGCCGTTTTTAGATTTTCATCTTTAAATGTGACCTTTTCTCCTGCAGGTGGTGCAGTCGTAACCGCTTCGGCTTCGATTGTCTCAATGGTGCCATCCTTGTAGAAAATATCAACTTTTAATTGATAGGCCGTTTCTTGTAAAAGGTCTGTGTACGTGTAAGTTGTAGAATATGGATCTGTAATCGTTTCTACTGCTTTGTTATCGAGGTACACTCGGTATTTATCAAAATCCGTTTCGTCCCATGGTTCTTCCCAAGAGATTGAAATGGACTTTTCTGTAACGCCATCGACGTACAATTCCTTTTTAATGATTAGTTTTTCATCGTCTAAAAGAATCTCAATTGGATTTGTTAGGTAGTCGCGCTCACTTTCCACCTTGAATTCAGCTGTGATCTCTTCGTCTGTTGAACTATTGTATGTGTTAAGTTCATAGGTTCCGATTGGTAGTTCTAGATTCTTAGTCTCTTTGTCAAAATCAACAAAATAACCCTCATCGTCTAAGTAACCGTAGTATTCGACGTATGTTACATTTTCACTAACTCCTATGATAGAGAAATCAAATTCCCATGGGATGTTTCCATTATTAGTGGAAACTTTGATATTTGTTACCACAGGTTCCTTTGTAGCTTCCACTGCAGGCGGTTCTGTTGGTTCAACAAGTTCCTGTGTTTCTGGAGTAGTTGAAGCTTTTACTGAATCTTGAGTTTCTGGTGTTTTTGCTGCCTCAGTCGGTTCTCCTGCTTCTTCCTGTTCCGTTTTTTCCCCATTTTCTTGCTGAGGTTCTCCGGAATTGAACACTACTTTTTCACTTGTTAGTAGATTTTCAGAAGAAGTCACTGCTGTGATTTCATATGTATATATGGTGTTTGACTCAATTTCTGTGTCCTCATATGAATACTGTTTGATGTCTCCATTTACATTTTGGACAGTTGGCTCTATTTTGGTTACTTGTCCATTTTTACTAAGTTGATAGCTTGTGATTTCTTCATTTTGCGGGAGTGATGCTTCCCACGATAACGTAATGCCATTCTCTGTTTCTGTCAAACTTACTTGGCTTAGCTTGTTTTGCGCATGAGTCTTACTGATGGTCAATGGACTCACGAGCGAAAGCAGTAATACTAGTACCATACTTACATGCAGCCATTTTCGATTACGCATTCTTTCTTCCTCCTACCGGAATTACCATAATAATAGAAAACCATCCAGATTATTATATATTAGCAATTATGAAAATAATATATAAATTTTCCTATATTTAACATATTTCGGCGGGTGAAATATTTGGGACAAGGGACCTGTCCCCGTGACCAAAAATTGGTGTTGCTCCTCTAACTGGAAGGATTGCGTTATAGCAATTTTTCGGACTAGGCCCATGCTAGTTTTTTAGTAGATGAAGAGATAAAAAAACTAGCAATCAATGATATGATTGCTAGTCCTTCTGGAATTTATTGTAGGGCGAGGGACCTGTCCCTGTGTCCCACTTTTGGTGGGGCAAAGACCCCTTGGTACTTAGCCCTGGATCCGGTTGGACAAACCGCTGGGCCACCCCGCATTATTTAGTTTTTCTTGTTTCCTGTGTTTCCGTTGTTGCCTTTGCTTCCGATTTTTACGTCGTTTGTTGTTACGTTACCTGCGTTGTCGACTGCAACGATTGTTACGGTTTGGTCTTTGTCTAGTGCGTCAGCAAAGACGTGTTGTGTTTCACCGTTTACGTATGGTGCGTCAAGAACAGATTGACCGTCTACTAATACTGTCCAAGAAGCAATGCCACTTGTTTTGTCTGAAACATCGACTGATACTGTTTTACCGTCTTTTTCTAGCTTTGTTTTTACTTTAGGTGTTGTTACATCTAACTTCACTGGGAATGTTAGAGTTTGCGCTTTTGCACCTTCATAGTCAAGAGTGGCAACCGCTTGTAAGAAGTATTGACCATCTGGAGCTTTTTTGCCGTTATGCATTGTACCATCCCATGTCCAGTCGGAGATGAGGTAGTACATTGTTCCTCTGCCAGCGTCATAATAGTTCTTACGTACATCCACTTCAGATGCGATTTCTTTAACTACTTTACCATCTTTATTTACTACGCTTAGTTTTAAATCTTTTGCATTACGTACTAACGAGAATAGGTAAGTTGCACTGTCATTTGTTCCGTCACCATTTGGTGATATCGCGATAAGGTCTGGATTAAGATCACCTGTCGCTTGGTCGACACCTAAGAAATTATAGTTGCCTCCACCCGTATGAGTTAGAACACCTGAATTTCCATAGAATGATGTTGGATCCCAAGCTGGCGTGTCAAAGATTGGTGCTGCTGTCCAATCGCCTTTGAAGCCAACATATGGTACAACTAATTCTGGATTTGTGTCAGTTGGGTCCGTTAATTTTACAAAACCCTCTAACCAATAGCCATTTGTAAAAATTGATTTTAAATCTGCATCTACGTCACTCACATCAATCGATACATCAAATGTTTTAGTACCGTTTGCTGGTACTTCTATTGTGCTTGTAGCTTGACCGTTAACTGTTGCAATGTTTCCTAAATCCGTAGCTCCGAATAAGTTAGGTGCTGATACTAACACACCGCCTCCATTAACAGGCGTGTCTGTTTGTGCATTTGCACTTACTTCATATGAAACTGCTTCATCAGAGTGATTTTCTGCTGTTAGTGTAAATGTAACTGTATTCCCTTTTACTTCTTTAAGTGCTACCTTTGCTTCGCCAGTTGTAGAATCCGTCACCGTTACAGGAGTTGATAATGCTGCATGAAGTTGCATTAAACCTGCACCTTGACGACGTGGAGAAACAAGTGCTCCGTCAAACTCAACTGGTTTTGCTGTGTTTAATAATAATTTTTTAGCAAACTTAGATCTGTCTGCATTTTGAAGACCAAATTCCTGGTCAACACGTTCTAATACTAGTGCGGATCCGCCAGATACATGCGGTGCTGCCATTGATGTACCACTCATCGTTTGGTATTCATTATGGTCAGCCGTTGAGTAAATTTGTCCACCTGGTGCTGTGATTTCTGGTTTGAAATCAAGGTTTGGCGTAATACCCCAAGAAGTGAACGCACTCATTTTTCCAGAATCCACATTAGGTAGAGACGTTTTTTCACCATTGAATGCGATTTCTACAGTTTGTCCATCTTGAAGTGCTGCTGCAAAGCGGTCTCCATCTGCTTTTAACATAAATAATTGTGGAATCGTAATCGCCTGGTCTGATGCCATATTTACAGTTCCATCCGTGTTGTTGTAGATGATAACCCCTGCTGCTCCAGCCTGTTGAGCGTTTAGAGCTTTTGTAACGAAATCTAAAGTACCGCGTTGGATTAACGCAAATTTTCCGTTTACATCTTTACCTTCGAAATCCTCAGGTGCTCCAATACCAGCATGAACTAATTCAAAGCTTGTCCCAACTTCAGGAGGTGTTTGGCCTGCAGATAAGAATGCAACCGGTTCTGCGTCACCTTCACCAATTTTAGCTGTCGCTTGGTCTGTGGTTAGGAATGTATTTTCAAAAGATGCGACTGAAATCGAATCAAAGGAAACACTTGGTGAACCTACAACCCCATAATCAGGATTTGAAGCATATGGATAAAAATATCCGTCTGCAAAGAGTGCAGAGTTACCAGCTGAAATGGACACAACCACTCCATTGTCAACCGCACGCTTAACTGCTTGTTGCTCAGGAGAATCTGAATCTACGAATCCAGCTGTCGATCCAAGACTCATGTTCAGAACGTCTGCACCTAGTTTAAGTGCATCATCAATTGCCTTGATGTAGATATCGCCATATGTTGATGGCACTCCTTCACCAAATACACGTAGAGCAAGTAATTGTGCTTCTGGAGCTACACCTTTAATGCCGCCGTTTTCTTCATCACCGTTAGCCGCTACTGTTCCAGCAACGTGCATTCCGTGCATGCCAGTGTCGACATCATCGTCGAGGATATCATCATTGCCATCCATGTAGTTCCAACCATAAGGAACTTTTTCATTCCAATACTTACCTGGAAGATCGAATTCAGAGATGTCGCTGCCGACTTCAGCTTGGGTAAGTTTTGCTGTTGAATTATCAGATAGGATCATGTCTTTGTGAGAAGGGTCGATACCAGAGTCAATGATTCCGACTACCATACCTTCTCCCTTGAAACCATAGTCTCTCCACGCTTGTTGAGCCTGTACAAGCTCTTTACTGTATTTCATATCTGGTTCTTCATTTGGAATTTTGTATTCCGTTGCGATGTAAACTTCTTTTACTTCAGGAACTTCTGCGATTTTTGCGATATCCGCATATTTTACCTTACCGCTGAATCCGTTCACAATCGCATCGAATTCTTGCTCATATTTAATGTTGATTTTCTTCCCTTTGATTTTATCTTTAGCTGTCTTTTTCTTGTTTTTTGCAGCCTTCTCTAATTGTTTTCTTTGACCTTTTGAAAGCTTATCGTACTTTTTCCCCTGTTTTGTTGCTACCTCAACCGGGGCATCGCCTTCCATTTCTACCACGACACGAACCTCTTGATCAGGATCGATGTTTTGTAGATTTGTCGCTTTTAAATCGGTGTTTTCTTGTTTTGGTTTCTGTGCATCTAGCTGAGCTGGCGTAATGCCACCCGTAACCGCAAACGCGCTACCGCTAAATGCTAATAGTAAAACTAGTAATAATGCCGTGATTCTCTTCCCCATTTTCATCCTCCCTTTTAAATCGGGACACTAGACCTGCCATCTTGTCCCATGAAATTCCAAGACTAGTAAATCTTCTAAATAGTCCCCCCTCACGGAAATTTCGACCCCAAAACATTACAAAATTTTCGGGATATTCAAACTATACTAAATTACTATTTATGGAACTAGCGCTAAAAGTCATAGGAAAATTCAGCCAAAACTAGCGTGAGTTTTGTTACAATTTGTCGTATTAGTCCAATAGAAGGATAAACAAATGAGTCAAAGGGACAGGTCCCTTGACCCTGCAATAGTGTAAAGGGATGAAGTGCTGTGGGTACAGGTAGTAGATTAAGGGGAATGGAAGGTCAAGACTTTACTGTCCCTTTCCTTTAAAACATGCCATACTCCGCTCGAATTTCATTCTCGCTACGTCTGGGATGGAGGGACAGGTCCCTTGTCCCACTGAATTTCGTCGATTTTCAACAAAGAAAATACAATTTTTTGTAATATTTTGTATGAATTTAGCGAACGGTTTACATTGATGGTTCTGAAAATTACAAATAAACTATAAAAGACTATAACTCTATTACTAAAGAAGGAGGACGTTAGATGCATTTTTTTAAAAAGAAAAAACTTAGTATCTTATTTTTACTCGTTTTATTGTTTCAAACTGTAGTAGCACCTATGGCGTTTGCTGACGAAGTACCGGTGGACAAGCCATCTCTAGTAGCACTCGGTGATTCAATCACCTTTGGATGGAATCTCTATGAGGGGGAGAATGCAGATAAATCAAAGCCATCCTCACATGCATTCCCGAATTATATACTAGATGGTGGGTTTGATGTCACAAACTTGAGTTTTCCTGGTTGGACTTCGGGTCAATTGCTAGATGCGATCAAAAACAACCCTTCGTATCTACCAGCAATCGCTCAAGCTGATGTCATTACGCTAAATATCGGAAACAATGACTTGCTTCAGGCGGCCGACGTTTCGACGCTCATTAAAGAAGGACAATCGTTAACGCCAGAAAAAATAGCGGAAATTACAAAAAAGATTGAAGCTGCTTCTCTTCAATTAGCTAGTAATCTCGCACAAATTATGGGTGCCATTCGTGGGGTGAATCAAGAAGCACCAATTCTCTTCTATAACGCCTATAACCCATTTGGTGCACATATCGAACAAATCGTGCCGAATTTACATACGATGGGCGAAATGATTATCACAAATGTGAATCAAAAGGTAATCGCACCAGTTGCAGCTAGTGTACCTGGAACGTTTTTAGTAGATGCTTATTCGGCTTATAATGGAAAACAAGCTGCTTACATACTACCTTTTCCTGATGTACACCCTACCGTTGATGGCCAAAAGGCTTTGGCTGCATTAGCGGACCAAGTATTACTTTCATTGTTGCCGCCAGAACTTCCTGAACTGGAAATCCTATTAACTGCTACACCGACGGAATCTACTGAAGGCCCTATCACAATAAATGTTGCTACAAACCACGAAGAAGTCTTGGAGTTAAAATGGCTTCCGGGTGAATTGCCTGTAGAGGATTTTGAAACAGAAGGTAATGAAATTGCGTTAGACAATCCAGTGTTTGAAGTAACTGAAAATGGATTCTACACAGTTTATGTGTTGAGCGGAAATGGTGAGGAGAAGGTCGCTTCCATTGAGGTGAAAAATATTGTTCCACCGGTTGAAGAACCGCCAGTAGAGGAGCCGCCGGTCGAGGAACCTCCTGTTGAAGAGCCTCCAGTGAATGAGGAGCCACCAGCAGAAGACCCTAAGGAAGATCCTAAAAAAGAAGAGCCTGTTAAGGATGAGCAAAAAGTAACACCTGAAAAAACAGAAACAAAATCAGGTCCAAAGCTACCTAACACTGCAAGTCCACTCTATAATATGCTTGCGATTGGAATCGCAACTCTTCTATTCGGCTCAGCCTTATTGTTTGTGTACGTGAGAAGAAATAGAACAGCTTAATAAAAAGCCTATCTTTCTATCGAAAGATAGGCTTTTTTGTGGGACTATGAGTTGCCTTATGGGACCTGCCCCGTGACCCATTTTAAATGGTTAGGCTATACCCCTTGCCTCTGACTGTTTGGATCGTTAGATTACTATTGGGATGTTGTTCTAGTTTTTTTCGTAAACGGCTAATATGGACCTTAAGCGTTCGTATGTCTCCAAGGCTATCCGCTCCCCACACTAATGAGTACAAATCAGATGGGGAAAATACTTCGGAGGGGTTGGAAAAAAGCACGGCAAATAACTGAAACTCTTTACTTGAAAGACTTACTTCTTCCTTATTAATAAATAACCGTTGTAAGGCAAAGTTAATCTCCACATTCTCTACTTTCGGAAGTTCCTGCAAAATGGGAATTCGTCTAAGATTGGATTTGATTCGTGCGATTAACTGGAAGAGGTCGAATGGTTTTGTCACATAATCATCTCCTCCAAGCTCTAAACCTTGAATGATATCAGCTCCATCATCACGACAGCTCACAAAAATAATTGGAATCGTGGAAACTTCGCGGATTTTCCTGCACAACTCAAAGCCATTTGTATCAGGTAGCTCCACATCGAGTAAGACTAGGTCAATCTTATGTTCTCTCAATAAATTGAGCGCATCATTTCCAGTTGAGGACGTAATGGTTTGGAATTGATGGATTGTCAAAGATTCATCTAAGAACTCTAAAATATCAACATCATCTTCAATAATTAAGATTGTTTGATTCATCACTTCAATCCTCCACTAAAAAAATGGCTGGAAGTTTGATTACAAAACGGCTGCCACTTCCCATGATGTTATTTGCAGTAATTTGACCTCCATGCCTTTTAATAATTTCCTTACTAATAGGCAGGCCTAAACCCGTGCCTTTGCGGGCGGCGATTTCATTGGTCCCTTTCACGAACCGTTCAAACACAAATGGTAGGATTTCTTTCTCAATCCCGATTCCATTGTCGACTATTTCAACTTTTAAAAATCCGTTCACTTCCTTCTTATCCGAACGAGAGTCCATCGAATAGCTACCCCTTATGGTAATTGCCTTACCCTCCGGGGTGAATTTTATCGCATTATGAATTAAATTGGAAAAGACCTGCTCCATCCGAAACATGTCGACACGAACGAGACAAACGGCATTTTCAGGGACTTCGGTTACCTCGAAACCCGCTACTAATCCAGCCTGTTCAATATCAGGCTTATAGCGATGATAAAAATGGTTAAGAAATATCACCGAATCCACCTCTTCAAAGGCAAACTCAATCTGCCCTTCGTCCACTTTTGCTAAATAAATGAGATCCTTCATTAGATGGTTAAGAAACTGCGTTTTTTCATTGATAATTGATAAATATCTTTGTTGTTTTTCATCCTTCACACTAGTTTCTAATAATTGAATATAGCCGCGAATCGATTGCATCGGGGTCATCAACTCATGCGTAATGGCCGAGAAAAAAGCCTTTCTTGTCTTTTCAATATGCTCGAGTTGCGCATTGCTTTTCACCAATTTTTGAGTCCGTTCTTCTACCATCTTTTCTAGCGAACGATTCACCATGGTTAATTCCTCAGAAAGCTGAGCCACCCTTTTCGTTGCCTGCGAGCTCTTCTTCGAAACAACTAGGGTTTGAGCCAATAAGAAGATGGCAGCCGCAATAGGTGTTAAATCCGGACGATCCGAAAGCTGCTGGTAGTATAAAATATCATTTGTAACAGCCAAAACTAAACACACGAGGGAAACTAGATTTAACAGCGCTCCCTCTCTTTTTTTAATCGCCGCTTTTACTATGACAAAGGTAAAGTAAATGAAAACGACCATTAGATATGCCTGGAAGTATTGAATATAATGGGTGAATTTATAAGCCGGTAACAGTGTAGTCATACTAAACCCGAGGCATACTGCGACTGTCATATACAAAACAAGCTTATGAGTCTCCTTCGGAAACAGGTTTGCGAAAAACAAAAACACTGTCATTAATCCCAAGTATGAAGTTAAATACTCGATTTTCACACTCAGCTCCCAGGGGAAACCTGGAAACAAATACATGAAGAATATATCACCTACTAAAAGAGTTCGTACGGAGACAATAAAACAAAAAATCCCTAGAAAAAGCGGTAGGTTCATCCTGGCCCTAAATAAATAGAAAGAAAGATGATAAAAGCTTAGTGCCAATAGACAGCTTGCAATAGCCACTTCCCTAATTATGTTACCTTCTCTTTGTTTCTGAATAGCCTGTTCACTGCCCAGTGTAATAGGTGACCACATGCCACCCTTTCTTTGTGAAAAATTAGAAACCTGTACAGTGAGATCAATTGCGTTCCCCTTTGGTTGAAATGTCACCGTTTTCCCATAGGACTTTGGTTGCGCATCCAGGCGACTCGTTCCAACCACTCCATTTTCCAACTAACTCCCCGTCCACCCACAATAAATATGCAGATGCAATTGGTGGAATATACAGAGATAACAGCCTACCCGCATCCATTTCATTTAGAAGGATTTTTACATGATAGGTCCCATAGCCTTCATTAGATATGGCCCCACCCGTAAATTCCCCATTTTCCCAAGTGCTAGGCGCCTTAATATAGGTTTTGGCCGAATCGCTTGCTAGTTCGTTTGGTTCTAATAAATATCCCCATTCAAAAGCCCACTCACCCTGTAGCTTTAGTGTATTTTCTTCTAAAGGTGTATGTCTTAGATCTAATATCCCTTGATGTATGTCGTGGATTTCTTCAGCTTTAGCTACGGTATGTAAAGGAAGAAATAATAAGAAGAGGAGTATCCCTACTATGTAGCGTTTGTGAATAGAGGTTCCCATGTTTTAAACCACCTTAAAGGTTACGAAAAGTTAACCTTATTTTATCCATTATTAGATAGACCTGCAAATAGAGACTGGTATAAAATGTTGAATAGTGTCGATTTATGGATATTTTATAGGTCCTTTTTATCATTTTGATAGTGAGAAAGAGATTTACTATTTTTAACAAAAAATAAAAAAGGAGCTTACCTAATGGAGAAAAACTCTATCTTCAAAAAAGGATTTCTAGTCCTGTTATGTGCACTTGTGATGTTATCAACCGTCAGTGCATATATACCACGGGCTATAGCAGCAAGCAATGGTATCTTTGCTTCCTCCACCTCCCCCATCTTTCAGCTTAGTGGAAGCAAGGTCAAAATTGATTCTGATCTCGTCATCTCAATCCCTGACCAACCAAATTTAGATAGTGCAACTGTTATTATTTCCAATTTCAAACAAGGTGACATCTTACACTTTGTAAATGAAAATGGCATTACAGGCCACTACAATTCAACGAATGGTGTGTTGTCATTCAACGGGGTTGCTACTATAGAAAACTATCAAGCTATTTTAAGAAAGCTTGAATTTTCAACGACCTCTACTGACACTACAGAACGAAACATCACTATTTCGATTGGAAATGCATTATATTTTGAACCGACACAGCATTTTTATGAATTTGTACCTGCCCAACATATCACTTGGACAAGTGCGAAAGATGCTGCTGAAAAACGGTCATTATATGGAAGACAAGGTTATTTAGCCACGGTAACCAGTGAATCAGAAAATAATTTTATCAAAGAGAAAACGACTGGACAGGGCTGGCTTGGTGCTTCTGACTCATTCGAAGCAATTAATGCAGCTACTGGGGAGAGTACTTATACAACGCAGTCTTTATCAGAAGGTAATTGGTACTGGGTTACAGGTCCAGAAAAAGGTACCCCTTTCTGGAAGGGCACAGGTTCAGGTAGCTCTGTCTCCGGTCAATATTCAAACTGGATGACTGGCGAACCCAATAACCAAGGAGATGAGCACTATGCTCATATATTTGGTCCGACTCCCCCAAGCTGGGGCAAATATGGTAAATGGAATGATTTTGCTGATACAACCGAAGTAAATGGATATATCGTCGAGTACGGCGGTTTAGCTACTGATAGCATAAACGACATTCAATTAACCATGACAAAGCAAGTTAAGATAGTCGAGAAACTAGAAAATTCGAAAGCTCCAACTGCTTCGGACATTCACTTTAACTCTAGTAATAAAACTGTTGAAATCGTAAATGCACCTGCAGATACTACGGTTGCACTTTACATTAACAACGTCCTAGCTAACTCGATGATAAGTTCGAATGGCACTGCGATGTTTGAAGGGCTTCAAGTTCAAAACGGCGATATACTTTCAGTAACGTTCACAGAGCCAAATAAGCTTGAAAGTGATAAAACGGAAGTCGTGCTTGAATTGCCCGTTGATCTTAATTTGGGGTTTGAAAAGGGGCTTACAGGTTGGACTAGCTATGGGGAAGTCACAGCTAGTATAACTCAAAATTATACTATTTACCCTTCACCGGCACACCCGACTGGAATTAATAAATATCAATGGACAGTTAAGCCTTACCAAATGAAAATGGCCGTTCTTATTCCATCAGGATATGAAGGAGTCCATCAAAATGTTTTCAATGCACTACATCTATCAACAGATAGCCAAATTTATATTTTAAAGCATTTTCCTAGTCCAACTAACTTTGCCTATATCTATCAAGACATAGAATTGAAGGCAAATGAAAAAATTACAATGTCTTGGAACTATATAGCAACGGATTATGAGCCATTTAATGATGCATCCTTCACATCATTGGTTTATTTAGGAAATGACAATCCGACAATCCCTACTATAAATGGTGCTAAGTCTGAGACTAGTATTCTAGGAGCAACTGTGAAAGGCACTGGGAACTATTCTACTGGAAGTTACGGGAGTACAGGATGGCAGGTTGCTACGTATAAAGTAGACAAAGCTGGTTCGTACCGCCTGGGCTTTGCAGTTTATAATTTAGATGATACAGCCCTAAACCCATACCTCTTTGTTGACAAAGAGCCTGGTGAAACCATATTAAATGGTAATCCAATAGTGCCAATAGAAAAAGACCCAGAGGGTCCAGATCAAAAATCAACGGAGCCAAAATCCGAAAATATCCTTGTTAATGCCACTGATAAAACCGTTACAGTAAAAAATGTTCCGGCAAACACAACGGTCAAACTATACAAAGGTGATCAGCTGATTGATACAAAAGAAAATACAAGTGGTGAAGTCACTTTTACGGATGTGCAAGTAACAAAAGGTGAAGAAATTCAGGTTACTTTTACTGAAAAAGAGAAAACAGAAAGTGATAAAACAAGTAAACTAGCACAAGTTCGAAGTGAAAATTTACTAGCAGATTCAATTGTTGCAAATGCGACGAAAGATACTGTTATTGTTAAAGATGTTCCTACAGACGTGCTCATCACTGTTTATGATGAGTCTGGTAAGAAAATTGGTGAGTTTGTTCAAACGAATGATATAGGTGATGTTGAGATTTCAATTTCTACTGGGCTAGAAGACGATCAATCTATTAAACTGACAATCATAAAGCCTGGTGAAATAGAAAGCAACGGAACGACAGTTGTTGCATCCATAGAACAAACAGTTGCCCCTTCCCCTTCTGCGATTCTTATCAATGCAACTGATAAAATCGTTCAAATCGAAGGTGTACCGGCGAACACAACCATTAATCTATATAAAGACGGTGAAAAAACAACTTTTTATACGGCTGAAAATGAAAGTGGCAATGTTACATTGAATGATCTTGCTATTGAAGAAGGCGAAATCATTCAAGTCACATACACAGCTCCAGACCACCTTGAGAGTGTAAAAGTCGATAAAAAAGCACAGGTTCGTTCAGAAAAAATTGCCAGTGACGATGTGTTTGTCAATTCGACAACGAATGTCGTTCATGTACAGAACGTAGATCCAGGTGCGACCATTATTGTATATGATACAGATGGAATTACTGAACTTGGACGAGCTACAAACGACGGGAATGAAACGGATGAAGTATCAGTTATTCTCTATGACACACGTATTCAAGAAGGTGATTCACTTCATGTAAGTCTTATTGAACTTGAAAAACTAGAAAGTGAAAAGACGAGTGTATATGGAACTGATACGGATGATGTTCTTAAACATCGCTATCTAATTGCTGGCGGAAATGAAGAAGATCATGTATTTTCAACCGTTGTTTCTACTGAAGCAACACTTACTAGCTTAATTGACCAAGATCCTAGTAATAAGGAAGAAATAAAGTCTACGGTAACAGACCTTCAAGACGCGATTACGAAACTTGAAGAAGCTGTTATTGCGAAGGAATTAGAAAATGCCATTAAGGCTGCTGAATCCGCAAAAGCTCAAGCCGAAACAGCAAAGAACCGTTTTGACCAAGCTGGTGGAGAGGAATCAGAGACAGTCTACCAGGAGTTAGAAGAAGCTCTACAATTAGTAAACAAAGAATTAACAAAAGAGCCAAAAGACATCACAAACATCATCTTAACAACTGCTACTCTTACAGAGAAAATTAAGGATATGAATGATGCGAGTGCAGATAAGGAACTCAAAAACGCACTTGAAGCAGCTAAATTGGCAAAAGAAAAAGCTGAGAAAGCCAAAGAACGCTATATAAAAGCAAATGGGGATACCCAGCTTACTGAATACCAAGCAATATTGACAGCATTATCTGAACTAGACGAAGTCTTAAACAGTAATGCATCGGATGTCACAATCATTCAAGAAGCAACACAAAAACTAGTGACTGCTACCAAAAAACTTGAAATAAAGACTGCATGGAAAGAACTAAGCAATGCGATGGAAGCAGCAGAACAAGCAAAAACAGTTACTGATAAGGCAATCGAGCGCTATAATGCAGCGCATGGAGACGTAAATGAGCAAGTCTATAAAGCTGTAACAAAGGCTATTGCAGATATAAATGCATTACCTCCTCATCCACAGTATACTGAAGCTTTTGTGGCAGGAACTGAAGTGCTAGTAAAAGCTACATTAGAGTTAGAAAAAGCTAGTGTAGCGAAAGAACTAAGCAACGCGGTTGAGGCGGCTGAAAAAGCGAAAACTGAGGCTGAAAAGGCTCAAGATCGTTACGAAACTGCTAAAGGAGACTTAAATGCTAAGGTTTACGAAGCGGTTGTGAAAGCTGTTGAAGAGTTAAACAAAGCTCTAGCTGCTGATCCGCAGGATACAAAAGCTATTGAAGCGGCTACTGCCGTACTTGTTAAGGCTACACAAGAGCTCGAAAAAGCTAGTGCAGAAAAAGAATTAAGTAACGCAATTGAGGCTGCCGAAAAAGCGAAAGTTAAGGCTGAAAAGGCTCAAGATCGTTATGAAGCTGCTAATGGTGACGTGAATGCTGATGTTTTTGAGAATGTGAAAAAAGCAATTGAAGATTTAGACAAGGCTTTAACTGCTAAACCACAGGATACTAAAAAGATTGAAACGGCTACTGATGTGCTAACCAAAGCTACTCAGGAGCTCGAAAAAGCTAGTGCAGAAAAAGAACTAAGCAATGCTATTGAGGCTGCTGAAAAGGCTAAAGTTGAGGCTGGGAAAGCCCAAGATCGTTATGAAGCTGCAAAAGGTAACGTGGATGCTAAAGATTTTAAGAATGTGAAAAAAGCTATTGACGATATAAACAAAGCTTTAACTACTAAACCACAGGATACTAAAGCAATTGAAGCTGCTACTAAAGTGCTTAACAAAGCTACTCAGGAACTGGAAAAAGCTAGTGCAGCTAAGGAACTAAGTAACGCAATTGAAGCGGCTGAAAAAGCAAAAGCTGAGGCTAAAAAGGCTCAAAGCCGTTACGAAGCTGCTAACGGTGACATGAATGCCGAAGTTTTTAAGAATGTGAAAAAAGCTATTGAAGAGTTAAACAAAGCTTTAACTGCTAAACCTCAGAATACAAAATCAATTGAAACAGCTACTGAAGTGCTTAACAAAGCGACTCAGGAACTTGAAAAAGCTAGTACAGCCAAAGAATTAAGCAACGCAATTGAGGCTGCTGAAAAAGCGAAAACTGAGGTTAAAAAGGCTCAAGATCGTTATGAAGCTGCTAAAGGTAACGTGGATGCTAATGTTTATGAAGCTGTTGCGAAAGCTATCCAAGAGTTAAACAAAGCTCTCGCTACTAAACCACAGAATACTAAAACAATTGAAGCAGCTACCGACGTGCTAAACAAAGCTACTCAGGAGCTCGAAAAAGCTAGTGCAGAAAAAGAACTAAGCAACGCAATTGAAGCGGCTGAGAAAGCGAAAGCTGAGGCTAAAAAGGCTCAAAGCCGTTACGAAGCTGCTAAAGGTGACATGAATGCTGATGTTTTTGAGAATGTGAAAAAAGCAATTGAAGAGTTAGACAAGGCTTTAACTGCTAAACCACAGGATACTAAAAAGATTGAAAAGGCTACTGATGTGCTTAACAAAGCTATTCAAGAACTCGAAAAAGCAAGTGCGTCTAAAGAATTATCCAACGCGATTGCAGCTGCTGAAAAAGCAAAACTTGAAGCTAAAAAGGCTCAAGATCGTTATAAAGCAGCCCAAGGAGATGTGAATTCTAAGGCTTACGAAGCTGTTGAGAAAGCTATTGATGAGGTGAACAAAGCTCTTGCTGCTAACCCTCAGGATACAAAAGCAATCGAAGCAACTACCGTCATGCTAAACAAAGCCATTGAACAATTGCAAAATCAGGCAAATGGATTGATTAAGAAAAGCATTTTAGAAGCAATTAAGTCCCTTACCACAATCCAGGATGCGAGAGAAATCAAGGTGAAAATTGAGACAAGCGGACTGCCAGAAACAGATAAAAAAGAAGGCTTTAGAAAACTAGCAGATACAATCTTAAAACAGAACAGCAGTATTATTTTAAAACAAGCGTTTGATATTAATCTTGTAAAAGAGTCAATTGACAAATCAGATAAAACAGTCGATCAAAAGCAACAATCATATATTGCCCTTGCTGAAAAAGCAATAGACGAACTGTCAAAGAGAGATTATCCAACCAATCAACATGAGTTTCAAACAGACGAAAATCGAATGATTGATACTGTGATCAAATCTGTTACAAACCACAATGAGCAAAGCTCTTTGAGTAAAACTCATAAAGCGGTTGTCGATGTACTCTCACTAACAAAAGACAATGCTTTTACTTTTACAAAAAATGATACATGGGAGAGTATCACATCCCAATTCCTTTTACTATCAAAAGGGTATTATGGAACTCCAATCAGTTGGAATTCTACGAATACAAGTATTGTTACCATTGCAAATAACAAGGCTGCAATACACAGACAAGAAGCCGATAAAACAGTCATCCTTACCGCCAAGCTATCAACTGGAAGTAGGATTTTAGAAAAGACCTTCCTATTGGTAATTAAGAGTCAACGCGTGGCAACAAAGGTTGTTGAAAGTACACGGAGAGAAACAACGGTAACAAACGGTTCAAATGTTGAAAATACACCATCTATACAACGAATTAATTTGATTGATAAAAATTCAGGTAGCGTCGTAAACAAAATAGATAAGATCGTCGTTGATTCAACAATGATTCCAACCCAAACCAACGGCCCGATATCTATTTATCTACCAGATGATCAAAGCAATCTCGCAGATGAGTTAGCAATTGAAATGCCATTTGATTCTATTACTAAGCTGACCGATGCTGTTTACATTCGTACTGATCAAGGAACCTTATTCCTTTCTGCAGAAACGATTCAGCGCATCCAGGCTGATGGAATCGACTTGTTCTTCAGAATCGTGCCAGTAAGAGATTCGAAGGAAAGTGCCCAAATCGCAGATCGTACAATGGTGAATCAACAAGTTAAAGCTACTATATCGGAGTTAAATGGGGATACAATCAAGGTTCTTGGAACACCTAGAGAAATTGAAACAAACTACAAAGGGTATGACACTGAGATTATTTTACCTCTAGAAGACGTTCTATACGAAGGGGTTAATCTTGATAACCTCCATGTGTATATTGAACACTCAGATGGTGAGAAAGAGGTTGTCAAAGGTGAAATTGTTAAAGAAAATGGCAAGCCTGTTGGTATTAAGTTCTCAGTAAATAAGTTCAGTACCTTTACTATATTTGAAGTCGTTTCAAATCCGGTGGAGCAACCACAAGAAGAATCCAAATCTCCGGATTCAGTGGGCGTACCAAATACTGATAAAGCTGTCTTGAATGATAATAAAGCCAAAGATAAGGAACTGCCTAAAACAGCAACAACACAATATAATTCCTTGTTATTTGGATTATTAGTTAGTATTTTAGGTCTAGTACTCTTTATCTTTACAAGAAGAAAAACAGTAAAAAAATAAAGCTACAGTAACGGGAACGGTCTGTGTACCCACCCCAGTAACGAATAAGCACCAAAAAACCAGGATCTCCTAATGGTCCTGGTTTTTCATATTTTGCTAAACAGTTTTGAAAGTCCTCCTCTAATGAGGATGGAATATTGTTTTTCTTCTATAAGATTCTTACAATAATTCTAACTATAAAAGACGATTTTCAGTTACCTCAAAGTCTATCAATCAAACGTTTGTTTGAATTACAAGTTGTAGACCAATATGAAACTAAACTGGCATACAATCGTTTGTTTGAATTAAAAATACTTGATTAGTACAGACCTTTTTAAAATATTCATTCATTATGTAAAAATAGTTACCCCCATTTGGCTATAACCAAACGGGGGTATTTTACATGATTCTGTTTTACCTTATTCCCATATCGCGTTTACATTGTTTGTGAGCATATCTTTCAAATCGTTACTGGCATTGCTGTTGTTTAGGTGTTTTTTGAAGTCTTGCAAGTGCTTTTTGGCTTGCTGCACATCGCCTTTATCATAATGATGCTGGGCTTGTTCTAATCGGTTTGTTAGTTGTTTCATTAGTGAGTGCTCGATTTGATTTGATTCCGCAAGCTCTGCAATTTGCTTGGCTAATGTAGCTGTAGTGACTGTAACTTTCACTGTAAGCTTATTCGATGTGTATTCTTCATCTTGATAAGTCACGATTGCCTGTAACTCCGTAGTTCCCGCATTTTTACCGGTAATTTTACCGTTCTCTACTGTAGCAACCTGAAGTGAGCTACTTACCCATTCCACATCAACTTCACCTAAATCGACTTGTTCTCCATTTGTTAGGAGGACAGAAAGGTCAGTTTCCATTTCCTTACCTTGAAGAAGGGTATCCTCTGCCGAAATAACAACTTTATCTAGTACAACTTCTCTCTCATACGTTAGTTTAAAGTCATCATAATAGGCGCCTGTCGTTGTAAAGAAGTTAGAAGCCCCACCAAACAATCTAACAAAAACAGCATTTTCAGGTGCAGTGACTGTTGCACGAACGGTTTGCCACTGTTTGTGTCCGCCCCTCACATGAATGATATTGACACCATCCACATCCTTCCCAACTTGCTTACCCGCTGCATCGAAATAACGGATGAAGAAACTTGCACTGCCATCCTCTAAATACATTTCAACTGAACCCGTATATTCCACACCAGCTGTCACCGGAATCGGATCTGATACAACAAATACGGTTTCATTTTGAGATCTATCCGTGATTTTTAAAGAATTGTTTCCTGTCTTGGCCTTTTCATTCGTTACCCCGTATGAAACATTACTGGTTACGGTAAATAAAGACGACCAACCCGGAATCGAATTGTTTTCCCCTATTGTTCCTTCAAATCCTTCGTTTTCAAATGAAACGGGAACGGTTTCGTAAATAGGTACAACAGGTAGTTTCCCACCATCAATGACAGGAATCATTTTTAAATAATAGCTGTCACCGTCGATAAAATAAATATTTTGATTGCCTTCGTTATCATAGGCAAGTTCGATAAACGATACTTCAGGTCCTGATTCGATTAAGCTTACATGCTTGAGATCGTCTGATTTCGGATCCACAACGGCTAGTTTTCCGCCAATATCCGTATACAGCAAGCCATCATCGCCGAATAAAATATGAACTGGTCGCCACATTCCTCTATTTTTGATATTTGGATATAGATTTTTTGATTTTACAATTTCGTACGTATCTGGGTTCATCGCAAATAAAATTCCATCGACGGCTCCCCATAACAATCCATCTTCATCAAACGTTAACCCGCTTATCATTGGAGGTGCATCCAATTCTGGGAAGTCTAATTCAAATTCAGTTATTTTCTTCTTACCTGCGACATCCCACACAAACATTTTTGCCTTTTTGGCAGTTGGTTCGATGTCTAATCCACCTCGAATGGTAGTTGATCCATAGATTTTTCCATCTTTATAAGCAAGCCCTACAATACTTTGATCTTGGACTACATTTCTATGCGTCTCTCTTTCACCTGTAATAGGGTCATAGATTGTAAACGTTCCACCTAATTTTTGATAGTATGGTATGGTTCCAATTAGCAATTTTTCATTTTCGAATTTCATGATATATGGACGGTCTTGTTCATATTCATCATATAAATTAAAAAGTGTTTCAACTTCTAGCGTATCTGTAGTCATCTTCTGAATAGACGCTCCGGAGTAAATTCCGAAGTACATATCTGAGCCATTTCCAGCAATCATGCCCTCTGCTTGGCCTTGTGAATACGTCGTAACTTCACCTGTTTTCGTGTTATACCTTGCCCCTTTTGGTCCCCCTGGGTAGGTCGTCATGTACAGGTTCCCATCAGGACCAAGTCCAAGACTATGTAAAGCGATCGGCACATTCCCATTCATCGCTAAAGGTAAATCGATGATTTTTTGAGCGTCCAAATCCACTGTCATGATTTCTCCAGTTCTTTTGACCGTAACAAGTCGTAAATCCGTGGCATCGTTACTAAAATCAACGAATGCACTACCTCGCCATCCGGCAGGATAACGTATACCTGTTTCCCTTGTTTCTAATGTGTTTACATCAACCTCTAAAATATGGCGTTCGTTAATTACATATGTTTTGCCATCATTCACAGCTAGTTGAGAATATCCAAAAGCTCCGAAGTCGTCCTCTGAACCATCGCCTTTTATACCACCGATTACTTGATCAACCCACTCTTGCGTCGTTAAATCATATAGCAAAATCGCACTCACACCACTAAATCGTACAAATAAGTAGTTTCCAGCGACCTCCATATCATAGGCAAACTGCATTTCTTCAAGTGTACTCCCCATGATATCCGCTACATTTTTCGTGATATTTTCTTTCTCTAGAGTCTCCGTGTTGATGCGGTACACACTTCCAGTAACCCCAAGGCCCGCGTAGAGGTAACCATCGTGGTAAGTCAACGATCGTACATAACTCGCATCACCCTCGGCATCTATTTTTCCGAGGTCAATAAATTTTTGCTGAGTGACATCGTATTTGAAGATTTTACCTTCTTTTTCTTTGTAAGTTCCGATATAGACATTTCCTTGATCGTCTACTGTGCTGCTCCAAAATTGATGGCTTGCATCCGGAATCCCTAAATTCTTAACAGACTTTGTTTCTGGTGAATAGCTCCAAAGTTCACCCGCATTGCTTTCTGCCAATCCAGCAATGTATACCGTTCCATCAGGAGCAATAATATGTGTCCAAACCTGGCTTACTTTTCCTAGTTGCGCATTAAAGAGAACCGTATTGGTTTTCACATCAATGACATTAAATAATCCTCCATTTGCTGTTGTATAGACAACGTCTTCTCCATTCTCTTTCCCAAATACAGCATCCGTCACAACAGCACCTGTAGCAGGCGTACCCAAATTCTGTACCTCTTTAAAACCACGACCATTCAATTTTGCAACCACCGTCTCGTCCTGACTTGCTTCAGCACTTACACTGAATTGGAAGAAACTAGCGATTAACATTGCAATTAGGAAACTTGTGAACAATTTGCGATAACGTTTTTTCCCCATAGTAGATCTCCCTTCGTTTTTAAAAAATAAAGATGGTAGCGTATTCATTTGTGAATACTTCACATACCTCCCCTAAAAAAGAATTGATGGTGTTCTCCTTGGTGAAAATTCCGAGTCTTGAACTAATTATATAGTTCACCTTCTAACAGGGACAGTCCATAATAAGTCGATAAATTGTCTTTATGGTGTCTTTAAGAGAGGGTAGAGGGAGGGGTCGAGTTGGTGGTTATTAAAGCTCCTACATAGGTCCTAGATCGTCATAATGGGTATATTATCCTATTTTACGACTATTAATAAATAATTCGAACGACTACTGGTCCATGATAATAGTTCATATACATAAAAAAACACCTATCCAAGATAGGCTGCGGGACACAGGGACAGGTCCCTTGTCCCAGTCCAACTGGGTCAACGGACCTGCCCCTTTATTTTATTTACAACATTCACTCCACCCGATGCCGAAATGACACTACCGGTGATAAAATCTGAGTTTTCCTCGCAGAGAAAGGCTATGATTCTGGCAATATCCTCTCCAGTGCCTGGACGGCCGATTGGGGTTTGTGGGTCTATTCGTTGACGGGCAGTGGTAATAGTAGCTTCTTTCATATCGCCAGTGATGTCTCCCGGGCACACCATATTTGCAGTAATTCCGTACTCAGCCTCCTCAAGGGCGATCGACTTAGTCAGCGAAACAAGGCCAACCTTCGCAGCACTGAAGGCCGCTCGATACATCCAGCCAGGCGAGCTCTCGGCATCCTGAAAGCCATAGGTGATAATTCTACCGAATTGCTGCTTCCGCATCACAGGAATCGTCAGTTTGAGGAAATGAAACACCGAACTCAAATTACCGTCAAGCATCTCATTCCACTCGTGATCCTCGTAATCTACTAATTTTTTACGTTCAAAAATATATGGTCCAGCGTTGTTGATGAGGTAATCAATTCGGCCAAAGCGGTCCATTGCTTTGTTGAAAATGTTGGTGATGTCCCCCTTTTTCGTGACGTCACCTTGAACGAATTGAATGCATTCTAAAAAAGGCTTCCATTCTTTTTTCAACTCTTCGACACGAGCCACGTCACTCCTGTAATTTACTGTCACAGAGCAACCCATTTTCAAAAATTCCTCCGTTACTTTTCTGCCTAACCCCTTCGTTCCCGCTGTAATAACCACATGTCTCACCAATCTCACCTGCCTTTCTGGGATGGGACCTGTCCCCATGACTCACGGTGAGTCAAGGCCCCCTTTAAACCATGGCGCTCAAGCCACCAAGTCACCCACGCCCACCGTGAACCCCCGGCCCACTTGTCCCTTATCGATTTAATAGTGTTAGGAATTCGAGGCGTGCGTCTGAACGCTGCTCGAATTGGCCTCTGACGGCTGTTGTTGTGGTTTCGGAGTTTGTTTTTCTGATTCCACGCCCACACATACACATGTGCTTCGCTTCAATAACCACCATGGTGCCCTGCGGCTGGAGGATTTCTTCGATGGCATCTGCGATTTGGTTTGTCAGTGTTTCTTGTACTTGGAATCTTTTCGCATAGCCTTCTACCATTCTCCCAATCTTGGAAAGTCCGGTTACCTTATAGTCAGGGATGTAGCCAACATGCGCGACACCAAAGAATGGTGCAAAATGATGCTCACACATGGAGTGGAACTCGATATTTTTTACGAGCACAAGCTCACGGTGTGCAACATCAAATACTTTTTTTAGATGTTCCTTAGGATCTTCTTGATAACCTTCGGTGTATTCGAGAAATGCTTTAAGTACCCTCTGCGGCGTTTCGATGAGCCCGTCACGTGTCGGGTCGTCCCCACAAAGTTCGATTAACCCTTTTAGCCCATCCGTGACTTGCTGAGCTTGTTTGATTTTTTCTGGCTTCCCTTCAAATATACGAGGAAATTTTTCAATTATGTTTCTTTCGGCATCTGTTATTGACATGTGTCGAACCTCTTTTCGTCGATAAGCATTAATAAACTAGTAGTTCTCCTTTCGGGCTCGATTTCCTTCCTACGAAAGGACTAATTGCCTAACAGAGAGGTTGGTTAAAAGAAGTAACTTGAGTTTTGGTTTTAACCTAGGCTTGGCCGTTTGGGTATTTCAGTCTCTGAGACATATTCTGAGAAACCCGGGTTCGTTTTGTCTTTGAGACCTAGTCTCTAAGACATTTCCCGTGAAACCCGGTGCAGTTTTGTCTTCGAGACCTTTTCTCTGAGACAACACCTGTGAAACCCAGTACCGTTTTGTCTTTGAAGTCCAATCTCAAAGGCAAATCCTACAAGACAAAGCTAATTTTCGTCCTTGAGCCCCACTCTCATAGACAAATTCAACTAAGCCAGGCATCATTTTGTCCGCGAAACCCAATCTCAAAACCAATTCAACCTGCTGTACAGCCCAGTTTTCACCTGAAAAATCTCCCTTACCTCCCCAAATACACCTGCTCCGCCAACATTGGCACGAGATTGTCAAACACATGCGTGTTCTCGCTCTTGTCCACCGAATAGCCACCGTAATACGGACTATCCTTCTCATCATTTCTGAACGCGATCATCCGACGATAAATCTTCTCCGCTAACTCTTGTTCCCCTATTTCCACACTATACATCAACAAAAATCCGTAAACTGATGGAGATTCATACTCGACAGTAGGCTGACCATTCCCCAATTTGTACCGCCCGTAAACCACTCCTGACTCTGATATTTCCTTTTTTACAAACGCCAAAAAATCTTCCGACACAATCCCAAGCTTAGCTTGGTGATAGGCTGCCAGTCCTTGATCGACCATATGAACTTCGTCCGTGAAACGATAGCCGCTAGCCCCGTACGATTTTGGATAAAATCCACCCTTCATAGGTGCCTTTCGTAAAATTCAAATCGTCCGTTGAACCTTTTCCGCATCGAGCAGTCCCCGCTCCCACATTGACTCAATCGCAACCGGGTCAATATAGGACAAACTTAACGTTTCCCCGCTATATCCATACTGTATATCATAATAATCCGTTAAAAAGGCAACCTGGGACTGGGTGTTCCAAAACTCGCCGATTTTCACAGCGGTCACCCCATAGTTCCCGCCCCATTTTCTCTGAGCTTGAAATAAAGCTTCCATGATTCTCAAGTCGTCCACAAGCGCATTTGTATAGACCTGACTCGTACCCAATTCGTTGAGCTTCCAATAAACAAACCCATCTTCCTCCATAAAATAAGCAATCAAAGTCTGGTGTGCTTTTTCGAAGAGCTTTCGATTATCTGCCACGATTGCGTATTGCATCCAGAGCCCGAGGGACTCTGACAGCGCCTCTCTTCCTTTTGCAAGGTCGGTGTCGAACTCATCGTCTGGGAGGACGTAAGTCGCAATTGTTCCGTTCGGGTTCGTCAGCCATTTTTCAATAAAGGTTTGTGTTGGTGTCGAGGATTTATTATTCCAAAATAATAAAGCGATGCCGATAACAATGACAATAATGAGTAGTGCAGCGAATATTCTCACCCCTTTAACCTGAACTTTCACCTTTAACCTCTTCCTTCAAAGTTTTCTGGGACGCGGGACCTGTCCCTGTGTCCCGCGAGCCGACAGCAGCCCCGGATGAGCCACCCGCCACAGCTCCTGCCCCTGCGAATCTCTTTGTTTTGTACCATTTCACTTCTTGGCGGAGAAGGATTCTCTTTAGTTCCAAGAAGGTTGAGTAGGCGACGAGGAGAATCCAGAGCTGGGAGTAGGTGAAGTACATTAGGATGACGGTGAAAAATGTTTTCGTATTGAGTTGGTCTTTTTCCATGCTGAGGGTGAGAATGCCCTCGGTTACGAACAGCAAAAATCCAAGTATCAACAAGGCGTACGATACGTACCCAATCGTTAGGTTCAAATCAACAAAGAGATTCATAATAAAAATGACATGTGACACCATGACGCCGCCGAAGAATAATAGATACGTAAAGAAAAAGTAAAACAGATCGACACCGACTTTTTTATTTTTGAGCTTAAAAAAGCGGAGCATGTATTTTGCGATGACGTACAGATTGCCGCGTGCCCAACGTGTGCGTTGTCGCCACCAGACCCGTAACGTCTCAGGTTCCTGTTCCCAGGTGACTGCCTCTGGGAAAAAGCGGATGTAATAGCCGAGGTTGTAGACACGAAAACTGAGTTCGGTATCCTCTGACAACGCCTTTTCATCCCAGCCGCCAAGCTCCTCGAGAATCGATCTTCTGATTGCAAAATTCGTCCCCGGGATGGTCGTCATTTTAAACCAATACCATCTTCCAGCTTGGGCGAGCCACTGGAATGTGAGCGTCTCGATGTTGATTAATCGTGTTAGAAGGTTTTTCCCCGCATTGATGACCCGAAATTTTCCAACACTCGCACCTGCTTGAGAATCATTCATTAACGCAATCGCGTGCCAGTAGATCGCATCTGGTTCTGGGGTATTGTCTGCATCATAGACACAAATAATGTCACCAGTAGCTTGTGCAAAACCGATGTTCAGTGCGGCCGATTTCCCTTTCCCACCAAACGGTGGCTTCGTGTGGATGGCTTTTATAAAATCATAATTCCGCGTGAACTCGTCAACAATTTCGCCAGTTCGGTCACTTGAATTATCGTTAATCACAATCACTTCAAGCCGATCGAGCGGATAACGTAATGAGCACATCGACTCGAGTGTGTCGCGGATGACAACCTCTTCGTTGTGCGCCGGAATGAGAATGCTCACCCTCGGGAACGGGGTGCGATTTTTCTCCCATTCGCGCGCCTTTTTGCGATACTTGACCGAGTGCAGGTATCCACCCTGCATCAGGAACATATGGTAAAACAGCATCGACCAAATCAAAAAGAGGGAAATATACATAAATGTGTCAGCCATAATACCCCCTCCTCCATTTCCATCGTAAAAATAGTCCATATAGTGTAAATAGAACAACAGCGAGCGCACCCGCTCCAACCAACACCCATGTTAAATGTTGCGCAAGGTCCTTGACTCGATATAACAGATAGCTAGGCGACGATTCAAACAGACCCCTATAACTGATGTCGACTCTGACGAGACCCTCCCCAGACTCAATCGTGACATTCTCGGAGCGAACTGTATTGACCCTCTCCTTCAAGTCAATCCACTCGACATTCGGAATTTTTTCAAGTTCGGCTAAAAGCATTTCAAAGCCCTCCACCCCGAGGTACGGATGGTAAAATCCAGCAACAAAGCCGTCGCGCATAACCGAGTAGCGTTGCGCTTCCTTGATCATCGTTTCAATTGGGTTCGGGTCCTTAGGGTCGACGAAGCCTATTGTTTCAGGCAGCAAGGACATGCCGTTAAAGATACTTGGCGTCGTTTCAGCCGGCGCAGTCCCCATCACCTCCCAGTTCTCGTCACTGAGCTGGACTTGACCGACGTATGTTGAAAAGTAGTCCGACAAAACGTTGTATCCGTTTTGCGACATCGTGTAGTGCGGCGCTTCAAACGCAAGTGGGAACAAACCGTAATTCACGAGCTCATCAATCCCGCGCTGAATTTTTTCTTCTATATAATCTCTCTCGAATTCGAGCTGTCTTTTTCGGAATGCCTCATATTCAGCATCAGTCGCGAAATCACGGCGCGTTTTTTTTACGGCATCTTCATTTGCCCTATGGTAAATTGGCATATTGTTATTGACATCCCAAAACTCAAAGCCTTCCCCTGTCTCTTTTGCATTGAATTGATGGGTGTAACCATGGAGCACAATGCTGCCACCATTGTTTTGCATATATTTGAGCGCTTTTAATAGATTAGGAGAGTCTGAAAAATGGTACTCTTTTTCCGTATCCGGATTGGTATAAACCGGGATGACCGCTACCATATACGGAATCTGCTTTTCTTTTAAAATCTCCGCGATTTCCATGACCTTTTTTGGGTCCGCCATTGGGTGAATGTCTTCTAGCCGGATATAGCCCGGGCGAATGCGGGCATGCTCATCCTCAAAGACCGTATGAAGCGCATCTCCAAGGAAAATCGCCTTTGTATACTCGATAATCGGTGCAGCATAGTAGTACGATTCATTTCTCCTAAGAAACAACGGATATTCATTTCCTGCACCATGACTTGCTCTCACAATTGTTGTTGCGCCCTCCGCTGTCACCTGCGAAATGGTCTGCGGAAAAATATTGATGGAGTCCGTTTCATTCGTAATTTTCGAAACCGACACATCTCCTTCGACCTTCATAAAAGAAAATCGGTCCGCAAGCTGTTCAGAGTTGTAGCCGATGGCAACGAGAGTTCCGTTAAAATTCGTGAGTGCATTTTTAAAATTATCCGGCAGTGTTTCCTTGACCTGCCCGTGATAAAAGAGGTGTGTAACGTTCGTGAGATCCTCGGGTTGTACCACTTTCGTATTTTTAAACGTTATGTCATCTGTAAAATGCCCGATAAGAAGATCCAGCACCCGCTGCTGATCCGTCATCTCCCCCGTCTGAGACGAAAATACCACCAACACCCGGTGGGATGATGTGGCATCCTGGTTCTGGGTAACGGGGACAGGTCCCTTATCCCCATCCTGGGCGAATGCCCTGTGGGATGCTGGACCTGTCCCTATGTCCCAGATTAGTAATACGGCGAGTAGTAGTGGAATGATTTTCATGTCGATTCACCTCTTTTTAGGGAGGCAACTGCAACGAAAAGTGTAATCGCGGCCCCCATTAGTACCCAAAGTGTATTATCGCGAAATAAATGGAATAATTCAGTTAGGGATAGAGGAATCACTGTCTCATCGGCGAATGAATCACGGTCGAAGTCCCAATCTACTTTGCCGTTATTCGATTCAATCCAGATCCCATCTGCCTTCACTGTGTTCTTCAATTTTTTCAAGTCAATCCACTGGACACCTGGTATTTTTTCAAATTCTTCTAAGATCTCAATAAGTCCACGTCCCCCCAAGAACGGATGATAAAAGCCACCAATGACGCCATCTCGAACAGTTGTAAAATCATGAATGCGGGACTTCATTTCCTGAATTGACTGCGGATCCTCATAGCGCACGTAGCGAATCGTCTCAGGCAAAAGCTTCATGCCATGAAGATAGGTCGGCTTCGTGATGTATGGCGACTCGGTCATGATGCGCCAGTCTTTGTCTGTAAGCTGAACCTGACCGATAATCGTTGAAAAGTGTTCAGACAATGTTTCATAACCCGCTTGGCTCATCGCATAATGTGGTGCCTCGAATGCAAGTGGGTAAAGCTCATACTCAACAAGATCCTGGAGCCCCTGTTGGATTCGATTGTCGATGTATTGTTGTTCATTTTGAACAATTGGCGAATTTCGTGTTGCATCCCAAAACTCGAATCCATCACCGGTTTTCTTATTTTCGTATTGGTCTGTGTACCCGTGAAGAATGATGCTGCCCCCATTGTCCTGCATGTATTTGAGGGCCGCCCGAACATCTGGCGCATCCTTGATGTAGTACTCCTCGTCCGTTTCCCGATCGAGATAGACCGGGGTGACCGATACCATATAAGGAATATCGCGTCGCTTTAGAATTTTCGCAATCTCCATCAGCTGGTTCGAATCTGAGGCTGGATTGACGTCCTCTAGTCTCAGATAAACCTGGGTTGGCGCTCGGTGTTCCATGTTGAATACTTCATGCAAAGCCTCAGCTAAGAAATTGGAGATAGGCGGGAACAAATTATTTGTCGCGTAATAATATTTATTTTCCTTATTGACTAGGAGTGGGTAGGATTGGTTGGATTGTTTCGCTTCGATTAGAGTTTTGGCGGTGGATTCTATTTGGATGATGGTGGTCGGGTCAACTTTAATAGTCTTATTTTCTTCTGGAAGATAGAGTTCCTCAGTATACAACTTGGTTTTACTCGCTTTTATAAACGGAAAAATTGCTTGTTGCTGTTCGATATTGAGACCTATTGACATGATCGTGCCGTTGAATGTGGCCATGATGTCGATAACCTTGGGTGGCAGCTGTTCCTGCGTTTGTCCATAGTAAAAAAGATGGGTCACACCCTTCATATCCCCGGCCCCAACCTCGCTGCTATTTTGAATGAAATGTCTTCTGTAAAGTGGCTTATCAGCATGTCCAGAAGGCGCTGATGCTCATCGACTTGGTTGGTTTGCGATGAGAAAATGACCAGCACTTTCGGATCTTTCGCAGCCGCTTTCGATGTTGGTGCATAAACGAGACCAATGATTAGGGCAATGCTCATGATGATTTTCCAATTAATGTAGGTTTGTTGATTCATACCATTACCTCACATTTATTGCGTCCTATAACGAGTACTCAGACAGGTTGGGGGTTGGAAAGCCTCCATGGCTGGCCTCCCTTCCTTTCCTCCTACCCAGACGAAAATGGACCTTTCGCTGAATGAAAAAATACTCATGTAAGTAAATTTATGAGCCCTCTTTCTAATTTAGTATCATAATGTACATGTTCTCAAAAAAGAATTTTTTGGGACAGGGATGTGGGTCACAGGGACAGGTCCCATTTTTGCCGTACTACTTTTGTAGTATTTTGCTTGGAATGGTATGGTTTTCCAACCTTTTTCATTGCGGTACCGAATGTTTTATGAGTAAACTTTTTATGAAATATTTAAAAAGTTTAATAATATTAAAGATTTTTAGTTTTGGGGGGCACTCTTTTTATGGTTTTAAATGAAGTGAAAAATGAGGAGCAAAGGAGGGATTCTCATTTAAGTCAGTTGGCTTCGGTTGGCCAAATTGCGGCGGGGATTGCCCATGAGGTGCGAAACCCATTGACAGCCGTGAAAGGATTTTTGCAACTTCTTCAGCAGGAGGAGGAGCATGCTTATCTCGATATTGCGCAGAGTGAACTCGATAATGCGCTTGTCACCTTGAACAATTTGCTTCAGGTGTCCAAGCCTGATTTGGAGGACGAGGACGCGCAATCAATCCATCTTGCTACAGAGTTGGAATCCATTCTGACCCTATTTTTAGATAAATTATATGAAATTGAGATTGTTACGGACTTCCAAAGTACAGACGCAACGATCGTTGGCAAGAAAAATCAGTTTAAGAAAGCTTTTTTTAACCTGATAAAAAATGCAATTGAATCCATTGAGGGGTCGGGAAACATTTCAATTACACACCGTGCTGACGAAAAGGAAGTCATGGTCATTCTTCAAGATTCGGGTGTCGGTATCCCAAAGGAAAAAATGAATCTACTCGGAACGCCGTTTTTTTCAACAAAGGACGCCGGAACCGGGATGGGACTCGCTCAAGTATTCTCCGCAGTATACCAGCATGGCGGTGATATTTCGGTCAAAAGCGAAGAAAATGTAGGAACAACTTTTACAATCAAACTACCAAGGCATCACAATACGATAAATCGGGGTGTACGAAAATTGGACGTTCTATACAAAGATTCCATTAAAGAGTATTTCCTAGCAAACAAAGGACTTTTTGAAGAAAAGCTACTTGAAGAAGCCATCAACGTGAAGGATAAAATTCAAGATATTCATAGAATCGGGGACATCAATCTTCTCGAGAATGCGCACAAACTCGTAGTCTTTATCGTTGAAGAGCGCCAGCATGAGTTGATTACCTTCGCAAAACAAGAAGGGGTCGCCTGGGCAAAAAATTCACTGACAGTTGCGTTTAAGCTTGAGTGGGTCCAAGCCATTCGGCGTACACTATGGGACTTTCTGTACAATTATGATTTATTATCAAATAATGAAACTAACCGAGAAGACTTCTTCTCACTTGAAAAAAGGGTAAATGTTCTATTAGATTATTTCTTTACACACTTTTTCATCAGTTATTCAAGGTTTAAGGACGAACTACTTGAGTCGCAGAGACAGCTTGTTGAAAATCTGTCTGTGCCGATTATCCCTATCAACCAGGAAACGCATATCATTCCGCTAATTGGAGGAATTGATAAAATACGTATCCTGACAATTGAAGATAAAATATTAGCTAGCATTGAAAATGAACATATTCGCACGCTAATCATGGACCTATCCGGGGTCGCCTTCATGGAGGATGAAGTCATTTTTCGATTTATGAAGCTGATTGAGGGCGTTAAAATGATGGGTTGCCAAACAGTCCTCACCGGCATTCGCGCCGAAATTGTGAAAAAGATGATTGCGTTGGACGTCAGTATTTCGGATATCGCCGATTCAAAAGGCACGCTGCAGCTGGCATTGAATGATTATTTGTTTACCGGGGTTGCTGCGGAGTAGTTTTTCATAAATCAATTCTGTTCGTGGGACAAGGGACCTGTCCCTCTGTCCCATTCCATTTAAAAAAGGCCTTCAGATTTTTTTTCTGAAGGCCTCTAGTATCTTACTAGTTATTATTTTCGATGATCATGGCGATTCCTTGGCCTCCGCCGATACAGAGGCTGACTATTGCATATCTTTGGCCACGTCGTCTTAGTTCATATGCTGCTGAGAGCAGGATTCGAGTACCGCTTGCGCCAACTGGGTGTCCAAGTGCGACAGCACCGCCGTTAACATTCGTTTTCTCTCTATCTAGTCCGAGTTCTTTTTCGACTGAGAGGTATTGGGCGGCGAAGGCTTCGTTCACTTCGACCAAATCCATATCAGCTAAACTGAGCCCCGCTTTTTCGAGTGCTTTTTGAATGGCTGGTACTGGTCCGATTCCCATGATGGTTGGGTCAACCCCTGCTACTCCCCACGAAACGACTTTCGCAAGAGGTTTCAGCCCATTTTCACGAACAGCCTTTTCACCCGCAACAACTACCGATGCAGCACCATCATTGATGCCGGATGCATTCGCGGCGGTAACAGTTCCATCTGCAATAAATGATGGGCGAAGTTTGCTCATCGACTCCAAATTCGCTGATGGTTTGATGTGTTCATCTTTATCTATAAAAATACTACCTTTTCTCGTTTTCACTTCGACCGCGACAATTTCTTCTGCAAAGGTTCCGTTCTCTGCTGCCCTAGATGCTCTTTGGTTTGATTCGACCGCAAAATTGTCTTGTTCTTCACGGGAAATAGAATACTGATTTGCTAATTTTTCAGCCGTCATGCCCATCCCTTTTCCTGTATATTGGTCAGTCAAGGTTGTTAGCAGCATGTCTTCAAACTGAAGATTACCCATTTTTGACCCGCCAAATCGTTGCTTAAAATTCGCGTACGGGGATTGGGACATGTTCTCAGTTCCCCCTGCCAGCACGATGTTGGCATCACCTACTAAAATGTGATGAGCGGCCGAAACCACTGATTGCAGACCTGATCCACAAAGGCGGTTGACCATAAATGCGGGTACTTCCTGAGAAACTCCACTATGTAGTGCAATATGCCGCGCCAGGTAGGATGCATTTTTTTCCGTATGAATCACGTTTCCGTAAATTACATGATCAATTTGCGCCGGGTCCACCTTTGACCGCTTCATAGCCTCAACTGCCGTCGCGCGTCCTAACTCGGTTGCTCCTGTTCCTGCAAACGATCCTCCAAAACTAGTGAATGCCGTACGGGCTCCATCAATAATAAAAATTGGTTCCATGACAATACCTCCTTTTACACTAGTTTACCATGATACCAGCCATATTGTAATGAATATTCTGACTAATACACTTTTAGAAGGAGGTGTACATTTCTGCACACCTAATCTTAGACTCATTCAGTTGTCTTATGCCGAATCGTGGTTGCGTTTCTGTCGATTCATGGATGCATTTAAATTTGTCGAATTCTGGCTGTTCTAATCAGAGGGAGAAAAATTTAAATATGAGAGCTATGTATTGAAAATGAAACGCTGGGATTATGATATGTGGACTTTTTAGAAGTAGGTTCGCTGCGTTTCAGCAAAGCGGATGTAGGTCTTAAGTAGCATTTCTGTTTTTATAATAATCGACAATTCGACAAAACATCTGTGAACTTGGTCACTTTTTTCGTTATTTTTTGCAATTTTTTCAAGTTTTTCTTTTTTCAATTTACTCAAACGTGAAATATCACTATACCATACGTTACATACGACACCCTCCCTACCCCCTCGTACGTGAAGCTTACCATTTGGACTCCCCTCCTTGTAACCAAGTAAATTGGTGTTACCGGCGGAATAACTGAGGAACGCGTTTTTTAAAAGGACCATTTTACATGGAATTTGAGGAATTGGCAGAACAATATAAACCATTAATTTTTCAAGTGATCAAAAGCTTGCGCTTGTACGGAGACAGAGAAACATTTTTTCAGATTGGCTTGATTGGACTTTGGGAAGCATCGACCCGCTTTAACCCTGGGAAAGGTGTTGAATTTTCGACATTTGCCTTTTCAACCATTCGAGGGAAGCTCCTGGATCATTTAAAAAAGGAGGTTCGATATCAGGATCACTTCCAGCCTTCAGGGGAAAAGATTTTTATGAAACTCGCGGATCGTTCGGAGGGTTTTCAAGTGGATTTGATCGAAATGTACGGGGAAAAATTGACGAAAAATCAGGTGAAGTGGGTTCAAGGGCGGATTATGGAGGATAAAAGTTATAAAGAAATCGCAATTGAGCACGGGGTTACTGTGGAATCGGTGAAATCTTGGGGAAAGCAGGCCGTTAAAAAGTTACGAGAAGTTATTATTTTAGAATAGTAATTTCAGAGACGTTTTTCCCAAACAAACATTTGATTGAAATACGATTTTGGATTCACACAAACGTTTGATTGAATTTCACGTTAGCCAGATTGCAAGATTGCTAGTTCAAACAAACGTTTAATTGAATGTAAACAAGCGCTTGTTTGAGTTTTTGGTTCATTTTTTGAGGATAATAAATGATTAGGATTGTGTGGCAATGGGCAACAATGTATGGTGAGGTGAGAACATGATTAAGAGGTTGCTAATTCTCGCAATCATTGTGGAGCTTGGCGTGTTTTGGGCTGTGATTCAGGAAAAGGAATCGGTCCAAGTCCAAGTGACAAAATTGCCGCATCGCGAGCTTCATTTGGATAAGAAAAAGGTCCCTGCTGCTGAACCGGAACCTGCGGTTGAAACAGCGGCGACGACTGACCCTTTGGCGGTAATAAAAGACAAATATACGGTTGAATTTGAGAGTCTGGAGAAGGAAACAAAAAAGAAAGCGAAGGAATTGTTAGCTCAGGCTAAGGCAGACTTTGTTGAGGAATCCACTGATGGAATTGCCGTATTGCAGGTCATGAGCAGTTATTATAATGAGTTCAAGACGCTGGAAAAAGATACGGATGTTGCTTTCGAGAAGATTTATTCAGAGCTTGAGGCCGAGCTTGAGGCAGGCGGTTTTTCGAAGGACGAGGCCACCCCGTTCCGGGATGAGTACGAGGAAAAGAAGAAGAAAATGCTGAAAAAAGCACTCGAGGTTCAGGGGAGTTATGAGTGAGGGCGGGGCGCTGTGCGTTGAGTTGAGAGGATTACGACCTAAGCGGTGCGAATTGTGCTCTAGGTTGGGCGGGTTTTGGCATGAGTTGATGGGATTGCGCACTATGTCCGAGCATTTGCGTTTTATTCGGCGGAAATGCACATTAAGTACGGGGAATTGCGCTTTATTCGACGGAAATGCGTTTAAAGCTCAAAGAATTGCGTAATAACCATTTTAGGAATTCCCCCGCTTTTAATACGCTGTAGAATCGGCTTATAGAAAAAATCAGGTGCGGTTATACATTGAAAATTGATAAAACGAAGTATTCACCAAACTACCTTGGTTTGGCGTGCTGATTACTTCTTTTTCAACATTCTTCTTTTTTTGCTACTAATGCCACCTCAACAAGTTGAATTAAGCGATTATTAAGATTATAATAAAGATATAATAAAAAAGATCAGGTGCGCTAACACCTGATCAACACAGTTACATGCCGCAAGTGAGCGGCTTGCCCATGAACATAGTAGTGATACCAAAAAGAAGTAACTACCTAAATCCTAGGCGTGGATAGGCGGTTACTTCTTTTTGTTTTCAACGAACAACATTACCACAATTGTGATGACCCCTAGCAAAACTAAATTAGCTTCCATTGCCACGGTCATTGCCTCGTATGTCGTCATCTTTACCACCTCCCTTCTACCAGGAAGTGGCTAACCGCCCACCGCTTTATGTAACTGCAACTCTATTTTAACATTTCAGATAATAGATTACTAGCAAAAACAGAACATTTGTTCCTATTTTGTTCTACCCTCAAAAATATTATTTTTGCGCGATAACAGTTACAAGATGTGGTAGAATTATAAAAAAAATCAAAAAAGGAGTATCCTACCTTGAACTTATTTGACAAGTTAGTTTCAACTTATGATCTATCATTAGATAAAAACGGTGTAAGTGGTGAGCGTTTGGCGTCTCGCCTGTCTGCTCTTTCAGAAATTGGGTTAACTGCAGACAACGGTTCACACCGAACTGGATTTTCCCCCGAGGAACAGGCAGCAAAAGATTTGGTAAAGCAATGGATGGAGGAAGCTGGCCTTGTTGTAACTGAAGACGGAGCTGGAAATGTTTTCGGTCGTATTGATGGTAAAAATCCAAATCTACCAGCTCTTATGTCTGGTTCCCATGTTGATAGTGTTCCAAACGGCGGACATTTTGATGGTCCACTTGGTGTACTTGCGGCGCTTGAGGTGGCTAGTGCATGGAAACAAACTGGTTTTGTGCCGGAACGACCATTTGAAGTTGTTATTTTTACTGATGAAGAAGGCGCCCGTTTTAATGGAGGTTTTAGTGGAAGTGCAGCCATGGTTGGGGAAGTAACAAGAGAGGAATATCTTGCAAAAACTGACTTCAATGGCGACTCTTTTACAGATGTTTTAGAGAATATCGGACTTTCAGTTGACGGATATTTTAATTCAAAAAGAGATCTTTCCAAACTTGAGGCGTTTGTGGAATTACATATTGAACAAGGAAAAAGATTAGAGAAAGCTGGGGTGCCAGTTGGTATTGTGACTGGAATCGCTGGTCCATGTTGGTTACGAATGACGTTTTCGGGACTTGCCGGACATGCGGGCAACACCCCAATGGACGACCGCAAAGATGCATTGGTTGCAGCGAGCCAGTTCATTCATGAGGTCCAATCTCTGCCTGGACAGGTGAGTTCATCAGCGGTTGCAACCGTTGGAAAAGTCGATGTGCTTCCAAACGGCGCAAACGTCATTCCAGGCGAAGTTCGCCTGACAGTTGACATTCGTGATATCAAAAAGGAAACACGAGACCGACTTATTGAATTGGTGATTGAAAAAGCACAAACAATTTCTGAAGCACATGGGATCGTACTTCAATATGAAGAAACTTTCCGTGAAGCACCTGTTCCGATTAGTGAAGACATGCAGAAAAAGCTTGAAATATCCGTTGTTGCCCAAGGAATTGAGCCGGTCTATTTACCAAGCGGTGCTGGGCACGACGCGATGATTGTGGGACATGTATTGCCGGTAGCGATGATTTTTGCTCAGAGCAAAGACGGCATCAGCCACAACCCAGCTGAGTGGACTTCTTTGAATGACTGCGTTCAGTCTGTCCATGTGTTGAAGGATTTTGTGGAGAAATTTGATCATTGATTAGAGTAAGCTTGTTTTAACCTTATAAATATTACAAGAGGATGCACGGATTTTTGTGCATCCTTTTTATTTTTCCGACCAATACAACTGGGACAAGGGACCTGTCCCCTTGACCCATCGCAATGTATTTAATGATGACTTCGTGTTATTGAATGATTTGCCTTTTTCGCTCTTTACTATATAAGCTGGCAATTCGGTTGTGTATTGGTAGGTGTCATTACATACAACTGAAGAAAATGGATAATATTAATAATGTTCGTTTTGCACCATTATCATTAATCGGGGGTCAGGCAATATGCAGATGGAGCATTATATCTTGGGAGCCATGTGGCTATTCGGATTTGGTTGTTTTTTTCTTTTTATTCCCCGCCAAAATCGGCGCGAGGGAGTTTTGGCGCTGATTATGTTTCAAGGCATTATTTGGCTTTGTGACATGCCTTCCTTTTATTACGGGTTAATAAGCGCCCCAGTCCGATTGCTCCCTAAAGCAACAGATCTTGCCCTTACCATCGATTATATTTTCTACCCAGTCTTGTTTTCTATCTATTATGTTCAACAGAGAAAATATGTCCATAAAAGAAAAAAGCGCAACTGGACAACCTTCTTTTCATGGGTCACAATTGTGACGGTTTTCGATATTCTAATCGAGAGATATACAGATTTATTAGAATATGGATCACTTACAAGGTACGGAATGGTGGTTTATATCGCCTTTCTTTTTTACGTAAGCGAGGTCTGCTGTAACTGGTTCTATCGTCAAAATTCTATATCTCAAGCAAGCGGTGGATGACCCATGAGAATTGAATGGTGGATCCTGATATTAGTTTATTTCGTATCAACAGGAATTCTATTTTTCATCCCAAAACAAAAGATTCGTTTGGCAGTTGTTGCATTTTTATTCAAACAGATTATTACTTTTCTCATTGGCTTAGTGGTCGTTGAGTTAGGATGGCTTGAATACCCAATCCGATTATTTCCTTCCATTAATCGAGCAAGTTTCACGTTTGAGTTTTATGCATTTCCTGTTATCTGTGCCCTCTTTAACACACGGTATCCCAATAACCGGAGTGCCCCAATTATATTAAGTTATTATGTTCTTTTTTGTTCAGTGATGACAGTTGTAGAAGTTATGATTGAAAAATACACTGAGCTCATCACATATGTACACTGGGAATGGTATTTTACCTGGATTTCGTTATTTATTACATTTTATCTGTCTCGTTTATTTTGTCTTTGGTTTTTTTTAAACGAGAAAGCTATATATTTCAATGAGGAATAAGGATTTATAGAGCCATTTCGCAAACGCCAAGAAATATCTTCATGTACTACTCGTAATCATGGTTTACATCTTATTTGCTACTTTTTTTGTCGATGGGAAAAATGCAACTAATCAACTATCTACACCCATTTTTCTATTATTCTTGAATCCCGTTTGTATGTGGTTTTTTCTACGTAACCATGACTATAAGTCTTTAGTTTTTGTATGTCATGGTTACAGCAGCTGAAATATAAATTATGGGGAAATGGATATTATCGCTTTTATCCGCAAATTTGCGTCTCGCTAACTTACTCATACACATATTTCGACAATTTTCATCAAGTTGTACAATCCTATAAAACCCTGCTATTTCAGCATCCAGTATGTTACACCTCATCTATAGCCACCCTCTTCCTCTTACATTTCCAACACCAACCATTTACAAATTTCGCGTGCCGTAATAGAATAAGTACATACCATTTTGAATATCGGCATTCACTCATATAATCACGGGGATATGGCCCGTAAGTTTCTACCAGCGTACCGTAAATGCGCTGACTATGAGTGAGCAATGGGAATGCATTTATGCTTATTCCGCTTCCTTCGTGAAAGCCTGAAGGTCATTGACTCACTCGTAAATGAGGAGTGCAATGATGTTCAGGCTTTTTTATTTTAAAGGAGGAAGTTTGCTTGGAACTTTTACAGCAGAAAATTATCAATGAAGGTAGAGTCCTTTCCGACCACGTTCTTAAGGTTGACGCCTTTTTAAATCACCAAATAGATCCTGTGTTAATGGTGGAAATCGGTAAAGAGTTTGCGCAACGATTCCAGCATGACCAAATCACCAAGGTTTTAACAATCGAGTCCTCAGGGATTGCGCCTGGGATGATGGCAGCGCTTGAACTTGGGGTCCCTGTGATTTTTGCTCGAAAAAGAAAATCTCTTACTCTAGTAGATGACCTACTCACAGCGTCCGTACATTCTTTTACGAAAAATGAGACCAATGAAATTTCCGTTTCTCAAAAGTTCCTTGAACCAACAGACAATGTGCTAATCATTGACGACTTTTTAGCAAATGGGCAAGCTGCTCTAGGCCTAACTGAGATCGTTGAAAAAGCTGGCGCTAAAACAGCCGGAATTGGAATTGTAATTGAAAAATCCTTCCAAGATGGTGGAAAAATGCTTCGCGACAAAGGTTTCAAAGTTGAATCACTTGCTCGCATCCAATCACTACAGGGTGGAAAAGTTACATTTTTAGAAGAAGTGGGGGCTGGTCGCTAATGAAGGAGAACTTATTTAAAACCGCATCTCTTGGAATTCAACATGTACTCGCGATGTACGCTGGAGCCGTGATTGTGCCACTCATCGTCGGAGGCGCTATCGGGTTAACTGGTGAACAGCTCACGTACCTCGTTGCAATCGACCTTTTAATGTGTGGAATTGCAACCCTGTTACAAGTTTGGAAGAATAAATACTTTGGAATCGGGCTACCAGTTATGCTAGGTTGTACGTTCACAGCGGTTGGGCCGATGATTTCAATCGGCGCAGACTACGGAGTATCCGCGATTTACGGTTCGATTTTAGTTGGCGGAGTATTCCTCGTCCTTGTTTCAACGATATTTGGTAAGTTAATAAAATATTTCCCTCCAGTTGTGACAGGGTCAGTTGTTACCATCATTGGTATCACACTTATTCCTGTTGCGATGAACGACATGGCAGGCGGACAAGGAAGCGCAGATTTCGGTTCGCTTCAAAACCTTGCATTATCATTTGGAACACTTATTTTCATCTTAGTGTTATACCGTTTTGCCAAAGGATTTATGCGTCAAATCGCCATTCTACTTGGATTAATCATTGGAACGATTGTATCTTACTTCTTAGGGCGCGTTGATTTTTCAGCTGTCACTGAGGCGAATTGGTTGCACATGCCAGAGCCGTTTTACTTTGGTATGCCAACATTTGAACCTTCCGCAATCATCACGATGATTCTCGTGCTAATCGTGGGACTTGTTGAAGCATCAGGCGTGTACTTCGCACTTGGTGATATCACTGGTAGAAAGTTATCGGAAAAAGAATTGTCAAAAGGCTATCGTGCAGAAGGTATTGCGACTATTTTAGGTGGAATTTTCAACGCATTTCCATATACAACGTACTCACAGAACGTTGGACTTATCCAACTTTCTGGTGTAAAAAAGAACACCGTGATATACGCAGCAGGCTCATTTCTAATCATCCTTGGATTCATCCCAAAAATCAGTGCATTCACAACTGTCATCCCAACACCAGTTCTTGGGGGTGCGATGCTTGCGATGTTTGGCATGGTTATCTCTGCAGGTATTAAAATGCTAAGCAAAGTTGATTTTTCATCACAAGAGAATCTATTAATCATGGCATGTTCAATCGGTATGGGCCTCGGTATCACAACCGTCCCTACCCTATTCTCAAATCTACCTGAAGGCGTCCAAATCCTAACAAGCAACGGAATCGTCATCGGAAGCCTAACAGCCATCATCATGAACCTAATTTTTATGAAAAAACCGGCCAACCAAACAGTCCAAATCCTAGAAGGCCAAAAAGCATCCTAGGAACACAGGGATAAGGACCTGTCCCTCGGATCCAAAAAAACGGCGAATCCCCAAATTGGATTCAGCCGTTTTTTTTATTTTCCACAGCATTTTTTATATTTTTTTCCGCTGCCGCATATGCATGGGTCGTTTCTGCCTATTTTATTTTCGTTTATAACTGGAGTTATTTGAAGAGCTGGACCTTCTTTTTCCATTTCATTTTTCTTCCACTCGAGTATGTCTGGGTGCTTTTCGCCAAGGATCGTGTAAAAGCTGTAGGCGACGTGCTCAATTTCCACTAGTGAAAAATCATATTCATACTCCATATGGGCGTTCATTTCAGGAAGTCCCTCTTTTGAAAAATGGAAGCTCAGCGCCTCAATAATGGGTTCTTGTACATCCAATTCATCTGTTTCATGATAGGCCTTTTTTAATTCCTGAAGTGCAAGGTCGGTTTTGATATTTCCTAAGATCGAGGCTGCATATATGACAGACTCTGGCTTTCTTACATAAGGAGCAACCGCTTTTACTACTTGATCTGAATCAAATTGGATTAACGCTGCATTCACTTCCTCCAATAAGGCGTCATCATCTCTCATTAAGAAACTTGCAAAAAGTGGGATGTGTTTTTCTAGTTTTAGCAATCCAGCCATATAGACATTCATAATCCCATTTTCAGAAAACCACTCTTCGTTTGTTTCCTCTGCAAGAACACCGTCAATCTCTTCCTCCGTTATCCAACCCTTTTCTACAATACACTTAGATATCTTTTTCGCGATTGGGTAATAGTCATATCCAGGGGAAAGAGATCGTTCAATTTTATTCAATACCTCACCGTACATGGAATATACGTCTTCTTCCTCGCCATGTTCGATAACCTCATGGATTTCCCAGATTTGTTTTGGAATATATTTTTCAAGTTGCTTTTTATACTTTAAAGCAAGTGGAGTATCAATATTATTTATTAACCCCAAAGCAAGATGACGGTCATTCTGCTTCATGGTTGGAATATTGTCGATTATTATAGCCAGTGCTTCTTCATTGATTTTTTGTTTATCTAGGTACATTAATATGTCAGCTTGCTTCGCTTCATTTCTGAATGCTTCCTTCAGTAACTCAACTGTCCACTCTTCAGGAACACCTGGGTATTCATGTAGCGCATGCAAAACTGTTCTTTGAATCAAAATATCATCCGAAAGTAGATGTGGCTTTATTTTTTCTAAAAATGTCATAACAGTCGTTCCTTTCTTGGGACACGGGGACAGGTTCCTCATTCCACCACATTTTACCATAAAAAAATGGTATATCTCAAAAAGGGCCGTTCCAAAGTGTGGAACAGCCCAGATTCATGTATTTTATTCGAATAAAGGACTTACGGCTTTTTCGTTGTGTATACGTTCGACAGCATCTACTAACAGTGGTGCTACTGAAATTGTTGTGATTTTGTCGATCTGTTTTTCTTCAGGCAGTTGGATGGTATTTGTGATTACCAGTTCCTGAATTGGTGATGATTCAATTCTTTCAATCGCTGGGCCAGATAGGACTGGATGCGTACAGCATGCATATACTTCTTTTGCCCCCATTTCCTTTAATGCTTTCGCAGCTAAGGTAATGGTTCCAGCTGTGTCAATCAAGTCGTCAATGATGATTGCATTTTTACCTTCAATGTTACCAACGATATTCATCACCTGTGCCACGTTTGGTTTCGGACGACGTTTATCAATAAATGCTATAGGTGCATTTAGTCGGCTCGCAAGTTTTCTAGCACGAACAACTCCACCTTGGTCTGGCGCAACGACGACAACATCCTCAAGCCCTTTTTCACCGAAATACTTCGCCAAAAGGGGTACTCCAAGTAATTGATCAACAGGAATATCGAAAAATCCTTGGATTTGTGGTGCGTGTAGGTCCATCGTTACAACCCTAGTTGCTCCCGCTTTTTCCAGTAAATTTGCTACAAGCTTAGCAGTGATTGGTTCACGTGAGCGCGCTTTACGGTCTTGTCTCGCGTATCCATAGTATGGGATTACCACATTGATGTTCTTTGCTGAAGCGCGTTTTAACGCATCAATCATAATTAATAATTCCATAATATGTTCATTTGCTGGCTGTGAAGTTGACTGTACTAAATAAACCTCACTTCCACGAACACTTTCTTCTATGTTTATTTGGATTTCTCCGTCGCTAAAACGTGTAACTGAACACTTTCCTAATTCGCACCCTAGTAACGTCGCCATTTCCTCTGCAAGTTTAGGATTCGAATTTAAAGTAAACATTTTAAAACACTGATTTAATTGGTAAGCCACTGTTAGTCCCCCATGCAAAAAATATTCTATCTATAATATAACCTAAATTCGCATGCTTACATAGGGTCGAATCACAAATTTCGACAAAAAACTAAAAATGGTTGGACAAATTCCGTGTCCAACCCATTTTTCACCTGGGACAAGTTATCATGAACGAAACTAGCCCCTTGTCGTAATCCCGTAGGTTAATTTGGTTAGACTGTTTAACGGAA
>QGHH01000182.1 GCA_003640645.1 Fredinandcohnia aciditolerans | reverse complement strand
GTTGCGAAACATGTCGAACGGCAGCAGCGGATGCGGGCAGCGCCGCTCCCACCAGTACAGCAGGCCGAAGGCGGCGGCGCTGCCGGCGCCCAGCAGCACGATGGTGGCGCTCAGGCCTTCCTTGGGCAGCAGTTCCACCAGCAGTTGCAGGCCGCCCAGCGCGGCGGCGATCAGCAGCGCGCCCTGCCAGTCCAGGCGCACCTTGCCGGTGGTGTGATTGCGCAGGTGCGGCAGGTAGCGCGCGACGAACCAGAGGCCGAGGATGCCGATGGGCAGGTTGACGTAGAACACCGAGCGCCAGCCATAGTGCTCGGTCAGCGCGCCGCCCAGCGTCGGCCCGACCGCGTTCGCGATGCCGAAGGCCGAACTGAGCATGACCTGCCAGCGCAGCCGCACGTGCGGGTCCGGGAACAGGTCGGGGATGGAGGCGAAGGCGGTGCCCACCAGCATGCCGCCGCCCACGCCCTGCAGGGCCCGCGCCAGCACCAGCGTGAACATGCTGTCGGCCGCGCCGCACAGCACCGAGGCCAGCGTGAACAGCACGATCGCCGCCACCACGAAGGGCTTGCGGCCATAGTAGTCGCCCAACCGGCCGAAGATCGGCACGGTGATGACCGAGGTCAGCAGGTAGGACGTCGCCACCCACGCGTACAGCTCGAAGCCCTTGAGCTCGGCCACGATGGTGGGCAGCGCGGTGCCCACCACGGTCTGGTCGATGGCCACCATCATCATGACGAAGCACATGCCCAGC
>QGHH01000181.1 GCA_003640645.1 Fredinandcohnia aciditolerans | reverse complement strand
GGCAGCGCCGGCATCGGCGCCGAAATCTGCCGCAGCATGCTCGAAGCGGGCTACGAAGTGATCTCGATGGCGCGCCGCGCCGCCGACTTCAGCCACCCGCGCCTGCACAACGTGCAGGTCGACCTGCTGGACGCCGACGCCACCGCCCAGGCGGGCGCCGAGATCGCGGCGCGCTTTCCGGTCAGCCATGTCATCCACAACGCCGGCGTCATCTGGCCGAACCTGCTGCCGCAGGTGACCCAGGAGGAACTGCACGGCCTGACCCAGATCCACCTGGGCGCGGCCATCAGCCTGGTGCAGGCGGCCTTGCCCGGCATGCAGGAACGCCATTTCGGCCGCATCGTCATGATGTCCTCGCGCGGCGCGCTGGGCCTGCCCACCCGCACCGCCTATTCGGCCACCAAGGCCGGCATGGTCGGCATGGCGCGCACCTGGTCGCTGGAACTGGCCCCCTTTGGCATCACCGTCAACGTGGTGGCGCCCGGCCCGATCCAGACCGACATGTTCTACGAAGTGATCGAACCCGGCAGCGAACGCGAAAAGCTGCTTGCCAACGGCATCCCGGTCAAGCGCCTGGGACGCTCGGACGACGTGGCGCGGGCGGTGATGTTCTTCGCCGACCCGGCCAACAGCTTCGTCACCGGCCAGACGCTGTTCGTCTGCGGCGGCGCCAGCGTCAGTTCCATCACCATCTGACCGGCGTCCCACGCATCCGCTTCGGGTTTTGACGGATAGGTAAGCACGCAGACCGC
>QGHH01000180.1 GCA_003640645.1 Fredinandcohnia aciditolerans | reverse complement strand
CACCGTTGAAAGAGCTTTACAACCCTAGGGCCTTCATCACTCACGCGGCATGGCTGGATCAGGCTTTCGCCCATTGTCCAAAATTCCCCACTGCTGCCTCCCGTAGGAGTCTGGGCCGTGTCTCAGTCCCAGTGTGGCTGGTCGTCCTCTCAAACCAGCTACGGATCGTCGCCTTGGTGAGCCGTTACCCCACCAACTAGCTAATCCGATATCGGCCGCTCCAATAGTGCAAGGTCTTGCGATCCCCTGCTTTCCCCCGTAGGGCGTATGCGGTATTAGCTACGCTTTCGCGTAGTTATCCCCCGCTACTGGGCACGTTCCGATACATTACTCACCCGTTCGCCACTCGCCACCAGACCGAAGTCCGTGCTGCCGTTCGACTTGCATGTGTAAGGCATCCCGCTAGCGTTCAATCTGAGCCAGGATCAAACTCTTCAGTTTAATCTCTGTATTTGTTTCGTATTTCTTAGTTCCGAAGAACCGAGTCATACGTCGCTACTCAAAGGAAGTGAGGTATGTGCTTAGACTTGACATCTAAGGTACTTCACTTCTAGTGAGCACTTGATTTCATTGTGCTTGTGACGGGTTTTAAAACCAGTCACTGTGCACTCGCATCAAGCGCCCACACTTATCGGTTGTTTAATTGTTAAAGAGCGGTACTGCCAAATTCTGTACTACTTACTGCATCTTCTGCTTTCTTCGGCGATTTCGCTTTCGCGTCGATCGCTGTGTCAGCAGCAGAGAAACGAGATT
>QGHH01000179.1 GCA_003640645.1 Fredinandcohnia aciditolerans | reverse complement strand
GTACATCTTCGAGCTGAACTCCTTCCTCAACAAGGACCAGTTGGTCCACTACAAGGTCTCGGACCGCTCTCTTCACGAGCTGTTCTTCCCCGATCTCGAGCAGGCCTGGGAAAAGCAGAACCGCAAGAAGATGCTGGCCGAGGCCCATTCGCGGCTGGCCTCGCCGCTCTACAACATCGCCTTCATGTCCCTGGCCCTGGCCGCCGTCATCGGCGGCGCCGTCAGCCGCCTGGGCTCTGGCCGGCGCATGGCGATCATCGGCGCGGCGGCGGCGGTCCTGCGCATCCTGGGCTTCGCCGCCCAGGCGGCGTGCGACGACAACGTCTGGCTCAACGTCATCCAGTACGCCATACCGCTGGGCGCGACCTGGTGGGCGATGGCGCAGCTCTTCCGCCAGCGGGTGAATCGCTTCATCGCGATCCAGGCGATCCCCGCTGGACGCACCCTGAACACGGCGCAAGCATGATCCCCGGCCTCAAGCGCATCGAGACCTATGTCCTGGCTCGAACGCTGCTGGCGGTCGTGGCCGCCCTGGCCGTGATCTCGTCGGTGATCATCCTGATCGGTTTCGTCGACCTGTCGCGCAGCGTCGGCACCCGGGTCGACGTCAACTTCCTCCAGATCATGGGACTGGACCTGCTGCAGGCCCCGGCGGTGATCCTGGTGCTGCTGCCGTTCACCTTCCTGTTCGGAACCCTGGCCGCCTTCGTGGCGCTCAACCGGCGCAGCGAGCTGATCGCAATGCGCGCCGCC
>QGHH01000178.1 GCA_003640645.1 Fredinandcohnia aciditolerans | reverse complement strand
TACGGGCGAAGCCGTCCTTGACCTTGACGGTGTCACCCATCTGGCCGAGGCGGGAAATGCGTTCGAGAAGAATGACTTCCATTGTTTTCTCCATATGCGTCGTAGCCGACGCTGTTCGGGAGACAGTCAGGAAGAGAAGGGCGCTTTGGCACCGGTTTCGCTGTCCTGCCTGTCGAGGCAGTTAGGGCTCATGCCCAACTTGGGATTCTCGGCATACCGGCCATGCCCATCATGGTCGGAGAAAACCCGCGGGCGTTGCCGCCCGCGGGTAAATTGTTAGCGAACCACGTAGGGCAGCAGGCCGAGGAAACGGGCGCGCTTGATCGCCTGGGCGAGTTCGCGCTGCTTCTTCTGGCTGACGGCGGTGATGCGCGACGGCACGATCTTGCCGCGCTCGGAAACGTAGCGCTGCAGGAGCTTGACGTCCTTGTAGTCGATCTTCGGCGCGTTGGCGCCCGAGAACGGGCACACCTTGCGGCGACGGAAGAACGGGCGGCGGGCGCCGCCGGCGGCCGCGGCGCCTCGGTGTTCCTGAACGTGTCGCAGGCCGACCGCGCCACCGCCGCCACCAGTCATCATGGCGGCCATGCCGAATTGCGTGCCTTGCTGCAGCGCGATCGTCGGGATCGATTGGCCCATGGCGGAGGTGACCGCAATGTCCTGCAGTTGCTGCGCAGCGTTGATTGAGGACATCATGTTGCCGCCCAACGCCTCATTTCGGCGGCCGGTCTCAACATGATATCGCAGCTCGTC
>QGHH01000177.1 GCA_003640645.1 Fredinandcohnia aciditolerans | reverse complement strand
GAGGCGGTTGTTCCTGGCCTGCAGCAGGCCCAGGCGGCTCTGCTCGACCGACTTGCGCTGGGCCAGCACGTCCATGCGGCCGTCGAGGCCGAGGGCGATGACCTTGTCCAGGTCGATGTCGACGCGCGGCGCGGTCATGTCGTCGGCCGCCACGACGTCGGTGCGCAGGTCGACGGCCAGCAGCCGCAGCAGGGCCAGCTGGGCGCTGTTGCGCTGCTGCTCGGCCTGCAGCACGGCGACCTGCTGGTTGGCGACGCCCGACTCGGTCTGCACGATGTCGGCGGCGGCCATGCGTCCGGCGTCGATCAGCGCCCGGTTGGTGGCCAGCAGGTCCTGGGTGCGCTCCAGCGAGGCCTGGGCCAGCCGGACCTGCTGCTGGGCCTGGGCGAGGCTGCGGTAGGCGACGATGATCGCGGTGACGGTGTCCGAGACCGAGGACTTGAGCTGCAGGCGGTTGATCTGCTCCTGCAGGCGGGCGATGCGCACGGGGGCCATGTTGACCGCGATCCCCGCCCCGCGCAGCAACGGCTGGGAGATGGCGGCGTTGGCGGTCTCGTTGCGCACGCGGCCGGTCTTGTCGCGGGTCTCGGTCCTGGCCCAGGAGAAGCGCAGGGCCGCGCCGGTCGGCGTCAGCCAGGTCGCCGTCGGCGCCAGGGTCGAGGTGGTGACGACGTCGCCGCCGCCGCGATCGACCGCCCAGCACGCCCAGACCAGGGCCAAGCGCGTCGCCAGCCCGCAGTCGGGCGGACGCGA
>QGHH01000176.1 GCA_003640645.1 Fredinandcohnia aciditolerans | reverse complement strand
GCTCGGCCTCGCGGACGTTCAGGGTGAAGATCGACGACGACAGGCCCTGGGGCACGTCGTTCTGGAGGGCGATGGCCTGGTCCAGGTCGGCGTACTTCATCACATAGAGGATGGGGGCGAAGGTCTCGCGGCGGACGACCTCGGCCTGTTCGCCGATCTCGACCAGGGCCGGGCGCACGTAGAACGCGTCCGCCGCGCCGGGAACCGCGACCCGCTCGCCGCCGCTCACCGCGCCGCCGGCGGCGCGGGCGTCGGCCAGGGCCCGCTGCATGGCCTCGAAGGCGGCCGCGTCGATCAGCGGCCCGACCAGGGTTCCGGCGGCGCGCGGGTCGCCCACCGGCACCGAGGCGTAGGCCGCCTTCAGCTTGGCGAGGAAGGCGTCATAGACGCTCTCGTGCACGAACAGGCGGCGCAGGGTGGTGCAGCGCTGGCCGGCGGTGCCGATGGCGCCGAAGACGATGCCGCGCGCGGCCATGTCCAGGTCGGCGGTGGGGCCGACGATGATGGCGTTGTTGCCGCCCAGTTCCAGCAGCACGCGGCCGAAGCGTTGCGCCACGCGCGGACCCACCTGGCGGCCCATGCGGGTCGAGCCGGTGGCCGACACCAGCGCCACGGCGTGCGAATCCACCAGCGCCTCGCCGATGTCGCGGCCGCCGATCAGCACTTCCGACAGGCCGGCCGGCGCGTCGCCGAAGCGCTGCAGCGCCTGCGCGAACAGCGCCTGGCAGGCCAGGGCCGTCAACGGCGTCTTTTCC
>QGHH01000175.1 GCA_003640645.1 Fredinandcohnia aciditolerans | reverse complement strand
AGATGAGCTTGTGCTGTTGTTAACAGCATGGCGGTGTTGTTGGTATCAGGTAATTAGTTCTTTGGCTGTAGTTCCTTTCTGTTTAACGTGAGGTGAAGTTGACTTAGTTGGTTTTAACAAAGGACTCGTAGAGGGAGGTGAGCTGGGCCTGGAGATCCTGGGCGTAGGGGTCCAGCTTTTCCCTCAGGTCCTCAGCGTAGGGGGCCACCATTTGTTTAACCAGCTTTGCTCTCTGACTCAGCTCAACCTGGACTTTCTCGGTCACAGGTGCCACACTCTCCTTGAACTCCTGCAGGTGCTGGTCCACCTTCTGCTTCAGGTCATCAGTGTAGGGCCCCAGCTGAGCCTGCAGATCCTTCACACTCTGCTCCAGGTTGGTTTTCAGCTCCTCGCTCTTCTGCATCAGGGTGGTTCTCAGGGCCTCAGAGTCCAGGGAGTCTGCGTAGGGTGCCAGCTCCTGTTTGAGCTGGTCCACTTTCTGCTGGATCTGGGCCTTCATGTCCTCAGTGTAGGGCTCCAGCCTGTCCCTGACGGTGTTCAGCTCCTGGGTCACACGCTCTCTCAGCACGTCAGCCTCTGCGGTGACTTTAGTGATCAGATCCTGGGCTGCAGGAGGAAGCTGCTCCTGGAGTGAAAGTGCATACTTGCTGGCTATGTCGGCACTCTCTGTCAGACGGGCATTGACATCCTGCCCAAACTGTGATTTCCTGATCATCTCAACAGTGTCATCAGCTGTCTGGGTGGCCTTGCCAATGT
>QGHH01000174.1 GCA_003640645.1 Fredinandcohnia aciditolerans | reverse complement strand
AGCCGCGCCAGATCTCGGCCAGGAACGCGCCCGACCACAACGTCAGCGCCGCGCCCGCGGCCAGCCACGGCGGCACCTCGACCCCGGCCAGCGACAAGCCGAAGAATGCCAGGAACAACTGCATCAGCAGCGGTGTGCCCTGGAACAGTTCGATATACGCCCAGCTCACGCGCCGCAGCAGCGCCACGCGCGAGGTCCGCATCATCAGCGCCAGCCCGCCCATCAGCGCGCCGCCGGCAAACGCCACCAGCGACAGCACGATGGTCCAGCGCGCCGCCAGCAGCAGGTTGCGGACAATGTCCCAGGTGGTGAACTCGATCATCGCGCCGCCTTGCGGAACAACCGCCTGCCCGTCATGCGCAGCAACTGGCGCAACAACACCGCCAGCACCAGATAGATGCCGGTGGTCACGAAATACACCTCGAACGCGCGGAAATTGCGCGACTGGATGAAGTTGGCCGCGAACGTCAGGTCCTCGGCCGCGATCTGCGAACACACCGCCGACCCCAGCATCACGATCACGATCTGCGACGACAGCGCCGGCCAGATGCGCGCCAGCGCGGGTTTCAGCACCACATGGCGGAACACCTGCAAGCGCGTCATCGCCAGGCTGGCGCCGGCCTCGTACTGGCCCTTGGGCGTGGCGTCGATGCCGGCGCGGATGATCTCGGCGCTGTAGGCGCCCAGGTTCAGCGCCATCGCCAGGCAGGCCGCCTGCATCTCGCTGAACTGCACGCCCAGCGACGGCAGCCCGAAGA
>QGHH01000173.1 GCA_003640645.1 Fredinandcohnia aciditolerans | reverse complement strand
GAACGACAGCAACGAAGATGGAGCGACTGAATTTACTCGTCTGCCTCCTTTTGATAGGCGTAGCTTCAAGCATGGCTAATATGCTGGACCCCAGAGGAGCTCGTCCGGTCGAACACGGCACCAGAGATGAAAAATGTGCTACTGAGAAGGAATGGCCTTTCTGTACAAGCGATCAATGGGGTCCCAAATGTCCGTCAGGCTGCAGGATTCAGGGTCTGATGGATAAATACGACCACGGTCTGCTGAAGAGGGTCGAGAAGATCCGCAGCCTCCTGGATCAGTACAAGGGCAAGCACCGCTCTGCCGACCTGGTGTCCAAACAGACCTACGACTACCTGAAGGAAAAACTCACCATCGACAGTGGTTATGACAACAACTACTACGACTTGGCTCAGAGGCTGCGTCAGAGAATCACAGACATGAAGATCAGGATCGACAGGCAGCTGAGAACCCTGGCCGCCCTGAAGGATCGAGTCAAGGACCAGGTGGCCGATATGCAGAAGCTGGAGGTGGATATCGATATTAAGCTGCGTTCCTGCAAAGGATCCTGTGAAGGTTATGCCGAGTACAGCATTGACCAGAGCAGCTACTTGGAACTGGACAAACAGGTTAACCAGCTGGACTCCCAGTCGGCTCAGGCCATCGAGTCTGTGGGGACGCTGTACGTGATGAAGAGCAAGACACTGCAGGACTCTCATGCTGTCGACGGCAATTTAAAGTCCAAGGTCATCGCACACGGAGCCGCAGCACCGGATGTTC
>QGHH01000019.1 GCA_003640645.1 Fredinandcohnia aciditolerans | reverse complement strand
TGGTCGGGAAGACAGGATTCGAACCTGCGACCCCTTGGTCCCAAACCAAGTGCTCTACCAAGCTGAGCTACTTCCCGATATAAAATGGCGCGCCCGAAAGGAGTCGAACCCATAGCCTTCTGATCCGTAGTCAGACGCTCTATCCAATTGAGCTACGGGCGCATATTTATCAGTGATTTGAAATCAGCGACTTTTCTATAATAGCATCTCGCAAACATAATTGCAAGTACTTTTTTAAAAAAACTTTTTGGTGCGGTCGAGAAGACTCGAACTTCCACGGGATCAACTCCCACTAGGCCCTCAACCTAGCGCGTCTGCCATTCCGCCACGACCGCTAATACATTAAACACAGTGCGGGTGAAGGGACTCGAACCCCCACGTCAAAGACACTAGATCCTAAGTCTAGCGCGTCTGCCAATTCCGCCACACCCGCATTTATTGAAATAAATGGTGAGCCATGAAGGACTCGAACCTTCGACCCTCTGATTAAAAGTCAGATGCTCTACCAACTGAGCTAATGGCTCGTGCAATGTTTTTGATAACTGTTCGTAATCAAAATGGCTGGGCTAGCAGGATTCGAACCTACGAATGACGGAGTCAAAGTCCGTTGCCTTACCGCTTGGCTATAGCCCACTAAATAATAAAAGGTTTCATGGTGGAGGATGACGGGATCGAACCGCCGACCCCCTGCTTGTAAGGCAGGTGCTCTCCCAGCTGAGCTAATCCTCCATTTTTAAGAGATAGAAATGGGAGGTAAGATTTTTCAATCCTACATCCCATCATTGTATGACCCGTACGGGATTCGAACCCGTGTTACCGCCGTGAAAGGGCGGTGTCTTAACCGCTTGACCAACGGGCCAATTTAAATCTGGCGGAGAAGGAGGGATTTGAACCCTCGCGCCGCTTACGCGACCTACACCCTTAGCAGGGGCGCCTCTTCAGCCACTTGAGTACTTCCCCATTGGCTCCGCAGGTAGGACTCGAACCTACGACCGATCGGTTAACAGCCGATAGCTCTACCACTGAGCTACTGCGGAATAATGTGACGACATTACTTATTATAAAAACATACTTCCTTGTTGTCAAGAGAATCTATTTTTTTCTTTCAACCGTTTTTGCGGCGACTTTTATATTTTATCACATGATTAAATCTGAGTCAAACTTTTTTTGCTTCCATTAATTTCCCTGAACATTTTCCACAAACGTACCGTTTTGTGTCGATTCTTCTTTTCCTTACATATCCTAGCCCACAGCCTGTACATGTATACAAGTATTGCTTTGACATCTTTCTTTTTGTGACAGATTCTAATGGTTTACAGAATCGCGGAGCGTCCACAGCCTTTAAGAGATTCCGAAAGTCACGATCGCGATGCTGATATCCTTTTCCCTCAAGATGCAAATGATAATGACACAGTTCATGCTTAATAATCCCAACTAATTCTTCAATTCCACGTTCTTGATAATACTTTGGATTCAGTTCAATATTGTGAGACTTTAGAAGATACCTTCCACCTGTAGTTTGTAATCGATTGTTAAAAGTGGCTTTATGAAGAAATGGTTTACCGAACAGCTCTAAAGAAACCTCTTCTACTATTTTTTGTAGTTCAAACTGTTCCATGTTTTTTCCTCCATTCCATCCTTTTCGAACAGGACTTACTGTATCTGCATACACTATATATACTCAAACCTATAGTTTGGTAACTTCATCACTATAGTATCATTTTTTTATTTTTTGGAGGGTAAAAGTTTATTAACGAGGAGGTTCAGTCTATGCCTACTTGGCTTCAAAACCAAATGAAACGCGCCTACTATGAGAAAAATCGATACCAAATTAAATTATTAAATCAATGCTGGTATTTTTATAGAAAAAAACACTGCTCATGAGCAGTGTTTTAGACTTTTTAATTTTGTGGCGGCAGCATTGTTAATGCCACTCTTCCTTTTTTAACATCGACGTCATCTATCCAGACTGTTACAACATCTCCGACTGATACTACATCAAGTGGATGTTTTACGAAGTTATTGCTTAGTTTTGAGATATGGACTAAGCCATCCTGCTTAACTCCGATATCAACAAACGCTCCAAAGTCTACAACATTTCGAACGGTTCCTTCAAGCTCCATTCCTTTCGCAAGGTCTTCAAGCTTAAGGATGTCTTTTTTAAGCAATGGTTTTGCCAACTCATCACGCGGATCACGTTCAGGGCTCACTAACGCTTCTGTAATATCGTGAATGGTGATTTCGCCAATTCCCATCTCTGCAGCCACTTCTTCTGCCACGATAGATGAAATGGCTTCTTTTAAATTATCCGTACCGAGGTCATTACTCGTTAAACCATATTTCGCAAGAAGTTTCTTAACTTCTTTGTAGTTTTCCGGGTGAATTCCAGTACGGTCTAATGGTTCATCACCATCAACAATACGAAGGAAACCGATACATTGCTCATATGTTTTTGCACCTAGGCGTGGAATGTTCTTTAATTCACTTCTGTTCGAAAACTTCCCTTGTTCCTCACGTTTTTTGACGATGTTATTTGCTACAGCTTTGGATAGGCCAGCTACATATTGTAATAAAGATGGGGATGCTGTGTTCACATTGACTCCAACCTTGTTAACTACTGTTTCTACAACAAAAGTAAGCTGGTCATTTAATTTTTTCTGTGAAACATCATGCTGGTATTGACCTACTCCTACTGACTTCGGATCTATTTTCACTAGTTCCGCCAATGGATCCTGAAGTCTTCTTGCAATAGATACAGCACTTCTTTCTTCTACCTGGAAATCTGGAAACTCTTCTCGTGCTATATCGGATGCTGAATACACACTTGCACCCGCTTCATTCACGATAATATAGAAGATTTCTTGATTTACTTCTTTTAAAACATCAGCGACAAATTGCTCTGTTTCTCTTGAGGCTGTACCGTTTCCGATCGCCACCATTTCAACCTTAAATTCTTGTAGAATAGATTTGATCTTCTTAACCGCTTCTTCTTTTTTATTCACTGGTGGGTGCGGATAAATGACATCTATTTTTAAAACTTTCCCTGTTTCATCAACAGCAGCTAGTTTACATCCTGTTCGATATGCAGGATCAACTCCTAGAACAACCTTACCTTTTAGTGGTGGCTGTAACAGTAGATTACGAAGGTTTTCTGAGAAAATGTGAATGGCTCTGTCTTCTGCCTTCTCCGTCAACTCTTTTCGGATTTCTCTTTCAATTGAAGGCTGAATCAAGCGTTTATAGCTATCTTCAATTGTTTCTACGATATATGGAGTTACCGGTGAATTTTCCTTCTTTAAGATTTTCCGATGTAAGAAGGTTATAATTCGGTCAAGAGGTGGTTCAATTGATACACGTAAGATTTCCTCTTTTTCTCCACGATTCATCGCTAGTACACGGTGTGGAACTACCTTATGAATAGGTTCCTTGTATTCATAGTACATTTCGTAGACATTTTTTTCGTCTTTTTCTTGATCCTTTACCGCTGTTTCAATAGTGCCTTGTTTGAAGGTTTCATTGCGGATCCATTGACGGAAAGTCGCGTCGTCCGATATCCACTCAGCGATAATATCTTTAGCCCCCTGGATAGCATCTTCAGCACTGATTACCTCTTTTTCCTCTGAAATGAACCCGGTAGCATATTGTAAAACATCTACATTCGTCGGGAAAGTATATAACCATTCCGCAAGTGGCTCGAGTCCCTTTTCTTTTGCCACGGTCGCTTTTGTACGACGCTTTTGCTTATATGGTCTGTATAAATCCTCAACCTGTTGCAGCTTTGTCGATTTCATGATTTCTGCTTGAAGGTCATCGGTTAACTTTCCTTGTTCAGAAATAAGTCGAATAACCTCTTCTTTTCGTGTTTCAAGGTTCTGTAAATACGTCCATTTTTCTTGCACATCCTTAATTTGTACTTCATCTAAAGAACCTGTCAGTTCTTTACGATAACGCGCAATAAAAGGTACGGTATTGCCTTCATCTAAGAGGTTAATCACACTATGCACTTGCTTTGTTGTAATTCCAATTTCTTTGGCGATGGTTTTTACCATCATTTCATTTGTTTGCAATGTCTGTGTCAAAACTGTTTTCCTCCTACTTTCACTTCTAAGCCCTATCTATTTTACCAAAATTAACTCATCCAAGTACTGCTTCTCGAAGCTTTTTAATGGCTTTTCGTCGGATCCGGGATACATGCATTTGTGAAACCCCGACTATTCTTCCCGTCTCTCTTTGACTCTTCTCCTGAATATACGTGTAGTAAAGAATTCTCTTTTCACGTTTAGTAAGAACATGGAGGGCATTCTTTACATCCAATCTTTTCAATACCTTTTCGTAAGCTTTATCTTTCTTACCAACCGTTTCTATTATCGATTTGCCTTCAGAATCCGGGTCAATCGGCATTTCAATTGACTTTGAATAATAAGCTTGTCCAAGTTCCATTGCTTCTAGAACTTCCTTTTTATCTATTTGAAGATGATTTGCGATTTCATGTACCTCTGGTGTCCTTTGCAAGACTATTGTAAGTTCTTCTTTTGCCTTTTTTATCTTAATTCCGAGTTCCTTTGCCCCTCTTGGCACATGTACACTCCATGTTTTATCACGTAAAAAGTGTTTAATTTCACCAATAATTGTTGGTACTGCAAAGCTATTAAAGCTCTTTCCAACCGTTCGGTCGAATCTTCTAATCGCACCTAAAAGCCCAATTCTCCCTACTTGAACAATATCTTCGTGAAACGCTCTGCCTTTCGAGTAGTTCCAAGCAATTGAATTAACAAGATTTTCATACTTCTCAACGATTTCCCTTTCTATTTCCTTTGAGCCAGTTTTTTGGAAGTCCTGTACCAGCCTTTCTACTTCATCTCGTCTCGGATTTGTAGATTGCCTTTTCATTTTTTTCCACCGCTCTCTCTTTTTTGTTTTGAAAGGTATTTAAGGATAATCCTTATTATGTACTTCGATAGAAAAGATGTGATGTCCTTCACATTTTAGAATTTGTTACATAAGTAAAATATTTTTGTAATATATTATGCAAATGGCATTTATAGGATCAATTTGACTAAGAACGCCACATTTTGTGGGACTAAAAAATAAAAGAAGCTACCACGGGGTAACTTCTCATAGACGTATCACATATAAATAAATGAATTAAAAATCGATGAGTCCTAAACTAATTTGTAAGGCATCATCCACTCTGTCCATCATCTCTTCATCGAGATGTGTTATCTTATCGGTTAGACGCTGCTTATCGATTGTACGAATTTGTTCTAACAGAATAACTGAATCGCGCTCAAATCCATAACGCTCCGCATCGATCTCAACATGGGTTGGGAGCTTCGCTTTTTGAATTTGTGCAGTTATGGCTGCGACAATGACTGTGGGACTAAACCGATTCCCGATATCGTTTTGGATAACAAGAACAGGACGAACGCCTCCTTGCTCTGAGCCAACAACTGGGGAGAGGTCTGCAAAATAAACGTCGCCACGTTTTACAATCAAATGATTACCCCCCGCTAACTAAGCGTTCTACGGTGTGGTCAGCCTCAGATTCAGCTAAAAAAGCCTCCGATGCAATAGTAAGGTTGATTTTTGCCATTTCCATGTAACCGCGTCTCATAGATTCTGTAATTTGACGCTTCTTTCTCTCGCGTAGATACATTTTTGTAGCTTGATAAATCAGTTCATTACGGTTACCGTTTTCTTGTTTCACTAGGCCATCCAACTCACTAATTAGGTTTTGTGGTAATCGTACTAGAATTTCTGTTGTTGCGCTGGATTCAGACACAAACATACACCTCCACCAACTTGCCACCAATATTCTACTCCAATCTTAATAATACCATTATTATGATTAGATGCAAAGCTTAATCCATTAATTCTTAATTATTATCGACATATACAATTGGTTTTTATGCATAGGTTTTACAAGGTTTCCAGAACCTGCATTTATTTTCGTGCATAAAAAAAGAAAGTGATCCAACGTGTACAACCATTGTACTATTTTCTCTACTAGTAATGTCTTAATAACGGATTTCTCACTTCAATTATTCTCTTATTTCTTAAAAAAATACGTGGAACCCGAAAACTTATCGTACATGTAACCTCGTAGTTGATTGTTTCAAGAGCACATGCGACATCGTCTACACTAATAAATTTATTTTTTTGCTCCCCGATTAAAGTGACTTTTGTGCCTATCGGGAGTTTATTTGGAAGTCGGACCATAAATTGGTCCATGCAGACCCGACCAATGATTTGACAAAATTCACCGTCAATTAAAACGTTCGTATTCTGTAGTTTCCGAACCCAGCCATCGGCATAGCCAACTGGAACTGTTCCGACCCACATATCTTCATCTGCTGTAAAAGTTGCGCCATAGCTTACTTTTTCGCCTTTTGAAATTCGTTTTACATGGACGAGCTTGCTATGGAAAGAAAAAGCTTGCTCGAGCTCGTATGGCAGTTGATCTTTTATTTCCAGTGATGGAGTCATTCCATACATCCCAATTCCTAGTCTTACCATATTAAATGCTTTATCGGGGAAACGGTAGCCAGTTGCACTATTTGCACAATGTACTAACTTCGGTTTGAATGGAATCCACTCAAGCATTTCCTGGAAGTTCTGATATTGTTGTTCAAAATAAGATGTATCAATTTCGTCTGCTGTTGCAAAATGAGTAAAAACACCTTCGAGTTGGAGTTGAGGATTTTGCTCGATTGTCCTAAGGATTGTTTGCAATTCCCCTTTTTCTTTAACTCCAAGACGTCCCATTCCTGTATCAAGTTTCAAGTGAAGGGTAAGTGGAGTACTACCTTGATAGTTTTCCAATACCTCATCAAGCCACTCCTCGCTATAAATGGTGAGAGATATATTGTGTTCTGCTGCAAGCGCTACGTCAGTTGGACGTGATGCTCCAAGTACAAGAATCGGTGCATCTATTCCTCCGTGGCGTAGAGAGACCGCTTCATCGATAAAAGCAACTGCGAGATGGGTAGCTCCCGCTTCAAGGGCAGTTTTTGCAACCTCCACGTCTCCGTGTCCATAGGCATTTGCTTTAACGACCGCCATTACCTCTACAGGTTCCGGTAAAAACCCTTTCATGTTTTTTACATTCTCAAAAATGCAATCTAAATCCACTTCAACCCAAGTATCACGATAAAAATGGGTAGAGTCCATGAATAAACACCTTCTTAGATTATTAGCTACTATATGAATTCGATGATTAAACTTAGTTGTGTCCATGTCAATGGTAGTTTTTCATCATACCCATCTTAACATATGACGAAAAAAAGAAAATATGTTGAAGAAAATTCACAATACATGGCAAAGACCCCTTTGATTGGTCAAAGGGGTCTTACAAAATTATTATTTAAATATTAACACCTTACCCACTGTACCATCAGCACTTTGGCCAACAACACGGAATTTCAGACCGTATTCAGGAATATTACGTCCTGCATCAACTAAGCCTGGGTTACTATAGTCGGTACTGTCGTCAAATAAAGGTGTGCGTTGGGTGAAGTTGTCCTTCATTGTAAATTGACCTGGGTAATCTAAGAACATTTTTTCTGATTTTTCTAAACTGAATGCAGCATCGTGTAGTTGATAACGTGAAGAGCCTACAGTTTTGTCACTCCAATAGTTAGTATGTTGGTCGGCATCTACTACTCCTAAGAAACCGTCACCAGGATGTTCCCCAGTCCAGTTATTGTCATAACTTTCATCCACATACCAGACAACTAAACCTGGGTCAAAGGACATTAAACTTGCCCCACGGCGTATATGCTTTAAGCCTTCATCAACGCCATTATGTGATCTCCATTCTAGTAGATAGTAATGTTTAGATGAGTATTTACCATCATGTTTTTCAAAACCATCTAATGTAAATTGCGGATCTCCTTCTGCTCCATCAGCGAACACTTCATTTCCGTCTGCCGTTACTTTTACATTATCCGCAAAGAATCCATCAAGATTTGTCGCCCAGTCTGTCATTGAACGGAATTGAAGCTGAACTTCTTGACCAGTATACGCACTTAAATCAATTTTTTCATGAACCCATCCATTACTTGAACCAGTGTAACCTGGTAGATTTTCTTTAATTTCCGGATAGCCGTCTGGGTCAAGAGTTGATGATGTTCTGTCACTTGAAAGTGACGTCCATGTTTCACCACCATCTGTTGAGACTTGAACCATGGCATAATCCCAATACTGCTCAATGTTATACCAAGCGTCAAAGTCTAGGGTTGCGCTTGTGTTACCTGTTAAATCGACTGTTGCCACCATTTTGTGGTCAGCCTCGTCACCTTTACCGCCATAATATTCAAATGCACCTGCAGCAGGATTATTTAATACATTTACCTTATCTGGTAAATCAACACGTACTGCATCATTATTGGTACCTTTTGTTACCGCCTCGTCAAGAAGTACTGTTTTACCCTCCTTTGTTATTTCATTTGTTTTTAAGGTTGTTCCACTTAACCAATTACCACCATGAAGGCTTTGTAGCATTTCTTTTGCAAACGGACTCATACCAGGCGGTTCTGTACCAGGTATATCTCCAGCCCAACTACCCGATGACATTAAAGACCAAAATTCGATGGCTTCTCCTGCTCCGCTATAAATCGTGTCATACTCATCAGGAAGACCTAAATCATGACCAAACTCATGAGTAAACACACCTGCAGCCCCGTCTTCAGGTTCGATTGTGTAATCAAATGCACCTAAAAGTCCGCCAAAACGGTCACTATTTGAAGTTCCTCCAGGTACAGCAACTAATTGACCAAGGTCCCAACGGTGCGACCAGATAGCATCTCCTCCAAGAGACCCTCCACCTGCTTCTTCACCTACACCTGCATGGATAACCATAAGATGGTCAATAATTCCGTCTGGCTCATTATAAACACCATCTTCATCATAATCGTCACGATCCCAAACATCGTATTCACTTAAGTCTACATTTGGATCTTGCCCAGCTTTTGTTAAAGCTTCATACACTAACGTACGTGCACGAGCATCACTGCCGTCTGGCGTTGGGTAATTCCCACCATAATAAGCAGCTGGATGATCAGCTGTATACCAGCCAGCTACAGTTCCATCAACTGTATAACTTCCACCTGATTGTTGTTCATAATATTGCTTCATGGATATTAAATTTTCTCCGTTTGGTCCTTCATATCCATCCTCTCCGAAAATCATGTTTTGGAAATGATCATGGGTATAGTCCTCATACCACATGTCTGTTTCTTCTTTTGTAATGGAGCTTTTTTTATAGTCAGGAAAATCAATGGCTAAGACCAGTACTTTGTCGCTACGAACTTCGCCATCGTAATTTTCTTTTTCAACAGGATCTACTGTATTTTTCTTAGCTTGTCCAAGCTTGTTCCCCTTTCCATTTTTCAACCCATTATCATTTGATTTATTAGAAGATTTAAGATTGGCATCAAGCCCCTTTGGTAGCTTGTCCTTTGTTTGGCCAGAGTTTGATGCTTTTGCTTTTAGGAATTTTTTCAACACCTTCTCCGCTTCTGCTGGTGAAGCATTTTTTGCAATTTTGCCGTTTTTCTTGAGCATTTCAATGAGCTTTTCATCGTTTGCGATTCCTAAGTCGATTGGTGAGCCTTGTGAAGCTAGTTTTGAGGATACATCTGATGCGCTAGCATTTGTTGACATGGCTGGACCTGCTAATAGTCCAACGCTTAATGATAAAGCAAGTGCTGTGGAAAAAATCTTTTTCTTCTTCAATTTCGTACCCCTCCTACAATCTGTGTTTAGTTCCGTACATTTTGTCCATAATTTCTAACAATCCCAACCCCTTTCAATACTTGGACATGTCTCGCTTAAATAATGTAACAGAGTCTTTTTAAAAAATTTGTAGAAATTCTATATATAGAACTTTTTTTGTTCGTTAAATTCTTCGTTCTATCACCCTCATCCGACAAGATACTTCGGTTTGTGAAATAAATCATAAAGGATGCTGTCGATATTTAAAGACAAAAAAACAGACCCGATTATTCGGGCCTGAGTTCGGAGTTTATTTTACAGCCTTGCCTTGTACTGTACGTGCAACTGAGATTAACTCTTCTTGAGTTAAATCATCTGATGCAATCATAAATTCTGCACCATTGTGTGTCCATGAAATTGCTTTATCTGTAAGAGTACCAACTGTAAATCCAAGGTCAACAGGCTCACCGCTTAATGAAATCGTTGTAGCAACCTCAGCAACGCGGGCTGTTTCCTGAATCAATGTGAAGGTTTTCTCTCCACCAAAAGTCATAATGACACGTGTTCCATTTTCCGTTTCGATTTTCTTTTCTTCTTTTAATTCAACACCAGCAAGGGCATCTTCTGAAGGATATAGAACTTCTAGTGGTTGCTTATCAACCTCACCCATAACTGGGATCTCACCAATATTTGCAGAAGACATATTCTTCTCAACATCAAATGCTGATTTATCAAAGCTTGCATCAAACTCAACCTTCGTGAATTCAACTAACAACAATACCTTACGATCAGGGTCCATTACCTTAACAGAAACTGGAGCAAGATCCTTTTTGTTAAATGTAATTTCTTGTTTTGGCAGCATATTATTATTTTTGTAATTTGTTTTTGTTTCAAAAATGTACTGATCCTTTGTAGCTGTAAATTTCGCTTCTGGATCTTCCTGCACATCATGTACTAAAGATTCGAACAGATACGCTTGGCTGCTGTTTTCCGGCCAGTCACTTTGGAAACGGAAGCTTTTGTTAAGAGCAGGTGTCAGAACAAATACTCCTTCTTCATTGCGCAAAATCATCTGGCTTTGGTCTTTTTCTGCATTCTTAAGGTTTACTCGATAGAATGTCGGCTCCTTGTGCCAAATTTCCACTTCATATACTTGTGGATCATTGCCTGTTTGAAGCGTCATTTTCGCATCTGCCTTATAGCCAGTCATTTTTTGTACCTTTGCATCTAATGCACTAACCACATCTTCTTGTGATTTTTCCCCACATGCCGCTAGTACAAGGGCAATGAGTAGCCCTAATAACAACAAAAATACTTTTTTCTTCATTTCCTCTTCAACCCCTTTGCCTCTTATCGCCTATTGGTAGAGACAAAGTGTATTAAGTGACGAACAGGTTAGGAATCATTTCCGTGCGTATTAGGACCCCATCATTTTCCTAGCGTTCTTTCCAACTCAACCGTGAAGCTTATTTACCAAACTAAGTGAAAATCACACCGTTCATCATATTCATACACCTTGTCTCACCTACCGCACTAAAAATATATGAGGCAAAGTTGTGTAATATGCAGACTAGCTTGACAAGCTTTCAAGAATTACTTGCGCAACGGCATAATCTTTACTGTGCGTGATGGATAAATGGGCCTTTTGATTCATTGGTCTTGTAAGGACTGGCTTACCTTTTTCATCTGATAAAACCTCGATATCCAAAAAACTCAAATTCTCACCAATCCCAGTTCCAACAGCCTTTGAATATGCTTCCTTCACGGCAAACCGACCTGCAAGAAACTCAACCTGGCGGGACTCAGAGAGACGAAAAAATTTTTCCTTCTCTGCATTCGTTAAAATCCGATCTACAAATTTTTTCTGTCTATGTAAAATTTTTTTAATTCTTTCAAGCTCTACAATATCAATACCTGTTCCAATGATCATTTCAAAATCCTTTCTTCTATAAAAAAGCTTTCAATCATAAGATGGTACAAACGTTAGAGGATGTTCGCCATCTTTTGAAGAATATAGTACGATAAGATGACTACATAAAGGAGTAATAAGATGTTTATAAGAACTGAAAGCTTTCGTCAATTTTTACGATTATATCCTATTATATCAATATTAATCGGGATTCATATTTTTCTTTGGCTGTTGATTTTTTTATCTCTTCCATTTGGAACAACTCTTATGCAGCACATGATTGGATTTAATTTTTTAATTTCTGAAGGCGAGTATTGGAGATTAGTCACTCCCATTTTTGTACATAGTGGGTTTGGCCATATGTTGTTTAATTCATTTTCACTTGTTTTGTTTGGGCCTGGGTTAGAAAGGATGTTAGGCAAATTCAAATTTATCATTGCCTATCTTTTAACCGGGGTAGCTGCAAACCTAGCAACCTTTTACATTGAACCACTAGAGTTTGCCCACGTTGGTTCTTCAGGGGCTATCTTTGGATTGTTTGGTATTTACTTATATATGGTCTTGTTCCGTAAAGACTTGATTAGTCAAATGAATTCGCAGCTCATCATGACGATTTTAATCATTGGTCTAGTCATGACATTTATAAATACCAATGTCAATATTATCGCCCATATATTTGGTTTTCTTGCCGGCGCTATTATTGCACCGCTCGTTTTACCGAAAACCTCCGGACAGCCACAGATCATCATGGCAGGAGATTCATCTTACAGACCTCGAATGAGGATTCCTAGACAACTTTCTATCAAACATATTATTTGGTTGATCATTATCATCTTGGTGATACTCGGAATTTTCCTCTAAAATGAAAGAGCTAAAGCGGAGTCGCTTTAGCTCTTTTTAATCATTAAACGGCGTATCTTCTGTTATTTTCTTATTTCGCTGTCTGTACCATTCCCAAATGATCCAGCAGTCAGAAATCTGTAGATCCTTCACTTCAAACCCTTTGCCTGCGATTGCTGATTTAATAAAGGTTTTAACTGACCCAAGGTCTTTTTTCTTTTGGAAGTGGGATTGTTTCTTGTCCAAGGATTGGATTCGCTTTTTATGATGAAGAACGGTTACTTTGCTAAAAAAACGAAACTGCAAGGTTAACTGGTCCCCCTCTATCTTCCAACCAGCCACTTTATAGCGACTATAACCAAGCATTACTCCAATAGGTAAAAGGAGCAAACCTAGGTAGCCCCATGAACTAAAGACATAGGACAACATGACAATTGCTGGGACAAATGCTAGAAAAGGCAGCGTTCCCCTAAACATATATCTCCACTTTGCATTGGGTGGTGCGTAATTTTCAATTTCTTGCATCTGATAGTCAGATACAAAATGCTGCAACAAATGATTAATGGCATTTTTCTTTACTAAAGGAAAGAGCACAGTTGAGAAATCTTCTCCTTTATTAATCGAGCCACCAGCACTTTCAATATAAACAGTTGCATAGCCTAAAGGCTGCCTGATAAAATTCTCACCAATACGTATGGCCTGTATCCTTGTTAACGGAATGGTTGTCTGCTTCTTTTCAATCAATCCTCTCGTTATAAAAAGCTCATCTTCTCGTTTTACGACTGTAAAATTGGCGTAGCGAAGGGTCATAATTAATATCCCAACTAACCACGCGATCAATAAGAACAAAGCAATGAGTGCGATGATATAGATTAAAATCGATAGACTGACATATTTTTCAATCGTATTATATAATTTTTCAAATGGTAGATATTCTGCAAACTGACTCAAAAACGCCAGTACACCGGAAATAACAATCCCGATCCCCCCTGAGGTGGATGCAAGGACCAGCAGTTCCTTTGGAGTAATTTGATATGTAAATCTCGTTTTTTGTGTTTCAGCTTCTTCTTCCTCATGCTTTTTCGAACGGGATAAAATTTCACGTAATTGATTGGCTTCTTCTTCTTTAATAGCTGTTAGAACAGCCTCAGCCTGCATACCCCCACCGGCTGTTTCCACCTGTAGTTTGACCAATCCAAAAATTCGTTGAATAATACCAGCGGAAACATCTATCGTTTGAATTCGCTCAATAGGTATATAGCGTTTTTTACGGATAATCACTCCATATTCAATTCGTAACTCTCCATTCTCAATCCGATAGGTGTAACGATACCAATGCAAGATTCCATAGATCAACATTAATAGGATAAAAGCACATGCACCTAATAAATAATACTTTTCAAAATCATCCCCCGGACCTACAAAAAAAAGGAAAATTAAAGGAAGTATCATTTCTTTCAGCTGCTTAATGAAGCTTAAAATGCCAGCAACCGGATGCATCCGACGTGACTCAAACATCATCTTCATCCACCCTTGCTAATCTTGAGATTGAGTCCCGCAATTGGTCTGCTTCCTCTAAATCAAGTGCTGGTATTTCATGAACTGTAGCTGCCGTGGAAATAGTAACAGTAGCTAAATGATGTTTACGCAACAACGGACCTTGCTGAGTATCAACGTGTTGGACACGGTTCATTGGTATAATTGTTCTTTTTACAATTAATACGCCACGTTGGAGGTCAATTTCATGTTCATGTACCTCATATCTCCAGCGCTTCCACTTCAGCTTTGGTAAAATGAAAATCGTTAAAATTGACTCAATCATGCAAAGTATAAGTAGACCAGTTAAAATCCAGTACGACCAATCAAAAATTATCGTAAGGACTAAGACCGTAATGGCTATAGTCCAACCAATCATAGATGAAATGATTGCAGATGTTTTCCATACTGTTAAGGCACGTGTACTAATCCGATTTTTTGGGATGTCCCTCATAATCAACAACCCCTTCTCAATTGGAATATTATTCTTATCAACCTTCTCAGTATAAATGATTTTGAGAAAATTTGACATAAGAAAAAATAGTGCCCCTAGTAATATCCGACTAATTGACACAGGAGTATCTTCTGGATGTCATTCATCCACACTTTGAAGGGGATTTCTAACTGATTCTCGACCGCTTTTCCTCTTCATCCACGCTATGAAGCGGATTTCGTACTGTTTCTTTACCACTTTTCCTCTTCATCCACGCTATGAAGCGGATTTCGTACTGTTTCTTTACCGTTTTTCCCCTTCATCCACGCTATGAAGCGGATTTTGTACTGTTTCTCTACCGCTTATCCCCTTCATCCACGCTATGAAGGGGATTTCGTACTGTTTCTCTACTGCTTTTCCTCTTCATCGACTTTATGAAGGGGATTTCGTACTGTTTCTTTACCACTTTTCCTCTTCATCTACGCTATGAAGGGGATTTCGTACTGTTTCTCTTAAACTTTTCCTCTTCATCCACGCTATGAAGAGGATTTCTAACTGTTTCTCCACCGCTTTTCCTCTTCATCCAAGCTATGAAGAGGATTTCGTATTGTTTCTTTACCGTTTTTCCTCTTCATCCACGCTATGAAGTGGATTTCGTACTGTTTCTTTACCGTTTTTCCCCTTCATCCACGCTATGAAAGGGATTTCGTACTGTTTCTTTACCGTTTTTCCCCTTCATCCACGCTATGAAAGGGATTTCGTACTGATTCTCGACCGCTTATCCTCTTCATCGACCCTATGAAAGGAGATTTCGTACTGTTTCTTTACCACTTTCCTCTTCATCCACCCTATGAAGAGGATTTCGTACTGATTCTCGACTGCTTATCCACTTCATCCAAGCTATGAAGAGGATTTCGTATGGTTTCTTTACCGTTTTTCCCCTTCATCCACGCTATGAAAGGGATTTCGTACTGTTTCTCTTACACTTTTCCCCTTCATCCACGCTATGAAGGGGACTTCGTACAGTTTCTCTTACGCTTTTCCTCTTCATCCACCCTATGAAGCGGATTTCGTACTGTTTCACTACTGCTTTTCCTCTTCATCTACTTTATGAAGGAGATTTCGTACTGTTTCACTACTGCTTTTCCTCTTCATCCACGCTATGAAGCGGATTTCGTACTGTTTCTTTACCACTTCTCCTCTTCATCTACGCTATGAAGGGGACTTCGAACAGTTTCTCTTACGCTTTTCCTCTTCATCCACGCTATGAAGGGGATTTCGTACTGTTTCTTTACCGTTTTTCCCCTTCATCCACGCTATGAAGCGGATTTCGTACTGTTTCTCTACCGCTTATCCCCTTCATCCACGCTATGAAGAGGATTTCGTACTGTTTCTTTACCACTTTTCCTCTTCATCTACGCTATGAAGGGGATTTCGTACTGTTTCACTACCGCTTATCCCCTTCAACCAAGCTATGAAGAGGATATCGAACAGTTTCACTACTGCTTTTCCTCTTCATCCACCCTATGAAGAGGATTTCGTACTGATTCTCGACCGCTTATCCTCTTCATCGACCCTATGAAAGGAGATTTCGTACTGTTTCTTTACCACTTTCCTCTTCATCCACCCTATGAAGAGGATTTCGTACTGATTCTCGACTGCTTATCCACTTCATCCAAGCTATGAAGAGGATTTCGAACAGTTTCATTACCGATTTTCCTCTTCATCCACGCTATGATGAGAAATCCAAACAGCCCCTCGATCGCTTTTCGTGTTCATCATCATACAAATCAAAAAAGGCGTGCTAAACTGGGGTCAGTTTACACGCCTTTCTTTGGTTTGTTAAAATTATTCTTCGTTTTTACGGAAATTGCCGCGTCGATTGCTACTTGAAGAGTAACGATTTCCGCCGGATCCTTGACGACCACCTGAACCTTGTCGCCCAGCATTTCCTCGACCGCGGTCACGACCACCCTTATAACGCCCACGGTCACGTCCACCACCACGGTTATTATCTCGGTTGTCTCTCTTTACGCGAACAGGTGCTTCCTCAGTTAGTTTAATTGGAGTTGCATCTGGCTCTTTAGTCATTAACTTAATTGCTGCTGCAACAACTGAAACTGAATCATGCTCTTCTAAAAGCTCTTCAGCGATACGAGTATAATATGATAAATTATTGGACTCGATCATAGATACGATTTTTTCCATCGTGATCTTTTGTTGACCTTCTAAAGCCTCATCCAATGTAGGTGGCTTCATTTTGTCCATTTTACGTTTTGTTGTATTTTCCACGTTTTTAAGTTGACCAATTTCTCGTGGTGTTACGAAAGTCATCGCCATACCATGTTTTCCTGCTCTACCTGTACGTCCAATTCGGTGTACATAGCTTTCAGGGTCTTGCGGAATATCAAAGTTATAAACATGAGTAACACCAGAAATATCAAGTCCACGCGCTGCAACATCAGTTGCAACTAATACTTCGATAGATCCTTCTTTGAACTTACGTAAGACGGATATACGTTTTGCCTGACTAAGGTCACCGTGAATTCCTTCTGCTGCATATCCTCTTAAATTTAATGCTTCAGAAAGTTCATCAACACGACGCTTCGTACGTCCAAAGATAATCGCTAACTCTGGAGATTGGATATCTAATAAACGAGTTAGGACATCGAACTTTTTCTTTTCTTGTACTTCTAGGTAGTACTGTTGAATGTTTGGTACTGTTACTTCTTTTGCTTTTACTTTCACAACTTGTGGGTCTTTCATGAAACGCTCAGCAATGCGTTGGATTGGACCTGGCATAGTTGCAGAGAAAAGTAAAGTTTGACGTTCATCGGGAACTCCTTTTAAAATTGCCTCAATATCCTCAATAAAGCCCATGTTTAACATTTCATCTGCTTCATCTAGGACAACCGTTTTTACATTTTGAAGCTTAAGAGTTTTACGATTAATATGGTCTATTACACGTCCCGGAGTACCAACAATGATATGAGGGTGTTTCTTAAGTGAACGAATCTGGCGAGAGATATCCTGCCCCCCATAGATTGGTAAGATTCGAACACGGTTGAAGTGCCCGATTTTATGAAGTTCTTCAGATACCTGAATCGCAAGTTCACGAGTTGGTGCAATAACAATTCCTTGAATGTTGTCGTCTTTTACATCAACATTTTCGATAAGCGGAATTCCAAAAGCCGCTGTTTTTCCTGTTCCTGTTTGAGCTTGACCAATTACGTCATGCCCTTTTAATGCTAATGGAATCGTTTGTGCTTGAATAGGCGTTGCCTCTTCAAACCCCATTTTACTAATTGATTTCATTAGGTCTTGACTAATCCCTAGTTCGTTAAAAACTGCCAATTTTTTCATACTCCTTTTTGCTAATCTATTTGTACAATGACAAAATTGACTATTTAGACGGGAAATCTGTATAGACACTGGGCTTTTCGCCTCTAATCAAATGCGCCTTGGCGTATTTGTGCCCGATTTTTTAGGCCAAAAGGAAGTGGGTCATAAAGACGTTGGGGCATGACGTGCATTCACGGTCTTTACTCTTTTTCCTAATAATTACCTCTGAAAAATCGTGGCATCTGCCAGGGGCCTTAACTTTATTCAAACGGGGTTTAGACCCCTGATAAATTTTAGATGCTTTTCTTGCATTCATCCCACATATAATAGTGAGGGCTTTTCTGAATAAAGTTAAATACGATTTTTAAGCTGGATACAAATGTTTGCATCATGATCGCAAAACCTACACATGATGATAAGTGCGTGGTAGGTAGGCATCTGCCTAGTATTTATAGTAGATCAGAATCTAATTCTGCTTAAAAAAAGGACATTTTCCGTGAAATAACGGAAGTAATGCCCTCAGGGTTCACGTCCAAAAAGTTAATAAAAGGGCGTTACCAATTAATTACAAGTTATGCCCTTTTTAACACTGTAGTTGTAATCTTACCACTACCCCTTTAGAAATGCAATAAAGCTGAATTTTCAATGATTAGTATATACATTCTTTTGTGGTTTCATGTAAGAATGAATCTACCTCTTTAAATAGTGTTTCCTGGTCCCCACCATAACAAACATGATGCTTTGCACATGGTAAAAAAAGGAGTCTTTTTTGCGTAGATGAGATGACTTGATTCAAGTAATGCGCACTTTTAATTGGGACAATCCCGTCGCATTCGCCTTGAACAATTAAGGTAGGCACATTTATTTGGTTTAGCAACGGCCTAATCTTACGCACAAGCTTTCGAAATTCAATTGTTGCGGAAAGCGGAGTGTCAACGATTTTCTTTTTATACCGTAAATAGAGTTCATTTTTATGAAGATTTTTATTAAGGCCATCGCGAAGCATTAGTTTTATATCGGAAACAAGTTGTTTTGGATTGATATAATAAGCAGCGGCACTTAGTAAGACGAGCTTTTGAATTGGAAAACGCGTTGCTAAGTAACCAGCAATAATTCCTCCCATCGAAAAACCGATGACAAAAACCTGATCACAAGTATGAAGGAGCTCAACTAGCTCTTTTTCTGCATATTCAATCCATTCCAAGTAATGGGTTCCCTTTAAATTCAAATTCTCACCATGACCGGGCAAGGTTGGTGTTCGGACAACCCAATCTGTTGTATGGCGGATATGCTCTGCAAGTGGCTCAACCTCATATGGAGCCCCAGTAAAACCATGTATGAAAAGACAGCCAATCACCAAAATTACTCCTTTCAATCAAATGCGCTTTGGCGTATTTGCACCCGAATTTTAGGCCTACAGGAAGTAGATCATAAAGACGTTGCCACAGGAAGTGGCGTATTTAGTCTTTGATCTTACTACCCGAAAATTACCTCTGAAAAAATCATGGCATCCGCCGGGGCCTTTTTACTTTATTCAGTCGAGGCTGAATAAAGTAAAAATATTTTTGAAATAATTGTAATGTTTTTGTAACATTTATTGTTTTCAAACGTACTAATAAGTAAGAAACAAATTTGGGAGGTTTTAAAATGGACAAGCTATTCAATGAAAACTCAGATTTTATGAAAGAACTATTATCATACTCCTTAGGAATTTTACTGACTATTCTAATTATACTACCATTTATAAACTAGAAAAGCTCGGCAGGTGCACGCCGAGCTTTTCTTATTTTTTGAAGGCAAAAATGACTTCTTCGAGCTTCATCCCTCTTGAGCCTTTTACTAAAAGAATATCCTCTTCTGATAATAGGTTCCGTAATGCTTCTATTAGCTTTTCTTTGTCTAGGAATGCAGAAACACGTTCTTCAGGAAAAAGTTCTTTTGCTCCATTGGCAATATGCTCACCTAATGTACCGTATGTGAATACATAATCAACCTTGTCAGGCTGAATGAAGCGCCCCACCTCTTCATGATATTCATTTTCGTTGTCCCCGAGCTCAAGCATGTCACCCAATACAACTATTTTTTTGCCAGAGGACTTTAAATCATGAACTAGGCTGATGGCAGCTTTCATAGATAGTGGGCTTGCATTGTAAGCATCATTAATTAGTTTTGTACCGTTGACTCCCTCGATTAACTCAAGCCTCATATTCGTAATCTTTATTTGTTTCAAGCCATTTTCGATTTGGTCCCAAGATAATCCGAAATGACGAGCAACTTCAATTGCTGCCATCGCATTATTAACATTATGTTTACCTAAAACCGGCACATAAAATTCCTTGTTCTCCTGCTCATTAATGGAAAAATAAGTACCCTCATTTTCTTGTTTAATACTTAACGGATATAGATCATTTTTCGTTGTCTCACCAAAGGTTGTCGTATGAATATCCATTGCCTTAACCCGCTCTGTTAAAAGTGGCTCATCTCCATGATAAATAAGCAAGCCATCCTTAGCTAACCCATCAACAATTTCAAGTTTTGCCTTGGCAATTCCTTCACGAGAACCGAGATCCATCATATGAGATTCACCAATATTCGTTATAACTGCCACATCAGGACGTGCTAATAAAGTCAGGAATTCAATTTCGCCGAAAGCACTCATTCCCATTTCAAGCACAGCAACTTCCGTATCTTCTTTTAAGCGTAAAAGCGTTAAAGGCAGCCCGATATGATTATTGAAATTTCCTTCTGTCTTTTGAACACGCATTTTCGTTGATAAAACAGCTGTAACCATATCTTTTGTGGTTGTTTTCCCATTGCTTCCTGTAATCCCGACGACTTTTATCGGTAGCTCATCACGATAGTTTTTGGATAGAGTTTGAAGAGCTTCTAATGTGTCCTTTACAAAGATAACAGGTAGTTGCTGTGGTGGATTTGGCTGGTCACTACCCCATAGTACCGCTACTGCACCATTATCAATCGCTGACTCCACAAATTGGTGGCCATTAAACGTTTCACCGATGATTGGTATGTACAGATTTCCAGGTGAGATCGTTCTTGTGTCAATGGACACACCTTCTATCACGACATTTTGGTATTGTGGATCAAGCTTTTCACCATTTGCCATCAGTGCGATTTGTGCCAATGTCTTTTTTATCATGAGATTCTCTCCTTTCATAAAGAAACACTATTCAGAATTAAGAATAGTGTTTTTTAATCAAATGCGCCTTGGCGTATTTGCGCCCGATTTTTTCGAGCTTGCTCGAAAACTTTCCTTTGAAAAATCGTGGCATCCGCCGGAGGCTTAACTTTATTCAATCTAGGTCTCAGCCCTTACTAAATTGTATACCTTTATTACATTCATTCCACCCAAAAGAGTGAGATTTGTATTGAATAAAGTTTTTTAGATAGTGTATTTAATCGTTTGTTTTTCATTATGTCGCTCGATTGCAAGCTCAACTAATTTTTCAATAAGTTCTGGATAGCTCACACCAGCTTCCTGCCAAAGTAATGGGAACATACTGAATGGTGTAAATCCAGGCATCGTGTTAACTTCATTAATGATGACCTTTCCCTCTTTTGTTAGGAAGAAGTCCGCTCTAACTAATCCTGAGCAATCAAGTGCTTTGAACGCTTTAATTGCTTCTGTTTTGACATTTTCATATTGCTCATCTGTGATATCCGCAGGAATGATAAGAGCTGTATCGCCATCTTCATATTTTGCTTTATAGTCGTAAAAGTCTTTCTTCGGTACGATTTCTCCAACAACTGAACAGCTAGGATTGTCATTTCCAAGGACACCGATTTCAATTTCGCGGCCAACGATTGCCTCTTCAATAATGACTTTACGGTCAAACATGAAAGCTTCTTCGAACGCTTTTTCAAGACTTTCACGGTCTGTTGCTTTGCTAATACCAACGCTTGAACCAAGGTTTGCTGGCTTTACAAAGCAAGGATAGCCAAGTTCTTTTTCAACTTTAGCGTACGCCTCTTCTGGATTTTGTTTCCACTCGCTACGAATATATGAAGCATATTTTGCTTGAAGCAGCCCAGCTTGACCAAAGATGTTTTTCATAATGACTTTATCCATGCCAGCTGATGAAGCAAGTACACCATTTCCAACATATGGAATGTTCATAAGCTCAAGTAGTCCCTGAACCGTTCCATCCTCACCATTTGGTCCATGTAACAACGGGAACACAACATCGATTGATTCATTCTGAGTTGATTGCTGCGCAGGAAAAAGTTCTGTGTTTAACGAAACAGGTGAAATAGCTGTTCCGGTCTCTTTTAATACTAACTTCTTCACGTCATCAACTGGACCTGTCAATTGATTCCCACGAATCCATTCGCCTTGTTCTGATATATAAATGGGATGAATATCATATTTTGAGTGATCTAATGCTTTGATAACAGCTAATGCGGTTTGTAAGGAAACCTTATGCTCAGCTGATTTCCCTCCGTATAGCAAGCCTAGTTTTACCTTCATTAAGCTTCCTCCTAAAAATTCGTATACCCTTTATTTTAACATTAACGCTTTTATATTATATAACAATTACATAACATTTCTATAATTTATTACATGTGTCTAGAAATGTGTCTGTCTAGGCTTGAACCTAAATTTTTGAATGATGTAGTGTATGGAATTGCTATAGCTAGAAAAAATTACAAAATACCAACTTTATCCAACAACATAAAAAGCCTTGACGAAAAAGTCGTCAAGGCTTTACAACTATTCTAATGCACTAGCGCTTTGGCCAATGGTGTAGATATGTTCTTGTTGGATGTTTTTTTTAATTTCGAGTGACTTGATATGGTGACCATCCATTTCGATAATTCTAAACTCATAATCCCCAAATGGAATTTTGTCACCAGGGTGAACATCAATTTGCTCTGTTAAAATCCAACCACTTATCGTATCCACATCCGTATCGTCAATTTGTAGTCCAAACAAATCGTTAACTTCTCCGATTAAGACCTTACCATCTAAGATGGTAGTCGTATCGTTAATTTTTTGGATGGCCGGTTTTTCATCCGTATCGAATTCATCGCGGATTTCCCCAACGATTTCTTCGATAATATCCTCAACCGTAACCAATCCAGAAGTTCCACCATATTCATCTATTAATATTGCCATGTGTACGCGTTCTCTTTGCATTTTCGCTAATAATTCTTGAATTGGAATTGATTCAATCACATGGATAATCGGTCTTGTATAATCCTCTATTGTTTTCCCATCTGCACCTGTACCTGTCACAACATCGGTTAGTAGTTCTTTTAAGTTAACTAATCCAATGATATGGTCCTTATCCCCGTCAAGGACCGGATAACGTGTATACTTTTCACTCGTCATAATCGTTAAAATTTCTTGGACAGATTTGTCATTTTCAAGCGCGATGATTTCGGTACGAGGTACCATGATTTCTTTGGCTACACGATCATCAAATTCAAAAATATTATTCACATATTTATATTCAGACTGGTTAATTTCACCATTTTTATAACTTTCAGACAAAATAAGTCTCAATTCCTCTTCGGTATGGGCAATATCGTGTTCTGAAATTCTTTTAAAGCCGAATAATCCAGTTAACAAACGAGCAGAGCCGTTTAAAACCCAAATGAAGGGAAACATCAATTTATAGAAAAAGATTAATGGTCTAGCAAAAAACAAGGTAATTCTTTCCGCTTTTTGAATCGCAATTGTTTTAGGTGCGAGCTCCCCGACAACTACATGTAAAAACGTAATGATCAAGAAGGATAAAGCGATTGATAAAACAGTTGAAAACGAATTCGGTATATTTAAAATACCAAATAACGGATGAAGTAAAGCCTCCACAGTTGATTCTCCAAGAAAACCAAGTCCTAGAGCTGTTACTGTTATACCTAATTGACATGCAGACAGGTATTCATCCAGGTTTGAGATGACAGTCTTAGCAGCAGTTGCGCTTTTCCTCCCTTCTGCTACGAGCTGGTCGATGCGAGTGCTTCTTACTTTTACAATCGCAAACTCCGACGCTACGAAAAAGGCAGTTAACGCAATCAAAATTGCAACCATGACCAAATTAAATATCTCCAAATAGTTTCCTTACACGTCCGAAACGAGTAAGGATTACACCTCCTAAATAGGTAAGTTTTTAGATTTTTAGTTTCTTTACTATTTTTTCAATTAAATTACAAAGATTGTTGTTTATATAAAGTATTTATGACAATGATTTTTTATTCTCTTAGAATGAATTTTTATTCTGTAAGTTTCATAACTTTATGATTCTTTAACTCAAGTAAACAAAACCATAATTAATTTTGCAAGTGCCATGCTTTGTGAAGACATCTTATTTAATACCGACTTTTGTTGCTCTGCGGATAATCCCTCCAGCATCGGCTTTATTTCTTTAAGTTCAGTTTCTAGGTATTCCATCCGCTTTGATAAATCCTGTGTGTATTTCAAGACTTTCTCTTGCTCTACACGATTTGTTTTAAATAGCTCTACCTTTTCCTTGATTTCAAGTAAAGGGACGTTTAATTCCTTATACTGTGCTACAAGATGAAGGGTTTCCACAGCTTCATCACCATAGAATCGATAGTTAGAGTCTGAGCGTTCAGGAGTTAAAATACCAAGTTGTGTGTAATAATCAATCGTACGCTTTGATACATTTGTTTCTTTTGCTAATTCTCCAATACGGTATAACTTCCCAACGGCTTCACCCCTTCTATCAGTCTTCTACTCTTCTATTATATGTATAATAAACCGTACAGTCAAACGTGATGGTTTTTCGGTACGGTTTTGACCCATCGTTACCATTACCTTTTCTCCCTTGGGTTTTCTTTTGCTTTCAGGCTATAGAGGCCCCCTTTGATATGTGCAAGAGGCAGGTCCTTATTTCTTCTTCTCAAGACTTTGGCGGCTTGTTTACTACGTATTCCTGTTTGGCAATATAAAATAATATCTTTATCGGTTGGAATCTCAACTTTCTTTCGTTTAATTTTAGACAATGGGAGATTTATGGCACCCTTTATATGATTTGTCTGGTATTCATATGGGTTTCTCACATCAATGATTGCAATATCCTTTTGCTTTTTCAGTATTTCTTTAAAATCAGCTTCCGATAATTGTTTGAGGTCCTTTACTGGTTTAAAGGTATCATAAATTAAAATAATACAGATAATGCCTAAACCTATTTGAAGCATTGTAATCGCATCCATTTCCCAACATCCTTTTCATAAGTTAATCCTATTATAAGCGAAAAATAATAGAAACGAAAAACCTATGTGACATCGTACTCTTTTTGCGTTAATGTAGATGGGGTAATAGTTTAACTTTATCCAGTCGCGGTTTAAACCCGACTAATAAAGTTAAAGCCTCCGGCGAATGCCACGATTTTCCAGTAGGAATTAATCATAAGAACAATGACTTAGAACGCCACTTCCTGTGGCAACGTCTTTAAGACCCACTTCCTGTTGGCCGAAAATCGGACGCAAATACGCCAAGGCGCATTTGATAAGATTGGAGTTTTATACAATTGGGACAAGCAATGAAACGATTTTTGGCTGGAATTGTGTTTATCACTTATTCATTATTTCTAATATATTGGATGTTTTTTGCATTCTCCCGGACAGAAGGAGGGGAATTCAGGTATAATTTCACACCCTTTTCAACAATTAAAAATTACTTTACGTATTATGATCATTTCCCTTTTCATATTTGGATCATTAATATTGCCGGAAATATAGGAGTTTTTATACCATTTGGAATCGTGCTGCCGATTCTTTTTCCAAAGCTTTCGAATTTCTTTTTATTTATCTTCGCTTTTGTCATTGGGATCACATCCCTTGAGGTTCTACAGCTCTTTAGTATGCTTGGTAGTTTCGATGTAGATGATATAATTCTGAATACAGTTGGGGCTGTAATTGGATTTATTTTATTGCAAATCATGAGAATTCGCAAAGCAGCACGCAAAAAAAGGAGATGAGGTCAAATACACCCTTGTATTTGGAACCTCATCTCCTTTATCGATTAACGGAAGCCGCCATTCTTATATATGTATGTCGTTTTCCGCGAATAGCGATTGAATAGGTCATTATATTTTCTGGGACAGCAATACCATGATATCCGGCATCTCCAATATGGTAAATATCCGCACCTGCCATTTTACTAGTTAATGCAATTTGACGGATAGTTGCTTCATCAGCACCTTCTTGGCTCGTACCGATTGTCAACATGACCATTGCTCCCTTTGAATGAACAAAACGTACATTTTTCTCGGTTGCTTCAAGAGTAATTCCCGGAACCGTCCCAGGCGCTGGCATTAAGATGACGTCTGCCCCTGCTTCTATAAAACTTTCTAACGTTTGCTCTGAAATGATTCCACTGCCCGATTCGTTAGCAACACCTGCACCATGCATTTTGCCAGCGATGATAAGGCCCTCACTTCCAAGTACCTCACGAGCTTTCTTTATGGCAACAACAATTTCATTATTTGTAACGCCTGTTTTTGGATTACCCGTTAAACAAACAAAATCAAAGCCAAGTTTTTTTGCTTCACGTAAAGATTCTTCTGTTGCTAAACGCCCTTTCGGAAGCTTACTTAACGTTTCAAGTTGCATCGCATTTGGGTCAACTGGCTCTAAATTCAATCCGATGGGTCTTCCTGTTAACTCCTTTAATTTCTCGACAATTGATTCTCCCTCTTGTGCTTGAAAACCTTCTACAAAAGGAGAAAACACATCAAAATAATTAAAGATTAACAAATCGGCGCCAAATGCTGAGGCCATTTCTGCGTTCGTCACTGCAGGATACATGGGTTGGAAGGAACCAATCACCTCTGATAAAATAACTCTTCCCTCTGAGGCTTTTATGGCTTGCTTTAAGTCCTGGCCGTTCATTTTTTTGAAGTCTGAGGCTGTGCAATCTAATAAACGTTTCAAGATGTTACCTCCTAAATTATGTTCGAACCATTTCGACCTTATATTTATATCGGTCAGCTCTATAATAGGATTTTACAAATTCGAGCGGCTGCTGACCTTCTAGGTATGAAATTTGCTGAATGTAAAGAACAGGTGCTCCTACCTTAATTCCTAAAGCAGCCGCCTCTCGCTTGTAGGCAGTAGTTGCTTCAAGCTCCTGGACCCCAGAAGTAAGATGTAATCCAATTTCACTCTCCACATACCGATAGATAGAGTGCTCCGCCACTTCTTTTGTTAAGCCGGGTACTAGATCTTCTGACATGTAAAAAACTTCGAACGCAATCGGCTGCTGGTCTGCTAGTCGCAAACGTTCTATTTGGTATACCTTAGCCCCTTCTTCTATTTGTAGTTTAGAGGCAATAAGTGAATCAGCTTCAATTACTATAAAATCTAAGACCTTTGTTCCCGGCTCAAGCCCTCTAGAACGCATATCCTCAGAGAAGCTCGTTAAGCCCCGTACATTCTTCTCAAATTTCTTAACTGCTACAAAGGTCCCTTTTCCTCGTTCCCTTTGTAAGTAGCCTTCATTCACAAGATTAGTGATAGCTTGTCGTACTGTCATTCGACTGATTTGGTACTTCTCCGCAAATTCTCTTTCAGATGGGATCATTTCACCAGGCTTAAGCTCTTTTTTATCGATTTTTTCACGAATATATTGCTCAATCTGAAAGTAAATAGGTACGGGTGAATTCTTCTTTATCATGAGCAAAGCCCCTCTTCACTTCAGCATCCACCAATGAAAGTGCCTCTTCGTCCGCAATAATTGTTACGTCAGGGTGATTCTTAAGAACAGTTGCAGGAATCGTTTCAGTAACTCCCTCGTTGATTACCTTTTCGAGAATCTCTGCTTTTGATTTTCCTGATACGAGTAAAAGGATTTTTTTACTTTTCATTATCGTGGAAATTCCCATTGTAATTGCATGTGTTGGTACTTCATCAATGCTATTAAAAAAGCGCAAATTCGCTTGGCGTGTTGATTCTTCAAGCTCAACAACATGTGTTTTTGCATTAAAAGATGTTCCAGGTTCATTAAAACCAATATGGCCATTAACTCCAATTCCAAGAAGTTGAAGATCGACCCCACCTAATCCCGAAATCACCTTTTCATATGCTTGACACTCTTCTTCGTAATCCTCTGCCAATCCGTTAGGAATATGGATATTGTCTTGATTAATATTGATATGTGAAAAAAAGTTCTCCATCATGAAATGGTGATAACTATTAGGATGGTTCTTTTCAATTCCTAAATATTCATCGAGATTTACAGTATGAACTTGCTCATAGGACGTCTTATGTTGCCAGTGGTCCTTAATTAACTCCTTATAGGTTCCAACAACTGTTCCACCAGTTGCAAGACCTAATAGCGAATTAGGTTTTTCTTTTACTTGATGTGAAATGATGGCCGCAGCATATTGGCTCATTTCGTCAAAATTTTTAACTGCTACAACTTTCATCTGTTATTCCTCCCTATTTGAATACGCAAGTTTTCCGCGACAAAATGTCATGATTACCTCTAATTGATCATTCACGATCACAACATCAGCATCTTTTCCGGCCTTAATACTACCTTTTCGATCAAACACATTTATTTGCTTTGCCGGATTTACGGCTGTCATTTGTGTAATGTCTTGTAATGAACAATCTGCGAATCTCATCATATTTCGAACTGCATCATTCAATTTTAAGATACTTCCTGCTAAGGTTCCATCTTTTAATACTGCACGTTCTTCATTCACGATTACTTCTTGTCCACCTAGGTCATATGTGCCTGCACCAAGGCACTTCGCACGCATCGCATCGGTTACCAGAATGGAGCCTTCACTCCCTTTAACTTTATAGGCAAACTTAACCATTTTTGGCGCTATATGAATCCCATCTACAATCATTTCACATTTAACTTCATCATGTAAAAGAACAGCTCCAGCCACACCTGGCTCACGGTGATGGATTCCACGCATTCCGTTAAATAAATGGGTAGCATGAGATATTCCAGCTTCTATCGCAGCCTCAACATCATCGTACACTGCATCAGAATGGCCAATGGAAGCAACTACACCTGTATTTTTCAAATGGGCTGTTAGCTCTAGACCTCCTGGTTCTTCTGGTGCCAATGTAACAAGACGTATATTATTGCCTGATAAGGTTTGCCATTGTTTAAACAGCTCCACATCGGGGTTAATAATATTATCTGGGTGCTGTGCTCCCGCTCTTTTCGGAGATAAAAACGGCCCCTCTAGATGTGCCCCCAAAATTTCTGCATGACCTGTACTTTGTTTTGGCATATAATCAGCAATATTCCCGATTGCATGCTCGATATCTTGCTTTGACTTCGTCATCGTTGTTGCAAGAAAGCTTGTTGTACCTTCCTTGGGCAATGCTTTTACCATTGTTTCTAATGCATCAGGGGTTGCGTCCATAACATCTGCCCCGCTTGCCCCGTGTATATGTAAATCAATCATACCTGGGATTAATGAGTAAGATTCATCAAAGTTGACAACTTCATCTTGATCACTTACTTGGAAGTCAGCCATTGGCGCTACTCTCTTAATCCTTTCCCCATCGATTTCAATAAACCCTTTTTCGATGATACCGTCTTCTGCGTATATAGTTAGGTTAGTAATAAACATGTCAAGGACTCCTTTTATGTTTCATCTCATTCATTATATCTCGAATGAAAGCTAGTTGTCTATACCACTTAACACTTTGTTATTTTTACCTTACTTTTCCCTTCTTATCCTAAAATTATTGTGTTTTACAATAAATAAAAGAGCCGTCCGACTTGGATAAATGTCTTATATTGGGTTGCAAAAATACCCATCATCTTGTTACTAACAACCTTGGCAAAAAAGCTATTGAGCAATTCAGATAAACTTCGGACAAGCGAAAGCAATTTCATCGCGGGTGAGTCCGAAGTATAGCTAACTTCAGACACACAAGGGCTTTTCCAGCTTAGGTCTGTCCGAAGGTGAGCCTACTTCAGACATGCAAGGACAATTTCAGCTACAGTCTGTCCGAAGGTGAGCTTACTTCAGACAAGAAGAGGCATTTTCAGCGCCGTTGAGTCCGAAGTAGAACTAACTTCAGACACACAAGGGCATTTCCAGCTCCGGTCTGTCCGAAGGTGAGCCTACTTCAGACAAACAAAGGCATTTTCATCGCCGTTGAGTCCGAAGGTGAGCTTACTTCAGACAAGAAGAGGCATTTTCAACTTGATTGAGTCCGAAGTTAAGCTAACTTCAGACAAGAAGAGGCATTTTCATCGCCGTTGAGTCCGAAGTAGAACTAACTTCAGACACACAAGGGCATTTCCAGCTCCGGTCTGTCCGAAGGTGAGCCTACTTCAGACAAACAAAGGCATTTTCATCGCCGTTGAGTCCGAAGTTAAGCTAACTTCAGACACACAAGGGCATTTCCAGCTCCGGTCTATCCGAAGGTGAGCTTACTTCAGACACACAAGGGCATTTTCAACTCAGGTTGAATCCGAAGGTGTGCCTACTTCCGACATGCAAGGACAATTTCAGCTACAGTCTGTCCGAAGGCGGGCTTACTTCAGACAAACGGAAACAATTTCATCGCAGTTGAGTCCGAAGCTAAGCTAACTTCAGACACACAAGGGCATTTCCAGCTCCGGTCTGTCCGAAGGTGAGCTTACTTCAGACAAGAAGAGGCATTTTCAACTTGATTGAGTCTGAAGCAGAACTAACTTCAGACACACAAGGGCTTTTCCAGCTCAGTTCTGTACGAAGGTGAGCTTACTTTAGACAAGAAGAGGCATTTTCAGCGCAGTTGAGTCCGAAGCTAAGCTAACTTCAGACACACAAGGGCTTTTCCAGCTCGGGTCTGTCCGAAGGTGAGCTTACTTCAGACAAACAAAAGCAATTTCATCGCCGTTGAGTCCGAAGCTAAGCTGACTTCAGACACACAAGAGCTTTTACAACTCAATTCTGTCCGAAGGTGAGCTTACTTTAGACAAGAAGAGGCATTTTCAGCGCAGTTGAGTCCGAAGCTAAGCTGACTTCAGACATGCAAGGGCATTTTCATCGCAGTTGGGTCCGAAGTTAAGCTGACTTCAGTCAAGCGACGGTATGCCCAGGAAAGATGTGTCCGAACTAAGTGACTTTCCCTTGGGCAAATACAGTTTCATAAAAAATGAAAGCGTGAATTCGTATGTGAATTCACGCTAAAAAATGTATTGAAATATACCGTTTTGGAACTCTGACCCGTCCATCTTAGGACAGCCTCTTTTTCATTCTATTTCTCTTTACGAATTTTATGGACTTCATCTGCAACGAATTGAACGTTTGTTCCGACAATAACTTGAATACTGTTTTTACCAACAATATTGATTCCAGGAACCCCTGTTGCTTTAATTTTTTTCTGATCAACTTTATCCATGTCTTTAACTTCTAAACGCAATCGAGTTACACAGTTATCAACTGATGTTACGTTCTCATCTCCACCTAAACCTTCATAGATTTGAGCGGCCATACTAGCGAATCTTGATTTACCATCTGACTGTGTAGTTGTTTCGGTAATTTCCTCATCTTCACGACCAGGTGTTTTAAGATTAAATTTAACAATTAGGAAACGGAATAGCACATAATAAATAACCGCTATAATAAGTCCTTGTACTAGTAGCATCCATGGTTGGTTTGCGATTGGATTTCGAAGACTTAGGAAAAAGTCAACAAAGCCGGCACTAAATGCAAAACCTGCAGTCCAGTGGAACGTAGCTGCCACAAATAAAGAAATACCGGTTAATGCAGCATGCACCACATATAACCCCGGTGCTAAGAACATGAATGCAAATTCTAATGGTTCGGTAACACCAGTGAAGAATGCCGCGAAAGCCGCTGCCATTAGTAATGATGCTGCTTGTTTCTTTCTTGTGGATTTTGCTGTATGGTACATCGCAAGAGCTGCGGCTGGCAAACCAAACATCATAACTGGGAAGAATCCAGCTTGATATCTACCAGTAATACCTTTTTCGCCAGCACCACTTAAGAAATTATTTATATCATTAATACCTGCTACATCAAACCAGAACACGGAATTTAAAGCATGGTGAAGACCAGTTGGAATTAGAAGTCTGTTAAAGAATCCATATAATCCGGCACCCACTGCACCTAAATCAAGAATACCTTTACCAAAGGCAACTAATCCTGAGTAAATAACTGGCCAAACAAATAACAACACAAGTGATGCTACTAGCATTGCAACAGATGTTAGAATTGGAACAAGTCTTTTCCCACTGAAGAAAGCTAGTGCGTCAGGTAATTGTACATCACTGAAACGATTGTACATAATGGAAGCAATAATACCAGAGATAATCCCAATAAATTGGTTTTGAATTTTTCCAAATGCTGCATTTACCTCAGTTGGATCAACCCCTTGAAGCATTGCCACCGTATTTGTAGCCAGTAAGGTTGTGACTGTTAAGTATCCCACTAACCCACTTAATGCAGCAGAACCGTCTTTATCTTTCGACATTCCTAATGCGACACCCACTGCGAAAAGTATCGACATGTTGTCAATGATGGCTCCTCCTGCTTTTATTAAGAAAGCTGCTATCGGACTTCCCCCACCCCATCCTTGTGGGTCAATCCAATAACCGATCCCCATCAAGATAGCCGCTGCAGGCAATACTGCAACCGGTAACATTAATGAACGACCAAGTTTTTGAAGATATTTCATCATGATGAATTCCTCCCTTATTTTTGTGATTTTCTGCTATTCTTCGGTTTTAACTATTAATATTTCAAGAATGATTTCATTATGTTTAACGCTTACACGTTAGTGTAACCAAAGGATAGTCAGATTAATTACTGCAACTCATTTTATCACCGGGCTGTGTAGTTGTCTATACCAGTCATAAAAGTTGTTTTACATCAAATATTTCGATTATTCAAATGAAAATTATCATATTTATCTACCAGAATATTACTAAAGGTGTATAGAAGTCGGAATTTATATATATTAAACTGAGGATAAGCATTAATTAGGAGGTAGTATTCCATGAAATTGGGTGATAAAGTCGTTTATAAAAACGATTTGTATGAAGTTTTGTACGTTTATGAAAATGGAATGTATGAGATCAAACAAATGGAATTACTATTTAAGGTAGAGCTTGTTAATAGGAATGACCTAATACCTGCTGCTTGTTAAACCCGCTTGTTTTTCCTCCATTAGAGGTTTAAAAAATCCATTGTTCTTATGACAATGGATTTTTCTTTATTCCCTAAAACTTCTTCAAAACCGCACGAACCGGACTACCATCAGCACCCTCGATTGGAAGTGGCAGCGCGATTAATTCATAATCTCCAGGTTCGACATGTTCTAAGACAATCCCCTCAAGAATATTGATTCCATGCTTATGCAATTGATGATGAGCCTGTAAATCTTTACTATCCAATTGATCAACAGAAGGAGTGTCCACTCCAATCAATCGAATCCCTTTTTCAGCCAAGTAAAATGCAATTTCTGGATGTAAACTTGTAATGGCGGTCGGAAATCGGTCCCGATTTTTCCATGAATTTGTACGGATTAAGAGCCGTTTAACACCAGATAAGTCAAACCTTTTTAAATCCTCAATCTCGATTTCCTTTTTTTCTGATACCTCAATAACTCTTGCTTTTCCTACATATAAGTCAAGGTCTAGTTCATGCACCTTTTTTCCTTTATTGTCAAAGTGAAATGGAGCATCAATATGAGTTCCAATATGAGTACTTGATGTGATTTGTCCGACATTTACTGTTGAACCTTCTTCAATGGACCATGTGAGAGCGTAGTTAAATGGGGTATCATTTGGCCACTCTTGTGTTCTCTGACTTAAAGACTGAGAAATATCAATGATTTTCATTGCTTTCACCTCATGGGTTTGTATTTGCTTTCTTCCTTATTTTAATGGAAGTTGATACTTTCGTTAAGGTGTACGATGGCTTTTTACCAATCCGATTCTCTTTTATTACCACCAATACTTTCGCTACTGCAGAGCAAAATATAAAAGTAAATCGAATCATGCTAAGGAGGAATTTACATTGCAAAGATTTACAAAAACAGGTATCGCGATTCTTGGCTCTGCAATGCTTTTAATGTCCGCGTGTAACAATAATAACGACAATGCTGCAGATGACAATAACCGTTCAGCAAACGTTGAAAGTGTGAATAACGGCTATATCATTAAACAAGACCGTCCCTACCGCACGACAATGTCAAGTGATAGATATCCACATACTACCAGCGTACAACATGCAAAAGGAGAACAACAGTATTCTCGGTTTATCAATAAAAAAATTGTTGTTCGTACTCCTGACGGTACAAACGCAATTCCAAACGATTTAAATCGTTTTATAGGTGGTAATGGAAATAATGCTGTACCAGCACCGAATAATGTAACTCCGGCTCCTGATTACCCAGCAGGTGACACAGCGCCTGAACAAAACCGTCAGCCTGCAACCCAGCAGCCTGCCCCAGCTCCAGCCCCTGCAGCTGGAATTAGTAATTTTGAAAGACAGGTTATTGACCTTACGAATGCACAGCGTACGAAAAATGGCTTACCTGCTCTTAAAGCCGATACATCATTAAGTAAAGTGGCGAAAACAAAAGCTAATGATATGCAACAAAAAAATTATTTCTCTCATACAAGTCCGACCTACGGATCTCCGTTTGATATGATGAGGGATTTCGGTGTATCGTACAAGACAGCAGGTGAAAATATCGCAAAGGGACAAGCATCACCTGAGGCAGTAGTAAACGCTTGGATGAACAGTGAAGGACACCGTAAAAACATCCTAAATCCAAACTTTACTCATATCGGAGTTGGGCACCAAGCTAGCGGTAATTACTGGTCACAAATGTTTATTGGAAAATAAAGAGAGAATCCCTGACATAACTGGATGCTCTTTTAAAAAAACGGGGCTGACATCTTTGGGATGTCGCCCCGCTTTTTCTTGTTATTTTATAATTTTTACAAACTTACGTTTTCCGACTTGAACAATCATGTCGTTTGTTATTTCAAGCTCTAGATGTATATCTACGACTTTTTCGCCATTTAGTTTGACTCCACCATTTTGGATCATTTTTCTAGCTTCCCCTTTAGACTTTTGTAAATCCAATTGAACAAGTAAATCAATGATCGAAATTTTATTTTCACCTGACCAAATTACTACTGGAATATCGTCTGGAATGACACCTTTTTGAAAGACTGTCTTAAAATGTTCTTCCGCCTGCTGAGCTGCATCCTCACCATGGTACATTCTTACAATTGTTCTTCCAAGTAGCATTTTTGCATCACGTGGGTGTAGGGTGCCGTTTTCTATTTTAGCCTTGATTTCATTCTTTTCTTCTAAAGCAAGGTCTGTCACTAAATCAAAGTATTTGGCCATCATTTCATCCTGAATGGACATTGTTTTGCCATACATATCATTTGGTGCCTCATCCACACCAATGTAATTACCTTTCGACTTAGACATTTTTTCAACGCCATCAAGTCCTTCTAATAGTGGAAGTAGAATCACAACCTGCTTTTCTTTACCAAAATGCTCTTGTAAATGTCTTCCCATTAACACGTTGAAATGCTGGTCATTTCCACCTAGTTCAATGTCACTTTCAAGGGCAACAGAGTCATACCCCTGCATAAGTGGGTAGAAAAATTCATGAAGAGAAATTGGCTTTCCTGTTTCTAAACGCTCAGAGAAGTCATTCCTTTCAAGTAAACGAGCAACCGTAATACTTGCCGCTAAGTTGATAATATCCTCAAAATTTAATGTTGATAGCCATTTGGAATTATATTGAAGCTCAACCTTCTCCATGTCTAATACTTTTCCAAATTGTTCAAAATATGTTTTCGCATTATGTTTCACTTCTTCATCTGTCAATTGTTTACGGGCAACAGATTTTCCAGTTGGGTCCCCAATTTTCCCTGTAAAGTCACCGATTAAAAGCTGGACCACATGACCATTTTCCTGGAATTGTTTTAATTTATTTAACACCACTGTGTGTCCCAAGTGAACATCTGGCGCTGATGGGTCAAGCCCGAGCTTCACTTTTAATGGCTGGTTGGTCACAATTGACTTTGCAATTTTTTGTTTTAATTCATGTGCCGGGACAACCTCTTGTACCCCATTTGTGTAAATAGCAAATTGTCTTTCCAGTTCTATTTTTTGTTCGCCTGTTAACTGTTCAATAAAATTCTCCATTTGGTTTCCCTCCGGTTTGTTCATTTACTAAAATTATTTCTAGTTTTACTTTCATATCGCTTTTGTCTGTGTCATGCAGCCTCAGAGCTATTTCAGCCTATTCGTAGACCGCTTTTGTTCACGACACACCGCTTCAAAGACATTTCAACCCAGGCTCTACCTGGTTTTGTCCACGACGCACCGCCTCAAAGACATTTCAACTCAAGCTCTACCTAATTTTGTTCACGACACACCGCCTCAAAGACATTTCAACCCAAGCTCTACCTGGTTTTGTCCACGACACACCGCTTCAAGACATTTCAACTCAACCTCTACCTGATTTTGTCCACGACACACCGCTTCAAAGACATTTCAACCCAGGCTCTACCTGGTTTTGTCCACGACACACCGCTTCAAAGACATTTCAACCCAAGCTCTACCTGGTTTTGTCCACGACACAATGCATCAAAGACATTTCAACCCAAGCTCTACCTGGTTTTGTCCACGACACACCGCCTCAAAGACATTTCAACTCAGGCTCTACCTGGTTTTGTCCACGACACACCGCCTCAAAGACATTTTTAACTCAGGCTCTACCTGGTTTTGTCCACGACACAATGCATCAAAGACATTTCAACCCAAGCTCTACCTGGTTTTGTCCACGACACACCGCTTCAAGACATTTCAACTCAAGCTCCACCTGATTTTGTCCACGACACACCGCCTCAAAGACATTTCGTACCAATCTTGACCTACCATTGTCCGTGATCGCCAATACTCTGATGAAAATACAAAAAACCACGCCCCTAAAAAGGGACGTGGTTGCACGCGGTACCACCCTTGATTGAAGATATGTATCTTCCGCTTCATTCGAATAACGGCTCGTCCGTTCTTTGCTAATTTTCACTAAATATGAGTTCACAAAGAAAGCTCAAGGAGGTAATTCACATTTATCTTTGTTCCGGTTTTCACCAACCACCGGCTCTCTAATACAGGGAGATAAGCTGCTACTGATTCCTATCATCACTTTACTATTCAATATAAAGGCTATTTTAACGAATAATTTACTATTTAACAAGCAAAAATCCACTTCCGTTTTATACGCATATAAAGGGAAATGGATTGTAAGCGCTTAATTTTAATTCCAACACTATTACTGCAAAATTAAATTTCCTGCAAATGCTATATCTTGGATCATCACCGGAAGGCCACCCGCTGGTGTACTCAGCAATACTTTGTCGCCTACTTTACACAATAATAATTGTCTTCCAACCGGCGATAAAAATGAGATACATCCGGTATCCGGGTCAGATTGTTTCGGTAAACATATATAATAATCCTCTGTATCGTCTTCTCCATCAAACATGACCGTTACCTTTGTTCCAATAAAAACCTTAGGTATAGGTTCTACTGCACCACTATCCACATAGCTTTTAAGTTCATTGACATAAGAACTAAAGAAAGTCCGATTCCTTTCACTAAGTGGCGTGGAGGATGAATAGAGATTGTTTAATTCTGGCAAGTTTTGGTCGATATACTGGAGCTGATCATTAAAATAATCCTTATGGCTCATAGTAGATATCCTCCTTGCTAGGATCAAACACTCTGCAAAATTTCATTTTCACCTTCATTTTTATTTCCCCTTCCTTTTTGTATATAAAAATATAGGCCTTCCTTATACAAAGAAGGCCTACCACACATTTCCAATTATACCATATCCATTCCTTCAAAACTAGCAACCTAGTAGTTGTTTAGGTGTAACTTTTGTCATCCTAATAAAAAAGCAGCTACCCGAAGATAGCTACTTTATCCATTGTCGCCTATGCAACAACAAGTTTTATTTTATTTTCAGAAGGATCTTTTGTTACCATGACTCCATCTTCTGCTTGGACATATGCCCCAATTTTCTTTAGGTTCTCAATGGTTGTTTGTAATGCATTTTCGGTTGGTAATACAAGTGTAAACCGCTTAATCCCTGCACTATTTTCAGATGGTGCAGGTGCACCTACACCATTCCATGTATTTAGACCAATATGGTGATGATACCCGCCTGTTGAGATAAACAATGCCATCCCTCCGTAGCGAGTTACAACATCAAAACCAAGACCTTTGGTATAGTATTCCTCTGTCTTTGCTAGTTCAGATACATGCATGTGAATATGACCCATGACCGTTTCTTCTGGAAGTCCGGTCCATTTTTCACCATTCGCAGCAGCTAGTACACCTTGCCCATCAAGAGGCTCTGTCACCATTTTCACTTCGCCATTTGACCATTCCCATTCTGTATCAGGACGGTCTGCATAAATTTCAATGCCATTTCCATCTGGATCGTCTAAATAGAGCGCTTCGCTCACTGCGTGATCAGACGCGCCAATTGGTATATTATTTTGGACTAAATGATAAAGTACTTTTCCAAGCTCTGCACGGGATGGTAAAAGCAAAGCAAAATGGTAAAGTCCTGTACGGCGTGGTTCCTTAGGAACTATGTTTTCAGGCTGTTCGATTGATAACAATGCAGTTTTCCCATCTGCCGTTAAAAGCGCCTTTCTACCCGATTGCTCTAATACCTTGAATCCAATTATATTTTGATAAAACGTTACGGAACGCTGTAAGTCGGTTACCTTCAATTCTACAAGTTCTACAAATGTATATGGTGGGCGTTGATATTTCATCTTTTATGCCTCCTAAATTTAGCATTTACTAACTTACTTTATGTAAGTAATTATATTTTCGTAATTAAATTATGTCAAGTAAGTTTATAATTTCTTACAATGCGCTATAATATAGAATTAGGGGTGAGGGAAATATGGATTCAAATGTAATTTGTCCTAAATTTGAAAAAGCTATGAGTTTACTTGGCCAACGCTGGACAGGACTCGTGATTTATCAACTTCTTTCAGGTCCACAGCGTTTCTGTACAATCGAATCATCGATAGGAATTAGTGGAAGAGTTCTTTCAGAAAGACTCAAAGATCTGGAGAATCAAGGTATTATAACAAGGCATGTGTACCCAGAAACCCCTGTACGTATTGAATATTCGTTAACCGAAAAAGGGCGGGCATTAAAACCTTTGATGGATGAAATTCAAAAATGGTCGCAGGACTGGGTTAAAATAGAATCATAAATCACCAACGTAGAGCAGATTGTATTAGAAGCAATCTGCTTTTTTCTTTTAATACGCCTCAGGTCCTAATTAAAAATATATCGGTGGTGCGTTACTTAATTCTTATTCCTCTTTTAAGATAGGGTTAGAATAAATGATAAAGGCAGGTTAGAAAATGAAGAAAATCTTAATTATATTTTTCATTCTTATTGGGGCTTATCTTTTAATGACAAACCTCTACCGAATTCCTGGGCTTCCTTTTGGGGATTCTGGAGACTCAGCTAAGGTTACGGAAAGAATTGATGAAATCGAAATTGATATAACATCAATCAGTACGACGGTCATCCCTGAAAATCGTGATGAAGTAAAAGCAGAGTTAAAAGGTAAAGGTGAAGTTCATGTTACAAAAAGCGGTGACTCAATAGAAGTCACATATGAACGTGGATTCTTTAACTGGAGCTGGTTCCCTTTCTTTGACAATACGAAACTTACCGTCTATATCCCGGAAGACTTTGAAAAAGAACTCTCACTAAGAGTAGGATCTGGTCATTTAGAATTCGATGGTTCACCTATGAAAATTAACGAACTCTCAGCCGAAGTCCAATCTGGAAATGTACGTTTGGAAAACCTTTCTGCTGAACACTTTACACACAATGTAGCTTCTGGAAACTCTAGAATTAAGAATCTTACAACAAAAAGTGGTGAAATTGATGTTCGTTCCGGGAATGTAACCATTGATGAATATGAGGGAAAACTTGAAGCTGAAGTGCGTTCTGGACGATTAAAAGCAAGCTTTTCAAAACTTACTGATTCCATTAAAGCAGATGTTCGATCAGGCTTACTTGACCTTGACTTACCAAATGATGCTGATTTTACATTAGAAGGTAAAGCCAATAGCGGCTACATTTCTAATGATTTTTCCCTTGATGAATCCACAAGAAATAAAGGCAGCATTGAAGGTAAACATGGTGCAGGTACCTATGATGTAAAAATTGAAGTGAGTAGCGGAAAAGTAGACATCAGATAATGCAAAGCGCTCAAATACGGGCGCTTTTCCTAAGGAAGGAGGTTTTACGAATGGAACAATCTACACCATCTACTCGAATCCGAATTGGGCGAGGAATTTACTTCTTTTTTGCCACAATTTTTGCCTTATTCATTATCGGACAAGTATTTTCAGCTGGAATGGCCATTTTTGTAGGCGCCGAAAACTGGTTGAAACATACAACACTTGTTCATATTTTTGGTTTTAATTTACTTGTTCTTATGCTGATTGCAGCTTTCGTTGGAAAATTGCCTCGGTGGGGGTATGGATATGTAATTGGACTTGCACTACTCGTCTTCGGTATGTATTTTAGCGCAAATTTTACAAGGGTTGCACCTTGGGTTGGGGCTTTGCATCCCGTCTTGGCAATGGTCTTATTCATAGTGTCCGTTAGTGTTGTTATCGATACGTGGAAATTAATTATGAAAAAATAGATAAAAAGAATCGTAGGTTTCATTTAGATTGGTCCCTACGATTCTTCTCTCTATTGATAGGCTGGTTGGCCAATCAATGTTTCTAAATCCACTATTTCATAGCCCTGCTCTTGTAATTCCTCAATGATAAGGGGCAAGGCCTCATATGTATCGTACTCATCAGAGTCTGTGTGCATAAGTATAATGTCACCGTTTCGAATGTTTGAAAATACATTGGAGTATATCACATCAGTACTTCTTTGAGCCCAATCAAGTGAATCAATTGACCAGATAATGATTGAGACATTATTTTCTTTTGCTATCTCTGCCACCAATTCATTTGTTGAGCCGTACGGCGTTCTTACCAATGCGGGCTCTTTACCAATGATCTCTTCAATTGCAGTTCCTGCCTGTTCTATTTCATTACGAATTTCAGGTTCTGACAACTTATCTAATTGAACATGATGGTAGCTATGACTTAAAACAAGATGCCCCTTTTCATAGGCTTCTTTCACTACCTCTGGATGCTTCACGGCTTCACTTCCCAGAAAGAAGAAATTCCCCTTGACTCCATAGTCATCCAAAACTCCAATCACAGCTGATGTCACCGTACTATCTGGCCCATCATCAAACGTTAAAGCCACTTGTTTTTTATTAGGACCATTGATATATACATTTTCGTGAGTTTTTGAGAATTCAATAATCTCCTCCCGCCATTTTTGCATGGACGATACAGTCTTATTTTCTAGGTAAGGAGAATCCCCTTTTATTTCAAGAAGGTATTCATTTTTCCATGATGAATCAACAGAAAATCTTGCGTTTGGAATCGTCTCTTCTTTCTGTTCAATGTTGTGATTCCCGTATGCAACTCCCCCAACTTCCTTCGTTTTTTGAGATGAACAAGAAGTTAACAAAAAAAGCAAACATATCATACATAATAAAATCACCCTTTGAACCATGACAGCGCTCTCCCCCTTTTCTTCATTCTAAACAGACAAAACATATATGGAAAGAATATTTAGTAATTTTAGCTAATTTAATAATGACAAAATTTTCAATCTATTTTATTATTAGATTAGTATAACTAAAACCAAGGGGGCCTTAGCATGAGCATTGCGCTCATTTCCGATATACACGGAAATATGACAGCACTAGAAGCTGTCTTGGAACATATAAAAGCTCGTGAAATCAAGACCATCATTTGTCTTGGAGACCTTGTAGGAAAAGGGCCAAACTCAGCCGCCGCGGTGGACCGGATACAAAACGTGTGTGAGGTTGTGCTTTTGGGAAATTGGGATGACTTTATTCAAAATGAACATCCTGATGACGGAATCAGATGGCACCGAAATCAGCTTGGTAAAGAACGCCTTTCATACTTAGGAACCCTTCCCTTTCATTTTGATTTTTATATGAGTGGGAAATACATTCGGTTGTACCACGCCTCTGCAAAAAGCGTACATCACCGTGTTGTCCCCATGATTCATTCCGACGAGGAGAAAAGGGCAATGTTTGATCATACTGAATGGATTACTCCTTTAGAGGAAAAGACACCAGACATTATTGGTTTCGGAGATATTCATGCTGCCTTGATTGAACCAATGAATACAGAGCAAACTCTTTTAAATGTAGGAAGTGTCGGTAACCCGCTTGATACGACACAAGCAACCTTTGCAATTCTACACGGGGAATATCAATCAAAGGAAGTCGCACCTTTTTCAATCGAAATTGTTCGTGTTCCCTATGACATTGAAAAAGAATTACGTATTGCTTCCGAAATGGGAGTGCCACACTTTGATAAGTATGCTTTAGAGCTTAGAGAAGCAGTTTACCGAGGATCGCCAAAAAAGAAATAATAACCAATTCATCAAACTTGCACAAGACAAAATTTTCAAGGTAAAATAAGATAAAATAATAATTTTACACGTATAGTTTTCATAATTATGGGATATAATGTTTTTATTTAAATGCCTCTAAATATAAAAACCTGAGAGGGGAATTGCCATGACTACCAATAATGAATCCAAAAAAGAGATCGCGGTTAATTCAACTGTCCAGTTAAAAGGGATAGTAAAAGCAATATTTAATGATTCCATCCATGTACAAATCGGAGGAAAAATCATTACGCTTCCCGCTTCAAACCTATTAAAGCAAAACAAGCCTTTAACATAATACGCAAAAAACACCGTTCTTTACCTGAACGGTGTTTTAATTTGTTTTCCGGATTTTAATTTTCCATTCTGCACCAGTACCAATTTTAAATTTTTCAGCAAAGGACTCCTGATTAAGGGCAACTCCTATTTTGTCTAAAGAATTTACATAGAGTAGTGGATCCCCAAGGTCACTGTCAGCGAAAGAACGTCCATATTTCATTGTACTTTTATATACATTGCTTCCTTCACGATCAATGATGACTTCGAAGAAATCACCATACCTATTACTAAGTTGATTAAAAAGGGATTTGTCAATATTGGTCCAAAGGTTACCAAAGCGGACATCCAGGATATCAACATTTCCAATAATTGTATCATTATCAATTTCCACTTCAAAAACAGGCAATTCCACCAAGGACTCTACCGGGACTGTTGGCCCAACCTCTTCATAAGTGATAACTCGAGAAGCAAGTCTAGCCCCTGTATATGCATAAACATCTCTTCCATGAAAGGTGTATGATTCACCTGAAAATGGCAGACGATTTTTACTTTCATCAATCATTCTCGCTTCTTTAATTCCAAACTTCTGTTTAATATGAGTAATTGTTCCATTATCAGGTGTCACAATATATTGGTTCGTCTCAGTCTGCACCACGATGCTTAAACGATCAGACCCGACACCTGGATCCACGACAGAAACAAAGACAGTCCTTTCCGGCCAATACTTTATGGTCTGAAATAGTCGATAAGAGCCTTCCCAGATATTAAATGGCGAGATGTCATGGGTTAGGTCAAAGATTGGTAGCGCTGGGTGAACCGATAAAGCAACACCATACATTGCACTTACAGCCCCATCACTCTTTCCAAAATCGGTCTGCAATACTAAATGATTATTCATACCTATTCCTCCATTATTGTAATAGTCTATCCTGGGAAGTCTCAAAGTATAGTAGCTTTTGTAAAAAAATGACTGTCGCCATTTTCCATCAGTAACAGGCACAACTTATTGTATTGAATTAGGTTCTAAATCACAGACTTTTTCAAATTTCGCATACAAATGGTTTTGTAATATAATCGTCTGCCCCAATTTCGAGCGCCATTACTTGATCCATTTTTCCATCACGTGCTGATATAAATAGTATTGGGCAAGTCGACTTACTGCGAATCTGACGACACCAATAATAGCCGTCAAACCTTGGCAAGTTTACATATAAAAAGAACAAGATGTGGAGCAAACTCCTCAAACTTAGATAATACCGATTCAAATTTCTCAACTGCTTTTGTTTCGAAACCAAATCGTTGCATATGCTCTTCAAGCAAACGAACCAACTGATGGTCATCTTCAACAATGAATATTTTAAACATACATTTCTCCTCCACCACTGTGCTTACTTAAATTTTATCGAGTAAGGAAATTAAAGGAAAGCACGAAAAAGAATTGGCCCCCTCGAGGAACCAATTCCTTATTAAAAGTCTTTTTCTTTTGTTATTGGAAGCTCAAGTTGCTCTTTTCGATTTCGTAATTTGAGCTTTGATACGGTCACGAATAAAAGATACGCTGAAAGCATGGCTAAAATTGCTGCTACGATAATATCGCCGGGATAATGTACCCCCACCCAAATACGTGAAAAACCGACTAAGCATGCAAGTGCCATCCAAAGATATCTTCCAGGTTTTTTAAACAAGAAAAAAGTAAAACTAACCGCAAAAAAGATCATCGTATGGTCACTTGGGAATGAATTATTGACCGCTTTTTCAATCAGTTGATTGACATTTGGCAGTTCAGCGAAAGGCTGATTATTAGAATGAAACATTCCCGCCACTCTTCCTAGTAGTACTGCAACCCCTACCGAAAGCAAAGCACTAACCGCCATGATTCGATTTTGTGAGCCTTTTATTAAGTAGTACACTACAGCTAGGATTAGAACATACAAGGTATAACTCGCTATATAAATCATTGGCTGATTTAATAACGGAAACTCCTCGCTTAACCCATTAATTTTGAAAAACACTTCTGTATTCATATCCATTAAATTCAAAGAAACTCCCCCCAAAATAAATCCTACCTCAATATTAGGCAATTGAAAATATAATAAAATCGATGCAACTTACACTTCATTTCAAAGTTGTAAGACACATCGATCATTTTACGACTATAGGATTGGTGATAGAAGTCTTGATATGGATTCTTTGAATTTAATATTAACGCCTCTTTTTCCATATTCATCAAATGTCAGTAATTTAGAAAGCTTTATGTCTTCTTTGAAAATAGCGGTCAGTTCTTTAGAAATATTTTCATCATATAAAAATGCATTGACCTCAAAGTTTAGCCTAAAGCTTCTTACGTCAATATTCGCTGTACCAACTGAAGAAATTTCTTCGTCAACAACAAGTGTTTTTGAATGAATAAAGCCATTGCTGTAAATATAGACATTTGCTCCAACCGGTAGCAATTCTCCGATATGCGAGATGGTCGCCCAATAAACGAATGGATGGTCCGGTTTATCAGGAATCATGATGTTCACTTCAACTCCTGAAAGACATGCCACCCTAAGTGCATCAAGCAGGCTTTTATCTGGAATAAAATATGGCGTCTGCATATAAATCGATTTTTTCGCTGAATAGATCATTTTGATATACGCATTCTTAATCTGCTCAAACTCCGAATCTGGCCCACTTGTAACAATTTGAATCCCGACATTGCCTAACCTGACATTTTCAATCGGAAAAAGTTCTGGATCATACATAATATCATAATCACGTGATGCTTGATTCCAGTCTAAAATGAAGCGAGCCTGCATGGTGTCAACAGCATTACCCCTTATGCGTAAATGTGTATCTCGCCAATATCCAAACCTCGTATTCAAACCTAGATACTCATCACCAACATTGAATCCACCGACGTATCCAATCTTTCCGTCAATAATGACCAATTTACGATGGTTTCGAAAATTCATCCGTAAATTTATAAAACGTAGCTTCGAAGGGAAAAAGACCTCGACTAGACCTCCTGCCTCACGAAACTCTTTAAAAAAACGTTTCGTTAATGTTCTAGATCCTAGCTCATCATAAAGAACGCGGACCATAACCCCTTCTTTAACCTTCTTGGTTAAATGCGCGATTAGTTTTCGACCAAGGTTATCATTTTTAATAATATAATATTGCAAATGAATGGATTCCTTTGCGTCCTCAATATCTTGAAATAAGCGTCTGAACTTTTGTTGCCCATCTGTAAAAACTTCCACAGCATTGTTTTTTGTGAACAAGGCCTGGTCATTTTTAAGATTCATATAAATGAGGTCTTGATTATCCTTTGTAACATGATTATTAAAGAGGAATTTTTGTGTACGTATCAGTTCTTTTTGTTTTTCTAGAACTTCTTCAATCCCACTCTTCTTTAAATCATCCCATTGAAAGAGATGATCGCGAGTTAAATTTCGACCTATTAGTAAATACAAAATGAAGCCGGCTACCGGTATAAAGAAAAGTACTAATAACCATGCCCAAGTTGAACTGGCATCTCTTCTTTCACGAAAGATAACAACTACGGCGAAAACAATGTTTAAGACCATAACCAACCCTAATAATAACGAAGAGATATTCACCATATTCCCCTCTCTCACCAAATCATTCTACTTTAAAATATACTATATAAAAGATTGTTTATGAAACAATTAACTTATTCCGGGACAGAGGGACAGGTTCCGTGTCCCACCAATTTTTATCTAGGATTGGGACAAGGGACCTGTCCCCGTGTCCCAGCTAAGTGTAAGAAACCTGGCTTTTTTAGACAGCCAGGTTTCCTTTCTAATGGATATTTTTATCTACATAGCGGCCATAGTCCGGAATTGCAATTTGGTCAAAGTCATTAACTAATCTTGTTAAGAATTCTTTTAGCAGTTCGCCAGTTATCGGCAAACCATGTCCCGTTATGACAACACTTGGTTCTAATTTAGCTAGTGTTTCAACAGATTTCTTCGCAACCTGCCAGTCAGTTGTTAAATATCTCGGAGGGCCGCTTATTTCCAGTTCTTGGGTAAACACCTTATATAAGTACTCTTGCTTCACAGTCACAAATGCATCACCCACGATAAGCGCGCGATCCTTTTCTCGGAAAAAGGATACATGGCCTGGTGCATGGCCAGGCGTATGAATCCAACGAAATTCTGGCAAATGAGGAACGGTTCCGTCCTCTGGCAGCTTTTCCACATGACTCCCTAACTGAATGGGCTCATTCGGAAATAACGGTGATATTTTCGCCACCATTCCCCCTTCAACCGACGAGTCTGGTTCAGGATAGCTTGTTTGCCCTGTTAAAAATGGTATTTCCAACTCATGAGCGTAAACAGGGACCTTCCAATGTTCAACTAATTCAATGATTGCACCGACATGATCAAAATGGCCATGGGTTAAGAGAATCGCCTTCGGTCGACTCTCTTTGCCAAAGCGTTCCTCACATACAGCAATTATTTCCTCCGCTGAACCCGGCATTCCCGCATCCACAATCACATAATCCGATGTACCAGGCTCACCAACTAGTATAAAGTTTACGATTTGGATGGTATGAGAATAAATATCCGATACTACCTGTATCCCAACCCCACTGCCAATCGAAGTGGCAGGGATAAACTTATAATCACTTCCGTACTGCATGTCCTTTTCCATTCGGATCCTCCTTACATATTCGCCTAGTGATAGTGTTTCACAGGATTGGGAATTTATTTATCCCGCATTAGCGGACAGTATATCCACACTCAAAACTTTAGTTAAAACATAGAAGTTCAAACGGGAAAACTGCCCGTAAAAGCCTATCATCGAGCAAAGACTAAGGGGCGCCGCGGCCTGTGGCAAAGTCTTTGTGACACACATCCTATGTGCCTCAACTAACAATCAGCGGGCCATAAAGAAACCTATCGAAAAGGACCTTTGAGCTATTCACCCAAGTTTGATAACCATTGCTTTAATTTACTCTTCGGGTAATACACTGTACCATTTATTACAACATGAGGAATATTTGGATATTCCTTCACTAATTCTTTTGCGTCTTCTTTAGATACTCCAATATGATACGCGATATCCTTTTCTTTAATCAGTTCGTATAAATCATCTTCTTCAAGCTTATCCATTACACCCTTCGCTTCAGGATTTTTAAAGTTTTTTAAGCCATCACCGATGAAATAACCCGCCGCTGCGATTCCTATGGCCAAAAATAAGAGACCCATTTTCACACCCCACTTTGTGGTATTTTACTTAGGAACGAATCCACTTCCAAATTTCCTTCGGAGTTGCATTTTTACCATACATAAGTATACCTGTTTTGAATATTTTTCCTGCAAGTTTCATAAATAGCCATATACTCACAAGTAAAATGACTAAAGAAATAACAATTTCAATCCATGGCCATTCTTCTAAAAACGTGAGACGCAATAATAACACACCCGGAGCTGTAAACGGGATATAGGTTCCAATTTGTGCAATTAGACCACTTGGATCGCCAATTACTGGTCCAATAAATACAAAAGGTAGAAATGGCAGCATCATAACCATACCTTGAAAGTTTCCCGCTGAAGACATATCAGCCATCGTTGCGCCAACACCTACAAACAGTGCCGCAAATAAGAGATACCCTAAAATTGCAATTAAAACATATAATAAAATCTCTGGTCCCATTAAGTAGTCAAAAATAGGTATATCCAGCTTCCAAAGTGCAATCGGTATTCCAAAGCCAAGAAATACAACTGCTTGAATCATACCTAATATGAAGTATCCGATAATCTTTCCTTGCATCAACTCAGCTGCAGTAAGGGACGATAATACAATCTCCGCAACCTTGTCTTTCTTCTCTTGAGATGCACTTTGAAAGATATACATTCCTGAAAAAATAATTGAAAGTAGAATAATTCCTGCAAACGCGCCTGGTATAATGCGTTCAAGAGGATCCGTTCCTACTAAGTTAGACTCCTCTTCAGCAGTTTCCTCTGTTTCATCAATGAGTTTTTCTTCAAACGTTAGTTGTTTCGAGAATGCAGCTATTTGTTCTTCTGTAAGCCCGAGTTTTTTCATTTGTAAGGTCTTTAGTGGAACTTCTAATATTTGAACCTGATTCATAAAATATGGACTTATTTCTTCACTTGTATGAACAGGTACCACTCCATTTTCAAAGCCCTCCTGCTCGAATACGATATACGCTGTATTTTCTGCCTCTTTCAGTACTTCTAGGATTTCTTCGTACCCTATTTCTGTTGGTTCGAGCTCCCAATTCAGATCATGTGCGGCTACTGTTTCTTCTATGACATCAGTAACTCCAAGCTCATCACTGATTAAAACACGTGTTGAAACTTCTTCTTCGGGCTCTGATCCGCCAAAAATACTTCCTAAGAACATAAAAGCTAAGAATAAAACGGGAGTTAGAAATAAGCCAATCAAAAAGGACTTATTTCTCAAATTTCTTTTTACTTCCCATTTGGCTACTTTCATGGCATTACGCATCTATCGCAACCTCCTCTCGCAGCATGTTCTTATCCGTTGCAATATCAATAAATATTTCATGAAGGGAGATTCGATCAATGGATAACTCATTGATCTCCAGTTGCTCCGGCAAATGCTTTAACCAGCTTGCAACATTAACATCCTTTGTCAGGTACAAGATTGATGTTTCCTCCTGTTGTTCTACCCGTTGAACCTCAGGAAGGCCATGCAGAATTTCCAAATTGTTCTTACCGCGAATTGTACATTTAAAATTGGCATATTCTTTCTTTACATTATCCATCGATCCATAGATGACCTTTTGTCCACGGTGAATCAGAAATAACCGATCACACATTTCCTCAACTAAATTCATTTGATGAGAGGATAATAGAATCGCAGTACCGCCCTTAGCCAGATTCCGTATCTCTTCTTTAAATAACTCTTGGCTTACTGGATCAAGTCCTGAAAATGGTTCGTCCAGAATGAGAAACTCAGGTTCATGTAAGATGGATGCAATAAATTGTACTTTTTGACCCATACCTTTTGATAGTTCCTCAACCGAAGAATTTTCTTTCCCCTCTAACCCGAATTTCTTCAAGTAGGTAAGAGCACGTTCCTTGGCCTTCTTTATGGGATAATCCTTTAATTCAGCCAAATATAGAAGAATATCCATTACCTTGACATTTTTATAAAGTCCACGTTCCTCTGGTAAATATCCGATTTTATTTCGAGGTATTTCCTTATGTCCTTGGAATGTGATAGATCCTTCATCCGGATACATGATCCCCATGATATTCCTGATCGTGGTTGACTTCCCAGCGCCATTTGGACCAAGAATCGCCATAATTTCTCCTTTATAGACTTCAAATGAAATACCCTTTAACACCTCTACATTTTTAAACGACTTCTTTAAATAATCTACTTTCAGAAAAGCATCCATGATATTCCTCCTCCTTTTTCAATCCCCTAGGAGACCAGCAAACAAATTGAAGACAAACCTCTTAATCTATCCACTATGTATGTACGATATTTCACACAAAAGGTTTCAAATATTTTCCTGTAACAAAAAAAAGAACCGGCTCACCGGTTCTTTACCTATGTTTCTTCACTCGGCTCGGATAATGAAAAATCATCCGTAGAATCGTGTAAAATAACAATATAAATATAATTGTATTCACAATCCAATGGGTACCAATCAGGATATTGGCGACCGCAAAAATGATAATTGGTTTTGTTAACGCAAACGCACACATCTTCCACAGAAATTGAAATTTCAAATGGCGATGTGTAACCTTACTGACTCCTACACCCGCTCCCGCTAAAGCCGAAATCCCTGCGATACCTAAAAAAAGCATTAAAAACGGGTAAAAAAGGAGGACTTGAATGATATAAATATTTTGAGGAATATCGCTTTCCTTATAGGAATCATCCAAAAGTAAATTAATTTCAATTGGAAGTGCGACGATAAACAATAATAAAAGAAGGAAAAGAATCGTATTTCTCATTTCCAGTTTATTGAGACGTTTCATTGCTGCCTTATTCGGCAATCGCAAACTATCCATAAATGTTGACATGAGTTTCACATAAAGCCACTCGCTTCATTTAAGAGTTATTTTAACTTAAAGATACCTTTCCACATAAGGAAAGGTACCCACATGATTATTTATAAAATTCAGCAGGAATATTGCCGAATTTACGATTGTGATAAAGAAGTGGTGCTTTACTATAATTTTCAATTTCTACCACTTCACCGATTAGGATGGTATGGTCACCCGCTTCAATCGTCTTATGAGTTTTACAATGTAATACTCCCGCAGTTCCCTTAAGGATCGGAAGATTATTATCCGACATTTCCCATTCACAATTACCAAATCGATCTGTTCCCTTGCTTGCAAATAGGGCACAGATATCCCCTTGGTCCCCGGCTAATACATGAACTGCAAATTTATCCGCATTTGTAAAAATGTCGTAAGTGGATACTCGCTTATCAATTGACCATAAAATCAATAATGGATCTAATGAAACAGAGGCAAATGAGTTTACTGTGAGTCCAAGTGGTACTCCATTTTCATCCGTCGTCGTTACAACTGTTACACCCGTCGGATAATTCCCCATGACGTCTTTAAAAGTTTGTACTTTATCCAAAGTTCACACACCTTTCTATGCACTGACACACTTCATTTTAATATTTTCAAAATCTCTAATTTCAGCTTACTTAAATTTATTAGTTTAACTATATCATGATTACAATGACAATTCTAATTGAATGCATTTCGTTTAGTGCCTATATATATTCCCTTGGCGAATCCATTTCGTTGCAACCCATTTTTCACCTTCGGATACAGGAATACTTGAATGAAGGGACATCCGGTCTACCTCCCCCTTACTATTTCCGTACTGAAAGTAGACAGCAGATCCTTTCTTTGGAACAATCGAAACTCCAGCTTTAGGAAAAACAGTTTCTCCTCCTGCAGGTACATCATTTAAATAGATGAGAAACGTCCCCACCCGCTGACCACCTTTAGCAGGGTCTACCTTACTTGGTGGAAAATAGTCAAAATGACTTTTGTATTCCTCACCAATGCCATAATTCAGTACTTGTAACCCTTCTCCGTTTTCAATAGGAAATTCCGTTAATTCCGCTATTCTATTTTCTATTTTTTTAATAAACTCATTTTCTCGCAAATAAAAATACATACCTTTGCTAGTTCGACCAGTAGCTGCTTTTTCCTCACCAGTCTTTGGATCAATGACAGTTGAAGGCTTAAGTCGGTTTCGCGACAACTCAATCAACTGGTCGCATTCCTCATAACATAGGAAATTATCCAAATGTAAAATAAAAGGCTTTTCTACTTTTGAAAGGACCTTAATTTCACGGTCACTTGTATGTAAAATACTTCCCTTTTTCGCGATTTCGGGCTGTTCGTATTCATATGGAGCTTGCACACCTGGTGTGTTTATTGGTTTATTTCCAACGATTCGAAACAGAGTGGTATATGATAATTTAGGATCATAGCCTTTTCGAATCATTGCATCGACAATCGCTTCAGGGTTAACGCCACTGTTTAACGTTTTAATAATCCAATCCATGAGTGCACCTGGAATTTTATTCACTTTCTCCATTTCTTCCTCTCCTTTATAGCCCTTAATTGAGCGAAAGTGACAAGGCGTCCTATCCCTCCCGCTCTGTGTAATCCCTTACATTCTATTGTAATATATATAAGTAAATTTGTGGTAGCAATTACTTTATTTCCAGAGTTCTGTCGCAATTAGCGCTTCATTTTGGCTCAATTTTGCCATTTTCCAGTGCTCGCTGTCGCAATCAGCACTCCATTCTGACTCAATTCTGCTGATTTCACACTCACTCTGTCGCAATGAGCATTCTATTCTGACTCAATTCTGTCAATTTCCTGCTCTCGCGTCGCAATCCACACTCTATTCTGACTCAACTCTACTGATTTCCAACTCGCACTGTCGCAATCAGCGCTCTATTCTGACTCTTCTCTGCGATTTCCCACTCTCGCTGTCGCAATCAGCATTCTATTCTGACTCAATTCTGTCAATTTCCTGCTCTCGCGTCGCAATCCACACTCTATTCTGACTCAGCTCTGTCAATTTTCTGCTCTCGCTGTCGCAATCAACACTCTAATCCGACTCAGCTCTGCTGATTTCCCACTCGCGCTGTCGCAATCCACACTCTATTCTGACTCTTCTCTGCTGATTTCCCACTCCTCTGTCGCAATCAGCACCTCATTTTGACTCGCCTCTGCTGGTTTCACACTCACTCTGTCGCAATCAGCACCTCATTCTGACTCAGCTCTGTCAATTTTCTGCTCTCGCTGTCGCAATCCACACTCTATTCTGACTCAGCTCTGTCAATTTTCTGCTCTCGCTGTCGCAATCAACACTCAAATCCGACTCAGCTCTGCTGATTTCCCACTCGCGCTGTCGCAATCCACACTCTATTCTGACTCGCCTCTGCTGATTTCTCACTGCTCTGTCGCAATCAGCACCTCATTTTGACTCGCCTCTGCTGGTTTCACACTCACTCTGTCGCAATCAGCACCTCATTCTGACTCAGCTCTGTCAATTTTCTGCTCTCGCTGTCGCAATCCACACTCTATTCTGACTCAACTCAGACAAATTCCCACTGGCGCTGTCGTAATCAACACTCTAATCCGACTCAATTCTGCCATTTTCTAGTGCTCGCTGTCGCAATCAGCACTCTATTCTGACTCCCATCTGCTGATTTCCTACTCTCTCTGTCGCAATCCACACTCTATTCTGACTCCCATCTGCTGATTTCCCACTCTCTCTGTCGCAAGTAGTGTTTTACTCGGTTACCAAACAGTTGATACCCACACTTTCTGTCCGGATTGAAACACTACATTCTGGTAACACTTAGGCAAATTCAACGTACGAACTGAAACATTACTCTCTCAAAAAAAAAAAGAGCGAGACCTCTAAGATCTCACCCCCAAAAAACTCATCCACCTTATTCAGTCTTTTGCCCTGTATACACAACTATTGCATCTCTCAAGAATTCTGCGGTTCCTGGCTGTTGTTTGTCATAATATGCTGTGAATCGTTCGTCATCGACATACATTTGCGCCAAGCCTGCATGCGCTTCTTTGCTATATTTTGGCCAAAAATACATGAGCCACTGCTTATGCAACTCAGCGGCTTTTTGGCCGAGTTCTCCAGCAGGATCGCCAGTCTTCATCGCATCACTTAAGGTTTCCATTAATTCCTCAGAAAGACGGGTTACCGCCTCATGATCCTCTTTGGACATATTCATGAACTTCTCGTTTGATTGTTTAACTGTTTCTTCACCATATTTTTTACGGATTTCTTTTCCGTATTTTTTTTCATTTTCTTCGAGTGCTTTCTTTTTAAAGCCTTCAAATTTTTCTTGATCAGACATAATAACTCTCCCTTCTTTTTGCGCAATGGTTTTTTCAACATTGGCAATGAGTAGATCGATTTGTTTTCTTTTATTAAGGAGCTGCTCTCGATGTTCTTTGAGTGCTTTAGACTCATCAAAGGCAGGATTGGTCATAATTTGTTTGATATCTGTTAAATTGACCCCGAGTTCACGGTAAAAAAGAATTTGTTGAAGACGATTGACTTCATCTTGGCCATAAATTCGGTAACCTGATGAATTGATTCTTGCCGGCTTAAGAATCCCAATTTCATCGTAGTACCTTAGAGTTCTTGTACTTACTCCTGCTAGTTTCGCTAGCTTTTGTACCGTATACTCCACCTCATCACCCCCTTGATAATTTCAATTTACACCTTTACGCAACGTTAAGGTCAATACAAAATTACGAAAAAAATTTTTAAGGTGTGAAAATAAAAAGCCCCACAAGATATGTATAACCTTGTGGGGCCGGATTGATTAGTTTTCTTGAATGTTTTTACGGTCTTTCTTAAACATTTTAGACAAAATTTCGTAGACGATTGGTACGACTAGAAGTGTTAACAGAGTTGAACTTGCGAGTCCACCGATAACGGTGATACCTAGTCCTTTCGAAATTAAACCTCCGCCACCTTCGCCAAATAATAACGGGATCAACGCACCCATTGTGGCAATTGCCGTCATTAAGATTGGACGTAAACGTGTGGCACCAGCCTCAAGAACAGCTTCACGCATTGTTAGTCCATCACGTTCCATATGAATGATTCGGTCTACTAAAACGATGGCGTTTGTAACCACTATACCGATCAACATCAACAGACCCATCATTACCGATACCGAAATCGTTTCGTCTGCAATCAATAATCCAACAAACGAACCAATAATTGCAAATGGTAGGGAGAACAGAATTGCAAATGGTGCAACTCCTTCACCAAATGTCACAACAAGGATGAAGTAAACAATTGCAATTGCTGCGAGCATTGCAAGGCCTAGTTGAGTAAATGTTTCAACCATATCTGCTTGAACACCAGCAATATCAAGTGTTACTCCTTTTGGAAGGTCTAGTTCTTCAACTTTTTCTCCAACCTTAGCTGTTACTTTTGAAATATCATCCCCAATAATGGATCCTGAAACGGAAGCATAGTACTCACCTTTACTACGAGCAAGTGTATTTAAGGTAGTACCTTCTTTAACCGTTACTAAATCAGATAGAGGCATAGTTGTACCCAATGCTGTTGGTACTTGAGTTGCAAGAAGATCATCTATTGATTCTGGTGTAGCTACTTCTTCCTGCTGAACAATAACTTCTAATGTATTTCCATCTTTTTCAACAGTTGTGATAACCTCTTGTGAGCGGTCTGGATTTAGCATCATTACAATTTGGCCAGTTGTAAGTCCATATTGTAATAATTCATCCTGCTCAACATTGAATGTGTACTCTACATATGCATCCTCAGCACTTGAGGATACATCCTCTAAACCGTCTGCATCATTCATGACACCTTCAACCATATCAACTGCATCATAAAGCTTATCTAAATCTTCACTATATAATGTATAACTAACTTCATTTGTGCTCATTGACATAGAAGAGAAATTCTGGCTCTTCCACTCACCCGATTGGCCAATATTAAACACGTATTCTTCAACTTCTTCGCGGACTTCAGGGAAGTTTTCCATTTCCGGATCGAAAATGAGGTACATGAGCGCACCGTCACCGCCGCCTCCCATCATTGCGGCCATTGGGTCGCCGCTTTCTGTTACAGAAACCTGAAGAATATCAATATCTTCTCGTTTTAATAACTCTTCTTCAACTGTTGCAACATTATCCAAGGTTTCATCTTTTAACTCACCAGTTCCTGGCGTGTAAGTTAGATACATGACCTTTTCTTCTTCACTACCCATAAAACTAAAACCAATAAGCGGTGTTAATGCTAAGCTACCGACTAATAATAATATTGACAGTACTGACACAATAATTTTATGATTTAGCGACCAATTTAAAATACCTTTATACCAATTTGCAAGCTTACCTACTTCTTTATGCTTTGACTCTGTTTTTTCAACATAGAGCTGTTTCTTAAACAAAGTATGTGATAAAGCAGGAACGATTGTAATCGCAACTAACAAAGAAGCACCTAAAGCAAAAGTCATTGTTAATGCGAACGGCATGAACAATTCTCCAACCATACCACCTACAAAAATTAACGGTGCAAATACTGCAACCGTAACTAACGTGGAGGAAAGGATTGGCTTGAACATTTCAAGTGTTGCTTCACGAATTAAGGCACGGCCATTTAGCTTTTCTTCTTTTAAATGTAGTCTTCGATAAATATTTTCAACAACGACAATGGAGTCATCAATTACACGTCCGATTGCAACCGTAACTGCTCCTAGTGTCATTAAGTTCAATGTAATATCCATCCACTTCAGTAACATTAATGCCATAAAAATAGAAACCGGAATGGATACAATTGAAATAATTGTTGATCTAAAATTACGAAGGAATAGTAGAATTATTAAGACCGCGATTAAACCACCAAATAGTGCTTTTTCTACCATTGTTGCAACTGATTTTTCAATTGGCTCTCCTTGGTCTAGTGAAACATCGATAACGAGACCTTCAATTCTTTCCTGCTCGTCTTCAATAAGATCCTTTACTTCATTTACCACATCCACTGTGTTTGCTCGTTGCTCTTTAACAATTTGAATGGCAATAGCGTCTTTTCCGTTCGTACGAGATACGGATTGAACGCGTCCAACTTCTTCAATTGTAGCAATATCACTAAGCTTCACGAATGGCTGTGGATTATTTTCAGTAGGTGTAACAGGAATTAACATTTCCTTTAACTCATCTGCTGTCATGAACTTTCCGTCAATCGCAACAGCTTGTTCACCTTCTTTAAATTCAAAAAGTCCCAGTGATACTGACATATCACTTGCTTGAATCATCTGTTTGACTGAGTCCTCTGTTAAGTCAAGCTCAGCCATTTTTTCAGTATTATAAGTAAGTTGTACTTCTTCAATATGCTGACCTGTGATCGTTGCCGAACCAACCCCATCAAGCTTTTCAATCTTTGGAAGTAAAACATCTTCAACTGTTGATGTTAATTCCACAATATCTTCTGTTTTACTACTTACACTTAATGCCACAACCGGCATCATATTCATGCTAATGGCTGTAATAACAGGCTCTTGTGCAGCTTCTGGCAATGTAACTGCGTCTAACGCAGATTGAAGGGCACGCTTTGCCTCGTCCATATCCTCGCCATACTCATATTCAACTTGAATATTAGCCATGTTCGAATAAGAATTGGAATAAACGGATTTAACCCCATCAAGTCCCTCGACCGCTTTTTCAATTGGCATTGAGACATCTTCCATCACCTGTTCGGGAGTTGCACCAGGATATACATCCATAACCATTAGGAACGGAATGGATATATCAGGAATCGTTTCTGTCTTCATTTGTGTACCTGAATAAATTCCAGATACCGTTATAATAATTGTTAATAACCAAACTGCTAGTTTGTTTTTTAATACAAAGTTGGCTATACCTCTCACACTTACACCTACCCTAGATTGACTTATTAAACCCATTTATTTATAATAATGACCAATCAGTCATTTGTCAATGAAAGAAAACGGGAGAGAACCACGAAATGGTGAAAAAACAACTAATAATGGAAAAGGCGCTAGAGCTTTTCGCAAAGCAAGGTTTTGAGGCAACATCCGTACAGCAAATAACTGATCAGTGTGGGATTTCAAAGGGAGCTTTCTACCTCTCTTTCAAGTCAAAAGATGAATTAATCATCGCCCTTATCGACCAGTTTATGGAACAAATTTTTGCTAATATTGACCATTTAGTCAGAAACAAAAAAGATACAGAAAATCTTCTGTTTGAATATTATTATGTAAGCTTCCAATCATTTAAAGAACACTCACATTTTGCGAATATCTTAATGAAAGAGTATACCCAGTCTCTTAACGAAAAATTAATTCTTAAAATGCATTATTATGACAAACTAGGTAATACAGTGATTCTTTTGATGATTGACCGCATTTATGGAGAAAAAGCAGAGCATATAAAATATGATCTACTCTATAGTATAAAAGGTTTTATGAGAATGTATTCGGAGCTCTTTCTGTATCAGCTTGTTCCACTGGATATTGACCTCCTTTGTCAGTCCCTAGTGGAAAAAACAGATTTATTAGCTCATGGCATGACCCTTCCTTTTCTAAAAAAAGAACTTATGGAATCATCCGGACAGGGTGAGATCACAAAGGAACAATTGATTTCGTTACTTGAGGAGAAAGTAAAAGAAATGGAAGATTCAATTGAAAAGGAATCCCTGCTGCTCTTGCAAGAACAGGTGAATAAACGAACATATAGCCCTGCGATTATAAACGGACTCTTGTTAAACGTTCGGAACAATCCACATTGTAAATGGATCTCACACATACTCAGTTCCCATTTTAAGAAACAATAAATTTATCCCTTTCACCAAAAAACACGGCAGAATCCTATTCATTCTGCCGTGTTTCTTTATTATCTTATTTGTCCATTTCCGGTCATTAAGAATTTTACTGTTGTTAGTGCTGGTAGTCCCATCGGCCCACGTGCATGAAGCTTTTGAGTTGATATGCCAATCTCAGCACCAAACCCTAGGACTCCACCATCTGTAAATCGAGTTGAAGCATTATGATAAAGAGAAGATGCGTCGACAAGTTTCATGAACACATCTGCTACTTCTTGATTTTCTGTAATAACTGCCTCTGAGTGCTTTGTCCCATATTTTTCAATATGGTCAATTGCTTCGTGCACATCTTCAACAATCTTCATCGCAATATCCAAACTTAAGTATTCATTTGCCCAATCCTCTTCACCTGCGGGGATTGCATTTGGGATAATTGATAGTGACTGCTCATCCCCATGCACTGTAATAGAATGTTCCTGTAATGTTTTCACAAGCGCATCCTTATGTTTTAGCAACCAGTCCTTATGTATAAGGACTGTTTCCGCAGCATTACAAACAGCCGGGCGATCCGTTTTTGCATTCACAAGGATAGGTAACGCTTTGTTTACATCAGCTTCAGAGTCAATATAGACATGGCAATTTCCAACACCTGTTTCGAGTACAGGAACTGTCGCTTGTTTAACAACCGTTTGAATCAAAGAAGCCCCGCCGCGTGGAATAAGGACATCAATATATTCCTTCATCGTAAATAGCTGCCCGGTAGCTTCTCGATCCGTACTTGCAATAAATTGAACAGCTTCCCTTGGTATCATCGTATGCTCTAGCGCATATTGAATAACCTCTACGATTGCTTTATTTGTGTGAATTGCTGATGAACCGCCTTTTAAGATAATTGCATTTCCTGATTTCAACGCGAGCCCAGTTGCATCAACCGTTACATTTGGTCGTGCCTCATATATCATTCCGATAACACCCAAAGGTACCGTTACTTTTTTCACCAGCAGGCCGTTTTCTAATGTCCAATCTGAGATGACTTGGTCTGTCGGGTCCTCCAAAGCAGCAACCTGTCGAAGCCCCTCTGCAAAATCAAAAATACGTTCTTTTGAAAGTGTTAGCCGATCCATGAATGCTGGCGTATATCTGGCCACTTTACCTTTTTGCAAATCAACCTTATTAGCTTCTAAGATGGTTTCAAAGCTTGCTTCCAAATGTTCAGCTATTATATACAATGCTCTATTTTTATCGTCAGTTGATAGAATACTCACTTGTTTGGCAGCTTTTTTTGCTTCACGTGCTTGATTTCTAATATCTACATTTTCCTTTACTAAAGTCACCTAATTCCTCCTTTAATCAAATGCGCCTTCGAGCCTGCTCGAAAAACTACCTCTAAAAATCTGTGGCATCCGCCGGAGGCTATAACTTATTCAGTCGGGTTACCTACTGAATAAGTCAAACTCCAATTGTAATCGGTGCATCAATATGACAAACAAAATCTCCCATTTCCATAATGACAGTAGAATCGATTACTTGATCTCTTTGAGACCGTAGCATCCGTTCTAACTCATCTGAAGAGATTTTCACCAAACCTCTAGCAATTTCTTCTTCGCCCGTATCCACTACACGGACAACAGCGCCTTTTTCAAACCTACCCTCGACTTGAAGAATCTCCTTTAGCCGCAAGCTCTTCCGATTCTCCACAATTCTCTCTATTGCATCGGCATTGATGATTATTTCTCCCTTGGATCCTGAGTGAAAGGCAATCCACTTTTTCTTTTGATTAAGTATTGTCATAGATTTTTTACAATTAAAATACGTACCGGTCGCCTTTTCTTCCACGGCATCCACGATGATATTTTCTTTATTTGCATTTCCTAAAAAGGTTGAAATCCCAGACGCCATTGCAATTTTCACGGCTTCGATTTTAGACTTCATGCCACCTGTACCAACAGTACTTCCAGAACCACCCGCAGCATTCTCGATTTCATCCGTAATTTCAGACACTTGCTCTATTAACTTAGCATCCTCATGTGCAGTTGGGTTTTTATCATATAAACCATCTATATCAGATAAAATGACCAGTTGGTCAGCATCCACTAATCCAGCAACTTTAGCCGCCAATGTGTCATTATCACCAAAGTTCAAACGCTCTGTCGAAAGCGTGTCATTTTCATTAACGATTGGAATAATCCCCCGGTCTAATAAAACATTCAACGTGTTGCGAACGTTTTGATAACGTGATTCATCCAAAAAGTCGCTTCTTAAAATCAAAATTTGCGAAGCCACATAGCCGTGTGATAAAAAGAGATGAGAATAGGACTCCATTAATAATCCTTGACCAATCGATGCAGCTGCTTGTTTTTCTGACAATGAATCTGGGCGTTTAAGACAGCCGAGCTTTCTATACCCAGCAGCGACGGCCCCTGATGATACTAGAACTACCTCGTGCCCTGCATCCTTCAGCTCAGCAATTTCATTCGTCAATTTTTCTAGTTTTATCTTACTAATTTCTCCATGACGGCTCGTTAACGAGCTACTTCCGACCTTTATAACGACTCTTTTTTCTATGGACATCCGATCAATCCTTATCTGTTTTGTTTTTAGCTTTTGATTGCCGGACGATAATACTTTTAAAGGATGTTCAAAAAGTCGGCCAAAAATGACACTTCAAATTTCTGCGTACATTGCTTTGAGAATAGAGTGAATAACCAGGCTATGCGCTTGCGTCTACTAGTCTATTCACGAAGTCAATTCCTCAGCGCAAGGCTGCAAGGGAGTTAACTCAAGCAGTTACCTCGCTCCGGTACTCAAAGATGCACCGCCTTGAAATTTCGACGCACAGGATGTGCTAGTGTCGACAATGCCACAGGACGTGGCATTTTTGTCGACGCGGTCCTTTTTACCCTCCATTTTGAACCCGCTATTTTACAAGCGCTTATCGCCCGTAAAAGAGTTTTATGCTTATGTTAAACAGCTTGAACTTTTTTCTCAGTAGTGCCTTCAAGCTGTGAACTGATTTCCTTGGAACGCTTTGCCGCATGTTTAATAGCTTGTGAGATCGCCATACCGGCACCGTTGTTTTCCAGAGCTGCTAACCCTGCAGCTGTTGTTCCATTTGGGGAAGTCACATTTTCCCGTAATGTGGTCGGTGTCTCATTCTGTTGCTGGATCATTTTTGCTGCCCCTACAATTGTTTGAGCAATAATTTCTCTTGTCACTTTTTCTTGTAATCCTGCTTTTTTCACTGTTGCTTCCATATGCTCCATTAGGTAATAAATATAGGCAGGTCCACTACCCGCTACTCCTGTAAACACATCCATTTGGTCCTCTGGAATCTCGTAAACTTCTCCAATCGATTCAAGCAGGTCTTTAGCTAGTATCATATTTTCCGTAGTAGTCGAGGAACCGGCCGAAATGGCTGTTGCAGACTCTCCAATCATGCTAGAGGTATTCGGCATCACACGAATCACCTGTTGTCCCGCTGGTAAATGCTGCTCCATGTAAGTTGTGGTAATACCCGCTAGTACGGATAAAACGAGTTGGTTTGGTTGAAGTGAATCTTTGATGGACTGTAGTGCAACTTCTGCATCTTTAGGTTTCATTGCGAGGACGATTATATCGATATTTTGTAGGTTTAGATGTTTGCTTGTTAAACCTTTAATATAATAATTTTCTTCAAGCTGTTGTAGTCGTGCTGTATTCGAACGGTTGGTAACAAAAATCTGATTCGAAGGAACTTTTCTAGCCGCAACAATTCCTGAAATCATTGCCTCTGCCATAGAACCTGCCCCTATAAAGGCGATTGTTTTTTCATGTAACATCAAATGTCTCCCTTGTGGTAAAAATTTAAGAATGTATTTATCGTAACATCTTAAAAACCATTATCAAGGGTATCTCGGAAAGTCATATGCATATGATTCAATTAGTGAGTGTAAACGCTACCAAACCGAGCTAATCACATCAAACCACCTTCTATCCGTTTAAAACATGCCTGAGCCAATAATTTGCCAGTTAGTGGGACAGGGGGACAGGTCCCTCGTCCCAAAATGTTACAAACTACTACTAAAACCGACAAAAAGGACAGGTCCACCGTCTTTGCAAATTTCACAAATTACAAATGAACCTATCCTCTTCTAAGAATTTAATGATGAAAATGACCTTCACTTATTTCTTTAACGCCCGCAGCTATCAGAACTGCTAATTTAATTCGTGCCTTTTTGCTGTCATAATCACCAGCTAAAAGGACCCCCGTATTTTGTAAGGACCAGGCACTTCCTGGGAAGTCGTAAACCGTCTTTACTTCCCCTTCCTCAGCACTTGTTGTGAGAAGGACATATATTCCTTTTTCAACCGCCCTTTTTACACTTTCTAGGATATATGGTGGTGCATGACCTCTACCAGGAGCTTCTACAATAATTCCTTTAGCCCCATGATCAGCCGCACAATCTATAAATTTACCATCCGAGCCAAGCGAGGTTTTTACGAGCTCAACAGAAGGTAATGAGGTTTTCAAAGTATATGTTTCTCGTTTTACAGGTTTTTGATAAATAAAGATTGTATCTTGATCCACAATTCCTAGGTAACCGAAGCCAAAAGACGTAAATCCATCTACGTTTGATGCATGTTTTTTCTTGATGTATCGCCCGGAGAATATTCTCTCATTAAATAAAGCAACCGTTCCAAGACCCCTACATTCTGGATATGCAGCTAAAAGAATGGATTGGCGCAAGTTAACAAAAGCATCCGTTCCATTCACTTGAGGCCCCCGCTGTGATCCAGTGATCACAATAGGCCTTTCATCAGCAATAACTAAATCTAAGAAATATGCCGTTTCTTCTAATGTATCAGTCCCATGAGTGACTACGACTCCATCTATATCTGGATTTTCAAAGACTTCTTCAATTTTTTCCTTCAAGGTAATTAAATGACCAAAGGTCATATGATTACTAGGTATTTGAAAGACAGACAGCACATCAACATCTATATATGAAGGGAGATCACACATTTCAGATAGTTCTTCACCAGACATCACACCCGCTGTTAATAGCCCCGTTACTGGATTTCGTTTACTGGCAATTGTCCCTCCTGTACTTAACATAATGATTCTTTTCTTATCCATGGTTACCCTCCTCAATTTAAAACAACCATTAGAAACTATTAATTTAATAGTATAGCGCCCCTCTATCCGTTTCAATAGTTTGAATTAAAAGAAAGTAGTAAATATCTCTTCAGTATCCAACACTTTAAGCCATAATTGGACAGATTCCTCTCTTCAACCATGGTAAACTAAAACCAGAGGTGATAGCGAAATGGAAAACCAACCATACATAAACCAATTATTTATTGGCAAACCCAAAACAATGGGTGACCCAAATGCGAAAAAGCTCATGGATAAAGAATGGACAAGTGGTATTTTTAAAGAGCCCATTCATTATCCGGTAATGCTTGGTAAAGAAGGTCTAACCGGGGATGGTCAAGCTGATTTAAAAAATCACGGCGGACCTGAAAAAGCCGTTCTTTCCTATGCAGCAATCCATTATGAAAAATGGCAAAGTGAATTAAATAATGATCAAATTGTCGCAGGAGCAATGGGAGAAAATTTCTCAATTGTGGGTCTTGATGAATTCAATGTTTGCATCGGGGATATTTATGAGGTTGGTGAGGCTTTGGTTCAAGTTTCACAACCACGTCAGCCGTGCTGGAAGCCTGCCCGTCGCTTTAAAATACTAGATTTTGCACTACGAATTCAAAAAAGTGGTCGAACCGGATGGTACTTCCGCGTTATCAAAGAAGGCATTGTTAAAGAACAAGATAAAATTAAGTTAAAAGAACGCCCATACCCTGAATGGACCATTGCTAGTTGCAATGAAGTCATGCATGAAAGGAAAGATGATATGGATGCAGCAGCCAAACTTGAAGCCTGCAAATACCTTGCAGCGAATTGGAAAGAAACATTAGCAAAACGACTAAACGGTGAATCCAAATCAATTGAAAGCCGTGTTTACGGGCCAAATATTTAGATTCCACCGGGTTTTACACGAGAAGTTTTTTGGTCTAATCTGTAACAGGCTAAACGGTGTAAATGGGACTGAATATATTTTAATAGTTTGAATGACAAAACAGATTGGCATTGGGGATAAAATGGTCTTCATGGCATCGATGAAGACCTCTTCTGCCGGGAATCGCAGACAAAGCTCCCTTCATTACGCCTTATGAAGACCTATTTAACTCAGTACGGTGGACTAAACGTCTTCATTAAACCCAATGTTATTCTCACTCTAGCAACTTCCAAAATTATGATTTAATTAGTCTGAGTGTTTTAAGGTCTTTTACACTAGATGCACCAGCCAATGCGATGGAAACCTTTGTATCTTGAATAAAGTTGCCAAGCACCTTCTCTACACCTTTCTGTCCTGCAGCTGCAAGTCCATATACAAACGGTCTGCCAATAAAGACCGCATCCGCCCCTAACGCAAGTGCCTTAACAATATCAGAACCTCGTCGAATTCCACTATCAAATAAGACAGGAATTTCACCCTTTACCTCTTCCACTATAAGTGGCAATGCATCAATGGCTGAAATCACACCATCAAGCTGCCTACCTCCATGATTGGAAACAATAACTCCATCTACACCATTTTTAACCGCAAGTCTCGCATCATCCGAACTAAGAATCCCCTTTATTAAAATTGGCAATGAGGTCCGTTCCTTTAATTCAGCGACATGAGTCCAGTTAAGTGAAGGATGGTGAATATTATCTAAGATTCCTTGAATAATAGACTCTAAATCTTGACTATCTAGAGAGGATAAGAATACCGAATCCTGTTCATAATTCGCTTTCCCTACCCCAAGCTTTAATGGTGAAAAACGATTCTTCATATCTTCTTCTCTCCAGCCCATCATAACTGTATCAACAGTTAAAACAATTGCTTCGTAACCCGCCTCCTCTGCTCGTTTAACCATATTAAAGGAAATCTCCTTATTATTTGACCAATAAAGTTGAAACCATTTTGAGCTATTACCGGATACCTTTGCTACATCTTCAATCGAATAACTTGAAACGGTGCTTTGGACAAAAGGCACATGACAAGCAGCGGCTGCTTTTGACACTGCCAATTCTGCCTCTTCATGTGCCAGCTTTAACATTCCAACCGGGGCAAGTAAAAAAGGATGGGGGTATGTTTTTCCGAACAAGGTGATGCTTGTATCAATATTTGATACATCCCGTAAAATCCTTGGTACTATGGAATACTTGTTAAATGTTTCTTGGTTTTGCCTCAAGGTCACTTCGCCACCTGCTCCTGAACGAACATACCCAAAGCCTCCAGCAGACATTTTCTTTTTTGCCTCCTCCTCTAATTCCACATAGGAGACCGGAAAATATTCATCCTTCACAATATTCTCTATGTACGCATCTTTCACTTTTGATATATTCATTGTATAAAGCCTTCTTTCCATATTTATTGTAATTACCCTACTACTTAAAAATGGGGTAGTCAATTGGAATTTTGACAATTTAGAAAAAAAAGATTGACTTACCTTTTAAACAAGTTTAATATCTAAATAATAAATTTCATAACAATCTCTTATTAAGAGCGGCTGAGGGACTGGCCCTGTGAAGCCCGGCAACCATTCATGTTACACGAAGACATGAACAGGTGCTAAATCCTGCAAAATACAATGTATTTTGAAAAATGAGAGAGGTGCTACTTCTAAAGTATATCCATGCCTCTCTTTATGAGAGGCATTTTTTATTATCTGGTAAATTACTTAAAAGAATGGAGGGATGAATTATATGTCAACACAAACAGTAAAAGGAGCACCCGGTCATTTTAGAATTGGTGAAGGGATCCTTAAGGAACTAGAAACCCTTTTATCTGAGTTAAAGGTTCAAAAAATTCATATAGTATGCGGTAAGAAGGCCTGGAATGCAGTATCCACCTATTTGCCTGAGAAAATAACCAATTCCCCTATTTCGAGCTTTACTTTCATTGAGGGTCACTGCACTATAGAAAAGGTTGAAAGTATTACTAATCAGCTATCAGTAAACTCAGTTGATGCAGTTATTGGCATCGGAGGCGGAACTGCACTAGACACTGCGAAGGCTTCAGCAATTAATGCAGGTATAAAATCAATATTGATTCCAAGTATTGCATCCACATGTGCGGCATGGACTCCACTTAGTGTGTTTTATGACCAAAATGGAGTTTTTACACACTATACTGAATTCCCTCTTGCCAATACTTTAGTACTTATTGAGCCTGCTGTTATTGCCTTAGCTCCAGTAAAGTACCTACGAGCAGGAATTGGTGATACACTAGCGAAGTATTACGAAGCAGAGGCATTAATTTCTGCGTTTTTCAAAAATCAAGAGCTACCGGTTTGGCTAAAGGTTTCAAAGTTCTCAGCATCTATTTGCAGAGATGTTCTACTACAGGATGCCACAGCAGCTATTCAATCTGCCTCTGAAGGAAGTGTCTCTGATGAACTGGTTAGAGTAATTGAGGCCATTATTATGACTGGTGGTATGGTCGGTGGCTTCGGTGGAAAGGCAGGAAGAGTAGCAGGAGCACATTCCATTCATAATGGCCTTACTGAAGCAAACCAAGCTAAAAACTTTTTACATGGTGAGCTTGTTGCATATGGAACTCTGGTCCAGCTAGCTCTAGAAAATAAAGAACAAGAGCTTTTAAGACTATCAAGCTATTATCATGAATGGGGACTTCCAGTAAATTTAAAAGACTTAAATATTGATCCGGAAAACAAAACTCTTTTGGAAGCAATAATTAAAAAGGCAACTCTCCCACAAGAATCTATTCATTTTATGGATATAACTATTTCAAAGGATGCACTATTATCAGCAATAAGTAAGGTGGAAAATCTTACTTTCTCTAGAGTCAATTGATAGAAACAGAATAAGTAAAAATACACGCCATAATATTAACATAATACGAAAAGAGGAATAAACATGAAAAAGTGGTTATTAGCTAGTTTATTAGTTTTAGTTATCTCGGTTCTTGCAGCCTGTGGTGAAAGTAGTTCAAGTGGTTCAAAGGACGAAAAAGCAGAAGGTTTATATAGTGACGAAAAGCTGGTTATTGGTGTAACTGCAGGCCCTCACGAACAAATTCTTGAAAAGGTAAAAGAACTTGCTGAAAAAGAAAACCTAAATATTGAAATAAAAGTCTTTACCGACTATGTTATGCCAAATATTGCTTTGGATGAAGAAGAGCTTGATTTAAACATCTTCCAAACTGAGCCGTACTTTAATGCATTTAAAGAAGACCGTAATTTGGACCTTATAAAATCGTTTGATACTGTTACATTCCCAATGGGTGTTTATTCATTAAAGGTGAAGGATGTTTCAGAGCTAAAAGACGGTGCTAAAATTGGACTACCTAGTGACCCTACAAACAGCGGACGTGCACTACTTCTATTTGAAAAAGCTGGATTTATTAAACTGAATCCAGATACTGGAATCAATTCAACTGTAAAGGATATTGTGGAAAATAAAAATAATTATGAGTTCATTGAACTTGACTCTGCACAAATCGCACGTCAACTGGAAGAACTTGATGCAGCAGCTATAAATACGAACTTTGCTATTGAAGCAGGTTTTACACCATCCGAGGATGCCATATTTATTGAACCTAAGGATTCTCCATATGTGAACCATGCTGCAGTAAGAACTGAAAACAAAGATGATGAAGTTTTAACGAAATTAGCGGATATTTATCGCAGTGAGGAAATTGCTAAATTCGTTGAAGAAGAATTCAAAGGATCTGTTATTCCATCTTGGTAAAAAAAGCTACAGGAGGACGTGGTAACCCTTTTTATACTGCGTCCTCCTTTAAACGCCAACTGCAAATCATTATTAAAAAAGTGAAGGTGTATACCAGCTCGGAAGGGAGTTTTACAAATGATTGAACTAGTGGGAATCTCAAAGACTTTTACAGCTAAACAAGGTTCAATTCACGCGTTAAAGAATGTTTCCATTTCTGTAAAAAAGGGGGAGATATATGGTGTGATTGGTTACAGCGGTGCAGGGAAAAGTACCCTTATCCGAAGTGTGAATCTTTTAGAAAAGCCTGATTCAGGTTCTGTAATCGTAAATAATGTAGATTTGACAAAGCTCTCAAATGGAAAACTCCGTGAAGCACGGGGACAAATCGGGATGATTTTCCAAGGCTTTAATCTTTTAAAAACAGCAACCGTATATGAAAACATTGCACTTCCATTAAAACTTACTGGCTTAGGTAAGCAGGAAGTCGAGGCCCGGGTTACAAAATATTTAAATATTGTTGGCCTCGAGGAAAAGCATCATGCCTACCCTTCTGAGCTATCAGGTGGACAAAAGCAAAGAGTAGCGATTGCACGTGCATTAGCCCATGAACCAGAGATTCTTTTGAGTGATGAGGCGACAAGTGCTCTTGATCCAGATACAACAGAAGCAATTTTGGAATTATTATTAAAAATTAACAAAGAACTAGGGATCACCATTTTACTTATTACTCATGAGATGAATGTCATCCAACGTATATGTGATCGGGTTGCTGTTATGGAAGATGGAGAAGTTATTGAAGAAGGAACAACGAGAGAGATTTTCACTTCCCCGCAGCATCATACAACAAAAAGATTTGTTAATAGTTTATTTTCACATAAGATACCGGATGAAATACTAGCTACTTTAAATGAAACTGGCCAAGTAGTCACCCTTTCCTTCTTTGGAGAATCTTCAGGTGAACCTGCATTAGCTTTAGTTAGTAAGAAATTTGATGTTTATCCAAACATCTTATCGGGAAGCATCACCCGCTTAAAGGAAGAAAACTTTGGACAGCTTTTGATTCACTTAAAGGGTGACACGGCTGAGATTGAAAGTGCCCTAAACTTCTTAGAACAACAACAAGTACATGTGGAAGGAGTGAGAGTAAGTGAAAACAAGAATAGAAGAATTTCTTGAGCTTTGGGGAAGTGATCTTTGGGAAGCTACTCTCCAAACCTTTCAAATGGTTGGAATTGCGCTAGGGATTTCCGTATTAATTGGTCTGCCATTGGGAATATTGCTTGTTTTAACAAGACCAGAAAAGGCCTTAGCTAATAAGTATGTATATCAAATTTTAAACGCCATTATAAATATTATTCGTTCTGTCCCATTTATCATCTTATTGTTCTTTATCCTTCCTTTTACAAAGCTAATTGTTGGGACATCAATTGGCGTTAAAGGTGTAATTGTTCCATTAGTTGTGTATACAGCTCCATACATTGCCAGATTAATGGAAACAGCTCTATTAGAAGTTGACCGTGGAGTATTGGAAGCTTATGAAGCAATGGGAATAAAAACACGGCACATCATATGGCATGTGCTTGTAAGAGAATCCCGTTCATCCATTATTCTTGGTTTAACCATTGCGACCATCGGTCTAATTGGTGCATCGGCAATGGCAGGGTTAGTTGGCGGAGGTGGACTAGGAGATCTCGCATACCGCTACGGCCACCTTCGTTATGAAGTGGACGTTATGTATATAACCGTCATATTACTTATAATCTTAGTACAAGGACTGCAATCACTAGGCAATAGTTTGGCATCGCGTTTGAAGAAAGATTAACCGTTCAAATGTGATACTTCTAGCGGGTTATTAAATATACTTGCGCATGAAGCATTCGCAAGTCCATCGTCTAAAAATTTTAATTAATTAAAACTTGAAATATATCAAAAAACTTGGTATCATACTTACAAATCAAAAAGGCTATATGTGACTGGCGCACGCGGATAAACCGCGAGGGAGCATATAGTGTCGGAGCCGTTCGCCTGGGCAGAGGTAAGGGAAAGTCCCTTGCCTCTTTCTGTTTATCTTTAGGCGAACCACCAAATATAAGCAGACCAGATTCATAAATTTGTATACTAATAGTTTGTCACTAAAATTTAAATCAAAAGTGAGGTAGTCGAGATGAGCACACTGATTGAAAATCAGGTTAAAACGGTTAAAACATTAAATAATATTGCTGAAAGCGGGCTAAAGGTGTTCAAAAATGACCGTTTTGTAATTGATGATCAAAGTGAGAACCCAGATGCAATTGTTGTTCGTAGCTTCGATATGCATGACCTTGAGTTTGGCGATAACTTAAAAGCAATTGCACGAGCTGGTGTTGGTGTTAACAATATCCCCATCCAAAAATGCACGGAGAAAGGTATTGTAGTTTTCAATACACCAGGTGCAAATGCAAACGCAGTAAAAGAAATGGTTTTAACTGCATTAATGGCTACATCCCGTAATGTTTTTTCAGGGATTGCTTGGACAAAGACATTAGAAGATAAAGGTGAGCAAATACCTCAGCTTGTTGAAAAAGGGAAAAAGCAATTCGTTGGGAAAGAAATCAAGGGTAAAACACTCGGAGTTATCGGTTTAGGTGCAATCGGTGCACTTGTTGCAAACGATGCTCTTGATTTAGATATGGATGTTATCGGGTTTGACCCTTTTATCTCAGTTGATACGGCTTGGAACTTATCACGTAATGTTCAGCGTGCCATGTCACTTGAACAGCTTTTTGCTGAGTCTGACTATATTACCGTTCATGTACCTTTAACCAAAGACACTAAAGAAATGTTTAATAAACAGACATTCAGCATTATGAAGCCAGGCGTTCATATTATTAACTTCTCACGCGGAGAACTTGTTAACGAAATCGATATGGCAGTGGCACTTGAAGATGGTATCGTTGGAAAGTATATGACAGACTTTCCTAATGAAAATGTGTTAAAAATGAAAAATACCATTTGCACTCCACACCTTGGTGCTTCTACAAACGAATCAGAGGAAAACTGTGCGATTATGGCAGCTCGTCAGACGAAGGAATACTTAGAAACTGGAAACATTAAGAACTCTGTAAACTTTCCAAACGCATCTCTTCCTTATACAGGAAAAACACGGGTAACAGCTTTTCATAAAAATGTACCAAACATGGTGGGTCAAATCACATCGGCTATCTCTATCTATGAGTTAAACATCGCAGACATGGTCAACCGTAGCCGTGGAGAATATGCCTATACGATGATTGACATTGATAATGAAGTAAATGGGGAAATCGTTCCTAGCATATTAGAAAGAATCAAGCAAATTAACGGAATCATTTCAGCACGTGTAATATAAAAAGAAGCAAGGGGCACTCCCCTTGCTTTTTTTGTGTGAAAGGAAGGAATAACATTTTGATGAGATAAGCTAAAAGAGCATATCCACGAGTTCACTACCACCAAGGTATACAAAGAGTAAAATAATAAGTACTAAAAATAGATTAGTAGCATTTCCATTACGATAAACAGGATCAATTTTTTTAGAGTTTAATAAATATAATAGGCCTAATGAAAGTGCGGGCATAAATATGGATCCAAGAATGCCGTAGATAAAAACAATTGCAACAGGCTCGTTAAATAACAAAAGTAACATAGGCGGGAATGTCATCCAAACAAGGTACGCGCGATAAGCGGGGTCTTTTTCAGAGATTGGTTGATTTAAATCGTTATTCTTCTTTCCACCATTTCGTACTATTCGTACAAAGTCGGCAAAAAGATAAGAAATACCTTGCCAAGGCCCTAAAACTGATGTAAACACCGCTCCATAGAATCCTAGCAATAGAATCCAACGTGCTACATTTCCGAATCTCTCACCATAAGCATCTGCAAGTCCAAGAAGTCCCTGGTTTCCATTAATTGTTGTGCCCGTTCCGAATAATAATTCAGCTGCAATAATCATTATTGCCACTGCAAAAATCCCAGTAACTAAATAGGCTACGCCATTATCTATCCTCATTGTTGGCATCCAACGCTTACCACTCCAGCCTTTGGCCTGTAACCAATACCCATAACAAGCTAATGTAATCGAACCACCTACCCCACCAATTAATCCGAGTATTGTCGCAAATGAACCTTTTGGCACAGAAGGGATTACTTGATACGTAACATCATTTGAACTAGCCAAAATAATAATTGCCGATCCAACAACTGTAATAAACATTAAGCCAACAAATACCATCATGACTTTTTCCAATAAATGATATCTCCCAAACCAAACCAATATAAAACCAGCTATAGAAGATACAATTGCCCCTAACCATACAGGGGTACCAGGTAACAATGCGGCTAAAACCATACCACATACAGTTGGTGCTGCGACACCATAAATAATCCCAAATAAAATAGCATACCCTCCAAAATAAGAAGTTGCAACCCATCCTAACGAATGCCAACTTTGTAGAAATGTAGTACCAGTCGCTAGATACAATCTTCCAATCCCTTCACTTAGAACAAATTTTATTAATGCTCCTACGAAGACTGCCCACATTAACATTAAACCGTAATTAACACCTGCTATAGAAGCCATAATTAAGTCCCCTGCTCCTACACCAGTTGCGGCAACAACAATTCCTGGGCCAATTACTGATAGTTTCCCTTTTAGAGTTAATGGTGGATTAGCTAAAGGTTCATAGGTTCTTTCTACTTTTGTTTCCAAATTATCCAACACCCCATTTTTCATTAGTTTTGTTTCAACACACACAACACTTCTGCTTAGGTGGATATGTAATAAACTTATTTCAAAATCCGTGCATTAAATAATATATCCCTAAAATAGAGGCTATTTTTTTATATATCGATATCACCTCACCTTTATACCAATTTTCATAATAATCTAAATATAACTAACCTTAACATGTAAGCGTTATCAATTGCATTGGAAGTAATGTAAAAAAATAACCCTAGTTAATTTTACAAAATGTAAAATGTAATACTATTTTACTATTTTTTTCATCTTTCTATTACTTTCTACACATAGAAAAAGCGAGCTCCAATAGACCCGCTTCTTAGGATACAGTCCCGCTCTCTAAAACTACTTTTCCCTTAATATGGTACTTTTTTCTAAAAACGAATTAGTTATTATTGATTAAAACCTATAGAACCAGGCTGAACCCATTCTTGGATCCAGCCTGAGTGGTATATAGATTACCGTCGAGCTATCAGTAAATGCTTGTTTTTCAAAAGACTATTAAGTTTTTCGGAACTTAGAAGCATCGCAAATATAAACATAGCAACACATACTGGGAAGATTCCAATTGTTGTTTGAGACGCCACAAATCCAAGCAGTGGTGGCATGAATGTAGTACCAGTATAAGCTACTGCCATTTGATAGCCCATTATTGTCTGAGAATGTTGTTTTCCGAAACGTGTTGGTGTCTCATGTAACATACAAGGAAATATTGGCGCTAATCCTAAACCAACAATAATAAATCCTATTAGTGAGAAAAGAGATGGCAAGGGTATTACCAATATAATGGCACCTGTTAATGCAATTATTTGCCCCACCTGAATTAGAGTACGGTTAGTCATTTTAAAGGTAATAAAACCTGTTATCAATCTACCAAGTGTTATTCCTGCATAGTAAAAGGAAACCCATTTTGCTGCCGTTGCCGGGCTTAAATCTTTGACATTTACTAAGAAACTACTTCCCCAAAGCCCAACCGTCGCTTCAACTGAACAATAAAACAAGAAAGATGCAAGGGCTAGCTTTACTCCTTTAATCTGTAATGGTTTTGCGTCTTTAACATCTTCACCATTAGGTGTAATTTTTGCAGCTTCCTCCTCTTCAATTAAGGTGATTTTGCTGCTTTTTGTCACTCTGTTCCATAAAGGTAATGTAAAGAGCAGGATGATAACTAACGTAAACTGAAGAATAGAGATAACAAGATATCCACTTCTCCAAGCATTTTCCTCCAAAATAAATTGAGCCATAATGATTGGTCCAAGTGTAGCTCCTACTCCCCAAAAACAATGTAACCAACTCATATGATGTGCCTGATAATGAGTAGCCACATAATCATTTAATCCCGCATCAACTGCTCCTGCTCCTAACCCAAGTGGGATTGCACACACAAGTAACCAAGCAACAGATGGAGCAAAATAAAATCCTAGCAATGCAGCAGCAGTCATTAAGACACTGACAACTGTCACTTTACCTGTGCCAAAGCGCTTAAGTACCTTTCCGCTCACTAAACTGGAGATAATTGTACCACCTGCAACTGTCATAAAAAGGTATCCAGCAGTCTCGAGTGGTGCCCCAAAATCTGGCCGCATTGCGGGCCATGCTGCCCCCAATATAGAATCAGGCAAACCTAAGCTGATAAAAGCCAAGTAGATGATTAATAAAAGAAATGTAGTCATATTTAAACCTCATGTTCATTTTGTATCGGTATAACTTTGGATATTTACACCTAAATTATATTCTAATACATACCCATCTTACAGCTATTAAAAATATATTCTTTACAGTAATTGCACTAACCCTCATTTAAAACAGTATTTCTTGTTCAACTAAATTGCTTCGTTAGTACATAAATAAAAAGCTGCCCTTAATGACAGCCTTGTAGTCCCCTTTTACCATAATGGTTCTTCTTTATCAGTTAATTTCAGTAATAATGGCATTACAAACAGAGCCACAAGCATTAAGGCAAGTCCCAAGAGTAGTACAGAAATAGGAGATAAATCAAACATTATTGAAAATGGTAGAGTGCTACTGGGGAGTAAAACTAATAAAGAAGTAGTATTTCTCGAAGTTGTACTTTGGTATTGAATTTCTCCACAATGTTTACATATCATTTTTTTACGAAATGTTAGTAATTTCTTAATTGAATCAAACCAAGACAACTTTCTTTTACAGTTTTGACAAGTAGGCCTTACGAATTCCTCCTTTCTAATAAATTTTATATTAATAATTACGTTTTTAATGTTCGATAAGTTTCATTTACTGGGTACTTCAATTGATACTATTCAACGATAGTTACTGTTAGGAGGATTTTTAAGGTCGTAATTTTTTTTGAAAATATTTTAATAAATGAATTGACAAGGTATTTATATGATTATATGATTTATTACCTGATAAGATATATCGTATGCGATGAATCGCACAAGATGGATGTTGAAGGGAGATAAAAACTTGGATGAAAGGGCAGATTTTTTAAGGGAATCGATTGATTTTTTACATCGGTATATGGCGAAGAGCATACAAAAATATGCCGAGGAGCATGGTCTCACTGTTCCTCAGTTAAAGGTCATTAAACAAGTGCTTCTTCATGACTCGACGAGCATCAAGCAACTCACACATAACCTGAGGATGACTCAAAGTACCGTTTCAGATATTGTGGAAAGATTGTCTGCCAGAGGTATATTACTTAAGAAACCAAATCCGAAAGATAAAAGGTCTGTCATAATCACGATCAGTGACGAGAAACTGAATGTAATAAAAAAAGCTTCACCAAAACCAGTGAATCACGCGATTAGTGAAGCATTACAGTCATTAACACCATCACAACAGGAAACTGTGGAGGAAGGCATGAGGTTGTTACTTACAGCAGTAAAAGGAAAGATGGAAAAAGACGGGATAGATCACCTAGAATCATTCGAAGAATTATTTATCATGGCTGATAAGTGAAATGAATCAAAGCATTCAAAATACCCCATTGGTACTTTAAATTTTATAATTCAACATTATGCCTTAGGAGGAATCCACACATGCTGAAAATCTTTAAATATTTTCAGAAGACAGATTGGTTACTTGTTTTATGTAGCCTTGTTTTCATCGTGACACAAGTATGGCTTGATTTAAAAATTCCCGATTATATGGCGGAAATCACTAGGCTTGTACAAACAGAAGGCAGTGAGATTAGCGATGTGCTTTCACAAGGCGCATTCATGATCTTATGTGCCATAGGTAGTATGCTTGCATCGATGGTTACCGTTTTTCTAGCGGCAAGGATAGCAGCTGGATTTTCGGTACGATTGCGCGGTATGGTATTTGAAAAGAACTTGTCTTTTTCAATGGAGGAAGTAAATCTTTTTTCTACACCAAGCTTAATTACACGATCCACGAATGATATTATGCAGGTTCAAATGTTAATCATAATGGGATTGCAAATCGTCATTCGGGCTCCGATTATGGCGGTATGGGCAGTTATGAAAATTATGGGCAAGTCTTGGGAATGGACCGTTGCAACAGGAGTCGCCGTTGCATTCCTGTGTGTATTAATTGCGATTGTCGTTTTTATCGCACTGCCTAAATTCCGGATTATTCAAACTCTGACTGACCAATTGAATCTTGTGACAAGAGAGAATTTGTCAGGTATTCGTGTTGTGCGTGCCTATAATGCAGAGGAATATCAAGAAGAGAAATTTGAAGATGCAAATAATGAATTAACAAAAACAAATCTTTTCACCGGTAGGACGATGGCCATCTTATTTCCCTCAATTGGCCTTATGATGTCTGGAATGAACCTTGCCATCTATTGGATAGGTGCGATTTTGATTAACAATGCTTCGGTACCGAATCGCTTATCATTGTTTTCCGATATGGTGGTCTTCTCCTCCTATGCAATGCAAATCATTATGTCCTTTATGATGTTATCAATGGTATTTATTATGATGCCTCGTGCTGCAGTTTCAGCAAAACGGATTAATGAGGTATTAGATACTGATATTAAAATCAAAGATGGAAATCTAACAGAAAAAACAAACGGAGTAGGAGAAGTTGAATTCCGCAATGTGAGTTTTAAGTATCCGGAAGCAGAAGATTATGTTTTGAAAAATATAAGCTTTCGTGCACATCGAGGCGAAACAGTGGCCATCATTGGATCAACAGGTAGTGGAAAAAGTACTCTCCTAAACTTGATACCTCGTTTTATCGACGCAACGAAAGGTGACATTTTTGTAGATGGAACAAATGTTAAGGAATATAGCCTTGAAGCTCTGAGAAATAAGGTTGGATATGTTTCGCAAAAAGCTATTTTGTTCAGCGGCAGCGTTGCTTCTAATGTAGCCTTTGGTACAGGGGAAAATAAGACTGACAACGAAATCGAGAGAGCTGTTGAAATTGCACAAGGCAAAGAATTTGTGGAAAAAATGGAAGACCAGTATGAGGCACAAATTGCCCAAAGTGGTACGAATATTTCAGGTGGCCAGAAACAAAGATTGTCCATTGCTCGTGCAATCTATAAAAATCCCGAAATCTACCTATTTGATGATTCTTTCTCGGCGCTAGATTATAAAACAGATCGGGTGTTACGGTCACGTCTGAAGAAAGAAATACAAGATGCAACCTCCATAATAGTTGCACAACGTATTGGAACCGTCATCGACGCTGATCGCATTATTGTTCTTGATGAAGGAGAGATAGTTGGAATTGGTACTCATCATGAGCTCATGAGAACATGTGAGGTTTATCAAGAAATTGCCTACTCGCAACTGTCAAAGGAGGAACTTGAAATTGGCGGATAAACAAAAAACGAAACTTAAGTCGAAGAAAGCAGCACGTTCCCGCAAGCGCCAAGAAGGCCAAGAAAAGGGGCAAAGCATGAAAAGCTTTAAACAATTATTCGTTTATTCACGAGCGTTTGTACCTGCCATCATTCTAGCAGTCATTCTTTCCGTGGCAGGGGCCATTTTTACGATCATTGGTCCTGACTTGCTTGGAAATATGACCGATACGATCGTAGAGGGCATGATGACGACCATTGACATGGAAAAGGTTGTTGACGTGGCGATCGTTATTTTAATCCTTTATGGATTGATGTTTTTGTTTCAATATTCTCAAGGTTTTATTATGGCCACCGTCACACAACGTATTTCAAAAGCGTTAAGAAGAGACCTTTCGAAAAAGATGAATCGTCTTCCGTTAAAATACTTCGACTCAACAAGTACCGGCGATGTGTTAAGCCGTGTCACCAATGATGTTGATTTGGTAGGTCAGACACTTAACCAGAGTATTAGTGGGTTAACTTCTGCTTTCACATTGTTTTTTGGATCATTAATAATGATGTTTTATACAAACTGGATTATGGCTATTTCTGCCGTATTATCAACATTTATTGGATTTGGGTTAATGTCATTTGTTATCTCCAAATCCCAAGTTTTTTTCGTCAAACAACAGCAACAACTTGGGATGCTAAATGGATATATTGAAGAAATTTATTCAGGACATCAAGTTGTTAAAGCCTATAATGGAGAAAAAACAGCTAAGGAAACCTTTCACAAATTCAACACTGGATTGTACGATAGTGCGTGGAAATCCCAATTCCTATCTGGGTTGATGATGCCTTTTATGATGTTTGTAGGGAACCTTGGTTACGTCGTTGTTTGTATCGTTGGTGCTGCGCTTGCAGTGAATGATTATATCTCCTTTGGTGTGATTGTTTCTTTTATGTTGTATATTCGTTTGTTCACACAGCCACTTTCTCAAATTGCACAGGGTGCTACACAACTCCAGTCAACAGCTGCTGCGAGTGCACGTGTTTTTGAATTTTTGGAGGAAAAGGAGCTTGCAGATGAAAGTGAAAAGACAACAAGCCTTCAAACAGTCAAGGGAGATATAGAGTTTCGAAATGTAAGGTTTGGATATAACGAGAATCAACCTGTAATAAAAAACTTCTCAGTAAACGTTAAAGCAGGACAAAAAGTTGCGATTGTTGGTCCTACTGGTGCGGGCAAAACGACCTTGGTTAATCTATTAATGCGATTCTATGAAGTAAATGATGGGGAAATCCTAATTGACGGTGTTCCAATTAGTCAGCTTACAAGGGAAAATCTTCATGAATTGTTCTGTATGGTACTTCAAGACACTTGGCTGTTTGAGGGAACCATTCGTGACAATATCATTTATTCCAGCAAGGGAGTTACTGATGAGGAACTGGAGTCAGCTTGTAAAGCAGTTGGACTCTACCACTTTATTAAAACTCTACCGAAAGGTTTCGATACGATTCTGGATGATAAAGCTAGTTTGTCAGCAGGGCAAAAGCAGTTATTAACGATTGCTAGAGCAATGGTGAAAACAGCGCCATTGTTGATCCTGGATGAAGCAACAAGTTCAGTAGACACTAGGACGGAAATGCTCATCCAGCAGGCGATGGATAAACTAACGGTTGGAAAGACATCGTTTGTGATTGCCCATCGATTATCGACGATTAAAAATGCCGATATCATCCTTGTAATGAAGGATGGCGACATCATTGAAGCAGGCAACCATGAGGAATTATTAGTAAAAGATGGTTTTTATGCAGAGTTATACAACAGCCAATTTGAAGAGGTTTCATAACCCAAATCATGCACCCCGAAAGGTATTAAGCCAATGGGGTGTTTTTTATTGGGAAATCGTTACACGCCATGTCCTTCATTGATTGCTGAGGACCGTAGCTCTATCAAAAGGTTGAAGACCCGAAACAAGTCAACGTCTTAACGTCTTATCAAGGGTTCTACACATTTATTACACAGCTACACGTGAGTTGTATACCTTTTTGAATTTAATAAAACTTATGATTCTCCATAACCCAACATATACAAACAGTGAAATAATAGATAAAGCGTTTAATGTCAAAGGATCAATGCCTGGTAAAAAGTAGTTAGCTAAGCGTCGGCAAACAAATACTGATATTAAAGCAATCACAAAGCCAATGCTCTTTATTGCATAGATTTTCCCATCCTCTCGAATTTCGTATCCAGTTGTATAAATCAATGGAAGAGATAAGATCGTCCCAAATATCACAGATACGACAATTTCTATAGAAGTGAAGTGAACGGAAGGTTGCATTACCACAGATAAGGCAGGTGACATATAGAGCAGCGGTAGCAAAATTCGTAAGCCCGAGCCTTTAATTGGTCGGACCATAGCTCTTGTTCGCCTCCAAAAAATCAATCCAAAAATAACAAGTAAAATTGCGTACATTCCATATTGCATGTTTTTTGTCCACTCCATCCCTTATACCAAATGCAATCGAACATCTAAATTAATAATTGTAAATAACCTAGGCAAATTTTACAGAGCATAATAGCAGTTAAAGGAAGTTTTATTTTCACACCCTATCAACCAAATTTTCCTTCCATTTGATATTTGATTTACATGTTTAGATATTCAATGAACATGGGGATAAATCCTTTTTAGATCCAAGCCCATTTGTACATTTTTTCGTAAACAATAATGCTTCGTTAATTGAACAAAAAGACTTCATTCAAAAGTTCATGTATCTACTGAAAGAGCTGATTTTTTGGTTTCTTCGACCTTTTGGGTGCTAAGAGCAAAACTGATGACCGCCGCAATGCTACAAACATACGGAAGGTAAGAGTAACCCCATTTCGTTATGACATAACCACCTACCATTGATCCAATAGTAATACCAATATACAAAGCTGTATTATTCCACGCCATTACAATACCTCGTTCGTTTGGATATTCAACCGCTAATCTTGCTTGGTATGATGTAAATCCTGCATACCCAACCAAAGCCCATAGGAACAAGAATAAATAAATCCAATCACCAGATGAGAAGAATATACCTAAACAAATAAAAATGAGAGACAAGAAAATGAGTGTAACTTTTGATATATTCCTTTCTCCAAATCTATCTGTTAATTGTCCACTTATAAGACTCCCTAAAACAGCTCCGATACCATAGAAAGTAATAGCTAATGCGATTTTTGTAGATAAGAATGCATTTTCAGAATAAAGAGACGCACCTAAGTAAACATATAGAGCATACATTGAAATCGCCCAAAAGGTTGTAACACTTACCGAACCCAATATTCTTAGCAGACTTCCGCCTAATGGATTTCTTGTTAAATCGCTTTCAAGAGTATATTTCCAAGTACTGAAATTTACTATCGCCAACATAGCTCCTATAATAGCCATTACAACAAATACTGAACGCCAACCAAGAAAGTGCTCTAATAACGTACCAACTGGTGCTCCTGCCCAAAGAGCTGTTAAGTGCCCTGAAACAACAATTGAAAGCCATGTCCCTGTTCGATTTGGTGGGGCAATATCTCCAATGATGGCATATATCAAAGGAGTTATTGAAGCAACCGATAAACCAGATAAAATTCGACTAACAATTAACAAAAAAAAGGAAGGTGCAAAAGCTGTTAGTATGTTAGAAATAAAGAACAAGACTAAGCCAAATGTAATCAATGCTCTCCTTCCATTTTTATCTGAAAGCCAGCCAAAGAAAGGTGTTGCAATAGCATATGTTACAGCAAAAACAGTTACCATCCATCCTGCAATTGCTGAACTAACATTATACGCTTCAGAAATGAACGGTAGTAACGGAGACACTACAAATAAATCAGTCCCCATAAGAAACAAAGTTACCCAACCAACACTTAAACTTACTCTCCCTCGTAACCCCATTACATCCCCCATTTAAAGTTAATATTACATGTATTTTATTCAGAGTTGTAAAAAAAGGACTAATAAAAAGATGATGCTGGGATATTACTAGCCACTACAGACAATCACCACAAAAATAGCGAATGATTCTGATATACTTAAGCTGGTTAAAGTGATCACTTTGGAGGAAGTTGTTAATCCAATGCCTTCCAGAGAGGATGACTAGACTCATTCTAGATTTTTGGAAAGTGAGAGTCGCAATGAAAAAACAAAAACAATCTGATATCCAACTGTCTACACTAAAGAAAAGTTTACTTATCGTAAATGTGGCATTCTTTGCATTTACAGCATTCGCAACATTAATCTCCTATCAATTTTCAGACGAAGTTTCTAATCAGACGTTAGTTAGCGCTGTGTATATTATGATGTTTATCAGTGTCCTATTCTTCACATATGGATTTTGGTTACGAAGCAAAGCTATCGGTAATAGACCTCTGGGGAACTTCAGTGGGATTTACGCCATCGTGATTAGCATTTTGCTTTTCTTAACCTCAAATATTATGTATGAAGCTGGTGTTGAGGAAGGCACTATTCACGAGAACGTTCACTACTTATCCTTTTCATTGATACAGTACTTGATTATCATTGCTATTTTATCATCATTAATTTTCATCCTTTCATCACCAAAGGTATTAAACAAGGAAGTCCATTCGACAAAGGTATATGTTTGGGCAAGTCTACTCGGTCTTGGAATCATTATCATTGTCTATATCGTCATGATGATCATTAAAAATAGTGTATTTGAAAATCCTGGAACAGTGATGGATGCCTATGACATCTTGGTTGGTTCAGTTGGATTCGGATATATAGGTAGTGCCATATTAATTATATTAAGTCGTTCAAAGTCAAGGAAATGAGCAACTACCCAATCTTTTAGTAACACAAAACTAAAAAACAAAAAAGACTCAATCCGTAATTGGATTGAGTCTTACTTCAGTGATAATTTTACAAATAGGCTGATGAGACACTATCAAGTCAGTTCCTGACTTTTTTGCTTTCAACACCAAAATTTACAGTGTATTATCTTTATTCCACTGTCACGCTTTTCGCCAAATTACGTGGCTTATCTACGTCACAGTCACGGTGTAGTGCTGCGTAGTAAGAGATAAGCTGTAACGGAATAACAGAGATTAGTGGTGTTAACATTTCGTTAACTGCTGGAAGCACATAACGGTCTTCATCTGTTTCTAAGCCCTTCATTGAAATGATACATGGGTGTGCACCACGTGCAACAACCTCTTTCACATTTCCTCGAATGCTTAGGTTAACATGCTCTTGAGTAGCTAGAGCGATAATCGGTGTCCCTTCTTCTATTAAGGCAATTGTTCCGTGCTTTAATTCTCCTCCTGCAAAACCTTCTGCTTGGATATAGGAGATTTCCTTAAGCTTTAAGGCACCCTCTAGTCCAACGAAGAAGTCCATCGCACGTCCGATGAAGAAGCAGTTACGAGTAGTTGTGAAGTACTCCCAAGCAATAGCTTCCATTACTTCTTTGTCATCACATAGAGCCTCCATGCTGTTTGCAATAATCCCAAGTTCTTTGACAAGGTCCATACCAACCTTTATCTCCTTTGATTCAGCTGTTACATACCCAAGGATTGCAAGTACTGCTAACTGTGCTGTATAAGCTTTTGTTGAAGCAACTGCAATTTCAGGACCTGCATGTAATAACAACGTGTAATCAGCTTCACGAGAAAGTGTGGAACCAGGTACATTTGTAATTGTAATAGACTTGTGACCCATTTCCTTTACATGTACTAACACAGCACGGCTGTCTGCCGTTTCACCACTTTGTGAAATAAAGATAAATAATGGTTTCTCCGATAATAACGGCATATTGTATGAGAATTCACTAGAAATATGAACCTCTACAGGAATGTGCGCCATTTTTTCAATGAATTGTTTCCCAACAAGACCAGCATGATAACTAGTTCCTGCAGCGATAATATAGATTCGATCTGCATCCTTCATTGCTTCAACAATACAAGGATCAATTGCTAACTTACCGCTCTCAGCTTGATATTCTTGAACAATTTTTCTCATGACTAAAGGCTGCTCGTCAATTTCCTTAAGCATATAGTGTGGGTATGTTCCCTTTTCTATATCGCTTGCATCAAGCTCTGCTGTATATGGGTCACGGCTGATTGTTTCACCCGCTAAATTTTTAATTGTGACAGACTCTTTTTTAACAATGACAATTTCTTTATCCATTAACTCGATATATTGATCGGTTACCTGTAACATTGCCATTGCATCACTTGCTACAACATTAAAGTTGTCGCCAAGACCTACAAGAAGTGGACTTTTGTTTTTCGCTACATAGATTGTTTCGTTGTTTTGCTCATCAAGCATTGCAATTGCATAAGACCCCTTTAGAAGGCTTAATGTCTTTCGGAAAGCTTCTTCAACTTCCATCCCTTGATTCACAAATTGCTCTAATAGCTGAACAACAACTTCTGTATCCGTATCACTTAGTAACTCAACGTTTTGTAAATACTCACTCTTAAGTTGACTGTAATTTTCAATTACACCGTTATGAACAAGAGTAAATCGTCCAGTTGATGCCTGATGTGGGTGGGCATTGACTCTACTAGGCACACCATGTGTTGCCCAACGAGTGTGTCCAATCCCTGCAGTAGCAAATATACTTTGATCTACAGCCTCACGAAGAATCGCAATACGACCTTTTTCCTTAAAAACGTGAACACCTTCATCATTCATAACTGCAATTCCAGCTGAGTCATAGCCGCGATACTCAAGCTTTTCTAGTCCCTTTAATAAAATCTCTTTCGAGTCTTGATGTCCAATAAAACCTACAATTCCGCACATAATTAAGTTCCTCCCTAAAAAAGGGAACAAGAAAGCACGGGGCTATCTTGCCCCTTTTTTTCCATATTTATCTCTTTTACTCAATCATATCCTTTCGTTTGTGCAGAGAGTCACCCCTCTGTTTTGACGAAAAGGACTTACGGTCGTGATTGATATCAACCGGGAGGCATCCGCCGAATTTTCGATAAACCTCCACCTCGTCAACTAAACCTATAACAATAGCCTATGCATTGTTATTTCTTCCGTTCATGGTTTAGTTCTGGCGCTTTAATTAAACTACTACTGTTAACCCTCCTTTACAAAAAATTGAACAAGAACAATAATACAACATAATCTCCATACTCGTCAATCATAACATGGTATATATTTTCCATGTATACTAAAAAAATATGCAAACTTGGACCTATATGTGTCAAGTTTGCATATTTTTAATGAAAATGTTATGAAGTTCAAAAAGTCGGCTTAAAGTGACGCATCGAATTTCTGCGTTGGCTTGCTTTTCCATTCCTCACGTATTAACTGCATACGCTCTGGTACTCAAAGCCGCGCCGCCTTGAAATTTCGACGTACAGGACGTGCTAGTGTCGACATCGCCACAGGACGTGGCGTTTTTGTCGACGCGGTCCTTTTCACCCTCCTTTTTGAACACGTATATTATTTTTTTATTCCGTTCCCATCTCTGTTTTTACTACAGAAACGATACGGTCTACGTATTCTTTACAAAGCTCTTCAGTTGGAGCCTCTGCCATTACCCTTACTAATGGCTCGGTTCCAGAAGGACGTACTAAAATACGACCATTTCCATTCATTTCAGCTTCAACCTGTTCGATAACCGCTTTAATGACTGGATTATCGGTTACATGATATTTATCTGTTACCTTTACATTCACTAGCAACTGCGGGAACTTTGTCATTTCACTTGCAAGCTGGGATAAAGGTTTCTTTGTACTTTTCATGATATTCACTAATTGTAGACCTGTTAAAAGTCCGTCACCCGTTGTATTGTAATCAAGGAAAATGATATGTCCTGATTGTTCTCCACCTAGAATATATCCACTCTTCTTCATTTCTTCAACAACATAGCGATCACCCACCGCTGTTTGAACACTTTCGATTCCGTTTTGTTCTAACGCTTTGTAAAAGCCTAAATTACTCATCACCGTTGATACAACAGTTTGATGCTTTAAACGACCTTGTTCTTTCATATACTTTGCACATATGTACATGATTTGGTCACCATCAACAATATCACCATTTTCATCGATCGCAATGAGTCGGTCGCCATCACCATCAAAAGCTAGTCCAACATCTGCTCCTTTTTCTTTCAAAAAGGCAGCAAGGGCTTCAGGATGTGTAGAACCTACACCATCATTAATATTCAGACCATTTGGGGATGTTCCCATTGTCGAAATATCTGCATCCAAGTCAGCAAATAAATGCGTAGCTAGGGATGATGTCGCACCATTAGCGCAATCCAGTGCTACATGGATTCCAGTGAAATCTTCGTCCACTGTTTGTTTTAGGAATTGAAGATATTTTTGACCACCTTCAAAATAATCATTCACTTGACCTAAATCAGCCCCAATTGGACGTGGAAGTTGATCTTCTGGTAAATCTAAAAGTGCCTCAATTTCATTTTCCTGTTCATCAGAAAGCTTAAAGCCATCTGGTCCAAAGAATTTAATCCCATTGTCTTGTACTGGATTATGTGAAGCAGAAATCATAACACCCGCTTCCGCACCTAGAGCCTTTGTTAAAAATGCAACACCTGGAGTGGAAATAACACCTAAACGCATAACTTCTGCTCCAATTGATAATAGACCTGCAACGAGTGCACCTTCTAGCATATGACCTGAAATACGAGTATCGCGGCCAATTATTACCTTTGGTCGTTCTTTATCCTTTGTTAACACATAACCGCCAAATCTTCCAACCTTAAATGCAAGCTCTGGAGTTAGTTCACTATTTGCAACACCTCGTACACCATCTGTACCAAAATATTTTCCCATTTTAAATGATCTCTCCTTTTGCTGATACCCAATTACTCTTCCATTTCCGTAATTCGTATCTTTGCCTTTTCTTGAGGTAATGCCCACGTAACATTGTCTGGGCCTTTGATTTCTATATCTACATCATGCTCACCAACCCCGAGATTGGTCACATCAATAAACACATCAAAATTTGTAGGACTTGTCCCTTCTAAGATACTTGGTGCACCTTGCACATCTAAATCAAGTGTCCCCGCTTCAGGGTCTAAAAAAGTAAGTGCAAATTGGTCTCCTAAGCCTAAACTTCTAATTGATAAATCCGAGAAGGTTTCCGATAGCTCTTCTTCAATATCAACTGCAACTTCAATTTTTTCAGGGGATACTTTGAAAACCCCTTTTGGTATCGGAACCTTCACATCAATGTTGGAGTCTTCTCTTATATTATCTAAGTCAATTTCAGCCTCAATCGATGAAATTTCGTCAATCACATCCTTCGGACCATATATCGTAACTTGATTAGTCGTTGGTGTGATATTTACTAAACTTAATCCATCCGGAAGTTTCCCCTTTTGCTTTAGGGTAAAGGATACTGATTTATTTGGACTGACAATCGGAACTGCAATTTCCACAACATTTGGTTCAACTGTTACCGACAATACATTTTGGTTTTTATCATAAACAGCAACCCTTGATTCCTGTGTAAAGTCTTTCGTTACTCCCTTAAGATCGACAACAGCTTTTACAATAGCTACTCTCTCAATTTCCTCTAAAGCTCCAGTTATTTTCACTACTCGAGGTGAGACCACTGGATCTCCAATGGTATACCCTTCTGCCACTTGGTCACGGTTGACAAAATCGACTTCAACCGGGAATTCCTTTGTTACTTTTTCCTGTATGACGACCGTAATTTCAGCAGGATCAATTTTTACTTTTATTTTTTCGGAGATATTCCGATATTGTAGTTTTACTTTATGGGTACCAACTGATAACTGAGTTAGGTCTGCATACACTTCGATTTCCTTTTGTAGACCTTCTCTTTTGGTAACCCCAGATGGACCTTCTATTGTTACATTTACATATTGAGGAACTCCAGATACAACTAGATTCTGATCGTCATAGTATGTATTTACCGGAATCTCCGTTAATGTTTCTGTGTAATTTGAAAATAGCGGCAATCCCGCAGGACTCTTGGTAGCAGGTTGGTTCTCAAAGCTGACAGACGCAAATAAGAGTAATGCAAGGAACAATGCAATAATCCGAGTAACCCAACGGTTATCAATTAATCTATCCATTCTTTTTCCCCCTCCATTGCCATAGTGAATGAGAGGTAATGCTGTCATTTGTAATTAATTCTTGTTTTAGTAAATCTCGAAATGCATCAGGTTTCAAATCCCGGTGCAGTTCACCGTTCTTTGTTAAAGATACACTTCCTGTTTCTTCTGATACAACGATTGTAATGCTGTCTGTTACCTCACTGATCCCAAGTGCTGCTCGGTGCCGAGTTCCTAATTCCTTTGATATAAATGGGCTTTCTGAAAGTGGCAGATAACATGCAGCTGCCGCTACTTGATTTCTTTGAATAATCACGGCTCCATCATGTAAAGGCGTATTTGGTATAAAGATATTGATTAGTAACTCAGAAGAAATCGCTGAATTTAATGGAATCCCTGTTTCAACATAGTCCCCCATCCCCGTTTGTCGTTCAATTGAGATGAGTGCACCAATGCGGCGTTTGGCCATATAATCAGTGGCTTTTGTAATAGCCTCAATTAATTTTACCTGATGATCTTCTTCATCATTACCACTTCTTGAAAATATTTTTCCACGGCCAAGCTGTTCCAATGCCCTTCGCAATTCGGGCTGGAAAATAACAATAATCGCTAAGAATCCCCAGTCCATTACCTGGTCTACTAACCAAAACAAAGTATGTAACTCTAACAGGCTACTTAATAAGCGGATAAAAACAATAACAATAATCCCCTGCAAAAGCTGTACAGCCTTTGTTCCGCGAATAAGGGATAAAATTTTATATATTACATACCAGACAAGGAGAACATCTAGAAAAATGCCAAGGTAACCTAGTAATGGGAGTTCATTAAATGACATTCTCACACTTCCTCTATGAAATAATCCAAACATACATAGTTAGCTATAATATTATATCATATATCTTTCCCTAACCGATTACAAATTGGTAGGTGGATAAGCTTAATTTTGCCCTCAAAAAAAAGGCCACCGTGTCCGATGGCCTATTCTTCATTATCAAAAATGTGGATAGCATCTGTACCAACCTTTTTTATATGGTACCAAAGCCACTCAAACATTTGATTGACTACCTTAACCTCCCCTGTTACATTTCCAGCAGAGGCCATATAATTCTCACCATTAATCACGGTGACATCCCCATCGACGTCTCCCTCTATCACAAGCTTCCCATTCTTGACAACGACATCCCCCTTCACTGTTTCACCTTCTGGAACAATGACGGTATTGTTTTCAACAATTAAATTGGGTTGTTTCGAAACGGAAAATTGCTCACTTTCATTCCAGACGGAAAAGAGACTTCCTGCCATTAATACAAGAAAGAGAGCGGCAGCTGATAGCATTGGGTGTTCCCTGAACCAACGTCTAAAGCTTACTGTGCGTTTTTCCTTCGGCAGATTTTGCATGACCTTTAATGTAAAATCGTCAGGTGCAGAAATATGAGAAGTACTTTGTACCAACGCAATTGTCTTCTTTAGCTCATGAAAATGTTGATTACAGGATTCGCAGGCATGCAAATGCTCACGTAGTAGCTTCTCTTCCTCTTCAGAAATATCCTCATCTAGGTAATTATGCATAAACGTAACCATGTCTTTTTCTGAACAGTTCATTTTTTCTCACCCCTATACATGTCGAAGTTGGTTTCGTAAAGCTTCGCGGCCCCTATGAATTCTCGTTTTTACCGTACCTACTGGCAGGTCAAGAATTTCACCAATTTCCTTTAGTGAAAACTCCTCGATGTATTTTAAAACAATAACAGAACGGTACTTATCTGGAAGCTTCAATATTTCTGCTTGAATTAACTCTTGTAGCTCCATTGTCTCAAGCTCGTCCTCTGGTAGTGTTACATCTGCGGCAACTTGCGAATACATTGTTAGTCCATCTGATCCTGCAAGCTCGGCATCCAAATAGTAATCCGGTTTTTTCTTTCGAATACGGTCAATCGACAGATTCGTTGCAATACGGTATAGCCATGTTGAAAACTTTTTATTCAAATCATAGCTATGGATATTTACATATGCACGAATAAAGGCTTCCTGTGCAATATCCTCCGCCTCATGTCGATTCCCAAGCATACGATAGCATATCTGAAAAACCTTGTCTTTGTAAAATTCTACTATCTCCGCAAATGCATTCTGGTCTCCATTTTTTAACTGTCTTATTCTGTTTTTTATAATTGTCTCCATTTGTATACCTCCGCTCTACTCGCGGGTATCATTATTTACGATTCATTTCTTAAAAGGTTTCATTTTCTCCATAATTTTCATTTTAACAAATTTTGGTTGGTTTATGTGCTAGGAAATCAAATCTTTAAAAATAAAAAAAAGACAGCATCCCGTGTATCGAGATACTGTATAGTATTATAAAAGTTTTTCTCCAAATAAGGATCCCATTAAAGCAACTGCAACAGAAGCCGTTTTGTTTTTATCATCTAGGATTGGATTCACTTCTACAAATTCAGCAGAAGTAATTAATTTTGATTCCTCTAACATTTCCATTGCAAGATGGCTTTCACGATAACTAATGCCTCCAAGAACTGGAGTCCCTACACCTGGTGCATCATGTGGATCTAAACCATCTAAATCCAATGATAAGTGAACACCATCTGTCTTGTCTTTTAAATAAGAGATCGTTTCTTCCATAACCTTTGTCATACCTATACGATCTATCTCATGCATGGTATAAACTTTGATTCCTAACTTTTTAATTAACTCCTTCTCACCATCGTCAAGTGATCTTGCCCCAATAATGACAATGTTTTCAGGCTTTATTTTAGGACCATAACCAGAGATGTCCGTTAATCTCTTATGACCAAGGCCCAGACTTGCAGCAAGTGGCATTCCATGGATATTACCTGACGGTGAAGTATCTGCTGTATTTAAATCTCCATGGGCATCGTACCAAATAACTCCTAGATTTTGATAATGCTTCGCAACACCCGCAAGAGTTCCAATCGCAATACTATGATCACCACCTAGGACAAGCGGGAATCTACCAGCTTTAATGACCTCGTCCACTGTTGCAGCAAGCTTTTCATTCGCCTCTGAAACTTTTTCAAGGTTCTTTAAGTTCTGATCCTTTGCAATCTCTTCACGAGTGGGACGTGTAATTTCAATATCACCTAAGTCATCTATATCATATTCAAGTCTTTCTAATCGTTCAACGACACCCGCATAGCGGATGGCACTTGGCCCCATATCTACTCCCCTACGCATTTGGCCTAAGTCCATGGGCACACCAATTATGGAAATATCCTTCTTCATGTTATATGAACCTCCTTCTCCCATACCCTATTGTACCTACTTTTAATAGAATGACTCAACTCAACAAAAACATGTATATATATGCAGGAATAAAGGGAACAGAATGAACATAAATGTAGGGTTTATGCAAAAAAAATAAACCCTAATAGGTTTATTGTTAGTTCTGTATGTTATTGGTGGAGCCTAGCGGGATCGAACCGCTGACCTCCTGCGTGCAAAGCAGGCGCTCTCCCAGCTGAGCTAAGGCCCCAAATATAAAAAAGAAGTAGTTCATGGAGCGGAAGACGGGATTCGAACCCGCGACCCCCACCTTGGCAAGGTGGTGTTCTACCACTGAACTACTTCCGCTTAAATGAGCCATGAAGGACTCGAACCTTCGACCCTCTGATTAAAAGTCAGATGCTCTACCAACTGAGCTAATGGCTCTAAAATGGCTGGGCTAGCAGGATTCGAACCTACGAATGACGGAGTCAAAGTCCGTTGCCTTACCGCTTGGCTATAGC
>QGHH01000172.1 GCA_003640645.1 Fredinandcohnia aciditolerans | reverse complement strand
GGCGCTCGTCCTCGGCCAGGTCGCCGACCTCGAGCAGGCCGTCGACGAACAGCCGCAGGCCGGCGTGGGTGGGGATGCGCCCGGCGCTGACATGCGAAGCGCCCAGCAGGCCGAGATGCGCCAGGTCCTGCATGGTGTTGCGGATCGAGGCCGGCGACAGGTGCACCCCGCCGCGCGAGACCGTGCGCGAGCCGACCGGCTCGCCGGTCTCCAGATAGGTCTCGACCACCCGCCGGAAGATGTCGCGGGCGCGACCGTCCAGTTCGGCGATGGTGGGCGTGCGCGCCGACGGCGGGCCGGACTGAAGGATGCTCGTCATGACTGTCGATCTAGGATAAGCGCGGCGTCATCCATTGGCAAAGCCGCTATCGCTCATAACGAGGCCCTCCCCATGCGTCCGAACGCGCCCCCGACCTCCTGCGCCCGGTCGCCTTCGAAACCGGCGTCAACCGCTACGCCGAGGGCTCGTGCCTCGTCTCGTTCGGCCACACCAAGGTGCTGGTCACCGCCAGCGTCGACGAGAGCGTGCCGCCGTTCCTGCGCGGCCGAGGCCAGGGCTGGGTGACGGCCGAATACGGCATGCTGCCCCGCGCCACCCACACCCGCGGCCGCCGCGAGGCTTCCGCCGGCAAGCAGGGCGGCCGCACGCTGGAAATCCAGCGCCTGATCGGCCGCAGCCTGCGCGCCGTGGTGGACTTGCTGGCACTGGGCGAGGTGCTGATCACCGTCGTCTGCGACGTCATCCAGGCCGACGGCGGCAC
>QGHH01000171.1:285-764 GCA_003640645.1 Fredinandcohnia aciditolerans | reverse complement strand
GGCCTGCTGCTGGCCCTGCCGCTGATCTGCGCGCTGCTGACCATCAACCTGGCCATGGGCATCCTGAACCGCGCCGCGCCACAACTGTCGGTGTTCTCGGTGGGTTTTCCGGTCAGCCTGATCGTGGGCGTGGTGCTGCTGACCGTGGTGCTGCCCAATTCCGGCCCGTTCCTGGAATCGCTGTTCGAATCCGGCCTGTCGGCGATGAGCCGCGTGACGGACGCGCTGGCGGGCAGATAGCGCCACGACCGACGCCGCCGGCTTTGCCACGCGCAACGCGCCATGAAAAAGCCGGCCCGAAGGCCGGCTTTTTCATGCGTCTTTCGCAGACCTACTGCTGTCCGGTCAGGCGGAAAACCCGGATGGTCTCGCGCAAGGTGCCGGACTGGTTGCCCAACTGCAGCACGGCGCCGCCCAGCTCCTGCACCAGCGCGGTGTTCTGCACCGTCATCACGTCCATCTGCGATACCGCGCTATCA
>QGHH01000171.1:0-254 GCA_003640645.1 Fredinandcohnia aciditolerans | reverse complement strand
TGCGAGATCTCGCCGATGATGTCGGTGACGCGATGCACCGCCGCCACGATCTCTTCCATCGTCGCGCCGGCCTGCTCGGCCTGGGCCGAGCCTTCGGTCACGCGCTCGACCGAATCCTCGATCAGGCCCTTGATCTCCTTGGCGGCCTGGGCGCTCTTTTGCGCCAGGCTGCGCACTTCGCCGGCCACCACCGCGAATCCCTTGCCGGACTCGCCGGCGCGGGCCGCTTCGACCGCCGCGTTCAGCGCCAGGAT
>QGHH01000170.1 GCA_003640645.1 Fredinandcohnia aciditolerans | reverse complement strand
CGTAGCCGTCGCGGCTGAAGGTGGACAGGTCGACGTTGCGCTTGTCCTTGGTGTTCAGAAAGCCACTGCTGAACTCCGTGGCGTGCGCCGACAGCACATAGGTACTGATTGCCATGATGGATGCCAAGCGGGCCAGGGTCATGATGTTTTTTGCCATATTCCGGCGTGAGAGACTGCCGGAAAACCTCGGCGTCGATGTGGCGCCGCATCGCGGCCACCTCGGTACGGAAAGCGCGCGTTGGAAATCCCCGCCGCCATGGCGGCGGGGTTCCGTACGCACGGAATGGCGGCGTCTGGCCGCTTAGAAATACGTCAGCGTGTAGGTGACCGAGCTGCTCACCGTACCGGCCGTGACGCCGGTGGCGCCCGCCGCCCGGGAGCCAGGCGCGCCGGCGCCAGGCCGCAATGCCAACACGGAAATGCAGGCGCTGTAAGGCCCGCCCCGCCCTCCCTCGCCGGAGGGCTTTTTTTGCTCGCGATGCGGCTTGCGGGCACCCCCGCAAGCCGCATCGCGGCCGCGCTTTTACGCTACGCCGTCGCGGCGGATCGCCGGCGTCATTGTGCTAAGGTGCCCCATCGGCAACCCGATGATGAGAAGCACAATGCGCCATCCCCTGATCCGCCCGCGCACGCCCTGCGCGGCCGTCCTGTTGTCGCTGTCCCTGGCCGCCATGGCCGGCCCGTCGCAGGCCCGCACGATCTACAACGACAAGGGCTTGCGGGTCGAGGAAACCGACATCGGCTTCCAGGACTACCTGGAAGGCAG
>QGHH01000169.1 GCA_003640645.1 Fredinandcohnia aciditolerans | reverse complement strand
GGGGCGGCCCGCTGGCGCGGGCTACGCGCCGTCGCGTGGCGACGTGATGGCGGCCTTGCGCGCGGGCGACATACAGGCCTGGTTCCAGCCCAAGCAGTCGCTGGCGTCCGGCGCCATCGCGGGGGCCGAGGCGCTGGCGCGCTGGCAGCATCCGCAACTGGGCGTGGTCATGCCCGCTGAGTTCATTCCCGCCGTCAACCGGCTGGGGCTGGACCGGATCCTGTTCGAGCGCGTGGCGCAGCGCGTGATCGACATGCTGCAGAACATGCGGCGCATCGGCATGGCGATTCCCATTGCCATCAATGCCCCTGCCTCGACCCTGTCCGACGAACGCGCGGTCGATTTCCTGCTCGACCGCATCCATGTGGCCGAGCTGCCGGCTTCGCTGCTGCGCGTCGAACTGACCGAAGACCAGCCGATCAGGGAACTGGAAGCCCTGCGCGCCACGCTGGAACGGCTGGAACAGGCCGGCTGCGAGGTCAGCCTGGACGATTTCGGCACCGGCCACGCCTCGTTGAAACTGCTGTCGGCGATTCCCTTGTCCGAGGTCAAGATCGACCAGTACTTCGTGACGCGCATGCGCCGCAGCGCGGTTGCCTTCGAGGTGCTGCGCACCGCGGCCGAACTGGCCACCCGGATGGGCTGGCGGGTGGGGGCCGACGGGGTCGAGAACGTGGCCGACGTGCCGGCGTTGCGGGCCGCGGGCTGTCGCTATGGCCAGGGCTACGCGCTGGGCCGGCCAATGCCGCTGGATGACCTGATGATGC
>QGHH01000168.1 GCA_003640645.1 Fredinandcohnia aciditolerans | reverse complement strand
TCTTGGTGTTCTTTGCATCTGTGGGAGACCTACTGAGTGGAGCAATCATTTGCACTGAGCGCTGTGGGTGAACACTGACAGTTTTGACATCTTTGTCTTTGCTCTGCTTGTTAATTTGTGCCGGAGAAATATAACACGAGTGACAAAATGAATAAGCTGCTGGTGATTACTGTGCTGGTTGCATTGCTCGCTCTCAGCGCTGAAAGCTTCCGTGTGCCGAGGCAGACTGATGAGGATCAGGGGACTGTGGCCAAGGTCACAGGTACCTTCAAGACCTACTATGACAGTGCTGTCAACACTGCCAGTGGATACCTAGAACGCATCAAGGGCCTGAAGCTGGAGGAGAAGGCAAAGAATTTTTATGACGATAGTGCCACAGCTGTGTCCACCTATGCAGGCATCGTTCAGGATCAGCTTGTTCACATGTTTTATACCCAGCAATAAACCGATTTCCAATTACCTCAGCTACCTTTTCGGACAGAGTAAGAACTTTCAAGTTCCACACAAAAAGCCTAAATGTCATCTGTAAATTTCACCTCATCCAAGCCTCCGAATCTCAAACCTCATCTTCAAAAAACATTGACCCTATGAGCTCTTTGTGGCACTTTCTTTGGCCACAGAACTGGTGGTAAATGATAACCATCCAATGGGAACATCTTGCACGAAGGAACTGGACAGAACAACTCGGAGGACAGAACCAGAGGACACACAGCACCTTATCATGTACCAACAATATTCTCCATGGGTCTCAGAATTAGAAAAGCAACT
>QGHH01000167.1 GCA_003640645.1 Fredinandcohnia aciditolerans | reverse complement strand
TGATCGGCATTTTTTGCCCATCGGGCGGGACTGTTGTGCCTATCGACGGCCCGCTGGGCAAAAACGACCGGGCTTCGGGCGTGTCGAAATCCGAAATAGTGCGCTGATTTTATTGGAAAACGTGCGGAGGTCTCCGCGTGGCGGGCGAGTGGCCCGGTCATTGCTTCCTACCAAGCGGGCAAAATGCCCCCGGCCGTCAAAATGACGCCGGATCCCTTGAATAGGAACCATCGCCATGGCGAGCATCAATACCAATGTGGGCGCGCTCGTCGCCCTGCAAAACCTGGCCGCGACCAGCAGCGAACTGCAAACCACGCAAGGTCGCATCAGCACCGGCCTCAAGATCGCCTCCGCCAAGGATGACGGCGCCATCTGGGCCATCGCCCAGAGCCAACGTGCGGCCTCGACCTCGCTCGACTCGGTGAAGGATTCGCTTTCGCGCGTCTCCAGCACCGTCGACGTCGCCCTGGCGGCGGGTCAATCCGTGTCAGACCTGCTCACGCAGATGCAGCAGAAGGCCCTGGCGGCTTCGGACACCTCGCTGGACACGGCGAGCCGCAGCAAGCTCAACCAGGACTTCGTCTCCCTGCGTGACCAGATCACCAAGGCCGTGTCGAACGCCGACTTCAACGGCGCCAACCTGATCAAGACCGGCGCCACCGACCTGGCCGCCCTGGCCAACGCCGACGGTACTTCGCGTCTGACGGTCAAGGCCCAGAGCCTGGCTCTCGGCGGGACCAACGTCACCGTGGCCGCCACCGCGACCAT
>QGHH01000166.1 GCA_003640645.1 Fredinandcohnia aciditolerans | reverse complement strand
GGCCTCGTCCATCGCAACTTCGAGCGCCGCTGAACCCGAGGCCTCGCCGGGCGCGCGCATCGGCCCGGGGGTGCCGGTGTCGAGCCTTAGGCCTTCATGTTCGACGAGGATGGCGGGGCTTTCATAGAGCGGCAGCGAGGCATTGGCCGACGGCTCGAGAAATTCGTCGAAGCTGGACGTGGCCGCAACCGCGTGGTGATGCAGGGCGGTGAGGCGACCTTCGCTGTCGGTGCCGATGCGCAGCTTCTGCCAGGTGTGGCCGCGATGCCCGACCGGGCCATACATCTGTGCCCGGGTGAGCACGAGTTTCACCGGACGCCTGAGCATGCGCGCAGCCAGTATGGCCAGGATCTGCGGACCGTTGAGGATTGCCTTCGAGCCGAAGCCGCCACCCAGGAAAGGTGAGCGGATCAGGACATTCTCGGCGGGGATGCCGAAATAGGCGGCATAGGCGGCACAGCTCAGCGCCATGGTCTGGTTGGGCATGTCGATCGTTACCCGATCGCCGTCCCATTCAGCCACCACCGCATGGGGTTCCATCGCATTGTGGTATTGCGCCGGCGTCACATAGTCGGCCTCAGTTATGTGAGTGGCGGCAGCCATGCCCGCCGCAATGTCGCCATGGGCCGTCCGCGCCGGCGTGCCGATGCCCACGGCAGCGACATTGAAACGCTCGCCATTGGACAAGTCCGTGCGGGCCTCGGCCGCTTCGTATCGCGGATCGAGCAAGGCAGCCCCTTCCGTTGCCGCCTCAAGCGTTTCGGCAAT
>QGHH01000165.1 GCA_003640645.1 Fredinandcohnia aciditolerans | reverse complement strand
GGCATACATGCCGCCCAGCGCCGCGACGTCCAGCGCCACGCCGGTGCCCGCGCCGGCGCCGGTGAGGGCCGACACGTCGATGCCGTCATAGCCGACGCGCGCCGCGCCCGCGACCACGTTCAGGTTGTTGGCCCAGACTTGGGCATTCAGTTCCAGCGTGCGCGCCATCAGGTCGAGCTGGCTGAGGTTGGCGCCGTACAGGCCCGCGCCTTCGATGCCCAGGCGGCCGCCCGTGATGTCGAAGCCCAGTGCGCCATCCGGACCGATGACCGGCTTGCCGGTGGTCAGCGTGGCGCGGTTGGCGTTCAGGAAGCCGCAGCCGTTGCAGGTGATGCCGGCGGGGTTGGCGACGATGACGTTGGCGCGGTTGCCCGCCACCTCGAGCATGCCCATCAGTTGCGACGGATTGGGCGCCGTCACCTGGTTCAGGATGGTGGCGGCGCGCTGGTTGCCCAGCATCGGGTTGCCCGCGACCTGCCCGGCCAGTTGCGTCTGGCTGGCCGCGCCGCTGTTGTTCAGCACCACCCCCGAGGGGCCGACGTTGAACTGGGTGAAGCGGTTGTTCGAGACGCCGCCGGCCGACGGCGGCGCGATATTGACCACCGGCACGCCATTGGCCACGCCCACGACGGGCTTCTGGCCCGGCACGCTTTTGTCGACGGAGATGGGCAGGGTCTGCGCCAGGACGGGCGTCCAGATCTGCATGTACAGGACCAACCAGACAACTGCGGAGCGAAGCTTGGACATGGCGAGGCAACTCTCGGTAAGCG
>QGHH01000164.1 GCA_003640645.1 Fredinandcohnia aciditolerans | reverse complement strand
ATGGTCATCGGCCTGTACGGCGACAACGGCAAGTACACCGACATCGACCTCGCCGACTATCTGGCCTCGCACATCCAGGACCCGATCAGCCGCGTCGAGGGCGTCGGCGACGTGCAGCTGTTCGGCTCGCAGTACGCCATGCGTCTGTGGCTGGACCCCAACAAGCTCAACAGCTTCAACCTGACCCCGGCCGACATCGCCGCCGCCGTGCGAGCGCAGAACGCCCAGGTCTCCGCCGGTCAGCTCGGCGGGACGCCAGCGACCAAGGGAACGGCGCTGAACGCCACCATCAGCGCCCAGTCGCGGCTGCAGACGCCCGAACAGTTCCGGGCGGTCATCCTCAAGACCAACCCGGACGGCTCGCTCGTGCGCCTGGGCGACGTCGCCCGCGTGGAGCTCGGCGCCGAAAGCTACGATTCCGCCGCCAACTACAACGGCAAGCCGGCCTCCGGCATCGCCATCAAGCTGGCCACCGGCGCCAACGCCCTGAAGACCGCCGCCGCGGTGAAGGCGGAGATCGAAACGCTCTCCAAGCAGTTCCCCGAGGGCGTCAAGTACGTCATCCCCTATGACTCGACGCCGTTCGTGAAGCTGTCGATCGAGGAAGTGGTCAAGACGCTGATCGAGGCCATCGTCCTGGTCTTCGTGGTGATGTTCCTGTTCCTCCAGAACTGGCGCGCCACCCTGATCCCGACCATCGCCGTGCCGGTGGTGCTGCTCGGCACCTTCGCGGTGCTGGCGGCCTTCGGCTACTCGATCAACACCCTGAC
>QGHH01000163.1 GCA_003640645.1 Fredinandcohnia aciditolerans | reverse complement strand
CGCATGGCGCGCCAGCGGCTGCCCGGCCCGATCTTCAACTACATCGACGGCGCCGCCGACGATGAGACCACCTACCGCCGCAACACCGAGGCCTTCGAGGCCTGCGACCTGGTGCCCGACGTGCTGCGCGGCGTGGCCACCTACGGCACCGCTGCCCGCGCCCGCGTGCTGCTCAAGCGCAACGACATCGCTGGCAAGACCGGCACCACCAACGAATCGGTGGACGCCTGGTTCTCGGGCTACACGCCGTCGCTGGTGGCCACCGCCTGGCTCGGCTTCGACCAGCCCAAGTCGCTGGGTTCGCGCGAAACCGGCGGCGGCGTGGCCATGCCGATCTGGGTCGACTACATGCAGGACGTGCTCAAGGGCGTGCCGGAAGAAAAGCCGCGCCCCCGTCCCGACGGCATCATCGTCGAGAACGGCGAGTACTACTTCTCGGAATTCCCGCCCGGACAGGCGGTGGCCCGCCTGGGCCTGCCGCAAGCGGATACGCTGGGCGAGTTCCTGAACGGCCTGAACAGCGACAGCGGCGAGGACAACCGCATCAAGGTGGCGCCTGGCGTGGGCACGCAAAGCGCCCAGCCGTGGTCGCAGAAGATCCCGTTCTGAATGGAATGAAAAAGGCCGGCGATTCGCCGGCCTTTTTTTGCGGGACGCTACAGGCGGATCGTGACGGGCACGCCCGCCGCGGCGGAACAGATCTGCGATAGCGCGTCGGGCAGATTCGGGCCGCCTCGGGTATCGTTCCAGTGCTGGCCGTCGTAGCGGTAGT
>QGHH01000018.1 GCA_003640645.1 Fredinandcohnia aciditolerans | reverse complement strand
GAGCGTGTCCCGCAAGAGTGGTTTTGCGATACAAGCTGAGGTAAAAAGAGAGTAAGCGTGTCCCGCAAGAGTGGTTTCGCGGTACATACTGGGGTATAAAAAGAGCGAGCGTGTCCCGCAAGAGTGGTTTTGCGATACAAGCTGAGGTAAAAAGAGAGTAAGCGTGTCCCGCAAGAGTGGTTTTGCGATACAAGCTGAGGTAAAAAGAGAGTAAGCGTGTCCCGCAAGAGTGGCTTCGCGGTACAAGCTGGGGTAAAAAGAGAGCGAGCATGTCCCGCAAGAGTGCTTTCGCGGAACAAGCTAGAGTGAAAAGCGAGTGAGCGTGTCCCGCAAGATTGAGTTCCTTGTACAAGCGGAGAAGAAAGTGCGTAAGCGAGAAAAGCCAAACAAAAAAAACTTCGAGTAACAAAATAGTTTGTCAAATTTAGGTGTAACGGCTTATAATTCGTTATAGCAGTAGGAAATCACAAGGAGAGAGCAAAATGATTCGACGTTTTTTTACATATTATAAGCCCCATCGCACTTTGTTTTTAATAGATTTTAGTTGTGCGGTGATTGTTGCGATTCTAGAGCTGGCCTTTCCGCTAGCCGTGCAGTGGTTTATTGATAAACTTTTGCCAACTGATAACTGGTCTGCAATCATATGGGTGAGTATTGGATTGTTAGTATTGTATTCAGTTAGCACAGGTCTTCACTTTATTGTAGGCTATTGGGGCCATAAGCTTGGGATTAACATTGAAACGGATATGAGGCAGCAGTTATTCCAACATGTGCAGCGGCAGTCTTTTCGCTTTTTTGATAATACAAAAACAGGTCATATTATGAGCCGCATTACGAATGATTTGTTTGATATTGGTGAGCTTGCTCATCATGGTCCTGAGGATTTGTTCATTGCCATTATGACTTTTGTTGGGGCATTTTGGATTATGTTAACGATTAATGTGAAGCTTGCCCTAATTGCGATTATTGTTGTGCCATTTTTAGTATGGTTGATTGCATTTTCAAATGTCCGTATGAATCGTGCGTGGAAGGCGATGTATAGCAATATTGCGGATGTGAATGCTAGGGTCGAAGATAGTGTGGCGGGGGCACGTGTTGTCCAATCTTTCACAAATGAAGAATTTGAAATTTCTAGATTTAGAGTTGATAACCGTAAGTTTCGTCGTTCAAAGCTTAGTGCTTATAAAGTAATGGGGTCAGCATCTGCTGGTATCTATCTCATGACACGTCTGTTTGTCCTTATCGTGTTAGTAGTCGGTGCGTGGTTAAGCTTTAGCGGGGAGCTTACTTACGGAGAATTAGTTGGATTCGTCTTATATGCCAATGTCCTGTTTAAACCGATTGATAAAATTAGTGCCCTATTGGAACTGTACCCAAAAGGGATGGCTGGTTTCAAACGCTTTACAGAGCTACTTGATATGGAGCCTGAAGTGAAAAATGCGAAAGATGCAATTGCAGTACCATCCCTTCGTGGGGATATCGTGTTTGATCAAGTAACCTTTGGCTATGATGAAAAGCAAGGACCGGTCTTAAAAGATATAAATCTTAAGGTTCATGCTGGAGAGACAGTGGCCTTTGTTGGCCCTTCTGGAGCCGGGAAAACGACTATTTGTTCTTTAATTCCTCGTTTCTACGATGTTGATGGAGGCTCCATTTCGATTGACGGAATGGATATTCGAAAAATGACAAAGGAATCGTTGCGTTCCAAGATTGGAATTGTTCAGCAGGATGTTTTCCTTTTTACAGGAACGCTGCGTGAAAATATTGCATACGGATTGCTTGGGGCATCGGATGAACAAATTGAAGAGGCTGCAAGGCGTGCTCACCTGGAGGAGTTTATTGCTGGACTACCAGATGGCTATGAAACACAGGTTGGAGAACGTGGTCTTAAGCTTTCAGGTGGTCAAAAACAACGGATTGCCATCGCTCGAATGTTTTTAAAGAATCCACCAATCTTAATATTGGATGAAGCCACTTCTGCTTTAGATACGGAAACAGAGCAGATTATCCAAAAAGCCTTAACAGAGCTTTCAAAAAATCGCACAACACTTGTTATCGCACACCGTTTGGCTACAATCCGAAATGCAGATCGCATCATCGTGGTGACAGAAGAAGGTATTGCGGAACAAGGTGGACATGATGAACTACTAGAAAAAGGCGGGATCTTCGCAAATCTACATCAGGTCCAATATCAATCATAATAACCAGGAAACCCTGGTTATTTTTTTATGCCTAATTGGGCCAAAGGTCATATAAAAATTTCAGATAGATGGCGGCCAATCGCATGAAAAAGAGTAGAAGAAAAATGAATCTTGTCAGTTTCAATCGGATGGTAGGGAACAAGTAAAATCTATTTGTGATATTTTATTTCAAAAAATGGTAAATTCGTACGAAAGGATGTTTTATTCCCCTTAACGAACTTAAGAGTATGACGAAAAATAGTAGGGGGAATCGTGCGTGAAAAAAGTGTTGAAGCTATTATTTGTGTTTACCTTTGTTAGTATTTTTTCACTTCAGGGAATCTGGGGCAATCCAGCAGAAGCAAGCGAGGGAGAGGAACCAGATATTCGGATTGGAGTTGTGCCTTCTGTAGAGTCTTTGGAAGTGGGTGCGGTAAGTAAGTTTGATGTGATTAACAAAGAAACAGGTGAGGTCCTTTTAACAGGTGATAATGAGGAGGTTCAAGTTGAGCTTGCAGGCTCATCTATTGTAAAAACAAATTATCGATTACAGGTTGCATATTCAACAAGCAATGCTTATATTCAGGATTGGTTACAGCGTGCTGAAACGTTTGGATATTCAACTTATCTTGAAGAATACAATAATGGTTGGCGTTTATTAATCGGAGAATTTCCGTCAGACGCATCTTTTGCGGTAAGAACGGCTTTTAAAGATGAAATTGTGGCAAGAGGATTAGGGGCTAGTGATGCCTACTGGAGATTAATTACAACTGTTGAAGGCGAATCAACAATCAAAGTCTCAAAAGGGGAAACAGCCATCACAACAACCAATCCGATTCAGATCGTTTCAGAGGATTTAGTGACGATTAACGGGAATCAGTATCGTGGAATCGCTGAGGTTGGTTTTAATAGTTCGGGGGCACTTGCAGGAATCAACGAACTTCCAATAGAGGAGTATTTATATGGTGTTGTCCCACGTGAATTACCTCCTGTACCATACGGGGAATTAGAGGCACAAAAGTCACAAGCCATTGCTGCCAGAACATATGCCTTATCAAATATGGGTAAAAGAGGTAATGACGGGTATGATCTTCTTCCAACAACGTCTGACCAAGTGTATGGCGGTTTTGAGGCTGAACACCCCATCTCAAATGATGCAGTTGATGGTACCCGAGGGATTGTTGCAACTTACGAAGGAAAATTAATTACGGCTGTATTTAATTCTACTAGTGGCGGTTTTTCGGCCAATAATGAAGATGTGTGGAATTCAGAACCTGTTCCTTACTTAAGAGGTGTTCCAGATGCGCAAAGAGGTAAGGCGTTTGAACACGTTCCATCTCTAGAAGTTTTCAAAAATCATAGCAACTCCAAATCCCTGCGTGCAGCAAGTGAAGGAGATTTTGAGGCAGATTGGTCTAAATACCATCGCTGGAATTTTGAATGGACAGCCGAAGAAATGAGTGATGTATTGAGTACATCCTTTAACACTGAGGTTGGTAAGGTTTACGAAATAAATGTTCTAGAGCGTTCAAGCTCGGGCCGTGTTCTTGAAATTGAGTTTGTTACGGAGAATGGTACCTTTTACGAATACAAGGATCGCATACGTACAACTCTAAAATATATCAATGCAAGTGGCAACCAAGCTTCACTTCTAAGTACATTGTTCCACATTGAGCCAGTTAAAGACAATAAAACAAAAGAGGTAATTGGATTTAAGGTTTACGGTGGTGGATGGGGCCATGGTGTTGGCTTGTCACAAACGGGTGCAGTCGGAATGGCTGAAAAAGGTGCAACCTATGAGGAAATTCTGAAGCATTATTACCAAGGAATCGACTTAGAGGATCGATACTAATAAAGAAGACTCGTGCTGATGGGCACGAGTCTTTTTCTTATAATTTAAATGAACTTTTCAATGAAACAGTTCGGTTAAAGACCGGTTTGTTAGTTGTAGAGTGTGTTGGATCCACGTTAAAGTAACCATGTCTAAAGAATTGGAATTTGTCATGCGGCTTCACATCTTTCATGTTCGGCTCTACGAATCCATTTAATATCTCAAGAGAGTTTGGATTGACGTAATCGAGGAATGTTTTATCCTCTTCTTCCTCTTTTTCTTCAGCATCTAAAATAAGTGGCTCATACAAACGGAATTCAGCAGGAACCGCTTGTGTTGCTTCAACCCAGTGAATGGTACCTTTTACCTTACGACCTGTAAAGCCTGTACCACTCTTTGTTTCAGGGTCATACGTGCAACGAAGCTCCACTACATTTCCTTCCTCATCCTTAATGACTTCTTCACATTTAATGAAGTACGCGTGTTTTAGACGAACCTCATTACCCGGGAAGAGACGGAAGTACTTTTTCGGCGGATTTTCCATGAAATCCTCTTGTTCGATGTAAATTTCACGAGAAAACGGAACTTGTCTTGTACCCATTTCTGGATTTTCAGGGTTAATTTCTGCATCCAGCGTTTCCACTTGTCCTTCTGGATAGTTGGTGATGACCACCTTAAGAGGATTAATAACCCCCATTGTACGTGGTGCTTTAAGCTTTAAATCTTCACGAACGAAATGCTCAAGCATTTGTGTATCAACGGTTCCGTTGTTTTTCGCAACCCCTAACTCACGCAAGAATGTACGGATGGCTTCAGGTGTATACCCTTTTCTTCTAAGCCCTGAAATGGTTGGCATGCGTGGGTCATCCCATCCATCCACAAAGCCTTCGTCTACAAGTAGCTTTAGCTTACGCTTACTCATCACAGTATTTGTTAGATTGATACGGCCAAATTCAATTTGTTGTGGCTTACTTTCCATTTCACATTGCTCAACAACCCAATTATAAAAAGGACGTTGATCCTCGAACTCAATCGTACATATAGAATGAGTCACACCTTCAATTGCATCCTCAATAGGATGAGCAAAAGCATACAACGGATAAATGCACCATTTATCACCAGTATTGTGGTGAGTTGTATGTGAAATTCGGTAAATGACAGGGTCACGCAAATTGATGTTCGGTGATTTCATATCAATTTTTGCACGTAAAACTTTTTCACCATTTCCGTACTTACCAGCACGCATGTTTTCGAACAACTCAATGTTTTCTTCAATTGAACGATCACGATATGGACTTTCTTTTCCAGGTTCTGTTAGGGTTCCACGATATTCACGGATTTCATCTGCGCTTAAATCGTCGACATAAGCAAGGCCCTTTTTAATGAGTAAAACAGCACGGTCGTACATTTCCTCAAAGTAATTCGATGCAAAAAATAAACCGTCCCAATCATAACCAAGCCATTTCACATCTTCTTTAATCGAGTTCACAAACTCAATGTCCTCTTTTAAAGGGTTTGTATCGTCAAATCGTAGGTTTGTTTTACCTTTAAATTCATCTGCAAGGTCAAAATTTAGAATGATTGATTTAGCATGTCCAATATGTAAATACCCATTTGGTTCTGGTGGGAAGCGAGTGACAACGTGGTCACGCTTTCCAGTTTCTAAATCGTCGATTATGATATTTCTAATAAAATTTGAAACATTATTATTTTCCACGGCCATAACCTCTTTCGTTATCCTGTACTGGACGCTCAAAAAGTCTTGGTACTATTAATTGCATTGCTTCTTTTTGAACGGTACTTTAAGTGTGGTTCAAAAAGGAGGATGAAAAGGACCAAGAAGTTCGAGGCGGTGAAGCTTTGAGTACCGGAACGTATGCACTTAATACGTGAGGAACGCAAAAGCAAGCCAACGAAGAAATTCGATGTGTCATTTTCACCGGACTTTTTGAACATCGTCTATAATGGATGAATATATCATAAAACCAGAATAATTTCCATTATTCTCATGTTTACCAAAGATTAAGTTGATTATTAGGCTGTCTTTCATATAAGCTTTACTGTATCTGAAATTATCAACTTTATTCAGTGGGGGTTAAACCCCACTGAATAAAGTTAAAGCCTCCGGCGGATGCCACAGATTTTTAAAAGAAGTTTTTCGAGCGAGCTCGAATAAATCTGGGCGCAAATACGCCAAGGCGCATTTGAATTTATTGGAGCGAGGTTTTATGGAAAAGAAGATTGAAATTATCGAGATCTGCCTGTTATCGGGAAAGATTATGCTCGAAAGTGGGGCAGAAACCTATCGAGTAGAGGACACAATGAATCGTATGGCGGCCGCTTTTGGGAACGTAACGTCTCAAAGCTATGTAACACCAACGGGGATTATGTTCTCGACAAGTGGTACAGAACCTACAAATATAGTACGAATAAATGAGAGGTCTACCGATTTAGAAAAAGTAACCCTAGTAAATAACATTTCGCGAAAAATTAGCAGCGGGGAATTAACGCTTCAAGAAGCAAAGCGGGAGTTAGAGGAGCTTTCAAAAAAGAATCTTTCCTTCCCGATTTGGATTCAGATTCTTTCCGCAGCCATAGCTAGCGGTTGCTTTACGATTATGTTCCTTGGGAGTTGGACCGATTTTTTACCAGCTTGTATCGCGGGAGGAGTGGGCTTTGCCTTTTTTTTCTTCCTTCATCAGCTGGTTCGAATAAAGTTCTTTGCGGAATTTATGGCGTCATTTTTAATTGGAATGATTGCCTATTTCTTTATTGTAACTGGACTTGGAGCCGAGCTCGATAAAATTATTATCGGTTCTGTAATGCCACTTGTTCCTGGTTTATTGATTACAAATGCTGTTCGTGATTTAATTGCAGGACACCTTGTTTCGGGGATTTCAAAGGGGGCAGAAGCATTTCTAACTGCTTTTGCCATTGGAACGGGAGTAGCGGTGGTTCTCGCTATTTTCTAAGTTGAAAGGAGTTTAAAATGCTTTCCCATCTGATTACAAGCTTAGTTGCTTCAAGTACATTTGGAATCATCTTTAATGTTCCGAAAAAGTCGCTTATTAAATGTGGGTTTGTCGGAATGATTGGGTGGATGTTATATATCTTTTTATTTCTACAAGGGATTGATGCTGTATATGCGACTCTTGCTGCCTCTTTTTTAGTTGCAGTCATCAGCCATATCTTTGCAAAGGTTTATAAAAACCCAGTGATTATCTACAGCATCGTTGGAATCATCCCCTTAGTACCTGGTGGAATCTCATACGACGCAATGAGGAATTTTGTTGAAAATGACTATTCAACAGCACTCCCACTAGCAGCAAGGGCATTTATGATTTCAGGCGCGATTGCCTTCGGACTTGTCTTATCCGAGGTACTAAACCAGTTGATTTTTAGGAGAAAGAAGAGAGTTTAGTTGAAGCTTCCGGAATGTCATATTCCTGGAGGCTTTTTATTTTGGATAGGTGTATTGCTAGAGCCTTTGGCCCGATTAAAAAGTTCATGAAATATAAAGGAATCTCGGCATATTCATAGAAAGTAAGGGTGTATAATATTTGGTCACTCAAACACCAGCCTCAAATCGAAGGGAGACGTCTATGAGCAAAAACGATGGCATTTATAATGATTTATCGAAGGACATGACATATGGTGAGTATCTTCAACTAGATTCATTACTCTCGAGCCAGCATCGCCTTTCCGAGCATCATGATGAAATGCTTTTTATTATTATCCACCAAACAAGTGAGCTTTGGATGAAGCTTATTTTACATGAAATTAAAGCTGCAAAAACATCTATCTTAAAAAATGATCTCGAACCGGCTTTTAAGATGCTATCAAGGGTATCAAAAATACAGCAGCAATTAATTCAATCCTGGGATGTTCTTTCAACATTAACCCCTTCTGAGTATATGGAATTTAGGGGGCAACTTGGAAAGTCATCAGGCTTCCAATCCTATCAAAATCGGTTAATCGAGTTTGCACTTGGCCATAAGAAGCCCAATGTGCTAGGGGTATATAAGCATCAACCTGAAATTTACAAACAGGTTGAAAATGCGCTTCAAGAAAGAAGTATCTATGATGCCGCTATCCTAGCTCTTTCAAAAAGAGGCTTTCACATTGATGAATCATACCTTAAAAGAGATTGGACGGAGGATTATAAGGCAAATGATAGTGTTGAACTGGCCTGGTTAGAAGTCTATCAAAATGTAGAAAAGTATTGGGATTTTTACGAACTCGCGGAGAAGTTAGTTGATATTGAATCTCACCAGCAGAAATGGCGCTATAACCACATGATTACGGTTGAAAGAATTATCGGATATAAGAGAGGGACTGGTGGCTCGGCGGGAGTTGAATACTTAAAGCAGGTAATTAACCATCGCTTTTTCCCAGAGTTGTGGAATATGCGGACGAAATTATAAAGGGGCTTAATGTAAATATGGAGATACAAATTCAAGCCGTTTCAAAAGAGGAAGAAGACGTTTTACATAATCTCATGCAATTTTATATCTATGAATTTACGAAGTATATGAGTAGTATAACGATTAAAGAAAATGGCTGTTTTGATAGATTTAATCTGGATGTCTATTGGTCTGAGCGTAATCATCATGCATATTTTGTAAAAGTGGATGGTTTACTTGCAGGATTTGTGTTACTTCAAAGTCAATCAGAGAAAGAACCCAATTCGATAGAAGAATTTTTTATCATGAGAGGTTATGAAGGCAAAGGTATTGGCTCCCGTGTTGCGGAGGAAATCTTTTCAATGTTTCCTGGAAGGTGGCATGTGCGACAGTCGGAAAAGAATGAGCGTGCCCGGGTGTTTTGGAGAAATATCATTTCAAAATGTACGACGGGAAACTTTGAGGAACGATTTGATGAAAGAAACTGTTCGATTCAAGAGTTTACTATAGAAGAAAGTATATAAGGGGTTCACCAATTGGTGAACTCCTTATTTGATTATAAATTCCTCAAACGGCAAGTAATAAACGGGGTAATGTTCTAGCTGTTCAAAGCCTAGTTTCTTTGCAATTGCAATCGAGTCTTTGCGAAACGACTCCGTTGTCCAGTGAGGGGTTACATCCCGTCTTATACATTCTTCGATAAATGCCCTGGCCATTGCGGTAGCAAGTCCTTTGCCCCGGTGGTTTGTGTCATATGTATTAATTCCAATTTCGTATTCATTTTCAGATACAAAAACAGAGAGACATGTTCCGATCACGTTTGACCCTTGAACAACAGCATAGCCGAAGCCCTTTTGAAAAAATGAATCAAGGGGTTCTCCCCAAAATTTTATGATTTCACTTTTAACAATATGATCTTTATCTCTTTCAATTAGCTCCTTACTAATTGGTAGTACTTCATATCCTTCAGGCACACCTTTAGAATCACTAGAATTAAACCATTCTTTATGGAAAACAAACGGTACACGCTCCCCCTTCAAAAGGGAAACTCTCGTAAAAATGGATTCAACAGATCCATTCCATTCATGGTTTGGGTAAATTTCGAGATTTAAAGTATCCTCCTCTGGGAGTGCATCAGGGCGGATAACAAATGCAATATATTCTTCAAGTTCTGAATTAAACTTCTCATTATCAATCCTACCGCAAAGATAGAACATCTCATTTTTGGCCCAAATAAAGGCGGTATTAGGATTGCTCTCATTATCTACGTAAATCTCACCGAGATTATTACCATCAATCACTCCATGCATAACTGGATGTTTTTCGGTGAGGAGCGGCTTCACATTTTTAAAGTTAACAGCATCGAGCTTCATAATCATTTTCTTCACGACCTTTTATCGATTCAGGTGTCTTCTTGGATCCTGTTAAAACAATTATTCTCCAAATCGAGTAAAATTTCCTTTAGTCTCTGAAACTTTTGTGTAAAATAAAGAGGATGAATGTAATGGAGGAAAGTGACATGATTACGATGAAAGAAATTGCGAAGCTGGCTAATGTCTCTAGTGCAACTGTTTCGCGTGTGCTGAACAACTCAGGATATGTGAGTGATGACGTTCGCAAACGGATTTTAAAAATCATTGATGAAACTGGTTATATACCAAGTGAGCATGCGAAGGCATTACGGACAAAGCAATCCAATGTCATTGGAGTCATTTTACCAAAATTAAGCACTGAGACAGCTAGTAGAATTGTAAGTGGAATCAGTGAAGAACTAGCCAAACACGGCTATCAAATACTATTAACCAATACAAATCTTGATCCGAAAAAAGAAATTGAGTATGTAAAACTTTTAAAAAGCAAACAGGTTGATGGTATCATTCTTCTTGCCACAAACCGAAGTGAGACGCTACTTAAGGAAATCGAAAAACTTCGCATCCCTTTTGTGGCGACTGGACAGGAATTCGAGGGGATACCATCTGTTATTAACAATAACTACGGTGCTGGAAAAGATATCACCAATCTCCTAATCAATAAAGGCCATACTAAAATTGCTTTTATCGGTGTAGACGAGTCAGATTATGAGGTAGGATTCAAGCGTAAAGCGGGATACTTAGCGGCGTTGGAGGAAAGCCAATTACCGGTTATAGACCAGTGGATTCAAAAAGGGGAGTTCACGATTGAGTCAGGCTATATGATGGCAAAAGAGATCATTGAAACTTCTTCTGAGAAACCAACTGCAATTGTCGCGGTTACAGATCGTTTAGCAATAGGCGCCATGGAATACCTGAAAGAACAAGGTTTACATGTTCCAAAGGATATTGCTCTAACAGGTATGGGTGCATCCGATTTATCAAAATATATCACCCCTAAATTAACTACGGTTGATCTATTAAGTGAGCATACAGGAGCGGAAGCAGCCAAGACATTATTACAGATATTGCAGGAAGGGATTTCCTTAGAAAAAAAACAAATCGACTATAGACTAATAATTAGAGATAGTATATAATCGGTTTTGTAATGAATGTGTAATCGATTACACATAGAACATTCATTTTTTTGAGTGATGTGTAATCGATTACCTATTAATATAATTCAGCAGAAACACTGCTGAATTATGTTAAAGCCTCCGACGGATGCCACAGATTTCTAATGGAAACTTTTTGAGCTTAAGATCAAAGACTAAGTACGCCACTTCCTGTGGCAACGTCTTTGTGACCCACATCGTGTGGCCTAAAAAATCTAGGCGCAAATACGTCAAGGGCGTATTTGATTTTTAACGAATGTGTAATCGATTACACACAAACACTATTTAATAGAGGTGAAAGTAATGTCAGAAAATCGTCGAATTGCTGAAGAAATTATTGAAGCGGTTGGTGGTAAAGAAAATATCCTTTCTGCCGCACACTGTGCGACAAGATTACGAATTATGGTACAAGATAAAGAAAAAATCAACCAAGAAAAGATTGAGAATGTAGATAAGGTTAAGGGGGCATTCTTTAACTCCGGTCAATTCCAAGTCATCCTTGGTACAGGAACAGTAAATCGTATTTATGAAGAAGTCGAGAAACTTGGAATTGAAACATCAACGAAGGCCGACCAATCAAAAGAGGCAGCGAAAAGTGGAAATGCCTTTCAACGTGCTATCAGAGCATTCGGTGACGTGTTCGTTCCAATCATTCCAGCTTTAGTTGCAACAGGTCTTTTCATGGGTGTACGAGGCTTAGTGATGCAGGAACAAATCCTTGCATGGTTTGGCTTAACTCCTGCTAGTATCCCAGAAAACTTCATTTTATTCACACAAATTTTAACGGATACAGCCTTTATTTTCTTACCGGCCCTAGTAGCATGGTCAACCTTCCGCGTGTTTGGAGGAAACCCAACTATCGGACTTATCCTAGGATTAATGTTAGTTAGTCCATCATTGCCAAATGCATGGGGAGTTGCAGGCGGTGACGTTGAACCACTGAAATTCTTTGGATTTATCCCAGTGGTTGGTTATCAAGGTTCCGTGATCCCAGCATTTATCACAGGTATTGTTGGTGCAAAGCTTGAAAAATGGATTCGGAAACGTGTACCAGAAGCATTGGATCTAATTGTAACGCCGTTTTTAACATTACTAATCATGATTGCTTTAGCACTCTTTGCAATTGGACCGGTATTCCACACAGTTGAAAACCTGATTTTAGACGCAACAGTAGCGGTACTTGAGTGGCCATTTGGATTAGCGGGTATTGTCATTGGAGCCTTAAACCAAATCATCGTTATTACAGGTGTCCATCACGTCTTTAACTTATTAGAAATACAACTACTTGAAAACTTCGGCAATAATCCATATAACGCGATTGTTACTTGTGCAACTGCAGCACAAGGTGGAGCGGCTTTAGCTGTAGGATTAAAAACAAAATCAAAAAAATTAAAAGCTTTAGCACTACCATCATCATTATCGGCATTTTTAGGAATAACAGAACCAGCTATTTTCGGGGTTAACCTTCGTTATGGAAAACCGTTTATTATGGGTATTATCGGTGGTGGTGTTGGTGGTTTCTTTGCCTCAATCTTTGGACTAAAAGCAACAGGGATGGCAATCACCGTAATTCCTGGAACACTGCTTTATCTAAATGGACAAATTTTGCTCTATATTCTCGTGAACGTAATCGCAGTAGCGGTAGCATTCATACTAACTTGGATGTTCGGTTATTCAGATAAAATGCAAGAAGGCAAGTAATGACTTGCCTTCTTTACGTAAGGAGTTCATCATGAATCAACATGAATTAATAGAAAAGGCAAATCAAGAAGTTGAGAGAAACAGGGAAATGGTAGAAAGTGATCCGTATCGTTTGCGATTTCACTTAATGCCTCCGGTTGGGTTATTAAATGATCCAAATGGATTCATTCAATTTAGAGGAGTATACCACTTGTTTTATCAGTGGAACCCTTTTGAAACAACACACGGTGCGAAGTTTTGGGGACATTATACCTCAAAGGATTTTATAAACTGGGAGCACCAACCAATTGCTCTAGCTCCAAGCGAATGGTATGAGAAAAATGGCTGTTATTCAGGAAGTGCCATTGAGCATGATGGGAAAATGGTGTTATTTTATACGGGAAATGTGAAGGATGAAAATGGGGACCGTGAGACGTATCAATGTATGGCAGTTTCACAGGATGGCATTACGTTTGAGAAAAAGGGACCCGTCATTTATCTTCCAGAAGGCTATACCGCTCATTTTCGTGACCCAAAGGTTTGGAAAAAAGAAGATACGTGGTATATGGTGCTAGGAGCACAAGACGAAGACGAGCAGGGGAAGGTTGTTCTTTATTCCTCTACAGACCTTATGAATTGGAATTTGCTCGGTCCACTAACGGGCTCGGCGATGAATCAACTTGGACCATTCGGTTACATGTGGGAATGCCCAGATTTGTTCGAGCTAGACGGGAAGGATGTTCTGCTTGTTTCACCTCAAGGGCTTGAGCCAGAGGGAGACGTATATCAAAATATATTCCAAGCAGGTTATTTTGTTGGCGAGTTAGATTATGAAAAAGCTTTTTACCAGCATGGCTCTTTTACTGAATTAGATCGCGGGTTTGACTTCTATGCTCCGCAAACAACCGTTGATGAAAAAGGAAGAAGACTCCTTTTTGCATGGATGGGAATTACGGATGATAATGAAAAATATCAACCGACTATTGAAAAAGGTTGGATCCATGCGATGACTCTTCCACGTGTTCTTACACGTAAAGGGGAAAAAGTTGTTCAACAGCCTGTGGAAGAGTTGCAGCTGTTACGTAAAAATGAAGTGTCATATAATGAGGTTAAAATCATAACATCTAATGTTACATTTGAAGGGATAAAAGGAGAAGCGCTTGAACTCCTTCTTGATGAAATAATTTACGAAGGGGACTCCTTTGAAATCAATTTTAGAGGTGGAACAAGGTTCGAATATTCTTCGAAACTAGGAAAAATGAGCCTCCATCGCGAAAACTTTAAGGATGGCAGCATAGAATCACGCCATTGTAAGATTGATGCGGTGAAAAAATTACACGTGTTTATAGATACTTCTTCGATTGAGATTTTCGTAAATGATGGAGAAGAAGTGTTTACAGCAAGGTATTATCCAGATGTTGCGGATCAAACCATAACATTTTCAGCTCATGGAAAGGTACAGTTTGATTTGAAGAAATGGGATTTGGGATAAGGTACATGCTCGGTGGGAAAAGGGAGGAAGCGTGCCCAGTTAAGGGGTATTGGGGTACATGGTCGGCGTCAAAAGGCTCGAGCGTGTTCTTTAGAATGGTTTCGCGGTACATGCTCAACGTCAAAAGGCTCAAGCGTGTCCCACAAGAAGTGTCTTGCGGTACATGCTCAACGTCAAAAGGCTCAAGCGTGTCCCACAAGAAGTGTCTTGCGGTACATGCTCAACGTCAAAAGGCTCAAGCGTGTCCTGCAAGAAGGGCCTCGCGGTACATGCTCAACGTCAAAAGGCTCAAGCGTGTCCCACAAGAAGTGTCTTGCGGTACATGCTCGGCATCAAAAGGCTCAAGCGTGTCCTGCAAGAAGGGCCTCGCGGCACATGCTCAACGCCTAAAGGTTCAAGCGTGTCCCACAAGAAGTGTCTTGCGGTACATGCTCGGCATCAAAAGGCTCAAGCGTGTCCTGCAAGAAGGGCCTCGCGGTACATGCTCAACGTCAAAAGGCTCAAGCGTGTCCCACAAGAAGTGTCTTGCGGTACATGCTCAACGCCTAAAGGTTCAAGCGTGTCCTATAAGAAGGGCCTCGCGGTACATGCTCAACGTCAAAAGGCTCAAGCGTGTCCCTCAAGAAGTGTTTCGCGGTACATGCTCGGCATCAAAAGGCTCAAGCGTGTCCTGCAGGAAGGGCCTCGCGGTACATGCTCAACGTCAAAAGGCTCAAGCGTGTCCCTCAAGAAGGTTCTCGCGGTACATGCTCAGTGCCTAAAATCCTAAGCATGTACTTTTAGCCCCTAAAAATAAGTTTAAACGAAAGAAAGTGATGCGATGAAACAGGGTGTTATTTGTTTAGGTGAAGCATTAATTGATTTCATTCCACTTGACCAAGATAATATGCAGTTTCTCAAGAGTCCTGGAGGTGCGCCGGCGAATGTTGCGGTAGGTGCAGCAAGACTTGGTGCAAAGTCGTCATTCATCGGGAAAGTTGGGGATGATGTTCTTGGCAATTTTTTAAAGGTGACTTTGGAGAATTATAATGTTCAAACGGAAACGATGTACCTTTCAAATGAAGTTCGTACAGCTATTACGTTTGTTACATTGGGAGAAGATGGTGAGCGAGAGTTTTCGTTTTATATCGAAAAAAGCGCAGACCGCTATTTAACTCCTGAAGAGATTCCAGTGTCTCTATTTGATGAGCATAATGTGTTCCACTTTGGTTCAATTTCTCTCATTGATGACCCAGCCGAGTCGGCGACGAAGAGGGCGCTCCAGTTGGCGAAGGAAAAAGGTTTAGTCGTTTCCTATGATCCAAACCTAAGGCCAATGCTATGGAAGGATTTAGACACAGCGAAAAAGAAAATCACTTCTATGCTTAGTGAGGCAGATGTCGTGAAATTATCAGAAGTTGAGTTAGAGTTTATTACCGGTGAGACTGATATTGAACGTGGTGTTACAAAACTAGCACAATATAATATTCCACTATTATTCATCACGCTTGGTAAGGATGGAGTGCATGCTTTCTTTAAGGGGGAGTCCATTTTTGTGGAAGCGAGAAAGGTAAAAAGCGTGGATACAACAGGTGCAGGAGATGCGTTTGTGTCTGGATTGTTGTACCAGTTCAGCCGTAGAGATAAAGAGATAGTAGAATATTCGCTAGACGAAATCAAGGAGATTGCTACGTTTGCTAGTGTATCCGGTGCACTTGCGGTATCACAAAAAGGAGCCATGACTGCATTGCCGACACTTGAGCAAGTTCAAGCATTTTTAGCTAAAAAATGAGGTGGATCAATTGAGAGTCCTCCATTTAATTGTGATATAGCAATGTGCTCAAACCAAAAAAAGGTGGATCCCAACGAGGGAATCCACCTTTTCTCTTACAATGACTTTTCTAATTCAAACCAATATGTGCATAGTGTTTCCAACCCTTTGTCAAAATTCTCAAGGTGGAAATGCTCGTTTGGTGCATGGAAGTTTTCAGTTGGAAGTCCGAATCCCATTAACACAATTGGCGCATGTAGGACCTGATCTAGGGTTGAGATAATTGGCAATGTACCGCCACCGCGTGTAAATGAGGTCGGCACCTTATATACTTGCTCATAAGCACGACTTGCTGCTTGAATCGCAGGGTGGTCAAATGGTGTTACATATGGTGCACCTTTGTCAAAAAGCTGCAAGCTTACTTCAATTCCAACCGGTTTATTTTTCTCAATATGTTGTTTAAGTTGGTCGACGATTACATCAGGATCTTGATTTGGAACAAGTCGACATGTAATTTTTGCATGTGCCTCAGAAGGAATAACTGTTTTGATACCCTCACCCTGGAACCCTCCGTAGATGCCGTTAATATCGAGAGTTGGTCGGACCCAAGTGCGCTCAAGATAACTATAGCCCTTCTCTCCAAAAAGAGCAGGGACACCAAGCTCTTGACGTTGTTTCTCCTCATCAAAATTTAAATCTTTAAATGCTTGTCTTTCCTCCTCAGTTATTGGAAGAACGTCATCATAGAACCCTTCAACAGTCACTTTTCCGTCCTCATTATGGAAAGAATCTAGTAATTGAACAAGTGCATTAATCGGATTATGTACGCCACCACCATAGAGGCCAGAATGTAGGTCACTTTTTGCACCTTTTACATCAATTTGGAGGCCTGCAAGTCCTCGTACCCCATAGCTAATGGTCGGTTTTCCGCGTTCATTCATGCTAGTATCAGAAACGACGATAACATCTGCTGCAAGAAGTTCTTTGTTTTCCTCAACAAATTCTGGAAGACTTGGACTACCGATTTCCTCTTCACCCTCAATAAGAAACTTGAAGTTTAGTGGCAGTTTTCCTTCCGTTTTTAAAATCGTTTCCAAAGCCTTAAAATGCATGAACGTTTGGCCTTTGTCATCACTCGCTCCACGTGCAAAGATTTTATCGTCGCGAATTTCTGGCTTGAACGGAGGGCTGTCCCATAAATGAAGTGGGTCCACTGGTTGAACATCATAGTGTCCATAAATTAAAACAGTTGGCTTTCCTTCTGCATGAAGCCAGTCCCCATATACAACTGGATGTCCTTCAGTAGGATGAATGCTGACATTGTCTATGCCAATATTTCGTAGGCTTTGAGCAACCCATTCTGCAGTTGCGTTTACATCTTCTTTGTGATCAGGCAGTGCACTGATACTAGGGATTGAAAGGAATTTGGAAAGTTCCTCTAAATGAGAATCTCTGTTTTCTTTTAGATAGGTTTGGATGTTTTTGTTCAAAGTTGTCTCCTCCTTTTTTGATGTGCAATAAACAACTCTATTACATTATTTTACATCAATTAAATGAATAGGGAAATAATTTAGAATTTTAATAACTAAAACAAAAGCACTAAAATTTTGTTTCACAAATTGGTACTAAAGTACGAAGGTGAATTTCACAAGTGCAAAGAAATAGAGGTTATAACAAAATTTTAAATACATAAAGGGGCAGGTTTAAAAACAATGGGGAGTGTGATGATATATGCTGATTAAAATGGCACGTAAGTTCTTGGGAGTTATGGTCATAATCGTTCTTGTAACAAGCCTTTCTTCACAGGTTGGACAAGCTTCGGCAGCTGAAGAAAACAGATCGTGGAAAGAATACACAGAAAAAATTATGGCGAAGGATAAAGATAATGGAACTTTAGAATTGGAGCTTCAGGGCACTAAAACACTTGCGAAGAATTATGACGTTACCCTAAGAGGAAAAAATAGAGTATACCAAAAATCTCTTGCTGATGTAAGAGTTGGTGCGGAAAATGTAACCGTACGAGTCAATCACAAAAACGAAATTACGAAAATTTTTATCGATGGACCGACTCCAATTGAAACAATGAGGGTCGGGATCATGACAACAGACTTCGCATCTGTCGACCACGATACAATTGTGTTAAGTTCTCAAAGTGGACTAGAAATTGTGGATAAAGTGGCTGAACAGACTATTGAAATTCCAGCAAATGAAAAAGTAACTTTTACACCTTCTGAAAGTGAAATCACATTAACGAATGCTACTGGAGAGGTTTTATACACAACACCGAATCGACTTTATGCTTTTACTGAAGAGGGAAGTAAAATAAAGGTTGAAAATATTACACGGGCAAGTGGAGACCCATCTTACCGTGGGTTCTTTGAAATAACAACATCACAAGCAGGAGATCAATTGAATTTAATCAATGAAGTCGATTTTGAGCAATACTTATATCAAGTTGTTCCGAGTGAAATGCCAGCCTACTTTGGAGTAAATGCACTAAAGGCACAAGCAGTTGCCGCTAGAACCTATGCGTTAGGCGACTACTTAAGCGATCGTTTTGCAAAGGATGGATTCTTTGTTTTAGATAGTGTCATGAGTCAGGTTTATAACAATACTCCAGAAAATGCTGCTACAACACAGGCTGTAGATGAAACAGCGGGAATCATTATGTTAGGTGAAGATGGCAGTTTAGTAGATGCACGATACTATTCAACCTCAGGGGGCTATGGGGCGTCTAAACATCAGGTGTGGGCTGAAGAAGACGGTACATTCCCAAGTAAGGTTCTACCTTATTTAATCGCGCAAAGCCATACATTTGATCCAAATGATCCTAGTAAAATGCTAGAAATTGATACACAAAGTGAAGAAGAGATTCTTGCATTCTATAAAACATTATCCCATACAGGATATGATGGGAATTCTCCATGGTTTAGATGGAAGGTGAGTATATCTAAGGAAGAGTTAGAAAATACAATCAATGCTAACATTGTGAGTAGACAAGCCGCAGACCCTAAATTCGTGTTAACTCAAAATGAAGCAGGAGAGTTTGTAAGCCAGCCGATTCCTGCTGAAGGAATTGGGGAATTTATCGACATGTACGTTGTAAAACGTGGTGATGGCGGGAACATTATGGAGCTTGTCATCGAAGGTACAACAGGAACGTACAAAATTATTAAAGAATACAATATTCGTTTCACAATCAGACCATCAAATGCGTTTACACAAGGTGATACAGTTGTGTTGCATCGAGCTACTGCAGGAAGCTCTGAATACACAGGTACACTAGATAATTATACGATTTTACCTTCAGCTTTCTTTGGTTTTGAAATCGATGAAGAAAAGGGTGCAACTTTTTATGGAGGCGGAAATGGGCATGGTGTTGGTATGAGTCAATATGGCGCATACTATCTAGGAACTACTTTAGGATATGAGTTTGATAGAATCCTAACTTCTTATTATCCAAACATGTCTTTACAGAGTAAATCTGTTTTGAGTGAGGTGAAATAAGAAATACCACGGAAACTGCTGTTCGAGAAAGAGCAGCGGTTTTTGTGTTATCTGGACTTATACACTACTTTGAAGTAAATAAAATAATATTTTTCTTGTGCATACATAATATTAAAATAAAATGACGCTGTTCTTAAGAACTGCTGGGTAATGAATATTAGGAGATTAGATTAGTTTAATAAACTAAAATATAAGTACATTATTATTTGCTTTATTTTGAATATTTATTTCAAAGGAAATAAAGTTTTGTTATAATTAATTTACATTTTATACCCTAAAAGGAAATAATTTATTCAAGGAGTCATGAAGTTAAGATAGAAGGCTAATATGTAAGCGTTTTACTAGTAGAGATTTATACAAAAATAGATTTTAAGATCTACTGTTCAGAAAAGCGAATGAACAAATGATGGGAGAGTTTGAAGTGAGCCAAAAGCAAGTTGTGGGCTTGATGTCTGGTACATCTCTAGATGGAATAGACGCAGCACTAGTCAATATTTCCGAAGATGACCATCAAAAAATTCAAGTCAACCTGATTCAATTTTCAACACTATCGTATTCAGAAACCATGCGTGCAAGAATCTTGGCATTATGTGACCCGAGTAAAGCTCGGCTTGAGGAGATATCTTTAACAAATATGCTTCTGGGTGAGTTGTTTGCGGAAGCAGCAAAAAAAGTTGTTACCGAAGCGGGACTTGAAATGAAGGATGTAGACCTAATTAGCTCACATGGCCAGACTATTTTTCATCAACCTGAAGGTAAACAGGTAGAAGACTATACGATTACATCAACCTTGCAAATTGGGGATATTGCAGTGATTGCTGAAAGAACAGGTGTTATGACGGTTGGGGATTTCCGGACACGTGATATGGCAGTTGGTGGGCAAGGAGCTCCGTTAGTACCTTATGCGGATGACTTATTATTTAGGGAAGATTCAAATGGTAGAATTTTAGCCAATATTGGCGGAATCGCAAATATAACCGTCTTACCCGCAGCTAAAAGTCATGAACGGGTGCTTGCGTTTGATACAGGCCCAGGAAACATGCTGATAGATGCCTTTACAATGTGGGCAACGAATGGAAAACAAACCTTTGATAAAAATGGGGAAATAGCATCAGTTGGTAAGGTAGATGAACTATGGCTTGAGGAACTTTTAGATCATGAATACTACCGCTTGCCGGCACCAAAAAGTACGGGTCGAGAGCTGTTTGGATTTGATTATGCAAGAGAACTTTGGAATGCAAAAGCAGATTTAGGACCAGACGATAAGGTAGCAACCATTACAGAACTGACAGCACGAACAATCGCTGAAGAATGTAAGAGATTTATAGATTCTTATAAGATTCAAGAGATTTTTATAAGCGGTGGTGGTTGGTACAATCAAACACTACGAAAGAGATTGCAAGCTAATCTGCCTCACTCAATCAAATTAGGAAGTACGGATGAGCTGGGCATACAAGCTGATGCTAAGGAGGCCATTGTCTTTGCATTACTAGGTTACCAATGCATCAACAAACGACACAATAATCTTCCTTCGGCAACAGGAGCAAGCGCCCCAGTCATTATGGGGAAAATTGCTCTATAAATAAAATTGATACATGTTCAAATGAGCGAAAATAGCGAGACTCCTGCGGGAAAGGCAGGTAAGGTGAGCCCCTGCGGAAAACGAGCGGTTTTCGCACATTATACCATTGAGTTACGGAAGGGAGGCGAGGGCAAGAGCTAAGAATAGTGTTCCGGTGGTACTGAAAAAACAATGATGAAAGATACGTAAGGGGGAAAAGTAGAATGAAAAAATGGCTTAGTCTTTTTCTTATTAGTATTTTAGTAGTTGGATTGTTAGCAGCATGTAGCAAGAAAGAGAACACATCAAAAGATGGCGGCGGAGATAGTGAGAAGGAATGGACGGGTACGATCACAGTATGGGATGGACCACGTTGGCCAGATGATAAAGACAATAAATTCCATTGGATGGAAAGTAAAATTAAAGAATTCGAAGCAGCGCATGAAGGGGTTAAGGTTGATCTAGTTCAAGTTCCATGGGCAGAGCTTCCTGATAAATTAGGCGTTTCAATCGCAGGGCAATCTTGGCCTGATGTTGCGCCAGTTGATATTAGTGGTAGTGCGGTAAGTATTGACCATATTGAACAAGGTGTAATTGAATCAGTTGATGACTTATTTACAGAGGATGAACTAAAGGACTTTTATGAAAATGCATTAGATGCTTATACATTTGACGGGAAATTATATGGAGTTCCAAACTCTCTAACTGTACATGCGATGCTTTTAAACCTAGATCTTTTCGAAGAGCGTGGAGTTGAGCCACCAGCAAATGGTGAATGGACATGGGATGAATTCTTTGCAGCAGCTGAAAAGCTAACATTTGATCGTGATAACGATGGTAAAACAGATGTATACGGATTCTCAACATATATCCTTCCTGGTTACTATGAAGCATGGCCGTTCTTCTATATCAATGGTGGAAGCCCATTAAATGAAGATATGTCAAAATTTACGTTCACCGAGCCAGAAGCGGTAGAAGCGATTCAACAACTTGCTGATTTGAAATTAAAGCATAATGTAGCGCCTGAAACATTAGGTGGTCAGGATGTTGGTGGTACATTCCAAGCATGGGCAAACGAAGAGCAACGTACAGTTGCCATGCAGCCATGGGCTACATGGGCAATTAGCTCAGCACAAACAAAATATCCTACAAACTTTGCAGTTGCAAACTACCCAACAGGTAAATCAGGTGAGCCTGTAACAATCGGTGGTGTAGGTGGTTGGACAATGTTCCACCAAGAGGATGAAGGGAAAAAAGAAATGGTTGGGGAATTTATTAAGTTCATCTCAACAACTGATGAGCAATTTACAATGGCAACTGAGTACGGTATTTTCCCTGCACGTAAGAGCGCTGCAGACATGGACCCTTATAAGGACAATCCGGAAATGAAGCGTGCACAAGAAATGTCTTCACAAGTTGTTATGCTTCCACGTCATCCTGAATGGAAGAAAATTGATGAAGCCATTCAAACAGAGCTTCAGTTAGTATTCAATGGTGAAAAGACAGCAGGGGAAGCAATGAAAGCTGCTGAGAAGAAGGTTAATGAATTGTTAGGTGAGAAGTAATAGGCATAAGGTGGGTAGCCCTTAAATGGGCTACCTGCTGCCAAATGAAAGATTGGGGGAATTGCGTTGAAACCCGTTCATCAAACTGCAAATGCAGTAGTACAGACAAAAAAACCGACTATCTGGCTACAAATGAAAAAGAACTATTCCGCATATTTATTTTTACTTCCAAAACTTATCCTGTTTATAGCATTTATTGCGATCCCGGTTGTGTGGGCGTTTATCATCTCCTTCCAGGAATACAAAATTTTTGGGAGTGAATGGGTAGGTTTAGACAACTATATCAAGGTGTTTAAAAGTGATGCCTTTTACGACGCGTTAGGAAATACATTCCTATTTACTGTTGTAACGGTACCTTTTAACGTAATAAGTGCACTTATCATTGCTTCTCTCATCCATCCTCTTGGCAAACTATCTCAAAGCTTCTTCCGAGGAGCCTTTTATTTACCAACAGTTACGTCAATGGTAATTGTTGCGATGGTCTGGCGCTGGATGTACAACTACGACTTTGGATTGTTTAACTATGTGCTAGGGTGGTTTGGAATAGAACCTCTTAACTGGTTGGGACAATCTTCATCCGCACTTTGGGCCTTAATCATCATGCAATGTTTAATTCCTTTTGGAGTCGGAATCATTCTCTATCTTGCTTCAATGGGTTCGATTTCAAATACTTTATATGAAGCGGCCACTATTGATGGAGCAAATAGTTTTCAAAAGTGGTATCGCATTACATTGCCATTATTAAAACCATCTACCTTATATTTAGTATTACTTAGTACAATCGGTTCGTTTCAAGTATTTACACAAATTATCATGATGACGGGCGGTGGACCAGGCACGGCTACAGAAACCCTTGTTCACTTAATCTATAAGACAGGCTTTAGAGATTTCGAGTTTGGCTTTGCAGCAGCACAATCCGTTGTTTTATTCTTTATCATTCTTTTATTTTCAATTATTCAATTCCGTTTACTTCGGTACGATGATTAGGAGGGAAGCAAAATGACATCAGGTATTCAAAGAGTAAACAAGCTTATTATTTATGTATTACTATCGGTCTTTGCAATTGTTTCCCTTTTACCGTTGTATTGGGTATTTAGTACCTCCTTGCAACTAAGCAGCTACCAAGATGAAGAACTAGAACGTCAAGTATCTTATGTAGATTCAAATCCTCCGAAAATGTACCCCGTTGGGATTACAGAGTACTTTGAGCATTGGGGGAAGGCTAGGGACGCGGAAAGTGCTGGTGATGCTGAAGCAGCAGCCTATCATCGTGATGTTATGGACTACATCATTGAAGATACGTTCTCAGGATTTACGACCTTGTTTAACAAAAATAATGTAGGTATCTGGTTTTTTAATAGCTTTTATATAGCCGTAGTGGTGACAATTGGGATACTCCTCTTTGACTCAATGGCCGGGTACGTCCTCGCGAAAAAGCGGTTCCCGGGAAGGAACCTCATTTTCTGGTCAATTATTGCTACGATGATGATTCCAGGTCAAGTAACGTTAGTGCCGTTGTTTATCATGGTACGAAACTTTGGAATTATGGATACCCACTGGGCTCTTATTTTCCCAGACTTAGCAATGGTATTTGGGGTATTTTTAATGAGGCAATTTATGCACTCAATCCCAGATGAACTAATAGATGCAGCGAAAATCGATGGTGCAAGCGAATGGAAAACGTATTGGAAAATCATTCTACCGTTGGCGAAACCAGGTCTAGCAGCTCTAGGAATCTTTACCTTTATGAACGTCTGGAATTCATTCCTGTGGCCAATTATCGTGCTAAACGATGCAGATCTATATACATTACCTGTAGGGCTAAAAACATTACAGGATGCAAACCTTGCAAGTTTCAAACTTTTAATGAGTGGGGCAGCTATTGCATCTATCCCGATGATTATTGTATTTATGATGTTTCAACGCCACTTTGTAAAAGGATTAACCCTTGGTGGGGTAAAAGAATAATTAGAAATAGTTTAACTTTGCTCCTATTCTCTGATAAGAACAGGGGCCTTTTTGTCATAAATGAAATATATATACAAAAAATTATAATATTATTTAAAATTTTATTTTAAAACTACTTCTTTTATGGTATCTTTATTAATAGAATAGCAATTTGGAAAACATTAACTTGGAAACGTTACCAAAGGCTGAACAAGGAGGATATTTTCAAAATGAAAATTAGATTTACGGGTGAAATCGAAAATATCAAAGACGGCATACATTTACTTTCCCCTGAATTATCATTTCAAGAAGAGGATGAAGGCTTCCAAGTTCAAGTCATTCAAAGAAAAGGACCAATCTTTGTTAAAAGCGAAGCGAATAAGGCAGAAATTCATTTCGAGGAAAAGATTCATTTCTTTAGAGGATTAGGTATATGGCTTGAATATTTCAAAAAACGTGGAGTGTTTGAAATAACAGAAGAACCACAATTTGAAATGACAGGGGCAATGTTAGACGCATCTAGAAATGGTGTTTTGACAGTTAGTGAGATTAAGAGCTTATTAAGGAAAATGGCAGTCATGGGATTAAATACTCTTATGATCTATACGGAAGATACATATGAGGTAAAGGAATTACCGTATTTCGGCTACATGAGGGGGCGTTATACAGAGGAAGAACTTAGAGTCTGTGATGAGTACGCCCAAGCTTTAGGAATTGAAATGATCCCTTGTATCCAAACACTTGCACATTTAACGGAAGCTCTCAAATGGAATTTTGCCACTAATATAAGAGATACAGCCGATATCTTATTAGTAGGTGAACCAGAGACCTATCAATTTCTGGAAAAAGTTATTACGGCTGCAACAAAACCATTCAAATCAAAAAGGATTCATATCGGAATGGACGAAGCACATCAGCTAGGATTAGGCCGATTTTTAGATAAAAACGGTTATGAAGAGCGCTTTGCGATTATGAATAAACACCTTGAAAAAGTAGTTGAAATCACGGAGGGGCTCGGACTAAAGTCAATGATTTGGAGTGATATGTACTTCCGATTGGGATCAAAATACGGAGGTTATTATGACTTAGGGGCGGAAATCCCTCAAGAAGTTATTTCATCTATTCCAAATGCTCAGCTCGTATATTGGGATTATTATCATTCAGATGAGGAGTTTTATCGTACCTTTATTCAAAAGCATAAAGAACTTGGTTCTAATCCCATTTTTGCAGGTGGAGTATGGACTTGGAATGGGATATCCCCTAACTACGGAAAGGCAATTGTTACAACAGAGGCAGCATTAAATGCATGTAAGAAAGAAGGCATAAAAGAAGTGTTTGCAACGATGTGGGGGGACAATGGTGCTGAAACTCCACTAACAACTTCCCTGCCGATACTGCAGCTTTTTGCAGAGCATGCCTATCATAAAATCGTAACTAGACAGGAGGTTGCGGAACGATTTCACTTCTGCACAGGTGGAACATACAGCGATTTCATGGTTTTAAATCTTTTTGATGAAACACCTGGAGTATCTGAAAACAATCTACATGAATCAAACCCATCGAAGTTTTTACTTTGGCAGGATGTGTTAATTGGACTCTACGATCAAAATATCAAAGGCCTGCCGATGAATCAGCATTACAAAAACTTGATACCGAAGCTAAAAGATGCAAGTAGAAAGAATCCTGAATGGCAGTATATGTTTGAATTTTATGAGCAGTTGGCGCGAGTCCTAAGTGTGAAAGCAGAAATCGGAATCCAGCTTAAAGAAGCATATGATGCAGGCGATAAAAATGAGATGGAATCGATCAAAGTACAATTAGCTAGTTTAATAGAGAGCTGCAAAATACTACGCTTAAAACATAGAAAACTCTGGTTTTCGATGAATAAACCTTTTGGCTGGGAAGTCATTGAAATCAGATATGGTGGATTGCTTTCTCGTTTAGAAACGGCACAGTTCAGAATTGAAGAGTGGCTGAAGGGCAACATCAGCCATATTGAAGAACTAGAGGAAGAACGTCTTTACTTTGAAGGACCGTATAAAATGCCGGAGGGAACAATTGGACGGAATATTTACCGGAGGATTGTAACAGCAGGTAATCTAACGTAACAAAAAATAAAGGAAGGTGTAACGATGAATCGTGAAAAATTAGCAAAAAAAGTAGGACAATTACTTGTAATTGGCTTTAACGGCACTAAGGTCCCACAGGAGATACGAGATTTAATCCATACCTATCATATTGGAGCGATTATTTTATTTGGTAGAAATATTGGAACCCCTAAGGAGGTACTAGATCTTACTACAGACCTCCAACGGGAGGCAAAAAAGGCTGGGTATACGCATCCACTATTGATATGTGTGGATCAGGAAAATGGAGTGGTTCGTCGTTTAGGAGAGGGAGCTACTATTTTTCCAGGAGCTATGGCCCTTGGTGCTACAGGTAATCCTAATCACGCATACAATGTGGGGGTCGCTACAGGAATCGAGCTAAAGGCTTTAGGGATTAACTGGAATCTCGCTCCTGTTTTAGATGTTAACAATAATCCGGATAATCCTGTTATCGGAGTTCGCTCATTTGGAGAATCCGCTGAAAGTGTCTCAAAGTTTGGCCGGGCTTCCATGCAAGGAATGCAAGAGGCTGGTATTGCTACAACCCTTAAGCACTTTCCAGGCCATGGGGACACCAATGTTGATTCACATTTAGATTTACCAACGATTCCACACGGATTGACAAGACTTGAAGAGATTGAATTAAAACCTTTTAGAGAATGTATTGCAGAAGGTGCAGATACAATCATGACTGCACATGTTTACTTTCCATCGATAGAAACAGAACCAGGTGTACCAGCAACGATCTCCAGGAAGGTGATCACGGGTTTATTGCGTGAAAAACTAAAATTTAATGGTGTTGTCACAACAGATTGTATGGAGATGAATGCAATTTTACATGGAGTTGGTACGGAAAAAGGAGCTGTTGCTGCCCTTAAAGCTGGGGTAGATTATGTGATGATTTCCCACACCCTTGAAAGACAGGTTGGGGCGATTGAGGAAATTTTAAAAGCAATTGAAAATGGAGAGTTAACTGAAGAAGAAATCGACCAAGCACTTCAAAGAATCAAAGTGCTTAAAGAAAAGTACTTGAGCTGGCAAGATATTTCTTTAGAGGATGAACCAATTGTACCTGAAACAGTAGGAAGTAAAGAGCATGAAAAAATTGCTTATGAAGCCTATAAGGATAGTGTGACGATTGTAAAAAATGATGGAATGTTACCGCTTCCCCAAAATAACTCGCGCATACTTGTAGTACATCCCGACAATGGCACAACCATGCAGGTGGAGGATAAGCGATATGCCAACCTTTCATTAGGTGCAGCAATAAAAGAGTATCAGCCAGAGGCGGATATCTACCCGTTTTCAAGTGCGTTAGATGAAAAAGAGGTTTCAGCCATTGTTGAAAAGGCAAAAGGCTATGACACGGTTATTGTAGGGACGCTCACAATTACCCCGAGCAGTAATCAAATTGCTTTAGTTGAGAAGCTAATAAAGGAGAAGGGCTCTGTCATTGTAATTGCGATGAGAAGCCCGTACGATTTTGGATATTTACCAGATGTTCCAGTCTATATAAATACCTATGAATTCACATATCCAGCCTTAAAAGTAGCAGCTGGCGCAATTTTCGGAAAGGAGGAAGTTAAAGGAAATCTACCGGTTACTGTTAAGAAAAGATTAGTGGAAGGTAAATAGTGAATCTATTATACCGCTATGAAAGGGGGAAAGTAATGTAGGGAACGGTGAGTTTCTGTAATTTGAATAAGCACAAAGAGTACCAATAAAGGGGGACTACAAATATGAAACTGACAAAACAATTGTTTTTAGTAGGAATAGCGTTAATTATGCTCCTCGCTGCATGTAGCAACAATACATCCTCAAAAAAGGAAGAAAATCCAAAATTAGATGAGGAAGCGTTAGCCAATGTTAATGAAACAGGTTTTCCTATTGTCAAAGATCCATTAACGTTAAAAGTCTTTACAGGGAAGTCGGCTCAAAATGTGAATTCCGATTGGAATGACATCTTGATTTGGAATACATATGCCGAAATGACAAATGTCAATCTTGAGTGGGAACAAATACAAACAGATTCCTTAGAAGAAAAAAGAAACCTTGCTTTAGCTGGTGGAAATCTTCCAGATGTGTTTTTCTTATCTGCAATGCCAACACTAGATCTTTTTAAATACGGTAAACAAGGAACTTTTTTAAAGTTAAACGATCTAATTGATCAATATGCACCAAATTTAAAGAAACTAATGGATGAAAACCCTGAAATACGAAAGGCAATTACTTTCCCAGATGGAAATATTTATTCTCTTCCATCTATAGTTTCACCAGATTTTATGTCTGTTCGAATTGCTAGTAGACCTTGGTTTAGTCAAGAAGCCCTTGATGCAGCGGGTATGGAGGTACCAGAGACAACTGAGGAGTTTTACCAATTCTTAAAAGCATCAAAAGAAAAAACCGGAAAAATACCATATGGTGGGACAAGTATGGCTGAATTTGTATCTTGGTTACAGGGTTCATTCGGAGTCAGTAACAAGGGTGTCAGAAATGCAAATATTGATGTAAACCCAGAAAATGAAGACGAGGTCCGCTTCTATGCAACATCAGATGATTTTAAAGCATTGCTAGAATATGTACATAAACTTTATTCAGAAGGCTTGGTTGAGCAAAATATTTTCTCCATTGATTGGGGTCAATACTTAGCAAATGCTTCAGAAGGAAAGTATGCAAGTACCGTATTCTATGATCCGATAGAACTTTTTGGAGATGAAATCGGAAGTGATTATGTAAGTGCATCAGCATTAAAGGGTCCTAACGGACATCAAGAATTTTCTAAGGTTGCACCGTCAGTATCTTCCATTGGAAACTTTGTCATTACGAGTGAAAATCCAAATCCAGCAGCTACGGTTAGATGGATGGACTACTTCTATAGTGATGAAGGTGCGAGACTTTACTACATGGGTGTAGAGGGAGAAACGTACGAGAAAACAGCTGATGGAAAATATGTATATACAGATAAAATCGTAAATAGTGCTGAAGGCTTAACGATGGAACAGGAGCTTGCAAAGTATCTTACTTGGTTAGGTGGAATTCAAGGAATCATCAAACAAGAATATTTCCAAGGCTCTGAAAATGCTCCAACCTCATTAGAAGCAGCAGAAAAGATTACGCCATATGTTCCTGAAGAAATTTGGCCAGCGTTCTTGTATACAGAAGAGGAAAATAGGTTTTTATCGTCTACAGGAGCAGATATTAATAAATATGTAGCAGAACAAAGAGACAAGTTTATTTCTGGTGACCTTCCATTCTCGGAATGGGATAACTACGTAGAAACGATTGAAAAAATGGGACTAGAAGAATTAATGAAGATCCATCAGGCTGCGTACGACCGTTATAAAAAAGAATAGTAACGAAACAGGAAGATAAAGGATGTCTAGGGGGAGACCTCTTCCCCCGTTTTTGTTTGGAAAGGAGGCTATTAAGTGGATGCTAAACCAGAAACAAACATACACACACAGGTATATGCGAGTAGTAGATTAAAACGTGCTAAAAAGAATCTATTACTCAATTGGCAGTTATATGTATTTTTATTACCAGCATTTATATATTTCACCATCTTCCACTACATCCCTATGTACGGAGTTCAAATTGCTTTTAAAGACTTCTATGCGAATCTGGGAATAGTAGGTAGTCCTTGGATAGGATTTGAACACTTTGAGCGTTTTTTTAATTCCTATTATTTTTGGCGACTCTTAAAAAATACAATCATATTAAGCGCGTATGGTTTAATACTATTTCCGTTACCAATCATTTTTGCCCTCGCTTTAAATGAGTTAAAGAACGGACCATTTAAAAAATGGTCACAGACACTCACATATGCCCCACATTTTATATCTGTGGTTGTTGTTGTTGGTATGCTGGTTGCATTTCTAGATCCTGTAACAGGTTTAGTTAATCATATTGTTGTAACCCTGGGCGGTGAACCAATTAGATTCCTAACAGACCCTGACTGGTTTCGACATATATATGTTTGGTCTGGTCAATGGCAGTCACTTGGTTGGGGGACGATTATTTATCTAGCTGCGTTAGCAGGAGTAAATCCAGAATTACATGAGGCGGCAAGGGTTGATGGTGCGACCAGAATACAACGAATTATTCATATTAATATTCCATCGATATTCCCTACAATTGTCGTGTTATTTATTCTAAATATTGGAAGTTTCATGTCTATTGGTTTTGAAAAAGTTCTTTTGATGCAGAACTCATTAAATGCGGAGACATCTGATATCATTCAAACATTTGTATATCAAACCGGTTTGATTGAAGGACAGTATAGTTTTGCTGCTGCTATTGGATTGTTCGATTCTGTTATTAACATCATACTACTAGTACTCGTCAACTATTTAGCAAGACGTGTTAGTAACAATAGCTTGTGGTAAGAGGTGATCACATGAAAACATTTAGTCTATCAGATAAAGCGTTCGATATCATGAATACAATATTTGTAGCAGTTATTACGTTAATCATTGTATATCCGTTAATTTTTGTTATTAGTGCTTCTATTAGTGATCCCGATGCGGTAAATAGCGGTAGGATGTGGCTTTGGCCAGTTGATGTATCATTTGCAGGTTTTCAAAGGGTCTTTCAGAATGACGCCATATGGGTTGGGTATAAAAATACAATTATTTATACCATTGTGGGGACCTTACTTCACCTACTCGTTCTTCTACCTTGTTCATATGCATTATCTCGAAAAGAACTTAAGGGGAAAAAGATTTTGCTATGGGTGATTTTAATCACCATGCTATTTAGTGGGGGGTTAATTCCAACCTACCTTGTTGTTCAGTCCCTAGGGATGTTGAATACCATTTGGGCGATTGTCATCCCAGGTGTTGTAGGAGCATGGTCCATTCTTGTTGCTAAAACCTTTTTTGAACAGACGATTCCAGACCAATTAGTGGAGGCTTCTAAAATAGATGGTGCTTCTGACTTTACCATTTTTCGTAAAGTGGTTTTACCCTTATCGCTTCCGATTATAGCGGTAATGGCACTATTCCATGCTGTTGGATTATGGAATCAGTATTTTAACGCATTAATTTATTTATCTGATGAAAGTCTTTATCCACTGCAACTGATTTTAAGACAAATACTGATCTTAAATGAAGTTAGTGCTGAAGGTATCGCAGGGGGAGCGGGGACAGCTCAGTCTTTTGTTGAGCAAGTAAAAACGGCTTCACTAGTAAAATATGCGGTGATTATTGTATCGGCTTTGCCCTTACTTATTGTCTACCCATTTCTACAAAGGTTTTTTGTTAAAGGTGTATTAATTGGTTCCGTTAAAGAATAAGGCTACACAAAGACTATCAATCTATAGGGGGATGTTTGCATGAATGGCATAGCAAGTGGATATTATCGTTTATGTGTATCAATTACAAAGTTCGCATATCTCAATTTGCTATGGGTCGGGTTTACCTTACTTGGATTAATTGTTTTTGGGTTTATGCCAGCAACGGTGGCAATGTTTGCTGTTGTCCGAAAATGGATTATTGGAGAAAAAGATATAGACATTTTTAGGTCTTTTTGGAAGTCATATAAAAGTGAATTTGTGAAATCTAATATCATTGGAATTAGTATGTTATTGATTGGTTATTTGTTGTCGATTGAATTTCAAATTTTAAGAAGTCAAGAAAGCCTAGCTTATTTTATAGCCAGTTATGGTGTAATAGCGCTATTTCTAATATACATTATAATTCTTTTGTATATCTTTCCTTTATTTGTTCATTTCAATTTAAAGATTGGACAATATGTAAAATGGTCATTCGTAATAGGGATGGTTCATCCAATTCTCACTATATTTTTACTTGTGATCATTAGTATAAGTATCTATTTATCTTTGAAGTTTTTCCCGGCTTTCCTTTTCTTTTTTGGGGGAAGTGTTATAGCTTACGTCGTTATGTGGGGGACAGCTAAAACGTTCCCTAAATATGAGAAAGCATCAGAAATATGAATACAGGATGGATGATACATGTTAAAAATTGAAGCATTAACGACAGAAATGAGAAATGAAAAAAGTATGAATATCGACCAACTGTCAACTCGAGAGATATTAGAGACCATTAATGACGAAGATAAAAAGGTTGCTGGTTGTGTAGAAGCAGTATTGCCTGAAATTGCAGCGACTGTCGATATCGTCTATCAATCGCTATTGAACGGTGGAAGATTAATTTATGTAGGAGCCGGTACAAGTGGGCGACTTGGAATCCTGGATGCTGTAGAATGCCCGCCAACCTATCGTACCTCGCCTGAATTGGTTCAGGGAATCATGGCTGGGGGAAGTCGTGCTTTAGTGGAAGCAGTAGAAGGTGCGGAGGACGATCCTCATTTAGGGGCACAGGATTTAGGTGCAAAAAACCTTACCAACCATGATGTTGTAGTAGGAATTGCAGCAAGCGGAAGAACGCCCTATGTAGTAGGTGCACTTCAGTATGCAAAAAAGATTGGTGCAAAAACGATTAGCTTATCGAGTAATCAGGATTCAATCATTAGTAGATACTCTGATATAGCCATTGAAGTATTAACAGGACCAGAAGTATTGACGGGCTCAACACGTATGAAAGCAGCAACCTCCCATAAACTGGTATTGAACATGATTACCACCTCGTCCATGATAAAACTAGGTAAGGTATATGAAAATTTAATGGTGGACGTAAATGCTAGTAATGTGAAATTAAAGGAACGTGCAAAAAACATTGTATCTACTATAACGCATGAGCCTTATAACAAGGTGGAAGAAATACTAGAAATAACAAATTATGAAGTAAAGCCAGCCATTGTGATGATCAAGGCAGCAGTTAATTTAGAAGTCGCTAAAGAAAGCATCAAACTTACAAATGGGTTTGTTCGAGAAGCGATTGAAGTAGCACAGCAAGCAGTAAATTTAAATAGTGACTATGGAAAGGGCTGACTCTAATATGAGTCGGCCATTATTTTTGCATAAGGAGCATAAGTTAAAAATTTTTGAAATATAAATACAATATATTATATTTTTTAATAAAATTAGATTTCATTTGTTTTTATTCCGTGATATACTGTTGATAGTTCAAAAGTTTAGTATAGAAGAAATTCTATATTTTTTATTTAGGTTTGTAAGCGTTATCTTCATTTATATGGTAATTAGTTCCTATAGTCTTACGTACAGTTTTGGGAGTATTCTAAAAATAATTACATATTAACAAAAAATAGGAGAGGTGTAAACAAAATGGAAAATAAGAAGCATTTAGTCCTAGTAGGAGCACACTGTGGGGACGTCGAGATTCAAGGTGGAGCAATTGCTCATAAATATGCAAAAGCTGGATGGGATGTGACATTTGTTCATTTGACTGCAGGTGAAAAAGGAAATCCTCCACATATATCAGTAGATGACTACCGTAAACAGAAAATCCAAGAAGCTGAAAAAGTGGCAGAAATCTTAGGTGGAAAAAGTATAACACTAGATTACAAGGATGCAGAATTGAAGCTGGATGATGAGATTGTTACCCGTGTGGCAACACTAATGCGTAAACTGCGTCCAACTGTTGTAATCACACACTGGGTGAACAGTATCCATCCCGACCATGCACTTTGTCCGAGAATTGTAGAAGCTGCCCAATTAAAGGCAGGTCTTCCAGGATTTGATCTAGAAGGTCTACCTCCACATTTCTACCCATTCTATCATAGTGAAAACTGGGAGGACATGGAGGGATACGTTCCTGATATTTTTGTAGATGTGTCTGAAGAATTTGAAACATATCTGGAAGCGTTGTCAAACTATTGGTTTATTATGAATTCAAAATCATTCCGATACTATGACTATTACAAAGCACTAGGGACAGTTCGAGGCTGTGTAAGTCGAGCCAAATATGCCCAAACGTTAAAATTCCCAACAGGTGGTAATGTGAGAAGAGGGTTTATTCCAGGACATGAAATTTAAGTTCTGAGAAGAACAAACCCCTATTTCCTATGAATAACTACTTGAAGAGGCGCTATGCGAGTGTGTAGCGCCAGGATTTTTCCCTTATATATGAATGAAAGGGGTTGTCTCAACTCTCATGAATAAAACAGTGAATATTGAAACCAATGACCCTAAAACTTCCATTTCAAACGGGGTACCAAAAGATCGTAAAGTAAGAACACAGAGAATGAGGAAGATCATTAAGCATTGGCAGTTATATATTTTACTAGCACCAGCAATTATCTATTTTCTAGTTTTTAAATACTATCCAATGTATGGTGTGCAAATTGCATTTAAGAATTTTAGAGCAGTAGATGGCATTCTTGGTAGTGAATGGGTTGGTTTCGATCATTTTACTAGATTTTTTGAATCGTATTATTTCTGGGACTTAATGTGGAATACATTATCGATTAATTTATATCAATTATTGCTTTTCCCAGTTTCTATAATTGTTGCATTGTCATTAAATGAATTAAGGGATGGAAAGTTCAAAAAAACCGCCCAAACTATTACCTATGCACCACATTTTATTTCTGTAGTTGTTTTCGTTGGTATGCTTATTGCATTTTTGGATCCCGCGACAGGTATTATCAATCATTTCATTCAACTATTAGGCTTTGAACCTATTGATTTTATGACAAGCCCTGCATGGTTCAAAACAATCTTTGTGTTTTCTGGAGAATGGCAAAACCTCGGATGGGGAGCGATTATCTACTTAGCAGCCTTAGCGGGGATTGATCCACAGTTGCATGAAGCCGCAAAAGTAGATGGAGCAACTAGATGGCAAAGGATATGGCATATAAACCTTCCTGGAATCATGCCAACAATTATTATTCTCCTCATTTTAAATATGGGTAACTTTATGTCAGTTGGTTTTGAAAAAATCCTTTTAATGCAGAATCCGTTGAACCTAGAGGCTTCCCAAGTCATTCAAACCTATGTATATGACATTGGATTATTGAATGGTCAGTTTAGCTACTCGACGGCTGTCGGATTATTTAACTCCGTAATAAACTTTATCATTTTAATCGTATTTAACAGACTCGCAAGAAAAACGGGTACAAGTCTATGGTAAAGGAGTATCCAGCATGAAGATAAAACCGAAAAAGTCTAGCAAAATCATGGAAACAAAATCGGATCGAATGTTTGATATCACGAATAAAATTCTCGTTTGGTTTTTTATCATAATTATCATGTATCCACTTATTTATATCGTGAGTGCATCGATTAGTAACCCGAGCTTTGTAAACTCTGGTGAAATGTGGTTGTTCCCAAAGGATATTACATTTGAAGGGTTCCAAAGGGTCTTTGAAAGTAAAGACATTTGGATAGGATATCGAAACACGATTTTTTACACATTGTTGGGTACTTTTATTAACCTGGCTGTTACTTTACCATGCGCATATGCCTTATCTCGAACAGAGCTAGTTGGTAAAGGCGTCATAATGGGTATGCTGATTTTCACCATGTTCTTTGATGGTGGGCTTGTTCCAACTTATCTCCTCGTTAGAGATCTAGGAATGGTCAATACCATTTGGGCTATGGTTATCCCTAGTGCAGCATCTGTATGGAATATTATCGTAACAATGACTTTCTTTAAAGTAACGATTCCAAGAGGTTTAGAGGAAGCAGCAGAGGTGGATGGTGCTTCTGTATTCAGAACGTTCTTTCAGATTGTGCTACCATTATCCGCACCAATTATTGCAGTAATGGCTCTATTCTATGGAGTCGGCCATTGGAATCAGTATTTTGGAGCATTAATTTATTTAACGGATCGAGAACTTTTCCCACTACAGCTTATTTTAAGGGAAATTTTAATACAGCAAGAAATTGCAACAGAAATCATGATGCAAGGTGGAAACATAGAGGCGATTGGGGAACAAGCACGAATTGCAAGTATTGTGAAATATGCAGTCATGATTGTATCTGCGGCTCCATTATTAATCGCCTATCCATTCTTACAGCGCTTCTTCTTAAAAGGCGTCATGATTGGCTCTGTGAAAGGATGATTGTTTTCCATTTAACAAGGGGGTGAGAAAGAAGGGGGAAGTCTGACAAGGGGCATTTTTTAGATGAAACATAATTACAATTAAGGGGGATTCTTTGTGAAGTTCAAAAAGCAAATGAAAATAGCTGGAACAGTGTTGTTAGCATCTAGTTTACTTCTTGGAGCCTGTTCGAATAAAGAAGAAGTATCGAAAGAGAAAGAAGCACCAAAGAACTTAAATGCAACAGGATATCCAATTGTAAATGAAGCGTTAACTTTAGAAATGATGGGACAGAGTTCACCGCTTCAGCCAAATTGGGGAGATATGAATTTCTTCAAGAAAATGAAAGAGTTAACTAATATGGATTTCACCTACAGAACTTCAACATCAGATCAATATGCACAGCAAAAACAATTAGCGTTTACGAGTATGGAGCTTCCGGATGTCTTTTTCGGAGCAAACTTTACTGCTGCCGAAGAGGTTGACTACGGTGCACAAGGATTACTAGCTCCACTTGAGGACCTAATTGACCAATATGCACCAAATTTACAAAAGGTAATGGAGAAATATCCAGATTTAAAGTCTTCTATAACAGCACCAGATGGTCATATTTATGCGTTACCAGGGATTGATACATCTACAACATCTCAAGTACCAATTATGTGGATGAATGGGTACTGGTTAAAAAATCTAGGTGTTGATAAAAGACCTGAATCAACTGAAGAGCTATACCAATTATTAAAGGATTATAAAGAAAAAGATCCAAATAAAAACGGAAAAGCGGATGAAATTCCATTAACTGCTTCAAGTGTTGCTGAACTTAGATATCACTTTATGCCGGCATTCGGAATTAACCAACAAGGCGGAATTTTTGAAAAGGATGGCAAGGTTGGATATGCATTCGTTCAGGATGGATATAAGGAATACTTAAAATACTTAAACCGTTTATACTCTGAAAAGCTTTTAGACCAACAGGTATTCTCTCATACATGGGAACAATATGTAGCTAAAGGAGCAGAAGATCTTGTAGGTGTTTTCCCAACTTGGCCAATTGTAATGGTAGGCTATGCTGATCCAACATTAGGGGCAAATTATCCATTGTTACCACCTTTAACAAGTGAGCTTAATAATCAAAAGCTTATGACAAAGCTTTCTGAAATCAAAAGAGGACGTGCAGCGATTTCATCAGAAAATGAACAACCGGAAGCAACTATGCGTTGGTTGGATTATATGTACTCTGAAGAAGGTACTTACCTAGCTCGTTTAGGTGTTGAAGGTGAGAACTGGGAGTGGGATGATAAAGGAAACTGGAAGCTGTTAGCCCCAGAAGGTATGAATACAACACAAGCAAACGCACAGCACGCTCCGGGCGCTGGCACTCCTGTACCAATGGTGTTAGAACAGGAGTTCTTTGCAAAAGAAGATAACCCAACTATTCACCTAATTTCAGGTTGGATTGAGGAAGAGTATTTACCATATGCGGAATTACCATTCCCGCAAGTGTACTTTACTGAAGAAGAACAAGCGAAACTCAATACAATTAAACCAGATTTAGATTCTTACTTAGAGCAAATGGAAGCGAAATTTGTTTCTGGTCAAGCATCCATTGAGGGTGAGTGGGATAATTTCGTAAAAACATTAAACAAATTAGGTGCTGAAGAAATGGCAAAAATCAACCAAGCAGCATACGACCGTTGGGCAGAAGCAAAATAAAAAACAAAGGATTCACTGTCCCTGGACCAAAGATGGTCACAGGGACAGGTTCCTTGTCCCAAATAGGGCACATGTTTTTGAGGTGAAATGTAATGGGTATAGGTTTTGAAGGATTAATTTGGAAAATTTATCGAATAGCGGAGGCTATAACTAGAATATTGTATATCAATCTTCTTTGGGTAGCCTTTTCATTGTTAGGAGTCATTGTTTTAGGCTTATTCCCTGCCACAGCAGCGATGTTTTCAGTTGTTCGGAAGGGGATGCTAGGTGAGAAAGATATTCCAATTTTTAAGACCTTCTGGCAATATTACAAATCCGAGTTTATTCAATCGAACCTACTTGGGTATGCATTGGTAGTAATAGGTGCAGTGCTATACATTGACCTTCGATTTTTCCAAAAATCTGATGGAATCATTACACTTGGACTTTCTTATTTATTTTTATTTTTATTATTGGTGTATTTTACAGTTGCGCTCTATATTTTTCCGGTTTTCGTTCATTATCAGTTTAAAACGTTAGAATATATCAAATATGCATTAATTATGGCGATTGGTCGTCCTTTTCAAACTCTATTCATGATCGTAGGCTGTCTTTTGGTGCTCACTCTCTTACGAATGGTACCGATGTTAATTCTTTATTTTGGTGGTTCTTTACTGTGTTATGTACTTATGTGGATTTCGATTAAATCATTTCCAAAAGAAGACATCCAAGAATGATGAATATAAACATGAGCAGACCTATTGAGGAACTGATGGTTAGGAGTGGTTTAATGAAGATTGGTTTAGATGTTTTTTTAGAGAGTCAATATAAAGACTATCTAGGTAAACGTATTGGGCTTGTAACAAATATTACGGGTGTTAATCAAAACCTTGTTCCTTCAATTGACTTATTTTATGAACACCCAGACATACAGTTAGCAGCATTATACGCACCTGAGCATGGCATTCGTGGCGATGCGAAGGAAGGGGAAAAGGTAGAAACAACAGTGGATCCAGATACGGGGTTACCAGTTTTTAGTTTATATGGGGAAAGTCGAAAACCCTCTAAGGAAATGTTAGACCCAATTGATGTGGTCGTTTTTGATCTTCAAGATATTGGCTCAAGATATTATACATTTATTTACACGATGGCCTATGTGATGGAGGCTTGCGCGGAATACGGAAAAGAATTCGTTGTTTTGGACCGACCTAATCCTGTTTCAGGAGAAAGATTGGAAGGGAACTTAGTAGAAGAGGATGTAAGGTCGTTTGTAGGTTTACTACCAATACCGAACAGACATGGCATGACTGTCGGGGAACTTGCTTTATTATTTAAACATGAATTTGGGTATGATTGTGAGTTAACTATTGTTCCAATGCAAGGTTGGAATAGAGATATGTACTATGATGAAACAGGCCTTTTTTGGGTACCTCCTTCTCCGAACACAACAAACATTGATATGAATATCTTATATCCAGGTACTTGTCTTGTGGAAGGAACAAATTTATCAGAAGGAAGAGGAACGACAAGACCTTTTGAATATATTGGTGCTCCATATATAGACGGGCAAAGGTTAGCAAGGACATTTAACCAAAAAAAGATTTCTGGTGTGTTAGCACGCCCTACATCGTTTATTCCTACCTATCAAAAGCATAAAGACGAAGTATGTCGAGGAATACAACTACATGTAGTTGATAGACGAATATTAAATTCTTTGGAAGCAGGAATTTTACTTATAGAAACGATAGCTGACATGTATCCACATGATTTCAGCTTTATCAGTAATAATAATGGAAAATACTTTTTTGATTTATTAGCGGGAACGAAAAAGTTAAGGGAATACATTTTACATGGAACTTCAGGTGATTTCTTGGAGGCATGTGAAGGGCAAGTGGCTTCTTTCAAAAAACAAAGAGAACCATATCTTTTGTATAAATAGGATGGTAAAAATATGACAAATATTTCAACTTTAACAACCGAATTGAGAAATAAAAGTTCTGCGAATATCGATAATATGTCCACTATGGAAATCTTAAAGACTATTAATAATGAGGATAAAACAGTTGCTTATCGTGTAGAAGATGTTCTGCCCGAGATAGAAAAGACTGTAGAAATCGTCTATCAATCTTTAAGTCAAGGTGGCAGATTGTTTTATATTGGCGCAGGTACAAGTGGGAGAATTGGGATTTTGGATGCAGTTGAATGCCCACCAACATTTAGTACTCCCACTGACCTTGTGCAAGCAATTATCGCAGGTGGAAATAATGCTTTTATTCAAGCAGTGGAGGGCGCGGAAGACAATATCCATTTAGGTGCTAGGGACTTGGAGGAAAGAAATCTCACAGAAATTGATGTTGTTATCGGGATTGCTGCAAGCGGAAGAACACCATATGTGATTGGAGCGCTTCAATATGCGCAGCAAATTGGTGCGAAGACAGTTAGTTTGTCTAGTAATAAAAACTCAAAGATTAGCCAGCATGCTGACATTGCCATCGAAGTTGAAACGGGACCTGAGGTATTGACTGGTTCAACCCGGATGAAGGCTGCGACTGCCCATAAATTGATCTTAAATATGATCACAACCTCAACGATGATAAAGGTTGGAAAAGTATATGAAAATCTAATGGTCGATTTAAAAGTAAGCAATATCAAGCTTCAGGAACGTGCAAAAAATATTGTTTCCACCATTACAGATGTTTCTTATGAAAAGGCAACAGAAATATTGGAAAAAACAAACTATGAGGTTAAGCCAGCGATTGTCATGATAAAAGCAGCTGTCTCCTTTGAGGATGCAAAAAAATACATTCATTTAGCTAATGGATTTGTAAGAAAGGCCATCGAACTGGCTAGTAAGGGAGTGAATTAATATGGTGGAATATAGACACTATCAATCAGGTGATGAAAAACAAATTGTAGAACTTTGGAATCAAACCTTATGGAAGGATCCGATCACTTCCAGGCGTTTTCGTAATCTTGTTTTATTAGATGCGAATTTTGATCCAGCAGGAATGAGACTTGCTTTTGAGAATCATAAGTTAATAGGCTGTGTGTATGCAGTAAGAAGGCTGTTGCCAATGTTCGGAACAGATTTGGAACCAGACAACGGATGGATACCTTTCTTTTTCGTCGATAAAGATTACCATCGGACAGGTGTTGGTGCACAATTAATGAAAGAGGCTGTTCATTTTCTAAAAGAGAATAATAGAAAGCATGTATTTTTCTCTTCTTATGCACCAAATTATATCATGCCAGGGATTGATGAAGCTGCTTATCCGCAAGCCTATCAGTTTTTACAGGCACAAGGTTTTACTAAGCTTTATTCTCCAATAGCGATGGATCGTAATTTAGTTGATTTTAAGCTTTCCGATGAGATAAAGGAACTTGTGAAACAAAGAGAGGAAGAGGGATACACCTTTACAAAAGCAGAGGATAAAGACCTTCATGAAGTTATCCAATTTGCAAACGTAAAATTTAACCCGGATTGGGGAAGAGCCATTCGTGAAGGCGTCCTACAGGGATTACCTATGGAGCGAATTCTTGTTGCTAGACAAGGTGATAAAGTTGTAGGGTTTTGTATTTATGGAGGCTATGAACAGGTACCAGACCGGTTCGGACCATTTGGAGTTGACCCGGAGCAGCAAGGAAAAGGGCTGGGGAAAATTCTATTGCATCTTTGCTTGCAGAATATGAAAGCAGAGAGTTTACACGGAGCTTGGTTCCTTTGGACAGGTGAAAAGACCTCAGCTGGACACCTTTACAAAAAAACGGGTTTCACAATCACTCGAACATTCCATGTTATGAAAAGGGATATTTAATTTCATAGAAGACGTGCCTACATTTAAGTTGAAATTAGGGATTATTTTAGTCTATTGTTATAAATGGGAACAATCCAACATGGAACGTAACAACTGTAAACAATAGTATTTAGATAAATAGAAATGAGCTGATATATGTATGTCTACAAATGGAGGACTTGTTATTCTTACAGAAATGCTACCAAGCTTGCCGCCATCCGAGAAAAAAATTGCCTCTTATATCATTGAGAATCCACAGGAGTCGATTTCATTAACTGCAAATGAACTTGGAAAAAGAAGTTCAACGAGTGGTGCAGCAGTCATAAGGCTTTGTAAATCTCTTAATTTAAAAGGATTTCAGGATTTAAAGCTACGAATTGCAGGGGATCTTCAAAAAACAAATGAAATGGGATTTAGCGATATTGAGCCGAATGAGTCAATTGGTTCTGTAATTGAAAAGATGACGAATAATAGTATCCAAACAATTAGAGAAACGGCTGAGTTACTGAATGTTGATGAGCTCGAAAAGGCGATTGAGGTAGTTAGAAATGCAAGGAAAATCCATTTTATTGGTGTAGGGGCATCAAGTATTATCGCTCAGGATGCACAGCAGAAATTCCTTCGAATCAATAAAACGGCTTACGCATTTGCTGATATGCACATGGCAGCTACTCAAGTTGCAAATGCAGAAGCTGGTGACGTGGTTGTAGGAATTTCATTCTCGGGAGAAACAAAAGAGGTTGCGCGGGTATTGCAGCTAGCGAAGGAGAAGAAGGCAACGACGATTAGTTTAACAAAATACGGGAGTTCAATTGTTACCGATGCTGCGGATATTAAATTGTATACTTCTGTAACAAAAGAAACGACCTTTAGGAGCGGTGCTACTTCCTCACGTATTGCGCAACTACAAGTCATTGACATTCTTTTCATGTGTGTAGCCTCGTTACAATACGATGATACATTGATGCATTTAAATGCGACTCGTGAAGCCGTAGAGTTTCTAATGGGTAAGAATAAGTAAAACAACTAAAATCTAGGGCTAACTCGAAAATGAGTTAGTCTTTTTTATCACAAATATCGGGGGAATCATACCATGTATATTTTAGGCATTGATGGTGGTGGAACGAAAACAAAAGGGGTCATTGCCACAGAAGCAGGAACTATTATAGCAGAAGCAACAGTAGGAGCATCAAACCCTAATAATGTAAAAAAGGAAGATTTGAAAAAAGAGCTTGGTAAGTTAATAGATATATTGAAGGTCGAGAGCAGGGATACCTTTAAAGAGGTGAAAAGAGCGTATGCAGGGATGTCAGGAGTTGACCATCCTTCAGCGCGTAAAGAGATGAAACTGCTGCTGGAATCCCTATTACCAGAGTCTATTCCGGTAACGGTAAATAATGATGCGATCACTGCCTTGTATTCTGGTACGTTAGGAAGACCAGGTGTTGTCCAAATTGCCGGTACGGGTTCAATAACATTTGGGTTAAATAGCGAGGGAATTCTTGACCGTGTTGGTGGTTGGGGCTATTTACTAGGTGAGGGAGGAAGTGGCTTTGCTGTAGGTAGCGAAGGATTACAGGAAGCCTTTCGTGCTCATGACGGGTTAGGGAGCAGAACGGAGTTAACCACATTAATATGTAGTCATTTTCAGGTAAAGACTCTTCCAGAAATCATCCATTCTATTTATAACGCAGTAAATCCGAAAGAATTGATTGCTTCTTTAAGTAGGCATGTCTTTACTGCTACAGATCATGGTGACAAAGTTGCTCAAGCAATCATTCAAAAAAATGCCATTCATATTGGAGAAGCAGTGAGTTGTTTAATAAACAAGCAATTTAACGAAAACGAAAGAGTACATGAAATACCGGTCGTACTTGCAGGGGGACTGTTTAATCGCCTTGATTTATTTAAGGGACCAATGGAAGAGGTCTTTGAGAAATATTCAATCAACACTAAGCTAATTAGACCGGAAATTGAGCCTGTTGGTGGGGCAGTGATTGCGGGACTGCTTGAGGAAAATATTAAAGTGGATGCGGGATTTATTGAGGGATTTAGTAAGCAAAAATTGTAAAGCAATCTTCCTGTTGCAATCAAGTGTAATTGCACTTTATTTTTCGAGTTGCAAAATTGAAAAGAAGGTTTTCTAATATCCAAGAAAACCTTCTTTTTTTGATTCAACTTATATCTTAGTTAAATACGATTTCTCAATCGATTTCACGTTGCTTTCCAGCATCGCTTTTACTTCTTCAGAGGCATCACTCTTATTGAGGTGTGTTAGAAAAAAGCCTATATGTTTAATCGCTTGTTCATTGTTACCTTTTTGATAATGATGTTCTGCCTGATTTAGTCGGTTTGTTAACTGTTTTAATAGGGAATGCTTGATCACCCCATCTTCTTCTAAGCTAGTAATTTGTTCAATTAAAGAAGCCGTTGTTGTCTCGACTGTGATAGTAATGATATTCGACTTAACTTCTTTACCTTTATAGGTAACAATTGCGTAAATTTCTGTGGTACCTGCGTTATTTGCATTCAGTTTGCCGTTTGCAATCGATGCAACATTGGAATTAGAGCTAAACCATTCAATGCCTGCATTTGTCAGGTCGGCTTTTTGGTTGTTAGCTAGAATACCTTCAAGGCTAAATTCTGCTTGAAGATTTTGTTGGATTGTTTCATCTTTAACGGATATATTAACCGTATTTAAGTTTACCTGAATCGGATCCTTTAAAACCTGATATAAAGAGTCTAGTAAATCAATACCATGGTCTTGACTGACCTCCCAAATCATTGCTCCTCCAAGGCCTCTCTCGCGGATGTAGTTAGCTTTGATTTGCATTGACTCTGGATCATCATATGTGATAAAAATCGACTTTTCAGCGTTAAATAAATATGGTGTTTGTGTTCCTTCATCCCAGAAACGCTTATACCCATTATTTAAATAATCATCACGCATAATTCGACTGTATGTTGCTGACCCACTGCCCTCATATGGTTGACGAAGACCATTGTTTTCACTTGAAGTTACATCGTAACGGTATCCGTAAAATGGAACGCCCATTACGATTTTTTCAGCAGGTACCCCCGCATCTAAGTAGGCCGTTACTGCCTTATCCACACTCCACGTTTTACCGTTGTCATCATAAAGCGGTGCGTTATGATCCGCAAGTGGTTCCCAAGTTCCATGGATATCATATGTCATGATCTGTACATAGTCTAAATATTGTTGGGATACCCCAAGTGTTGCATTCTTTACAAAGCCTGTATTAGCGGCTCCAGCAATGGACAATGAATAATGATTACCATCCTTTTCTCCTTGTTCATCAAGCTTTTCGCGTATTTTTTCTAAAAGAAGAGGGTAGTTTTCTTTGTCAGCAGGGTTCGGGTATGTGCCAGGACCTCCGCCACTAACTGGATATTCCCAATCTAAATCAACACCATCAAAGCCATGTTCAATAATAAAGTCTACTAAACTATTGGCAAAGATTGTTCTTGCTTCATCGGTGGCTGCAGCTTCTGAGAAGCCTCCAGAACCACCCCAACCACCAACAGCAATTGTTGTTTTCAAATGTGGATACTTTTCCTTTAATTTGCGGAGCTCTGCAAAATTAATCGGATCATTTGTAGGGTCACTCATTTTGATTTTATGGTCTTCTCCAACAAGCCCGAATGCATAGTTGATATGCGTGAGTCGACTTGCATCTAAATCATGCATAATATCGAATCCACTTAATGTAGCCCAGCCTGCTAAATAGGCAATCATGTAATTTTGTGGTGGTGCGTCAGCAGGATCCCATTCTGGTGGGATGTATCCTTCTACAATATTATCTACTAAGAATATTCTTGTAACAGTTGTTTTTTGACCTTGCGCATCTGTAGCGACTGCTTTTATAATGGCAGTACCCTCGGGTGCAGATGTTGTATCCCAACCAACGCTGTATACATCACCGTCTTTTTTTGTACCAGGAAACTTCCAATAGCCACTTTCCGGTGCAGCAGTTGTTTTAACAAAAATTTCAACATTTTCTACACTTGGGTCTTCCGCAGATACTGAAACGTTAATCGAGCCGGAATAACCCTCGCTTCTAGGGGAGACTCCGTTTGGCTCAGGGGCTTGGATTTCACTGATAAAAGGTTGAGATGAAACAGCTTCATTTGTTAAAACAGTAATTGTATTGTCATCAATAGAAAGGTTATTATAAATGTCCTTTGCCTTCACCCTAAATGAATATAAGGTATCAGCTGTTAATCCTTCAATCCCAATTGAAGTCTCTTTCGTTTCTGCAATTTTTTCTCCACCTTGGTAAATCTCATAGTTAAATAGCTTTGTAGAAGTAGATTTAGTCCACGTCAAGTTAACACTTGATGCAGTTCGAGATGTTACCTGTAAATCCTTAGGTGATGCAGGAGACGTTGGCTCTGCATAGTTTTTAACAAGAACGTTTCTTACAACTGTCTCAACTTCACCTGAAGTATAGGTGATATCTACTCGTAGGCTATATTCTCCATCTGGAACCCACGGATCTCCAGTAGCCCAGCTCCACGAATAAGGCGCCTTTGTTAAAGGGGCATAGGGATAGTAGATAGAATCAGGCTCATTAACAGCCTTTGCAAAGAATTGTACTTTTTCTACAGGTTTCGATGGATCAGGAACAGCTGTAACTAATGGACTGCCTTTTACGGTATTTCCACCTTCTTCAGTTGTGGTAACATCGATGTAAGAGGCTGAGTTGGAATCTCCGTCTTGTGCAAAAGCACTTGTGACAACGCTTCCAAAAATGATAATTAGTAAACAAAGTATTCGGAAAAATTTCGACAAACTTTTTCATCCCCTTATAAATTCATCCAATTTTTGAAAATGTACTTATGTTTAACCTTGAGGAAACTTGCTGGAACATATCGTGGTGGTAAGAGCATGGTGTAGGTTGTAATACATTTTATCGATTTCCTAGAAATCACCTCCCACTGATTCTATCAACCTAGGAAAAAATGGCTGATATTGTAAATCTAGTTTATCATCGTTGAATTTTTATTTCAATATTGTTAATATAGGTATAAATTATTATTTTAAATTACTATTTACCAATATATTCCTCGTTGATTTGAAACTGCGCTTAATTAATATGTAGTGATAGCCTTTTAAAAACCTTCTAAAGGGAGCTGAATGTATGGAATACAGAAGTTGGAATATTGATAGGTTAGAAGAGTTGGTAGGTCTTTGGAATCGGGAGATAGGTCGCGATTTTCCGATGAGTCTTGATTTATTTAAACAAAATAGCTTTGATGATTGTAATCTGTTTACAGAGGGTTCACTTATTGCGGTAAATGAAGAAAATCAAGTAGTTGGATTTGTTGTAGCTAAAAGATGGCAGGATGAAATAGATATTGGAATTAGTAAAGAAACGGGATGGATCCAAGTATTGCTTGTGGATCGAAATTTCCGCAACCAGGGGATTGGAAAAAAACTTCTTCAGCATGCAGAGCAAAAATTACAAGAGAGTGGAATGAATCATATATGGCTTGGAAAGGATACGTGGCACTACTTTCCGGGAATTCCGTCTCAATATGGTGAGACTGCAAGGTGGTTTGAAAAGTTCGGTTATATACATAGTACCAAGGAGTATGATTTAGATTGTCATTTTGAAGAACATGAAATAGAGGTTCCTTTAAAACAGGGAGTGACGCATTCACTTCTTCAATTGGTAGAAAAGGAGGAGTTTCTATCATTTTTACATCGTTGTTTTCCTGGAAGATGGGAATATGAAGCGATTCAATATTTCCAAAAAGGTGGTCAAGGTAGGGAGTTTGTTGTCCTTAAAAAGAATGATCGGATAATCGGCTTCTGTAGGATAAATGATTCGAAGTCACCTGTCATCGCACAAAATGTCTATTGGGCTCCTTTGTATCAACAAGAGTTAGGGGGGATAGGCCCACTCGGGATCGATTCGGCTGAGCGAAAAAATGGGTATGGATTATTTATTGTTGAAGCGGCAGTCTCCTATTTGCATAAGCGTCATATTCATTCGATGCTTATCGATTGGACCGGATTAGTGACATTCTATAACAAATTAGGTTTTGAAGTTTGCAAAAGCTATCACTCGTACTTCAAAAAATAGAAAGGTAGGTAACATAATGAGGGAAAAGATACTAGAATTTCTTCAGAGGGAGATTGACTTAAAGCATATACCTGGCGCGGTAATAGGTATTACTCATAATGGAAAAGTTATCATAGAGGAGGCAATAGGCCATAGTGCAGTATATCCAGAAAAAACACCGATGAAACAAAATACTGTATTTGACCTAGCTTCATTGACTAAAGTGGTAGCAACCTTACCTGTCATATTAAAGTTGATTGATGATGGGGAAGTTCGATTAGATGATCCAGTTTCCTTTTTCCTACCTGAGTTTGGACAGAAGGGTAAAGAGCATATTACAGTAAGACATTTGTTAACACATACATCCGGATTGCCTGCACATAAGCAATATTATGTAGAGGACTTAACGACAGACCAAATCCTTGAACGGATCTATGGAGAGTCACTCGAAGTACCGACTGGAAGCAAAGTAATCTATAGTGATTTAGGATTAATCACACTATATAAAATTATCGAGGTACTAACAGAGAAACCTTTTGAACGGTTTGTTGAGAAAGAAATCTTTGCCCCACTTGGAATGATAGAAACGGGATTTAACCCAACCTTTGAAAAAGAAAGGTTTGCTTCTACAGAATATAGTGAAAAACTGAAAGGCTATAAAAAAGGAATCGTCCACGACGATAATACAGAGTCAATGGGAGGAATAAGTGGTCATGCAGGCTTGTTTTCAACCATTCAAGACCTGCAAAAATATGCTGAGATGATTGAAAATAATGGTGCATATAAGGGAAAGCAAATTCTATCAGAAGCTGTTCTACATTTATCAAGAAAAAATTTTACCTCTTTCGACCAGGAATACAGGGGATTAGGCTGGATTTTAAAAAGTCCTGTGTTGTCATCCTGTGGTGATTTATTTTCGCAAGCTTCTTATGGACATACGGGATTCACAGGTACAAGTATCTGGTTTGATCCACAAGTGAACCTTACTGTTATTCTTTTGACAAACCGTGTGCATTTTGGGAGACAACCGCACATTTTACGGCTAAGACCGAGGTTGCATAATATGATTCGAGCCCATTTTTAGTCAATTTAACATTAACCTTTACATGAGACCAGAGATGGTCTCTTTTTTGTTGCAGTTACTTACGGTTAAGCAAGTGATTTTGGGGATAATTTACAAATGTCCAGTCATATCATTCGCTTATGCTCTGGGTTTTACCATTAATCTCCAAAAACCCGGTCTTATCGTTCGTTTACTATAGGTTTTACCAGAAGTCTCCAAAAGTCCGGTCATACTAGACATTTACGCTCTGGGTTTTACCATTAATCCCCAAAACCCCAGTCATATCGTTCGCTTATGCTATAGGTTTTACCATTAATCCCCAAAAGTCCGGTCATACCACACGTTTATGCTCTGGGTTTTACCAGTAATCTCCAAAGGCCCAGTCATATCATACGTTTATGCTATAGGTTTTACCATTAATCCCCAAAAGTCCAATCTTAATACACATTATGCTATAGGTTTTACCATTAATCTCCAAAAGCTCGGTCTTATCACACGATTATGCTTTGAGTTTTACCAGAAATCGCCAAAAGTCCAATCATACCACACGTTTATACTATAGGTTTTACCATTAATCCCCAAAAGTTCAATCATACCACAAGTTTATGCTATAGGTTTTACCACTAATATCCAAAAGCCCAGTCATATCGTTCGTTTATACTATAGGTTTTACCAGTAATCGCCAAAAATCCAATCATACCACACGTTTATGCTCCAGGTTTTACCAGAAATGCCCAAAGGCCCAGCCATATTCATCGCTTATTCTTATGCTTTTATCAAAATTTCCTAAAAGCGCTCTCGATCCAGATCTATGTCCTCCAAAACTCAAAACCAAACTGATAAAAACGCACTCTTTGTATCACAAATCCAAAACTAACAAATAATATAATAATAATAAGAAAAAGTGTCCACGGGGTATAAACATTTTATGAATAATGTGGTAAAGTAGGAAGTATAAATGTTGATATAAAAGGATTTATAAAAAGCAAAATGTATTCCCTAGAAATACACTTGTGTTTTGCAAACATACAAAGGAGGATTCAAATGTCGAAGGTGTTGGACTCATTTTTGCATGAAAATCTGGAGGATTTAAAGACGAAAGGTCTTTACAATGTAATCGACCCTCTACAAGGTGCAAACGGACCTATTATTAAAATCAATGGAAAAGAGCTTATTAACCTATCTTCTAACAACTACTTAGGATTAGCTACTGATGAGCGTCTAAAAGAGGTTGCGAAGGAAGCAATTGATACGTACGGAGTTGGGGCAGGTGCGGTTCGAACCATCAACGGTACACTTGATCTTCATATAAAACTTGAGGAAAAGCTGGCTGAGTTCAAACATACAGAGGCCGCGATTTCCTATCAATCTGGCTTTAACTGTAATATGGCAGCTATTTCTGCTGTTATGGATAAAAACGATGCGATTCTATCTGATGAGCTAAATCATGCTTCCATTATTGATGGGTGCCGTCTTTCAAAGGCGAAAATTATTCGTGTCAACCACTCTGACATGGATGATTTACGAAAAAAGGCAAAAGAGGCAACTGAATCTGGTTTATATAACAAAGTCATGGTCATCACAGACGGGGTTTTCTCCATGGATGGTGACATTGCAAAACTACCTGAAATCGTACAAATTGCAGAGGAATTTGATCTCATTACATATGTAGATGATGCACACGGTTCAGGTGTTTTAGGAAAAGGTGCTGGTACGGTTAAGCACTTTGGTCTTTCCGATAAAGTAGATTTCCAAATTGGAACTCTTTCAAAAGCAATTGGTGTTGTCGGTGGTTATGTAGCGGGTAAAAAGGCGTTAATTGATTGGCTAAAAGTTCGAAGCAGACCATTCCTATTCTCAACTGCTGTTACGCCAGCCGATGTTACTGCTGCTACAAAAGCAATCGAAATTTTAATGAGCAGCACAGAACTCCACGACAAGCTATGGGATAATGCCAATTACTTCAAGCAACAGTTAAAAGAGCGTGGTTTCGATATTGGCCACAGTGAAACTCCAATCACACCAGTAATTGTTGGGGAAGAAGTAAAAACACAAGAGTTCAGTAAGAGATTAATTGAAGAAGGCGTCTATGCAAAATCGATTGTATTCCCAACTGTACCAAAAGGAACAGGAAGGGTCCGCAATATGCCAACAGCTGCACATACAAAAGAAATGCTTGATGAAGCCGTTGCAATTTATGAAAAAGTAGGCAAGGAAATGAACATTATCTAAAAGCTGATCAGATGATCATCTTGGGGGAATGAATAATGGAGAAAATTATTATTACCGGGGCCCTGGGCCAAATCGGTTCAGAGCTTGTGACAAAACTTCGTAACGTTTATGGTGCTCAAAATGTTGTAGCGACAGATATTCGAAAAACGGATAGCGAGGTTGTTCACTCTGGTCCGTTTGAGATTTTAGATGTAACAGATGGAAAAGCAATGTACGATATTACGAAAAAATACAATGCAGACACATTAATTCACTTAGCAGCATTGCTATCCGCAACTGCAGAAGCGAAGCCACTGTTAGCTTGGAATTTAAATATGGGTGGACTTGTAAATGCATTAGAAGTTGCTCGTGAATTGCGTTGTCAATTTTTCACACCAAGTTCAATCGGAGCATTTGGTCCTTCTACACCAAAGGATGCAACCCCACAGGACACCATTCAGCGCCCTACCACGATGTATGGTGTCAACAAGGTTTCTGGCGAATTACTATGTGATTATTACAATCATAAATTTGGTGTTGATACAAGAGGACTCCGTTTCCCAGGGCTTATTTCGTATGTGACCCCACCTGGTGGTGGCACAACAGATTATGCTGTAGAAATTTATTATGAAGCACTGAAAAATAAAAGCTATACATCGTATATTGATAAAGGTACGTATATGGATATGATGTATATGCCAGATGCGCTTCAAGCGATTGTAGACTTAATGGAAGCAGAGGAGTGCAAGCTAAAACATCGAAATGCTTTCAATGTTACGGCAATGAGTTTCGCGCCAGAAGAAATTGCAGCAGTTATCAAAAAGCATATTCCAGAGTTTACGATGAATTATGATGTTGATCCCGTCCGCCAAGCGATCGCTGAAAGCTGGCCAAATTCAATTGATGCAACTGCAGCAAAAGAAGAGTGGGGCTTTAAGGCGCAATATAATCTTGAATCAATGACCAAAGATATGTTAGAAAAATTGAGTGTCAAGCTAGTGAAAAATGCAGGCTAAATAAAAAGGAGGAGTATGAATCATTGAGGATTCATACTCCTTTTTTATCCATCTTAACAGCCATGCCTGTTAATTCTAATCTTGGACGTTCATTAGACTCCCATTTTTCTCCGAGTATTACTAGGCTTTTTTGTTTGCTGGCTTTTCATTTTTTTTGTTGAAAGGTCGGCATTCATTTTTCCTTTAGAATTGGAAGACTGGGCCTTTTTGTTTTCAAGTTGCTGCTTCATAGCCTCTTGCAGGCTAATCTTCTTTTTTGGTGCTTCGGGTTGATTGTTCTCGGTCATAGAAAATTCCTCCTTAATGGATACGATAGTCAGTCTAGTATAATCTATTTTGATTCAAATGGGAAAGGTCCATGATAGCGAAAAAGATAAAAGGGTAGCTGAAAAGAAGAAAAACCACTAAACAGTGGTTTTTTAATCCCGCATTGCTCCTGCTTCTCTAGAGGTCATGGCGCCCTGGCCTTGGCTAACATCCTTTTGAATTTCTTGTTTCACTTTTTGTGGGTCTGTTCCTGAGACATTTGTTTGCATCGTATTCTGTTTAGGTTGTTTGTGCGGCATATTGATTCCTCCTGCATTTTTCTTCTACAACCATAGTATTAGCAATACGTCCCGTTACATCCGTACTTTCATTTTTCAAGACATGAAAAAGCTAGGGGAAAAAATCCCTAGCTTTTCTCACACATCTTAATTCATTTCAACTTGTACTTTTTGCTTTTTCAATTTCACTGCAAAATACCCGATTGTAATCGCAATGAAGGCCACCATATAGGTTAAGAGAATCAAGTTGTTATTCCACATATAACTGAAATCACCGCTTGAAATGACAGCTTTAAATGACTGTACGGAATATGTCATTGGTAAAAGTGCGTTAATTGGTTGTAATGCAGTTGGGATTAGTTCAAGTGGGAAAGTTCCAGCACTTGTTGTTAATTGTAAAATTAAGACGATAATCGCAATGAAACGACCAGGGTCCCCCAACATAGTCACAAGCATTTGGATTAAAGTTAAGAAAGTAAAGCTTGTGATTAAAGATGTGACAAAGAATAATGGGACACTTGCGACCTCAATTTTTAGACCTTCTAATAGTATGATGTCAACAAGGGCTGCTTGGAACACTCCGACAATGGCTAATACACCAAATTTACTAAAGAACCAGCGGAATGCATTAGTTGGTTGAACAACAGGATCTTTAAGTTTAAATACAATTGACATGAGTAATGCACCAACAAATAGACCAAGTGAGATAAAATATGGTGCAAAACCTGTTCCATAGTTAGGGACGGTATTCATTTCTTGCTTTTTAACAGTGACAGGTTCGCCCATCATGTCGTAGGTTTCGTTGGATGCCTCTACAGAATTTGCTTGTTCAGCACCTTCCGCAAGTTTCTCCGCGAGTTCATCCGAGCCTTTGGCAAGTTGGACAGTGCCTTCTTCTAATTCTTTCGAACCATCCGCAAGTTGACCTGCGCCATTTTGTAGTTGACCGGCACCATTTGTTAATTGGTTCATAACATTGTTTAATTCGTTAGCGCCGTTATTAAGTTCAACCGAACCATTGTATAATTGGCTAATTCCTTGTTGTAGACTTCTATGACCTTCATTAATCTGTTGAAGCCCAGCTAATAATTGGTTAAAGGAAGGGCTTGTTTGGGATATTAGCTGTTCCTCTAAACCAGTTGTTGCGGAACCAAACTGTTGATGTAAGCCAGTTTTAAATTGTGTGAACCCTTGGTTAAGTCCATTTTCAACGCCTGCTGATATACCAGGTTCAAGTTTTTGCTGCAATTGCTGTTCTAATTGCTGTTGTAACTGTTCTTTCGTTGGCTGTTTTTGAGCCATTTGTGCAATAAAAGCAGAAGCATGCGTTTCGTCCATTATTTGATTTTCAATTAAGGTCGTTTTAAGCTGCTCCATTTGTTGTGTTTGAGATGCGAGCATTTGGTCTGCTAGTTGTTCAGAAAGGCTGGCTGCAATCCCATTTGTTAGTTGAGTTGATAGCCCAGCGTTAAGTTTCATCTCAAGTTCATCTATACCTTCATCAACTTTGCTAACATTACTGTTAAGTTGAGTTGTTACTTCTTTTGCAATTTGCTTTGGTAGTTCTTCCTTCATGAGGGCAAGCCCATCTTGAATTTGATCGGTTCCATCCACTAAAGAAGGAATTTTTTGATTCACTTCGTTAAGCCCTGCTTTTACTTGATTAGTTCCAGAAGCAAGACCAGTTGCTCCGGATTCTGCTTTTTTAACTCCATTTGTAAATTCAATTGATTTTGAGGCTAAATTAGCTAGGTTTTCCTCTAGTGTTTTTGAACCGTCATTTACTTTCGCTACACCTTCCGCAAGTTGTTCAGAACCTTCACTTGCTTGGGTTAAACCGTCTGCCAGGTTTTGAACCTTGCCAAACATGGTTTCAGCGTAGGTGGCAGTAACATTCTTTGATACTTCTGCTTTTATTCTTTCAATTGCGGTTTCCCCAATTTGAGAGGACAGAAAGTTTGTGCCTTCATTTGGCACATACTTAAGTTCCAATTTTTGCGGTTGACGATCTAATAAGGAAGTTGCGTTTTTTGAAAAATCCTCAGGTATTTCAACGAGTATATAATAATCCCTGTTCTCAAGCCCGTTGTATCCTTCTTCCTTTGAGACAACATGAAAATCGAAGGTGTTGTTATTGGAAAGTTTGTCTGTCAACTCATTTCCAAGTTGTAATTGGTCCCCTTCAAATTCAGCTCCAATATCCTCATTCACAATAGCGACTGGTAAATTTTCCATCTGGTCATATGGATCCCAAAATGCCCAGAGAAACATACCTGCATAAAGAACAGGCACAAAAGCTACTGCTAAAATTGGAATGAGGACTTTGCGATTTGAAAGGATATGTTTTAATTCAGCAAAAAAGGATGATCCCTTCATATATAAACCTCCTAATAAAATATGACTGTTTTATTCAAATGGTCATTTTAAGCCAATTAAGATGGGTACTCAACTTGAGGACCCATGGCATGACTATTTCTCTAACCCTTTAAAAAAATACAGCTGAAATAAATTTGAAATTTCTTCTTTTTCGAGTGGTGTGTGGCTTCGTTCCCAATCAAAGATTAAGGAAACATATAGCTTCAACATGACGAAAGCTGTGATCTCTGGGTTACAGGGCTTAATTTCATCGCGGTCGATTGCTTCTTGAATCATGTCTTTCGTATAGTTAATGATCGCCTGCTCAACACGCTGGACAACCTCAACAACTGCCTGTGTTCCGATATCTCTTTCCTCTTGAAAAAGCTTAATCGTTAGCTGGTGGGACTTACGAAATTCTAGCAATCGAAAAAGTATCCGGTGTGCATTTTCATAAAAGGTACTGTTTTCATCCATTGCTTCTTCGGCTACCATTTTCATATCCCGAATGAGTGTACTAATGATCTCATCGAATAACTCCTCTTTGTTCTTAAAAAAGGTATAAATTGTACCTTTACCAACGCTCGCAAGCTTCGCAACCTGATCCATTGTTGTAGCCTTGTACCCGAATAAAGAGAACGATTTAGTCGCAGCTTCAATAATTAACTGTTTTCTATCAATCGCCACTTTTGATCACCTCACTTTAGGCGGATTGACCAAATGGGGAATTCGGTCATTTAATTCACAACGAGAAATATAGCACACTAAATGATACATTGCAAGTCTTGTTTATCTTTTACTTTAACGGCGTACATATTAGTGAACTTTAATGATTTAATGAAAACGCTAAACTTTTTTGTTGTAATTATTTTTTGCCCGTGCTAATATAAATCTTGTAAAAGGAATGCAACCGTTTGCGCAACAATTGCGCAAAAGCAGTAAAGTTAAAAGAATATAGTAATATCAATAGTTTATATATTTTAAACTCAATGAAAGCGTTTAATCGGTAGAATGGAAAAATGACTAATTTCTACAAAAAAGTCTAAATTTATGCAATCGGTTTCCTAAACCTGTGCAACGGTTCCTTCCTTTCAAAAATGTAAACTGGGGGTTTTATCATGAAAGCAAAGAAACTTTTTCCTGCAGTAATGGCACTCTTATTCCTTTTAAGTGTTGTACTTGTAGGATGTTCATCAGATGGAGAAAGCTCAAGTGGGAATAAAGGTGAATCAAAAGCAACAACAGTAGATATCTTCCAATTTAAAGTGGAATTTAAGGATCAATTTGAAGCTGTTGCAAAGCAATATGAAGAGTCACACGATGGTGTTAAAATCAACATCACAACTGTTGGTGGTGGAGAAGATTATGGTGCAGCACTTCGTTCAAAATTTGCTTCAGGTGAAGAGCCAACTATTTATAACATTGGTGGACCTCAAGATGTTGCAGACTGGGTAGATAGCTTAGCAGACCTTGCTGATACAGCAGCAGCTGGTGCTGCATTAGAAGGAACTCTTGAAGGAGTTACACAAGATGACAAAGTGTTAGGACTACCTTTTAACCAAGAAGGATATGGATTCATTTACAATACAGCAGTATTTGAAAAAGCTGGAATCAATCCGGATGAAATTACAACCTTCGCAGCTTTAGAAGAAGCGGTAAAAACATTAGACAGCAAGAAGGATGAATTAGGTTTAGACGCAGTGTTCGCTCTACCAGGTAAAGAAAAATGGGTAACGGGCTTACACTTATCAAATGCTTTCTTATCCCCTGAATTTGAAGGGAATGTATTAGGAACATTCGATTCTGCAAGTGTAGATTTTAAATATGGTGATGCATTTAAGAAGGTTCTAGACTTACAAAATGAATATTCTGTTCAACCAACTGTAAGTTTAGATTATGCAATGCAAGTAGAAGAGCTATTCTCTACTGGTCGAGTAGCAATGATTCAGCAAGGTAACTGGGTATATGGATCAATCGCAGGTATCGATGAAGAGCTTGCAAATAACGGAGTAAGCATTTTACCAATCCCTGTTGAAGGATACAAAGAAGATTCAATTCCAGTTGGAATTCCAATGTACTGGGCAGTGAATAGCAATAAAGACGAGGCAGAAGTAAAAGCTGCAAAAGACTTCTTAGACTGGTTATATACGTCTGAAGAAGGAAAAACAGCTGTGTTAGAAGACTTTAAATTTATCCCTGCGTATGAAGGGTTTGACGCTTCAAAAGTATCTGATCCACTTGGGAAATCGGTGTATGAGTATGCAACAGAAGGGAAGACAATTCCTTGGGTATTCATGGGCTACCCAACTGGTTGGGGCGAGCAACAGCTTGGTGTTAATGTTCAAAAATACATCAGCGATGAAATGAGCTGGGAAGATCTTGTGAAAGAATCTCAAAAGGCTTGGGAAGACACAAGAAAATAATCGATTCAGCTAACAATAGAAAACAAGGCAGCGTATGGTTGCTTTGTTTTCTCCTTTTATACAAAATGAACGGGAGCCCGTGCTCCCCCAAATATGATTGAAATGTTTTTCGGATTTCGATCAATTGGAGGAATTTACTATGCGAAACCGGAATCTATGGTATTGGTTATTTTTAGCCCCAACGCTTGTAGCACTTGGAGTTGTTATAATCGTGCCATTAATTTTTGGAACCTATTACTCTTTTACAGACTGGAACGGAATTAAGATTACCGAGTTTGTTGGACTTGAGAACTATCAAAAGTTACTTGAGGATAAAGAATTCATGGACTCTCTATGGTTTACTGTGAAATTCTCAGTCGTGTCGATTTTCCTCATTAACTTTTTTGGACTTTCATTAGCATTACTTGTAACGCAAAAACTTAAAACAAACAATATTTTACGTACAATCTTTTTCATGCCGAACTTAATTGGAGGGCTTATCCTCGGGTTCATTTGGCAATTTATTTTCATGAAGGTATTTGCGAGTATTGGAGATTTAACGGGGATTGCAGCTTTCAAAGGCTGGTTATCGACAGATACCACTGGTTTTTGGGCATTGGTTATTCTCATGAGTTGGCAAATGGCTGGATATATCATGATTATCTATATTTCCTATCTGGAAAGTGTTCCCCAGGAGTTATTAGAAGCGGCGGAAATTGACGGGGCAAGCAGCTTCCAGCGTTTTATGAACGTAACATTCCCACTTGTCGCACCGGCATTTACTGTTAGTTTGTTTTTAACGTTATCTAATACGTTTAAGCTATATGACCAAAACCTAAGTTTAACAGGTGGCGGGCCTTATAATTCAACACAGATGGTAGCAATGGAAATTTTCAAAACCGCCTTCTCAGAAAACAATTATGCGTATGGACAGGCAAAAGCGATTATTTTCTTCCTAATCGTGGCGGCGATATCCTTAACACAGGTGTACATCAATAAGAAACGGGAGGTCGAGATGTAATGAAAAGTAAAAAAAGAAAATTATATTTGCTTGAAATTCTAGGCATTGTCCTTGGCCTAATTTGGCTCTCCCCTTTCTATTTGATGATCGTAAACTCATTTAAAACAAAACGTGAAATTTTTACAGATACGCTAAAACTTCCGGATGTATTTACATTTGATAACTATGTTCAAGCATTCGAAGAGCTCGATTTTATCCGTACATTCTTTAACTCTGTACTAATTACGGTTTTAGGAGTTGCGGTAATTATTCTTTTTTCATCGATGGCAGCATATGCATTAAATCGTCGCAAAGGAAAAGTGAGTGGTCTCGTTTTCTTCCTTTTTATCGCAGCTATGCTGATTCCATTCCAATCCGTCATGATTCCATTAGTATCCCTGTTTGGTAAAATGGAACTATTAAACCGTTTTGGAATCGTTTTTATGTATCTTGGCTTTGGTAGTAGTTTATCGATTTTCTTATATCACGGGTCCTTACAAGGAATCTCAAAATCATTGGATGAAGCGGCCACCATTGATGGTGCAAACAGATGGCAAATTTTCTGGCACATCATTTTCCCGATGTTGAAGCCAATTTCAGTAACAGTAGCAATTTTGAATATTATTTGGATTTGGAATGACTATCTATTACCATCTCTAGTCATTAACCAAGAAGGAATGCATACGATTCCATTGAAGATGTTCTTCTTCTTTGGTCAATATACGAAACAATGGCATTTAGCCCTAGCAGGATTAACGCTTGCGATTATTCCAGTGATACTTGTGTACTTCTTCATGCAAAAACACATTATCAAAGGAATTGCAGAGGGTTCCGTAAAATAATTATTGATAACGAAGGATTGAATTGATTCCTTTTATATAAAATGAAACGAAATATCACAAGCTTTTTGATGTCAGCTCCAGGCGCCATCGGCTCGAAATAACAAGCTAACCGCTTCTGAAGGTAAAGAACGCCTTCTGTCAGTGATTTTCTTGTGCTTGCAGCCGATAAACGGGCACCTTGCGCTTTTCTAATATGGAGGGTATGTATGGCTATTACAATAAAAGATGTTGCAAAAGAGGCAAATGTCTCGCCTTCCACTGTCTCAAGGGTCATAGCAAATAACCCTCGAATTAGTGAAGAAACGAAAAAACGAGTACGTGAAGCGATGGATAAGCTCGGGTATCATCCTAATTTTACAGCACGAAGCTTAGCGGTGAATAGCACAGCAACCATTGGGGTTGTGATGCCATTCTCAGCATCCCATGTGCTTCAAGATCCGTTTTTCCCGGAAGTGATTAGAGGGATCAGCGTACAAGCACGTGAACATAAGTATGGATTGTACCTTTCGACAGCTGGAACGGAAGATGAGATTTATGAAGAAGTTGTTGGGATGGTCCAAGGTCGCCGTGTAGATGGCTTAATTCTCCTCTATTCGCGGACAGATGATCGTATTATCAAGTATTTACAAAAGATCGATTTTCCGTTTACAGTGATTGGTCGACCTGTGATAGGTGCAGAACGAGTCACGTATGTCGACAATGACAATATCTACATCACGAAGGTCGTAACGGACTATTTGATTGCCTTAGGCCATACGAAAATTGCATTTGTCGGCTATGATGGCGACTTCGTGTTTATGCTCGATCGACTTGAAGGATACAAACAAGCGCTAAGCGAGGCTGGGATCTCTTTTAATGAGGACTATATCGTTCAAAAGAGTACGATAAATAAAGGCAAAGAAGCGATTATATCTTTTTTAAGTTCGGTTAAAACACCTACAGCATTGGTTTGTACAGATGATTTTATCGCGATTGAATTGATGAGTCACTTTGAAGAATTGAATATTCGCGTCCCAGAGGACGTTTCCATTGCAAGCTTTAACAACGTACTACTGGCTGAATATTCGAAGCCTCCCCTCACCTCAGTGGATATTGATATTTTTCAACTGGGAGTTGAAGGTGCAAGCTGTTTGATTGAAAAAATAAAAAATCCAGATGTCTTACCAAAGCGGATTACGATACCGGCAAAACTAATTGAACGGAAGTCGTGCGTAAGGATTAAATAAAAATGAAGGTTTAAAAAGGAGGATAAAAAGGACCGCGTCGACAAAAACGCCACGGCCTAATGTCTTGTCGACACTAGCACTTCCTGTGCGTCGAAGTCAAGGCGGCTTGAGCTCCCGAGTAGCGGAGCGAGGCAACTGCTTGAGTTTAACATCCTTGCAACCTTGCGCTGAGGAATTGACTTCCTGAATTAACTAGCAGACGCAAGCGCATAACCTAGTTATTACTCTGTTATCGGTGCAGTGTTTGCAGAAATTCGATGTGTCATTTTTACCGCACTTTTTAAACATCCTCTAGAAAGTGAGTTTATGGGAAATGGAAAACAAAACATGGTGGAAAGAAAGTGTTGTGTATCAAATTTACCCAAGAAGCTTTAAGGATACAAATGGCGACGGAATTGGAGACCTTAAGGGAATTACCGAAAAGCTTGATTATCTAAAAGACCTTGGTGTTGATGTAATTTGGCTCTCCCCTGTCTATGAATCCCCTAATGATGATAATGGCTATGATATTAGCAACTACTGTGAGATCATGGATGAATTTGGCACGATGGCTGATTGGGAAGAGCTACTTTCGCAGATGCATAATCGCGGCATGAAGCTAATGATGGATCTAGTCGTAAATCATTCGTCAGATGAGCATAAGTGGTTCCAGGAATCCAGAAAATCAAAGGATAACCCTTACCGTGACTACTACATTTGGCGTCCTGCTAAAGATGGTAAGGAACCGAATAATTGGGAGTCATTCTTTAGTGGTTCAGCGTGGCGATATGATGAGCAAACGGATGAATACTATTTACATTTATTTAGTAATAAACAGCCTGATCTAAACTGGGAGAATCCTAAAGTTCGTGAGGAAGTCTATGACCTTATGACTTTTTGGCTTGAAAAAGGAATAGATGGATTCCGAATGGACGTCATCAATTTAATTTCAAAAGTTCCAGCGCTACCAGATGGTGAACCGCAGGAAGGAAAAAAATATGCTTCAGGTGCACCTTATTATATGAATGGACCTCGAATCCATGAATTTTTACAGGAAATGAACCAACAAGTGTTATCGAAATACGACATTATGACTGTTGGCGAAATGCCGGGTGTCGACACAGAAGAAGCGCAAAAGTTTACAGGTTCGGACCGTAATGAGCTAAACATGGTCTTCCAATTTGAACATATGGATTTAGATTCAGGTCCAACAGGAAAATGGGATTTGCGACCATTAAATCTACTAGATTTGAAACAAACGTTTACCAAATGGCAAAAAGGTCTGGAAGGCTCTGGCTGGAACAGTTTGTATTTAAATAATCATGATCAGCCTAGGATGGTGTCTAGATTTGGTGATGACGGTGAGTATTGGTTAGAGTCAGCAAAGATGCTTGGAACGTTTTTGCATATGTTGCAGGGAACTCCATATATATATCAAGGTGAAGAACTTGGGATGACGAATGTTCAGTTTGATTCCATTGACGATTATAAGGACATCGAAACCCTAAATATGTATAAGGAAAAGGTAGATGCAGGCGTGGCTCCAGAGCAAATTATGCAGTCTATCTATGCAAAAGGAAGAGACAATGCGCGTACCCCTATGCAATGGGACGAAAGTGAGAATGCTGGGTTTACGACAGGCACTCCATGGATTTCGGTGAATCCGAATTACCGGGACATTAATGCGGCTAAACAAGTGGATGATCCAAATTCTGTTTTTCATTATTATAAAAGATTGATTGAGTTACGAAAGCAGCATGAGATTATGGTATATGGTACTTATGACCTGCTGTTGCCGGAGCATCCAACGATTTATGCGTATACTAGAATATTAGCTGATGAAAAGTTACTGGTAGTACTGAATTTTTCAAATGAACATACATTATTTGAGTTGCCAGAAGAGTGTAGCTACAAATCACAGGAACTATTGATTGGCAATTATGATGTCAATCAAAATGAATCAATTGAAAGAATAGAATTAAAGCCATATGAGGCAAGAGTGTATCGGTTAACGATTTGAAGGTGGATTTGAGTACCATCTGTAGAAGGGAAGAGAGGATACAAAAATGAAGCAAGCATGGTGGAAGGAAGCAATTGCCTATCAGATCTATCCAAGAAGCTTTATGGATTCAAATGGTGACGGTATCGGTGATCTACAGGGGATTATATCCAAATTAGATTATGTAAAAGATCTGGGGATCGATGTAATTTGGATTTGCCCTGTTTACAAATCACCCAATGATGATAACGGCTATGATATTAGCGATTATCAAGACATCATGGCTGACTTTGGAACGATGGCTGATTTTGATGAATTACTAGAGGAAACCCATAAGCGTGGGATGAAACTCATTATTGATTTAGTTATTAACCATACAAGTGATGAACACCCCTGGTTTATCGAATCTCGTTCTTCAAAGGATAACCCAAAGCGGGATTGGTATATTTGGCATGATGGAAAAGATGGAAAAGAGCCAAATAACTGGGAAAGTATATTCGGGGGGCCGGCATGGGATTTTGATGAAGAGACTGGTCAATATTACATGCATATTTTTTCTACAAAGCAGCCTGATCTCAATTGGGAGAACACGGAGGTTCGCACAGAGTTATACCGCATGATTAATTGGTGGCTCGATAAAGGCATTGATGGTTTCCGGGTAGATGCGATTAGTCATATTAAAAAAGTACCGGGTTTCCCTGATCTGCCAAATCCAACTGGTCTAAAGTATGTTTCTTCTTTCGACGGCCATATGAATCGTCCCGGGATTCAAGAATTTTTACAAGAATTAAAGAAAGAAACCTTTGCCAAATACGACATTATGACAGTTGGTGAAGCAAATGGTGTAAGTGTCGAGGATGCAGAAGAATGGGTTGGCGAGGAACAAGGAAAATTCAATATGGTGTTCCAGTTCGAACATTTAGGCCTATGGGATGAAGAGAAACAAAAACTTGATGTGGTCGGGCTCAAACAAGTTCTTACGAGATGGCAAAAGGGACTAGAAAACATGGGCTGGAATGCATTGTTTATCGAGAACCATGATCAAACACGTGTCGTATCTAATTGGGGAAATGATAAGGACTATTGGAAGGAAAGTGCAACGGCGCTAGGTGCCATGTACTTTTTCATGCAAGGAACTCCTTTCATTTACCAGGGGCAAGAAATTGGAATGACAAATGTTCAATTCCAATCCATCGAAGAATATGATGATGTGGCAACAAAAAACTTGTATCATGAAAAGCGCTCTGAGGGTGTCCCGCATGAGGAGATTATGGAGGTCATCTGGGCGACAAGTAGGGATAACTCACGTACTCCAATGCAGTGGTCCAATACCGAAAACGCAGGCTTTACAACAGGAGAACCATGGATGGGTGTTAATCCAAATTTCGTGGAAATTAATGTTGAAAACCAGCAGGCAGATGAAGATTCTGTGCTGCATTTTTATAAAAAAATGATTGCTTTGAAAAAGGCGAATAAAGTATTCACGTATGGTGAGTATGACTTATTACTAGCCGAAGACCCACAGCTATATGTATACACACGCACGCTAGGCGATCAGAAAGTGATTGTTGTAACGAATCTATCTCAAGAAAATGCCATTTGTCGTCTGCCAGAAGGTGAATTTAGGCATGATAGGCTAATGTTGGCAAATTATTATATCGATGCACACGAGGCTACAGATTCAATAGAATTAAGAGCGTATGAGGCACGAGTATATCGGTTAGGTTAATTTAAAGACCCCTATGCTTAAGTAAGGCATAGGGGATTTTGAGTGAGTTATTTATGATCTGGCTCTCCTACTTCATTACCAGTTGTGTATTCATAGGTTGCCTCATAGCCAGACTCTCTTGCTTTCGGGCCTTTGGCAACTTTGTATTGGCTATGATTGGATTGACCATCACGGTTTTTCTTTTTATCCATACGAACACCACCTTACCCGCGTTTATTTAAGTTTTCTTGCGCCATGCGGATCATTTCTTTAACCATATTGCCACCGATGTTGCCACCGACTTTGCCTGCTTGCTTGGACGTGAGGTTTCCGTTGTAGTCTTCCTTTAATGGAATCCCCAGTTCCTTTGCGACTTCGTATTTTACGCTGTCAGGGTTAGATGGATCTGTTTTGTAGCCTTGTTTTCGCATTACATTTGCTTTGAGTTGGTCAAGCCCTTCTCTTGCTTCAGGAATGAGTGGTCGACGTTTTTTTCGTGCCAATAGGGACACTCCTTTCGTCATGTAATTTTTTATAGTATTCCCTAGTATAAAATCTAGAGATAAGGTAAAACTTGGTAGTAACAACATTTTAAAAGATTTTTATTTAATTCAGTTTTTTTGGTTTGAAACGCTTGTTTTTTGGCTAATCTAGTGATGTAATACTTATACCACCAGTTTAATAGGATGAATTTAGCCTAAATTCTTGCGAACCTATGAAAAAAGTGGTAAAAAGAATATGTGCTTATTTGGAGAGGAGAATTTTAAAATGAACAAAACAGAACTAATCAGTGCAGTTGCTGAAAGTGCAGAACTATCTAAAAAAGATGCAACAAAAGCTGTTGACGCAGTATTTGAAGCAGTTCAAAATGCATTAAGTAGCGGAGATAAAGTACAATTAATCGGATTCGGTAACTTCGAAGTTCGTGAGCGTGCTGCTCGTAAAGGCCGCAACCCACAAACTGGTGAAGAAATCGAAATCGCAGCTAGCAAAGTACCTGCATTCAAACCAGGTAAAGCTCTTAAAGACGCAGTAGCTGGTAAGTAATATTACATAATCCCTGCGCAAATGCCCCTCAGAGACGATCTGAGGGGTTTTTTCATACTCTTAGACTAAAAGTGTGCAACCGATTGTAAAAGCCTATATGCGAATTGCTAGATTGTCAAAATGTGAGTTTGACGCACCCCTATTGCTCATGGGAAAATAGGAGTATCGATTTTACAAAGGTAGTGAAGGGATGCAAAAACGAGTCAATTGCTTAAAATGCAAGCATTTTTATACGACATGGGAACCGAAATTTCCTCGTGGCTGTCGCGCCTTCAATTTTAAGACGCAGGCAATGCCCTCTATAGCGGTTTTTAGATCTTCTGGGGTACATTGTATGAAGTATGAGGAAAAGCATATCAAGCAACAGCAAACCCCTTCCTACAACGTAGATATTCGGGCATAGAGGAGTGAACTTTGTGAATATATCTTTGAATAAGATTTTAGATAAAATGCAGCAGGAATTGTTGAGAGCAAAGAGTGAAGAGAGTGAACAAAAGGTGAGAGAGCGTTTGATGGCCATTCGGACCTTATGTGACCTTGTGTTGGATGAGGCCCCAACAGAGGGAAAGCGGGTTGAGGCGGTGCCTGTACAACCAGTGCGACAGGTTGTGCAGTCCATTCCTGCGATGCCGCAAACAACGACAATCCAAAACGCTACAAAATTAGAGGAAGACGATGCTAATGGAGATTCTCTGTTTGATTTCTAAACAGAGGTCTCTTTTTTTATCTGTTTTTGGGTTTTGTCCGATAAAATGGGAGTTATGTCCGATATCTGGCCGGGAATGTCCGATATATTGAAATTTATGTCCGATAAAATTCTTTCTTTGTCCGATATCTGTAAAATTGTGTCCGATATCAAAGTATGAGGCAAAAGAATACCCCCAAGGTGCGTCACCATTGGAGGTTTTTGAGAAAGTTCTCTCTTTTTTTATAGAGTTGATGGGCAGTTTCAATGCTGCAGCGCTCAAATCGAATCGTTCCACCAGGCGGTAGCTGGGCGATTTTATAAATATCGGCGGCAATGATCGTTGCGATTCGAGGATAGCCCCCTGTCGTTTGCCGGTCTGCTAATAGGATGATTGGCTCGCCGCTACTTGGAACTTGAATACCACCAAGCGGGATCGCGTCAGAGGCAATTTCGGCTCTTTCTTTATGCTGCAAGGGTTTTGTCCCCTTTAATCTATACCCCATCCGATCCCCTTGAAGGGCCTGAAAGGTGTCGCTAAAAAACTGTTCGATGGAACTCTCGGTAAAATAATCCTGGTGTGGTCCTAAAATTGCGCGAACGGTTACCCCTTTATCAAAGGTTGGAACAAGGTAATGCGAGAGTCCTGTATTTTTTCGAAGAGTACGAACAGAACCGCAAATAATATCACCATCGTTGATCTCTGTCCCAAGCTTTGCCTTTGCGTAATATGATTTACTTCCGAGGACTTCTTGAGCTTCAAATCCGCCTGCCACTGCTAAGTATGCGCGAGTTCCCGATATAGGTTTGCCAAACTTAATAATATCCCCTTTTGACACGACAAACGACTGCCACAATGGGGCTTTGTTTCCATTTACGGTCATGCTTAAGTCTGCCCCGCAAACAGAGAGTGTCATGGCGTCTGCTTCTACTCGTAATGTCGGGCCAAGCATGGTAATTTCAAGTACGGCCTCCTCCCTAGAGTTACCGACTAGAATATTAGCAAGCTGGCTTGAATAAGCATCCATTGCTCCACTTGTTACGACTCCAAATTGTTGGTAGCCATAGCGGCCAAGGTCCTGAAATGTGGTTAAAAGTCCTTTTTTAAGGACGGTAAATAGCGGTTGTCCCATATGATCACCTGATTGCTTTAATTGTAATGCCTTCATTGGTTAGTGCATGTCGTAATTCTTGAACAAATTGGAGGGCGTGATCATTGTCGCCATGAACGCAAATGGAGTCAGCTTTAATGGGAATGATTTCGCCAGTTGTCGTTTGAACAATTTGTTCTTTCACCATTTGCAGAACTTGTTTGATTGCAACATGGCTGTCGTGAATAACTGCGTCCCCTTGCGTCCTTGGTGTTAAGGTTCCATCAGGTTGATAGGTTCGGTCAGCAAACACTTCGGAAACCGTATGTAAGCCGTATTTTTCTCCAGCTTCAATTAACTTGCTACCAGCTAGTCCATAGAGTGAAAGAGTTGGATCAAATATGCTGACAGCTTTAGCAATTGCCTCTGCAAGGTTAGTGTCGACTGCTGCCATATTATAAAGAGCACCGTGTGGTTTTACGTGAGAGAGCTTTACTTCGTGTGCTTTACAAAATGCAGCAAGAGCACCGATTTGATAAAGAACAAGATCATAGACGTCTTTTGGTGAAACGGCCATGGCTCTCCTGCCAAATCCGACAAGGTCCTGAAAGCCTGGATGGGCACCGATAGCGACGCCATATTTCTTCGCCAGCTGTACAGTTTGATTGATTACATGCGGGTCGCCTGCGTGAAACCCACAAGCGATATTTGCGCTGGAAATAAAGGAGAGGACTTCCTCGTCTTTCCCGATTTTATAGGCACCAAAACTTTCCCCTAAGTCACAATTTAAATCAATGGTTTTCAATTTTTTTCACCTCTACTTTGTATTGGTTTTCTTTTACTAGATTTTCAATTTCTCTGTATTCTTGTGCTGAAATCTGAGTGAAGCGGAGGTAGTCCCCTGCTTTTAGTAAAAACGGATTCTGCCGTTCCGGGTCAAATAAAGGTACCGGAGTTCGTCCAATGAGATTCCACCCTCCTGGTGACTCGAGTGGATACACCCCTGTTTGATCACCGCCGATGCCGACCGCCCCTTTTGGAACTTTTAATCGGGGAGTTGCCAGGCGCGGTGTGCTAAGTGTAGCTGGAAGCCCTTTTAAATACGGGAAGCCCGGTAAAAAGCCAATCATATAGACAAGATAATCAACGCTGCTATGTATGGAAGTTACCTCTTCGGTTGAGAGCCCATTCCTGCGAGCGACATTCTCGAGGTCCTCACCATCATAACAGGTTGGAATCACAATGATCTCTTTTGAAGTGGTGCTTTGTTCTGTGGAATGCTTTTCGCAAATCTCAGCAACCTGAGCAAAAAGACAATGATAGGTAGTGATAATTGGATTATAGTAAACTGTTATTGATTGAAAGGCAGGAACGAGTTCAACAACACCTGGTATATTCATTTGTTCAATGTGTTTCGTGGTTTGCTGAATTTGACGCTGCAAGTTGTCTGAAGCAGGCTCCTTGTATAGAATTTGCAGGGCCATGTCTCCAATAGGTATAATCTCGTAGTTCATAGTAAAACTCCTTTATGGTCTAGAGTCCTACTCCTATCTTATAATGAATATGGTAGAATAAAAATACGAATTTTAAAAAAAGGATGGAGAACGAAAATGAAATTGTTCTTAATATTGGGAGCGATTAATGCATTTTTAGCAGTTGCGCTTGGTGCATTTGGTGCCCATGGTTTAGAAGGTAAAATTACCGAAAAATACTTAAAAACATGGAATACAGCTGTCCAATATCAAATGTTTCACGCGATTGGATTATTTGTTGTTGCCTTTTTAGCGGACAAGTTTTCACAAGTTAGTTTAATTACAACGGCTGGTTGGAGTTTGCTTGTGGGAATCTTTTTATTTTCTGGAAGCTTGTACGTTTTAAGTGTGACTGGTATTAAAATCCTTGGTGCCATCACACCGCTTGGTGGGGTTGCCTTTTTACTAGGTTGGGTATTATTAATAGTGGCTGCCGTAAAACATATGTAAAAAAGGAAAGATTAAAGGAGTGTCCGCGGACACTCCTTACTTTTTTAGCGTGGTGGGTAATTGACTAGGCCTTGGCCTCCACCAAATGGATATTGGTACTCAATTTCTTCGTCAAATGTAATGTATTGTAAGTAGACCATTAAGAGTAAGTAGCGCACGCCTGTTTGAGGGTCACTTAAAATAATGTGGTCACGCCCTGCAGCTTCAACAACGCCTTTGAAGACTTTTTGTTGGTTCGTGGTATCAAAGCCCATGTAAACAGTCGCTTGCTTTCCTTTGTTCAGGCGAAGAATGTTTTCGATGTAGGATTCTTCAAGCGGAAGCATACCCGGTACATTTTGCGCGACCCCACCCGTTTGAGCGAAAGTTGGCGTTTGTGGTGCCTGAAAGCCTCCTTGTTGTTGCTGTTGGAATGGATACCCCCCATATGCGAATTGGTTTGGATCCATGTAGCCCCCAAACTGGCCCATACTTTGCGGGTTAAACCCGTAAGCAGCATATGGATTTTGCATTGATTGATTATCTTGACTCAATGTAAGCCCTCCTCAGAATGTTTAATTTTTCTCTTTTTAAATTAAGGCATATGCCTTAGAAAACGTCTGGACAATCCTCCTGTGTTGGTTGGTAGAAGCAGTGTGCTTTAAATCTTCCCACGTTCCACTGGTTAAACCATTGTGCCGGACAGTTTCCTGATGGTTCAAAAAACCACAAAGAAAACCTAGCAGGGTGAAACCTTTCCCCTTTTAGTACCCTTCGTGCAAGTGCAATCTCAGACGGTCGAGCGGCCTGGTAGAAATAGCCCTTTTGGGTTGCTTCAAAGCCACCAGGACTTTGAAAGACCATTTTTCGGATGGTGTTAATATCTTTAAAATCCAGACAACGAGATCTCGCGCGATTTACCCCGACATTCCCTACTAATAGCATGCCTTGTTTACCTTCGCTTTCAGCCTCAGCGCGTAACAGCCTTGCTAACAGCTTTACATCTGCCTCCGTGTGCGCAACTACTGCCATCTTTTCACCTCACTACAAAAGAAGACAAGGATAATGAAAAAGCCTCTTTACTAACTTATTGTTTAGGTGAAAGATGGGTTCCTACTTTTTGATTATTTTTGGGATTTTGACTAGAACTTTTTGGTGGTATGTTTAGTGGATTCATCATTGCATTGTATGAGCGAGGAAAAAGGATTATGAATATGGATAAAAAAAAGAGAGGAAGCCCCTCTCTTTTTTTTATGTCTAGTTTCATGCGCCATCGGCTCTCTGGTCTAAGAAAAGCGCTTCGGAAGGTAAAATGCACCTTCTGTCAGCGCTTTTCTTATGCTTGTCGCCTAAAACTGGGCACCTGTCACTTTTCTTAATTAATGTGTAGGAATTGTGGTACTTTTTCTTCAGTTAAAATGTTTCCAACGAAGAATGCTCCGAATTCACCGTATCGAGCACTTACTTCGTCAAAGCGCATTTCATAGACAAGCTTCTTGAATTGAAGCACATCGTCCGAGAATAAGGTTACGCCCCATTCATAATCATCAAAGCCAACAGAGCCTGTGATGATTTGTTTTACGATTCCTGCATATTGGCGGCCAATCATACCGTGGCTGCGCATAAGCTCCTTGCGTTCTTCCATTGAAAGCATGTACCAGTTGTCATTGCCTTCACGGCGCTTGTCCATTGGATAGAAGCAAACATATTTGTTCTTCGGTAAGGTTGGGTATAAACGTCCGCGTACATAAGGATTTTGATATGGATCCTCATTGCTTTCGCCTGCTACATAGTTACTTAATTCAACAACAGAAACATAAGAATATGTAGGAATTGTGTATTCAGCAAGCTTTGTTTTATTGAATTCATTTTCGATTTCATTTAGTTCTTCCATTGTTGGACGAAGAATCATCATCATGAAATCAGCCTTTTGGCCGACAATTGTATATAATGCATGGCTTCCTTGGTTCTCTGCTTGAGTTTTATTCCACTTATCTACTAAACCAAGAAATTCATGAATTGCTGCTTGTCGCTCGTCACTAGAAAGGGTTTTCCAAGACGTCCAATCGATCGAACGAAAATCATGTAGGCAATACCAGCCATCAAGCGTTTGTGCTGCTTCAGCCATTACAATCACTCCTTATTTATCACATGTTTATGTATTCAACACTACTATATCACAGTTTCCCCTATAGCAAAGTGATTAAACCTTAGGAGATTTTGTGAACAAAAGTGAGAGTGAGTATTTTGTCAGGTTGTTGGGAAAATTGAAGATAGTGTCATAATACTGTCACATGATTTTTAAGGCTTTTTGGTTTTCAATTGATGAAAAAAGCCGTATCCTAATGGTTGGCAGTTTTGGTACGGCTAAATGCCTAACTTACATAAAACGCATTTATTAACATACTAGGAGGAATAAGAGTGAGCGATTTATTTACTCAATTAAAACAAAAGGTATCTGGAAAGGAAATGAAAATTGTTTTTCCAGAAGGATTAGATGAGCGCATTTTAACAGCGGTAAGCCGTTTGGCAAGTGAAAAGGTACTTGTACCAATTGTTGTTGGCGAAAAAGCAGCGGTTGAAAGCAAAGCGAAGGAACTTGGTGTTTCCCTTGAAGGAGTGGAAATCTATGATGCTAATTCATATCCAGAGTTCGATCAGCTTGTGGCTTCATTTGTTGAACGACGTAAGGGCAAAGCAACTGAGAAGGATGCACGTAAGATCCTTAAGGATGAAAATTACTTCGGAACCATGCTAGTGTATACAGGTAAAGCACACGGGCTTGTAAGTGGTGCGGCACATTCAACTGCAGACACGGTTCGTCCTGCCCTTCAAATCATTAAAACAAAACAAGGTGTGAAGAAGACTTCTGGTGTATTTATCATGGTTCGTGAAGATGAGAAATATGTATTTGCTGATTGTGCGATTAATATTGCACCAGATAGTCAGGATTTAGCAGAGATTGCAATTGAAAGTGCCAATACGGCTGATATGTTTGATATCGAACCAAGAGTAGCTATGTTAAGCTTCTCAACCAAAGGTTCTGCAAAATCTCCTGAAACGGAAAAAGTAGCAGAGGCTGTTAAAATTGCAAAAGAAATGAATCCTGCCTTAGTATTGGATGGAGAATTCCAATTTGATGCAGCATTTGTTCCATCTGTTGCAAAGAAAAAAGCACCAGATTCCATCATCAAAGGTGACGCAAATGTATTTGTTTTCCCAAGCCTTGAAGCGGGTAATATCGGATATAAAATTGCACAGCGTCTCGGAAACTTTGAAGCGGTTGGTCCAATTTTACAGGGCTTAAATCAGCCAGTAAACGACCTATCACGCGGATGTAACGAAGAGGATGTTTATAAACTTGCTTTAATCACAGCAGCGCAAGCGTTGTAAGAATGAGAAAGGCCATGTCTTTTAGGACATGGCCTTTTTTGTGGGTGTATTTTGGCTAGTGGCAGTAAATTTCGATTAGTGGCAGTAAATTAGAAATAGCGGCAGTAAATTAAGATTAATGGCAGTATTTCTGAAACAGTGGCAGTAAATCGTCAGCTACACACCCAATTGTCTGAATTTCAAATGTTCCAATCCGTTTTTAATACTTTTTTTAATAGCTCTACTTGTTCATCCCCGATATTTTCTATGATTTGTTTTTCAATCGTTGCTTTTAGTTCCTCATTTTTCTCATAGCACTCTTCACCAAGGGGGGTTAATTCGATTCGTTTTTCCTTTTTGTTGTTTTCAACATCCATTACGTTGACTAGCCCTTTTGCCTTTAAGTTTTTTATAAATTTATGTGTTGCTTGCCTAGTTATATCAACATTTTTAGAAACATTCGCAATCGTTGTTTGTCTTTTATAGATCCGCGACATGATATACCATTCTGAATTTGAAATCGCGATGTCGCTGGTCTCATTCCATAATTTTTCTGCAATCCCTCGAAGCTGTCCATGTCTTTCACTTAAGAGGTCGATTAAATCTAAATGTTGAAGTACAGGGTCCATAAATTCCACTCCCGTTTTTATAATCGCCATTACTATACAAAAATAAATAGATGTAGTCAACTAAGTTGACAAAATATATGTGAGGGTTAAGCTGAAACTTTTGTCGATTTATACAGGATATTGAGGTTTTACAGGTCAGCTATTTCTCTTGGAAATGTTATTTTTGTCAACCAAGTTGATATTTTTCGGATTATGGTGTATGATTAAATAAAGTCAACTAAGTTGACAATCCATTGGATAGGAGCATGGTACATGTTTAATATCGGTGATCTAGTGATTTATTCGAATATGGGTATATGCCAGATAGATGATATTTGTGAAAAAACATACGGTGGTATGACTCGGACTTATTATATAATGCACCCAATTGAAGACAGCACGTTGATAATCCAAAACCCAGTGGATAATGACAAAGTATTAATGCAAGGAATTATTGATAAAAGTGAATCAGAGGAAATCTTAGAATCCTTTAAGCTACCAGGAATTCAGTGGATTGACAACAGTTCGGAGCGTCATAAAGTTTATTCTGGAATAGCTTCGTCCGGAAATAGAGAAGAAATATCTAAAGTACTAAATACATTGCTTTGTAAAAAGCATGAATTTGAAATGAACGATAAAAAATTGTCGGAACATGACCGTCGTTTACTTCTTTATTTACAAAAAATATTTTATAAAGAATTGGCGATTACGTTAGATACAACGGTTGAGGCCGTAACGAAAAAAATCAATCAAATGATTGCCTTTAAAATGAGCAAAACCTCACGACATGAGGTAGCTAAATACGTAAATTAAGGGTAAAATAGGACGGTACAGGAACCAGGCATCGCCTGGTTTTTTGGGGTTTATTTCTTTTAAGAACCTCATTGTTAATCTAGTATTTATTAACTTTATTCATTCAGAAGTCTCCTACTTCTGTGGGGGATGAATGCAAACAGAGTATACAATTCAGTCGGGGTTCTAACTCTGACTGAATAAAGTTAAAGCCTCCGGCGGATGCCACAGATTTTCAATGGAAACTTTTCGAGCAAGTAAGTTCAAAGACTAAGAACGCCACGTCCTGTGGCAACGTCTTTATGACCCACTTCATGTGGGCCTAAAATCTGGGCGCAAATACGCCATGGCGCATTTGATATTATAGGAGTATGCCTTATGACCGAAAGTCTTTTATTTCAGCCAAGTTGGCGGATTATTGATCAATCTAGTCTAGGCTATCAATTTGATGCACTACAATCGTTTGCGATAGATGACACTCTTTGTGCGTTTGTGGGTAAAGGTGAATCGCCAGCTACAGCGCGGACTTGGGTTCATCATCAAACCATAGTTCTTGGGATACAGGATACTAAATTGCCTTTTTTGGATGAAGGGGTTGAGTTCCTTGAATCATTGGGCTATCGCGCGATTGTTAGGAATTCAGGTGGACTAGCAGTGGTATTAGATGAGGGAGTGTTGAACATTTCACTCATTTTTCCTGAGACGGAAAAAGGGATTGATATCAACCGCGGATACGATACAATGCTTGAACTCATTCGAAAAATGCTTGAGGGCTATGAAGTCGATATCGTTGCACGAGAAATCGTTGGATCATATTGCCCTGGAAGCTATGATCTAAGTATAGATGGGAAAAAGTTTGCGGGGATTTCTCAGCGCCGCTTACGTAATGGAGTGGCTGTGCAAATTTATTTAGGTGTGACCGGAAGTGGGTCAGAACGAGCAGACATCATCCGTCGGTTCTATGATATAGGTTTGCAAGGTGCGGAGACGAAATTTGTTTACCCAGATGTAAAACCCGAAACAATGGCTTCTTTGGCGGAATTAGTTGATCCAAACCTTACCGTACAAACCGTCATGATGCTGTTGCTTCAAACATTAAAAAAAGAAAGTGAGCACATTTTTGCTTCACAATTAACGGGAGAAGAAATGCCGTTATTTGAGCAAAATTATGCACGTGTACTTGATCGGAACGAAAAAGCATTATAGGAAACTAGGAGATTTGGTTCTCCTAGTTTTTTTGTGGAAAAATGGGATTGTGGGCGTGCAATTGCGTGTTAGATATGATAATTGCGCGATAGATGCCCGGAAATGCGTATGTTAAATTCGATAATTGCGTGATAGAAGATCACAATTGCGTACTAAATCCAATGATTGCGTTTTACCGTAATTTTTTTCTCCAAAAGATATTTTCACTATTAAAATATTTTTTATTATAAAAATATTGAATTTTATTTTTGGGCATGATATGATTCTCGTCAAGTAAGTTATTTGAATGAAGTTAATTGAATATGTTTGCTGTATTTTTCTCTTATCAAGAGTAGGCTGAGGGATTTGGCCCTATGACGCCCAGCAACCGACCGTAATACCATTGTGAAATGGGGCGAGTTTTTTTCGCCGGGTATGACCCGTAAGGCACGGTGCTAATTCCAACAGAAGGATTTTTCTTTCTGGTAGATAAGAGGTGCGAAGACTTTTGTATGCTTCAAGCCTCTTTCTGATGAGAAAGAGGCTTTTATTTTTTTCAAAAAAGGCCTCATAAACGGGAGAGTGGTGGCTTTTTAAAAAGTAAGTAGATTAAAATGGCTCTTTTCTAATAGATTGTTGCTTTTATAAGAAGTGCAAACCAAGTTGATTGAAGCGGAAGGCGGCGACTCCAGCGGGAAAAGCATGAGACTTGAGACCCCGCAGACGCGACAGCGACCTGTCCAGTTGCAGCGGCTAGAAACTCGAGAAATTTCAACTCCTCCTTCAGAGGCAAAATACGCCTCTTTGTCGGAGTCTCCGACGCACAGGATGTGCTAGTGCCGACGTCGCCACAGGACGTGGCGCTTTAGTCGGCCAATTTTCTCGTTTCTGTTCAAGCCGCCTCCACACTTCGTTGAGGAGGCTCAAGCCACGCCCGCGGAAAGCGTCCGCCTGCAGTGGAGATCAACGGTGCAAAAAGCAACAATGTCTACGAAATCAGCCATTTAATATGAAAATGGATGACATACAAAAAAGGGGAGAAACACAATGAAATTAACAAAACTATTATTCACAGCGTTACTACTTATTGCAGTATTGGTTGGATGCCAACCGAAAGTCGCAGAGGAAACAACAAAAACAGATAGTACAGAAGTAAAAAATTCTGAACATCCATTAGCAAACAAAAAAATCGCTTTAATTATGCAACAAAACTTAGGAACTTTTTCTGCTCAATATATTGAGGGTGTTGAGGAGCAGGTGAAAAAATTTGCTGGTGAAACAACTGTTTTTACATCTGACGGAGACCTAGCAAAAATGGCGTCAAACGTCGATGCGGCGGTAAACCAAGGATTTGATGCTATCTTGATTGACCATGGAACAAAAGAAGCCCTACAAGGTTCAGTTCAAAAAGCGGTAGAAAAAGGTATCCCAGTTGTAGTGTTTGACGCAGAAGTGGAAGTGGATGGGGTTACAGTTCTTGAACAAGGTGACCAACAAATGGCGCAAATGACACTTGAGAAATTAGCGGAAGATGCTGGTGGTGAAGCAAATATCGTAAAAATTTGGGTGGCTGGCTTTGCTCCAATGGAAAGACGTCAAATCGCCTATCAAGAGTTTCTTGACAACAATACGGGTATAAATGAAATTGCAACATTTGGTGCAGCGACTGCTAATACTGCGCTTGATACACAAGCACAGATGGAAGCTCTTTTAAAGCAATATCCTGAAGAGGGTCAAATTACAGCTGTTTGGGCAGCGTGGGATGAATTTGCAAAAGGTGCGGTTCGTGCAATTGAACAAGCAGGCCGTTCAGACATTAAAGTTTATGGAATTGACATGAGTGATGAAGATTTACAAATGATTCAAGCAGAAAACAGCCCATGGGTTGCATCTGCAGCGGTTGATCCAAAAGATATCGGACGTATCCAAGTTCGTTTTGCCTACCAAAAACTAAATGGTGATGAAACACCTGAACGAGTAAAACTAGAGCCAGTATTCGTAACAAAGGATGCACTACCTGAAGAAAAAATTACAACTGCAGAACTTGACCAATACATTGAAGGCTGGGGTAAAAGCGAGCAAGGTTACACAGATGAGTTGAAAAAGCTTGAAGCTGGAGAGTAAAAATGAGGGCCTCAAGGGGTCCGCTGTAAAGGGGGATATGCAGATGCCTTTACTCGAAATGAAGGAAATTACAAAAAGTTTCGGTAATGTGGTTGCACTTGAGAATGCTTCTTTTGAGCTACAACGTGGCGAGGTGCACGCGTTGCTTGGGGCAAATGGCGCTGGAAAAAGCACGCTGATGAAAATTCTATCAGGAGCCTATGGGCTTGATGCTGGGGCGATTACTCTTGAAGGCAAAACAATTGATATTCGTTCCCCGAAGGATGCAAAATCATCTGGTATTCACATTGTTTATCAAGAGGTCGATACGGCGATTGTACCGCAGTTAACGGTTGCTGAAAATATTTTACTCGATACTTTTTCAACTGAAAAAAGCTTGTTCATCAATAAAAGAAAGCTTCGTGAACAAGCAGCCTCCATTCTAAGGCTCTTGAATGTCACGGATATACCAATGACAAAGCAGGCATTAGAGTTATCACTTGCCGAAAAGCAGTTGGTTTTGATTGCGAGAGCCCTTGCACATGAAGCGAAGGTCATTATTTTTGACGAGCCAACTGCACCATTATCGATTGAAGAAACAAAGTACCTTTTCGATATTGTCGAAACACTGAAGGAAAAAGGAGTAGGTTGCGTTTTTATCTCGCACCGATTACCCGAGGTGTTTGAAATCTGTGACAGGCTAACGATTATGCGTGATGGTAGGACAATAAACACTTTTTCAACTAAAGAGGTCACTCCAAAAACAGTTGTTGAAACGATGCTTGGAAGTACCTATACAGAACAATCCTCGAAACGAAAAGCCGTGAAGGGTGATCTTCTTTTAGAGGTAAAGGGGCTTGATGATGGGGAAAAGCTTTCCGATGTTTCGTTTACGGTTTCTGAAGGTGAAATTGTTGGGGTTGTCGGGTTAGTTGGCGCCGGAAAAACAGAGCTTGCGAAAACATTGTTTGGTCTTCGCCCTTACGAACAGGGGAATGTAATCGTGAAGGGAAAATCCCATCATTTTACCCATTCACAACAAGCAATTGAGGCAGGTTTTGCACTTATTTCAGAGGAGCGTCGTAAGGAAGGATTGTTTATTCATGAATCAATCTCTACAAATCTATCCTTTGCCAATTTGAAAAAGTTCTCACCGTTTTTATTTATGAATCGACAGGCTGAAAAAAGCTATGCAAGCTCCATTATTGAATTGCTTGGAATAAAAACAAACGATACGGAAACTCTGGCTGAGCATTTAAGTGGAGGAAACCAGCAAAAGGTTGCAATTGGAAAATGGGTTTCTCGAAATGCGGGCATCTATTTGTTTGATGAGCCGACAAAAGGGGTTGATGTCGGTGCGAAACAGGATATTTTCAAGCTTATTTATTCCCTCGCCGATGAGGGGAAAGGAATCCTTTATTTTTCTTCTGAAATTGATGAGATTATAAGAATTTCAGACCGGATTCTTGTGATGTATGACGGAGAAATCGTAAAGGAACTTTCAGGAGAAGAGGCAACACAGGATCAAATCCTTTTGTATGCTAGTGGTGGAAAGGATGACGTACATGAAAGGGAATATCATCAGCTTCCTGTTTAAATACGGGGCAATCTTATTAATGGGCTTTATTTTAATCTATTTTAGTACTGTGAACAGTGCTTTTTTTTCATATGGAAATCTATCAGATATCCTACGATCCATCTCAATTGTAACACTCCTTGCGTTAGGGGTTACCTTTACACTTGTTGTTGACGGATTTGATTTATCAGTAGGGTCAACAATGTCATTGTCGGTCGTGATTACGGCGTCTTTGATGGTCTGGTATGAGTTACCGCTCTGGGTGGTGCTGCTTTTACCACTATTAGTTGGGGTTGTAGTTGGGCTTGTAAATACGTTTTTAATTGTAAAAATAGGGATACCGGATCTACTCGCGACACTTGGAATGATGTATATCGTATCAGGTCTGCACCGGACCTATACGGAAGGGTATTCCATCTATAACCATATGCCATTGACCAGTGGCGGGACTGCCCCTGGTGAGTTCAGTCAAGCATTTTTATGGATTGGGCAAGGGAAGATGCTAGGATTACCGGTTCCGGTCTGGATTATGCTCGTTTTCGTGCTTCTTGCTTATGTGATTCTTAACCATACGAGATGGGGCCGAATTTTATATATGACTGGTGGAAATGCAGAGGCTGCAAGATTATCAGGTATTAACACAAACAAGGTGAAGTTGATTGCGTATACCGTTTCTGGTGTGTTTGCATCAATGGCGGGAATTTTGTTTACAGCTCGTGTCGGTTCGGGACAAATCGATGCTGGCGCTTCGTTATTAATGGAGTCTGTTGCTGCTGTGTTTGTTGGGTTTTCAGTACTTGGTGCTGGAAAACCAAATGCACTTGGAACCTTTTTTGGAGCAGCACTTATTGGAGTTCTTTTAAATGGGCTAACCATGCTAAATCTACCATACTATGCATTTGAAATTGTAAAAGGCGGAGTGCTGGTATTGGCACTTGCTGTGACCTACATCGGCGTAAAATATCGACCAAAAGTCATTCGAAAAAGGAGAGAGCAAAAACATGCCGCTTAAAAAACTAGAACATGTAGGAATTCAAGTAAAGGATTTAGACACAACAATTGAGTTTTATACAAGAGTATTGGGGTTAGAGTTGTTAGAAAAACAGGACCATGTCGATCCAAACTTAAAGCTAGCATTCCTTGGCTTTAGTGATTCAGATGAAACGGTCATTGAACTCATTTCTGGTTATAATCCAAACCTTCCAACAGAAGGAAAGGTTCATCATATCGCATTTACCGTTGAGAATATTGAAGAAGAAATTGCGAGAGTTAAAGAGCACGGTGTTACGTTTGTGGATGAAAACATTACGACGCTTCCAAGCGGTGCTAAATACGTTTTCTTTAACGGGCCTGACGGCGAATGGATTGAATTGTTTCAAAAATAATAGCGAGTAATCTGCGACCAGGGGGGATCCTCTGGTTTTTTTTGATCTTATGAGCCCGAGATGTGTTTCTCAGAGTCAGTTTAAAACTAACTCGATTTGAGAAGTGCTTTCAGGGACATTTAGCCATGGAATTTATCAATGTTTGTCTTTGAGAGGCATTCTCAGCGTCCATTTTAAAAAAATCTAACAAAGTTTTGTCCTTGAGAAGCCTCCTAAGAGACATGAAGACCAAATGTTTGCAGGAAAATGTCTTTGAGAACAAGTCTTATGAAGACATTGGAACCTCTTGATATTTCCCTACTTCATTGTGGGTATTTTCTGAAAATGGAATTTGTGGTAGGCTAATGGTATGTATTCCTATTTTTTACAATTGGCAATCTGGTAAGGGGGGATTTGGTTGCTCAATAGATTAAGAGTGTTTAGTGGAAGAGATTTCATTTCGATTCTCTACTTTGGACTTGTTGTCCTTGGGATTGCTTATTTTTTAGGCAATGGCGATGTTTCAACGTTTTTTTCTACCTTACGAACGATGCTACCTGTTTCCGATAGCTGGGAAACAATCAAGCAATTTATCAGCAATTTCCAGACTGAGGGCAGTCTTGGGGCAACGAAAAATAAGGAGCCATTTGAAGAAATCGTCCTTGAATATTTTCCTAGAAGTTTATCGGTGATTGTGACGGCCTTTTTGTTAGCGATTACTCTAGGGATGGCAAAGGGAATCTTTGATTATCGCAATCGGTATACATACTTGAACGTTTTAGGAACAGGGGTAACCTCTTTCCTCAATTCTTTACCAGATTTTTTTATGATTATCGTGCTGCAATGGGTCATTTTGATCCACTTTAATTTTATTGACTTTTTTGGACATGATCAATGGTTTAACTTCATTTTACCGGGAATTTTTGTGTCACTTTACCCAATGATGTATTTTGCTAGAATCACCTTTACTGCCCTCACTAACGAGGATGGGGAGATGTACATCCAATATGCACGGGCAAAGGGTTTGGCACAAAGATTTGTCATACATAAGCATATCTTGAAAAAGTGTATACGCTCGATTTTACAGCATCTTGGCGTTGTCATGACATATGTCGTTTCGAATCTATTTATTGTTGAGTGGTTGATGGAGTATAAGGGTGCAGCTTGGCGAATGATGGTGTCAATCAAACGGTTAGATTTAAGTATTTCGGAAAATCTACCATTTGTTGATTTTCCGGAAACAGGGCTAATCGTAGAAATTTCTTTCTGCTTTGTCGTTCTCCTATTAATCACTCAAGTCGTGTCTGTGATCTGGCAAAATAAATACGGGGTGGAGAAGCGAAATATTTGGACCCAAATCACAAAGGTGTTTTTTCAATATGCATTTATTTGGTTATTTGTTCTATTTATTATTTCGTACTTAAAGCCAGGATCTTAGGGAGGAGGAGAACTCATGAAAAATTGGTCGCTTTGGACAGGTTTAGCCATGTTCACATTTATGCTATTTATTAGCTTTATTGGACCACATTTACCATTTATTGACGATACTCTTCCCGAGCACCGAATGAGATTTTACGAGGACGGCAAAATTGGAAGAGCGCCGTTTCCACCTTCCCTGGAAGACCCACTAGGAACCGACCGTGAAGCAGGAGACATATTGAGTATGCTAGTAAACGGGGCAAAGGACACGTTAAAAATAATCCTGTTGATTACATTGATACGATACATCATTGCGATTCCGATGGCATTTTTGGCTTCTACGAAAAAGGGAATTGCTTATATGTTGTCAAATGGTTGGTATTCTTTGTTTGGGAGTATTCCAACAATATTTGCAGCAATTTTGCTGTTGGAGATTATACCTACGAATGGCTTGGATAATGGCATGTATTGGAAGGTCCTTTTAATTGCGCTTATTGAGGTCGGACGGGTCAGCTATATTTTTGCAAATGAAATCTATGAGGTGTCTCAAAAAGAGTTTGTACAGGCGAGTGTGACAGTAGGTAGTACACCATTTCAATTATCGGTGATGCACTATCTCCCATCTGTTACTCAAAGCTTAGTCGTGAACTTTTTTAATGATTTAGCACGAGTAACTTTACTATTGGGACAGCTTGCGTTATTCCAGTACTTTATTGAGCATATCATTATCTATATCCCTGGTGGTGGGACATTTCATGATGAGTCGGGTTATTATTCAATGACAGGGTTGTTTGACTGGCCGGGATTATTGTCGGCGGCTAGGTATGAGGTTATGAAGGCTGTATGGATTCCATTAGCGCCAGCGATTGCGTTAACCTTACTTCTTTTAACATTCCAGTTGTTAAGCGAAGGGTTCAGAAAGTTGTTTGAAAGACAGACGTCGAGTGAAAAACATAGTACAGTGAGACGTTGGGCTGAACGAGCGGGGGAGGCATTTGTGACTAGTAAAGTCGCAGGAACAGTAACCCTGGTCGTGTTTATGGTTATAGTTGGAACCGTTATTGTAACTGGGGTTGGAAATAAGACAACAGAAGTGGCTGCACCAGTTGAGGAAGAGGTTGAGGAAGAAGTCGAGGAAGTAGTCAATGAAGCAAAACACTTTGATGAAGATAAATATGTGTTTGAAAATGGAAAACTTGTAGCGACAACAGTTGCAACCACTGCAAAAGGTGGGTTTTACGATAAATTAGAGCATCTAGAACTCCATATGGAGAAGAAATCAGAAAACGATTATGAGACCGATACCTTCGTCCTTAAATGTAGAACAATTGGAGCGGGTCGTTGTGAAAAACCCGTGATTAAGTTTAAAAAACCTATTAACAATGTAGAGGAAGCTTATCAACTATTGGTGGACCATTTGCCAATAGATGCAGTAAAAGATGTTGAGTTTCAAGACAAAGAAAGATATGTTTACGCCCTAGAAAGTTCCCTATTGAAAGAGAGCTATTTAGAGGTTGATATTAAATCGATGTTTGTAATGTTCTACATCACACCAGAAAAAACGATTGAAAAAGTAGAACTTGAAGGAGTAGGTCCTTGGTAAAACAAACCCCCTGCCCGTTTGTAAAAACAAACAGCCAGGGGGGGGATCTACTCTATTCCGCCATTTTCTCCAAATTTCCATTACGGTCCATTTTAAAAGAAGTAGCTGGACGTTCTTCGTCTTCGAATAAGACGAGTTTTCTTGCACGGTTCATAATCTTCATTAATGTTTCGTAGTCTTCTTGAATATTGGCAGAACTTTGCTCAAGCTGGGCAATTTTCTTTTCAAGTTCATCATTTTTACGAAGTATCTCATTCTTTTCTTTTTTCAATCTCTCATTCTCGGATTTCAGTGCTTCAATCCCGAGATTTTTGCTGCTCATAGATTGAAGATAGGAAATCACGGAATCAATCGTCATTTGTGGTCTAGAAGTAGAATACTGCGGTGCGCGTGTTTCCTGACGTATACTCGTAGATTCAGATGGAAATAGCGGGAGCTCGTCCGCAAACTCTTCTAGATTTGGAGTTGGTGGTGTATACAACAGCTGCTTTTTCACAGGTTGATTTTTACCAAGTGCACGTTGGCGTTGTTTACGGTGCTTCTTTGCAAGCTGTAAATCCTTCTCGTAGCTATGACGAACAACAGCGTTCCAACGGAAGCCGCAAGCAGCAGAGGTACGGTTTAATCTATCTCCAACCTCTTCAAAAGCATTTAGTTGTGTACTACCCTCTCTTACGTGTTTTAAAACGGTTTCAGCTAATAACAAATCGTTTTCTTCTGTCCAAGCATCTTGTCTTTCTTTCATATTTATTCATCTCCCAATATAAATGTTTTAACTTTATTCAGCTTTTGTCCTCTACTAATATAGTGGTAGACGAGTGCAGTAAGAAGAGTATGAAGCTTTGTTTGTTCAACTATGGCCTATGGCTGAATAAAGTTGAAGCCCTCGGCGTATGCCACAGATTTTCAAAGGTGTTTTTTGAGCAAGCACGAAAAAATCTGTGCGCAAATACGCTAAGGCGTATTTGATATTTCCGCTAGGTTATTACTTATATTGGTCAATAGATTCAAACTTTATACCATATTTGTAAAAGGATAGTAGACTTATTTATTTATATTTAGGTATCATTCCTTATACATGTGGAGAATTTTTGAAAATTGTCCCATTCCCTTGCAATGGCTATGTTGTAAGGGTTAAAATACCATGTAGTGTTTTTAAAGGAAATCGTCATGCTAATCATGACTGATCAAATATATGAACGACTCGGAATTTACAAAATGAAGGGATTGTACGTAATATGGCAAACGAATTTCGCATCTGTGATGATTGCCAGGCAACCAATATTAAAACCTTAGTGCCACGCTTAAAGGAAGTAGATAGTGAGGCAACCATTGATATCCGCTGCCAATCATACTGTGGCCCTGGTAGAAAAAAATCATTCGCATTCGTTAACAACCGTCCGGTATCAGCTCCAACTGAAGACGAGTTGATTGAAAAAGTCATGAAGAAATTGAAAATGGACTAAAATCGCCTTTCTCTCCTAAGAGAAAAGGTGATTTTTTATGCTTTTTATGCAGGGTTTCCCAAAATCCACCTAGAAATTCTAATGCATGTCGAAAAATTTTCCAACCATTGATATGACTTGGCTAAAGGCGATTTATGAAGAATTTTAGGTTTTTTTGTCAGTCATAAAAATATATAATAATAGCATGCCAGTATGGAAGAGGTTGAATACATGACAAATTCCAATGGGAAATTAAGTGAAGAAAAGGTGTTTAAGGACCCTGTACATAGGTATGTTCATGTTCAGGATAAAGTGATTTGGGAACTCGTCGCAACATCGGAGTTTCAAAGATTGCGTCGCATCCGCCAATTAGGGACAACCTATTTTACCTTCCACGGGGCGGAACATAGCCGTTTTAACCATTCATTAGGTGTATATGAAATTGTCCGGAGAATTATCGATGATGTATTTCGTGAACGCCCCTTGTTAAATGACGAGGAGCGCTTACTGTGCTTATGTGCGGCACTACTTCACGATCTGGGTCACGGGCCATTCTCACACTCATTTGAAAAAGTATTTCATTATGATCATGAAGAATTTACACAAGCAATCATTGTTGGGGACACAGAAGTAAATCGCGTACTGAAACAGGTCGGAGATGATTTTCCGAAAAAAGTCGCTGAAGTGATTGCAAAAACATATAAAAATAAATTAGTCGTGAGTCTCATCTCCAGTCAAATTGATGCTGACCGTATGGATTATTTATTGCGAGATGCTTATTATACGGGTGTTAGCTACGGAAACTTTGATATGGAGCGGATTTTGCGTGTCATGAGACCGCAGGAAGACCAAGTTGTTTTTAAAAGCAGTGGGATGCATGCGGTTGAAGATTACATTATGAGCCGATACCAAATGTATTGGCAAGTGTATTTCCATCCTGTTACACGAAGCGCAGAGGTCATTTTAACAAAAATCCTCCATCGTGCCAAACATTTGTACAAGGAACACTATGAATTTAAAACAGCCCCTGTCCATTTGATATCCATTTTTGAAGAAAAGCTGACATTACATGATTATGTAAAACTAGATGAAGCGATTTTTACTTTCTATTTTCAGGTATGGCAGGACGAGGATGACGAAATTTTAAGTGATTTATGCCGTCGTTTTCTCAATCGTAATCTCTTTAAATATGTAGAGTTTGATCCTAGTGCACAAATGATGAAAATGATGGAGCTAAGAACTCTTTTTGAGGAAGCAGGGATTGATCCGACTTATTATTTAGTGGTCGATTCATCATCCGATTTGCCGTATGATTTTTACCGGCCGGGTGAGGAAGAAGAAAGACTTCCAATCAACTTGTTAATGCCAAATGGAGAGATTAGCGAATTATCAAGGCAGTCTGAAATTGTGGATGCCATTTCTGGAAAAAGGCGTACGGATCACAAGCTATATTTTCCACAGGACATGATTGAAAAATTACCAAATGACTATACAGTAAAACAGAAAATAAAAAATGTTTTAGATATATAAAAGGTATTCTGGCCAATTTCGGATGAGGAGATGAAGGGGTTTTGTTAACAGAACATGCAAAGGTAATGAAGGCATTCGCTGCTGCAGGGGAAATCACGGGTCGAAAAAAACTTCAAAAAATGATTTACATCGCCAAAAAGATTGATTACCCATTTTACGAAAAGTACAACTTTCATTTTTACGGGCCATACTCAGAGGAGCTCACATTACGTGTGGAAGAGCTCTGCAATCTTGGATTTTTAGATGAGGTCAAAGAGAAAAAAGGTGGCTATTATCAATATCGCTACGCATTGACTGAAAAAGGCGAGCAGTTTTTGGGACATTATCAATTGGACATGCCTCCACTTGACGACTGCATGCAAGCCTTAAATGAACAAAGTGCGCGCTTTTTAGAGCTAGTGTCTACGGTCTTATACTTTGAGGGACTTGAAAAGGAAGAAGTCAAAGAGAAAGTATTTACATTAAAAGCAAAGCAACGTTATACAGACGAGGAAGTTGAAGAAGCTTATCAATATATCGATTCTCTTCGCAATCTTGTAAAACATTAATAGAAAACTCGGCAGGTAGAATCTGCCGAGTTTTTTTGTATAGTCCAGTTCCAGCGCCTAGCACTTCGAGGTCATAAGCTAATCCGTCAAGAAAGATAATATACATCCTTCTCGCCGGCATTTCTTATGCTTGTCGTGGTTGAGCAATGTATCAATGCGGTAAAAATGCAAGTTGGTAGAAAAACAATACAGCAAATAGATAAACAAGTGGGTGCACTTCTTTCCATTTACCCATGACCACTTTCATAAGCGGGTAGGAAATAAAGCCTAATGCAATTCCTGTTGCAATACTCGATGTGAGTGGCATGCTTAGAATAATCAAGAATGCTGGAAAGGCTTCATCAATCTCATTCCATTTGATATGTGCAATGCTTCCCATCATGAGTGAACCAACAATAATTAAGGTTGGGGCTGTAATCGCCGCAATACCAGAAACGGCACTTACCAAAGGTCCGAAGAAAGCAGCTATGATAAACAAGATTGAAACTGTTACTGAAGTGAGACCTGTTCGACCACCTGCAGCTACCCCGGTTGACGATTCAATATAAGCACTTGTAGGACTTGTTCCAAACATTGCTCCAACCGTTGTACCAACCGAATCTGCAAGAAGGGCTTGTCTTGCACGCGGCATAACATTACCTTTCATTAACCCTGCCTGTTCAGCAACCCCAATCATCGTACCTGTCGTATCAAAGATTGTAACGAGTAAAAATGAAAAGACGACAGCGTACAGTCCGTACTGAATGACATCGCCAATCGCAGCAAATGGATTGGCAATAATTAACCCTTCAGGTAGAGACGGCTTGTCCATGAATCCTTCATTAAACTCTAGTTGTCCCGTAAAGTAAGCAATAAGAGCTGTGATAATCATTCCGAAAAATAAAGCTCCGTTTACTTTACGTGCCATGAGAATAAGGGTGATTGCTAATCCTGCAAGTGCCAAAAGGACCTGTGGCGCGTGTAAATCACCTAATGTAACTAAATTTGTTGGATGTGCAGTGATAATCCCTGTAAGACGAAGACCAATAAAGGCAATAAATAAACCAATTCCTGCTGTGATTCCGTGCTTTAAGTTTGGTGGAATCGCCTCAATTAATTTTTCACGAAACGGGGTCAATGACAAAATGACAAAAATGATACCAGCCACAAATACCGCGGCAAATGCTGTTTCATACGTAATGTTTTCATTTGCGCCAACAACTGAATATGCAAAGAAAGCATTTAGTCCCATTCCAGGAGCAATCGCAATTGGATAATTTGCAAAGAGTGCCATCCACAGTGTTCCCACAACGGTTGCAATAATCGTGGCTAAAAATACTTGTTCAAAGGGAACACCTGCGTCTGATAAAATAACTGGATTCACGACAACCACATATACCATGGTTAAAAAGGTCGTAATTCCAGCTAGAACTTCCTTTTTAACGGTTGTATTTAACTCCGATAATTTAAACATAATAGATTGTACCTCCAAAAGACGAACGATTTAAAAATCCTTTTCTATAATATTCGTTTTAAAGATGGACTGCAAGAGAAAATTTAAATTGTCTTCGGTTAGTTTTCCCAGAATAGTCATTTGGTGTGGTGGAAAATCGTGGATTTTGACTGAAAGAAAGGTTGTTCGCCCTGCAAAAAATAGCAATCTTGGGGTAAAATTAAGATAAGCTTACTAGAGTAGAAGTTATAAGGAGGAAGTCAACATGGCAAAAAAGGAATTGTCACTAGAACAAGTTGAAGAATTGCTCAACACATTACAAGATCGATTTGAGAAAAATTTGAACCGTCACAGTGATCTTGAATGGGCAAAGGTTCAAGCAAAGCTGGAAGCTAATACAGAAAAACTGTGGTCATTAAACGAAATGGAAGCAACTGGTGGTGAACCGGATGTTATTGGTTATGATAAGGATACCGATGAGTATATTTTTTATGATTGTTCAGCAGAAAGCCCAAAAGGCCGTAGAAGTGTTTGTTACGACCGTGAAGCACTTGAAGCCAGAAAAAAACATAAACCTGAAAACAGTGCTATCGATATGGCAACTGAAATGGGCATTGAACTATTAATGGAAGAACAATATCGTGAACTGCAGGAGCTTGGAAATTTTGACTTGAAAACGTCGAGTTGGGTTCAGACGCCGGCAGCTATTCGAAAACTAGGCGGGGCTATCTTTTGTGATCGTCGCTATGACACTGTTTTTACATACCACAATGGAGCAGATTCCTACTATGGAGCTAGGGGCTTCCGTGGCTCATTGAGGGTTTAATTTTTACATAATAAAAATAGAAACCCGTGGTTTCTTTACCACGGGTTTTTAAACACTCTATTCTTGATCGCTTAAGCGTTTACCGCCTACTGCATAATGATTTTTTGTCATTTCCTCAATAAAAACAACAATTTTATCATCTGGAGCTCCTGTTGTTTCAGATACCGCTGCTGTTACTTTTTCAACGAGCGCCTTTTTTTGTTCTTCAGTGCGTCCTTCTAGCATTTTTACTGTTACGTATGGCACAATGAATCTCTCCAATCATTCTTTTATATCATCATAAGAGTATTGTATACTGAAAATAACAACTTTTCTATAAAAAGGGGAAATTTGGTGGAACAATTAAGTGGTTTTTTAGCATTTGATTTATCTTTGATACCATATGTAGTGATCACATTACTGGTTGCCTTTACGGTACATGAGTTTGCTCATGCGTATGTGGCATATAAGTTTGGGGATGACACTGCAAAGCGGCAGGGGAGATTGACGTTAAACCCGATTGCTCATTTAGATCCTTTTGGGACAATTCTGATTTTCCTAGCTGGGTTTGGATGGGCACGACCGGTACCTGTCAATCGATTTCATTTTAAACGGCCAAGGCTTGCTGGGATTCTTGTTTCCGTCGCTGGACCACTAAGTAACCTGTTTGTAGCGGCACTTGCTTTACTCATTTACATCATCTTGATTCGTGTTGGTGTATTTGCATCGATTCCAGAAGCATTTGGAGAGGGTTTTGAAACGTTTTTTAACCTGTTTGTACGGTTGAACCTTGTGTTGTTTATTTTTAACTTATTACCGTTTCCACCGCTTGATGGATATCGCATCATTGAAGACCTTGTCCCAGCTCGTATCCGCCCAAAATTAACACAGTATGAGGGACTAGGAATTGTGCTGTTTTTGGTTCTGGTCATTACACCCGTTGGGGATCGGTTTCTATATCCGTTACTAACGAATGGGGTATATGCCATCACGGATCTACTGGTCATGATCTTCAGACCAATTCTTCAATTATAAAATTAGAAGTTCATATGGTAAAATGGTTGGTAATGAATAGAAAAAATGTGAGTTCTAAAGGAGGGTGAAAAGGACCAAGAATTTCAAGGCGGCGCGAGCTCCCGAGTACAGGAGCGAGGCAACTGCTTGAGTTAACTCCCTTGCAGCCTTGCGCTGAGGAATTGACTTCGTGAATAAACTAGTAGACGCAAGCGCATAACTGTTTATTCACTATGTTCTCGGAGTAATGCACACAGAAATTCGATGCGTCATTTTCGACCGATTTTTAGAACATCCTCTAGAAAGGGAAAGGTGGATGTACGGTGGATCAAAACAAGAAAAAAGTAGCCTTTAATATCATTAAAAATGATCCAACTGATGGGCATAAAGGATATGGAATCGGGGCGCTTAGCCTCGAAAATATTTCACCCGTATTTGTTGATATAGACGCTGAAGATGTATTTGTTGACGTCGGTGCAATGCATGCACGAAGTGTGGTTGAAAAAGGGATAAAATTTCTACCGAATAAAGAAGATGTCCCTAATGGGAAGCCATACTGGCTTGTGTGGGTAACGATTGATCGAAGGGAAGAGGGTCCATACTATGCAGGTGTAACAGCTTGTGAAATGACGATTGACCGCTCGATTCGTCGTGGCTATAAATCCTTACCGGAGCACGTAAACAAAATGGATAAATCATTAAAGCGCCATATCATGGTCGATTTTATGGACGACAAATCAAAGAAGCTACTTGCGGATTTCTTAATTAACCACAATAAAGAAATTTGGGATAACTCAAGTGATGAGTTAAAAGAGGGGCTTAAGGTCAAATAAAGAAGAGAATAAAAGCGAAACCCCCAGGCTGTGTAGGTCTGGGGGTTTCTATGTCCTAGTTTCAATGTGTGTACATTGTAAATTTAGTGTACTTTATTTTGTTAAAAAAGCTCAAGCTTTAGTCCGTTTGTTCACTAAAATGTCACAATTACAGACAATGATTCGAGAAAAGAGGGTTCGTTCTGAGCATAGAGTATGAACCCAACTTTAATTCGGACAGTGGACGGCTGAAACGAGCGCACAGAGTCCGAATCTAGGCCGAATTCGGACAGAGGACGGCTGAAACGAGCGCACAGAGTCCGAATCCAGCTTTAATTCGGATAGAGCACGGCAAAATCCAGCGCACAGAGTCCGAACTCAGCCCAAATTCGGACAGAGCACGGTCAAATCCAGCGCACAGAGTCCAAATCCAGCCCAAATTCGGACAGAGAGTGACAAAATCGAGCGCACAAAGTCTGAATCTAGGCCGGATTCGGACAGTGGACGGCTGAAACGAGCGCACAGAGTCCGAATCCAGCTCAAATTCGGACAGAGAACTGTCAAATCCAGCGGACAGAGTCTGAATCTAGGCCGGATTCGGACAGAGAGTGGCAAAATCGAGCGCACAAAGTCTGAATCCAGCTTTAATTCGGACAGAGAACGGCAAAATCCAGTGCACAGAGTCCGAATTCAGTCCGAATTCGGACAGAGCACGGTCAAATCGAGCGCACAGAGTCCGAATCCAGCCCTCATTCGGACAGAGGGCGGGTAAAACTAGCTGTAAGAGTCCGAATCCAGCCCTCATTCGGACAGAGAGTGGCAAAATCGAGCGCCCAGAGTCCGAATCCAGCTTTTATTCGGACAGAGGACGGTTGAAACGAGTGCACAGAGTCCGAATCCAGCTCTGATTCAGACAGAGAACGGCTAAATCAAGCGGTTAGAGTCCGAATCCAGCCCTCATTCGGACAGAGAACTGTCAAATCCAGCGCACAGAGTCTGAATCTAGGCCGGATTCGGACAGAGAGTGGCAAAATCGAGCGCACAAAGTCCGAATTCAGTCCAAATTCGGACAGAGCACGGTCAAATCCAGCGCCCAGAGTCCGAATCCAGCTTTAATTCGGACAGAGAACGGCAAAATCGAGCGCACAGAGTCTGAATCCAGCTCAAATTCGGACAGAGCACGGTCAAATCCTGCGCACAAAGTCCGAATCAAGCTTTAATTCAGACAGAGAGCGGCAAAATCGTGTCAAGTCCTGTATTATGTGTAAATTCATTCCTCATGAAAAACAGTGTTAAACGATCTTATTTGTTTTTGGTTACTGGAAGGGGGTACCCCCTTCCAGTAACCAAAAATTCGCGCGCTATCGCGCAGACTATTTTTGTTTTTTCTTTTTCTTTTTTTC
>QGHH01000162.1 GCA_003640645.1 Fredinandcohnia aciditolerans | reverse complement strand
ACCACATCATCATCGCCGGCGCCACTCCCCTGGCCATGAGCGTCTACGACGGCCTGCGCCGCCGAGGCGATGAGGTCACGGTCATCGTTCCATCCGGCACGCCGCAGGAATACCCGCCCGCCACCGACCTGATCGAAGGCGACCCGTCCAGCGTCGAGGTGCTGCGCAGCGCGGGCGTGGCCCGCGCGCGCTACGTGCTGGCGTTGCGCGAGGACGACGCCGAGAATGCCTTCATCGTGCTGGCCGCCAAGGAAGCCACCGGCGACCAGGGCGCCAAGACCGTGGCCCTGGTCAACACCAGCAAACACCTGGAGAAAATCCGCCGGGTGCAGCCGGACCTGGTGTTCTCGGTGCAGTTGCTCGGCGCCGAGCTGCTCACTCGCGCCATCAATGGCGAGCCGCTGGACAGCCAGTCGATCACCGAGCTGTTCTTCGCCAAAGCCGCGCCGCAGGCCAAGCCCGGCTGAGGCCGCCCCTTGCGGCGAGGGCGCGGCTACAGGCCCGCCGCCCCTTGCGCGCTAGCCGCAACGTTAGACGTTGCCCGATAACGTGACGGGCGGCCGCGCCGCGTTCTCGGCATACCAACGGACGAAGTCGGCCGAGCGCATCGGCCGCGCAAACAGGTAGCCCTGGATGTATGCCACACCGCGCGCCGTCAGGTAGGTGAACTGCTCCGGCATCTCGACGCCTTCGGCCACCACCGCCAGGCCCAGCCGGTGCGACAGCGTGATGATCACGTCGAGCACGGGCGTTTCCTCGCCGCCGGGTTCAAT
>QGHH01000161.1 GCA_003640645.1 Fredinandcohnia aciditolerans | reverse complement strand
AGTGCAGGTGACCCGCACGCGGGCGCTCGCAGCGCAGTTGCTGCCATTAGGCGAGGCGGTGGAGAAAACGCCCTGGATGGGCTGCCGGCCGTGCATGCCGGACATGCGCCCGGTGATCGGCGCGGCGCCGCGCCATGCCCTGCGCCATGCGCGCCGCGCCATCCCGGCCGGCGCGTTCCATCGCCGCCACCAGCATGGCATCGCGGGACGGAAAATGCGCGTAGACGCCGCCGTGCGTGAGCCCGGCCTCTTTCATGACGTCGGCCACGCCGACGCCGGCGTAACCAACCCGCCGGATCGCGCGCGCGGCCGCTTCCACGATGCGGTCGTGGGACATTTCTTTACGGGAAGCGGGGCCGGCCATGATCAGGCACTCCTGAATATGATGACCATAATATAAATCCACCCCGCGCGCTTTGCACGCTTTTTTTGTTGCGGCGCACGATTCCTCACGGAACGCGCGCCGGCGCGGCGGAAAAGCCCCCTCAGGGCGCGCTGAAGCTGTCCAGCACCTTGCGGAACGTCCCGGCCGTGCGGTCGAAGCCCTCCCGGGCGACGCCCGGGTGATAGGCTCCAGACGAGCACATGAGGGACCAGGTGTAGCCGTCCGCCACCCGCAGCCGCACCAGCGCCACCTGGCGGTCGTCCCCCTGGGTGAGGGCCAGCAGGGCCTGGTGCGCCGGCAGCCCGGCCAGGGTCGACACCCCGTTCTCGAGCACCTTCACCTGCTGGTCGGAATACATCATGCTCCAGGCGACTTCGGGCAGGACGGCAT
>QGHH01000160.1 GCA_003640645.1 Fredinandcohnia aciditolerans | reverse complement strand
TAGCGGAAATTCTATGCACTTATGATTGGAACTATTAGCAAGCGTCCACAACTACTAACGTTCATTAAGGTAAAACCCAACCATAGCAATAAGATATATTGGTCCCCCTTCAATCCCATATGCATCAATTTCTATGCTAGGCTTGAAGCTTCTGTCACTCTAGCCTGCCAATACATAGTCCTATCAACATACAACTAACCCTATGGTGTGATCCACGCGCGCGATCATATCATGATGGGCACCAAAGGACAGCAACATAACCACAAGCAAATTAAACCAATCATAGCAATTCATCAATCACCGATAGGACAACGATAATCTACTCAGACATCATAGGATAGCAACACATCATTGGATAATAATATGTAGCATAAAGCACCATGATTTCATATCCTTGTAATTCTCTTCGAGTTGTGGGTTTTGTTTGGCCAACTTGATCTATGATTCTTGCAATGGGAGAAGTGCTTGGTTTTGGGTTCATACCGTGTGGTGACCTTTCCCAGTGACAGTAGGGGCAGCAAGGCACACATCATGCCCATCAACATTATCGGCCAAGAGATCTTTAATAATAGCAATGCTAGGTTCAACTTTAATTTGCTCAGGGGGTGTAGGTGTTCTAATGTAGCCCTTACGTATCACAGTTGAAGCTTTAGAATGATCCTTTATCCTAACAGGGAAAGGTGGTTTCTCAATGTAAGCACTGGGAACAATAGGATCATTATAGGCAATGACTTTCTCTTCAACTGGATTGGGTTTAACTACATTGAATTTCCGCTA
>QGHH01000159.1 GCA_003640645.1 Fredinandcohnia aciditolerans | reverse complement strand
GCCGCCCAGCGCTACGCCTTCTTCGCCGAGCGCCAGGCCAACAAGATCCCCGACGTGCCGGAAGACACGCCGCTGATCCCGATCGCCAAGGTCGGCGTCATCGGCGCCGGCACCATGGGCGGCGGCATCTCGATGAACTTCCTCAACGCCGGCGTCCCGGTGCGCATCGTCGAGACCCAACAGGCGGCGCTCGACCGGGGCCTGGCCACCATCCGCAAGAACTACGAGAACACCGCCAAGAAGGGCCGCCTGACTGAGGACGACGTCGAAAAGCGCATGGGCCTGCTGTCGGGCTCGCTGAACCTCGAAGACCTGGCCGACTGCGACCTGATCATCGAGGCGGTGTTCGAGAACCGCGCCATCAAGGCCGAAGTGACCAAGAAGGCCGAGGCGCAGCTGGCCGAGACCGCCGTGTTCGGCTCCAACACCTCGACTCTGCCGATCACCGGCCTGGCCAAGGCCAGCGTCCGCCCGGCCAACTTCATCGGCATCCACTTCTTCTCGCCAGTGGACAAGATGGGCCGGGTCGAGATCATTCTCGGCAAGGAGACCAGCCCCGAGACCCTGGCCAAGTCGATCGACTACGTCCTGAAGATCAAGAAGACGCCGATCGTGGTCAACGACAGCCGCGGCTTCTACACCAGCCGCTGCTTCGGCACCTTCGTGCAGGAAGGCCTGGAGATGCTGGCCGAGGGCATCGCCCCCGCCATCATCGACAATGTCGGCCGCGCCACCGGCATGCCCCGCGGGCCGCTGGAGATGAACGACGACGTCGCTC
>QGHH01000158.1 GCA_003640645.1 Fredinandcohnia aciditolerans | reverse complement strand
TTCATCACCCAGTCCTACACGGGCGATCCCCAGACGGTCGACGCCAGCGCCGAGGGCTGGGTCAGCAAGTTCAACGCCAGCTACCAGATCAATTCCGACGTCATGGTCTACGCCCTGGCGGCCAAGGGCTTCCGCCCCGGCGGCGCCAACAACGTGCCGGGCCTGGCCACGACGCTGCTGGCCTATGAGCCCGACAGCCTGTGGAACTACGAGGCCGGCGTGAAGAGCCAGTGGCTCGACCGTCGTCTGACCCTCAACGCCTCGGTCTACCAGATCGACTGGGACAACCTGCAGGTCTCGGCCACCAGCGCCAACGGCGCCTTCAGCTTCCTGACCAACGCCGGCAAGGCCCGCATCCGCGGGATCGAGATCGAGGGCGTGCTGCGGCCGATCCGGGGGCTGACCCTGTCCACCGGCTGGGGCTTCGTCAACGCCGAGCTGACCCAGGACCAGACCAACTCGAACATCCTGATCACCGGCTCGACCGGCCTGGCCGGCGACGAGTTCCCCAACGTGCCCAAGGTCAGCGGCTCGGCCAGCGCCGAATACACCTGGCCGATCACCGGCTCGCTGAACGGCCTGGCGCGGATCGACTACAGCTACGCCGGCAAGTCGGCCTCGCAGTTCCGTCCCACTTACGTCTACTATGAAACGCAAGGCGACTTCTCGAACGTCAACCTGCGCGGCGGCGTCGAGGGCGAGGACTGGGGCGCGTTCCTGTTCGTCAACAACGTCTTCAACGAGGTCGGGCTGGCGACGGTGACCTCGTCGCTGAACAACA
>QGHH01000157.1 GCA_003640645.1 Fredinandcohnia aciditolerans | reverse complement strand
CGTCGAAGACCACCACCGGCCGGGCGTTGCCGATGTGCACGTAGTTGTAGACCGTCGGTCCGCAGACATACATCGTCACCCGCTGGGGATCGGCGGGAACGAACGGCCGCTTTTCGCGGGCCATGGTGTCTTGGAGAACGAGATTCATCGGCCTTGACGCTGGGTGAACGGTTGCCCGGATGGGCGCAGGTCCCATATAGCTGTCTGTCCGACGACAGGCCACGGGCTTTCGGGGCCGGAACCTTGCGCCGTTCGTCGATGTGGAAAGGGTGGCACGCGTCAATCCGGGACGACAGGCGTTCCGGCGCAACTCAGCCCTGGGAAAACTAGCCGTCATGGATGCTCTGGCTCACGACCGAACCCTCATCGGCGCGTCCGATGTTGATCTTGAAGCCGTGAAGAAGCCGTCGCGCGACGAAGCGATGGCCGCGGTTCGCACCCTCATCGCCTGGGCCGGGGACGACCCCCGCCGCGAAGGCGTCATCGACACTCCCGGCCGCGTGGTCGACGCCTTCGAGGAATGGTTCGCCGGCTACGCCGCCGATCCGGCCAAGGAGCTGTCGCGCACCTTCGAGGACGTGCAGGGCTACGACGACATCGTCATGCTGCGCGAGATCGAGGTGGAGAGCCACTGCGAACACCACATGGCCCCGTTCCTGGGCAAGGCCTATGTCGCCTACATGCCCACCAACCGCGTGGTCGGCATCTCCAAGCTGGCGCGGGTGGTCGAGATCTTCTCCAAGCGCCTGCAGACCCAGGAAACCCTGACCCAGCAGATCAC
>QGHH01000156.1 GCA_003640645.1 Fredinandcohnia aciditolerans | reverse complement strand
CCTTGGTCTCAACAGCCTTGATGACACCGACAGCCACGGTCTGCCTCATGTCACGGACAGCGAAACGACCGAGGGGAGGGTAGTTGGAGAAGGGCTCCACAACCATGGGCTTCTGTGGAATGAGTTTGACGATGGCAGCATCACCAGACTTGACGAATTTGGGTGCATCCTCAAGCTTCTTGCCAGAACGACGGTCGATCTTCTCGATGAGCTCGCTGAACTTGCAGGCAATGTGAGCTGTGTGGCAATCCAGCACAGGGGCGTATCCTGCACTGATCTGGCCAGGGTGGTTCAGGATGATGACCTGAGCATTGAAGTTGTCAGCTCCCTTGGGTGGGTCGTTCTTGCTGTCACCAGCCACGAATCCACGACGGATTTCCTTGACGGACACGTTCTTGACGTTGAAGCCAACGTTGTCACCGGGGACAGCCTCGGGCAGAGACTCGTGGTGCATTTCAACAGACTTCACCTCAGTGGTCAGGTTGACAGGGGCAAAGTTGACAACCATGCCAGGCTTCAGGATACCAGTCTCAACACGGCCGACAGGTACAGTTCCGATACCGCCGATTTTGTAGACGTCCTGCAGGGGCAGACGGAGGGGCTTGTCGGTGGGACGGGCAGGTGGGAGGATGGCATCAAGAGCCTCCAGCAGGGTGGTTCCACTGGCGTTACCGTCCTTGCGCTCAATCTTCCATCCCTTGAACCAGTTCATCTTGTCACTGCCCTCAAGCATGTTGTCTCCGTGCCATCCAGAGATGGGGACAAAGGCAACGCTGGCGGGGT
>QGHH01000155.1 GCA_003640645.1 Fredinandcohnia aciditolerans | reverse complement strand
AAATCGCGTTCACGCTGTTCGGCGCCGCGCTCATCGCCCGCGCCTGGATGCATGCGATACGGCTGCATCCCTTCAATCCGCTGGCGCGCGTCATCTACCAGGCCACCAACTGGCTGGTGCTGCCGCTGCGCAAGATCATTCCGGCGGGCAACAAGATCGACTGGACCAGCCTGGTGGCCACCTGGCTGGCCGCGCTGGTGTACCTGGTGCTGATCTGGCTGGTCGCCATCGGCGCCCTGATTCCCGCGGTGCTGCTGCCCGCGGCCATGCTGTCGGCGCTGCTGATGGCGCTCAAGTGGGCGCTGAACCTGGTGGTGTGGCTGACCCTGATCCAGGCGGTGCTGTCGTGGGTCAACCCGATGGCGCCCATGATGCCGATGCTGCAGGCGCTGACCGCTCCGATGCTGGATCCCATCCGGCGGCTGCTGCCGCGCACCTCGATCGACTTCGCGCCGCTGGTGCTGCTGATCGTGGCGCAGGTCCTGCTGATGGTGCTGGCGCGGCTGAGCTACAGCATGATGGGCGTGTGAAACGACAACGGCCCGGCGAACTGACCGGGCCGTCCCTGGCGCACGCCGCGCGGCGGCGCCTTACGCCGGAATCGCGGCGTAGATATCGATCAGCTTTTTGCGATCGATCTTGTGATTGTTCGACATCGGCAGCGCCGCGCACGCCACCAGCTCGGACGGCACCATATAGGGCGGCAGGCGCTGCCCCAGCTTGTCCTTCCACCCTGTCAATGCATCCTGCGCCAGCATGCTGGCTTCGGCCTGCTCGGCTGCCAC
>QGHH01000154.1 GCA_003640645.1 Fredinandcohnia aciditolerans | reverse complement strand
CGCTGACCGCCGCGCCGGGGCTCATGGCGAAGCTCTCTGTCAGGGTGATCCCGGTCTCAGCCTCGGCGTCCAACAGACGGAAAAGCGTGTCCTTTTCGGTGTGGTCGGGCTGGGCCGGATAACCGGGCGCCGGGCGGATGCCCTGGTAGAACAGGTCGGTCTCGAGGAAGATCTGGCCGTCGGTGATCGAGATCACGTTGGTCGGAATATAGGCCGACACGTCGTTGGCCTGCGTCTCGATGACCGGCAGCGCGGTCAGCGAACCGTTGCCGTTGTCGTCGTTGAGCTTCGCAGCGCGCTCGAGCAGACGGGAGTGCAGGTAGAAGACGTCACCCGGATAGGCTTCGCGGCCCGGCGGACGGCGCAGCAGCCGCGACATCTGGCGGTAGGCGACGGCCTGCTTGGACAGGTCGTCATAGATGATCAGGGCGTGCAGGCCGTTGTCGCGGAAGTATTCGCCCATGGTGCAGCCGGTGAACGGCGCAAGGAACTGCATCGGCGCCGGATCCGAAGCGGTGGCGGCGATGATGATGGAGTAATCGAGCGCGCCGCGCTCTTCCAGCACCTTGACGAACTGCGCGACGGTCGAGCGCTTCTGGCCGATAGCGACGTACACGCAGAACAGCTTTTCCGATTCCGGGCCGGTCTCGTGCACCGACTTCTGGTTCAGCATGGTGTCCAGAATGATGGCGGTCTTGCCGGTCTGACGGTCGCCGATGACCAGCTCGCGCTGACCGCGACCGATCGGGATCAGAGCGTCGATCGCCTTGAGGCCGGTCGACATCGG
>QGHH01000153.1 GCA_003640645.1 Fredinandcohnia aciditolerans | reverse complement strand
GCCGCCCTACCGGCGGCCGGTCAACATGATGTTCCAGTCCTATGCGCTGTTCCCGCACATGACGGTGCTGCAGAACGTCGCCTATGGTCCGCGGCGCCAGGGCGCCTCGAAGGCGCAGGCGGCGGAACGCGCCCGGGATGCGCTGGACATGGTCGGCCTGGCCGACTTCGGCCCGCGCTATCCCCGCGAAATGTCCGGCGGCCAGCAGCAGCGCGTGGCGCTGGCGCGCAGCCTGGTCAAGCGGCCCAAGCTGCTGCTGCTGGACGAGCCGATGTCGGCGCTGGACAAGCAGATCCGCCAGAAGACCCAGATCGAGCTGGTCAAGATCCTGGAGCAGGTCGGCGTGACCTGCATCATGGTGACCCACGACCAGGAAGAGGCCATGACCATGGCGCATCGCCTGGCGGTCATGACCGAAGGCCAGATCGTCCAGTGCGGCACGCCGCAGGATGTCTACGCCTTTCCCAACTCGCGCTTCGTCGCCAGCTTCATTGGCTCGACCAACATGTTCACCGGCACCATCGTGGTCGATGAACCCGACCACGTCGCCATCGAAAGTCCCGAGCTGAGCCGCCCGCTGTACGTCAGCCACGGGGTCAGCGAGCCGCTGGGCATGGACGTGCACGTCTCCATCCGCCCCGAGCGCATGGTGGTGTCGCGCGAACAGCCGACGGGCGACTACAACTGGGCCCACGGCATGGTCAGCCACATGGCCTGGATGGGCAGCTACGCGCTCTACCAGATCCGCCTGGACTCCGGCGCCATGGTCGAGGCCAGCGTACCCAGCCT
>QGHH01000017.1 GCA_003640645.1 Fredinandcohnia aciditolerans | reverse complement strand
CCCTATTCAATATAGGAATCATCTTCAAGCTGCTTAGTCTCTTTTTTTATTGTGTCCTTGACATAGGTGCCAGTTTAGTACAGGACCACTTTTTTAAATTAGATGTGCAAATACATATAAAATCACGATACTCACCAAGATTGTGATATTAGTAATCGTTGCAATTAACCGAATGCTTTCATTACTGTACTTGAATTCAACCGCAAATGGGATGACTGATGAAGCAACCGGAAGTAGTAAACCAATTAATACGGTGTATCGAAACATAGCCTCGTAAGGAAGCAGAGAGAACAAGGTGATTCCAATCAGTAAGCCCACTCCATACCGGAACGTTAAAAATTTCAACATTGGCTTCAAAAATTGTTTTTCAAATTTAAAATTTAAATAAAGACCCAATAGTAATAAGCACAATGGCATATTAGCTTGTGAAATCGTGCTAGCCACATTAATGACCATTTCCGGTAATTTAATATGACTTAAATTTAAAGTACTTGCAATCAAATACGTCATCAATGGGATTGATTTCGTAAGTTTTTTTAGAATCGAAACCGGTTTGAGACTTAAACCTTCTTCAGAAAAATAGCTACCTAAAATATAGCTAATGCCAAAAACTATTAAGGATGTTCCCACATCAAATATACTAAAATACGTCAATCCGTCGATTCCCCAAATTGCAAAAACAAGTGGAAACGCAAATAAACCAACATTAAATCCGGACGACATCATCAAAAACGAACCCTTAAGCTCTTTTTTCTCTTTTTTAAAAATAACCATGCCCAGTAAAGATATGATAATTCCATAAACAAGAACAATAATCGGAATTAAAATAAGCTTTATTTCAATTTCAACCGTATCAAACGTCACAAGCACTAACGCAGGAAGCGTAATTTTAAAAATAATCTTGGAGATCGTCTCTCCATCCTTCTCCTGCAAAATACCAATGCGCTTCAACACATACCCCAGCGCAATAATCAAAACAATATACAAAAACTCCTCATTCATAAAACACTACTCCTCTGTCAGACAAAAGTTGCTCCCTGGGTCAGAGGGACAGGTCCCTTGTCCCACCAATATTTCCCATCTATATATCAATCTATCTTTCAATTCTAATCAAAAGTTCAACAGAATGATAGATGCAAAAATTATAAATAAAAAATCGAGAGTCTGCAAAATTAGTTGCAAAACTCTCGATACTTTTTTATTTCGACTCATCTGGGGAAGAGACCTGTCCCATATTAATTGGAAGATGAATAGTTAGAATAAACCAATTTGAATTGAGTTCTGCTTCCATTTTCCCATTCATCCTTTCAACTAGCTTCTTAGATAAATAAAGCCCCAAGCCGCTTGCCTCGGTATTTGTGCGACTCGTAACCTCTGTATAGAATCGGGTAAATACTTTTTCAATAGCGACTTTACTATCTGATTTGATATCATTTTTCACACTAAATATAAGAAAGTTTCTCTCATTCCGATAACTGATCATCGCTTTACTTTTTGCATAACGAAGGATATTTTGAACAATATTTTGGATAACACGAACAAGCATTAATTTGTCAGCAATAATTTGCCTATCATTTATCTGTTCTGGAAATTGGAGCTCGATGTTCTTTTCCTCAAGTTGTTCATAGAAGGACAAAAAGATTTCTTCAACCAGGTTAGAGAGAATAATCGATGATAACTCTATTTCTCGTTGGTTTGTTTCAATTCGAGCCAAATTATAAAATTGATCGGTCATATCTATCAGACGTTTAACAGATTGATCGATAATTTTTAAATACTGCGCCCTTTTTGTTTCATCCGTGGTTATATGTAAGAGTTCAACATAGCCCTTGATTGACGTAAGTGGTGTTCGTAAATCATGAGATAACCCAGCAATAGATAACTTCACATTTTCTTCCATCTGCTTTGCCTGACGATTTTTATCTTCAAACGTATCAATCATTTGGTTCAACTCATCAACTACATCCATCAATGCCTTCTCACGAAACTCAAGTGAAAGCCTACCACCAAATCCAGAACGGTTTGGAAGGTCCTTAATCTCATGTTTTAATTTACATAATTCTCGTTTTAAGAAATAAAGATAAAGAAGAAGCGCCAATGCAAGTGTGACAAATATCCAACCCCACATACCATTCACGCTCCTTTCAATCAAATACGCCTGAAGTATTTGCCGCACAACTACTCGAGTAAGCAAGAAATTTTTACTTGGAAAAATCCCGTGGCATTGCCGGTAGCATTAACTTTAATCAGAGAAGTGGGACCTGCCAAATAAAGTTAATCGAATTTAAAACCAATTCCCCATACCGTTTTAATATAGTTCGTTCCCACACGGTTGAGTTTATTTCGTAAATTACTAATATGCATGTTAATCGTTTTTTCACTATCAAAAAATGGTTCATTCCAAACACTCTCATAGATATTGGCGCGACTAAACACCTTTTGAGGATTCTCTATAAACAGGAGTAAAATTGCGTATTCACGTCCAGTCAAATGAACTTGTTCTCCATCGGTTTCCACTTCACGTGTGTCTAAATTCACACTGATGTTTTTATAATGAATTTCTTTCATTTTACTTACTGAAGTACTAACTGCATGACGTAATTGAATGTGAATCCGTGCAAGAAGTTCCTTCACATCAAAAGGTTTTATGATATAATCATCTGCTCCTGATGTTAACAGATGTAATTTCGAATCCTGATCATTTTTTGCCGAAATCACTATTACAGGCACTGTAGAGTTTTGACGGAGCTGCTGAAGAAAATCTTCTCCATTCATCCCCGGAAGCATCAAATCTAAAAGAATTAAATCGACCTGATTTTGTTCGAATAACAACTTCCCTTCAGTCCCTGAGAATGCACTGAGTGTTTGAAAATCCTGTAATTCCAATGATTCCTTAATAAGCGAATGAATTGCCATATCGTCTTCAATAATTAAAATGGCTGCCATATAAATCGACCTACTTAATATCAGTTCTGTTAAAAAATAGAATTCCTAATCCTAATGATAACATTATTGTAATAATACTTACCAATACCATCTCAGGAAATCTCGCAATATCTACTGGACTAGCGAAGTCTGAATAATTTAAGAAGGTTTCTGTAAACCAGAATGTGACATGCTTGAAGTGTTCAGTTTGCAGGAAAACTGAAGGAACAAAAGCAGTCATGATCGTATAAAGAAAACTCCACACGAGTGAGATTCCAATGTTTTTCGTTAGGAAGCCAATCATCACATAAATTGACACGTTTGCTAAAATTAATAAATAAAGTGTACCAAACGTTTTTGTCGCATAGCTAAAATAATTGGTAATTCCCGCAACTTCACCAAACCCAAACACGACAGAAAAACCTATCATTCCAAGTATTGTCATGATAATTACACCAACAAGTGAAAGTAAAGAAGCCGTTACAAGTTTAGACAAATAATAATGCGTGCGGCTACGCCCTAGTGATAATGCATTTCGAATCGTTCCATTTTGAAATTCTTCTCCAATAAAAAAACTGATAAAAGCACATATCACGAATAATATGGTAAATCCATTTTTCTCCATCATCAAAATCCCTGTTGCTCCGTTAATCACTGTATCTTTAGCTTGGACTAAATCTGATCCGTAATTCACAGATATTTTACTATTCACGACCTGGTAGATTGGAAGCAACATTAAAATACTAATAACGATCCATAGTTTTTTACTTCGCAATAATTTAATTCTTTCTGCTGTTAATAGATTAAGCATGAGTCTTTCCCCCTGTTAATTGTAAGAAATAATCTTCTAGCTTTTGTCTAGTTGTTCCAATCCTTGAAACATTCACGCCAGCTAATACTAATGAACGATTGATTGCAGCGACATCATCCAATTTTTCGAAGATGTTAATTTCAGAACTATTTACGACCACGTAATCCTTTATTCCTAATTCATCTAGTACTACAACCGTTTTTTGAACCTCAGTTGTTTCTAATTCAATGTATTGACGAGTTTCACGTGCCAATTCTTCCTTGGAAAGTTCATTAATGATTTTTCCGTTATGAAGAATACCGTAATGTGTAGCGATCTGCGAAAGCTCATCAAGTATGTGACTTGAAAGTAAAACGGTGATCCCCCGTTCTGTAACCAATCGTTGTATAATTTCACGCATTTCCACAATTCCCGATGGGTCTAGGCCATTAATCGGCTCATCTAAAATTAAGAACTCAGGGTTTGTAATCAGTGTGGAGGCAATCGCTAAACGTTGGCGCATCCCTAACGAGAAGTTTTTCGTTTTTTTCTTACCTGTATGACTAAGGTTCATTAAGCGTAATAAATCATCAATCTCTCGGTTACTCACACCACCATTTGCCGCTTGCACTTTTAAATTCTCCCGAGCTGTTAATTCCGGATAAAGGGCTGGTGTTTCAATCGATTGACCCATTTTTCTACGCGCTTGTTGCAATCCCCTCGAACCTGTTTCCCCAAACAGTTCGATGTTTCCTTCATCTATTTTGATTAATCCCATAACCATGCGCATGAAGGTTGACTTTCCAGCACCGTTCTCCCCAATTAAGCCGTAAATCATACCTCGTTTGATTTCAATCGACACCTTATCCAGTGCTTTGTGTTGACCATATATTTTTGAAACATTGGTTGCTTTAAGAATCGTTTCTGACATAGCTATCATCCTTTCGATGTTGTGTTGTTAAACTTAGAATAAATTGTAGGTATAAATTAAAAGACCAGAAAAGTATAAAGAAAGTGTAAAGAATGGTTTGTTTCTAATTTTTATTTGATGAAGTTGTCATATTTGGTTTTTATGTTATAACATTTTCCATATATGTCCAAAGGCCTTTGGATATATGGATTAAAGTTATAGCTTTATCCACTAATATCCAAAAGTCATGGCATATATAGTGTTTTTGCTGTAGACATTTCCACCATTTTCCAAAAATCATAGTATATATGGTGTTTTTGCTATTGCTTTTTCCGATATTTTCCAAAACCCATAGCATATTTACTGTTTTTGTTATTGGTTTTTCCACTTATAACCAAAAGTTCTATCATATATAGCGTTTTTAATGCAGTCATTTCCACCATTTTCCAAAAGTCGTAGTATATATGGTTTTTTGCTATTGCTTTTTCCACTTATAACCAAAAGTTCTTTCATATATAGCGTTTTTAATGCAGATATTTCCACCGTTTTCCAAAATCCATAGCATATATGGCGTATTTGTTATGACTTTTTCCATCAATAACCAAAGGCCCTTGCATATAAGGTGTTTTTGTACGGCCTTTTCCCACTTTTAACCAATAACCTAGTCTATTCTTTGTTTTTATTAGAAAAACAAAAAGAGTATCAATCCATGATGGATCGATACCCTTATTAGGAATAATTTTCTTTTGTAAAATGCTCTGTAGTATTATGATTTCCCCTCGATCCCCATGATCTTCTCAAGATTATCCAGCAAAAACTTCTTACCAATATCATTAAAAACGACTTGTTGATATTCATTCTTGTTATATCGTATAGCCACTGACTCTATTCCATATCCTTCTGATCGTTCGTTTGTGATTGTTCTTGTATTTCCAGCTTCTGTTGTTTCTTCACTGAGGATGCCTAAGGCTTTTAATCTTTTATTAATCACAACTCCAGTCAACCGTTTGCTTTTTGTTCCATCTATGACTTCATTTACAGCATGTGCGAATTTATTAACACCTATCTTACCAGGAGGTAATTTAATCTGACTTTTTTCATTTTGGGTAATTTTAAAGGATTTCGGTTTTGTTTTTTTGATTGGGGATGTGGGCAGCTTTTCGATGTACTGAGTTAGGAAGAATAATGGTCTAATGATACTGGGGTCGTGTAGAAAACTTTCAACACCGATTTTTTCTCCGGTAATTGGATTTAGTCCATTTGCTAATGCTTTGATTATACTCTTTGATTCTATTAAGCTCTCGTGGTCATGATTCACGATCTCACTCCTAATTAGTAGAATACGAACAGGGTTTTCCTTCCTTATTTATTTTTTCAAATACTATAATTCGACAGCAAATGAGAATTCCCTCCAAAAAGCCATAAAAAAACGGACAGTTCCGTACATTTTTGATATACAGAAACCTGTCCTTTATTTCACAGTGTAAAATTCAACTCATTTGGGACACTGTACCTGTCCCTCTGTCCCAACTTCGTTGATGCCGTTTATGATGTCTTCTAGGGTGACGTTTGCTAAGATTTTCTCCATAGCGAATTGGGCTTGTGCAAATAAGGGTTCAATGGCATTTTGAATATTTCTGCCGACGGGGCATTCCGGATTTGGATTGTCATGGACGCTAAACAACTCTCCTTCTCTTACCACATCAACTGCCTTATAGACATCAAGCATCGTAATGTCTGTTGATTTTCTGGCTAGTTTTGCACCTGCAACTCCCGGGTGTACTTCAATTAAGTTTGCTTTTTTAAGCATTCCCATAATTTTTCTAATAACTACTGGATTTGTATTCACACTTGATGCTAAAAATCCTGATGAACATTCCCCCTCTTTCGATAACTTTATGAGGGAAAGTATATGTATTCCAACAGAAAATCTACTACTGATGGACATCGCTGTCACCTTTCTTTCATTCCTAATCGTACGTTTATTATACCTAAAAGTTGAATGTATTGACATCAACTATACTTGTAACTATAATTATTACATGTAATCAGTATGATTACAAGTTAAACAACATAGGAGGAAACTATAATGAAAATTGGAATTATTGGTGCAAATGGTAAAGCAGGAAGCCTTATTTTAAAAGAAGCTGTTAAAAGAGGACATGAAGTTACAGCAATCGTTAGGGATGCATCTAAACTACAAAACAATCAAGTATCTGTCTTAGAAAAAAATATTTTAGAATTAATAAAAGCGGATGTTGAGGATCTCGATGTAATAGTTAATGCTTTTGGTGCGCCACTTGGAGAAGAACAAGCTCACGTTGATGCCGGCCATGCATTAATTGAAGCTGTTAAAGGAACAAATACAAGAATCATAGTTGTTGGTGGTGCAGGAAGTCTTTATGTTGATGAGGCAAAAACTCTTCAACTCATCGACACACCAGAATTTCCAGACTTTGTAAAACCAACAGCAAATGGTCAAGCACGAAATCTTCAAGAACTTAAAGAAACAGCAGATATCACTTGGACATTTATCAGTCCATCTGCAGTATTTGATCCAGAGGGAAAAAGAACTGGTACTTATCAAACTGGTAAAGACAATTTACTCGTTAACTCAAAAGGCGAAAGCTACATTAGCTACGCTGACTTTGCCATCGCAGTAATTGACGAAATCGAAAACCCAAAACACCTTAACCAAAGATTCACAGTCGTCGGCGAAGCTTAATGGGACACAGGGACAGGTCCCTTGTCCCAGGACAGGACAATGGGGTACCTCCTGTTAATTTCACTATCCCCACATTCATACGGTAGTCTATTTCATCCTATGCCTTTTATCTATTATTTTTTATGAGGCAAACATATGAAAAACAAAGTATTTCCTGTAGAACTTGAAGTCATTTCTACTGAGGACCCTTCTGGTTTCATCTTAAAATCATAGTTTGGAATTGAGAGACAGGTTGATTAACCCCTTGGGTTATGAATCCTGTCTCTTTTTTCTGCCCCCTTTTCACGTCCTTATTTTTACGAAATCATTACATTTTGCAAATTTCTACAAATACAAGTAGACACATCGGAATAATATGGTTAAACTATATATAACATCCATTACGTCTAGGGTGTTTCATCTGTACAAACTTATAAAAACTTATCAAGAGAGGTGGAGGGGCTGGCCCTGTGAAACCTCAGCAACAGATTCGTTGAATACTGTGCTAAATCCTGCAAGCTAACAAGCTTGAAAGATAAGTGAGGTTACCCTAATCATAAAAAAGCCTCTTCTTATCTTGTTATTGGGTCTTTTGAAAGCCAATTACGAAAGGAGAGAGATGATTATGGCTATATTAAAAGAAACTGTTGAGAAACGTAAAAATGAGATCATTCGGAAACTAATTGCGTGTAACAAGTATAAAAAAGATGGAAAACATCTATTTGAATTATCCCTGCCCGAATTAGAACATGAATACTTTAAAATTCAATCAAAAGGACATCCACATACTGGTTACGGATCGATACGTTGGAAAAACTTCTAAAATTCTGCTTCGAATTAGAATTAGAATAAAATATGCCAAAAAGCTTGGATCACCATATGGTGATCCAAGCTTTTTCATTTCTTAATACGCTGTCCAACCCGCATCCCCGGTGATAACTGTTCCGTTGACAAAACTTGCGTCATCTGAAGCAAGGAATAGTGCAATACTTGCGATTTCTTGCGGTTGACCTGTACGTGGATTGAGAGCCAATCCTGGCATGATACGGCCCATTCCAAAATCACTTCTGCCAGTCATCGAAGTACTGATATTTGTTTCAACACCGCCTGGTGCAATCGCATTACAACGAATCCCACTTTGAGCATACATGAAACCGGTGTTTTTCGTGAATCCAACAACCGCATGTTTAGAGGCAGTGTAAGCAGCACCCGCTCTTGCCCCTTGAAGTCCGCCTGCAGATGCTAAGTTGATAATCACCCCAGCCTTTTTCTCCAAAAAGATTGGCAGTACTTTACGGGTTGCGCGCATAACACTCGTTGTATTTACTGCAAAAATTCTTTCCCACTTCTCGTCTTCAATTTCTCCAGCTGGTTCAAAGTTGTCCATAATTCCTGCATTATTTACTAAGATATCTACTGTTCCATACTTCGTTACAGCCATATTAATTAAATGTTGAATGTCTTCTTCTTTTGCTACATTAGTCATAACAGCAATAGCTTCTCCGCCATTTGCCTTGATTTCATCAACAGTTACTTTTGCAGCTTCTATATTAATATCTGAAACTACTACTTTTGCTCCTTCATTTGCGTACAGGATTGCAATAGATTTTCCCATACCAGAAGCTGCACCTGTAACAACTGCTACTTTATTCTCTAGTCTCATGTTCATTCCTCCAATTATGATAGAATGCGATTTAATAAACAGTTGTACGTTAATCAACAACTACCTATAGTATAATAAGAAGAATAATACGCTTACAATCAGCAAAAACATGATTAAGTGTTGACTAATAAACAAATATATATGATATTGTCTAGTATTTTTGTTTTATCAAACATGGGAGGATGTTTATGTCTAGTAATAATGACTATCTTGACCGCCGCATTGTGAAGTCAAAGCGAGCAATGAAAGATGCTTTACTATCCTTAATGAATGAAAAAGATTTAAAGGAGATTTCGATATCAGCTATTGTACGAGTTGCGGAACTAAATCATGGTACATTTTATAAGCATTTTCAATATAAAGAAGATATTCTACATGAGATTATGGATGAAGTCATCACCGACTTGATTGAATCTTATCGGGAACCCTATAAAGGCGTTGAAGTATTGGAAATTAAAAAACTATCTACGTCTGCGGTAAAAATATTTGACCATGTCTTTAAATACGCAAATTTTTATACACATATCGTCAGAACACACACTTTAACAGGCTTTCAAAATAAGTTTTGTACCGTCTTAAAGGATCTCGTCTTAACTGACTTGCATGACGTACTCACCAATCCAAAAATTGATAGGGAGATTCACGCCAATTACCAAGCATATGCAATATTAGGGATGGTCGTAGAATGGATTAATGGCGGGTTTAAATACAGTCCACGCTTCATGGCAGAACAACTCCTCGAAATAGTCAAATACAATCGGGCTGATTCTGTTGTGAAACCAGTGAAAAAATAATATGGGACAGTTAACTGTCCCGAGCATTTTTATTTTATCCAATGATCCGGCCTAACTAAGAAATTCGGTATTTTTGTATGTACATTTCCTCTAGCTGAATTGATTTGAGACTGTGTTAGAAAAAGAGCATCAGCTAGGTTTGCATTACTTAAGTCTGCATCACGAAGATCAGCACCAATAAAGTCAGCTTTTCTTAAATCAGCATGGCTCAGATTAGCTGCTATTAGTAAAGTTCCTCGGAAGTTAGCACCCTGCAAATCAGCCCCTTTTAGATTGGCACCTACGAAATCAAGACCCTTCCGTTTCTGTTTCTCTTTCCTTTTTCCGGTTAAATCTTTTCGGTATACTTCACTAGTTTCTTGTAAGTATTCATTAACCCTTTTTCTATGGGAGATAATGTCTAGCCGTATAATTTCTTCAGGTGATTTCTTCGTTAATTGTAACGTTTCGTTGTATAGGCTTTGCAAATTAGGATGAAATGACTGAGTTTCCTTCAAGTTTAATGCTTGATTGAGATACCAAAGCATTTCATGTAGTTGTTGTACAATTGGAAATACCTCGAACATTTCACTGGCTCGCTCTGAATTGTCTCTCCAATCATGACCTTTATAGATTGTTTGTGAGACATGTTGACCGGCTCCAAAGCACTCATAAGAAACACATCCACGAAACCCTTTTTCCCTTAATCCCTCATGAATTTTACAACGGCTATCTGAACATAAATTGCGACATGGCTCTCCACCATCTTTATTAAAGGGAAAATCTGATGATTTCCCATAAGGTAAGGCTACACAACATAATCCAAAACAATGAGTACAATCAGATTTAAAATAATCATTCATACTAACACTTCCATATTACCTTGATATATCCCAAGTATAAATGAAGATATAATCAATTTATACAATTATTTGGGACAACAACCTCTACTGTCCCGTTGTTAGCTGGTGAGTTGGTCTATCCCTATTCGCTTAACGAATTTATAAAATTGCTCCCGCTTTTTACCCTGCTCTGCATATGTAGAAATGATTTTTTCGATAGAACCATAGAGTTCTTCTGGTGTTAGGTTCTCTTTCAATAAAGTACCAACCTCAGCATCCTTTCCTTTTGCTTTCCCACCAACATATAAATGATAGTGATCTCTGATTTTCATGATCCCGATGTCATTAACAAGCGGCTCACCGCAGCCTACCGGACAACCCGTATATGCCACCCTAAGTGTAAATGGTACAGGCTTCCCAGCAATACGGCGATTAACTTCCTTTGCAACTGGCATGCCTTCTTCCTCTTCCCCTTTGCAAAAATTGCACGTTCTTAAACTCTTAACGAAGTTTCCAACTGGATAACAAGTTAATCCTACCCGCTCGAATTCTTCAATGATTTCATCCTTTTGAAATTCAGGAATTTCAATGTATAGCTGCTGGAATGTCGTCAGTTCAAGCTCTTCATCTTCATTCATATATTTAGAAATTGCTACAAGTTGCTTTGCATTCAACTTTGCACCAAATCCAATGCCACCATTAATGGCAATCTTTATTTTGTTCACATCTTCATCCATCCTAAACACACCCCTATATTAATACACCCGGTAGGTATATATCACGTAATATTAATAGACTATTTGTATCAATAGTTTACTATACCCCCCTAATGTATGTAAACTAATTTTGACACCTGAACAAACCAAAAAAGCAGCCCTATAGACTGCTTTACTAAAATCACTTTATAAAAGTAGCGTCACCAACATCCACATACATCGCTTCCCCACTGGTTGCGTCAATCGCACGGACGTGACCAACTGTATTTGGAAAGTCTGCTACATAAGCTAGACTATAAACAGACATCCCGTCTTCATCATACTCACGGATAAACATTCGTTCCATTTTCAAATGCCTTTTATATATTTCTTTAGCATCATCAACTGAAATGATAGGCTTGGTCGGTAGATTACTATATAATTCAAGGGATGGTACGTCCAAGTTGAAATGAGTTATCTTACCTGTATATCTCCCAACCTCGATTACTGTCACATGATTAACAACTCGCAGCCCTTGATGGAATAAATGAACATAGAAGGTGTAAGTTTCCTCAACTTCAATGTATTCCTCATCCCAATCATCAAACTCCTCTTCAAACATTTCAGCTTCATTTAAATCTTCTTCAAGCTCGATTGCTTCTTCCTCATCCGCAAATACATCATCGAACTCATCATTTTCCGTTTCAAAGATCTCAAGTCTAAATCGTTCATGTGCATCAGGATACAGTTTAAACAACAGACCCATTGCACGCTCTTGGGCATTCTCTAAGCCAATATCTTCCCCACTATTATCATGTTCTTCCCCATTTTTAACTTGTAAAAGGAACCCATCCTTCTCACCAAAACATAGCTTTATCACATGATTGGACTCTTCTTCCATATCAAAAGAATACGAATCTAGAGATACTTGCTTGGACCAAACTTCAACCCGTTTCCCATCCAATACTTGCTTATGCAAAAGTGTATAGTCAGTTGTTAGACCGACTAATTCGAATACATCCTTAACCGAGCACTCTCGTTTTTCTATGGTCAAATCCGTTGGATATTCTTCTTTTATACTTGGAAACTCCGACCCGTCAACAGGGATTTCCATGATTTGTTCAATTACACTGTAAGAAAGGTGGTAATTGTTATCTCCATTCTTATAAACCTCATGATCAAATTTTTGTATATTCAACTCGAAGTCTAGTCCTTCGATGTATTTTTCCAAAGCTTCTTCTTCGGATACAACGACATCCGAATATTGAATCTCATATTCTTCATCTGTACTGTAAAAACTCATTATTTGACCTGATGTTGAAATAGTTATCGTGAAACCGGTGCTATGTATAAACAAACCATATTTCTCATCTCTCTTTTCATACGTCACCATGTACGGATTATCTAAATCTAGGATTCCCGAAAACTCGTATTCTTGCTGGCCAGGAAAAAAGGTGTCAACGAATTTTTTCGCAATCGCTGTTAATTCTTCCTTTCTAAGCTCTCCCTCGGAGGCATCATCCACTAACGAATAGCTTATTAACTCTCCCTTTTCATTCAAAGAATAGCTCCCAATTATTTCATCTGTAGCTGATTCTAGAATATCAAAAATCCCGTATTCATCCTCCGATACTTGATCATACGCTTCTACAGGCAAAAAAGCCTGCAACTTCTCCATTATTTTGTTCATCATATTCCTCCTCTCTTACAGATGGACGGTCCATTGTTACAAGTTGGGACAAAGGACCTGTCCCCTTGTCCCAAAAAAGGGAGTTCATGTCTCAACCACGAACTCCCATACTGTGTAATGTAATTTTATGCTACAACATCATAGCCTTCTTCTTCAATTGCTTCTTTCATAGCATCTACGCTTACTTTAGATTCATCGTAAGTAACATCTACTTTACCTGTTTCCAAGTGAACTTCAGCAGCGGATACGCCATTTAAGTTTTTCAATGCGCCCTCGACTGCTGCTTTACAGTGACCGCATGACATACCTTGTACGTCTAATGTTTTCTTTTCCATGATGTTTTCACCTCCTTTAACGTGCAAGAATATCTAGCATTCGGTGAATTCAGCTCTATAATCATTAACCATAATGTGAGCCCCAAACATTTAGTTTATAATTTCACTCGTTTTAAACGAAGTGAATTCGAAACAACACTTACTGAGCTTAATGCCATTGCAGCTCCGGCGATCCATGGTGCGAGTAATCCAATCGCTGCAACCGGAATACCCGCTACATTGTATCCGAAAGCCCAGAATAGATTTTGACGAATATTTTTAATCGTTTGATGACTGATTTTAATGGCTTTTGGAATTAGCAATAACTCCCCACCAAGAATGGTTAAGTCAGCGGCTTCGATCGCAACTTCTGTTCCTGTGCCAATGGCAATCCCGATATCTGCTGTGACAAGAGCAGGTGCGTCATTTACGCCATCTCCAACCATGGCGACCTTTTTACCTTTATCTTGTAACTCTTTCACTTTGTCTGCTTTTTCTTCAGGTAACACTTGTGCAATTACCTGGTCGATTCCAACTTGTTTCGCAATCGCTTGCGCAGTTCTTTCGTTATCACCCGTTAACATGATGACTTCAATACCCATCTCTTTTAATTGCTTAATCGCTTCTGGCGCAGTTTCCTTAATTGTGTCAGCCACGGCAATCATACCGCGATATTCTCCATCAATTGAAATCAACATCGCTGTTTTTCCTTGTGTTTCATATTCGACTAATTGCTTTTCAGAACCGGTTGTAATAATAAGATGATCCATCATCAATTTTCGATTTCCCACAAGAACGTGTTTACCAGTAATTCTTGCTTCGATACCATGGCCGGGTATAGCTCTAAAATCTTCGACCTCTAAAAATTCGATATCATTTTCTGTTGCATGGGCAACAATTGCCTCTGCAAGTGGATGTTCTGAACCTTTTTCCGCACTAGCTAATAGCTGCAACGCTTCATCGTCACCCGTAAAGTCAGTAACTTCTGGTTTACCTTTTGTGATAGTTCCGGTTTTGTCTAAAACAATCGCTTCAATTTGATGTGTACGTTCTAAGTGTTCTCCACCTTTGAATAAGATTCCGCTCTCAGCTGCTCTACCTGTTCCAACCATAATGGATGTCGGAGTGGCAAGACCTAAAGCACACGGACATGCAATCACGAGTACAGCGATTGATGCGACTAATGCAGGTTCAAACTGACCTGGCTCCACAAAAGCAATCCAAATAACAAAGGTTAAGATTGCAATGCCAATTACAATTGGAACGAAATAACCTGAGATCACATCAGCTAGACGTTGAATTGGCGCCTTTGAGCCTTGCGCTTCTTCTACTACTTTAATAATGGATGCAAGGGCTGTATCTTTCCCAACTTTTGTTGCTTCCATTTCAATTGCACCATTTTTATTAATTGTGGATCCGATTAATTTTGAACCTGGATCTTTTTCAATTGGAATCGATTCACCAGTAAGCATGGATTCATCAACAGACGTTCTTCCTTTCACAACGATACCATCTACAGGTATTTTTTCACCCGGTTTTACAAGAACACGATCGCCAACAACAACGGCTTCAACAGGTATCATGACTTCTTTTCCATCCCGAATCACTCGTGCTTCTTTCGCTTGCAGATTCAACAATTCGGAAATCGCATTTGTTGTATGACTCTTTGCTCTTGCTTCTAAAAACTTACCGAATAAAATCAATGTGATTAAAACGGCACTTGTTTCAAAATATAAATGTGGCATATAATGTGCGTTCCCGATGGTTTTCAGTGCTTCATATAAACTGTAAAAATACGCGGCACTTGTACCTAAGGCTACAAGCACATCCATATTAGCCCCACCATTTCGAAGGTTCTTATAGGCACCTTCATAAAATTGCCAGCCGATAATAAATTGAACTGGGGTTGCTAATGCAAATTGAAACCATGGGTTCATAAAAATAGCCGGTATGGTCATTCCAAATAAATGAACAAGCATCGTAATTAACAATGGTGCTGACAGCAGTACCGAAATAATTAATTTTATTTTTTTGGATTGAAGTTCTTTTTCTTTATAGGTTTGCTTTTCCTCAGCTTCCACCTTTAGTTTCGCGTCATACCCTAGCTTCTGTATCTTCTCAATCAAGTCTTTGACATCGATCATCCCTGGGTTATATTCAATGGCGGCACTTTCAGTCGTTAAGTTGACCGTTGCCAACTTAACACCCTTTTGTTTATTCAATACCTTTTCAATCCGATTTGAACAGGCCGCACATGTCATCCCAAAAACATCGAGTTCTGTTTTTTCCATTATTACGCCATATCCGATATTTTCAATTTTCTTTGTAATTTCCTCAATCGATATCTTTTCCGGGTCATAATTAACGGTTGCTTTTTCCGTTGTTAAATTAACCTGCGCTTCCACCCCATCCATTTTATTTAACTGTTTTTCAATACGGTTGGAACACGCAGCACACGTCATTCCCGTTACACCAAGTGTTGTATGCTGCATTGCACGCTGTGCCTCACTCATCGTCTATACCCCCTATTTCGAGAACTGTTTTAAAACAGTCATTAACTCGTCAATCGCTTCTTGCCCTTCCCCATTCTTAATGGAATCACTGACACAATGTTTCATATGTCGTTCCGTGATCGTAAACCCGGTTTGCTTTAATGCAGATTGGATGGCACTTATTTGTACTAAAATATCTACACAATAACGATCTTCTTCAACCATTTTCTGTATGCCACGAACTTGACCTTCAATACGTTTTAAACGGTTAACAATTGCTTGCTTTTCATCTTTTGTTCTTGGTTGACTCGGGTGCTCATGTAAAAATTTATCCAAATCAATCACATCCTTTACTTTATACTCTTACTATACCCCCCTATAGTATTCAAGTCAACAAAAAAGAGTGATTAAGTTTGACTTTTTTACGCGAATAGCCATATTAGGTATAAGCCCATTATCAATATATCGTGAATTTATCAATATCATTTTATCTTTATATTTAGAGTGTACGATACCCCCCTATTGTATGCAAATGAATATTTTGTGACTTATAAAAGAATATACCCTTCTACATTGTTCGGTACATTCAACCCTTGAATTTTTCGAGATATTACATATTATTAATTAGTAACATAGATAAGTTAGAAAAAGGGAGAAACAATGAAGAAACTAATAAAGACATTAATCGTATTCTTAAGTATTACAATCCTATCCGCTTGTTCGGATACCGTTGATGTACAAGGAATTCAAGAACTAGCAGACAAGGTTGAGCAAACTGGCGAAATTGTCGGTTCCAAAGAATTAGAAGAGTTAAGCGATGCGGCAGGTAATGCTGCAGAATTTGTTGGAGAAATTGAAAATTTAACTGAAGTTCTTACGAAACTTCCAGATGAAGTTAATGAAGATAAAGTTGTAACGGCTCATATAGAATCTTGTTATGACGGTGACACTTGTAAAGCGATTGTAAATGGTAAAAAAGAGTCCCTTCGTTTTTTACTAGTAGATTCAAGTGAAATTAAAGGTGGCCCAATGCCATTTGCAGAGGAAGCACGTGATTATTTAAATAATTTAGTGGAAGGAAAAGAAATTGTTCTTGAGTTAGGTAAAGGTAATAGTCGCGATAAATACGATCGCCTACTTGTCTACGGCTTTTTGCCAACGGGTGAAAACATTCAAGAAACAATGTTAAAAGAAGGACTTCTAATCGTAAGATATATCTATGAAGACAAAAAGTATCTCGATGATTATATTGCCGCCATGGAGCAAGCAAAAAAAGCGAAAATCGGGGTATGGTCCATTCCTGGATATGCAGGGTATGATCGGCCGTATAATATAGAGGCTGTTTCACAATAAGGGATTACGATTAGTTGCTGCAGGGATGCTTACTTCTTTATTAAGTGCTGCCATTGCAGGCATGCTTATATAATATATCAGAAAAAGGATAAGGTGTTGCCTTATCCTTTTGCGTATCTAAAATGCATCAAGACGAATTTCATTAGCTATGATCAAATCAGCCTCAGTATTTTCTACTATATCTTGAACACTATACCCCTTTGCTACCTCAACTAATTTTAAGCCATTCTCTGTAACATCAATAACGGCTCGATCTGTTATAATGCGATCTACTACTTTTTGACCTGTAAGTGGTAAACTACATTTCTTCAAAAGTTTAGGCTGACCTTGTTTATTCACATGTTCCATAATGACAATCGTCTTTTTGGCACCGTGAACTAAGTCCATGGCTCCACCCATTCCTTTAATCATCTTGCCAGGAATCATCCAGTTGGCTAAATCGCCATTCTCAGCCACTTCCATACCACCCAGGATTGCAATATCAATATGTCCCCCGCGAATCATCGCAAAAGACTCGGCACTGCTAAAAAAGCTAGCTCCCTTCATCGCCGTGACTGTTTCTTTTCCTGCGTTGATTAGGTCAGGGTCTACCTCTTCCTTCGAAGGGTATGGCCCAATTCCTAATAATCCGTTTTCCGATTGTAAAACCACATGTTTATTGACCGCAATATAATTTGCCACCATTGTTGGCATGCCAATTCCCAGATTCACATAATTACCATCCTTAATTTCCTGCTCCGCCCTTTTTGCAATCTTCACTCTCACGTTATTCGACATTGTTATCCCTCCCCTCATCTCTTACTGTTAATCTCTCAATTCGTTTTTCATGCTTACCTACAACGAGTCCCTGAACATAAATGCTTGGTGTGTGAATTTCGTTTGGTTCGAGTTCGCCAACTTCTACAATCTCCTCTACCTCTGCAATCGTATATTTCCCAGCTGCTGCCATGATTGGATTAAAGTTTTGAGCTGTCTGTCGATAAACTAAATTCCCTAATTTATCTGCTTTCCATGCTTTAACTAGACTAAAATCGGCTGTTAAACCTTCTTCTAGTAAAAATTCTTTTCCATTAAACTCTCTTGTTTCGCGTCCCTCCGCGATTGGAGTTCCCACTCCTGCCGGGGTATAAAATGCTGGGATACCAGCTCCACCAGCTCTGATTTTCTCTGCTAATGATCCTTGTGGAACTAGTTGAACCTCCAATTCGCCACTTAATACCTGTCTTTCAAACTCCTTGTTTTCTCCCACATAAGACGAAATCATCTTTTTGATTTGTTTATTTTGCAAAAGGATCCCGAGTCCCCAATCATCTACACCACAGTTATTCGAGATCACTGTTAAATCCTTAACATTCGCCTGCCGTAGACCAAGAATTAGATTTTCTGGAATTCCAACAAGGCCAAATCCACCTACCATTAAGGTCATTCCATTTTTGATAGCGCTTACAGCTTCTTCAAAACTTTTAAATATTGTTTTCATTTTTTTCCTCCCGAACTAAGGATATTTGAACTGCTACAATATATTTTTCTTAATTTTCAATATCTTCTTAATGAAATTTTACAACAACCTAATTTATCCGTAAAATGAATATTAAGAATAAACTTTATTACAAAATGGAATTAAAGGAGGCATGTATGGAGTTAAAAGATTTACGCTATTTTATGGAAGTTGTAGATTACGGTAGTTTTACAAAAGCAGCAGTTAACACCTACATATCACAACCAACCTTAAGTAAATCCATTAAAAAATTAGAAACTGACCTTAACGTTGAATTATTCGAACGCTCAACTCGAAAATTAGTTTTGACAGATGCTGGTAAACTCGTATATAAGCAAGCAACTAAGATACTAGGTGCCACAAACGAACTTCATACCTTATTAGACGATCTGATAAATCTGCCGACAGGAAATATCAAAATTGGGATACCCCCCTTAATTGGAACACTCTTCTTTCCAACTATTGCGCAAAAATTTGGAAAGCAACATTCGCAAGTGTCGTTAGAATTAATTGAACTTGGTGCCAAGCGTATTGAACATTTGGTAGATGAGGGGCAAGTAGACGTTGGTGTTGTAGTAAATCCGACCGACCACCATAAATTTAGGGTCGCACCCTTTATTAAAGAAGAATTTATGCTTTTCACTCATCCCACACACCCTTTATCTAATGAGGATTGTGTAGAACTTGAACAACTTGAAACAGAATCTTTTATTCTCTTTAATCAAGAATTTGCTTTACATAATTTGATTATTCAACAATGTCAAAATGCTGGATTCACTCCAACAATTGCTTATGTTAGTTCACAATGGGACTTGATAACGGAACTTGTGATTGCGCAATTGGGGGTTACTCTTTTACCTAAATCAACGTATTTAAAAATGGATAAAACTCAAATAAACATGATTCCACTTGAATCACCACCTATGTGGGAGCTTGTTGTCATTACAAAAAAAGACAGGTATCAATCTTTCGCAGTAAGGGCTTTGCTGAAATTTATTGCTGAGGAGTTTGGAGAAACATTAGCCTAAACAAAAAGCAACCAACAAACATTTATCATTCAGTGTTTGTTGGTTGCTTATTTATATTACTTCGTTACCTCTGACCCAAACGCTTCTGCCTTCAACAAAATGACATCCTTCTTAACTTCATATAGCCCATACGGCACCAAGCGTAATCCCGGAAGGAAGTCGCAGGTTAAAAACAATAAAGTATAGAGAATATCATGGAATGGGAATCCCCTTTCCTGCAGAGTTCGTAGCAATTCATCATGATATTGCACAGCTATATCAAATGAAGGGTTCGTCGTCATCATACCTGTAAGTGGTAATGGGATTTCAAGGATGATGTCATCACCATCCACAATGACAATACCTCCTCCCATTTCATAAGCCCGTGCTGCTGCTTTTGCCATCGCTTGAGGGTTTCTTCCAACAACAAGTAACTCTGTCGTCGTATTGTACGTCGAAGCCATCCCATCAAGGGTAACAGCAAATCTTTCCAGGACAGCTCTACTGACCCAATTTCCTCTACGATCAATCAATGCTGAATACATTAGTCCTTCATGACCTGAAAGATCCGCAACGCCATTCACAGATGAGATGATAGTATCCTTCCTAGCGGTAATGACATTACTCTTAAAATAAGAAACTGGTATTGGTTCATTCTCATCTGGATGTGGATATTGATAGAGTTCTGGATTTTCTAACACAGATTTCGGGAATTCAAATGCTTCTCTCACCACATAATTTGTCCAGTCTATTTCCGGCATCGATGCCAATAATTGTCCATTTTCTGCAACAATTTCACCGCTCGCAACAACTAAGTCAGGACGGAAGTCAATTAGGTCTGGAAGCAGGAGGATGTCTGCCTTTCTTCCCGGGGCAATGCCCCCAATATAATCCTCAAGGCGAAGGTATGTCGCTGCATTGATAGTTACCATTTGAATGGCATCTATCACTGGAACACCAAGTTCAACTGCTTGACGAACAAGTCCATCGACAAATCCTTCTCTTTCAATAAAGCCAGGATGTGGTCCATCTGTTGTCATCACAATTCTACTTGTGCTGACCTTACCTTCTGTAATCATTTTAATCACTTCTTCTAAATCTGGTCGAAGCGAACTGTTTCGTAATGTCGTCCACATTCCCAATCGAAGGCGGTCTAATGCTTCTTTGGCCGTAATCGCCTCATGGCATGCAGTCACGCCTGAAGCTACAATCGCATTTAATTTTTCATATGAACAGCCTGAAGTATGGCCGTCGGAAACCTTCCCGATTTCTTTTACATAATCCATTGTTTCTAGAAGAAACGGATCTCCATTATAAAGGAGCGGCCAGCGTGTTACTTCCGCTGAACCAACCACTTCGTCCAATGCTAATAATTCCTGAATATCTTGATGATTATACCACTCACGTTCACCCGGATAGTCCGCCTGTGAAACAAGTCTTACAAGCCAAAGAAAATTTCCTGGAAGGGATTTTAAGTCATAAACCATGTCCTTGAAGCCTTTTGCCCCCATATGTAAATAGAAAAATAAATTATCATTGACCGATGTGGTTGTGCCAAGTGGTAACACCTTGCTTGTAATGCTGATAGGGTTATAGACAACCCATGGATGAGAATGTGCCTCAATGAACCCAGGAGACACGTACTTTCCTTCAGCATGAATAACTTTCGTATGCTCTCCAACCATCGCTTCACTTTCACCAACATACGCGATACTATCCTTATATACAGCCACATTTAGCTTTAAAAATTCACCAGAATACACATTAATCACTGTCCCGCCTTTTATGTACAAATCAGCAGGTATATTCCCCTTTGCTACTTCCACTAGCTCACTTCTCTTTGCTCTTAGCTTCAAACTCCCCACTCCTCTACACTAAATCAGTCACATTACGTTTTATTCACTTTCGTCTGTATAACATAATATTAATAAGACTAGTGTGGAACTGTCAATCCTATTGCTTGAATTTATCAAAAATTTAGATTTTGGTCCATAGGGACAGGTCCCTTGTCCCAAAACTAATACAAAAAGTAGCCCCTTAGGACTGCTTTTTACCGTTCACCAACATCGCTTAGTTATCAAATCGCTTGATTGAAAAAGGACGAATATCAAACTTTGTATTCCGATCCCCAGTTACTAATTCACTTAAAATTTCCCCTACTACACTACTAAATTTAAAGCCATGGCCTGAGAATCCACAAGCAATCACGACATGATCATAACTTGGGTGTTTATCAATAATAAAATCTTCATCTGGTGTGTTCGTATATGTACATACCTTACCCATTTTGTGATGTCCAACCTTATGTAAAAAGTTCTCTGCGAAACGACTTACATCCTGAATATCATTTTCATAAGTTCCAAATTCTTCAATAGGTTTCTCCATATTTCTAGGATGTCCCCCGTCGTGACGCCCAATTTTAACACCTGCTTCATTAATACTAGGAAAACCATAGAATGTTTCTGTAGGCAATTCAAATGTGAAGGCTGGAAACGTATCAGAATGATAGATACCCTCATCAGTATCAAACCACGAAAAGGTTTTTCTTACTTCCTGTAACGGCAATTCTAGTCCAATAAGCGGAAGAACTTTTCTAGCACCCGCACCCGGAGTAAAGACCAGTGACTCAGCTGTAAAGCTATCATCTTCTGTATTTACCTCTACATGGTTCTCAAATATATTTATGGATGTCACTGGTGAATTAGGCTTAAGAACTGCTCCATTTTTTAAAGCCTCTTTTTTAAAAGCACTAATGCAATTCTCACTCATTAATACACCTGAATCCAACTCATAACAGCCTATATAACCCTCTGGTACACTAAAACCATTCCATTTTTCATTAATTTCCGCAGCGGATAACTGTTCCACATTTAAAGAATATTTTTCGGCACTACTCATTACATTTTGAATAAATGGAGAATCAGGAAGACCAACATTAATAACCCCTGTATTTACAAAAATTTGTTCTTCTGACAGCTCTTGAAGCTCATTCCACAAGGCCTGTGCCTTTAGTGCCATCTCAACATAACTCTCGCCTTCTCCATACGCATGGCGAATAATTCTTGTTTCTCCATGATGTGATCCTTCTGTATGTGGAGGATTATGGGAATCTATCAATAATACACGCTTCCCTTTCTTCGCTAAATAGTAGCCAGTTGCCATTCCCATCGATCCAGCACCAACGATAATAACTTCAAAATCCATATGTTAGATACCCCCACTCGTTACCTGCCTGAATTTTTTTGAGATAAGATACACTGAGTTTTACTTCTCATTCAAATCCATCGCAGCCTTAATTAATTCGTTAAAAACATCAGGCTGAATCTCTTCCATTTTTTTAATCCTAATATGCCTCATCCCTTTGCCTGACCCTTGTAATAATTGATTTGTATCCTTTTCTTGAAGTTCAACACCCCTATGGAAACCAAGATTCACATGTTTTTTAGAGGCCTGGAGATAACACACCAATTCATTGTAGGTGTAATTCGGCATTGACCACTTATATTCCTCAACCAAGTTTGGAGATGCAGCTAGTATGATTTTTCTTAGGGTAGCTGTAATGTTCTGAATGTCCTCTGGTAGTTCCGAAATATATTGGTCTACCGCTTCAATCGTTCTTGTTTTTTCCATCTTTTCACCTTCTAGTTTTATAAAAATATGTGAATCCATTACGTATTGGAGTTAACAAATACAAGTCTTTCTTTTCATACCTACTCGATTTTTCGCTTCTACTTTCTTTATGTACTCAGTTGCAAGAGGAACTTTACATGCTGTATTCCCTACATCTACATGCACCTTTCCAATATGTGCTGCGACTTGCTTTGCTTCATCATTTAGCTCCGCTACATAACTACCCACAGACAAAACAAAGCTATTCATCACATAGCGAACCCGATTTCGCTCTTCATGGATCGTACTTTTCACTTGATTCAACAGCTCTTTTATTTCTGGAATATCTAGTTCTTCATCTGGTGTAATTGATAAATAATTCGAGTATGTACTCCATCCACAAACTGCAATCATTTCTTCCTCAGATCTCATCCATTCCCTTGCCAATACGAGTGCAAACTTACTTTCAGCCGCCACTTGTGCAACAGTATATTCTGCAGCCATATACCAATATGCTTTAGTTGCCCAATCTTGTAACGTCTCCTTTGAAATTAGCTTGGGATTTACCGAGAGACCCGCTAAATACATGGCATCATGATTACCAGAATCATATAATTTTAACGCTAATTCATGATCTTTCTTTACAAACTTAACAAGCTTTTTTAAATCCCCTATTTTAACTCCAAAATGCGGCTCTCTTACACCATGATTCTTATAAATTTGCTTTATTTGCTCGGAACCTAATTCCTCAAGTTTTTCCATAATTTCTTCATACGTCACATTTGTTCATCCTCTCATTAAAGCTATTTATGTTCTAGCATTGTCCTCGTGTATTACAATTGGTATTTAATCCCACAATTTTAATAGATCATACCCTGATATTCTTGTGAATTTCCAAGTACTCCTTTATAGTTAAATTAAACCATAATTAGGAGGAAAAAAATGAAACTTGGTGCATTTTCTGTCAGTTTAAATGTAAAAGACATTCACAAATCAAAGGAATTTTATGAAAACCTAGGATTTCAGACACTCGGTGGGGACATTAGTCAAAATTGGCTCATCTTAAAAAATGGTGAAACTGTAATCGGTTTATTCCAAGGAATGTTTGATAAGAACATTCTCACTTTTAATCCTGGGTGGGATCAAAGCGCACAAAATCTTGAGTCGTTTACAGACGTTCGCGAAATTCAAAAGCAGCTAAAAGAAAAAGGAATGACAATGCTGACTGAAGCAGATGAATCAAGTGAAGGACCTGCTCATTTTGTCATAGAAGATCCAGACGGGAATCAAATTTTATTCGACCAGCATCGCTAAACAAATACATATCAAACTAATAAGCCTTTCACCCATAATTGGGCAAAAGGCTTTATTAATTGAAGGAACGATTAAGACTTATTTCGCATTCTCATCTGGTTGATGAATTCCAAATATATTTCCTTCAGTGTCAATATAATATCCCTGCCACGCCATACCTGGAAGTGCATATTTCGGCAACGCAACCTTCCCACCGTTAGCCAAGATTTTCTGTTCAGTTGAATCATAATCCGCCACACCCATAGTACATGCAAAACCATTCAGAGGTTGGTTTGCTCCAGGAGGAGGACTTTGTCTTTGCATCAATGCACCATTAATACCAGGTTCATTTGCATCCCCTGTTACAGCTCCAAAATAAGGCATCCCCGCATAGTCCGTCCAATCTTCAAATTTCCAACCAAACACTTCCCCATAAAACTTTTTTGCTCGCTCCATGTCATCCACATGTACTTCAAAATGTACGATTCTTCCCATCATATCCACCTACATTTTCATAAATTTTTCTACATTATGTAATTCTACCTATGTTGCTGTTACACCTTCTTCATTATCGGGAAAAATAAAAAATGTTATTCAGTTTATTTTAAAACCACATATACTTATCTCTCTAAATAGCTTTTTAATGCATCTAAATCTTTTGCACTGGCTTTTTTAAAGACACCTGCCATTACCTTACCAAAAAACTTCGTCAAACCTGTTAACCCCTTGATCTCGCCATGCAATGTAACAACAGTTTGATTTCCAGATGACTTAAGTCTATATGTAAATATGAATTCTCCTTTTCCTGTAGTTCCTTTTGTTCCATCACAGCGAAGCACAATTTTATTTGGCTCATTTAGCTCGATCACTTCAAAATGCTCAGAGGCTTCGTTTCCAAACATTCTTCTTGTTTCTCTCCACTGACTTCCCTCACGCATTTGCCCCTCATCTAAACGTTCCATTTTCACTAGTCCTTGCATCCAATGTTGAGCTGCATCAAGATCCAGTAATCCTCTGTAAGCAGCTTGTTGAGATACATGAATCGTTCTTATCACTTCAAATGATATACCCAAGTGACTCTGTCTCCTTTTGAGCTTTTTTAAAAGTATATCATTTGAATTCCAACAATTGACACTGTTTTATTTCCAAAGATATAATTTATTAAAAAAGGATGATTAAAATGAATCCGGACCTAGGAAGCACAACCACTTCCACACTTAAAGATAAAGCATTATCTTTTCTAAATCTCGTAGTGTCAGGGAATGTACGAGAAGCATACGAACGATACATCGACACTAATTTTTGTCACCACAATCCCTATTTTCGTGGAGATGCCAAAAGTCTTATGCTCGCTATGAAAGAAAATGCTGTCAAGAATCCCCATAAGATTTTCGAGGTAAAACTTGCCATAGAAGAAGGTGACAAGGTTGTTGTATACTCCCACATCAGACAAAATCCTAACGATTGTGGTGCCGCAGTTGTACATATCTTTCGTTTCGAAAATAATAAAGTTATTGAATTGTGGGATATTGGACAATCTCTACCAGAAAACTCTCCTAATGAAAATGGAATGTTCTAAACAACAATAGCAGCCCATAAAGGACTGCTATTTTTTAGTACACATATTGAATGACAAAATTACTAATAAACAATATCGCAATCATATATAGTGCCGGATGGATTTCTCTTCCTTTGCCCATCAAAAGTTTCATGACGGGGTACATAATAAAGCCGATTGCCATGCCGTCCGCAATACTATACGTTAATGGAATTAACACGATTATTAAAAGTGCCGGGAAACTCTCAGTGAAATCATCCATTGAAATGTTCACAATGTTTTGCAGCATCAGAACCCCAATTAAGATTAGAATCGGTGAAACCGCGCTTGCTGGAACCACTTTTATCACTGGTATAAATAAAATAGAAACTAAAAACATAACCCCTGTTACAATACTTGTTAGTCCAGTTCTTCCTCCAGCCGTAATTCCAGCAGCTGACTCCACTGAAGCAACAGTTGGGCTCGTTCCAAAAACTCCAGAAGATAAAACAGAAACAGCTGTAGCCTGAAGGGATTTTTTACTACTCTCAGGACGTTTTAACATGTTCGTATGTCCATGTATTAAACCAATATTTTCAAATACTAGCACCATTGCAAGTGAAATTGAAGTTAGCCAAAAAATAATATTCCCTGCTTGTGCCCAAGATAATTGACCAAACACACCAAAGTATTCACTGAAATCTGGTGTAGATAAGGAGATTCCCTCTACGTTTGATCCCCCAAACATAATCGCTAATACCGATGTAATCAAAATACTTAATAATAGATTACCGGGTACATTTTTAATAAATAATAAAACCGTAATAATTAAACCAATAAAAGTAATTATCACTGTCGGGCTACTTAAATCACCGATAGCAAGCAGAGTGTGTTCTGAGCTAGTAATTATCCCTGCGTTGTCAAACCCAATTAAAATCAACAGAATTCCAATCCCAATCGTAATCGCTTCTTTTAAAGAGGCTGGAATTGAGGTAGTAATCACTTTCGCTAATGGTGTAAAAGCAATAACAACGAAAATGAGTCCCGCTACAAAAACCATAGCTAATGCTTCCTGCCATGTAAATCCTCCGGATTGCACAATTGTATAGGTAAACATCGCATTTAGTCCCATTCCAGGAATGAGGAGAATCGGTGTATTCCCCCATAACCCAATCACTACACATCCTATGAAACTAGTTAAAATAGTAGCAATGATACCCGCTTCCATGGGAATTCCCGCTACAGCGAGGATTGTTGCATTGACAATAATAATGTAGATAACGGTTATATATGAAATAAATCCTGCAGAAAATTCCTTTCCAATTGTCGTACCATGTTGTTGTAATTTAAAAAAACGTTCCATGTTTATCACCTTTCTCACGTCCACTAAAAACGATATTCATCATAACATAGACTTCTACCATTCGGAAAATATATAATATATATAGAAACTATATATTTTTTATATAGAAGGAGAAATTTGATGGATATTAAGCAGTTACGTTATTTTATTGCAATCGCTGAAGAAAAAAATATTACAGCAGCCGCCAATCGACTTCATATGTCTCAACCGCCTCTTAGCATGCTACTAAAGCAGATGGAAGAAGAGCTTGGTGTAAAATTATTTGAGCGTATTGGCAAAAGTATGGAATTAACAGATAAAGGTGAGGTTCTCTATCAACGTGCATTGCATCTCGTGAACAGTGTTGAGGAAATAAAAAATGAAATCCAAGAAACAGAAGAAGGTACAAAAGGTGTACTTGCGGTGGGTTTAAACACGTTATCTGTCTCTGGATTTTCAGACATGCTTCGTACCTTCCACCAAAAATACCCGCTCGTCTCGATTAAAGTTGTTCAAAACGACTCTTTTTATCTTGCGGAAATGGTCAAATCACGCGCGATTGAAATGGCATTTGTAAGACTACCGCTTGAACATCGTGGTTTCATATATGAACACCTTCTTAGTGAGCCCTTTGTGTTTGTGGGTAAGCAGAATACGGACATAGTTTCGCTGCAATCGATTTCACAATTGCCGCTCATTATTCCAAGTACTGAAGGTTTGGGAAGTTATAATATCATTCACGAAGCATTTTCCAAACAAAAGCTTCAATTTACAAGTATTGCGGAGTGTTCAGATATGCATGTATTGATGGAAATGGTTAAAGGAGGCATGGGAGCAACGATTGTGCCAAAATCTGTGTTTGATGTATATGGGGATGGAGATCTATACTCTGCTCCGATTAAAGATACAACAATGCATTCCTCACTAGGTGTGATTTGGCTTGAGCATCACTATGTCTCAACCCCAGCTAAGAACTTTATCAAGTTGGTTAAACAAGTATTATCTTAATTATTACACTAGAGTTCGTTTGATGAGACGTTAATTGTACCTTCAGTAGATTACAGAACTTCCTGTGAGGGTGCGATTAGCTCTTTTTCGTACCCTCAGCTGTTTGCTTACTATTTTGTAACATGTAATTTGCCATCAGAAGTCTGCTACACCTTTTGGGACGGGACGGGACGATAGACACTATCATATTAGCTAAATACTTTTCTAGCACACTAGTTTGTACCACTAAACCTCTCTTGCGGGACACGTTCTTAACTTTTTCAACCTAGCTTGTACGGCTAAACCCTTCTTGCGGTACACGTTATAATCTTTTTCAACCTTAGCTTGTACCACTAAACCTCTCTTGCGGGACACGCTCGTAACTTTTTCAACCTAGCTTGTACCGCTAAACCCTTCTTGCGGTACACGTTATAATCTTTTTCAACCTTAGCTTGTACCACTAAACCTTTCTTACGGTACACGCTCGTAACTTTTTCAACCTAGCTTGTACCGCTAAACCCATTTTGTGGCACACTCTAAGTCCTTAATCAAACTACAAACCCATCTGGGACAACGGACCTGTCCCTCTGACCCACTACTTCGAAAATCACCACAAAAAAACAGCCCTACTTCAGTAGGACTGTTTTTATTTATGGGTTAAATTATAATTTAACTACGTTAGACGCTTGAGGTCCACGGTTACCTTCAACGATTTCGAAAGAAACTTCTTGACCTTCTTCTAAAGTTTTGAAACCTTCGCCTTGGATTGCTGAGAAGTGTACGAAAACATCGTCTCCACCTTGTACTTCGATGAATCCGAATCCTTTTTCGCTGTTAAACCATTTTACTTTACCATTTTGCATGAAATATGCCTCCTAAAATGAACACACAAACCATTTGTGCATTGAAAAATTAACCATTGTACACTTACATAAATCTAAAACAAATTCACATATAACTTCAGAAGAATAGCCTGATTCTAAAATGAAATTATCGTTCTTTCTTTCTTTAAACTTATATAACGCAACAAAATGGTCTATTTCATCATATCATCGCAGATTACCAGAGTCAACCAACAAATATAAAAATAGTCATTTTCTCATACATGCTGTATAGACATGCAATCTCTCGATTTAGTTAAAGAGTTTCACGTACTCCCCATAGCCTTCTTTTTCAAGATCTTCCTTCCGAATGAAACGAAGTGCTGCAGAGTTTATACAATAACGCATACGAGTTGGTCCTGGTCCGTCATAGAATAAATGGCCAAGATGAGAATCCGCTGTATTGCTTCTTACCTCAGTACGGATCATTCCATGAGAAGTATCTAGCTCCTCAACAATTTCTTTCGCATCAATCGCCTTTGTAAAGCTTGGCCAGCCGCAGCCTGCATCATATTGGTCCAATGAACTGAACAATGGCTTACCCGACACAATATCAACATAAATGCCTTCTTTTGTGTTGTTCCAGAATTCATTTCGGAACGGAGGCTCTGTCCCTTGTTCTTGTGTGACATAATGCTGCATCTCTGTCAGACTTTTCTTAGCCTCTTCAAATTCCTTCGCAGACCAATGTTTTCTTATAAATTTGTCCCTGCCTGAACCTTTGCGATATCGATTATAGTGTTCAGGCTTCTTTTTATAATAATCCTGATGATATTCTTCTGCTCTGTAAAATTCCTTTGCAGGAAGGATTGGTGTTACGATTGGTTTTGTGAAAATTCCACTTTCAGCTAGTTTTTGTTTTGATTCTTCAGCAATCCTTTTCTGTTCGTCTGTATGGTAAAAAATGGCTGTGCGGTAGGAATCACCACGATCGAAAAATTGACCACCCGCATCTGTTGGATCAATTTGTTGCCAAAAGAGTTCAACTATTTTCTCATAAGGAAAAATATCTGGGTTAAATGTAATTTGAACGGCCTCATAATGTCCTGTTGTATCCGAACAAACCTCTTCATACGTAGGGTTTTCTTTCGTTCCACCTGTATAACCTGACACAACTTCAATGATTCCTGGCTGTGTATCAAACGGCTTAACCATACACCAGAAGCAGCCACCAGCGAAGGTTGCTTTTTCCACTTTTTCATGTGTATTTTCCATGTACCCTCTTCCTTTCTCCTTTTACTTTATTTCATTATATCATTTCTGCTGTCTGTTCAAAAAAATACGCTCATAGTATTTCATTAATTGGAAAAAGTAAAAAATAGGAGGTGTAAGAATGAGTAGTCCTTATTTATGTCCTAATTGTAAAACCAATCGTTCTAGATTTAATATTATTGAACAAGTGCCTAAATCCGTAAAAATGGATCCGCAAAGTGGTGAAGTTATGGAGGAATACACTGAAAACCTTGATCCCTTCCATGTTCCATACCGTGGACCAGAAATCAAAGTACAGTGCGGTGTATGTGGACTGATTGAAGATGAACAATCCTTCATTAAAAGAGCTCAAAATTACAAAGGGTAAAAACACAAAGGGACGTTTCACCTGGTTTTACGGTACTGACCAGACCAAGAGAAACGTCCCTTTTATTAGTAGCCTTCTTGTTTGAAATTAAAGAACCTCTTGATGATGGAGATTCGAAGTTCAATTAACGGTTGAGTAATCGCTCGAATTGTTTTCGTTGATAATAACAACGTTAAGACAAGTGAAGCAATTACTAATATGACAATATTTCCGGTATCGTTAATAACATCTAGCCATTCGCTACTTCTGAAATATTTAATGACAAAACCGTGCAGTAAATAAACATATAATGTATGTGTGCCCCAGCTTGTGAAGAAAAACTGTTTTTTCGGTAAAAGTGAGAAAAAGGCAAACGTCATAACAACTGATACCAAGTAGACTGTTAATCGAATGAATCCGCCAAGATTCACATGAGATAACGTTTCGTACGACTTAGAGCCAAGCAACCAACCGGTGTTGAACTCTGGAACGAAATAATAACCGATAAAAATAGCTAAAAGCAAAATTCCTGATCCCACTTGCACTGCCGGGCGTTTCAAAGCTGAAAAATGTTCTCTTTTACAATAAAAACCTAACAAAAATAATGGAAAAAAGACAAATGTCCGAGATAAACTTAGGTAATTTTCCACAAAGGGAATATATCCTACACCTATCCCCACTATAACTGCGATAGTCAACGACCATTTCATCGGAAGTTTTGTGTACACATACAGCATTACATTCCAGCAAAATAGACTAATTAAAAACCAGAGTGACCACTGTGGATTAAAAGGCTCAAATAAAAGTGATTCACCATTATATAGGTAGTAATAATAAATCGTGTAGATAAGCTGAAAAATTAAATAGGGAATCAACAGTTTTTTTGCCGTCTTTTTAATATATCCTTCCTTCTTAAATCCCTTTGCAAAATACCCCGAAACTAATATAAAAGCAGGCATATGAAACGAATATACGAAGTGGTAAATTGTCATGATGATTTTATGATCATCAATAAAAGGCTGAATAAAATGCCCAAAGACAACAAGGAATATTAAGATGAACTTTGCGTTATCAAAATAATACTCTCGCTTATGTGCCATCATAAAACCTCCAAACTATTATTATCGTATTATAGCATCGTATGGAGGGTGTTTATGCAATTGTCTTTGATTTGTAAATGTCTTTTTAATATTAATGGCCAGTTTGTAATTATACTGAAAAATCTTAATAAAAATGAAACAAACCTTATTGGACTTTTTGTGCTGTGATTCATATCATCTTCAGGTTTATTTTCAAGCATTATAATAAGGTTGAGGTGATGAAAATGAAGAAGGATTGGTCGATTGATTTGGAGCATGGGGACTACGAGCACAATATTTTTTTAGTAATTGAAGATGGGTTAAGGGCGATTGAGGAGACTGAACATGGATGCTATGTCAATCTTGTCACACCTCCAAATTTCGGTAACCCCTCTCACTACCTTGCAGAAGCTATAAATCGGAAGTACGAATCAAGTGTGTCCTATCAATTTATTGACCAATGTGGGTGTGGTGGCTATGTTTTTCGCGTCTGGAAAAAATAAAGCAGTCCTATATAAGCTTCTGGAGTACGCCAATCAGCAGGTCGTAATAAATTGGTATGAGGATGGACAATTAACCGAACGTAACGGATTCTTTTATTCAAGCTTATGTATCGAGGATAATACTCTCGTTTTCATAAAAGAAAATGAAGTGAAACAAACGATATCATTAATAAACTATCAAACAATTGAGATCCTCCCCGATTTTCGTGATTTTTTTCAATTAACAAATGGAACACACATCCTACAAATTTATTTTCCTCACTAAAAATACTCAGGGACTTTGAGTATTTTTTTTAGCTTCGAAAATATTTCACAAACCGAAAGTTTCGTTAATGAAAATAATTTACAATTGTGGTACTATAAATCTATTAAAAAAACAAGTATCTTTTTTAGGAGATGGAAAAAATCATGCCGAATTGGCAACGAAATTTATGGGTTCTTTGGATTGGTGTCTTTTTTACCGCTTCAGGATTTTCGATGGTTATCCCGTTTTTACCAATCTTTTTGTTAGAAATCGGGGTACACGACCACACAGAATTATGGTCTGGGCTAATCTATGGGGCCGCATTTTTTGCAGGTGCATTTGCGACACCGTTTTGGGGAAGAGTTGCCGACAAATACGGACGTAAACCAATGATTGTAAGGGCTGGCTTTGCCCTTTTTCTCGTTTATACGTTAATGGCATTTGTTACAAATCCTTATCAAATTTTAGGTTTACGTATCATGCAAGGTTTACTAAGTGGGTTTATTCCAGGCTCAATTGCCCTTGTCGGTACAAATACACCAACGAAAAATGTTGGGTATGCGCTCTCCATGATTTCATCTGCAGCTGCAACCGGGATGATTATTGGACCACTGTTAGGCGGTGGTTTAGCTGAACTATGGGGTAATCGCTGGGCTTTTGCAAGCGCAGGAGTTATTGTCTTATTGGCAACGATTTTAATTATCTTTTTCGTAAAAGAAGAAAACTTCAAAGCGAACAAGGAAAAAGGTTCGGTTATAAAAGATTTTAAAATCGCTATCGACAATCGCCCATTCTTCCTTGTTTTAATTCTGACATTAATGGTCAGCTGCTCTACCATGATTATTGACCCAATTCTACCACTATACATCGCTGATATCGCAAGCCACACAAGCTATACAACATTACTGACAGGTTTTGTAATAGCATTACCAGGTCTTGCGAGTGCATTGTTTGCACCTGTGTGGGGAAAATGGGCGGATAAAGTAGGTTTCCATAGAATTTTATTCATCGGGCTGCTGGGGGCTGGAATTGGCACATTAGCGCAGATTGTCTTTACCCAAATCTGGGGCTTCTCAATAATTCGTTTTACCTATGGAGTATTCTTCTGCGCGATCTTCCCTGCTTTAAATGGCCTTATCGTCAAAATTACGCCAGAAGATTTCCGTGGAAGAGCTTTCAGCCTCAGTCAAACTGCAAATCAAATTGGAGGTATGATTGGCCCGCTTATCGGAGGAGTATTAGGTGGCCTATTTCCTACACAAATGCTTTTCACGGTAACAGGAATATTGCTCTTAGTTGCACTCGCTACTGCCTATTTAAATGGGGACCAACGAAAACACGTTGTTAAACGAGGGATACTAGCTAAAAAATAAATTAGTTCGTATAGACAAACGCTCAGAGGTCTCTGAGCGTTTATTTCATCTTTATAGCTCGTGTAGCAACAAACGTTTTAATATATTTATCTACTATTCTTTTTCCTCCAAAATCATCTTCAAAAAAACCTGATATTACAAACCCTGCATCAATTTGTCCCTGGATTTGATCTTCCAGCGTATGGGCGAATTCGATTGTTTGATGTGAATTGATATAATCTTGCACTTCATCCTCTTGTAAATAATCCAGGGTCGAAGATGGTATAGGATGTTTTACATCTAGAATCCCATTATTTTCTTGATTTTCATCAAAAATCCAGAGTAAGGGATTCGTAAACCCAGCAATCAAAATACCATTGGTTTTTAATACTCTAGATGCTTCATTCCAGACGGGACGCACATCTTTAACAAATAAATTAGAAACAGGATGAACAATCAGATCAAAGTACTCATCTTCAAATTCACTAAGGTCAGACATGTCACCTTGTACTGTTTTTAGCGTTAATCCTTCACGTTCTGCTACCTTTGAATCTTGCTCTAATTGTTTTTTTGATAGATCAAAAACAGTCACGTCTGCCCCAGCCGCAGCTAAGATTGGCCCTTGTTGTCCCCCACCAGACGCTAAGCAGAGTATTTTCAATCCATCTAATGATTTCGGAAACCAGTGCCTTGGGACAGATCTTTCAGTTGTAACAATGATTTCCCACTCACCAGTTTTACTCTTTTCGATTACATCACTACTCACCGATCGAGTATATCTAGCCCCCTCTTCTACCTTCTTATCCCAAGCATTTCTGTTATGCTGAGCTATGTCCACTGTAATTCCTCCTCCCCTCCAACAAACATGAAAAAAAGTGCTTACTCCGATAAAAAAATCAACTTAGGAATAAGCACACGAATTCATTTATCTCACTAGGCAAAGACTTGACTTGTCTTCAATAAGTTTTCCCTTGCCTCAATATATTCCTGATGGAGTTTTTCAATATAGTTTCCTGCACTTGTTACTTCATTAATCACTCCAATGCCTTGACCACTTCCCCAAATATCTTTCCAAGCTTTTGATTTCCCATCACCACCAAAATTCATAGTTGATGGGTCGCTTTCAGGAAGATTTTCAGGATCTAAGCCTGCTGCACGAATGGATGGCGCAAGATAGTTTCCATGAACTCCCGTAAATAAATTACTATACACAACGTCATCCGAATTGCAATCAACGATAGCTTGCTTATAGTCTTCTGCTGCTCGTGCCTCATGTGTTGCAATAAATGGTGAACCAATATAGGCAAAATCTGCTCCCATAGCTTGAGCTGCTAATATCGACTTCCCGGATGCAATGGACCCTGCTAAAGCTAAGGGACCATCAAACCACTCACGGATTTCCTGAACTAACGCAAATGGACTCTTGCTTCCTGCATGACCTCCTGCACCTGAAGCGACGGCAATTAGGCCATCCGCCCCTTTATCAATTGCCTTATGTGCAAATTTATTATTAATGATGTCATGTAAAACGATTCCTCCATAGCTATGAGCTGCTACATTCACCTCTTCACGAGCCCCTAGTGAGGTGATAATAATAGGTACCCTGTATTTCACACATAGCTCCATATCATGTTCAAGCCGATCGTTTGACCTATGTACGATTTGATTAATAGCAAATGGAGCTGCTGGGCGGTCAGGATTTTTCGCATTGTAATCAGCCAGCGTCTCTGTTATCTCAGCCAACCATTCATCGAGTTGTGAGGCGGGTCTAGCGTTAAGTGCAGGCATCGACCCTACAATCCCTGCCTTACACTGTTCAATCACAAGATTTGGATTACTAATGATAAACATTGGTGAACCGATAACAGGTAACCTTAAGGAGTTTAGGATAGATGGAATATTCGACATATTTACTTCCTCCAATTTCAAAACATATTTACTTGCATTGAAAATAAATCATTCTGAATAAGAGAAGGACAGGATGTCTGTAATTATAATTTAGTAATCGCTTTCAATCATCCTTCTATTTAGTAATACTATATTGATAGGGTTATAGTCAAATAATTCTCTATAATTTTTAAATATCCTTTTCTCACTAACCAATACCTTCTACTTGGAATAATTTATCTTAAAAAGGATTTGATATGTTGAAGGTGAAAAAATGGATCTCAATTTAAAATTTTATATTCGGCAAGATGCGTTTATTTTAATACCTGTACTGTATTTCATTGGGCTCATCCTTAAAGATACTCCTTTCATACCACGGTGGACCCACAGATGGATTCAATTAGGATTCGCCATCATCGCCTGCCTTCTTTACTATGGCTTCATTATTCAATCTGTTGTGCAGGCTATCCTTGTCACAGGTGCAACCATGATTTCTGAAGACCTCATCAAGAACACCATTCACGGAATCTCCTCAGTAAGGGATAAAAAAGATGAGTAATTAGCGAACTGCGGGGGCTGATTTTGGTCCCCAAAGGAAGATCCCCCTTTGCATTTTTCCTATTTTATCCAAAACGTATCCCTATTTGGGCCTTATGCAATAACCTCTTCCACCTTTATACAAAAGATATATCATATTTCTTCTTTATGTAATGATTTTTTCCAAATACATACAATAGTTATATCATATTTCTTCTTTATGTAACGGCTTTTTCCAGAGTTATACAAAAGCCACACCATATTTCTTCTTTATGCTATGATTTTTTCCAAATTCATACAAAACCCAAACCATATTTCATCCTTATGCTATGGCATCTTCCATTTTCATACAAAACCCATACCATATCTAAACCTTATGAAATGAACTCTTCCAAATTTATACAAAAGTCACACCATATTTCATTCTTAAGCTATGGCTTTTTCCAAGTTTATACAAAACCCACTCCATATCTAAACCTTATGCTATGACATCTTCCATTTTCATACAAAACCCATACCATATTTCATCTTTATACCACGGACTCTTCCAGTTGCATCCAAACCCTACCTTATCAGGCATTTTCGCTTTAACATTTTCCCGTTTTGTCCATAATACCTGCCATACGATAAACACATTCTTTTTACACAAAAAAAGCGCTGATTCAAGACCAACGCTCCATACCCATTTTACTTCACATAATGTTTTTTGAAATCCGGGTGGATTGAAAATTTGTGACGGAGGCTAATTAGGTTTTTGCCGAAGCTTTCTTCTAAGATATCACGGTGCTTGTTTAACAGTTCCATCAAATATAAATCATGAATGATAACCTCTGTTATTGGCATGACTAGTCCAACATGCATCGTCCAAGCTGCGCGACTATCTTTACCTAAAGACACGATTCCAGCTACGACCTCTGAATCATCACCACTGTATACGAGCCATCTACCGCCATATTCTTCCGTAATATCCAGGCTCATATCATGTAAATACACATTGGCAAAGTCTGATTCAACCTCTCCGTACGCTATAATCGTAACATTGACACCTCTTTTAGCAGCCGCTCTTAAATCATCTGCTAATACCTCATACTCCTCTTTCCATACTTCTAACAAAATTCGTTTGTTAGCTGCTTCAATACATGTCCGTACTTTATCAAGAATTTCTGTATCTCCTGTGATATTCCAAATATTTTCACGATCATGAACCGAACGCTCAAAGTTCTCAAAAAACTTCTCTGCCTTATCAAAATTTTCCTCTGCCTTCGTACGACGGTTACGGATCAGTTCTTTGGCAGGAACCGGCGTATATTGTGGTGTATTACCTGGACTGACCAATATATCGCCACGCATGACCAAATTGTCCAATACCTCATAAATTTTCGAACGAGGTACACCAGAATTTTTTGCAACCGCATAGCCTGTTAATGGAGATTCTTCCAATAAGCTTAAATATGCCTTCGCCTCATACTCCGTAAAATGTAAATTTTTTAAGGTATCAAAAATATTATCCATTTACTTCCTCCAAATTAGTCGCTACCTTTGTAACTAATATACTAACAAAAAGTATTGATGCATTCCAATCATTTCTGCTACAATAACTTTAAGTAGTTACTGTAGTAGTCACTAAAACAAATATGGAGGTCTTTACAGAAAATGGATAACCTAATTGCCTATTTACCAATTGCAGCTATGATGGTTATAATTCCTGGAGTGGACACGATGTTAATCATCAAAAACACACTTACATACGGTCCGAAAGCTGGTCGCTACACTTTACTTGGAACGTCGATGGGACTCGCTTTTTGGACACTTATTGCCGTTCTTGGGTTATCCGTTGTAATTGCAAAGTCCGTGTTTCTGTTTAGTTTTATTAAATATGCAGGTGCTGCCTTCTTAATCTATTTAGGAATCAAAAGCTTCTTCACAAAAAGCTCCTTGTCATTGAATGAACTTCAAGAACAAGCAAAGAATCAGGTTACACCTACAAAAAAGCATCATAAAGAATCATTTTTGCAAGGGTTACTTAGTAACATACTTAATCCAAAGACCGTTCTCGTATATATCACAATCATGCCCCAGTTTATTGATTTGAAGGAGAACATAAATCAACAATTAATTATAATGGGCCTTATTATGTCCATCCTTGCCATTGTCTGGTTTTTACTCCTCGTATCAATTCTTGATTACGCAAAAAAGTGGTTCAACAATCCGAAATTCAACAAAGCATTCCAAAAATCAACCGGTTTAATCCTTGTCGGCTTTGGCATTAAAACTGGAATCTAATAACATACATAAATCCGTTCATCCATTGAACGGATTTTTCACATTCAGGCATAACATGGTAAAATAGATTAGTAATTAATTAGATTTAAAAGGTGATCATATTGTTTTTGTTATGGGTACTGCTCATTTTAATTGGAATTATCTATATTAAGTACACAAATCTTTTCGTTAAAACTTCAACATTAGCCGTTGTAATGGCGATTGGAATTATGACTCGAGGGGTTTTATCCAACTATTTCACGACAGGCTTTAATGTTTATAGTGAAATTATTGTGATGATCAACATTACACTATGGCTGTCATTTCTTTTTTCTTTAGGATTGACCATATGGAATGGAAAATTTATTGAACTCCATATCAAAAATCCCATCAATCGATTTGGGATTGGAACCTGGGTAGCCGCTTCCTCCATTTGCGGGATTTTACTTTACATTTATAACGATTGGTTTATTCCAGCGATGCTCGTCTCACTTGTGAATTTTGGTTTCTGGCTATTTTATATAATTATCTCGATAGTAGCCTTTTTCGAAATCCACAAAACCAATTCCTATCATAAGGTTCACGGTATTCTACTACTAACCACAGTTAGTACACAATCATTAATTCTTTTAATAAACACCATATATCCTGATGTACCAACCTACTTGAACACAACCTTGCTAATGATTGGTTTCCTTTTTTATTGTGTTGGGATATATTTTATCGGTAAAAGATACATTCGAAAAAACTGGTCCATCAAGGATGACTGGAATAACACAAACTGTATTCTCCACGGGGCCTTGTCCATATCCGGAATTGCCTGCATTGTATCCGGAAATGTTGATCCTACTATCATCGTCACGGTCTGGATTATCGTCTTTGCTCTTTATTTAATTGTTGAGACAATTGAGATCATCCGACTTTATTTAAGACTTAAGGATTTTGGAATTAAAAAAGGAATTTTTATTTACGATGTCACCCAGTGGAGTCGGATTTTTACCTTTGCCATGTTTGATACATTTACATTCCGTCTTCAAACAGATATCGCCATTATTTTGCATATCCGGCATTTTGTCCTTTCTTTTGGTATTTGGCTCATTTTAACGCTAATAGTGGTTGAAGTTTTTCTATGTCTGAGGTATATGATGCAACTTCACCGTGCTACGTATAAAAATTCCGTATCGGAAATCTCGGTTTAAACTTCAGAATTCCAAGCCCACACCGCACACTGTCACCTTACATATATATAAAGGGTATCTAAGGTGAGGTGATAACATGACAGAGAAAATTTTTAATATACTACTATCCGTAATCATCGGATTCCTATTAAGCTGTGCGGTGTTTTTCTATATAACCGAAGACAACACAAAACCCGCAACATCAAATCCAACTTCCGAAGCACCGACAACTCCCCCTCCTTCCAATACAGGTAAGAAAGAACCACCAGCCAATAACCAGGAACAACAAAATCAAGAAAAGAATAATGAACCTGCTAAGCAAACAGATTCAGAAAAACAAAGTGAAAAAGATAAGCAAAATGAAGAAGATAAACAAAAAGAAGAAGAAAAACAGAACAATGAAAAACAAAACAACAATGATAAAGCAAAGCCTAGCGATGAACTCCCAGAAATTGTTTGGGGAATTGATTCAGCAAGTGAAACGACAAAGGATTTTTATGCATGTGTAAAAGAGAATTTTGGTGATCCAGTTGTATTTGGTCGTTATCTTGGCGAGCGCGAAGGGATATCAGTAGGTCTTACAGCTGAGCAGGTGGAGATTATCCATGCCGAAGGCGATTTTATTTTACCAATCTATAATCATTTTAATGAGGCAACTGGTTATGACAATGGGGTCGCGCATGCAAAGGAAGCAATTAAACTAGCTGGTGATATCAGTATCCCAGAAGGTGTTGCTATTTTTGCAGATATTGAACCAACCTACCCCGTTGATTCAGAGTTTATTAAGGGATGGTTTAAAACAATCGAAGACTCTCCGTATAAGTCTGGGATCTATGGCGTATTTGACCCAGAACAAGCTTTGTTTAAAGCCTATCAAGAGGCAGGAAAAAGCAACGGCGCCATCCTTGAACAGAACTATATTTGGACAGCTGCACCTAGTGTCGGAATAACAGCAGAAACCAAAGCACCAAAATATAATCCGAGTGCTCCAGAAGGTTCACTTGCATGGGGCTGGCAATACGGTTTAGACTCCGAAACTTGTAACATCGACACAAACCTTTTCAAACGTGAACTCGTTGATGTCCTATGGAGACCTTAAATTAGTAGATTCGGATAAAAAAGAAGCATGAGTTTTCCTCTTATGCTTCTTTTCCAATATCAGCTATTCGACTGCTGCATATATACCTCTTCATACGGCTGTACAATGACAAAGCCATCTCCCTCAAATCTCATTTGAATCGATTCACCACTTCCACGACCTACAAATGTTTTAAACGAAATATCCGTTTGGAACTCAGGGCGAAGATTTCCAGACCATGCAACTGTTGCATTCGGATCTGTAATAATTGGTTTTCCTGGCGTTACCCGCAATGTGAGTGGCTCATAATGAGTCGTAATCGCAAGCATTCCACTCCCCTCACAGCGAACATTGAACAATCCACCAGCCATCATACCCGCTACCCGTTTCATAAGCTTTATATCATGCTTCAAGGATGGTTCAAATGCAAGAAGATCATTCCCATTTACATAGATTGATTCGTTCTGAAGCTGCAGAATAATAATTTTTTTCCCGCTGTCAGCCAAATACAGTTTCCCTTGCCCATTGGCTTTCATTAACGAAGCCCCCTCGCCTGTTAACGCTTTCTTAAACATACTTCCAAGTCCATGTTCAAGGATTCCTTCTCGTTCATACTTAATTTTTCCATTATAAGCAACCATCGACCCCGCTTTTGCCCAAATCATGCCATTCAAATTTACTTCAAGCATTCTGGGAGTTTCTAACTCAAACAACCCTTCCCCTTTATCTTCTTGTTCCGTGTTTTTTATAAATTCCGCAATTGAATATTTACTCATATCCCCCACATCCTTTCGTTTATTTTTATACGTATAGGCTAGTAAAAAGGTTTCAGATTGTTAAGTTTTTGTAAATTTTCATTATAGACTTTAGGTATCTTTGTTTGCATGCTATAATTTCGATATCGTTTTCCGATATTGGTTTTCTATATTAATATGATTGGTGGTTACTATAGTGGAAGATAAAATAGTGAGAAAGCTTTTTCTAGGGTTTATCCAGATTCATATTTTACACCATGCAAAAGAACACCCTATTTTTGGAGCATGGATGCTCGAAGAACTAAGAGAGCATGGATATGTGATAAGTTCTGGAACACTTTATCCAATCCTCCACAGCATGGAGTCAGATGGTCTATTAGAAAAAGAAGAAAAAAATGTAGAAGGAAAAATTAGAAAGTATTATACCACAACTGATAAAGGAAATTCCGTTCTTATCGAAGCTCGCAACAAAGCTTACGAGCTTTTCAAAGAAATTAAGGATTAGGTGAAGAAATCATGAAAAATTTACTTGAAATTCTTTTTATCTCAACAAGACTCGGTTTGACATCTTTTGGGGGACCTGTTGCACACTTAGGTTATTTTCACGAAGAATATATCCGTCGCCGAAAATGGATAGATGAAAAAGCCTATGCAGACCTAGTTGCTTTGTGTCAGTTTTTACCTGGCCCCGCTAGTAGCCAAGTCGGAATTGGGATTGGTGTTATGCGTGCTGGAGTACTTGGTGGAATCGTATCATTCCTAGGATTCACTCTTCCGTCAGTCTTTGCACTCATTCTTATTGCAGTAATCCTACAAGGTATGGATATCGGAACTGCTGGCTGGATTCATGGATTAAAATTGGTTGCCGTAGCCGTTGTGGCACATGCAATTCTTGGAATGGCACAAAAACTTACCCCAGATTTAAAGAGAAAATCACTTGCACTTTTCGCATTAGTTGGAACTTTACTTTGGCAAACTGCCTTTACACAAGTAGGCGTTATTCTCATTGCAGCCATTTTCGGATTTATATTATTTAAAAATCAAACAGATAACGAGACTACCAATTTACAGTTCCCAATCTCACGTAAATTCGCAGCTTTCTGTTTGATATTGTTTTTCGGTTTGCTCATTCTTTTACCGATTTTAAGAGAAGTCACTTCCTTGGAATGGATTGCAATGTTTGATAGATTTTACCGGTCAGGTTCCCTTGTTTTCGGTGGCGGACACGTTGTATTACCGCTGTTAGAACGTGAATTTGTCCCAACAGGTTGGTTAAGCGAAGAAGCATTTCTTGCTGGTTACGGTGCAGCACAAGCCGTTCCTGGACCACTCTTTACATTTGCTGCCTATCTTGGTGCTGTGATCAATGGATGGCAAGGTGGACTACTTGCGACGGTGGCTATTTTTCTACCAGCTTTTCTACTCATTTTAGGAACACTACCGTTCTGGGATTCAATACGCCGCAACCCTAAAATTAGAGGAGCATTAATGGGGGTTAACGCAGCAGTGGTTGGAATATTGATTTCTGCCTTCTATCACCCGATTTGGACCAACACTGTGTTTGCACCAATCGATTTTGCATTCGCAGCCATTTTGTTCAGCATGCTTGTCTATTGGAAACTACCACCTTGGATTGTAGTGGTGACAGGTGCAATTGGCGGAGCTGTTATTAGTTTGTTTTAGACTACCAGTTTGGTAGTCTTTTTATTTCATAAAAGAATAGGCTGAGACTATTGTTTCAACAATCTACCAATCTAGATGACGAAGGTATGATTAATGCTTAAACATACCTTCAGTCTCGGAAACCTTTAAAACCTGCTACGATTACCACTTAATCTTACCTCAATCTTCAAAATCATTTTAGCCCTGGGTACGATTCCATCTAATCGTACCCTCAGTCCCTGAAAACATTTTAATTCAGGGAACTAATACCCATATTTGTATCATCTATCAATGAACAAAGCCAACCCGAATCTGCATTCATCTATTCCTCCTCATCGTCTCTTAACAACTCATCCAAATACCGTTCTCTCCGATTCAAAAACCCCATTGTAATCTGATAATGCTCAGTTTCTTCATAATCGATCTGCTCAATCGGTGATGCATCAAAATTATAAATCTGAGCCCCCGGATATCCAAGTAATATAGGTGAATGGGTTGCAATGATGAATTGTGCATTTCCACCTTTTGCGAGGTCATGTATCACACGTAAAAAGGCAAGCTGCCGCGCTGGAGATAATGCCGCCTCAGGTTCATCCAAAAGATAAATACTTTGATCACCAAACCGATTTAAAAATAACGACAAAAACGACTCCCCATGGGATTGTTCATGCAACGACCTTCCCCCATATCCCTCATAGTTAAAAGTAGGATCCTCCTCGGCCAATTGATCCAAATACGAGGCAAAGTGGAAAAAACTTTCTGCCCGTAAAAAGAAGCCCTGATTAATTTTTGGCATCCATGAGAGTCGAATATACTCACTTAATGCTGGGGACGCCTCTTCAAAATTGTAGGAATTGTTTCTTCCCCCTCCACCGCTATTAAACCCGCACTGGTGGGCAATTGCTTCTAGCAAAGTGGACTTTCCTGACCCATTTTCCCCTACAAAAAACGTAACAGGTTCATAGAAATCAAGTTGTTCGAAACCTCTAATTTCTGGGTATCGAAAAAGGATATTCCCGCTTATTTTGTATTTTTTCCGCTAATAATTTTACACTTCTTAAAAACAAACAAATCACCACGCTCAAGTAATACAACCATTTTAACACGTTCGCTTTGTTCTTCCACTCATTTCCTTTAAAATTCGATGTTTCTCTCTTGCTAATATCTTTCAACCATGATAAGATTCAAAAAATTTATCTTTTTTGGGAGGCCTTAAAAATTGAGATATGTTACGTTAACGGAAATTTATAATCACAGAATCGCGCAAAAATACCTATCTCGTTCTGGGAAGGCTCACGCTATTGCTTGTGCTTACCACGCATTCAAAATGGCCAAGCAGCAAAATGTTTCTGTCGATCTTGCTACAAAGGCAGCTTTACTGCATGATATGGGACATTATACTTGGTATAAGAATGGTAAATGGGATTATAGCATGTACAAGGAAAATGATATTCATGCCATTAAAGGGGCAGAACGAGCTCATAAATTATTGATTCGATTAGGTGAAAATCCGAAGTATGCCAAGGAAATTGCTTATGCGATACTATTCCACACGGACTCCTACATCGAAGAAGGTTTCATCAAACGTACGCCAATCCAAGCCATCACAAAGCTTGCGGATGAACTTGATGAAGAAGAGGGTGGTCTTCACCACTATCGTGAGATTGATGAGGATAAAGCGAAGAAGATGATTGAGAGATTAGATGCCTTAGTTGAAGAAGAAATGGACAAACACCAATAAATTCACGCCAAATAAAAAAAGCCCAAGAGAAAATGCTTTATTCGCTTTCTCCTGGACCTCGTTTCATTTTTATATAGCCCAATCACCTTTTCGGAAAATCGGAACGACTGTACCATCTTGTTTAATGCCGTCTATATCCATATCACTTGAACCAATCATAAAATCGACATGCACAGTTGACACGTTTAGGCCATTTTCTTTTAGTTCTTCTTCATTCATTTTCGTGCCACCCTGTAGATTTGTAGGGTACGCTGCACCGATTGCAAGGTGATTTGACGCATTTTCATCAAATAACGTATTAAAGAATGTAATACCTGACTGAGAAATTGGTGATGGGTCTGGTACTAATGCTACCTCTCCTAGACCTGTTCCACCCTCATTATCAAATACGAGCTTCTTCATAATTTCATCCCCCGTTTCCGCGGAGATGTCAACAATTTTACCATCTTTAAAATGAACCTCAATGCCTTCAATTAATGTGCCTGCATAGCTTAATGGTTTCGTGCTTCGAACTACACCATCCATACGACGTGTATCTGGTGCCGTATACACCTCTTCAGTTGGCATATTTGCGATAAATTCTTCTTCTTTAGGATTATAACTTCTAGCACTTTCCCAGATATGATTCTTTGGTAAACCTAGTTTTAAATCTGTACCTGGTGCCCGATAATGCAATGCATCAAATTGGATTTCATTTAATTTAGCTGCTTTTTCATTTAAGATTTTTGTATGTTCATCCCATGCATCAACAGGGTCTTCCTCATACACTCGGCATGTTTTGAAAATTTGATCCCATAGTGCATCGACCTGCTCCTCAGTTGTTGCAAGGTCTGGGAATACTTTAGCCGCCCACCCTGCTCCAGCAGCTGCTGCAACTGTCCATTTTAAATCATTGTTTTGGGTCGCAACTCGTTGTACTTTGAAAGCCTTCGCAGCTTTGTTTTGATAGGCAGAAATTTTAGCAGAATCAACCCCACTTAAAAAGCCTGGGTCACTTGAAACGATTGAAAGTCGACATACCTTATGATTAAGAACATGATCATCTGATTCTAGAATTTCATATTCAGGAATATCAGTTAACACCTCTTCAGGCTGGTTCAGATAGTGTTCTTTTGTAATTTCATCGTCCGACCATTTTACAATAACCTTTTCAGCCCCTAATGCGTATGCCTCTTTTGTCACAAGGCGAGCAAGTGGAGCCTGATCTACCGTGATTGTCATTTTAACCCAATCACCTTTTTGCACATTAAGTCCGTTAGCTACTAAAAGCTTCGCATACTTTTTTAAGTTCTCCTCAAAGTGTGGAAGAGCCATCTTATTACCCCCAATAAAATATGTATACCATTATACTAGCATAACACACATTTAAAATCCTAATGAATTAAAGACCCCCTCAGCGTAGAGATACCATTTTCCAAATATCCCTTTAAACAAGTAAGCATATACATCCATCCCTCTTTTTGACCTAACAAAATGTTCACAATTTCTGCGTCGTTGATGTTAAAACCTGATTCTGTTACCTCAAGCACAACGCTTCCATGTTGCTCTTTTTGCAAGTAAAAAGTTACTGTCGTTTCCTGCTCACCTTCCCCCCATTTGTACACAATCCTTTTATCTTGTTCTACCTCTACTACTTTAATTGTTAATTCGGCATTATATTCCTGATAAATCCATGTAATTTTCTTTCCTTCTTCTAATCGGCTTGACCCAGATGAAAACCAGTAGTTTCCGATTTTTTCTGGGTCTACTAATGCTTCAAACACCTCATTTGCCGACCTATTAATTCGCATTTTTGATGTTATTTCAGAGATCATATAACAGCTCACCTTTCTGGAGGATATTAATTACACGATAGAATTCCATATTATATACTTAATACGGTTCACTTCCCAACCAATGTACGATGCTCCATCAATAGCCGTAACCATTGTGCTGGCCTAGCTGCAAATTCAACTTTATTCTTGCTATAAGGTGTCAAATATAAATGCCAACTGAGTGCACGCTGTACACATGCCAATTCATCAGATATCCGTAACGCTCTGTCTAATTCCTTCATAGGTGCAAATTTTGTCCAAGGCTCTAAATAGAATGGGCGAAATTCTTCAACAACTTTAAGCCAATCGGATTCTACCTTGATCAAAGTATCAAGCGCATGCCAGAAGATACGAGTACTAAAAAATGGATGCGAAACAGATGTATCGCCCCAGTCAAAAAACGAGATGTTCTCATTAACTAGTCTTATATTATTTGAATGAAGGTCCCCATGCTCTATTGAAGCAGGTACTATCGACCCCAAATAATCACACATCTCGAAAAATTCAGGTTGGAGAGACATGACTTTTTTCGTTTCTTCCTCTGAGAGTCCTGTTCGACACATGTCTAGTAAATACTGCTCAATTTCTTGTTTTAGTATTGGAATCCTTCTGTCGGGTACACCAAGTGCAAGAAGGCTTTCCACATTATTCGTTTGGATAATCTGTAATTCTGCATATTCTTGTATTGCTCGCTGCCAAAGAACTTTTTCCTTTAGCTTCCGAAGGGGTTGCCCTTTTAGATCCTTCATAAGAAACCAACCCTCTGATTCATTTGATGCTACTATACGAGCAGTCTTACCTTTTAATGTCCCATCTAAATACTTAGACAATGATGCTTCATGTTTGGTGGCGAACCCATTTTCTTTCAAATAAAGATCTCCATTATTCGTTGGGATTCGTACAATCAAACAAAAATCAGACTCTTTAACCTTTACAATTGGCCCAGTGATTTTATAACCAGCACTTTCAACTACAGTTTGGAACCATTTTTCCGACTGCATTTCCATAAAAATACCTCTCTTACGATTATTATATCCATACTTCTTCCACAAAAAAATGCTCCATTCCTTTAATTAAGTAAAAATAAGAGCAAATCAACATCGATTTGCTCTTACTGTTACAACGTTATTTATTTCTTTAGTAAACTCGACTCAAATAAATCAATTATTTCTAAAAATCTTTCAGCTTCTCTAAAGGTGTGATCAGCTAACAGAGGATGAATATTACTTTTTATGCGACAGGCCTCAATTAGCTCCCTCGCAGTTTTCTTAAAATCTCTTAATGAGGCAACTGATACTCTATTTTGATCTAAAAACTGAGTTAAAATTGGTTTTGTTTCCGACTGTGGTCGCATTGAATCTAAGTCAATTGCTTGAAATAACAATTGATCGAAATCATGGCTGAACTCTCTAGCTTGGTCAACAAGCTTTCGTTCCGAAGGGTCTAACAAATGTCCGATAAATTTTGCATGATCAGCCATAATTCGAAGGAAAAACACATTTTCCTGAATAATAGCTTCTGGTTTTGGCGCAAGAATTCCTTGATTAAGTTCTTTTAACCGATTAGCAAAATAGGCTGCTTCCCTGCTAATATGATCAACTAACAAAGGGTAATTGTTTGTTCTAATCTCACAACGTAAAGTTAACCCTAATACCTTTCTTTTATAAGCCCATATAGAAGCAGCAGCTTGATACACTTCATTATTAAACGCTTGTACTTGACTTAATTCCGAATTAACCGAAAACCGAGCTAGCTTTTCCTCAATTCTCTCAAACACCGTAATAAAATTCTTTGCTTCATTAATTAATTGTTGTTGTTCATACGTAAAACCCAAACTCAAAAACAAAGCGTGCTCCTTCATTATCCTAGACCAAAAACGTATCTCATCCAATGACCTTGTAACAATTGGATCGGCCATCCCCCACCCTCCCTTCTTCACCTTTCCTTAAATAGATATGATGATTGGGATTGTACTAATTCTATGGTTAAAATATTTCAATAAAAAAAAGCAAACCAATCATTGGTTTGCTTACTAGTCTATTGGAACTTGCAACTTGAACCGTAACTCGTCCTTGCTTAGATTAAAGGTTTCGACTGACACCTTCATATCGCTTTTCATTTTCATTTCGGACAAATAGACATAGATATCTTGTTTTTTTGAATCAATTTGAACCCACTCTGGAAGATTATAATAGTCGTTAATATACCTAAGTACAAATGAAACAGGTAAACTCACTTGACCAACTGTAAAGGCCTCCTGTTGTAATAGTAAATCTCCATTTTCAATTACCTCAGGCTTAAATGTCATAACCATATCTATTTCTTTCCCGAAAACAGTAATCGTTCCAAGGAGCATCACCCGTTCCGTTAACAAAACCTTATAATTTAGGGGGTTATCTTTTGCCTCTTTTTTCAAAAAATTATTGATTACTCTCGTTAAGTCCTCTTTATTCGTTTCGACTGACAGATTTACATGATTCGTGGAAATGACCTTTTCCTTCGGGGACACTTCTTTATTCGGTGAAAAAAGCAACCCGAGAAAGATAAGCACACACACGAGATTAAGAGCTAACAGTGTGAGAAAAAGAAACTTCCATTTATTTTTTACATTCATCAAAGACCCCCTTTACGAAGGTAATCACTCATTTATGATTGCTTCAAAAATCCTTTCACTTATTATTTTATACCCTTTTGCGTTCGGATGAAACTCATCTTCTGATAAGAGATTATCACTCGTTTGACTGAAAACATCGTCTACGACTACAAATTTAGTATGGTCAAATGTTGAAAGAACTCTTTCACTACCTTCGTTCCAATTGTCTACAATTGTATTAATTTCCGTAGAAAGGTCAATAAACCAACCAAACGGATTGTACAGCCCAACCAGTACGATTTCGGCTTCACTATTATGGCTTCTAATATTTTCGAGGACTTTTTGTAAACGAACCTCATATTTAGCCTGTTCTTTCTCAAACACATATAATGATAAATCAAAAAGGTTCTCTTTCACAATTTTCATTATATCATTTCCACCTATTGTAATGATAATGATGTCAGCATCCGCAATTCCTTCTTGAACTTCCTCATTTTGCAGTCGATTTAGAAGGTCAGTTGTTTTATGACCTTTCACACCAAAATTCTCCAGAGTAACTGATTTTACATCTTTTTCATTAAGAAGCTTTTCCTCCAACAGCGAAGTATAGCCCCCCTGATTCGTTTCATCGCCGACACCCTTAGTTAATGAATCGCCAATTGATGCAATACGAAGTTCTCTTGGGATAAAATCATCTGGGATTTCACTCTTTGGAGTTAGACCTGTATCATGATCACCGGTGGCTGTACCTGTTGCTGTTGCAGCTATTCCACCTGAACAACCACTTAATAATAAACTAGTGATAATAATGGCTAATAACGAATTATTCAACTTGCTCACCACATTTCTTTCCAGACTGTTGTCTACAAGTTTAGTATTATAGCATACGTAAAAAAACCTGTAAGGATTCATGTTTCGTTGAAATATCTTCTATTCAGTGTAATAATTTCAATCTTCATAAAAGTTTGGACAATTCATTCAATAGATGATGAAAAAAGACGTCTATTTGGACGTCTTCGCTTATATTGCGTGTTTTTCCGCTGCTTCTTTTGCTCCCAGCGTTAGCGTGTGAATGGTAATTTCAGGATTGCTTCGAACGCGAATATTTAGTCCTGTTTGGCCCAATCCCTCGTTAATGTAAAATGGTTTTCCATCATGTGTATGGAATCCTTTTATCATCTTCATTCTAACAAGTTTCCCCATTTTCACCAAATGATAAGGCTTCGGGTAACAAATTTGTCCACCATGAAAATGACCTGATAAAAGATAATCAAAATGATACCCCTTCATCTGCAAAACAAGGTTTGGATCGTGGGTTAATACAAGATTATAGCCCGCTTTTAAGGCTGAATAAGACTCTAGTAGATTACTTCGTTTCGAGCTGTAATCATCAATTCCAATTAAATTCAGACGATGTCCATGAATCATGAGTGACTCATTTTCATTTTGAAATGTTCTCACCCCATGTTCTTCCAACATCCGTTTAAGTTTTTCAAAGTTTTTCTTTCGTAAAAAATAATCGTGATTCCCAAACACAGCATAAATACCATGTTTCGGTGCAATCTTATTTAGTATATCTAGATATGGAACCAGTTTTGGAATACTGCGTTGGCGATCCAAGAAATCACCAGTTATGGCTATTAGATCGATTTTTTCATGTTTCACTTGTCGGTATAATTCATCCGGAGTAATCGATAGATTTTCAAGATGCAAGTCTGATAGGTGGAGAACATTGACTTGTGTTGAGTTCACATATTGTGGTTCTGGGTTTACAGAAATTTTGTTAACAATCACTTTATACGTATTTTTATTAGCTTTTCTAAGAAAGTAGAAAACTACTATGATAGCGATAAGAGCGATAAAAATTTTCACAAAAAAACACCACCTTTTCTCCTTCCATTATAGATAATAGAATTCGAAAAAAGCAGTGGTAATGAATGGATACCTAAGAATTACAAATCAAATTACTAAGTCATTAGGCGCCAGATTTAGACCTAAATGAAGTGGGTCATAAAGTCGCTGCCACGGCGTTTCTAGTCTTTGATCTTATTGATCGAAATTTCCCTTTTAAATTCTGTGGCATTCGTCGGGGTTCTAATTTTATTCAGCTAGTGTCTTTTCTATATTCATCCCACTTATGAAGTTTGAGACCTTTCTGAATAAAGTTTATACAATGTATCTTTAGACATAAATAAATACATCGGCTGTCTACGGATACTTTGCGCTGACATATTTGAAACTGCCATACAATACATGGGAAGAAATACAATTAATTTAAACCAAAGATAGATTTTGTTTGATATCGCTACAGTTTCAAAACCAAGTCGTTTGCTGCCTTTGTTTAGTGCAGTAATACCAATAAGTCCCTTTATCTCATCCCTTTTTGGATGGTTAAGTAAATACTCGGCTACCCCAGGTAACGCCTGCTTCACTTGCTTGTATATCATTCTAGCCTTCGAAGTTTCTCCTTGAATGCAAATCAACTCTCTAAGTAAAACTACATTATGCAAATGAATTTTTATTAACAAATCGTTTTTCTTTATTTCGGTTCCATCAGCAAGAATGCAGGAACGTCCTTTATATTTTGTTACTTTAACCCGCAAAATCTCTTTATTCTCTACATATGTAAGTCTTGTAAGTCCATAATAAATCGGATCAAGAATTGTCCAAATAGTAATCACGCACAGCTTCATTTTTGCGAGCATGGATGCATCCCCTTAACAATCATTTACAGTTTCATTTTCTCTATTTTAATTGAAAATTATTTTGGAAAAGTAAGGCAAGATAAAAGTAGAAACTTTTAAAAAAACTATGTACATTCAATAAAATTTGAAAGGATGTATTTGATATGGAAAAAGATCATGAAAAACAACAGAATTCAAAACAAGAATTCCCAGAACAAATCTCAAGTGGCTGTATGACATTTACTAGTCACGAGTTGTTCTGGAAAGAACTAGAAACCATCGTTGTTGACGGCGTTGAATCTGCAGAGGATTGAGAGGTAAGCAAAAAGGACTCCGGCCAGGAGTCCTATTACAATCAACTATTGTACTTTCTTTATGTCTGCGATAATTTCTTCATATGGAGTATCTGAAACTCCATCATAATCCTTTAACACTGTTCCATTTTGGTCTACCAAATAGAACTTAGTCATATGCACCACCTGGTCTTCACCCTCTGGTTTTGCAACTAAGGCAGCAAAGCTGTCTTTTGCAAATACTGTGATTTCATTCATTGTATATCCAGTTAATAAATGCCAGTTTGATAAATCATCCGAATAGCTTTCTGCATATTCCTTCAGCATTTCAGGCGTATCAACTTCTGGGTCAACTGAAAAGGAAACAAATTCAACATCTAGATCCTCTTCTTTTACCATTCCTTGAAGCTTAGCCATATGTGCGGTCATTGGTGGACACACCGTGTCACACTGTGTAAAGATCATATCCGCTATCCATACTTTTCCTTCTAAATCTTTAAGGCTAAAATCCTCGCCATTCTGATCTACATAGGAGAAATCGGAAACCTCATAGTTCAGCGGATTTGCGATACCACTATTTCCACAAGCAGCTAAAATAAAAATAAGGGCAATCATAACAAAAAATTTTATTCTTTTCACGTTTTCACCTACATTCGTCATTTTTCCATTCAATATCTCATTTTAAAGAATATGTGACAAACTTACAACAAAATAGCTGTGAACAATTTTCGAACATATCAAACAGCTTGTCATCATAAAATGGACAAGGAGAGTGAGTTTTGGGAGGTTATCGGTTATGAGGTTCTATTATACTGGTTGGAAAGGTTTTTATTCAAATGCCTAAAATTATTATTACCTACATATGTATTGTAATCGGCGCATTTTTACAGGGGCTCGGTATGTCCTTATTTTTATTTCCTCATAATATTCCTTCCGGTGGTGCTGCGGGGCTTGCGATACTACTGAATCACTGGGTTCAATTGCCTCTAGGCATATCCCTTTGGATAGTCAATTTTTCCTTTTTAATTCTTGCTTTAAAATACTTTGGGTTTTCATGGACGGTAAAAACGATGATTGCCGTGACGATTACTTCAGTGACAGTGAGTTATGTATCTACTCTTGGATCCTTCTTAACCCCGTTCTTCTGGCTGGATCTATTAAGTGGGGCAGTGATTTTTGGTGTTGGAGTCGGACTTTTAATCCGAAGTGGTTCATCCAGTGGCGGAATGGTTATTCCAACATTAATGATTGCTCAATACAATGATTGGTCTCCTGGTAAAGTCATGCTATGGTTAAACTTTTTCATTTTCTTATTAACAGCATCAGTAATCGATATCCCTATCGTTTTTTATGCGATTATATGCCAAACAGTATCAACTAATATCATTGATGTAATCTATCATCTTAGAGCACCTTCGTTTATCAATACACCATCACTGGGGTGGAGAAAAAAATAAAGTAAGAAAGCCAAATGTACTTTCTTACTTCAACAGAATTTCCCTCTCTTTTAAATAGTTAATAATTGTTCCAACTGATTGTGAAATGGTTAATTTATCTGTCTCTAAAATCAACTCTGGACGATAGGGTTCTTCGTATGGAGAGCTTATTCCTGTAAATTCGGATATCTCTCCATTCCTTGCTTTTTTATATAAACCCTTTGGATCACGATTTTCACAAATAGTAATTGGACATTTCACATATACTTCGATAAATTCGCCGTCAGGAAACAAGGCTCTCACCTGATCTCGATCCTCTCGAAACGGTGAAATGAATGCTGTTGAAACGATTTGCCCACTATCAACAAATAGCTTTGATACCTCACCTATCCTACGTATATTTTCTTTCCTGTCCTGTTTGCTAAATCCTAGGCCAGCATTTAATCCATGACGAATATTGTCACCATCAAGGACATAGCTTTGTACATTTAGTGAGAAAAGCTCTTTGTCAAGGGCATTTGCTAATGAGGATTTACCTGAACCTGATAGTCCAGTAAACCAAATCACACAGCTTTTATGTTGATTTTGTTGTTGTCGCTCATTCTTCGTAATTGTTGATTGATGCCATATAATATATTGTTCTTCGCCCATATTTCCCACCTTATATCTTTGTGTATTGTTCTGCCATTCCTCTAATGAGGACTTCAACTACTTCTGGTCTACTAAATTCCTTTGGTGGTTTTTTACCCGCTTTTAGCATTTCACGTACCTTTGTGCCCGATAATATAACATGGTCTTCTTTACTATGAGGACATGTTTTTGCGGACGCCATATTCCCACATTTTCTACAGAAAAAACTATGCTCAAAAAACAATGGCAAAATTCCTAGTTCATCTTCTGTAAAATGACTAAAAATTGTTTGTGAATCATATGTTCCGTAATAATTTCCCACTCCTGCATGATCCCGACCGACTATAAAGTGAGTACAACCATAATTCTTCCTTACTAAAGCATGAAAAATCGCTTCTCTAGGCCCAGCATAACGCATTGCAGCCGGAAATACCGATAAGAACACTCTGTTTTTTGGGTAATATTTTTCTAGGAGAACCATATAGCTTTCCATTCTAATATCACTTGGAATATCGTCCGATTTCGTTTCTCCGACTAATGGATTTAAAAATAATCCATCTACAACTTCTAATGCAGATTTTTGAATATACTCGTGTGCTCGGTGGACTGGATTTCTTGTTTGAAATCCGACTACTTTCTTCCAACCAAGATGCTCAAACACCGCTCTTGTTTCGATGGGGTCCAAGTAAAAGGTTTCAAACCTTTCCTTTTTTGGACGCTTTATCATTTGAATCGGACCCGCAATATACACACTTGGTCTTTCATACAATCGTTTAACCCCCGGATGTGCATCTTCCGTCGTACGATACACATTAAAGGCTTCTGCTTCTTTATTTGGTACATACTTTTCAGACACTTCTATGACCCCATAAGCCTTACCATTTTGTACTAATTGAACCTTTTCTCCGATTGAGATCTTTTTTGCCGTTGCCTTATCAACCGCCAAAGTGATAGGAATTGACCACGGTAAACCGTTTGAAAGTCTCATTGAGTGTAGAATCGATTCATAGTCTTCTTTACCTATAAACCCCTCAAGCGGACTATATGCCCCAACTGCTATTAATTCCAAATCACTTAACTCCATGTTGCTCAGTTCAATTTGTTTATCAATGTCTTCAACATTTAAAGTTGGATTGAAACGATTTACCAGCGAACCGCCATGTGGCGTACTTAATGACACTTTAAAAACCTCCATTACCTATTTCGTTATTTCACATGTAAACCGCATTCTGTTTTATCAGAATTGGCCCATCTTCCTGAACGCAAATCTCCATTCAATACTCGATTTGTGCATGGTGCACAACCAATACTTGGATAATCTTTGTCATGCAACTCATTGTAGGGGAGATTGTTCAGCTTAATATATGTCCAAACATCGTCCCAAGTCCAATGAATAAGGGGACAGATTTTAATGTTCTTAAATTTTTCATCTTTGTTTAGGTATTCCGTATTTTTGCGGGTTGGCCCCTGTTCTCTCCGTAGTCCCGAAATCCAAGCCTTGGTAGATGTTAAAACTTCATGTAGAGGTTCAATTTTTCGAATCTGACAACATAAATTAGGATTGGTTTTCCATAGCTCATCCCCGTGCTTTTTTGCCTGCTCTTCTAGGTTTAAGGCAGGTTTTTTTAGTTCAATATTTAGAGTAGGATACTTTTCTTTGATCTTATCAATGAGTTCATACGTTTCTTTGAAGTGAAGTCCTGTATCTAAAAAGACAATTCTGGCAGCCTTATTGACCTTAGCAATCAAATCAATGAGCACAATACCCTCTGCTCCAAAGCTACATGCGTAGACGATGTCTTCTGCTGCATATGTTCGATATGCCCATTTTAAAATGTCATAATAATCTTTGTTGCTGTTGACAACATCCTTTACCCTTTCCTCACTCCAATTTTCATATGTGATGACGCTCAATCTTGTGTTCCTCCTCTCGCACGTTGATCGTTAGCAACTGATTGTTTTTTATCTCTAGCTGGTTCATGTTATTGATAGCTCCGAATGTAAGACAGGATACACATGCCCGTATCCAAGAACCATGACCAAATACTAAAATCGACTCAAAATCCTTGTATTTGTGTAAAAATGTGTGCACCCTTTTTTCCAAGTTTGAAATCTTTTCCCCAAGCATGATTTCACCTGGACGTGTAAACCACTCATCTTTATACGTTTCGGTGAGCAGCCTCTTTTCTTTCCCTTCAAATTCTCCAAAATTAAGCTCATTTAACAGTGGCTCTATTTTAAAACGCTCATATCCATAGCACTTCGCTGTTTGTTGAGTGCGAGATAATTCACTTGTTAAAATCAATGAGTATGTTGGTTTTAACAATTTTTTATTGGTTTCGATTGCCTTTTTGTTAGCGTCAGTAAGCTCTATAATAGGAATATCCTTGCTACCCTGGAGAACTCCCTTTTCGTTCCATTCAGTTGGAAGATGCCTGATTAAGGTAAGTTCCATGTCTTTTCACCCAGGAAAAATGTTTCGCTTCGTAGTCCAAGTCTTTGTGCCTCTAAAACGAGTACATCGTTTATTTTTACATTGCCGAGGTTGACATTTGTTCCAAACTGATTAATAAAAAACATTTGGTGTTTGGGAGTTGGGGCTTCAAATATCACCTTATTTACGTCAATATTTTGAGATATTTGATTAATTAGATCCATGTTGACATTGCCCGAGCGATTATAAATACCTGCTGTACCTGAGTCTCTCCCCTCAGTAATAACATATTTACAACCTGTTGCCAGCAATAAATTAATCTCATTTTCCCACTCAGATAAAGGTATTTCTTTATCTTGATCTTTTGAACCAACCTCTGCGATTACATTAAAATGTTGCTTTAGTTTTTTGATTAATGAAATTCTCTTATGAAGTGGGATGTCAATTGTTCCATTTGAGACCTCAATCCATTCAATCCCTAGCTCTTGTAAACTTAGTACATATTCGTCAAGTTTCTCTTGTAGAAAGCATTTTTCAAAAAGGGTTCCGCCACAATAAGGAATGACATTGTTTTTTTTATAGAGGTTGATTTTTTCTTGTAGGTTCGGGGTCACATAAGCGGAGCCAATCCCAATTTTCGCGATATCGATATACGTATGATAATCCTGTAGATAAGCCTCTAATTGACCTATTGGAGTACCAAAATCAGCGATTGAGGTAAGTCCATAGCTACGTTCTCCCTGTGTTCGTAAAGGAACATCTAAAAAATCCATAGGAATAACTCCTCCTTAGTCCAACGTAAGGATAAAAAATCCTCACTACATTTGCCCAATTTTTCATAGGCTTCTGTTCTATTTTCATTACAAATACCCATCATCTTACAGTTGATATGTTATTCAAAAATAGGTAAAGGGTGTATAGATTGGGCTTTTCTGGGCACTGTTCATTTGGAAACTACTTACAGAATAGGTTTCGTGAGATATTGAAAAACTAGTAAAGCAATAATTGATTTTAACGACAATGACAAGAGGGAAACGGATGAAGTTCATCCAGCCTTTTACATACCGTAAAAGAAGGAGATGCAAAAACTTGTCAAATCAAAAAAATTCAGCAATGACAATTGTTGCGATTAGTTCAATTCCACTAATCCTGGTACTTGGTAATTCGATGCTCATTCCTGTATTACCACAAATGCAAAAAGAGCTAGATATCAGCCAATTTCAGGTGAGTCTTGTAATCACAACATTTTCAGTTGCAGCGGCGATCTCTATTCCACTACTCGGTTATTTCTCGGATCGTTTTTCAAGAAAAGCTGTTATTATACCAGCATTGATTCTTTACGGTACAGGGGGATTGCTCGCTGGTGCTGCAGCAGCATGGTTTTCTAGTCCTTATTTTTGGATCATGGCTGGTAGGCTTATGCAGGGTATCGGTGCCGCAGGAACAGCACCTATCGCAATGGCGCTTACTGGAGATTTATTTAAAGGGGGAAAACAAAGCCGAGTATTAGGACTCGTGGAGGCATCAAATGGCTTTGGGAAGGTAATATCACCAATTATCGGTTCCTTTCTAGCGTTATTATTTTGGTATGCTGCCTTTTTTGCATTCCCAATTTTTTGCTTAATTTCCGTTCTTCTCACGATATTTTTTGTTAAAGAGAAAAAGCACAAGAAAGAACCACCCCCACTAAAAAAGTATGTGCGCGGATTGTTTTCAGTGTTTAAACATGAAGGCAGATGGTTATTCACAGCATATTTAGCTGGAGCAACATGCTTATTCACCCTTTTTGGGATTCTCTTTTACTTATCAGATGTATTAGAAAAAACGTATGATACAGATGGTGTACTTAAAGGAGCAATATTAGCAATTCCATTATTATGTATGACAACAACATCGTATATTACAGGTAGTAAAATCGGTAAAAAGATGCCTTTGATGAAGAAACTTATCATCATTGGGCTTATCCTCATGACTATATCGTTTGCGTTATTAGTCTTTTTTGAGAGCTTAATACCGTTTATTGCCGTTTTGGCAATCAGCAGTATCGGAACTGGGCTTGTATTACCTTGTATAAACAGCTTCATAACGGGATCTGTTTCATCCGAAAAGCGAGGATTTGTTACTTCACTTTATGGTTCTGTTCGGTTCTTAGGAGTGGCCATTGGTCCACCTATATACGGATGGTTAATGAGTTGGTCAAGAGCCGGAATGTTTTTAACAACTGCATCTTTAACACTTGTAGTTGGGCTTTTATGTATGCTCCTAATTCATGTTAAAAAGAAAAATCCTAAAAAAGAAACAAATGATTCCCTGTTCAAAAAACTTCAGTTTACCTAATATGATAAAGGAGAGGTTGACCTTTGCAAATTTTTGTTTCTCCAGAGGTTATCAAAGAAGAATGTCAAATACTAAACATAGTCAATCAAGAAAAAAAAGCACTTGGCTATATCTCGTTTTTCTTTGACGATAAAAAAATGTATGTCTATGGACACTGTGAGGAATTGGGTGTAAGTAAAGATTTTAAAGACACGATCACACCGTACATTCAAGGTATGGCAAAAGCTAAGCCAGATTTAGATATTTTCTCTTATATCTCGATTGGTGGAGAAAAATTAGACTTATCAGATGAAGAATCTGAAGATAAGTAAGGATATCGATATCGATATCCTTTTTTCTTTGCCAAGCTCCACACCCTCTCGGCTCGGGGTCACAAGTCATTCGCTTCTGAAGGCAAAAACGCCTATCTTTCAGCACTTTTCTTGTGCTTGTCGCCCATTCCAGGACGGCTAGGCTTGCAGTGATAGGCATGGGACTTGCCTGCACTTAACTGGAATTTGGGCGCCTTTTGCATTTGGTATATGACAAAACGGTGAACAGATATTTTAGGGACATGGATTATGTTAAAATAGGCATACATAAACATTGGAAAGGTTGTTTGAAATGAAAAAATTATCTGTCCTTCTCACGCTCGTCCTCGTGTTTGGTATGGTTGGTTGCTCCCAAAATGGAGAAAGTCATGAGTCCCAAGGTGAAGACCATGTAATCGGAGATATACGTGAGGAAACAGCCTCAATTGATGTGATGCCCTCCTTTTTAGATGACAAGTCAGAGGAACTAGTAACAATATATAAAGCTGCAGCAATGCACAAAGATTTACTTGAATCAATGCCTTGCTATTGTGGCTGTGCTGATTCTGTTGGACATCGAGATAATTACGATTGCTTTATCCATGAGAATAAAGGCGACGCAGTTGTATGGGATGATCACGGTACAAAATGTAACGTTTGCCTAGAAATCGCAGCTACAGCCGTACTTGAATATTCAAACGGGAAATCACCAAGTGAAATACGAGCTATGATCGATGAAACCTATAAAGAAGGCTATGCGAACCCAACACCAACTCCACAGCCTGAAATCTAAAAAAGACGTGTGAAATCACACGTCCTTTTTGTCCTATTCCGCGTAATACATAAATCCAATTGCACCTGGGCCAGTGTGGGTGCTGATCACTGGAGTAGTTTCAACGATATCAACCTTTTCATATCCGGTTAGTTTTTTGATGGCCTCTTTTAAATTTGCCGCAAGTTCTATTGCATCAACTTGAGCAATCGCTACACCTTTTATCGTTTTATTACTTACATCTTCAGCGAATTTTTTGCTTAAGTATTTCACGATTTGTGCATGGCTTCTTACCTTTGAAACTGGAGTATAGACGCCGTCCTGTAAAGAAGCAATTGGTTTAATGTTCAGTAAAGAACCAATAAATGCCTTGCCTTTTCCAATCCGCCCGCCTTTTACAAGGTTTTCTAAAGTATCAACGGTTACAAACAAAGTTGAGTTTTCCCTAATTTCATTGATTCGTTTCACGATTAGCTCTTTCGTTTGTCCCGCTTTTGCCATTTTTGCAGCTTCGATAACTTGAAATGCTAAAGCCCTTGAAATGTACATTGAATCTATTACGGTTACACTCGATTCACTTATATTAGCAGCATTCTCAGCAGATGTAACTGTACCACTCATCCCACCTGTCATGTGAATGGAGATAATTTCGCTGCCATCACTTCCTAACTGATCATAAAGCTCGACGAAATGCCCAACTGCTGGCTGAGAGCTCTTTGGCAATTCGACAGATTGCTTCATTCTCGCTAAAAATTCTTGTTGAGTAATGTCTACCTTGTCTAAAAACGTTTCTCCATCAATCGTGATTGATAAGGGAACAACTTCGATTCCTAGTTCTTTTACTAGATCCTCTGATAAATCTGCTGTAGAATCTGTTACGATTTTTACTTTTGTCATACGTTCACTTCCTACGTCTGGTACAGCTATTATAAAAATAGTTTATCCAATTTATAACGGGGGGCTTGCTTACAATTTATACCTAACCAGAAAAAAAGAGCTGATTTTAATGTTTTAAAATCAGCTCATTCTAAAACTATGCATTATGTTTTAAAATATCTAGTTTGAAAATCCGTTCATAATCAGTCCATTTTAGCACTGTCTTCAAATATTCTCGAAACGAATAGATTTGACCTGGACTTGATTTCGTCATAATTTTCGACAAATATGCTTGCAAACGAAAATCGAGCATAAAGCGATATGTGTTGCCTTCCTCTAATACTGGAATTTCAATTACTTTTACCTTATGTCCATAACTATTTTTGAACTCTAGGCTTTTGAATAGCAAACTATCAGTCCTTTTTCACCCGTTTCTTATATTATACATGAAAACAAGCATTACGTCTTTGTCTAAAAATGTAGAATTATTGAATTTAAATCAACAAATTAAATAATGTATTTTCTTTATTTAACTCGCGGAATGGGAACCCTTTTTTCTCCATTCGGTTTACTAATGCTTGGTAGTCATCCTTCGCTTTTAATTCAATCCCTACTAATGCAGGCCCATTATCTTTGTTATTTTTCTTTGTGTATTCAAAACGAGTAATATCATCTGTTGGTCCAAGTACATCAAGTAAGAACTCCCGCAATGCACCTGCTCTTTGTGGAAAATTCACAATAAAATAGCATTGTAGGCCTTCATAGAGCATTGAACGTTCTTTTATTTCCTGCATTCTGCTGATATCATTGTTACCACCACTTAGTACACAGACGACTGTTTTTCCTTTAATCTGCTCCTTGTACATATCAAGTGCTGCAATTGATAATGCCCCTGCTGGTTCAGCGACGATGGCATTTTCATTGTATAGGTCCAAAATAGTTGTACATACCTTTCCCTCAGGGACAGGAATAATATCGTCAACAAGCTTTTTACTGATTTCAAATGTTTTTTCACCAACCGTTTTAACAGCTGCACCATCAACAAATTTATCAATTTTAGGCAATGTAGTAACCGCCCCGTTGGCAATTGAAGTCTTCATACTTGTTGCACCTTCAGGCTCAACACCAATAATCTTTGTTTCAGGGGAGATGCTCTTCATATAGGTTGAAATTCCTGAAATAAGTCCGCCCCCACCAATCGCTGCAAATACATAATCCACTGGTTCTGCACAATCATTTAAAATTTCTACCGCTACTGTTCCTTGACCTGCCATAACATCAGCATCATTAAATGGATGGATAAATGTACGATTTTCTTTGTCACAACATGCTACAGCTTCTTCATAAGAGTCGTCGAAAGTATCGCCTGTTAAAATAATCTCTACATATTCCCGTCCAAAAGCCTCTACTTGAGAAACTTTCTGTCTTGGTGTCGTGGATGGCATAAAGATTTTACCTTGAATTTTTAAAGCAAAGCAGGAAAAAGCCACGCCTTGTGCATGGTTTCCAGCACTCGCACAAACAACGCCATTTTTTAAATCCTGCTCCGAAAGATTTTTAATCCGGTTATAGGCTCCCCTTATTTTAAAAGAACGGACAATTTGTAAATCTTCTCTTTTTATCAATAAGTTACATTCGTAACGTTCAGATAGTAATTCATTTCTTTGTAAAGGTGTATGGATTATAACATCCTTCAATGTTTGATTCGCTTTTATGATATCCTCTACATGGATCCCATCTAGTTTTTGTTTTACCTCTTGTGCCATGAGTCCCATATCCCCTTTCGCTTCGCTTATTTCTACAACAACACTGTACAGCAATGATTTAATTTGTTCATTATAACATGAATTAGCCTATCTGGAGTAAAATTTTCTAAATATTGTATTACTTTTCGAAATGAAATCGCTACCATTCATTTTTATGAAATTTTTTTCTATTTTAGCGGGGGGATATATTACGAATGTCATTTGTATTCTGATTTTATTAGCAGTATGATTGGAGAAAGATGTAACAAGAGGTGATAAATATGACATTTCGACAAGAATCATTAAAAGAAGAAATTGCAAATGCCATCACACATGGTATAGGAGTTTTATTAAGCATTCCTGCCCTCGTGATGTTAATCGTATTTGCTGTGAAATATGGAAACGTCTTGCATATTGTTAGCTTCTCTATTTTCGGGGCATCCATGATACTGCTGTATTTATTTTCAACGCTATTACACAGCATCACACACCCGAAAGTGAAAAAGCTGTTCGCGATACTAGATCACTCAGCGATCTATTTATTAATTGCTGGAACATATACTCCCTTCGTTCTCGTTTCAATAGGAGGCTGGTTAGGCTGGACTCTTTTCGGAATTGTATGGGGACTAGCGATTGTTGGAGTTGTGTTTAAAGTCTTCTTCGTTGAAAAGTTTATGATTCTCTCAACGGTTTTTTATGTTCTGATGGGGTGGTTAATCATAGTTGGCATTAAGCCTTTATATGAAAGCATCGGGTTTAATGGCTTTATGTTGCTATTAACTGGTGGAATCCTCTACACAGTTGGAGCTGTCTTTTATGTTTGGAGAAAGCTGCCATTTAACCATGCAATTTGGCATTTATTTGTATTAGCGGGAAGTGCCGCGATGTTCTTTAGCATCTTATTTTATGTCGTAGACGTACCGTTTATCTCATAAAAAAGGCTCGGATTTAAAAGGGCTTAGAGAAATATTATCTCTAAGCCTTATGATTAATTCAGTTATTATACTCCTTCTCAGTCCCATCAAGAAACTTAACTTCTAGCTCAAACTTTTGGAAGTCTTCATCTAAATCAAAGGCTTTCGTCACTTCTGAGACTACTTCTTCATTTGGTGTATCCTTATCAAATTTTAATTGTTCAAAAATTGGTCTTAGCACTTCAAATGCTTCGTCACCTTTTATCTGTGTATTTGATATATCATCCTTGATTTCCGCTTCCAATCCATTGCTTTCACTTTCATAATCCACGTCATATTCCTTATTTTCAGCGTATTCTACATCCAAATCGAAGTTTGTAAAGTTAAATAGATTTTCCTTCGTTTGATCTGTGTTGATTTGGTTTTTCGTTCCTTCCTCCTCAACGGGTACTTCTTCAGGAACCTTGGTTACATTTTCATCGTCGGCATTGCAGCCAGTAATAGTTAATAAAAAAAAGATAATAGCCATACTTAATGTTAGTTTCTTCATAGTATAAGCTCCTTTTTGTAGATAATAATTACCATTCTATCTATTTCACGTATTGCTTATACAAGTTTAATTATATACGTAATCCTCTCTCTTACTTACTCCAAAAGAATCGAGACAAATTATAAAAAACGCTATGTTTCTTCAATGAGAAATCATAGCGTTTTAGTTTGCTTTCATTAATTTTGTGGGATTTTTTCGTATACCAAAAACGTATAATCATAAGGATTCTTCTCGTCCTTAATCCCCTGTTCTCTTGAAGTAACCTTCCACTTGTCTTTTTCAAACGCTGGGAAATAGGTATCTCCTTCAAATTCTTTATTAATTTCAGTTATGTACAGACGGTCTGAATGTGGTAGGATTTCTTTAAAAATTTCCGCCCCGCCGATTACAAATAGCTCCTGGTCAGTTTGTTGATTCATTTTTACAATTTCCTCGATGGAATGAATCACTTTACAGCCTTCTGCCTTATACGAAGTGTCACGTGTTACGATAATATTTTCGCGTCCTGGAAGGGGGCGTCCGATTGAATCATAAGTTTTACGTCCCATAATAATGGTATGCCCCATCGTTACTCTTTTAAAATAAGCTAAATCTGCAGGTAAACGCCATGGTAGATCATTGTTCTTGCCGATTAATTGGTTTCTGTCCATTGCAACTAGTAATGATATCATATATATTCTCCTAACTAAAAAGATCCTAAGGTCGATTATACCTTAGGATCATAGAAATAGGAATTACAATCAAATACGTCTTGTTGTATTTGCGCCAGATTTTTAGACCTACAGGAAGTGGGTCATATAGACGTTGCCACAGGATGTGGCGTTCTTAGTCTTTGATTTTACAGCTCGAAAAATGTCCTTTGAAAAATCGTGGATCCGCCGGAGACTATAACTTTTTTCAGTCGCTCCAAGCAAATTTGAACATTTTTTTCATTCCTCCCCACTAATAAAGGTAGGGAATTCTGCTGAATTATGTTATACGGCAACTGGTGCTTTAATAGTTGGATGTGGTTCATACCCAACGATTTCAATGTCATCCATTTCAAAATCAAAAACAGATTTAACTGCAGGATTTAATTTTAATGCCGGGAACGGACGCGGCTCACGACTTAACTGTAAATTCACCTGCTCGATATGGTTTGTATAAATATGGGCATCACCAATCGTATGGATAAAATCCCCTACCTCTAATCCACATTCAAATGCGATTAGATGAGTTAATAGAGCATAATTTGCGATGTTGAAGGGGATTCCGAGAAAAAGGTCGCCTGACATGATCTTCGACTAGGTTCGCTAAGCCTAGCCCGCTCACTTATGAACTGCTGTATGTCGCCATACAGATGAGACTATATCACGATCCAATGATGGACCCCTACCATTTCCACCTGCTTAGGTGTACTCCCAAATGGGATAGTCGTTCGGCATTTATGTTTCAACTTGAAACAATTTAGCACGGGATTGTCTTTTGCAAGAGTTTCCCCGTTTAGGTAGGTTTTCTATAGAGATTTCTCCCTAAAGGCGCTCATTTACAAACGCTGATACAACTGACAACTCAATTTCCCATCGGCCACATAGAATTGAAACAGACTGTGACAAGGTGGTAGTGCCATGAATTCAACATCACCCGGATTATATCCGACGACAAGATGACGTCTGCTATCTGGGTTATTTTTAATTTGATTGATGACATTTTTTAACTGGTCAATGGTTTCACCACGTGATGATTCCCACGCTCTCCATTGTTTCCCATAAACTGGACCAAGCTCTCCATATTTTGTAGCAAAGTCATCATCCTCTAAAATACGAGATTTAAACTTGTCCATTTCAGCTTGATACAACTCATTAAATTCGCAGTCAACCAGACTTCGGTTTCCGAAATCCGTCATATCTGGACCTTTGTATTCATCGCTCTCAACCCAATTTTTAAATGCCCACTCATTCCAGATATTATTGTTATTTTTCAGTAAATATCTGATATTCGTGTCACCTTTAATAAACCAAAGCAGTTCGCTCGCAATTAAGCGAAATGGAACTCTCTTCGTCGTTAGCAAAGGGAAGCCTTCACTTAAATTAAAACGCATCTGATAGCCAAAAACTGAAACCGTTCCTGTCCCTGTTCGATCCATTTTTTTCGTACCTTTTTCAAGAACATGCTTTAATAGACCTAGGTACGCATTTTCACCATGTTTCAATAGATTCACTCCTTGCATGAACTTCATTCTACTATATTACTACAAATAGCATTCGAATTCATTGCTGAGTTTTGCTTAATTCACTAAAAAGCTGGTGTGTCATTGGCGCTGCAAGTTTTAATTCTTCTCTTGTCTGATCCGACAGATAATACATTGCAAAGCTTTCTGCGAAATATTCTTCAGGATAATCACTAAAATAGGAACGATTCGGGAATAATTGATTCACTTCCTTTTGCAAAATGGTTAAAAAATAGGGATCATTGCTGATTGTACCAAATACAAAATTATCAATCGAATGGGCCAATTCATGCAACTCTAAATTAATAGAACCATGGCCATTTCCCTTTTCACTAGATCCGATTTTGGCTAGTACAACTTCAGAGCCACCAATTCCCGGAACATCGTCCCAAGTCGGTCCATTTTCACTATAGCCACGCGGCTTTTCTCCTTTTAAATAGGCAGCTGTAGGCTCCTCCGTTAAATTACCTGTAAACAGCTTCAGCACTACACCATTGTCAACCAGTCCTTGCAAGATAAGTTCATCAATATGGTTTACACGCTCAATCATTTTTGCTGCGGCAGACTCATTAAATCTAGTTTCAGGTAATACTATGATGTTTTTTAATTTTTCGTAGTTATTAAGATTCGATGTTTCAGTATATAGTGTGAGAGATTGATAGTCTTTTAGTGGAACCCCATGAGGAGACGCTTCACCAGGATGATAGGTAAAACCTACCAGGACAAATAGAAGCGTAAGAATAAACGTTTTTTGCATAAGAATGCTCTCCTTAATCTATGAATAAAATCGTGATGCTAAAGCGCACTCTTCTTTTAAAATGGTAATAATAGTATACCATATTCAGAAATATGAGTCTGCTAGACTAGGAGTGGTAAGTTCTTCAAGAAGGAAAATACGGACAAAAAAAGCAATCCAAAGGAGCCAATAATCGACTTCTGGATTGCTTTTCCTCTTTTATTAACTAAGCCATTTTGGCGGAGTATTTTTATCCCAATAAATTTCACCTAATGTATGATGTGTTTGGAATCCATCATGATGTGTATGGTAGTGGAAGTTAAACCAATAGCCATCCTGTGGTGGATGATCCTTTCTTACATGAAAACGGATAATATCATTCCCAGACGTTTTATCGAAAATATGGAAAATCTTTTCCCCATTTCCACCAGACGGTTGCTCTGAAATTTCAAGATGTCCAAGTTCTTCACTTGGATATTGCTCAGCTAATAATTCAATTACACTTTCAATTTTCGGCAAGATTGCACTACGGAATTCATCTTCAATAACAGGCCCTATTCTACTCCCAAATTTCTCGAAGGATTTTGTTTCAGCCTGTGACATCGCATATGTAACAAAGTTTTTACTGTCATATCCATAATCAGATTCAAAATTGGAATATAGCTTCGACTCAGCATTTTGGTCATTAATCGAATTTAACTTACTTGGCTTATCGGCATCCGCCTGCTGCATAGTGAGAGCCGGTGGTGGCGTTACCAAACCAAGCGTTAAAATGGAAAATGAGACGACTAATGCTTTTCGTAACCATTTTTTCATAACGAAAACGCCCCTTCAACATTTACCCTTATCGTCATTTTAACACAATCTAGCAAAAATTTTTACTATGAAATTAAGAAAACATAAAAAAATAAGGATAAATGCCCATCATGGAAAATCATCAAAACCTCCACATTATAAGGACATGAAATACATCCTTCGTAAAATTAAAGTTCATAAAATCCTCAATATTTGATAAAATAGGGATACTATACATATTTGAAAGGTGGATTCGCTAAAATGGATTGGATTTTTGGTATTGCATGTGTTGTTACATTACTTTATTTTATAACTTGTTGTGTGACTGAATAGTGAAACCCGCTTTTTAAGCGGGCTTTATTTTTGTACGAATATGTAATACAACTTTTTAGTTACATTTTTTTCTTTTTCTTGCGTCTAGACGAATCCATTTCCATTCGTCCAGTTTCTTGATTGGTAGTACCTTGTCCCTCCACATCTGCGGAGCCTAATCCGATTGTTGAAGGATCTTTCTTACGTTTTGCCATGTCATCACCTCCGTACGTTAATTAAAGTATCCAAAGATGTGGCAAAATATCCTGCATTAACCGGCAGTAATCCCTCTTAAACCTCAATCACTCCGAAATGGAACTTTGCAGTTTTTCGTTTATAAACGGTAAAACCGTACTTTTCAAATTGTTCACTTTTCCAATGATCTTTTAGTACTACTTTTTTCTTCGCAACTCGCTTTGCTGCTTCAATCGCTTCAGGACTTATTGTGGAGTAAATTGCGAAATTACGGAGACCCCTTATCCCTTCTGATTCATCAATTGTCTCCTCAAACATTGGGTCAAAATACACAATATCAAAGCTATTCGGGGGACAGCTAGTTAAAAAGCTTTCATATGTATCATGCCTCACATCAATTCGAGCCATTGCTTCGTTCATTATCGTATATCCGGTATCCCAGCTCTTTAACCCTCCCTTTAAAAGATAATACAAATACTTGTTTCCCTCTAGGGAAGCTACTTTTCCTGTTTCACCCACAACGAAACTTGCTACAATGCTATCCGACCCCAAGCCTAAGGTACAATCTAAAATTGAGTTACCTTGGGTAAGTTCTGATGCTTGAATAAAGGGATCATGCTCCCCCTTCATGATTCTTTTCATGCGAAACATAGCAGAGTTCGGATGGAAGAATAGTGGCTCATTACCATGAGAAGGATAGATTTCAATTCTATTTTTTCCCACAACAAGAACATCTTCGTTGGTTTGTTCTTGTATCTTTGCGATAGAACGCTTTTTCCGCTCGATAAAAGGAACATTGAGTTCCAATGCAGTTTTTTTCGCCAACTCAACCATCTCATCATTTGTTCTTCCTGCTGTCGTTACAACCATATAATCACCTATTTGAACAAAAAAGGATGTCGCAGTGACATCCTTTTTGAACTTCTATTTTAGCAATGCTTATTTAATGCGGAAGTTATGTTTTCCATGATTGCTTCCATTGAATTTGATTCAATTTCATGTCTTGGAATGAAGTGAACTACTTCCTTGCCCTTTAATAAAGCCATAGATGGAGATGATGGCTCGATGCCTTCAAAATACTCTCTCATCTTTGCTGTTGCGTCTTTATCTTGACCTGCAAAAACAGTTACAAGATGGTCTGGTTTCTTCTCGTTATTAAGAACTGCTTGAGTAACTGCAGGTCTTGCAAGTCCAGCAGCACAACCACATACAGAATTTACTACAACTAATGTAGTACCTTCTGTTTTTTCCATGAAGTTTTCTACTTCTTCTTCTGTTTGAAGCTCTTCAAATCCAGCAACAACAAGTTCTTGGCGCATCGGCTTCACAATTTGCTTCATATATTCATCATATGCCATTGACAAATAAATCCCTCCCAATTCCAATTCAAATTCGATAAACTTAGCATACTATAGATGACCAAGCAAAATCAATTTTCAAACATCCAATCAATATCAATGTTTTTTATATTCTAGAGTTAACCCCCACAATGTTTAATAAAACGCAGATGAAACCCAATTAGTTATTTCGGCTTTCGGTCATTTGCTTCCATACTGAACCTTTTGCTTCTTCTCCACCCTCGATTCGTTCGATGGCTAATTTGATTTGCATTTTCACTTCGAATTCCGGGTCATTTTCAGCGGCTTTTAGAGCATCTAATGCAGAATCGTCTCCAACCTCGAATAAAAACATTGCTGCGCGCCATCTTACAAGCTTACTCGGATCCTTCAATGCCTCACACATTGCTTCCATTGCAGCAGGGTCACCGATATCTGATAAACAATCACCTGCTGTTCTTCTAACAGTAACCGACTTATCCTTTAAAGCCTCATACAAATAAGGTAACACTGACGGCTTTTCAATCATCCCTAAATACACAGTTGCTAAACGACGAATAGACGGTTTTTCATCTTTCAATGCTTTCGCAAGAACAGGAATATCCCCCTCTTCTGGATCCATTTGTTCAAGGCTTGCATAGCGTTTTGTCCATTCAGGATCTTCCAACATCTCCAAAGTAACTTTATAGGATTGTCTTTTTTGGACAGTTGGAGCAGAAGTTTGCTCTGAAATCTGTTTAACAATGCGGTCAAGTCTATCTTTGGGATATGCAGCAGCTAGCTCATCGACAACCTCTTTCCCTATTTCTTCATGATTGCCATATCGAACACCTTGTTCCTTCCATTCTCTTTCTAACACAACATTACCTGAAACCTCTTGTGCACGCAGCAATGCTTCCCGAAAAACATCAGGTAATCCAAATCGGAATTCCTGTTCACCGTCATGCAGCTTAACCTGCATCGGAAGACCTTTGTACATTTGAACAAAAACCTTTACTTCTCCAAAATGCTCATCCAGCTTTGGAGCTTCGTTTTCGCCTTCTGCGACAACTTCCCCAAAAACCTTTCGAACCTTTGGCAGCAGCTCCTGCCAGTCATACTTAGCATTTCGTTCAACCGCTAGGAAATCTGCTACATGATAGACTCCTTTAATACCCTCTATTGCCAATATTTCTTTAATAAGTGGTGGTGCTTGATCTATATTTTCTTTCTTATAATTATTGCTTTTCCCCTTTGGTAGTTCCTCGTCTAAAATGATTTTCATTGTATTCGGACTAGGTGTTGGTTCAATTGATTTAATTTTCACATCTACCGCTCCTTCTCCTACTGAGTATACTATCGTAATTGTAGCACACGAAATAACCATATATCCATTGTGAGAACTTATACTACCGATTAGTCCTTGTCTTATTTTAGCGCTTTAGTACTAATTATCCGAACTTATGTCATAATGACTTATTTGAATCAATATCATAAATGTGTGTTCATTAAGAGTTGTTTTCGCTTTTGTTGTACTAAGGATTGGAAAAAGTAATACATTTATTAAGTGAGTTATCGTACTCAACTCAAATCCATAGCCTTTCTCTACAACAAACTTTCGAAAACTATACTATTTTGCTTTCGCAAACACCAAGGAGGTCTTCTATGAAAAAAAGCTATGGAACACGCGAAGCCATTGTAGTGACATCTCTAGCTGCTGGATTTTTCTTCGGCGCCCCACTCGCAGCTGATGCAACGGAAAAGCAGAATTTGGATCCATTACTAGATAAAAACTATCAATTCGATACAAATCAGGAATTACGCTATGGTCATACCGGATATCCAGTCCGTTTTCTTCAATTCGAATTACATAAATTAAATTTTTATTATGAAACAATCGATGGTCACTATGGAGAAACTACTCAGGAAGCTGTAAAGAGATTCCAAGAATTATATGATTTAAAGGTTGACGGAATTGCTGGTGAAACAACATTAGAGAAATTAAATGAAGTCATCATACAGCCAAAGCCCCCCTTCTACTCTGTCGGGGACGAGGGACCAGAGGTTAAACAGCTACAATCCAAATTAAACAAATTAAACTATTATAGCGGTTTAATAGATGGGAAGTTTGAATCCGTCACAGAGGCAAGTGTGAAGGCCTATCAAAAGAAATTCAACCTAGAAGAAAATGGGCTTGCCACGGACGAAACAATTGATCACATTATGAAAAACAAAAATGTCAGAGGGCTAACAATAAAAAAAGTAACTGTGGTTACCGCTCGGACACAGACAAATTCAACTACCGAAACAGTTGAAAGCACAGTTGAACCGATCGAAACTCCACCTGTTGATGGCAGTGTGATATCGATTGCAATGAATTACATGGGGGTTCCTTATGTCTGGGGTGGAACTTCACCAAGTGGATTTGATTGTAGTGGTTTTTTACAATATGTGTTTGCGCAAAAAGGAGTTAACATCCCACGAACAGTTCCTGAAATATGGAATCAAGGTACGAGTGTGTCGGTACCAAGTGTTGGGGACTTAGTCTTTTTCCAAACCTATAAACCAGGTCCATCACATGCTGGTATTTATCTTGGCGACAATAAATTTATCCATGCCGATTCCACCGATGGTGTAAGTATTGATGAAATGACTATTAATTACTGGCAATCGCGCTATTTAGGTGCGAAAAGATTATAATTGTTTTAATTGGGGTTAACCCCCAGCTGAAAAAGCTGTAGCTTCCGGCGAACAGGAACCGTTTCAAACGGGGATTAATAAGTGTAATAAATATCCAATTGCGTGTCATTTTCAAGTCAAAATGTGATAAAAGCATACGAAAAAAAGGTATGCGGATGCTATTATCTAAATTTGCAGTATAAAGGTATACGAAAGATCCAATAAATGGTAGAAATCGTTTTAAACGCGATGAAAGGTGTAATAAATATCCATTTACGTATCGTTTTCAAGTCAAAATGTGATAAAAGCATACGAAAATAAGGAATGCGGATGCTTTTAGCTAAACTGACAGTATAAAGGCATTCGCAAAGCCCAATAAATGGAATAAATCGCTTCAAACTCATTATAGAATGTAAAAATTAACCATTTTCGTATTATTTTTAAATCAAAAAGGAATAAAAGCATACGCAAAAAAGGAATGCGGATGCTTTTATTTAAATTTGCAGTATAAAGTCATTCACAAAACCCAAAAAAGATAATTTGGATTTCAAAATCAAAAAAGATTATATTTTAAAACCATATATGATGCCGAGCCTCTCTTCTTAGTCATTGACAAGTTCAGATAGTTCTGCCCATCTTTCAAGTAAGTGATCCAGTACTTCTGATTCCTTTGCATGATCATCCATTGCCTGCTGTGCTTTTTGGTAATCACTTCCCGCTGCTTCAATTTCTTTAACAAGATCTGCAACCTTCTCCTCTTGGGACTCAATTTTCCCTTCAATTTCATCCCATTCAAGCTGATCCTTGTAGGAAAGCTTCTTCTTCTTTGGTTTCGGTGCCTCTTGAGCAGGTGTTTTTTCGATTTTTTCTTTTTGTATCGTCATCGCAGCCTCAACTGAATTTTTCTCAAGGTAATCTGAGTAATCTCCAAAATACGTTGAAATTTTGTGCCCTTCTTCAAAAATTAACAGTTGGTCTGTCACTTTATCTAAGAAGTATCGGTCATGAGAGACAGTAATTACAACACCTGGGAAGTCCTCTAAATAATCCTCTAATACTGTTAACGTATGAGTATCCAAATCATTCGTAGGCTCATCCAGTAACAACACATTTGGCTCTCCCATGATAATTTTCAATAAATACAAACGTCTTCGTTCCCCGCCAGAAAGCTTGCGAATCGGTGTACCATGGGTATGCATTGGGAATAAAAACCGTTCCAGCATTTGCGCTGCTGATATCAATTTACCATCAAGGGTATGAATCATTTCAGCTGTTTCTTTTATATACTCAATCATTCGTTTGTTGAGGTCCATATCCATGCTTTCCTGAGTATAATAACTCAGTTTAACTGTTTGTCCAACTTCGATTTCTCCCGTATCTACAGGAACTTGACCTGCAATGATATTTAATAATGTAGACTTTCCGCTACCATTACGTCCAACAATTCCGATTCGATCACCCGGTTTTACAAGTAAATTGACATCCTCTAAAATCTTCGTGTCACCAAAACTCTTTGAAACATTTTTCAATTCAATCACTTTTTTACCTAGTCGGCTACCACCAACTGAAATATCAAGCGAATCCGTATTTATCGTCTTTTTTGCATTTTCTATTTCCTCAAAACGCTGAATCCGTGCTTTTTGCTTTGTTGTTCTCGCTTTAGCACCACGACGAATCCAAGCAAGTTCACGTCTATATAGGTTTTGACGCTTTAGTTCCGAAGCCTGTTCCTGTTCCATCCGAAGCGCTTTTGCCTCTAAGAAACTACTATAGTTTCCGGTATAGGTGTATAGCCTTCCTTCATCAAGTTCAATTATTCGGTTCGTCACACGGTCTAAGAAATAACGATCATGCGTGACAACCAGTAGTGCTCCGTTGTATTTTGCGAGATAGTCTTCTAACCACTTAATCGTATCGTAATCTAAATGGTTGGTTGGCTCATCCAAAATCAATAGGTCCGGAACTTCAATTAAGCTTTGGGCTAATGCCACGCGTTTCTTCTGGCCACCAGACAGTTCCATCACGTCCTGAGAAAAATCGCTAATTCCAAGCTTTGATAAAACAGCTTTTGCATTGGAGTTTGCCTCCCACGCATTTGCAGCATCCATTTTTTGTTGCAGGTCATATAATTTTTCTTGATTCACCGTGTTCATCGAATCTTTTTCAATCTGAATCATCGCTTCCTCATATTCTTTTAATAGTCGGAGGAGCGGTGTATTACCTTGGAATACTTGGTCAAGAACGGTATTCCCTTGATTAAATTCAGGTTGTTGCGGTAAATAGCTAATTGTATATCCCTTAGAATGAGTAATTTCACCGCGGTCCGCCTCTTCTACACCTGCAATGATTTTTAATAACGTCGATTTTCCGGTTCCATTCACACCGATTATACCGATTCGCTCATTATCTGTAATGCTGAAGGAGATATCCTCGAATAATGTTTTTTCAGCATAGCTTTTTGCTAAACCCTCAACCGTTAAAAGCCTCATAACTGTCCATTCCATTCTTTATAAAATTGATCAAGAAACGCAGTCATGAAATCATGACGTTCCTTGGCTGCTTTTTTTGCTGCATGTGTATTAAGAGTGTCTTTTAATTTTAATAATTTTTCATAAAAATGATTGACTGCTGTGGATTTACCGTTTCGGTACTCTTCCTTTGTCATGCTTTCACGAAAAGGGAGTTCTGGGTCATAGATTAAATCACCGTGCGCCCCCGTATAAGCAATGGTTCTTGCAATTCCAATTGCACCAATCGCATCTAGTCGATCAGCATCTTGAACAACCTTGCCTTCAATTGTTTTCATTGGCGGTCGACTGCCACCCTTAAAAGACATTGTTGAGATGATTTCAATGATTTCCTCTTGTTCAGACTCAGTTATTTGTATAGAAGAAAGCCAGTTCCGTACTTTCATGAGGCCTTCCTCTTCTGATTTGTTTAATTTCTCATCTGCCACATCATGTAATAATGCTGCCATTTCTACGACAAATAAATTGGCATTTTCTTCTTCACCAATTTGCAATGCTGCTTTTCTGACGCGTTCTATATGCCACCAATCATGACCACTGCTATCATGTTGCAAAATATTTTTCACAAAAATAGTTGTTGCTTCAATTATTTTTTGCTGATCCATCGTATCCTCCACTACCATCAATATCGTAACCATTGTATCATATTCTAGCGTCAACTAAACTGTCGCGCACTACAAAACACATGCATAAACTAAAAAAACCAGAGTAAACTCTGGTAATTTGAAAGGTGGTAAATAAATATGTATTATCCAGAAGGTTTAAATCGGGAAATTGGCACTGCATGGTTTGGACGTCATGTTGTATTAATTACGTGTAATCCCGCTACAAATCAATTTTTACAACTCCATAAGAGCCTTCATGCTCCTACTGAACCAGCACATCCAAATTGTGCGGAAACAATCTCCCAATTCTTAAGTATTGGGTACAATATCGCAGCCATTACCCCCCTATCTCATAACGAAGTACAATACATCCTAGTTAAATAGATTATTTATTCATCCAACTAATCCCAATGGTATTTTCACCAGCATGTACGCCTATCGCAACACCAAGAGGGTAAGCATTAATCGAAATATTGTCTGGCGCAAATTCCCGGATGTGTTGCTCCCATTCCTTAGTCTTAGAATCGTCCAAGCCATATAAAATATAGACCTCATCCACATGATTTTTCGCGATGGCATCCTTTAAATAACCTAGTATTTTACTTGTTGCTTTATTTTCAGAGCGTACTTTTTCTTTTACAGAAAGCGCACCATCGTTAATTTGGATGACTGGCTTAATTTGAAGCATGCTCCCAAGGAAATATTGGGCCGTGTTCATTCGTCCACTTCGGTGCAGTTGTTCTAAACTTCCGATAATGACATAGGTTTCTAATTTCTCAGCCAAATCCACAATATGTTCTTCAACCTCTGATACGGTCCCACCCTCCTGTAAAAGCTTCATCCCTTCTTTCATTAATTTTGTCATCGGATAGGTAAGGATTTTTGAATCAATGACTGTTACTGGAATATTCACTAATTCTGCAGCTTGTCTTGCTGACGAAACGGTTCCACTTAATTTCTCCGAGATATGCAACGAGATAATCTCATCATATTTTTCTTCGAGACTATTATATAATTCTACAAAGCTTCCAATGGAAGGCTGTGATGTTTTTGGGATGGTCTTTGCCGTTTTCAATCGTTCAAAAAATTGAGCAGGTGTAATCGTAACTCCATCAAGATATTCTTCCTCATCGAAAAAGACCGTCATTGGAATCACATAAATATCCTCATGGTCCAAAAGTTCCTCATCTAAAAAACCTGTACTATCTGTGACCCATGCAATTTTCCCCATAAAATCGCCCCCTTAACAAATACCCATTATCACTATATTACTATATATGCTCTTACTATATCACAAAAAACACTAAATTATCAGAAAATTTAATCCCTTAGTCGTAAAAAAAAGAGGCGAGATTGCCCCTAAGTAGTAGCGGTATGGAGTTGATGAATCGTCTCAATGATATAATCAATCATTTCAAGTAAATCATCAATATGATCTTCTTGAATCAATCGATGAAAAGTAATTTTACTATTGTTAGTATATTGATTTCTCGTACCATATTGAAAAGAAATTTCCTGTTCGATTTCCCTTTCATCACCCCAAATAGTGGTTAATACTCGATCAATACTTGGGCAAACATCGAGCGATTCGAGTTTAAAAATAAACCCTATTTCCAAATGACACCCTGGTTTACTATCATCAAGGCTTCGTAGTTCTGTAACAAGATTATCAAGGTCAACTTTCAAATTAATATAGGCTTGAATTTTATCAATCGTTTTATCCTTAAAGGTAATGCGATAATGCCTACCCATTTTTGCCATTTCCACTTGATCCTGACGATCAGTAATCAAGAGTTGTCCTTCTAGATCTAGATCATAAAGGGCTCCCTCAATTACAACCTTTAGGTTTTCAAATACGGTTGGATCAAACATAAAATATACCTTCCTTTTTGGTATAAAGGGGGAAATCCCCCTATCACTATCTAAAATAGTCCTACAGCTTTTCCGTCTTCAGAAACATCCATATTAAGTGCTGATGGCTTCTTTGGTAGCCCAGGCATCGTCATGACATCACCCGTTAGAGCTACGATAAATCCAGCACCGATAGATGGTCGGAACTCACGTATGGTAATGGTAAAATCCGTTGGTCTTCCAAGTAATGTTGGATCGTCTGAAAGAGAGTATTGCGTTTTCGCCATACAAACTGGAAGATTGCTCCACCCGAATTTATCAAAATCAATCATTTGCTTTTTCGCTTTACCCGAGAACTCAACATCTTTTGCCCCATAAACAGTTTTAGCAATTGCTTTTACTTTCTCTTCAATTGAAGCAGATAATTCGTAGATTGGGGCATAGTGATTTTCCCCTTTTTCGATTGTCTCGAGTACCTTCTTAGCAAGTTCTACTCCACCTTGGCCGCCTTTTTCCCATACTTCAGTAAGAGCAACAGGATAAGAATGTTCCGCACACCAAGATTCGATTTTTTCAACTTCTTTTTTTGTATCGGTAACGAAACGGTTAATCGCCACTACAAATGGCAATCCAAAAGCTTGAATGGTTTCAATATGTTTTTGAAGATTCTCTAAACCTTTCGCTAAAGCTTCCACATTCTCTTCAGTTAAATTTTCCTTTTTAACGCCACCATGCATTTTTAAAGCTCGGTTAGTTGCAACAATGACAACTGCTTCTGGCTTAATATCTGCATATCTTGCTTTAATGTCGAGGAACTTCTCGGCTCCAAGATCAGCACCAAAACCACCCTCTGTTAACACATAATCAGCTAATTTCGCCGCCATTTTTGTGGCAATTACACTATTACAGCCATGAGCGATATTAGCAAAAGGGCCACCGTGAATAAGAGCTGGTGTGTGTTCAAGTGTTTGAACTAAATTCGGTTTAAGAGCATCCTTTAATAAAAGGGTAAGCGCGCCCTCTGCTCCTAGGTCTGCTGCTGTGACCGGTTGTTTATGTATATTATAAGCTACCACAATTTTTGATAGTCTTCGCTTCAAATCCTGTATGTCTGTTGCTAGACAGAAAATCGCCATGATTTCTGATGCTACGGTAATATCAAATCCATCCTCACGAGGCACACCTTGAGTAGGTCCTCCCAGCCCAACTACAACATTTCGTAGCGCACGGTCATTTAAATCAACAACCCGCTTCCATGTGACACGTCTGACATCAATTTGAAGTTCATTTCCTTGATGAATATGGTTGTCAATTAATGCAGACAGTGTGTTATTTGCAGTTGTAATCGCATGAAAATCTCCTGTAAAATGCAGGTTTATGTCCTCCATTGGGATCACCTGGGAATATCCGCCACCGGTTGCACCACCTTTGATTCCCATAGTTGGTCCAAGGGATGGTTCTCTCATTGCAACAATTGCGCTTTTTCCAAGCTTAGCTAGTCCTTGTCCAAGTCCAACAGTGACTGTCGATTTCCCTTCACCCGCCGGCGTAGGATTAATGGAGGTTACGAGGATGACTTTACCATCCTTTTTTTGTTCAAGACGCTTCATCACGTCTAAGGAAATTTTTGCTTTGTAATGACCATAGGGTTCTAGTTCTTCTTCAAGTAAATCTAACTGTTCTGCAATCTCCTTGATTGGCTTTAACTCAGCCTCTTGAGCAATTTCAATATCAGACTTATACTTTGTCGATAAACCCATGCACAATACCCCCAAGATAATTTTTCTTAATCAAAGCGCCTTGGCGTATTTGCGCCCGATTTTTAGGCCCACAGGAAGTGGGTGATAAAGACGTTGCCACAGGATGTAGCGTTCTTAGTCTTTGATCTTACGGATCGAAAAACTTCATCTGAAAAATCGTGGCATCCGCCGGAGGCTTTCACTTTATTCAGCCGTGGAGTAGTTGTAAACTGACTTGACTACTCTATTTGCAATTTTACCTTCTGTTAAAGTAGAGATTTCCACTGAATAAAGTAAAACTTCCCATACTCCTTTATCTTACCTTATATGATACATCGGTATAAAGTGAAACTTCTATTTTTATCCCTAACTCTTTAGTGCATAAAACAAGTAAAGATTTTTTATTTGATATTCCTGTGTGAATTGTTGTAAAATTTCAATTATAAGAAACTAGGAGATGATAGGATTGCCAATTAATATCCCTCATGATTTACCGGCAAAAGAAGTATTAGAATCTGAAAATATATTTGTAATGGATGAAGATCGCGCCTACAGTCAGGATATTCGTCCACTTAATATAGTAATCTTAAACATTATGCCAGAAAAAGAACGAACAGAAACTCAGCTCCTTAGACTACTTGGAAACTCCCCATTGCAACTGAATATTACATTGTTATTCCCAGAAACGCATGTCGCAAAAAACACGGGAAAGAATCATCTTGATAAATTTTACACCTCCTTTTCTGCCATTAAGCACAGAAAGTTTGATGGGATGATCATAACCGGTGCACCGATTGAGCATCTTTCGTTCGAGGATGTGAACTATTGGGAAGAGCTAAAGGAAATTATGGATTGGACGAAAACCAACGTAACCTCGACATTACATATTTGCTGGGGTGCACAAGCAGGGCTTTATTATCATTATGGGGTTAAAAAATACCCACTACCTGAAAAATGTACGGGTGTGTTTCACCACCATTTAGTTAATAAGGATGTGAAATTGGTTCGCGGCTTTGATGATTTGTATTATGTACCGCATTCCCGGTTTACTGAGGTAAAACTTGAGGAAATTGAAAATACTGAAGAATTGACACTTTTATCTTTTTCAAATGATGCAGGTGTGTGCCTAGTTGCTTCAAAAGACGGAAAACATATATTTCTTACTGGCCATCCTGAATATGATGTTAATACGTTAAAAGAGGAATATGAACGTGACCTCGCAAAAGGAAAAGTCATTATTCCTGTTAATTATTTTCCAAACAACGACCCGGCCAATCCACCAGTTCATAGCTGGAGATCACACTCTTATCTATTGTTTGCAAATTGGCTCAATTATTATGTTTATCAAGAAACTCCATATGACTGGGAATAATAGAAGGTATCTCGAGTCCGAGATACCTTTTCTTACGCTTTTTTTAAAATAAACACCCACATAAACGATAATGCTTGTTTTAGTTCTTTGGGTAATCCCTTCGTTGTTTCGATGTTCACAGCATCCTTGTAAACAGGCTGACCATCAACTACTCGCCAGCCATTTTCAGATACCAATTGCTCAAATTCCCAAGGCATCATCGTATTTTGGATGACGGTATCCCCGTACAAACGTTGATATGCATGTTGCCTTGGTCCTGCCGTAGGACCTAATAGCCCAACACAAAAGATACCTCCTGGTTTTGTCACACGCCTGAGTTCATAAATTGCTTGTAGTGGTTGCTCTGTCCACTCAATTGAGTTAATTGCCATGATTCCTGAAAAAGTTTCATTCTCAAAAGGAAGACGTGTCAAATCACCTTGTGTAAATGAAAGGTTTACAGATTGACTTCTATTATTGGCTTTTTCAATCATTTCAGCTGAAATGTCAATCCCAACTACTTGAAACCCAAGCTCAGAAAGTAAATATGACCCGTAACCGTCACCACAGCCTGCATCCAAAATATGAGCTTTATCCTCTAGGTGCTTTGAAAAAAACGGAATAATTGTGGAACGGCTTCCGGAATTCCACATTGCTTGACTTTGCTTACTCCAAAAGTCAGCTTGACCATCCCATTGCTTTTCAGCTTCCTTATGCCATCTGAAATCGCCCATTTTGTTCACCCTCTCTAACTTATAGATGTTCTTTAAGATTATATTCCCGTAATAGTCCTTCTAATTTAATTGCTTTGCCAATATCACCTTTCATTTTTAATTTCCCTGTCATAAAAGCAGCAGTTCCACTTAGTTTTCCTATTAAGAAATTTTTAAAGTTTGCTAGTGATAAAATTAGCGTACAATTTGCTCCTTCAGTAGCCTCTGATATCTTTGCCTGACCACCTTCGACCTTAAGTTGAAAGCTTGCTTCTTCATCTCCCGTAATATTAAACTGATAAATCACATTAAGACCTTCAATAGGTCCCGTGTTCTGATTAATCACTTCTTCTATTCTTTGCTTCATTTCAGATAATGTGTAACTCTCGATACCATTTGTCATGTTAGCATCCTCCCAAACAATATTTTTATTTATTAACTATGAGTACGAAATCGTATTCTTCCTACAAAAATAGATTATTCCTGCATTCCAAGATTCACAAATGCAGAAATAACGATTCGGTTTAACAATCTAGATATTCCCTCAAAATCAATTGACTCTTCTTCATTGTTAAAAAAGTTTTGCATAATGACTTCATTAATTGCACCAACCATTGCTTGGGCCACGATTCGCATTTCTATCTTTGAAACGGTTTTCGGCAGCTCTGCCTGAACTGTTTGCAGAATAATAGATGCAAACACTTGGTGAGACCTTTGGCGCACCAATTCAACATTCCGCGACACTCCAACTGATTCAACCAATAAAATTTGTGCAACATGTTTATTTTCAAAACAAATTTGGATATACCGATTGATCCCAGCAAACGCTTTGTACGACATGCTTTCTTCTAGTGAGATTGCTAGTTTCACTTCCTCAGACATTTCGTTGCCCAGCTGTTCAAACAAAGCAACCATGATATCTTCCTTACTTTTAAAATGCTGATAGAACGTTGTTTTTGAAACTCTCGCCATTTCGACAATTTCAAGGACAGATGTCTTTTGATACCCCATTTCTGTAAATAGCCTGAGTCCAGCAAATAAAAGTTTTTCTCTTGCCTCTATCGGCATTTCCGTTACAAATAACAAATCAATCCACCCATTCTTTTAGTACGTGTACGTATCAAACATTCTTTTCTATTATACAACCTGGTTATATTTGGTTCAATGTAGTTTTTCGAAAATTATAAAAAAAGGAGAAAAGGCATATTCCCTTTTCTCCTACATTTAATTATTATTTAGTATTTTTGCCGGAAATTCAAATTCTATTTTCCCTGTTTGGTCATTCCATCTAAGGTATGCATCAAAAGTTTTGCTGTCTTTTTTAAATCCTTTTATTAAATTAGTTTTATTTGCTGAAAGTAATTTTTGAATATTTGTTTTCGTAATTGTTTTACCTAAGATCTTCCCTGAAATTGTGAATTGACAGCCTTTTGTTTTATAGTTTGCACAACCATAAAATTTACCTTTATTAATGACCTCACCACCACATTTTTTACAGGTTCCTACAACTGTACCGATTTCTTTTCTATTATAGGAGCTTTTTTGGGTACTTACATTTTCTATCTTGATATTTGAGAAATCCCAAGTATCACTTTGTACTTTTGCATCATCCACAATTTTTTGGGAAAGCTTCTTCGTCTGAATCATAAATGAGGCTGGTGAAGCTTTACCTTGTCCTATTTCATGAAGACGCTGTTCCCATTTCGCTGTCATTTCAGGAGATGCAAGGATTTTTTCACCTATCACATCGATTAATAGAATCCCTTTTTCTGTTGCAAATACTTGGTTTTTCTCTACCTTAATATAGTTCCGTTGTTTTAACATGGTGATAATGCCCGCGCGTGTTGCCTCGGTGCCAAGACCTTCTGTTTTAGCAAGAATTTTCTCTAACTCATCATTGTCAATATGCTTACCAGCCGTCTTCATTAAGGTAATCAACTGTCCTTCAGTGTAGCGTTTCGGTGGCTGTGTTTTCCCTTCTTTTGTGTAACTGTTTTCGACTACCCCAGCTTCGTCCTTTTCTAGGGGTGGCAAGATTACATCCTCATCCTTTGAATTCTCCTGGAAGAGTACCTTTCTCCACCCTTCCTGAAGCATTACCTTTCCCTTTGTTACAAATTCAGCACGTTTATCCACTAAAGTTTTTACGGTTGTATAGTTAAAAATAGCAGGCTTATAGTGCGCGGCAATCAAACGTTTAACAATTAGATCGTAAATCTTCTTTTCATCACCAGATAACTTTGCAGGATGCGGAACCTGCTCAGTTGGAATAATTGCATAGTGATCAGTCACTTTTTTCTCATTAACGTAACGTGAATTATTCATTATTGACACATTAGGTGTTGGAAAATAATCCTTATAGTCTTCCAGTTTTTCAAGCTTTGAAAAAATTTCTGGTATTGTCTGTGCTTCCCCTTTGGTTATATAGCTTGAATCCGAACGGGGATAGGAAATAATCCCTTTTGTATATAGACTTTGTGCGACATCCAATGTCTTTTTTGGTGAGAATTTAAACGCTTTGTTTGCAGTTGCCTGAAGACTGGACAAATTAAATAGTAAAGGAGGCTGATATTCTTTCTTCTCTATTTCCACTTCAGCAATTTCCGCAGGCTTATCCTGACAAAAAGCCGCAATCCTCTCAGCCATGTCTTGTGAAGAAAGCCGTGATTCATTATCTTTTATCCATTTCCCCTCATAGTGCTTACCATTCACTTGGAACTTGGCAAATACCTCCCAAAATGGATCAGATTTGAAATTAGCAATTTCTTTTTCACGTTTTACAATCAAGGCCAAAGTCGGAGTTTGAACTCTTCCTGCTGAGAATACATCAGATACTCCTTTTTGCTTCAGCAGTAATGTGTAGACTCTAGATGCATTCATCCCAACAATCCAATCTGCACATGCCCTTGCCTTCGCTTCATAGTATAGATTCCTAGTATCCTCCTCTATTAATAGATTTTGAAATCCATCCTTCACAGCTTTTTCCGTTAAAGATGAAATCCATAATCGTTTTATCGGCTTACTTACCTTGGCCATTTCAATAATATTACGGATAATTAGTTCTCCCTCACGTCCAGCATCACCTGCATGAATGATTTCCGTTACTTCTGTTTTTCGAAGGAGATTTTTTATAATGGTAAACTGTTTCCATTTTGATTTCATGACCCGATATGAGAATTGGTCGGGGATGAGAGGGAGTGTTTCAATTCGCCATTTTTTCCAGGCAGGTTTATATTCTTCGGGGGGAAGCAACTCACAAATATGACCGACTGCCCATGTAAAGTAAGCACCCTTCGGAAATAATGGATCTGGCGAAACCTCAATAAACCCTTGAGATTTTTTACTCCTAAATGGAGCCGCAAGCTTCATCGCTTGGTCTGGTTTTTCCGCGATAATAACCTTCATCTTATTCCTCTTTTCAATTACACTACTATGATTATTTTATCAAAATTTTAGGATTCATAGAAATACAGATTTTGGTGGGAGAATATGAGAGGCGGATAGGAGGGATAATTATAGTTAAAAAACCATTCAAGATGGTTTTTTAACTTCATTTCTTTGGAGATACATATGCAATGGTTCGACAATATGATGGATAGAGATAACAGTTAAATCACCATGCTGCACCGTGCCTACTGCTAGGCGTCGTTGATCATCCTCGACTATGAAAGGAGTTTCATGATCTGCAGACATTATACTTTCACATATGGATAGTATTTGTTTATACAAAAAATCCTTATTGACCTTGGTGCTATTCGAATTTGAGGTAAACCTGATAATGATTTCTTTCCCATTGTAATTGTGTCTAAACATATTAGTAGCCTCCATCCAACAGTAATGATAAAACGCTTTCAATTTCATGCTTTTTGAAATATGAATCGATAATCGTATTGGACACCTCAAACTTTTCTTTCTATCATTATATCAAATAATGGAATTTCTTCAATAATTATTCGAATATACAAAAATATTTAAGAATTTTAACATTTTTCCTCTTCTTTGTCACAAATATCGTTCAATAATACGTAAAAAACCCTTTATTCCCTTGACTTAACACGATTTAGGTTGTATATTAAAATCATCATTTAGCTAGTAGTTAAGTATTTTTTTTACAATATTATTATTTTTAAAGATACATAAATATGTAGCTAATTGATAAAATTTTTACGATGCACGGTTGTGCCGAAGGTTTAGGAGGAAAAGCATAATGCAAAATGGTAAAGTAAAATGGTTTAACAATGAAAAAGGATTTGGCTTCATCGAAGTTGAAGGCGGAGACGATGTATTCGTACACTTCACAGCTATCCAAGGTGAAGGTTACAAATCTTTAGAAGAAGGCCAAGAAGTTTCTTTCGAAGTAGTTGAAGGAAATCGTGGACCTCAAGCTGCAAACGTTGTAAAGCTATAATTCTTACATTTTAACTTAACAATGTGAAACCAAGGCTGATTTTTTATCAGCCTTTTCTTTGGGCTCTTTCTACCGAAAAGAGCCCTTTTTACGTACATTATGATAGCTTCTCTCCATATGCCTTCAGCTTTTGACCAACCGTACAGTTTTTAATACAAAAGTTTTGGGCATAGCGTTTGCCGTGTTCTTTGCGAAAATATTCTTTTACAAAACAATCTTGGCAATAGGTGTCAAGTATTTCACCAACTTCCAAAATAAGTTCCTTGCGTTTCATGAAAAAAATCAGCTCCTATTTTCATCGGTATCACCTACTCGAACGAACATTATCCATCCCAATCAAATTCACCTACTTTATGAGTATGATGAATAGGCTTAATTACTTACCCTTTTATTTCAATTTTACTGGAAACAATGGTTCCTTCAAGCGCCTGTGTAGCAAGTCTATCTGCTTCTGCATTCTGTTTCCTGCCAATCGGATCATAGATTGGATGAATCCCTAACTTTTCAATTCTCTCCTCTATCCTATCCAGCCACCTATTCAGGTTCTCTTCAAAGCACGGCCATTCTCCTGACAATTGTTTTAATACAACATGGGAATCCCCTTTAAATGTAACAGTTGCATGCTGTACTCCTATTTCCTCAAGAGTATTTAAAAGCAACCAAAATGCAGCGTATTCTGCCTCATTATTTGATTCCATTTCTTCAAATACTTCATTTACCCTAACCCGATATGGCTTTTTACTTTGGGAATAGTATATAGCAACACCTAAGCCGGCCTTACCTGAATGAATATCAAACCCGCCATCGAAATAAGCAATAATATCCTGAGGTTCCGTTTCAACTACTTTCATCAATTTAATAATTTCTTTTTTTGTCCATTTTGTATGTCGCTCATCATAAAATACGATTTCTTTTGTGCGTCCAGTTCGTTCAAAGTCATCTGCTAAGAGCAATGCCTCCTCCGCAGATACTTCATCCGACATTAAGGTTATCACTTGGTTTTTTGGCGTTTTATAAGTCCATTCCAGCTTAAGTTTCATCATGCTCATCCTCTCTAGTGGAACGTATCTTCATTTTTCCTAATTTTTTACTCATTATACACTTTTTCCATTAGGTTATGTACTTCCACTTAAATTCATATCGTACTATAATAAACCTTTGACAATTAAATGAAGTTCTTCCGCGGTTCGGAAACTCCCGCGTTATCAAAACTATAGGAGGTATTAGTATGTATAACGAAATTCTTTGGTTCGTTTTTGCACTTGTCAATTTTATTTTAATCTTAACGATTTACCGCATTTTCGGAAAATCCGGATTATTTGTATGGATTGGTTTTTATACTGTTATAGCAAATCTGCAGGTTGTAAAAACAGTTGAGCTATTTGGTTTAACCGCTACCCTCGGTAATATTATGTATGGAACAACTTTCTTAATTACTGATATTCTGAATGAAAAGTATGGAAAAGAGGAAGCGAAAAAAGGTGTTTGGCTTGGCTTTTTTACACTGCTTTCAATGATTGTTATCATGCAGTTTGTTCTTGCGTTTGACCCGCATGAGGTTGACTTTGCTCAAGGGTCGTTGGAAACAATTTTTGGACTTCTTCCACGGATTGCCTTAGGAAGCCTTCTTGCGTTTCTGATTAGTCAGTATTCAGATGTGATTATTTATTCAAAAATTAAAGCTCGATTTCCAAAGGATAACCAGCTTTGGATACGGAATAATGGAAGCACAATGATCAGCCAACTACTTGATACTTTAATCTTTACTAGTGTTGCATTCTTAGGCGCATATCCGTTTGACATATGGATTGAAATTTTCATAACAACATATTTTATTAAATGGTTAGTTGCTTTAATCGATACACCATTTATTTATATAGCTAGAAGCTTTCATAAAAATGCATAACAAACATGAGAGAACAGGATGTCTGAAAGTAGACATCCTGTTCTTATTCTCTTCACAACTTTACATGATTAATGATAAAATAGGCATTATTTAGTATATTTTGGAGGCAATAGATGATTGAAGTGTATATAGATGGTGCAAGCGCTGGTGACCCTGGTCCGTCTGGTGCTGGAGTTTTTATAAAAGGAAACGGTATCGTAGAAAAACATTCGATTCCCCTTGGGACCATGACAAATCACGAAGCTGAATACTATGCTCTTCTAAAAGGTCTTGAAATTTGCATCAAGAATGACTACAGCATTGTATCCTTTCGAACTGATTCACAACTAGTTGACCGAGCGATAGCAAAGCAATATGTCAAAAATAAAAAGTTCGCTCCCTTGCTTGAAAAAGCATTGCTACTTTCTAATGAACTTGACCTTTTTTTTCTTAAATGGATCCCAAGCACACAAAATAAAGTGGCTGATGAATTAGCAAGACAAGCCATTCGAAAAAATTAAACTTAAAGAAACCCTCGGATTCTCTTGTCCAAGGGTTTTATGCCATTATATTTCGTTCTTCTACAAAACGATACGCTTGTTTTCGACTTTGGATTTGATTTTCCTTAAGCATCTCTAACAAAGATATGAAGAAGCTTCCGTCAAATTCCTTTTGTGCCTTTAACGTGATTTCAATTGCAACATTAACGATTTCATCTGTTGCATTGGTATATTGTTGGCCAAATGTAATGAAACCAACGGCATCCTCCCTAAAAATAAACCCCTTTTGCGCCAAAAATTGTAAGTATTCATTTACTTTTTTTTCTAATTTAAACAATAGACCCCAACCCCAACAAAAAATTCTATCCTAATAATATCGCATTTTTTGTCGAAATACTACGATTTTTTTGTTAAAAAATGGGCAATTGTACCTGCTATCATTCCAAATATTGCTCCACCAAGTACTTCTTCCGGCTGATGGCCAAGTCTTTCTTTTATTCTTTTTTCCTTGTTATCATGATAGTGGTGGTCCTTTTGTCCTGCCAATCGTTCTATTTCTTCATCTAACTCGTTCACCTTAATAGTGAGTTCACCTGATTGGCGGCGGATGCCCTGTGCATCATACATTACGATTAAGCCAAATATGGTTGATAATGCAAAATCTATCGTGGGAATACCCCTTTTCAACGCAATAAAAGTAGCAAGAGAGGATACGCCAGCTGAGTGCGAGCTTGGCATGCCACCCGTTTCAAAAAAAGTACCCCAATCCCATTTTCCGGTTTTGGCTTTTTTAATGGGAATTTTTAAAAATTGAGCTAGCCCAATTGTAAGTAGCGCAGTATAGATTCCTTTGTTCACGATTCTCACCTCATGGTTAGTTTCATGTATCACCTCATTTTCTATTCAAGACATATTCCAAATTAGGATGGAAATAATACGAAATGGAGGTGACATATCATGGCACAAAAAGGTAACAACCGCGGAAAAGCTCCAAAAGGCGTAAACCCTCAAGGTTATAATGAAGATACCGAATTTTCTATGGAACCAAAAAGTGAGCTTGAAAACAAAGCAAAGAAATCAAATACAAAAAGATAAGGTATTTGTGAGATGCCCTGTGGTTAGTTGTGATCGCGGGGCATCCTTGTAGTACTGATGAATCTCAGAGGCGATCAGCCGAAAAATTTTCATAATGGCCATATTTTTATTTATTAGCTATAACATTTATTTATTGGCCATAAACTCAAATTAACAGCATAAGCAACATTTTTAATCTTAATCTCTCAAATACAAAAAAAGAGCACTCTAAATGAGTACTCCATTAACTAATAAATTGATCCAAGCCTTTAAATTCAAGCTCCGAGAACTTTTCATGTACTTTTTCACGGTTAATTTGGATTAATGCATCATCAAGTGAGCAATTAATCGGAACTTCGCAATGAATTCTCGCCAATTTACGTGATAAATGTAACATTTCCAGATCCTCTTTGATTTTTGTCTTTTGAGCTTTTGTTAAACTTTCTACATTTTCAAGAATACCTTCAATTGACCCGAACTGTTGGAGTAGTTTAAGTGCTGTTTTCTCACCTATTCCTCTAACACCCGGATAATTGTCGCTTGTATCACCCATTAATGCTTTTAGGTCAACCATCTGCTGAGGAGTAATGCCTTTTTCTTCAAGAAAGCTTTCACTCGTATACTCTGCGTAATTACCGATTCCTTTTTTCATAATCAAAACCGTAATATTTTCATCAAGCAATTGTAAGATGTCTTGGTCACCAGTCAAAATAATCACATCAGACTCTTGGCTATATTGTTTTGCTAGCGTACCTATACAATCATCTGCCTCATATCCAGAAAGTCCCACATTCGGGATATCAAAGGATTCAACTACATCCTTCACTAAATCAAATTGTGGAATTAATTCTTCCGGTGGTGCGCCACGATTTGCTTTATACCCATCATACATTTCTGTACGAAAAGTAGAGCTACCCATATCCCAACAACAAATAATATGTGAAGGCTTGTACTTATTAACGGCAGTCATCATATGTTTTACAAACCCGTGAATCCCATTTGTTGGAACCCCTTTACTATTTACCATAAAATATCCACTCATTGCCGTTGCATAAAAAGAGCGAAACAATAATGCCATCCCATCTATTAACATAATCTGATTTTTCATCAGCATATCCTCCCTTTCGGCAAAATCATCATAAATAGAATTATAACATATATCTACAGTGCATTTGTTTGTATCTTCCTTCCAAACGCACAAAAAAACCCTCTTACACAAGAGGGCTCACTTTATTTACTTTTCATTTTTTCTGCTTCAATTTCTGCATAAGAAGCAAAATGATAAGGGGTAGTCCCTTTTCCATCTTGCTTTTTACCTTTTTTCGAAGCAGGTTGTTTATCGGTTTTCACATGCATGTCTCCTTTATGAGAGATTATGCTTAGTATTACCCAACATGCATCATTTATTTGCGGAATGCGTACTCCTTCACCATATCAACGGTTACAAGCTTCCTTAATGGAACAATTCCTTTTTTTGCAAGTTTGTTCATTTCATTTGTCACTCTATTGATTTTATCAACGGTGAATTCTTTGTTTTGTTTTGCTAAAGCAACTGCCTCATCAATAAATAGTTCTCTTTGTTGCTCTAGTCCCACGAATGTTTTAACAATTTCGTGCTGTGATTTTGAATGTTTTGTGATTGCTTCATGGACGTTTGACATTATTTCTCCTCCGTTGTTTCAGTCTTCATTAGTTTAACAATATGGGGTTTAGGCGTCCAACAATTGAATTTGTAAGCTGGCATTGTATCATAGCCTAAACGTTCACATCTGTAGTTCATCTTCCCACTTTTTCGTGCTGCTACGAAATGAACACAAGTAGCACATGCATGATACTTTGATTTCGAATCAGTCAAAATCAACTCACCCCATATGCTCCACATAGTAACCGGACAGCTTTTCATGTACCTGTTCTAGGTTTTCGATATCGATGTCCTCAGATAATATTTTGGTGACACCATCGAAATACTCATGGATTTCTTGCAATGCATCCTCTTGAAGTGCCTGTAGTCCTCTATTAAATTCCTGTTTGTAGAAATTGACAAGGTATGCTTGGTTTTCCTCAAGATATGAGCTAACGGGTGCATCAAGCAATATTTCTAATTCATCTTGCATATGTTTTTTCTCATTTTTTTCGAAAAATGATTTAGGGTTTTTGAAAAGAGCTAGTGCCTTTTTGTAACGAGTGTGCTCTTCCTGCTCAAGTCCATTCTTAAATTCAATTGTTTCAAAATCTAGTTCAATGGACTCTGAAATACTCATATTGGAATTGATCGACTTAATTTGCTCATTAAATGTTCCGATTTGCCCATGTAGTCGCTTTGAAATAAAAGTTTCTATCCGCAATGAAGTCGCACGCAATTCTTGAGCTAAATCAAAGCCAACTGACTCTAAAAATTCAGCCAAACATGATTGTAACGCTTTTTTTAAATCTCGGCCATCATCTCTTAGTGATGATGGGTTGAATGCTTCCTTAAACATATCTGATATACGTAGGAAGACTCTTTGTTTAATGTAGTAACTGAGTTCCTTGATTTCTTGCTCAACCACTCCAAATGATTCCTGCTTATCGACAGTTTCAATTACAGACTTCATTTTCTCATGTTGGTCTTTAGCATCTTGGAGTTTAGCACGCTTAATATCCTTATCATCTTTCGCAGATTGAATATACGAATCAATGATAGACGCAGCACGCTTAATATCAACGTATCCTTCATTAACTGCTACTTCTGTCAACTCATCAATAACAAATGAATGGAAATCAGCTTCAAAACGTTCGATACCAGAAGTCGCAAGGATTCCACGATCTTTTTGACTGTCTTCGTTAAGCTTCTCAAGTAAGGCAGCACGGCTTGATACGGTGTAGAGTCGAGGAAAACGAATTCCATAGCCTACTAACTGTGACTCGACATAATCTTTAACATCTGATAACTCTTCAGTTGAGTTAGCCAAGTCTGCCGCATTTATGATGAAGAACATCTTATCCATACTGAAGGTGTCTTTAACACGGCCAAGTTGAATTAAAAATTCGCGGTCTGCTTTAGAGAAAGCATGATTATAGTAAGTTACAAATAGAATGGCATCGGCATTTTTAATATATTCAAAAGCAACCCCTGTATGGCGAGCATTGATTGAATCTGCCCCTGGAGTATCTACCAATGTAATCCCTTGCTTGGTTAGTGGACAATCATAATAAAGCTCAATCCATTCTACAAAACATGCCTTTTCTTCCTTCGCAACATATTCATTAAAACCATCCATATCAGTTGTTAAAACGTGATCTAAATCTGAAGCAATTTTCTCAAACCCTGCCAATACTGCTTTTAAGAATGAAAAATGTGGCTTTTCTTTCGCTTCGATTTTTTCGATATTGCTAATTTTCGACTTTATGATTTCTATACTAACATCAAGACTGCCTGCTTTTTCACCAAAAATGTGTAATGAATGGTTGATATCATCTAATAATTGATTGGTTGATTTTATTTTTACCAGTACTGTTCCATGTTGATGTTCATCAGTTGGAAATGTAATTTTATTAATTGTTGCAGTTGTTGGGTTCGGTGAAACAGGAAGTGCGTGTTTCCCCATTAATGCATTCGCAAAGGAAGATTTCCCTGCACTAAACGCCCCAAATAATGCAACCGTAAAATGTTTATGTTTTAAACGTTGAGCTTTTTCCTTAATATCTTTCGCAAGCGTTGAAAGACCTGTAATTGGCTTTATCAATTCATGCGCTTTTTCTAAGTGTTTGATCGCCTGATCAGATGTACCCTTGTTTTCTTTTTGCTGTTGTGTTGGTTTTTCTACATATGTAGGAGTGGCTGCCTTTTGATTCTCCAAATCCTGTAGAATTTCTTCAGTAGAAGAAATCTCCACATTTTCAGCAAATCTTGAAAGTAGTTTTTCAGCTGATTCCACACGATTTATTTCAGAATTTCCATTCATGATGTCGTTAAGCTTCGAGAGAATTTCAGTTCGCTTCGATTCAAACGTCTTCAAAGTAACAAACGCTTCTTGATAAACCTCATATTTTTCTAACTCTGCTTTTATCCCTTGCTCTTCTTTTGCAGTACTAGTCTTTACCTGTTCTAGAATGTCATTTAATAACGCAACTGCTTTTTGTTTATATTTTCTCTTAATATAATTTCCTACATCATCTGTATAAGTTAAAATGTATTCTCCAGTAACACCCGCTCCAGGCTTAACTAAATCTTGTAACTCCTTCGCACTCAAGTCAGTTGCAAGCTCGTTTCCAGTCGGTTGTTTCGAAAGTCGTAAGTTACCTGCAAATTTCCCTACAAAGTCCTTTAAATGCCATTCCAATTGAGTGGACATTCTTTCTTTCACATCAGCTAGAAATGCTTGCTTCCGTTCGTCACGTTCCTTTTCTGTTTTGTTTTTGGAGAATAATAATCCGACCTTAAAATCAGGCCGCATACATTCAACAAAATTTTTCGCTAAATCACGTGTTTGGAACGGCATCAGAATTGCATTTGATAAAATCGTATCAATTTCATTCATATACTCAACTTCGATTTTTTCTCTGTTTTTTTCGAAGCTAGCTAGTTGATTGTTTAAGTTTTCAATTTGATTGGGGATTGTCTCCCGCTCAGTTTCTGATAATGACCGAAGCTTTTCTTTCGTATCTTCCAGCTCTACGGCATTTTTATCATCTAAAAATGCAATATGCTCAAGAATAATTTGTTTTGCAGAATGGAATACACCCTCTAATAAAAGGTGTTCTTTGTTAGCAATTTTATCCTGAAGCAACTGCTGAACTTGCTTAAACTGATTCTGCACGTGATTGGGTTCTTTTAATGTCGTGAAAAATATATCTGAATAGGCTACATTCCAATTTTGGAACGCCTCTTCGACACCTTGTTTAAAGGATACAAAACTTAACTCTGATTCTTTATGTTTATCAACTTGGTTTACGATTAAATAAACCGTCTTGTTTCGATCCGTTAGTTCCTTTGTAAATTGGAAATTCAGCTCTGAAAGGACATGATTGTAGTCCATCACATAAAACAACAAGTCTGCTAAATGGAGAGCCGATTCAGTTGATACACGATGGGCATCATCCGTAGAATCAATCCCTGGCGTATCCATCACGATTACTTGCTCTGGGAGTTTCCTATTATCATGACTAATTTCAATGGACTCAATTGCTTCCCCGTCTTTAGCATATGATTTGATTACATCATAATCATATGGTGCTGGGTATTCAATGATTTTTCCATCACGGTAATAAACACGTGCGTATTCTCGTCCTGACTTTACTTTTACTAAATTTGCGCTGGTTGGAATCGGGCTTGATGGTAGAAGACTCTCCCCTATGAGTTCATTTATCATGCTCGATTTTCCAGCCGAGAAGTGGCCAGAAAAACCAATCATATATTCAGAGTTATATAGCTTTTTTAGCAACTGAATAATTTTTGAACTGCTTTCTTTATCATTGTTTTTTTCAAAAATATCATACAAATAAGATAGTCTTTTTTCTAAGTCTCCCTTTGTGATGTGTTTGATTTGTTCTGTCTGTATCATGTCTAATCCCCTTATTGTACATTGCATAAAAATTCAATATATATGTATTTTACTCTACACGAATGCTTTTGACAAAGCAGAATATTAGGAATCAAATTTTTCATAAAAAAAACCAGGTATTTACCTGGTTACGTGAATAGAATTATGATGTTTTTTGTTTTGAGTTTAGAACATTATGTAGGACATGATACATGATAAAGCTGTATATTCCAATCGTTAGAGCGATAAATAAAGTTAGCAATCAAATCACCAGCTTTCAACTGATAGTGATAATTATTTTCATCTATAAATAGTGTATCAGCAGATTTTTTACTTTTCAATCCTTTTTTAGCGTTTTCATTCTATTTGGTATGAATCGATTTCGGACAAATCCGATATTCTGATATTCAACATGAACAGCTAAAGCTCGTTCTTCGATTGGAATCCGAACAGCCATTACCATCAGGTTTAATATTGTGAAAACAATTGCCGTTATATATGCCTGGAATAACACCGGGATTAAGATGAACTCTAACGCTACAACAAGGTAATTAGGATGCTTAAGATATTTATACGGACCTTTTGCCTGAACTTGTTTTGTCGGAAGAATCATAATTTTGGTATTCCAAAACATTCCCAATGATTGAATAGCCCACAATCGCCCTAGCTGTGTTAAAGCAAATAAGAAAAATAGAAATGGGTAATATGTTGATAACTCTTTATTAAAATAGACAAACTCAACCATAAGCGTAATAAAAAACAGGATATGCATAAGAACAATGTATTTGTAATGCCCATGCCCTACCTCATAGCCACCTTGAGACAAAATCCACTTTTCATTTCTTTTTGCAATTCGCATTTCAATTAATCTTTGAGCGATTACCAACGTAATGAATATCCAAAATATCATCCTACTTCCTCCATTGTAAAAGGACTAACTCTGAGCTAAACCCAGGTCCTAAGGCTGTAACAAGCCCATAGTCGCCTTCTGTGCCTAGCTGCTTCTCCATAAATTCCTTCAGTACATATAGCACCGTTACAGAAGACATATTCCCCTGCTTTCGTAATACTTCCCTAGCGATATCTGTCATCGAGCGTGGAATTTCAAGCGCTACCTCATATGCGTCCAATACTTTTTTTCCACCTGGATGTGCAATAAAATGCTTAATATGGCTCATATCCAGCTGATTTGCATGTAAATATTCATCTACATTTCCTTTTAACCACGATTTTACAATACTAGGGATATCCTTTGAAAAGATCACGTGGAGACCTGTATTTTTTATATCCCAGCCCATAACATCCTCTGAATGTGCCATTAGGGTGGATTGTGCAGAAACAAATTTGGGTAATACATCTGATTCTGAAATTTTCTGATACTCTACTTCATCTCCCACAATACACACACAAGCCGTTCCATCCGCAAATAACGAAGTACCTATTAAATTGCTCTTAGAAAAGTCATTTTTTTGGAAAGTTAAGCTACAAAGCTCTACTGCAACTACAAGCACTTTTGCATCAGGATATGCTTTGCAGTAATCAAATGCTCTCGCCAATCCAGAAGCCCCTCCCGCACAACCAAGTCCCCAAATTGGAATCCGCTTTGTATGTGTTCCGAAGTCCATTTGATTCATAATCCTTGCTTCAATACTTGGAGTGGAGATACCAGAACTCGATATAAAAATGATGGCATCAATTTCTTTCGGCATGATCTTTTCTTTAAGAAGGGTGGTATTATTTAAGCAATTCTGAATGGATTTCACTCCAAACGAAATTGCTTTTTCAATATATGTATTATTTTTTTCTTCAAAACGATGGTCTTTGCTATACCACTCTAATGATTCGCTAAAATACCGTTCTTCGATTTCACTATTCGTGAATACTCGGATAAGACGGTCTATGTCTGGAAAGTGGTCTTGGAATAAGTCCCTGATAAATTCAGTGGTTTTGGATTGATTAATCTTATGTGGTGGATTACAAATACCCACTGAAATGATTTTAGGCATGGTGCCCCCCCTTACTTTAAAGGAAATCTCTTAAGGTTACTTTTTCCAGTTATAAAATTAGTATGCAAACAAATAAAAAAGGGCATAAAAAAAGCCTTCCCAACACGGGAAAGCTCACGTTTCAAAGGAGTTGTTTTGTTGTTGTGCATTTATAGTATAACTCAAACTTTTCAAACATTCACTAGTAAATTTTTGGTTTCATATTAGGGAAAAAATTCTTTTCTTTCTATAGTAATGTCTTTACGATTTCTTCTCGCTTTTTGTCGATTGCATTAAAGTCCATGGCAGCTTTATAGTAATCCTCTAGTTTGTCATGAAGTCTTTTTGCTTCACTTAAATAGTTGGTACCAATCGTCATTTTATTCTTGTATTCTAGGTTAAGCTCTTCAATTTCTTTTTTAAACGTGCTTTCAATTTTCGGATCCATGCATAAAGCAAACATATCTACGACCTCATCACCCTCACGGAATGGGTCAACAACATGTGGTGCTGTTCCATCTACAATCGAGACACTTAACTTTGGAATGATGATCATATCTATGCTTTTCGGGTCAAATGCACAGTGAAAATATTCAACTGATAATCCCTTTTGTTCTGCATGTTTCGCGACCTTCTTCATTAAAGTTGACTTTCCACTTCCTGGTCTTCCCTTAACAATATAACGCTTATCATATTCTTCCGTAATATTATCAATGAAATTTACTGCGCCCTTCGGTGTAGCCGCTCCAAAGAATCGCCTTCTTTTTGTTGGCTTTTCCTCAGCTGTAAATGGTTTACTAAATATTGCATCAATCAAGTTTTGAAGGACAGCATCTGCTTTTTTAAAACTCATTGATGAGACATAAATATCCTCACGTTTTAAATGAACCTTCTTCGCTTCTGCAAAGGTTTTATAAGCTTCTTCAAAGTTCTTTGAAATATCATCTGTCAGTTCAATGATTTCATCCTTAAATTGAGCTAAATATTGATCATTGCGGTATTGACCGAGATCAATTACCTTTTCAACGACTCCAGGATATCTAGGCTCGATCACATGTGGTGCCGTTCCGTCTACAAATCCTAATTTTCGTTCAGGAATAATGATTCCATCTATAGAGTGATTATCTGAAGAACAGTGTAAGTATTCGAGATCGTAGCCTTTCTCCATAAACACTAGACCGATTTTCCTCATAAAGGTGGACTTACCTGTTCCAGGTCCCCCTTTTAAAATATATAGAGTTTCTAGCCCTTTTAATGCCTCATCATAGAACGAGTAAAATCCTACACTTGAATTTGTACCTGCATAATAGTTTTTTACTTTTGCCATATAAACTACATACCTCCTTGTAGACATTCGCCTACATTAGAGTATGGCAGGTAGATGATGTGTGTGAATAAAAATAATATTGTTTTTGAACTGTATCATTTATTTTTTCTATTTTAATAAACCTTTTTACTCTTATTATCACAAAAAACCACTATTAAAAAATAGTGATTAGGAGGACTTTTGATCGTTCTTTTGTACATTAATATCAATTTGACTAATTGTTCCGTTTCCACACTTAAAGCATCTTTCTTTATTATTTAGCAAGAGCGTATGACATCTAGAACAATAATACCTAATCATTTACACACCACTCCCTTTTTTATTTATCCTATGTTGAAGTATGAATTGCTGTTATTACGAATGTCACAAATTAGTCAAATGTTTTCTTTTTCAAATGTGATAAAAATCACTGTTTTATTAATTTTTCACTATTAATATAGTGATTAGATTAGGAATGAACAATTTGTGAAATAGTCAAAACTGACTAGTTTTTATCAAATTGTTTTGTATGATGATTATGTAAAAACCTTTGAATTTACGCTTGAAGGGGGTCGTGAGGAATGGCAAAGACACAGCTTACAAAAACAAACCAAAAGACAAAAATTGAAGATGAAAAAACTTCCTTAAAAGGAACATTAGCATCTGTATTTTTACTTGGACTTTTCTTAATTTTATCTTGGCTTGGTGTCTATTTCTTGTTCTTAGACAGATTGTAAAAGTAATCTCCATTTAAGATTACGCGGAACATCCATTAAAAAATGGCTTGAAATATTTTATGAGAAAACAAACAGAAAAAGAATGTGAAAATTTGAAAGGGGAAAAAAGCCATGCATCTGCATAAATTTGAAAAAATATGGCTCACTTTTGGTATTGGAATACTTTTCGTATTTCTAGCAGTTGTTGGTGTTGGCGCATTTGCGATGGGTCACCAGCCAGCAAGCAGTATTAAAACAATTGATCCCGAAAAGGTGGCTGAAACAGCACCATTTGATAATCCTGGACTTGTTCATATTGAAGGAAACAAATATGAATTAAATCTTGTTGCAGAAGCCTTTGCGTACACACCTAGTACCATCCAAATTCCAAAAGGCGCAGAAGTAACAATTAACGTTGCAACAAAAGATGTTGTTCACGGATTTTCAATTGCAGGCACAAACGTCAATATGATGGTTGAACCTGGATATGTAAGCACTTATACTCAAACATTTTCTAAAACAGGCGAATTTTTAGTATTATGTAATGAATATTGTGGAGCTGGACACCACTTAATGATGGCAAAAGTTGAGGTGACCGAATAATGATAAATTCAAATTTCAAGGTAGACAGAAATGACGGAAAATTAGCAATGGCACACTTTTATGTAGCCTTCGCTGCCCTACTCCTTGGAGGAACTGCAGGTTTGCTTCAAACCCTTGTTCGTTCAGGAAAATTTACTTTACCAGCTGGAATTGGTTACTATCAACTGTTAACCGTTCACGGAGTTTTATTGGGACTTGTACTTACTACATTTTTTATCATAGGATTTTTATTTGCTAGCTTAAGTAAAACAGCTGGGACCCTATCACCAAAAATTCGTTTAACAGGTTGGATTGGTTTCTTGACAATGACAATTGGAACTGCTTCTACAGCAACTACGATTCTTTTAGGTGAAGCATCTGTTCTTTATACATTTTATGCACCACTACAAGCACACCCTTTCTTTTATATTGGGTTAGCACTAGTTGTGGTTGGTAGCTGGATCAGCGGCTTTGCAATGTTCACCCATTTTGGTAAATGGAAAAAAGCAAACCCTGGTCAAGTAACGCCTTTATTAAGCTACATGGCTATAATGACAATGATTTTATGGTTAGTTGCAACACTTGGAGTAGCTGCATCTGTCCTTATTCAATTTATTCCATGGTCTTTTGGTTGGGTTGAAACTATTGATGTTCTCATTAGTCGAACATTATTCTGGTATTTTGGTCACCCACTTGTGTATTTCTGGTTATTACCTGCATACATGGCATGGTATGTTGTAATTCCAAAGGTAATCGGAGGAAAAATCTTCTCAGATGCACTAGCAAGATTATCTTTTATTCTGTTCTTGTTATTCTCCATTCCAGTAGGATTCCACCATCAGTTAACTGAACCGGGGATTGATCCGAATTGGAAGTACTTGCAAGTTGTTCTGACATTCATGGTTGTAATCCCATCGTTGATGACGGCATTCTCATTGTTCGCATCTTTCGAATCATACGGAAGATCAAAAGGAGCTACAGGACTTTTCGGCTGGTTTAGAAAACTTCCATGGGGAGATGCTCGTTTCTTCGCACCATTCATTGGTATGTTATTCTTTATTCCAGCAGGAGCGGGTGGAATCATCAATGCGAGTCACCAAATGAACCAAGTGATTCATAATACAATTTGGGTAACTGGACACTTTCACTTAACCGTAGCAACAACTGTTTTACTAACATTCTTTGGTATCGCCTACTGGTTAATTCCACATTTAACTGGTCGAGTTATGACAAAAGCGATGAACAAACTTGCCATTGTTCAAACAATTGTCTGGACAATTGGTATGACGTTTATGTCAACTTCTATGCACTTTGCAGGCTTACTAGGAGCACCTAGACGTTCTGCTTTCTCAACATACGGGGATTCAGCACAAGCAATGGATTGGATACCTTATCAAATTGCTCAAGCGATTGGCGGATCTATTCTCTTTATTGGTATCATCCTAGTTCTAGTTATATTTATTAACCTTGCCTTCTTTGCTCCTAAGGGTGAAACAGAATTCCCTGTAGGAGAAGTTGCTAAAGAAGCAGAAAAAACACCTATGCTTTTAGAAAACTGGAAACTTTGGGTTGGTGTACTTGCAGTATTAATCTTAATCGCTTATACAATTCCATTTGTCGATATGATTCAAAATGCACCACCAGGGGCAAAACCATTTAAACATTTACTATAAGAGATATAAAAGAGGCTGGGACAAAACCCTCCTCTGAAATGAAAAAGCCTGTGGAATTTTACCATGAGTAAAATTTCACAGGCTTTGA
>QGHH01000152.1 GCA_003640645.1 Fredinandcohnia aciditolerans | reverse complement strand
GACTACTGTGCCACGCTGTACATCTGCGGCTCGCCGCTGGCCACCGACGCCGGCGCGGCGCCCTACGCCAAGCCCGACCTGGCGCGCGCCAAGCAACTGCTGCAGGAGGCCGGCTACAAGGGCGAGAAGATCGTGGTGCTCTACCCCACCGACCACATCAGCGCGCCCGCTGTCATGGTGCTGACGCAGAACATGAAGAAGGCCGGCCTCAAGGTCGACCTGCAATCCATGGACTGGGCCTCGCTGGCGGCGCGCCGCCTGAAGAAGGATCCGCCCGAGCAAGGCGGCTGGAGCCTGTTCGTGACCTGGGGCGGGTACTACGACGCCAGCACGCCGCTGACCAACCCGTGGCTGTCGGCCGCCTGCGGCAACAGCCTGCCGGGCTGGCCCTGCGACAAGGAGCTGGACGCGCTGCGCACGCAGTGGATCCAGGAACCCGACGCCGCCAGGCGCAAGGACATCGCGGCGCAGTTGCAGGCCCGCGCCTACGAGTCGGAGCCGTACGTAATGTGGGGCGAAATCAAGCCGGAGTCGGCGATCCGCGGGCTGTCGCACACGGAGCTGATGAAGACCGGCATCCCCGTGATGTGGAACGTGGAAAAACCATAACGCGGCGCGGGGCCGCGCGTGATCGCCACGCGCGCCCCGCCCCTGCACAATCAGGCCGCCGCCCAGCGCCCCGTGCGCGCCGCGCCAGGCCGGGGGGAACCCAGCGTGAAATACATCCTGCGCCGCATCGCGGCCGTCATTCCCGTCATGGCCGTGGTGGCGGTCGTGGTGTTCATGTTGATCC
>QGHH01000151.1 GCA_003640645.1 Fredinandcohnia aciditolerans | reverse complement strand
ACGACTACAATTCAGCACGCTTGTCCCTGGGCATCTGAGGCATCTGAGGCTGAGGTGGTGCCTGCTGCTGCTGCTGCTGCTGCGGAAGCGTTCTGCTCTGCAGTTCCACCAACATCAAGCCATAGCTTTCGAAGCAGCACACACTAAGAAATAAATAAATGGCCGTATCTCTCTCACAAGCCAACCGTCTCGGTGTCCTTGTTGCTCAATCCCTCTCCCTTTCCCCTCTTCATCGGCGAGGTTTTGCAGCCGCGTCTGAAGTTTCAATGAGAATTGGAGTGGGTAGTAGTATTGGGCGGGGCAGTGGAATGGTGGGAAGCATAGAAGCGAAGCCCGTGACGATAGATGGGTCAGGGGCCTGCTCGGCTTGGGCCCCGGATCCAGTAACGGGATACTACAGGCCCATCAATTGCACACCAGAAATTGACCCGGTGGAGCTCCGGCAGATGCTCCTCAACCACAAGATCAGATCATCCCACTAGACTAGAGGAGCTGCCAGCTACAGCCCGCCTTCGGCCGCTATGCTTACCATGCGCTTTTTATGTATTTGTCTTGATGCCCAAAATTCTCTTGGATTTGGGTTTGCTTCTAGCGCTACCCTAACCTTTATGTTAAGCTATGTCCTATGTAATGTACCCATTAAGAAAAATAAACTCTTAAGCCTAGGACTGAGCACTAGGTTCTGTTTCTTATATATTTTTTTTTAATTATTCTACACTGCATGGCAGTGCTGTAATAATAGTCGGTTTATATCTATCTGTACTAATAATCTACCTATACCTATTGAGGAGGCA
>QGHH01000150.1 GCA_003640645.1 Fredinandcohnia aciditolerans | reverse complement strand
AGAACACCATGGTGCCGGTCATCACCATCACCGGCCTGCAGCTCGGCTCCATCATCGCCTTCGCCATCATCACCGAAACGGTGTTCCAGTGGCCCGGCATGGGACTGCTGTTCATCCAGGCCATCAGCATGGTGGACATCCCGGTGATGGCCGCCTACTTGGTGCTGATCGCCTTCATGTTCGTCGTCATCAACCTCGTCGTCGACCTGCTGTACTTCGCCGTCGATCCGCGCCTGCGCGTGCAGAGCAAATAAGGGAACCGCCTCATGAACGCCCGCATCGCTCCCTTCTTCGCGCGCGCCGCCGACAGTGACCTGTGGCACAGCTTCAAGCGCTCGCCCGGCGCCATCATCGCCGCCGTGGTCACGCTGGCCATCCTGCTGGGCGCGCTGTTCGCGCCAGTGGTCGCGCCGCACAACCCGTTTGACCTGGCGTCGCTGAACATCATGGACGCCAACACCCCGCCCGCGTGGCAGGAGGGCGGCAGCCCCGACTTCCTGCTCGGCACCGACGACCAGGGCCGCGACATGCTCAGCGCCATTCTCTACGGCCTGCGCATCAGCCTGATGGTGGGCCTGTCGGCCGTGATGCTGGCCACCGCCGTGGGCGGCGCGGTCGGCCTGGTGGCTGCCTACGTTGGCGGCCTGGTCGACACCGTGCTGATGCGCATCGTCGACTTCATCCTGGGTTTCCCGACCATCCTGGTGGCGCTGATGATGCTGGCCATCCTGGGCCAGGGCGTGGACAAGGTGATCCTGGCGCTGGTGGTGGTGCAGTGGGCCTACTTCGCCCGC
>QGHH01000149.1 GCA_003640645.1 Fredinandcohnia aciditolerans | reverse complement strand
AAGGCACACTGAAGACTGCAATTTGAAAAGAGTAACTTCATCCACAGTGAACGATGCGGACGCTGCTGCTGCTGTATCTGTGTGTGTACACGGCCTGGGCTCAGGACAATCTGGACTATGATGACTATGACACAGACTCAAAGAGCAAGCCAGCAGAAAATGCAACAGAAGTAGGTGCTCGTGGTCACCGTCCATTAACAAGGGGCACGGATCGCTACAGCCCTAACCGCTACGTCCCGCCGCCTATCAGTGGTGGCTCAAGGTATCGAGGCCGCCCCGCCCCAGCTCCAACTGGACAACCTCAGGAAGAAGAGAAGGTGACGCAGCCAGATGCCGGAGGATGCACGCATGCGTCAGAGGAGATGGGTGTTTTGTGTCCCAATGGCTGTGAGCTGAAGACCACACTGCTGAAGCAAGAGAAACTAGAAGCTATTCAACGTCAGTGTACGCGAGATTTACTGCGTCTCAACAACGTTTAAACATGCAGATCTTCGTCAAGACCCTCACCGGCAAGACCATCACCCTGGAGGTTGAGCCCAGCGACACTATTGAAAATGTCAAGGCTAAGATCCAGGACAAGGAAGGAATTCCCCCGGACCAGCAGCGTCTCATCTTCGCTGGAAAACAACTCGAGGATGGAAGGACTCTCGCCGATTACAACATCCAGAAAGAGTCTACGCTTCACTTGGTGCTCAGGCTTCGTGGTGGTATTATTGAGCCATCTTTGATGGCATTGGCTAGGAAATACAACCAGGACAAGATGATCTGCCGGAAATGCTATGCCCGCCTGCATCCC
>QGHH01000148.1 GCA_003640645.1 Fredinandcohnia aciditolerans | reverse complement strand
CAAAAGAAGATATCATCCGATGAGCCAAAATGCCACATAGTTCTTTCAGGGAAAAGAAACATCGTGGGAGTAGATGACAAGACAGACATGTAATGCTTCCAAGTAGTCCATATCCGAGGACGCGGCTATTCGAACAGATTGAATCACCCTGCATGGAGGTGACGAAGAGCTCGCCATAAAGGGTTACGTCGATGCAAGCTTTGACACTAATCCGAATAACTATGAGTAGTGAAACGGATTCGTATAGTAGAGTAGATATTTGGAGTATTTCCGAATAGCACGTAGTAGCAGCATCTATAAGATGACATAAAGATTTGTAAAGAACACACGGATCTGAAAGTTTCAGAACCGTTGACTAAAACCTCTCTCACGAGCAAGACGTGATCAGACCCCATAACTATATGGGTGTTGGATTCGTTGGAATCACATGTGATTGGCATTGAGTCCTCGTTCCACCATCCCTTGGCACTTGAAGACTTGTTGCTCCATTGCTTCGAGCCTCGCCTCCATGGTTTAGATGCACTTTCACCTTCCACCATCACTATCTTCTTAGTGCCGTGCAACTTTCGCCGGTGCACAAAACCCACCATTAGCCTCCCTCAAAACAGCCACCATACCTACCTACTATGGCTTTTTCAAAGTCATTCCGAGATATATTGCCATGGTTCATACACACCCTTACATAGTTCAGTACAACCTTAACCGAAGAGCAAACTACTGAAATTGTGAAACTACTCATCAGAGGCTTACAAGCTTCCTATACATTATTTATCTAGGCCTCCGGAATTGTAGTCGT
>QGHH01000147.1 GCA_003640645.1 Fredinandcohnia aciditolerans | reverse complement strand
GCGATAGATGTGCTCGAACGGCTTGTGGCGGGAATAGCCGATGCCGCCATGCACCTGCATGGCCCGGTCGGCGGCCTCGCAGCACAGGCGGTTAGCCCAGTAGTTGCACATGCTGACCCGGTCGGAGAGGCGCTTCTCGACCTCGACCTTGGGCATCTGGTCCATTTCCCAGGCGGTCTTGCGGATCAGGAGGCGCAGCATCTCGGCCTGGGTGGCCAGTTCGACCAGCGGGAACTGGATGGCCTGGTTCCGGGCCAGGGCCTCGCCGAACGGCTTGCGCCGGCGGGCGTACCTGACGCTTTCCTCGATGCAGTAGACGGCCGCGCCCAGGGACGAGGCCGCCTGGCGGATGCGGTTCTCGTGCACGAAGTGCTGGGCCAGGGCCAGGCCGCCGCCCTCGGGCCCGAACATCGCCTCGTCGGGAACCCAGACGTCGGTAAAGCTGACGCGCGGGTGGTCGGTCGGCATGTTGAAGGTCCACAGGTACTCCTCGACCTTCACGCCCGGATCATGGGCGGGAACCAGGAAGCAGGTGATCCCCCGCGCGTCGCCGTCCGCGCCAGACGTGCGGCAGAACAGGGCGCAGTGCGTCGCCACGTGCATGCCGGTGGTCCACATCTTCTCGCCGTCGATCCGCCAGCCGGAGACGCCGTCCCTGGTCTCGCGCACCGCGCGGGTCTCCATGTGGGTGGCGTCCGAGCCGTGGTCCGGCTCGGTCAGGCCGAAGGTCGGCCGGAACCTGCCCTCGAACATCGCCGGGATCAGCGTCGTCCGTTGCGCGTCGGTCCCGAAGTCGCG
>QGHH01000146.1:539-798 GCA_003640645.1 Fredinandcohnia aciditolerans | reverse complement strand
GACCATCAGGCTCCTGCCCAGCTTCAGGATGCGGCAGTGGCCGAGAACCGGTCCTGCTTCGGCTTTGCGCATGAAATTGATGTTGAGATTGGTGGTGACGGACAGTGCATCAGGGCCCGCGTGGGAAAGCACGCAGACATACCCGCCAATATCGGCCAGCGTGAACAGGCAGGGGCCGGAGACAGTGCCGCCCGGGCGCAGGTGCCGCTCGTCTGCATTGAGGCGAACCGTGCAGCCGCCCGGAAAGATGTCGACCGCC
>QGHH01000146.1:0-494 GCA_003640645.1 Fredinandcohnia aciditolerans | reverse complement strand
ACTTCAGGAGGTCATTGGCCTCGCCGGCGGTCAACACCGGCTTGAGATCGTCCTGCATCGGCATGGCATCGTCCGTTCGCTGTCGTGGCGCTTCGGTTGAAGCTTCACGCCTGTTAAGGTGTTGAAGCAATTCCAGGAAAAGTGCGCAGCGGTTTTCCGTCCGGAATTGCGAAAAAACAAAGAGTTAGAGCGTTTCCGCGTTTCCGTAAAAACGGAAACGCTCTGGGTCAGTTGAAGAGCGAAAGCCGCGCGCTCTCCGGCGCGAGGCTGACGCAGCCGGCCTTATGATCGCTTTCGGTCTCGGCGAAATGCATCGCCGATGCCTTGTCGGTGAAGACACCGCCGGTCAGGCCAAGCTCATCGCGGGCGATCCAGCGCCCTTCGCCATCGCGCCCGACCAGGAAACGATGGGTCGCGGAAAGAGGCTCCGAAATCAGGGAATTGCGCATCGCCGATCACCCGATGAACTGGTGGAAGCCGCCGATGGCGGCGAA
>QGHH01000145.1 GCA_003640645.1 Fredinandcohnia aciditolerans | reverse complement strand
CTGCTATCGCCAGCGAGGCCTTCAGCACATCGAGATGGCCGTTGGTCAGTGGATCGAAAGATCCGGCATAGAGGGCAATGCGTTCAGTCATGATGCTGCTTCTAGCGGGCACCGGGCCGGAACGCAAATGCCGGCCGGGAGTGCGGCGTGAACCCTTCATCAACCATGAACAGCAGATGAACGGCGCGATCACACACGGTTAAAGTCTGTTCACGTACACATGATCATGCGCGGTGAAACCAATTCACCTTCTGCTCGTTTAGGGAACAGGAGATTAAGCCATGATGATCCTCATGCTCGCCACCGCAATGACCGTAGCCATGCTGATCGCGACCGTTTTCGGCCTGCATCAGGAAGCCGAGCGCGTGCGCCTCGACGACCTCGATCGCCGTCATCGCTTCGGCAAGCGCCGGTAGAAGTTTTCGATTGGAGTAGGCTCATCGGCCCCGGCTGGTGAGGCGTTTCTCCATATCGACGACAGTCCAGCCTGGTCGCTTTGGATTGGCCCGCCTGCCGGTTTCCCGATAGCCATAAGCTGAATTGGTGTAAAGCTTCACCAGATCGAGCCCGACTTCGCCCGCTTTTTCCTCGGCCCAGTCGAGCAGATGGATGCCGAACTTCTTTCCCTGAAACTCCGGTGCAACCGCGATGGAAAATATCTGGATGTGGTCGACATGTCGTTCAAGAACGATCAGTCCGGCGAGCTCGCCTGAAAACTCCAGCAGCCACACCTGCCCCGCCTCGACACGCGGTGCGTAGTCCTCGGTGACAGGAACCGGCGGCGCGCCAAGCAGATGC
>QGHH01000144.1 GCA_003640645.1 Fredinandcohnia aciditolerans | reverse complement strand
CATTCCGATCGAAAAGGTGCCGCAGTCGATCAGCCTGGTCAGCGCCGACTTCCTCGACGTCGCCGACCTGAAGACGCTGGGCCAGGTGGCGGACTACACGCCAGGCGCCATCCAGGCGGGGAACCCCGAGGGTTTCGCCTCGGTCGTCAAACTGCGCGGCTTCGCCGCGGGCAAGTCGATCGACGGGCTGAACATCTCGACCGGCAGCTATGAGCACGACTACGCGATCTACGACCGCATGGAGTTCGTCAAAGGACCGTCCTCGGTGATCTACGGCGTCTCCAGTCCAGGCGGCCTGGTGAATTTCGTCACCAAGGGCGCCGGCGCCAGCACGCCCGACTACGTGTCCGCCCAGATCGGCAGCTGGAGCAACTACCGGCTGGAGGGGCAGGCGGCTCGCGCCCTCGATTCCGAAGGGCGGACGCGAGCGATCGTCAACCTGGTCCGCGACGCCGGCGACGGCTTCATCAACAAGACCGAGCACGAAGTCACCTCGATCTACGGCGGCCTCGACACCGTGCTGACCGACACGGTCACCGCCTACGCCCACGGCGGCTACGTGCACAACGTCCGCACCGCCTTCGACGGCATCCCGACCCTGCCCGACGGCTCCCCGGCGCCGGTGTCGCGCTCGTTCTTCATCGGCAGCCCCGACGCCAAGCTGACCACCGACGTCTATTATCTGAGCAGCGGGGTGAACTGGCGCGCGACGCCCATGCTCGACGTCAACCTGAAGGCCAACTATCAGGATACGCGTTCGGACGGCCTCGCCCCGTACGCCCTGGCCCTGCAGCCGAACGGC
>QGHH01000143.1 GCA_003640645.1 Fredinandcohnia aciditolerans | reverse complement strand
ACTGGTGCTGTGGATGAGCCCGCGCGTCGGCTTCATCGACCTGGCCGACCGCTTCTGCACCGGCAGCTCGATCATGCCGCAGAAGAAAAAACCCGACGTGCCCGAACTGGCGCGGGGCAAGACCGGCCGCGTCAACGGCAACCTGGTCGCCCTGCTGACCCTGATGAAAGGCCAGCCCCTGGCCTACAACAAGGACAACCAGGAAGACAAGGAAGGCCTGTTCGACACCGTCGACACCGTGCGCGACACGCTGACGATCTTCGCCGACATGGCCGCCGGCATCAAGGTCAAGGCCGACAACATGCGCGCCGCCGCGCTGCAGGGCTTCGCCACCGCCACCGACCTGGCCGACTACCTGGTCAAGCGCGGCGTGCCGTTCCGCGATGCCCACGAAGTGGTGGCCCACGCCGTGCGCGACTGCGAACAGCGCGGCTGCGACCTGGCCGATCTGTCGCTGGACGAACTCAAGGCCTATCACCCGACCATCGGCGACGACGTGCACCAGGTGCTGACGCTGGAAGGCTCGGTCGCCGCGCGCAAGCACGTGGGCGGCACCGCCCCCGAACGCGTGGCCGAGGAAGCCCGCCGCGTGCTGCAGGAAACGGCGGCGCAGTAAGCCCGCGGTTCCCTCGCTCGAAAACAGGCGGCCCCGGATTTCCGGGGCCGGGCGGCGTTACCGCGATCCGCTCTGGCTGCTGTCGCTTGTGATGGTGGTCATTGTCGGCTGTCTCGTCCTACCGCCTTTCGTCGCGCTGGTGCGCAACAGCCTGTTCGAGATCATGCCCGATGGTTCGTCCGGCGC
>QGHH01000016.1 GCA_003640645.1 Fredinandcohnia aciditolerans | reverse complement strand
GCACGCCGCCAGCGTTCATCCTGAGCCAGGATCAAACTCTCCAATAAGAGTATTGATTGCTCAATAGTTTGTTACTTTTGAATTAAAACGTTGACGCTTGTATTATGTTTAGTTTTCAAAGAACTTGTTTGTCGCCCTGAAGCGACTTTATTAATATATCACATTATCATTATTAAAGTCAATTACTTTTTTAAAATAATAATGTTGAAGCGATAAGACTTTTACTAGTATAAATGCAAAAGGCCTTTTAATCAAGTATTTATTTAAAAATGTTTTTATACTTCCTATTCAGCAAAAATAAAACCTCCGAATTTGGAGGTGATTAGATAACTTCCTCTACATTAACTTCACGAACCACTTTTAAATCCAAAAATTCATTTTCATCAATTTTTAGTAAGGGTCTAGTGGGCTGGGATTTATCAATAAACACAATTTCTCCAGTTTGCCCATTTGAGAGTTTTACTTTTGTTCCTATCGATATAATTCCGACACTATTTGTTAAGGCTTCTACTACATTTAGATCCAGTTTACCGAACGATTCCCTTCTCATCTCTTCAAGGACTTCAAAAGGAGACTGGCGGTTACTGTAAGGTCTTTCTGAGGTCATGGCCGAGTACACGTCAGCTACTGCAACAATCTTTCCAAATGGATGTAGTCTCTCTCCGGTAACCCCGAGTATGTAGCCTGTTCCATCAATCCGTTCATGGTGTTGGAGAACGGCTAATTTCACACTATCTTTTATAAGTGGGATCTTTTCAATGATTCGGTAGCTATATAAAGGGTGTTTTTTTACCTCTTTATACTCTCCATAAGTAAGTGATGTAGCCTTTGTTAGAATTTTTGGATCAATTTTAGACATTCCACAGTCACTAAGTAATCCCGCTATGGCTAGATGATAGCAATCAACAATGTTAAATTCCAACTTTTTTCCCAGATATCCGGAGAGCACTCCTACTGTGACAGCATGATGGTACAAATAGTCATCTCGGGTTATATATTTATATAAGGAGAATATTTCTTTTGGTTGTTCTAGTATTCTTTTAAAGAGGGGGAGTATAATTTGGCGTACTTTAGTGATATCTAAGTGAGCCCCCGCTTGCCAACTTTGAAACAATTGTTTATATTCTCCAACAGATTTGAGATAATCCTCCGCAATCGAGATTTCCTTTTTTACAACTTCTACTTCTTCTACTATTTCATTAGGAGTGAAAGGCTCACCATTGATTAAAAATGCTTCAACTTGTACATCTTGAACCAAGAATACGTGAAGTACTTGAATATGTTCATTTGTTAATACTGTGTTTTTAGGAATAATCGGTGTATTTGTTAAAGAAAAAATGTCATCTGAGACAATGCATCCTTCTTGTAACTGGCTTGTCCTTACACGCATTATAATTCGCCCTCATCTTTCGTTGAATACTGGTACCATTTTACCAAAAAAAGAGAAATACTGCACTTGCAGCATTTCTCTCTCTTTTCATAAAGTTTATTCAGTTTCTTCTTCGTTACTTGGTTGTTCATCAGTGACTGTCTCATCTACAGCCTCTACTGATTCATCTTCAAGTTCCTCTATTTCTTCTTTTTCTACAACCGCAACCGTTGCTACATGTTCATTTTCGTCTAGACGAATAAGCTTAACACCTTGGGTTGTACGGCCAATTTGTGAAATATCATTGATTGACATTCTAATTAAGACACCCGCAGCTGTAATAAGCATAAGGTCATTTTCTTCTGTAACAGCTTTAACCGCAATTACTTTACCGTTCTTATCGGTAATATTAACAGTTTTGAGTCCCTTACCACCACGGCTTTGGATGCGGTACTCACCTGCTGGTGTACGCTTTCCATAACCATGTTCAGTAACAATTAAGACATCTAGATTGTCTTCTAGTATTTCCATTCCTACTACTTCATCACCTTCAGAAAGGTTAATACCTTTAACACCTGCAGCCGTACGGCCCATAGATCTTACGTCAGATTCAGGGAAACGAATGAGCATACCACCCTTTGTACCAATGATAATGTCTTTCGATCCGTCGGTTAGTCGGACAGAAATAAGTTCGTCACCTTCATGCAAGCCAACAGCTATTAACCCGCCTTTACGAATATTCGCAAATGAAGATAATGGAGTGCGTTTTGAAATACCCTTTCTTGTTGTAAAGAACAAGAACCAATCATCAACTAGTTCAGATACAGGAATAATGGCATTGATCCATTCTTCTTTATCGATTTCTAGTAGGTTAATAATTGGGATTCCTTTTGCTGTTCTACTGAATTCAGGAATTTCATAGCCTTTTAAACGATAGACCTTTCCCTTATTTGTGAAGAATAGGATTGTATCATGGGTTGATGTTGATAGAAGATGTTCGACGAAGTCATCTTCATTTGTTCCCATTCCTTGAATGCCTCGGCCTCCACGCTTTTGACTACGGTATGTTGAAACTGGAAGACGCTTAATATATCCTTTGTTTGTGAGAGTAATAATGATATTCTCTCTAGGTATTAAGTCTTCATCTTCAATCATTTCAAGCCCGCCTGCTAGAATTTCAGTACGTCTTTTATCATTAAAACGTTCTTTTACTTCTAATAGCTCTTCACGAATAATTTCTAGAACTTTTTCCTCATCTGCCAAAATTGCCTTTAATTCTGCAATTAATGCAACTAGCTCTTGATATTCCGCTTCAATTTTATCACGTTCTAAACCTGTTAAACGTTGTAAACGCATATCTAAGATCGCTTGTGCTTGTTTTTCAGATAAGTTAAATCTTGTCATTAAGCCTTCACGAGCGATATCCGTATTTTGTGAGCCACGAATTAACGTAATAATTTCATCAATATGATCCAACGCAATTCGTAAACCTTCTAAAATATGGGCTCTTGCTTCAGCTTTTCGAAGTTCGAATGCTGTTCTGCGTTTAATTACAACAACTTGATGGTCTAAGTAATATTGTAAGCATTGCTTTAAGTTTAGGACTCTTGGATGCCCATTCACTAGAGCTAGCATGTTGATTCCAAAAGTTGTTTGCAATGCAGTATGTTTATATAAATTATTTAAAAGAACATTCGCATTTGCATCTCTTCTAACTTCCATCACGATCCTCATACCATTTCGGTCTGATTCATCACGAAGGTCTGTTATGCCGTCAATCTTTTTATCACGAACTAATTCTGCAATTTTTTCGATTAATTTCGCTTTATTTACTTGGTAGGGAAGTTCTGTTACAAGGATAACTTCCTTGCCATTCTTCATCTCTTCAATTTCAACTTTTGCACGTAAGGTAATGGAGCCTTTTCCAGTTTCATAAGCTTTTCTAATTCCGCTTCTACCAAGAATATGCCCAGCTGTAGGGAAGTCTGGTCCAGGTATAATATCCATTAACTCAGCAATGGTTATCTCGGGATCCTTACTTACTGCTAGAACACCATCAATAACTTCACCTAATTGATGTGGTGGAACATTCGTTGCCATACCTACTGCAATTCCCGCTGCACCATTTACTAAAAGGTTCGGGAAACGAGCAGGAAGAACAGCTGGTTCTTTTTCTGAACCATCGTAGTTATCTTGGTAATCAATAGTATCCTTGTTAATATCACGCAGAAGTTCCATTGATATTTTGGACATACGTGCTTCTGTATAACGCATCGCTGCTGCCGCATCACCATCTACTGAACCAAAGTTTCCGTGGCCATCAACAAGCATATATCGGAAGTTAAAATCCTGTGCCATACGAACCATTGTATCGTAAACTGCAGAGTCACCGTGTGGGTGGTATTTACCAATTACTTCACCTACGATACGAGCAGATTTCTTATAGGCTTTATCAGATGTCATCCCTAAGTCGTTCATAGCATACAAAATCCTACGGTGAACAGGCTTTAAACCATCACGAACATCTGGTAGGGCACGTGATACAATAACGCTCATCGCATAATCTAGAAATGATGTTTTCATTTCTTGGCTAATATTTATCTCAGAAATATGCGAGTTTTGATTTTCAGACATAAAAAGAAACCTCCCTTTATCAGGGGTATAAAATAAATTTGGATTCTTATTTTAACCCATTCAAATATATAACTAAAACACAGGATAGTAACGAAAAGCGCAAGGCACCCATTTATCGAAAACAAGCATAAGCATTAGGGCTTAAGACTCGGGACGATAAACGCCTAGAGCTAGGTTTCAAAACTATCCTGTAAAATATCGTTAAACATCCAAGTTTTTCACGTACTGTGCATTCTCTTCAATGAAATTACGTCTAGGTTCAACCTTGTCACCCATCAGCATTTCGAATGTTTCGTCTGCATCAATTGCATCCTGAAGGGTAACCTGAAGCATTGTTCGGTTGTTAGGGTCCATTGTGGTTTCCCAAAGTTGTTCAGGATTCATTTCACCAAGACCTTTATATCGTTGGATACCAGGTTTTGGATTACTTGGCAATTCTGCTAAGTATTTCTCTAGCTCGCGGTCATTATATGCGTATTCAACACGTTTACCTTGTTGGATTTTATATAATGGCGGTTGTGCTATATAGATAAATCCATGTTCGATAATCTTGCGCATAAATCGATAAAAGAACGTTAATAATAAAGTCCGAATATGTGCACCGTCTACATCAGCATCTGTCATGATGACGACTTTATGATAACGGGCCTTTGTGATATCAAAATCTTCTCCAATACCCGTTCCTAATGCAGTAATCATTGAACGTACCTCATTATTGGATAGAATTCGATCAAGTCTTGCTTTCTCAACGTTAAGAATCTTTCCTCTAAGTGGAAGAATCGCCTGGAAATGACGATCACGACCTTGTTTTGCAGAACCACCCGCTGAATCACCCTCAACAATGTAAAGCTCACTAATGGAAGGGTCCTTTGATGAACAATCAGCAAGTTTTCCTGGTAAGCTTGAAACCTCTAGTGCACTTTTTCTTCTTGTTAATTCACGTGCCTTTTTCGCAGCCATTCGTGCTCTAGCTGCCATTGTTCCTTTTTCGACAACTTTACGAGCAACAGACGGATTTTCTAATAGAAAAGCCTCAAATTTCTCTGAGAAGACAGATTCAGTTACCGTCCTTGCTTCACTATTTCCGAGTTTTGTCTTTGTTTGTCCCTCAAATTGTGGATCAGGATGTTTAACAGAGATGATTGCGGTTAACCCTTCACGAACATCATCTCCGGTTAAATTTGCATCATTGTCTTTGAATATATTATTTTTACGTGCATAATCATTGATAATCCGTGTTAATGCCGTTTTAAATCCAGATTCATGTGTTCCACCTTCATAAGTGTGGATATTATTTGCGAATGAATAAATATTGCTTGTATAGCTATCATTGTATTGAAGGGCAATTTCGATTGAAATTCCTTCTTTTTCCCCTTCGACGAAAACAGGCTCTTCATGAATTACTTCTTTTGTACGGTTGAGGTGCTCGACGTATGACTTGATTCCACCTTCGTAATGGTATTCTTTACGTTTATTCTCTTCCCGTTTGTCCTCGATCGTAATTTTAACGCCCCTTGTTAAGAAGGCGAGTTCGCGAAGGCGAGTCGCAAGTGTATCAAAATCATACTCAAGCGTTTCAGTAAAGATTTCACCATCCGGCTTAAAGTGCGTAATTGTACCAGTATGATCCGTTTCACCTATCACTTTTAGTTCAGATGCAACATGGCCACGTTCAAATTCAATACGGTGAACCTTGCCATCACGGTGAACTTCTACTTCTAAGTTTGTAGAAAGTGCGTTAACAACCGATGCACCAACCCCGTGTAAACCACCTGAAACCTTATACCCACCGCCGTCAAATTTCCCTCCTGCATGAAGGACAGTCATGATTACTTCAACCGCAGGACGACCCATTTTTTCATGGATACCAACCGGAATTCCACGTCCGTTGTCTATTACAGTGATACTATTATCTTCTTCGATGATGACATTAATCTCGTCACAATAACCCGCCAATGCTTCATCAATACTATTGTCGACAATTTCCCATACTAAATGGTGCAGACCTTTTCCAGAAGTTGAACCAATATACATACCAGGGCGCTTTCTTACTGCCTCTAAACCTTCTAAAACCTGTATTTGATTCTCATCATATTCTTGTTGTTGCAATTCTTTTTCTTCCATTGCCACCAATATCACCTACACTTTATATTAACGAAAAAAGAACAAGTTTTGAGTTACTATTATGCTTATATTTCATCTAAAATTGTTTCAAAATCGGAAACATGCTGTGATCGTTTTTTTAATGTACTAGAGGATAAAGGTGAATAATAAACTTTATCAACAGTAACTACGACTGATTTTGTATTCCCATTAGACAATTCTACCACTCTGTCTTTTTGTACATCTAAAAATTCATTAACGATAGAGGAGGATTTTAAAAGCTGTCGATCTAATATCGTAATCACATCTGATGAACGAACCATTACATTATCTCCCAAATGTATGAACAAACTCATCACCTCATTTAAGCTTTTTTATGAGTCCTGCAGACACTTCATAAGTCGCAGCCTGCTCTAACGTTTCATGATTGATCCCTTCAACACTCGTTGTTGTAACGAAGGTTTGTACCTTGCCTTGAATTGTATTTAATAAATGCGACTGTCTAAAATCATCCAGTTCCGATAGAACATCATCTAATAATAAAATCGGGTACTCCCCAATTTCTGAATGAATTAATTCTATTTCTGCAAGCTTTAATGATAGGGCGGTCGTACGTTGCTGGCCTTGGGATCCAAATGTCTGAACATCCTTTCCATTCACAAAAAATGCAAGGTCATCCCGATGTGGCCCCGCTAATGTAACGCCTCTTTCAATTTCCCTCTCTTTTATTTTAGCAAATTTTTCGTCATATACATCTACCATTTTCGACAAATCCGCTGTTTCTAATACCTCAATTGAAGGTTTATATTCAATTTGAAGCCGTTCTAGCCCTCTACTGATTCCATGATGAATAGGCTCAGCCCATTTTTGTAATAAAATAAGGAATTCAAATCGTTTTTTAACAATTTTAACGGCCGCTTGAATTAATTGTGAAGTTAATACATCAAGCATGGTTTGATCATGTTGTCTCTTAGTTTGAAGCTGCTTAAGGTAGTGGTTCCGCTGGTGGAGGATTTTTTGATATTGACTTAGGTCATGTAAATACACTGCAGATACTTGCCCAATTTCCATATCAATAAATCGTCTTCTTATCTGTGGGCTCCCCTTTACAAGATTTAGATCTTCTGGGGCAAACATTACCACGTTCATATTTCCAACATATTGGCTCAGCTTTTGCTGTTCCAAATGATTACTTTTTGCTTTTTTGCCCTTTTTAGAGATAACGAGCTGCAAGGATAAGGGGCCGTTCCGTTTTTGAACCCTACCCTCTATTTTAGCATATTCTTCATCCCAGCGAATCAATTCTTTATCATTTGAGGTACGATGTGATTTTGCCATCGCTAAAACATAGATAGATTCCATCACATTTGTCTTGCCCTGTGCATTTTCACCTAAGATAACATTAACTTTATCTTCAAATAATATGGATAATTTTTCATAATTACGATAATTCGTCAGTTCTATTTCTTCTATGAACAAATGGACTCACCCTTTGCGCACAAGCGCGAGGGCAATCCCCCGCAGCTTAAGCATTTGATATGACAAACGTTCCAAAGCCAGGAATGTCTACTACATCCTTATTTACTAGCTTTTTAGCGCGGCGATTTTCTAGCTCTCCATTTACATAGACTTCATGTTCACCAAGAAACCATTTTGCCATTCCACCTGACTGGATGATATCGGCTAGCTTTAAAAACTGTCCCAATGTAATAAAGTCTGTCGAAACTTGTATTTCTTTCGCCATTTTTTCGCCTTCTTTCTTTTTATTTTACTAAAGAAAATCCAACTAGAAAAGAAAACTACTAGGTTTTTACGACCTAGTAGTTCATTCTTTTCTTAATAAGTACGCACTGGGAGAATCAAATGAAAGACTGTATCGTCATCAAGTGCTTTGATATAGAACGGTCTCATTGCGCCTGTGAAGCTAATACGAATTTCAGCACTTTCCAATGCTTTTAATGCATCCATCATATATTTTGCACTAAAAGAAATCTTTAATTCTTCGCCTTCAATGGATTTACTTTGGATTTCTTCATTTACTTTCCCAATTTCAGGGGATATGGACGATATTTCGACTACTCCATCAGGTAAAGTTGTAAATTTAACGACATTATTATTTGCTTCTCTAGCTAATAGAGAGGCACGATCAATCGATTGTAAAAATTCTTTCGTTGCTAAAACTACTTCAGTTTTACTTTCTGTAGGGATTAGTCTAGTCGTATCTGGATAGCTGCCATCTAATAAACGAGAGAAGAATAAAAGATGTTTTGTTTTAAAAAGAACTTGGTTTTCGGTAATGACAATATCAACTAAATCTGTAGTATCATCAAGAATTTTACTTAATTCATTTAAACTTTTACCTGGAATTACTGCACTATATGATCCATCATTTTCTGTTTCAATATGTGCTGTTCTCATTGCAAGACGATGACTATCTGTAGCAATACAATTGAGAGTGCTATTTTCAACCTTCCAATTTACACCTGTTAAGATAGGGCGAGTTTCAGAAGTGGAAACAGCAAATACGGTTTGTCGAATCATGTTTTTTAGTAAATCAGCAGGAATTTTAAATCCTTGGTTTCCTTCAATTTGAGGCAACTGTGGATATTCCTCAGCATCAAGTCCGTTTAAGTTAAATTCCGCTTTTCCGGAACGAATAATAGTTAATAAATTTGAATGAACCTCAATTTCTACTGTATCCTTAGGAAGTTTTTTAACAATTTCACTGAAGAAACGAGCTTGTAAAACAATACTTCCAGTTTCTTTAATTTCAACAATTTCATCTCCAGCTTCTTCATTAGGAATAAACGATTCTATGGAGACATCGGAATCACTACCTGTAAGTGTTACTCCTTCATTTGTTGCAACTATTTTAATCCCTGTTAAGATCGGAATGGTTGTTCGAGAAGATACAGCTTTCATTACATCTTGTACACTTTGAACAAGATGGTCTCTTTGAATAATAAATTTCATCAAAAATCCTCCTAAAGATAGTTCTATTTTTGATTTCGTGTGAATACACTTTTAGTTTATATATATTTATTTTTTAAAAGAAAAATCGTAGAAGTACTAGTAGGGCCTGTGAATATGTGGATAACTGGCAAGAAACAAATGAAAACAGTCTATCCACATGTGGACAGACTGTGCGCAACAACAAAGAAGTTATTCACAGTATTCAGGTTACAAGTACTTGTCCAAATTAAAAAGATGAAACCATCAATGTGCCTTAGCCCTTTAATTGAGTAATGATTTCATTTATTTGTTTTTGTAATTGAGTATCTGTATTTAATAGTTTTGTGATTTTTTCATGAGCATGAATGACAGTTGTATGGTCACGGCCACCAAACTCTTCTCCAATTTTAGGCAGTGAGGAATCTGTTAATTCCCTTGATAAATACATCGCAATTTGACGAGGGAATGCAATGGATTTAGTTCGCTTTTTTGCCTTGAAATCCTCAAGTTTTACACTATAATGCTGCCCAACGACCTTTTGAATCTCAAAAATTGTAATTACTTTCGGTCTAGAACTTGGAATGATATCTTTTAAAGCTTCTGCAGCTAGGTCTGCATTTATATCTTTATTAATTAAAGAAGAATATGCAACGATACGAATAAGCGCACCTTCAAGCTCACGAATGTTCGTGTTGATTTGGTTCGCGATATATAGCATAACTTCATTTGGAATATCAAGTCCCTCTGCCTTGGCTTTTTTGCGTAGAATTGCAATTCTTGTTTCAAGGTCAGGAGGGGTAATATCGGTAATCAATCCCCATTCAAAGCGGGAACGAAGACGATCTTCTAAAGTAGGAATCTCCTTAGGCGGTCTGTCACTAGAAATGACAATTTGCTTACTTTCCTCATGCAAGGTATTGAACGTATGGAAAAATTCTTCTTGAGTTGATTCTTTTCCAGCTAAAAACTGAATATCATCTATAAGTAAGATGTCGACATTTCTGTATTTATTTCTAAATTCAACCGCTTTGTTATCCCTTATAGAGTTAATGAACTCATTCGTAAATTTCTCAGATGATAAGTAGACAACCTTTGCATTTGGGTTGTGCTCTTGAACATAATGACCAATGGAATGCATTAAATGAGTTTTACCTAATCCAACACCACCATATAAGAAGAGTGGGTTATATGCTTTTGCTGGTGCTTCTGCAACTGCTAAGGATGCAGCATGTGCAAAGCGATTTCCAGAGCCAATTACAAATGTATCAAAAGTGTATTTTTGATTGAGCATATTTTGAGAGTTTTCAGCTGGTTCATCATTTTTCGTAGCCTTTTTCTCAGGTGTTTTCAATTCGAATTCTTCATCTAGCTGATTTTGAGGAATAATAAATTTGATTCCGAGTTCTGCACCGGTTAGATCATATATTGTTTCAGCAATTAGATGCAGATATCTAGATTCTAGCCAATCTCTAGCAAACTCATTGGGAGCAGTAATAATAAGTGTATCGTTCTGTAGGGCATGGGCTTTTGTTGATTTCAGCCATGTCTCGAAGCTCGGCTTGCTTAATTTTTTCTCTATCTCTTGGAGCGCTTTTGCCCATAAATCTGCAATATTCTCCAACAATCTCCCTCCTTTGTTAGTTATTTTGTACCTACCAAGGTAATTAGACGATGTTACGTCTGAAATTTCTTCTACTAATTATGATTAATCGAATGTATAAAAATAAGTCTTTACGCAGCTATTTTTAATCAAATGAATATAAGTTTATAAATATACATACTCGGCTATTTGTGAATAACTATATAATATAGTAGAAAAACATCTTTTCGACATAATCCACTGACTGTGGACAAGTTATTATTCACAATGTGAAAAAATCTGTCCACATGATATCCACATTCTGTGGATAAAAGAAAATTGTTAATAACTTATTACGAGTGAAAACAAAACTATAATATCAAATAATGACTAGATAATCAATGGTTTTTGAAAACTTATCCACAATATCTATACCTTGTGGAAAATGTTTATCCACAACACAAGATGATGTGTAAAAGTTGTCGATAATTGTTGTGGATTAAAAAATCTGTCGAAAAAAGTTGTCCACAAGTAGAAAAGCACAAGCGGCTTGCCAAGAAATGAGAAAATTGGAAGTTCCGACAAAGAGGCGTTCTTTGCCTCTACCGGAGGAGATGAAATTTCTCGAGTTTCTAGCCGCTGGAGCTGGACAAAATGAAAAGCTGAAACGCCTTGCTCAGAAATGAGGAAACTGGAGGCTTCGACAAAGAGGCGCTGATTGCCGAAGCAGGAAGAGGTGAAGTTTCCCGAATTTCTTGCGTTGAAGCTGGACAAGTAGAAAAGGTGAAAGTGGCTTGCCCAGAAACGAAAAAAATGGACGACCAAAATTACCACGTCCTGTGGTTAAGTTGGGACTAGTGCGTAAGAAGTTCTGTCTCAGAGGTGCATTTTACCTATATAAGGAGGAAGTAAAATTATTAATGGAATCAGACCAATTAGAATTTGAGGGGTAGGGAATTTTAAAACTGAGGAAATTAGCAAGTAGCAGTTCAAGATCATAATTCCCTTTTTTTAAACAAAAAATTCTTATCCAAAATATAGTATTTCAAATAAGGTTGACATTTTTTATAGGTTTTCAATATAATTAGTAAGACTGTCTGATGTATAATTTGAGAGTTAATTCCTCAGGGAGGTGTCATATAAATGAAAAGAACATATCAACCAAGCAAGCGTAAGCACAGCAAAGTTCACGGTTTCCGTAGTCGTATGAGCTCAAAAAACGGACGTAAAGTTCTTGCTCGTCGTCGTCAAAAAGGAAGAAAAGTATTATCAGCATAGGCCACTGAAAGCTCAGTGGTCTTTTTTTCAATAAAAAGGTTTATTTCGATTTTTCTATTGCCCATACTATGAAAAGTGGAAACGACAACTAGACAGAGGGAATAGATCATAGAAATTGAACGTTGTTTCGTCGTACGGGAGTTGTAAAAGATGAAAAAAGAATACCGTATAAAAAAAAATCAAGATTTTCAAACGGTGTTTAAGTCGGGAAAATCTTCGGCTAATCGGCAATTTATCGTTTATGTTTATGAGCGGGATGAGCTTGAACATTTTCGCATCGGCTTATCAGTGAGCAAAAAAATTGGAAACGCTGTTACTAGAAACAGAATTAAAAGATTAATTCGCCAATTCTTTCTTGAACACAAAGATCAAGTTCAAATCAAGGATTATGTGATCATTGCCAGGAAGCCGGTTGCTGAGATGAGTTATGCTGAAGTGGAGAAAAGCCTTCTTCATGTATTGAAGGTGGCAAAAGTATTAAAAAAAGTGCAAAAATAGAAGATTTTTTCAAAGGAAAGAAAGAAATTTTCATACAAAGATGTTAGAATACAAAGGAACAGATCGATTTTTCTAAGAATGAATATGTTGAAAAATAGAAGGCATACATATTTACCTTTAGATATTTAATACTAGGAGGAAAAGTAGTTGAAAAGGCGAATATTATTAATAAGTGCGCTAATAGGATTAGTTCTACTACTATCTGGGTGTACCCAGGTCAATGAACCGATTACCGCAGAAAGCACAGGGTTCTGGAACAAATATTTTGTTTATCCGTTATCCTGGCTTATTACTTATTTTGCAGAACTATTTGGAGAATCAAACTATGGTTTAGCCATTATTATTGTAACTCTTTTGATTCGTTTTGCATTATTACCATTAATGATTAAACAAACGAAAAGCTCGAAGGCAATGCAGGCTATACAACCTGAGCTTAAAGAACTTCGTGAAAAGTACAGCTCGAAGGACCAAGCTACTCAACAAAAGCTACAACAAGAAACAATGCAGCTATTCCAAAAGCATGGTGTCAATCCATTGGCTGGATGTTTCCCATTATTGATTCAAATGCCAATTTTAATTGGTTTTTACCATGCGATTATGAGAACGAGAGAAATTGCTGAGCATAATTTCCTATGGTTTGATCTTGGAGAATCGGATCCATATTATATTCTTCCTATAGTTGCAGGTGTGACCACATTTATTCAGCAAAAGATTACAATGATGGGGATGGAAAACAATCCGCAAATGGCAATGATGTTATGGTTAATGCCAATTATGATTGTAATCTTTGCATTTCAATTCCCAGCAGCTTTAGCATTATACTGGGTTGTAGGTAATATCTTTATGATTGTTCAAACGATTTTAATTAAAGGTCCAGATATTAGAGCAGCTAAATCTGGAAATGCGGGAGGAGCCAAAAAGTGAAACAAGTAACTGCTACAGGGCAAACCGTCGATGAAGCAGTAGAATCAGCTTTAGCTCAACTTAACACAACAAGAGACCGCACCGACATACAAATCATCGATGAAGGTAAAAAAGGGATATTTGGAATTTTTGGAACGAAGCCAGCTGTTGTTAAAGTAACAGTAAAGGATGATCCAGTAGAAAAGGCACAGGAGTATTTGGATAGTGTTGTTCTAACTATGGGGATACCAGCAAAATTAGATGTTACGCGGAATGGAAAAAATGTTACATTCCAGCTATCAGGTGAAAAAATGTCGGTTCTTATCGGAAAAAGGGGACAAACTTTAAATTCGCTCCAATATTTGACACAATTGGTAGCAAATCGATTTTCCGATCAATATTTAAATATTATGGTGGATGCTGAAAACTATCGAGGGCGTCGTGAAGAAACCTTGATTCAATTAGCGGAGAGACTTGCAGATAAAGTAAGTCGCACGAAGCAAGATGTGAAGTTGGAACCAATGCCTTCTTATGAAAGAAAAGTCATTCACACAACTCTTGCAAATCATAAAAAGGTTAAGACATCATCAAGTGGATCTGATCCAAATCGACATATCGTGATTTCACCAGTAGAGTAATATAAAAAGAAGCCTAGGCGATTGCCTAGGTTTTTTTTGTGCAATTTTACAGGAAGTAGGAAGTAGGATTTATCAAAATGCCACCTGTTATAGAACACGAATAAAGGTAATTTATTGCGTTTAAGAGTATTCTCTATTATTGTTATTCACATGTGGATAAGATAAAATGGAGTATGGTTTTTGTTTTGGGAAAACTAGGATTTGTTATCCTTGTGGATAAATAGGTAATACTAGTAAAAAAGTGAATGATAAAAGTTATTCACAGGTTTAAAAAAAGTCATGTTAAATAGAAGCATTTGGAATGTTGATATAAAGAAGGTGAAGAAATGGAGTTTGATACAATAGCAGCAATTTCAACTCCAATGGGAGAAGGAGCAATTGCGATTGTTCGATTAAGCGGGGATGAAGCAATTGATATTGCAAACCGAGTATTTAAAGGGAAGAATCTAAAAGAGGTTGATTCGCATACCATTCATTATGGACATATCGTTGATCCAGATACAAACCAGGTTGTTGAGGAAGTAATGCTTACCTTGATGAGGGGACCAAAGACTTTCACAAGAGAGGATGTAATTGAAATTAACTGCCATGGGGGACTTGTATCGGTTAATCGGGTCCTGCAACTTGTACTTACAAATGGAGCGAGACTAGCTGAGCCAGGAGAGTTCACAAAGCGTGCGTTTTTAAATGGACGTATTGACCTTTCTCAGGCAGAGGCAGTCATGGATTTGATCCGAGCGAAGACTGACCGTGCAATGAATGTTGCAATTGGTCAAATGGAAGGGAGACTATCGACCCTCATTAACCAATTACGTCAGGAATTACTTGAAACATTAGCCCATATTGAAGTTAATATCGATTACCCTGAATATGATGATGTCGAGGAAATGACGCATCACGTCTTGCTGAAAAAAGCGAAACATGTGCGCGATGAAATTATAAAGTTATTAGAAACCTCCAACCAAGGAAAAATTTTACGAGAAGGCTTATCTACTGTTATTATAGGTAGGCCGAATGTAGGGAAGTCATCTTTATTAAATAGTCTTGTTCATGAAAACAAGGCCATTGTTACCGATATTCCTGGTACAACTCGTGATGTAATTGAGGAATACGTAAATGTTCGAGGTGTTCCACTACGTCTTGTTGATACAGCTGGAATCCGTGAAACAGAGGATATTGTCGAACGGATTGGAGTAGAGCGTTCCCGAGAGGTACTGAAAAAAGCTGATCTACTATTACTTGTTTTAAACTATGGAGAAGAGCTTACAGAAGAGGACGAGCGCTTATTTGAGGCTATTTCAGGTATGGAAACAATAGTGATCATCAATAAAACAGACCTTCCACAAAAAATTAATATGGAGAAGGTTAAGGAACTTGCTAAAGACAAGCCAGTCGTAACAACCTCTTTACTTGAAGAAAAAGGGGTAGATGCTTTAGAAAAAGCTATTTCATCATTGTTTTTTACTGGAACTGTTGAAGCAAATGATTTAACATATGTTTCTAACTCCCGCCATATTGCTTTGCTAACACAAGCGAAAAAGTCAATTGAGGATGCCATATCAGGGACAGAATCGGATCTACCAATCGATATGGTTCAAATTGATTTAACAAGAACCTGGGAGCTGTTAGGGGAAATTATTGGAGATGCTGTACATGAAAGTCTAATTAATCAGCTATTCTCACAATTTTGTTTAGGCAAATAGAAAATAAATTAGAGTTCAAAAGGACGCTGAAAAGGACCAAGGAGTTCAAGGTGACGCAGTTTTGAGTAGTCGAGCGAGGCAACTGCTTGAGTTAACATCCTTCCAGCCTTGCGCAGAGGAATTGACTTCAAGAATAAACGAGTAGACGCAAGCGCATAACCTAGTTATTTAACATTTTCTCGGAGCAATTTTTGAAGAAATTCGATGTGTCATTTTCAGCTGACTTTTTGAACATCCTTAAAGAGGAGGAAAATAAATTGAGCTATGATGCCGGATATTACGATGTCGTCGTGATCGGTGCTGGTCATGCAGGATGTGAAGCAGGCTTAGCTTCAGCGCGATTAGGTGCAAAAACACTTGTTTTAACAATCAACCTAGATATGGTTGCGTTTATGCCATGTAATCCCTCTATAGGTGGACCTGCAAAAGGGACAGTTGTCCGTGAAATTGATGCCTTGGGCGGAGAAATGGCGAAAAATATCGATAAAACTCATATTCAGATGAGAATGCTTAACACAGGAAAAGGTCCTGCAGTGCGTGCGTTACGTGCTCAGGCAGACAAGTTTTCTTATCAGCATGAAATGAAAAAAACATTAGAAAATGAACAGAATTTAACTCTTGTTCAAGGGATGGTTGAACGTTTAATTGTTGAGGATGATGTATGTAAAGGTGTTATTACCAATACGGGTGCAGAATATCGTGCAAATACAGTTGTCATTACAACAGGTACATTTTTACGGGGTGAAATCATCCTTGGTGAATTAAAGTATTCAAGTGGCCCAAATAACCAGCAACCGTCTATAAAGTTATCAGAGCATCTTGAGGAGTTAGGTTTTAATTTAGTTCGTTTTAAAACGGGAACACCGCCAAGGGTAAATAGTCATACGATTGATTATAGTAAAACAGAAATTCAACCTGGTGATGAAACACCAAGAGCATTTTCTTATGAAACGACTAAATACATTACCGATCAGCTTCCATGCTGGTTAACATATACAAGTGAAGAAACACATCAGATCATTGATGCTAACCTTCATCGTTCACCCATGTATTCTGGCATGATTAAAGGTACAGGACCACGTTATTGTCCTTCGATTGAGGATAAAGTTGTTCGTTTCCATGATAAGCCTAGACATCAAATCTTCCTTGAGCCAGAAGGTAGAAATACTCAGGAAGTCTATGTACAGGGACTATCTACAAGCTTACCTGAGGATGTTCAACATCGTTTAATCGCATCTGTCCCAGGACTTGAAAATGCACAAATGATGAGACCAGGATATGCGATTGAATACGATGCAATTGTACCTACACAACTATGGCCAACACTAGAAACAAAAAAAATTAAAAACCTCTATACAGCAGGTCAAATAAATGGAACCTCTGGATATGAGGAAGCTGCAGCACAAGGAATCATGGCCGGTATTAATGCAGGGCGCCGTGCCCTTGGCAAAGATGAAGTGATTTTAAGTCGTTCAGATGCCTATATTGGCGTACTTATTGATGATTTAGTAACAAAAGGCACTGCTGAGCCTTATCGTTTATTAACTTCTCGTGCCGAATATCGTTTACTTCTTCGTCATGACAATGCAGATTTGCGATTAACGGAGCTAGGCCATGAGATTGGCTTGATTCCAGAAGAAAGATTCCAATTGTTCCTGAATAAAAAGACCGCTATTCAACAAGAGATGGAGCGTCTCCAAGGGGTTAGAATTAAACCAAGCGACGAAGTACAAGAATTAATCCGCTCTGTTGGTGGAAGTGAACTAAAGGATGGAATTTTAGCAAGTGATTTGCTAAAACGTCCAGAAATGACATATGATCATATACGCAAATTGGCTCCAAGCGAGCAAGAGATTCACCCTGATGTTGCGGAACAAATTGAAATTCAAATCAAGTATGAAGGGTATATTCAAAAATCCTTGCAGCAAGTTGACAAACTTAAACGAATGGAAGATAAGAAAATTCCAGAAAACATTGATTATGATGCAATCTCTGGCTTAGCTAATGAAGCGAGAGCGAATTTAAAGGAAGTACACCCTCTATCTATTGCTCAAGCTTCAAGGATTTCAGGTGTAAATCCTGCTGATATTTCCATTTTACTCGTATATCTTGAGCAAGGAAAAATTGCTCGCGTAAATTAACTAGGAGAGAAAAAAATGGACACTTCATTATTTACAACTATGTTGGAAGAGAAGGGGATATCCCTTTCTCCAACCCAACTTAATCAGTTTGAAACGTATTACAACTTGTTAGTGGAATGGAATGAAAAAATGAACCTTACGGCGATTACAGATAAGCCAGAGGTGTATTTAAAACATTTTTTTGATTCTGTTTCTGCCGCATTTTATTTTGATTTTTCCAAAGAAGCTTCAATCTGTGATGTTGGAGCGGGTGCTGGATTTCCAAGCATCCCACTTAAAATTTGCTTTCCGCATCTAAAAATTTCAATAGTGGATTCACTACAAAAGCGAATAACGTTTCTAGAGGAGCTTTCGAAGGCATTAGAGCTGAAAAATATGACATTCTATCACGATCGTGCTGAAACCTTTGGGCAAAAGCAAGATATTAGAGAGACTTTTGATATTGTGATGGCAAGAGCAGTTGCTAGAATGTCTGTGTTAAGTGAACTATGCTTGCCTCTTGTGAAAGTAGATGGAACATTTATTGCGATGAAAGCAGCTTCTGTTGCAGAGGAACTAGAGGATGGCAAGAAAGCCATCACAACACTAGGCGGTCAAGTAAGAGATGTACATCACTTTTTATTACCTATTGAAAAAAGTGACCGAAATATTGTGATTATCGATAAGAAAAAACCAACACCAAAAAAATACCCACGTAAACCGGGAACACCAAATCGTTCACCAATTAAATAATCTATTGGTGAACCTTTTTTTACATTGTAAATTTGTTTCAACATGAATTAGTAGAAAGATAGTAAGATTTTTGCAAAATCCGTGTTATAATAGAAGGAATGAGAGAGAAAATAGAGAATTATTAACTTTATTCAGCAGAATACTCTACTTATCTAAGTGGTGGGATGTATGTACGGTATAACTTTACATTAGGCGTTCAATCATTGGCTAAATAAAGTTAAGCCTCCGGCGTATGCCACGATTTTACATTGGAAATTTTTCGAGCAGAAAGATTAAAGACTAATAGCGCCACATCCTGTGGCAATGTCTTTATGACCCACCGCGTGTGGGCCTAAAATTCTGGCGCAAATACGCCAAGGCGCATTTGATTAGTGGGAGTTCTAAGGGGTGGTGGAATTATGAGGCATCCATTTTCACGATTATTTAGCATCGGTGAAAAAGATGACAAACAACAAACGAATCAAGAACAGGTGGTAGAAACACAATTACAAGATTCAATAGAAGATGAAGAAGAAACACACCTGAATGAAGAAGTTCGACAAATTCCGATAAATGAAATTGTTCCAAACCGATATCAACCAAGAACTGTTTTTGCAGAGGATAAGATTAGAGAACTAGCATTAACCATACGTACTCATGGGATTATTCAACCAATTGTTGTTCGACAATTTGCTGATAATCAATATGAAATCATCGCTGGTGAGCGACGTTGGAGAGCCGTCCAAACGCTAGAATGGGAGACTATTCCAGCCATTATAAAGGAGTTCAATGATGCAGAAACTGCATCCGTTGCATTGATCGAGAACTTGCAACGTGAGGAACTATCAGCCATTGAAGAAGCGTATGCTTATGCTAGATTAATAGAATTACATAATCTTACACAGGAAGCGTTAGCTCAACGATTAGGGAAAGGTCAATCAACAATCGCTAATAAGTTGCGTTTATTAAAGTTGCCTGAAGAAGTCCAACAGGTACTCATGCAGAAGAAGCTTACTGAGCGGCATGCGAGAGCTTTGATACCTCTCAAGGATCCGGAAAAGCAAATTAAGCTTATGCATGATATTATTGAAAAAGAGCTGAATGTAAAGCAAACAGAGGATCGTGTCGATAAAATCCTTGAATTAGAAAAGGAGAAGAAGCGACCAAAGCCAAAATTTAAAGCAGTAAGCCGTGATATGAGAATTGCGATGAACACGATTCGTCAATCATTAACCATGGTTGAAGAGAGTGGTGTCTCTTTAAATACGGAAGAAGAAGAATTCGACGACTTTTATCAATTTACAATCCGAATTCCCAAAAATAAATAGACTTTGTTCTTTCCTTGCCTGAACAGGTAAGGAATTTTTTTAGTTCTATGAGACTATTTTCAGTGGAAACGATTAAAATACATTCTATTTGTCATAGGAAATGTTTCACGTGAAACATTTTTGCCTGTTTTTTTGTCAAAAAAAGATAAACCATATCATTTTTTCGTGATAGAATAGAAAAAGTGATACTATTATAAGGACCTCACTTTGTGAAAAAATAGTAGGATAGTAGAAAGTAGGTGACATCGTGGGGAAAATCATCTCAATTGCTAACCAAAAGGGTGGAGTAGGTAAAACGACTACTTCTGTTAACCTTAGTGCTTGCTTAGCCTATGTTGGTAAGCGGGTTTTACTTGTTGATATTGACCCTCAAGGGAATGCAACAAGCGGCTGCGGCATAGAAAAGGCGAATATAGATCAGTGCATTTATGATGTGCTTGTTGATGATGTTGAGGCAAAAAATGTAACGGTTCCAACGACAGTTGAAAACTTATATATGATTCCGGCAACAATCCAATTGGCTGGTGCCGAAATTGAACTAGTGCCAACGATTTCTCGCGAAGTTCGTCTAAAAAGAGCATTAGAAGAAGTGCAAGATCAATACGACTATATTATTATAGACTGTCCACCATCATTAGGATTGTTAACATTAAATGCATTAACAGCTTCAGATACTGTGATCATTCCAGTTCAATGTGAGTATTACGCACTTGAAGGACTTAGTCAGCTATTAAATACAATCCGCCTGGTTCAGAAACACCTCAATAAAGAATTAATGATTGATGGAGTTCTTTTGACCATGTTAGATGCAAGAACAAATTTAGGTATTCAGGTCATTGAAGAAGTGAAAAAGTATTTTCAAGATAAAGTATATAAAACGATTATTCCTAGAAATATCCGTTTAAGTGAAGCTCCAAGTCATGGGGAACCAATTATCATCTACGATCCAAAATCTAGAGGTGCCGAAGTATACTTAGATCTTGCGAAGGAAGTGATTGTGAATGGCTAAAGGGTTAGGTAAAGGTATTAATGCTTTATTTTCCACCTCGATGGAAGTGGGGAATGAAGAGGTTGTACAAGAAGTTAAAGTAACTCAATTACGTACGAATCCATATCAACCAAGAAAAACATTTGCGCCTGAGGCAATTACTGAATTAAAAGAGTCAATTCTTACACATGGGATTTTACAACCTATTATTGTTCGAAAAACCATTAAAGGGTTTGAAATTGTGGCAGGCGAAAGACGTTTCCGTGCTGCAAAAGAAGCAAAATTTAATACAGTTCCTGTTGTTGTTCGTGAGTTAAACGAGCAACAAATGATGGAAATTGCATTACTTGAAAATTTACAGCGTGAGGATTTAACACCAATTGAGGAGGCTTTTGCTTACCAATCCTTACTTGATCATTTAAAAATTACCCAAGAACAGCTTGCGAAAAGATTAGGAAAAAGTAGACCGCATATTGCGAATCACCTTCGTCTTCTATCTCTTCCAAAACATGTCCAAGATTTAATTTCTGAAGGAAAATTATCTATGGGTCATGGACGCACATTACTAGGACTGAAAAAGAAAGAAAAGTTAAATGCAGTTGTTGAAAAAGTGATTGCAGAGGAGCTTAATGTTCGACAATTAGAAGCCTTGATTAGCGAAATTAATCAAAATGTTCCACGTGAAACACCTAAACCGCCAAAAAAGGAAAAAGACATCTTTATCAAAGAACAAGAATCTTTCCTTCGTGAGCGTTTTGGTACATCTGTTTCGATTAAACAAAGCAAGAAAAAAGGAAAAATTGAAATCGAATTCTTCTCGAATGAAGACCTTGAGAGAATTCTTGAATTGCTAGATTCACCAAAAATCTCATAAGGCTTTTAGCAAACCTGCACGTCTTGTTTTATGGATTATATAACTGGACTGTGCAGCGTTTTTTTATTATATAAAAAAGGAAATAGGGGAAATGGAAATTGGTTTTATTAGGTACGGTAGTAAACGGATTGTGTATAATTGTTGGAACCTTATTAGGAAAGGTATTGCACCGAATTCCAGATAAAATAAAAGCAACTGTAATGCAAGCGATTGGACTTGCTGTTTGTTTGTTAGGTATCCAAATGGGACTAAAGAGCGAGCAATTTCTAATTGTCATCTTTAGTTTAGTGTTTGGCGGCATTCTTGGCGAATGGTGGGGACTAGAAGATAAATTAAATCAATTAGGAGCTTGGATTGAAAAGAAGGTAGGTTCATCCTCTGACGAGGGTACGATTGCAAAAGGTTTTGTAACAGCTACCTTAATATTTGTCATTGGTGCAATGGCCATCATTGGCGCACTTGACAGTGGATTGCGCCATGACCATCGTGTCCTTTATACAAAGTCAATCATAGATGGATTTACTAGTTTAATATTATCAACAACTTTAGGGATTGGTGTATTATTCTCTGCAGTTCCTGTTATTCTGTATCAAGGTGCAATTGCACTATTTGCTACACAAATTGATAAATTTATTCCGACCGAAGTGATGGACGCGTTTATTGTCGAAATGACAGGTGCGGGTGGCTTAATGATTGTCGCAATTGGTACAAATTTGATAGGAATTACCAATATCCGTGTTGCAAATCTATTACCTGGTATTCTTGTTGTAGCTATCCTCGTAACAGTAGTGTATTATTGGAATTCAATTTTGTTCTTTGCACAAGGTCTTTTTTAAACCTCTTCATAACAGAAGAGGTTTTTTTATAAGGAAAAACGATCTTTTTCAACATTTCCCAGCTCAACTTTCCGCAGAAACTGAAACTCAGCCTTGCAAATACCACTTGCAATTGTATTTGCGATTTTCATAACTAAACTTAATCTTGTGTTTTGAAGGACAAAAAACTCCATAAATCCACTTACATTTACAATCCCAGTAATATGCATGTCCCCAATAGGGGTTAATTCCTTATTAACGCCTGCTCCTGGCTTAATTGGACCGTCTCCGATGGTTATGGCTCCCACGTTCTTCAATCTTCCTAAACAGGCATCTATGCCAATAATAAATGGGTTTGAATACTTCATTTTGATTTCCTCAATTTTCTCTTGAAGATTAACTGCATGAATAGGTTCGTCCAATGTGCCATATACATGAAAGTGGGACAATCTTTTTTCGGTAATCTTCGTGCCAATTAAAGGTCCGAGGCAGTCACCAGTAGAACGGTCTGTACCGATGCAAAAAATAACAATTGGTTGATTAGCAGTATGTGGGAGCATAGAAGAGATTTTTAAGGCAATTTGATGGTCAGCTGATTCTTGGTCATGTGGAATTCGAAATGGTTCATTTTTTAGATGGTCAAATAATTTATATCTAAGATTCATAGGCTTTTCACCCCTTTTTAACTGTAGTAACAGTATACGGAGAAATCTTATATTCTATACGTCTGAACAAAAAAGATTCTTAGATTTGTATTATGAACATTTTTTAATAGATAGAGGAATTATGGAGGGATCATATGTTTAGGGCAGGGTTTCGGTGGATGTTTCTTATCTTGGGGACCGCAATTGGCGCGGGTTATGCATCAGGAAGGGAGATTTGGCAATTTTATGGAGAACAAAGTGCCTTAGCGATCATTTTTTTTACATTCATTTTTATCATTTGTTGTTATATTATTATGAAAATCAGTTATGAAAAAAAAGCTGAGCATTTTGTTCCTGTTTTAAAAGAACTAGTGGGAGAAAAGATTTCACATGTGTATGATGTGATTACGATTTTATACTTATTTTCTACAACGGTTGTGATGTTAGCGGGTGGAGGAGCTACATTAGAGTTATTTACGATTCCTTTTTGGTGGGGAATTCTTATTTTTGGTTTCCTGTTGGTCCTAGTCTTTTTGTGGAATATCAATGGCTTGGTCTCAATAAATATGGCGATTATACCTGCCTTAATTATCTTTTTAACAACGGTTTTGTTTATTTTTTTATCAGCTAATGGAAAGGTATTTTCCTTTACTTTGCATGAGCAAGGAAATTGGCCGTCCGCATTTACATTTACAGCATTAAACATATTACCGCTTGTTGCTGTACTTGGTGCAATTGGTAAAGAAATGAAGTCAAAAGGGGAAGCATGGGTTGCGAGTATTGGAAGTGGTCTGTTTTTAGGATTTATCACCTTTGTTTACAATGAGGCACTTATTGAAGTGGCTCAAGAAATCATGCTTTATGAGATTCCATTATTTATCATCATGAAAAATTTTCCGTACGTAGCAGTATTTATCATGTCCATTCTATTATTTGGAGCAATATTTACAACTGCTGCGTCGGGATTACTAGGATTATCCACACGTTTTAAAGAAAATTTAAAAATGCCATTGTGGATGATTTCCATTCTACTGATTTTACTGATGGTACCCTTTACGACTTTTGGCTTTTCAACGCTCGTTTCAATTTTATACCCATTATATGGTATTGCAAATTTATACTTATTGGCGGTCATTTTGCTATATCCGATTGTAAATCGCTACAATTTAAAATGATTTCCTGTTACAATACAACATATAAAGATTCTTCATAAAAAGAATAAAGGGTGGGTGTCGTGGTAGATAAAGACTATGGATTACATGATATTGTAGAAATGAAGAAACCTCATCCATGTGGAACAAATAAATGGAAAATTATTCGATTAGGGATGGATATTCGAATCAAATGTGAAGGCTGCGAACATAGTGTACTCATTCCTCGAAAAGAGTTTGGTCGAAAACTAAAAAAGATTCTTGTGAAGCATGAGGATTAAGCCTCGTGCTTTATTTTTTTCGGATTTTCTTTTAAGCGGAAATAATTTCTATAGAATGTTAGTTGCTGTGATTTATAATAGAGGATACGAAGTTTTGGTAGGTTTGCTACATGTGTAGGGAGTGAGGAGAATGGCCACATTTAAATCTGCATGTCCTTTAAATTGTTGGGACAGTTGTGGTTTTGTTGTTGAAGTGGAAAACGGTAAAGTTGTAAAAATAGATGGAGATAAAGATCATCCAATTACAAAGGGCAAAATTTGTGGCAGAGGACGTATGCTGGAAACACGAACGAACTCTGATGATCGCATTCTTTACCCATTGAAAAAGGTAGATGGAGAGTTTCAAAGAATTACATGGGAACAAGCATTAACAGAAATCTCAGAAAAGCTTTTAATAGTGAGGCAAAAATATAGTTCTACAGCTGTTCTTCACAGTCATGACTATGCAAACGGAGGCCTATTAACTAAAATACCAGATCGGTTTTTTAATTGTTATGGTGGTGCCACTGATCTAATCGGTAGCATATGCTGGGGATCAGGTATTGAAGCACAAAATTGGGATTTTGGTAATTCAGCAAGTCATGCACCTGATGATATATATAATAGTAAAAATGTAATCATTTGGGGAAGAAATGTGGCACGCACGAATATGCATCTCTTTGGTTATTTACAAGAGGTAAAAAAGAAGGGCACTAACATAATTGTTATTGATCCCATATACAATGGAACGGCAAAGATAGCTAATTCCTATATCTCAATTACTCCAGGGATGGATGGTTTGTTAGCAATTGGTATTATGAAGGAATTAATTCGTTTAGATTTACAGGATAAAGAGTTTATTGAAAAGTATACTTTGGGATTCAGTGATTTATTGGCTACTATCGAATCAATTTCTATGAATGAAATTGAGGAAGTAACAAATGTTCCACGTGAAACAATTACAAGTTTAGCTCACATATATAGTAATGGGCCAACGGCAACCTATATGGGGTTAGGGATGCAGCGGTATGCAAATGGTGGAAATACCATTCGTCTAATTGATGCATTAGTTGCAGTCAGTGGTAATGTAGGCATCCCAGGTGGTGGAGCTAATTTTGGAAATACGCAAGTTGGCCAAAGTTTTAATAGTGTGGCTTTAACTCTACCAGAAAGAAAGAAACATTCGAGATCTTTCGTTATGAGCGAGCAAGCGGAAAGGATTCTAACTGCTTCAGAACCACCAATAAAAATGATTATGGTATCAAGTGGAAACCCATTAACTCAGGTTCCAAATACAAATAGAGTACTGGAAGCCTTCCAATCGGTAGATACATTAGTTGTATTAGAGCAATTTATGACTGATACGGCGAGGTTAGCCGATTATGTACTTCCTTCAGCTACTGTGTTTGAGGAAGAGGATATTTATTATTCATCCATGTACCATCATTTTGTGAATTATGGGCCAAAATTAGTTGAAGCTCGTGGAGAGGCAAAGTCTGATGTTTGGATTTGGTCTGAATTAGCTAAAAGGTTAGGGTTTGGTGAAGATTTTAATTATACAAGAGAAGAATTTATTAAAATGGGAGTAGGTTCTTTACAAGAGAAGGGTATATCCTTTGAGGAAATCAAGGAAAAAAACCACGTACCATTGCCTGTACAGCTTGTACCTTGGAACGATTTTCATTTTTCAACTCCATCTGGAAAATTCGAATTCACATCATCATTAGGAGAGATGAAAGGGTATGATGGACGTATAAAAATATCATATCCAAGAGAATCGACATTTTCTAATCAAGTGTTAGGTGAAAAATACCCATACTCACTATTAACGATTCATCCTTTACGTTCAAACCATTCACAAAATTATCATTTGATTGAAGGATTACAGACAATAAAAGTTGAGGTTTCTAAGGATATTGCTGAACAGAAAAATCTTGAGCCGAATGATAAGGTAAGGGTATTTAATGACCGTGGTGAAATTACAGGGAAAGTTCAAATATTAAAAGAGTCATCTCCAAAGATTATTTGTGTTGATGAAGGACAATGGCATATCTTTGGTGGTAGTGTCAATAATCTCACATCACATGAAGTTTCTGATAACGGGCTTGGCAGTACTTTATATGATTGCCTTGTTGGAATTGAAAAACTTTAGAATGGTTATGTATACAAAAGCCGTTTCTAGCTGAAACGGCTTGTATTTTTTATAAGGAAAACCTATAATTGTTGAAGGCTAGTATGTTTCGGATAAGAGGAGTGGAAAAATCAATGGCGTTAACAGCAGGTATCGTTGGTCTTCCTAACGTTGGAAAATCAACTCTTTTTAATGCAATTACTCAAGCAGGTGCGGAATCAGCGAACTATCCGTTCTGTACAATTGACCCAAATGTAGGGATTGTTGAGGTTCCAGATGAGCGTTTAAATAAATTAACAGAATTAGTACAACCTAAAAAAACTGTACCAACAACCTTTGAATTTACTGATATTGCAGGGATTGTAAAAGGTGCCAGCAAAGGGGAAGGTCTTGGTAATAAATTTTTATCCCATATTCGCCAAGTAGATGCGATTTGTCATGTGGTACGCTGTTTTGCAGATGATAATATCACTCACGTAGCAGGTAAGGTAGATCCAATTGCTGATATTGAAACAATTAATTTAGAATTGATTTTAGCAGACCTTGAGTCAGTAGATAAGCGAATTGACCGTGTTGGAAAGCTTGCTAAGCAAAAGGACAAGGATGCAGTTGCTGAGCATGAGGTTCTTGTACAGTTAAAAGAAGCATTTGAAAATGAGCAGCCAGCTCGTGCGGTTGAATTTACTGAAGAGCAAATGAAATATGTAAAGGGAATGCACTTACTAACAAGTAAACCAGTTTTATACGTTGCGAACGTTGGCGAAGATGATGTAGCAGATCCTTCTTCAAATGAATATGTTCAATTAGTACGTGAGTTTGCCCAAAAGGACAATGCGGAAGTTATTGTTGTTTGTGCAAAAATTGAGTCAGAAATTGTGGAGCTTGAAGGGGAAGAAAAGGAAATGTTCCTTGAAGAGCTAGGAATAGAAGAATCTGGTCTTGATCAATTGATTCGAGCTGCGTATCACTTATTAGGACTTGCTACGTATTTTACTGCAGGTGTACAAGAGGTAAGAGCGTGGACATTTAGAAAAGGAATGAAGGCTCCACAATGCGCTGGTATCATTCACTCTGATTTTGAGAGAGGATTTATCCGCGCTGAGACAGTATCGTACGAAGATCTTCTTGCAGGTGGTTCTATGAATGCTGCTCGTGAGGCAGGGAAGGTTCGCCTTGAAGGTAAAGAGTATGTTGTACAAGATGGGGATGTCATTCATTTCCGATTTAATGTATAAGGTGTTTAACGAGGAACTAGCCACAGGACGATGATATACACGTTTTGTGGCTGTTTTGCTAAGGTAACAGGTGATTATTAGCTCAATCGTGAGAAACTTTTGAGTTCCTCACGCCTTTCAGCTTTGGCTGAAAAGGTGACAAAAATAAATAAAAGGGGCAGAGTAAGCTAACTTACTCAAGCCCTTTTTATTTATTTTTTCAATTGAGCTAATAATCCGTTGTTGAAACAGTTCTTGCCTACGATTTTTTTATGTGCTATAATATTTTTCTGTGAGTAATTGAAATAATTGCTCCTTGCCCTTTTTAGGTAAAAGGGCCGTTAGTCCAAAAGGAGGTGTAACGTGATGAGAAAATACGAAGTTATGTATATCATCCGTCCAAACATTGATGATGAAGCGAAAAAGGCTTTAGTTGAGCGTTTTAATGGCGTTTTAACTGACAATGGTGCGGAGATTGCAAACGTAAAAGAATGGGGTAAGCGCCGTTTAGCATATGAAATCAATGATTTCCGCGATGGTTACTACATGATTCTTAACGTAATGTCAAACGCTGAAGCAGTTAACGAATTCGATCGTTTAGCGAAGATCAACGAAGACATTATCCGTCATATCGTTGTTAAAGAAGAAGCATAAGAATTTATTAGAGTATAGGCTCTGTTTGAATATCCTGTTAGGAGATGGTTCTGATGATGAATCGCGTAGTTCTTGTAGGGAGACTTACAAAAGACCCTGAATTACGATATACACCAAGTGGAGTTGCGGTAGCAACCTTCACGCTCGCAGTGAATCGAGCATTTACGAATCAGTCAGGTGAACGTGAAGCTGACTTCATTAATTGCGTTGTATGGCGCCGACCAGCTGAGAATGTTGCAAACTTCTTGAAGAAGGGCAGCTTAGCAGGCGTTGATGGTCGTCTTCAAACAAGAAATTATGAAGGCCAGGATGGCAAACGCGTATATGTTACTGAGGTTGTAGCAGAAAGTGTTCAATTCCTTGAACCAAGAAATGCAAATGACCAACAGCGTAGCGGTGGAGGTAACTTTGGCGGTGGCTATGGCGGTAATCAAGGCAGCTATGGTGGCAATCAAGGTGGTTTTGGCGGTAACCAAGGTAACCAAGGTAACCAAGGTAACCAAGGCCAAGGCGGCTATTCTCCATTTGGACAGAATCAGAACCCAAATCAAAACCAAGGACCTACAAGAGTAGACCAAGATCCATTTGCAAATGATGGACAACCTATCGATATTTCAGATGACGATCTTCCATTCTAACTTGTAAGTCAATCATATAATCAACACATAAAAGGAGGGAAAATCAATGGCAGGCGGACGTAAAGGTGGACGTGCAAAGCGTCGTAAAGTGTGTTACTTCACAGCTAATGGAATTACACACATCGATTATAAAGAAGTAGATTTACTTAAAAAATTCGTTTCTGAACGTGGTAAAATTTTACCTCGTCGCGTAACGGGTACAAGCGCAAAATACCAACGTAAATTAACAGTTGCTATTAAACGTGCTCGTCAAATGGCATTATTACCATATGTATCTGGTGAATAATAAAGTAAAGCGATGATCGCCTAATGCGGTCATCGCTTTTTTGTTGTTTATTTAGGGAACGATTAGAATCGTTTCTGTACTTCCTGTTTGAGTACGAAGAAACGAGGTGAAGAGAGAATCAATAAGGTCATGATAATGGAACAGAAGATGAATGCACCTAAAAAAGTGATACCGTTAGCTGTAAGAGAAAACCATACTGCTTCAAAGCCTTTTAGTTGTTCAGCGAAGAATACAAAACCTGATACGAAATGCCAGAAGTAGCGAGCTAGGCTTCCAATGAAAATGGCACTAATGATTAAAGCTAATGATTTACCTTTGTTACCAGTTCGTAAGCTTTCTTGAACGCCATTTTTAAATAAACCAGCAAACCCAATGAAAGAAAAAGCTAAGAAATAATCGATGGCTCCTTGAACTGGATGGATAATCCAGGGATCAAAAATCACTTGCAGAAGTCCCCATAAAAATCCGGAAAGGAACCCAATTTTAAGTCCCCATCGAAGTGCGACAATAAATATAGGAATCATTGCGAATGATATAGAGATGGAAGGACCAATTTTTATTGATGGCACAAACATGTCTAGTGCTAGCGCTAATACGGCAAAAATCGCCGCTTCAATCATGGACTGTAACCTAGTATTTCTCATAAAAAAACCCCCTTGAAGTGTGTAATGAACAAAACGCACCCCAAAGGAGAACAACTTTAATAAAAGGATAAGTTCTCATAATTTCCACATTCCTACGCTAGCATTAACTAACAGGTTCGAAGGGTCTGAACTTTTAACGTTCACTCTCAGCAAATTGCTCCCCTTGTGGTTACGTTTATTAATTAATTACTATCATAATAGAAATTAGGGAAAAGTAAAACAAAAAGTTTCGTCACAGTGGAATTTCAACTAAAGACTGCCATGTTCTATGTCAAAGCCGAAGTCAACATATCCATTGGAAGTCCAAAAGTTGAAGACTTCCTAGTAAATCTTTAAAATAGAAAGTGGTTATAAAACAGGCGCTTTTTTTGATGTCAAGTTCCATACGCCATCTACTTGAGGGGTCTAAGCGCGAGGGACTTTTCTATCAGAAGGTGTGTTGCAAATAAGTTGAGGTGAAAAGGTGAAAAATACAAAATTATTAACAGAAGGTGCCATGCTTTTAGCAGTATACAGTGTACTGTTACTTGTCAGTCTATATCTCCCGCTACTTGGAACGGTACTTTCATTCCTTTTGCCCATTCCATTTATTCTGTTTACAGTGAAGTATAAAGTAAAGCAGTCATTGTTGTTTTTACTCATCGCTTTTTTCCTCTCTGGACTATTAGGTTCTGTAATGGGGATTATACTTACGATAATGTTTGGTGTTACAGGGATTTTATTAGGTGAAATGATCAACAGGGGAAGAAGTGGAATCGAACTTTTCTTAGGCGCATGCTTGTCCTACTTGTTTTCGATTGTGCTGATGTTTGTCACGGTTAACCTCGTTTTACAAGTGAATGTAACTGAAGTGCTTAAAGAAAGCACACAAGAATCTTTTGCCATGGCTGAGAGTATAATGAGGGCAACAGGGGGAGAAATCAATACAGAAGCTATTAAACAGCTAGAAGAGTCAGTTGAAATGATGCAATACATGATTCCAAGTATGTTTGTTTTTCTTGCGATGTTTTTGGCTTTTATAACGGTTGTGGCCATTAAACCTATTCTGGTAAGGCTTCGGGTAAAAATAAATCCTTTCCCGCCATTTCGTGAGATTCATTTTCCAAAGAGTGTCTTATGGTATTACTTATTGATTTTACTTTTGAGCTTTGTTGAGATGGAAAAGGGTACATTTGGATATACTGCCTTTTTAAATTTCTTTTTTATTATGCAGTTGCTAATGGTCATTCAAGGCCTGTCATTTATTTATTATTACTGTTATCAAAAAAGAATTCCAAAGGTCGTACCGATTGTTCTAACGATCTTAACACCAATTCTCCTTTATATTATTCGAATCTTAGGTATAATTGACTTAGGATTCCAACTGCGAAATCGAATTAGTAAAAAGAAGTAAAACAAAGCTTTAGGAGCTGAAAATTACATGCCAGACTTTTACAAAAGAAAGTTGTTTCGCTATCCCTTATATGCATTACTTGTTATCACAAGTATTTTTAGTGCAATTCTCGTTTATTTTCAGTGGGTGATTGGGTTAGCAAGTTTTCTGCTCCTTGGATTAATTACGTACTATTTGTACAAAGCAAACTCACTTCTAAAAAAAGAAATGGAACATTATATCTCAACCCTATCCTATCGCTTAAAGAAGGTTGGCGAAGAAGCGTTAATGGAAATGCCGATTGGGATTTTGCTATATAATGATGAGTTTCAAGTTGAATGGGCCAATGCTTACTTATCAAATTGCCTTGACGCAGATACGTTAGTAGGGAGATCACTATATGATGTTGAGGAATTAATTGTTCCTTTAATTCAGCAAGAGGTCGAGAGTGAGACAATTACATTAAATGAGCAGAAATTCAAGGTAATCATTAAGAGGGAAGAACGATTACTTTATTTCTTCGATGTCACTGAACAAATGGAAATTGTGCAATTGTACGAAGCTGAGCGTACAGTGCTAGGAATCATCTTTTTAGACAACTATGATGAAGTTACTCAAGGAATGGATGACCAACGGAAGAGTTCTTTAAATAGTCAGGTTACGTCAATCCTTAATGAATGGGCAAATGAACATGGTGTGTTTTTAAAGCGAACCTCATCTGAGCGTTTCATTGCAGTATTAAATGAAGAAATATTATCCAATCTTGAAAAAACAAAGTTTACGATTCTGGACGATGTTAGGGAAAATACAGCAAGGGATAGCGTAGCACTAACTCTAAGTATAGGAATTGGAATAGGAGTCCCAACCCTTCCTGAGCTAGGAGTTTCAGCACAATCCAGCTTGGACCTTGCACTGGGACGTGGTGGTGACCAAGTTGCGATTAAGCTTCCAAACGGTAAGGTTAAGTTCTATGGGGGCAAAACAAATCCAATGGAGAAACGCACTAGAGTCCGCGCACGTGTTATTTCACATGCTCTAAAGGAAATTGTCTCGGATAGCGATAAAGTCATCATCATGGGCCATAAATACCCTGATATGGATGCTGTAGGTGCTTCCATTGGGATATTGAAAGTAGCACAAATGAATCATAAAGAAGGATATATTGTATTAAATCCGAATGAAATTGATTCAGGTGTTGGGCGTTTACTTGAAGAAGTAAAGGAAAATACGGAATTATGGTCATATTTTATTACGCCAGAGCAGGCACTTGAAATTGCTTCAAACGACACACTGCTTGTTGTAGTAGATACCCATAAACCATCACTTGTAATCGAGGAAAAGCTGGTATCGAAAATCGATAAAGTGGTTGTTATTGATCATCATCGCCGTGGCGAGGAATTTATTCAATCACCATTACTCGTCTATATGGAACCATATGCCTCATCGACAGCCGAGTTGGTGACGGAACTTCTTGAATATCAACCTAAGAAGAAAAAAATTAATATGCTTGAGGCGACAGCTTTACTAGCTGGGATCATTGTTGATACAAAGAGTTTTACGCTTCGCACGGGTTCAAGAACATTTGATGCAGCTTCCTATCTTCGTGCACAAGGAGCAGATACCATTCTTGTTCAGAAATTCCTTAAAGAAAATATGGACCATTTTAAAAAGCGATCGAGATTAATTGAGTCAGCATTTATTTATAAAAAAGGAATTGCGATTGCAAAAGGAAAACAAAATGAGACCTATGACCAAGTGATGATTGCACAAGCCGCTGATACATTACTGACAATGAATGATGTCGTTGCCTCATTCGTTATTTCCGTCCGACATGACTTAAGAGTGGGAATCAGTGCACGTTCATTGGGTGACGTCAATGTGCAACTGATTATGGAAAGTTTAGGCGGTGGCGGCCATCTTACAAATGCTGCAACACAGATAGAAGATACAACAATAGAAGAAGCAGAAGAACAGCTACTATTAGTAATAGATGAGTATTTAGAGGGAGGAACCAAGAAATGAAGGTTATTTTCTTAAAGGATGTAAAAGGTAAAGGGAAAAAAGGGGAAGTGAAGAATGTATCTGATGGATATGCTCACAATTTCCTGTTCAAGCAAAATCTTGCGATTGAGGCGACACCAGCGAATATGAAATCATTAGAAGCTAAGAAAAATAAAGAATCAAAAGAAGCAGCTGAGGAACTTGCCCAGTCAAAACAGCTAAAGGAAAAAATTGAAGCATTAACCGTTGAGCTTCAAGCAAAAGCGGGTGAGGGTGGTCGTTTATTTGGCTCTGTAACAAGTAAGCAAATTGCAGATGAGCTCGCGAAAAAACATGGTATTAAAATCGATAAGCGTAAATTTGACCTTCCTGATGGAATTAGAGCATTAGGTTATACCAATGTTTCTGTAAAATTGCATCAAGAAGTAACAGCAACAGTTAAGGTACATGTCAAAGAACAGTAATTTCCATTGAAACTAAATAGGGAAAACAGATAGAATGAAGAATGTGGTTTTGTTACATACAAGATCACATTTTTTATTTACAGGATGTTAACAAAGCTTTTCCATTGGAATTAAATAAAAGAGAAGTATAATAGATAGATAGACATAAAAAAGTTATGTAAAGGGAGTGGAGAATAGTTGAGTGACATTTTTGCTGATCGTATTCCTCCGCAAAATATAGAGGCTGAGCAAGCTGTTTTAGGTGCTATTTTTCTAGAACCAAGCTCATTAACTCTTGCTTCAGAAGTGTTGATTCCAGAAGACTTTTATCGGACAGCACACCAGAAGATTTTTGACGCGATGCTGGGTCTCTCAGATAAAGGTGAACCAGTTGACTTAGTAACGGTTACTTCCGAGTTAGCGGATGCGAAAATTTTAGATGAAATAGGTGGTGTTTCGTACTTAAGTGAGTTGGCGAGTTCCGTACCAACAGCCGGGAATATTGAATACTACGCGAAGATAATTGAAGAAAAGTCAATACTCCGCCGATTGATTCGAACAGCAACAACGATTGCTACGGATGGCTATTCCCGAGAAGACGAGGTCGATGCACTTTTAGGTGAGGCCGAAAAAAATATAATGGAAGTCGCGAACCGTAAAAATGCGGGTGCTTTCCAAAATATTAAGGACGTTCTCGTTCAGACTTATGATAATATTGAAACTCTTCATAATCGTGTTGGAGATATTACCGGTATTCCTACTGGATTTACAGAGCTGGACAAGATGACAGCCGGATTCCAGCGAAACGATTTAATAATCGTAGCAGCCCGTCCATCTGTTGGTAAGACAGCATTTGCTCTTAATATTGCGCAAAACGTAGCAACTAAGACTGATGAAAATGTCGCTATCTTTAGTCTAGAGATGGGTGCAGAGCAGCTTGTAATGAGGATGCTTTGCGCAGAGGGTAACATTAATGCACAAAATCTACGTACAGGTTCCCTAACACCGGAAGATTGGAGTAAGCTAACCATGGCAATGGGAAGCTTATCCAACTCGGGAATTTATATTGATGATACCCCTGGTATTCGTGTGAATGATATTCGTTCAAAATGCCGCAGACTTAAGCAGGAAAGTGGATTAGGGATGATTCTTATCGATTACCTGCAGTTGATCCAAGGTAATGGAAGAAGCGGCGAAAACCGCCAGCAAGAGGTATCTGAAATCTCGCGTTCTTTAAAAGCCTTAGCCCGTGAATTAAAGGTTCCTGTTATTGCCTTATCACAGTTATCCCGTGGGGTAGAGCAAAGACAGGACAAGCGTCCAATGATGTCTGATATTCGTGAATCAGGGAGTATCGAGCAGGATGCCGATATTGTTGCGTTCTTATACCGTGATGATTACTATGATAAAGAGTCAGAGAATAAGAATATTATTGAGATCATTATTGCTAAACAACGTAACGGCCCGGTTGGAACAGTTTCGTTGGCATTCGTTAAAGAATATAATAAATTCGTAAATCTGGAACGAAGGTTTGATGATGCAAATATGCCACCAGGTGCGTAGGAAAATTGTTAAAACGTACCAGAGTACAGAAAAAAGACGTATCAATTGATGATACGTCTTTTTTTGATTTTCTTACATATTATTGGAGATAAAATGAAATAATAAACACGAATGTTCAATATTTGTATATATGCAATGTTCGTATTTTTATTGTAATAGGAAAAGAAAACTGATAAAATATTGACTGGAAATGAACAATATCTTTATATTAACCCTGGGGGTGCATAGTAATGTCAGCAGTCGTAGTTGTAGGAACACAGTGGGGAGATGAAGGAAAGGGAAAAATTACTGACTTTCTTTCAGAACAGGCTGAAGTAGTAGCTAGATATCAGGGTGGAAACAATGCGGGACATACGATCGTATTTAATGGAGAAACATACAAACTTCATTTGATTCCATCAGGCATTTTTTATTCAGAGAAAATCTGTGTCATCGGCAATGGTATGGTAGTAGACCCAAAGGCATTAGTCAAAGAACTAGCCTATTTACATGACAAGGGTGTTCAGACAGATAATTTACGTATAAGCAATCGTGCCCATGTTATTCTTCCTTATCATATTAAGTTGGATGAATTAGAAGAAGAATACAAAGGGATAAACAAAATAGGGACTACAAAAAAAGGAATTGGACCTGCCTATATGGATAAGGCTTCCAGAGTGGGAATTCGTATTGCAGACTTACTTGACCGAGAAGTGTTTGAAGAAAAGCTTTCTCATAACCTTACTGAGAAGAATCGACTATTCGAAAAGGTTTATGAAACACAAGGATTTACTTTAGAAGATATTGTAGATGAGTATTATGAATATGGACAGCAAATCGCTCAATATGTTTGTGATACATCTGTTGTGTTGAATGATGCTCTAGATGATGGACGTCGTGTTCTATTTGAAGGTGCCCAAGGTGTTATGTTAGATATTGATCAAGGAACGTATCCATTTGTTACATCCTCAAATCCAGTAGCAGGCGGGGTTACAATTGGTTCTGGAGTGGGCCCTACTAAAATAAATTCTGTAGTAGGCGTTTCAAAAGCCTATACAACACGTGTAGGAGACGGACCTTTCCCAACAGAGCTAAACGATGAGATTGGTCATCAAATTCGAGAAGTTGGTCGTGAGTATGGGACGACTACTGGACGTCCTCGAAGAGTAGGCTGGTTTGACGCAGTAGTGGTACGTCATGCAAGACGGGTAAGTGGAGTTACTGACCTATCTCTTAATTCCATTGATGTTTTAACAGGAATTGAAACGTTAAAAATTTGCGTGGCCTATCGACACAAAGGGGAGCTAATTGAGGAATACCCAGCTAGTTTAAAAGTCCTTGCAGAATGTGAACCAGTCTATGAAGAGTTTCCAGGTTGGACGGAGGATATTACAGGAGTGAAAAAGTTAGAAGAACTACCAGAAAATGCTCGAAACTATGTTGAGCGTATATCCCAGTTAACTGGTATCCCATTATCCGTATTCTCAGTTGGACCTGACCGAACACAAACAAATATAGTGCGCAATATTTATAGCTAATAACTTGAAAAACATAGTTGGAAACAGCTATGTTTTTTTATTTTGGCTCTTTTCTATAAATTTGTTGTTTTTAGATATAATGTGTAAACCTAGTAGATTGGAGCGGAAGGTGGCGACTCCTCGAAAATGTATTCACATTTTCTTCGTGCGTGGGTTATTTCAAAGAAGCAAATTCAAAGTCCAGCGGGAAAGGCGAGAGACTTGGGACCCCGCAGAAGCGACAGCGACGAGGAGGCTCAAGCCACGCCCGCCGAAAGCGTCCACCTGAAGCGGAAATCATTGATAAAAACAACAAAGTTTGCGAAAACAGCCTTTATTTTAAATCAACCCCATTCCCACTGAAGGCATATAAACTCTTATCTCCTTTCCCATGACAATCTCACTATGTCATATTTTGATAAGGAGTCTTTCGTCGTGCAAAAACGACATAAATCTTAAAAAAATCCACGGTTTAAAGGGAAAAAAGGCTCATTTCAATGTCAAAATTCTACAGTTTTCTGTGTAAAAATTTGTCAGTAATACTACAATTATATTACATATTGGAAACTATTATACTTTTTTTCAAATTCTATGGTAAATTAATAAAGTGTAAAATAGAGAGAATTGTCGAACGATAGAATACGTCTTGGCGTATTTTGTAAGACAACGCTTTTCAACTCACAAGGTGAGATGAACGATAATTTCGGACAAGCAACCTTTGTTCAGGGAGGAAAGAACGTGTCAGACCAAAATAATACAAATAAAACACCAAGAAAATATATGACTTTGTTAAAACGAGTTGCGATAACCTCAGTTGCGCTTTCAACATTAGTGTTTGGATCAGCATCAGCTGATACAAAAATACAAACAGTGTATCATGTATACATAGATGGCAATAGAGTTGGAACAGTTGATTCCAAGAATGTAGTAGAAAAGGTAGTCGAACAAAAAGTAGATTCCTTACAAGATCAATATAAAGAGCTTTCTTTGGTAGCCGATAATGTTTCAATTATTGAAGAACAGGTTTTTCTACCTACCTTCAATAATGAAAATACTGTGAAAGTGCTAGAATCAGAGATTGAAATTGCAGCACAAGCTAAAGCAATTACGATTGATGGAGAGCCAGTTGCCTATCTAAAAAATGAAGAAGAAGCGAATGAAGCTCTGAAACAATTAAAGTTACAATATGTAAAAGAAGAGCAATTGCAAGAGCTTGAGGCGAGAGAAAAATCTGAACAACCTTTGCCTGCATTAGCTGAAGGACAATCTCGTTTATTAGACGTTTCATTTATGGAAAAGGTTTCAGTTTCAGATGAAAAAATTTCACCAGAACAAATTCATAATCCTGCTGATACCGTCACATTGCTTCAAAAGGGTACATTAGAAGAGAAAAAGTACCAAGTTAAAGAAGGGGATGTACTAGGTTCTATTGCGGTAGACCATGACTTAAAGACAGCGGATTTATTAGCATTAAACCCTGGAATTACTAAGGATACACTTATAAAAATCGGACAAGAATTAAACGTAACAGCATATAAGCCCTTTTTAACAGTTGTGGTAAAGATGGAGCAAAATAAAAAAGAAACGATTAATTTTGAAACGAAGGTTAACGAAAACTCAAATATGTACAAAGGGGACAGAAAAGTCACTCAAGAAGGTCAAGAAGGTGAAAAGACTGTTCACTATGAATATAAAATGGTTAATGGCGTGAATGCTGAAACAAAGAAACTTAATGAAACCATCACAAAAGAGCCTGTAACAGAGGTAATTGAAAAAGGGACGAAGGTTGTTCCTTCAAGGGGATCAGGTCAGTTAGCATGGCCAGCAGTTGGCGGTTATATCTCCAGTCATGTTGGATATAGATGGGGACAACTCCATAAAGGTATTGATATTGCAAGACCAAGTAATTATACGATTAAAGCAGCTGACAATGGGACAGTTGTAGAGGCTGGATATTCTGGCGGCTTTGGGAATAAAATTACGATTAACCATAACAATGGCATGAAAACCATTTATGCTCATATGTCATCCCTTAATGTTCGTGTTGGACAAACCGTAACGAAGGGCCAACAAATTGGTGTGATGGGTTCAACTGGTAACTCAACAGGAACGCACCTACATTTCGAATTATATATTAATGGAGCTTTGAAAAATCCATTAGATTACTTATAATATTAGACAATATACGCCTTCAGCATGATGCTGAAGGCTTTTTTAATAAGTATAAAGAACGATAAAATGGAAGAAGAGATTGGACGGACGACCTATATCACTGTTTTTTTATACACTTCTGATGATATACCTCCCTTTTTCTGCTAAAGTTAGAAGTAAAGGAACAAAATAAAAGGAACAATTCGAACTATATAATGTGAAAACTGTATTAATAGTATAGGTTTTTATTTCAATGTGAAGGAGAAAAGTGAATGGAAAAAGTAATTCTTGTAGTTGATGATGAGAAACCAATTGCGGATATATTACAATTTAATCTTGAAAAGGAAGGTTATAAAGTCGTTTGTGCCTATGATGGTAATGAGGCTTTAGAAAAGGTAGAGGAAGTAAGTCCTGATCTCATTCTACTTGATATCATGCTTCCACATAAAGATGGCATGGAGGTTTGTCGAGAGGTACGAAAAAAGTATGATATGCCGATCGTTATGTTAACAGCAAAGGACTCTGAAATTGATAAAGTATTAGGACTTGAGCTAGGAGCTGACGACTATGTTACAAAGCCTTTTAGTACGAGAGAACTGCTTGCAAGGGTTAAGGCAAACCTTCGAAGACACCAACAAATTTCTGAGGCAGTTAGCCAGGAAACAACAAGTGAGATTGCTGTAGGTTCCCTTGTAATCCATCCAGATGCCTATGTGGTGAGTAAACGTGGAGAAACAATAGAATTAACACATCGTGAATTCGAGCTTTTACACTATTTAGCCAAACACCTTGGTCAAGTAATGACACGAGAGCATTTATTACAAACGGTATGGGGATATGATTATTTTGGAGATGTACGTACAGTTGACGTAACTGTTCGCCGCTTACGGGAAAAAATTGAAGACAGTCCAAGTCATCCAACATGGATTGTCACAAGACGTGGAGTGGGCTACTATTTACGAAACCCTGATCAGGAGTAAATCTTGAAATGAAAAGACTAGGTTTTTTTCAATCAATTCATTTTAAATTTGCACTTATTTATTTGCTCTTAATTTTAATTGCGATGCAAATTATTGGTGTTTATTTTATAGGGAAATTAGAGTTGCGATTAGTAGAAAATTTCAAAATATCGTTAAATGAACGGGTCAATATACTTGCATTTAGTATTGAGCAGGAAATGAATAAGGAGAGGGAAGATGCTTCTACATTAGAAAAAGATATCCGGAATATTTTGCAGGACTATGAGTCTGAAGATATCCAGGAAATTCGGGTTATCGATAACAAAAGTCGTGTGGTTGGAAGCTCAAACCCATACAGTCAAGGAATTGTTGGCCGGAAAACGAATGAGGATTCGGTCAAACGTACGTTATTGCTTGGTGACAATCCGGATTATGTGCGCTTAGATGAATCTACGTATGATCGGATGTATGTATCTTCAACACCAATTCGTTCGAATGGAGATATCATTGGCGCAATCTTTTTAATCGCGAGGATGGAAAATGTCTATGATGATATAAAAGAAATCAATGATATTTTTGTAACGGGTACTGGAATTGCGATGGCGATTACGGCAGTCCTTGGAATCTTTGTCGCTCAAACGATTACAAGACCAATTTCAGCAATGAGAAAGCATGTTTTAGAATTAGGAAGAGGTAATTTTTCAAAGAAGGTAAAAGTATTCGGCCAAGACGAGATTGGTCAACTTGCAATGACATTCAATAATTTATCAAAAAAAATTCAAGATGCACAGGCGACAACAGAAGGGGAACGTCGCAAGCTCTCCTCTGTACTTGCCCATATGACAGATGGGGTAATTGCAACCGATAAAAAGGGACGGATTATCTTAATCAATACGCCTGCAATCGACATGCTAGATGTTTCACGTGAAACAGTCCTTGATCAATCAATTGTTTCCGTCTTAGGGTTAGATGAACAATATACTTTTGAGCAGCTTGTTCACGATATTGATACGGAAATCCTTGATTTTAGTACGCATAAAAAGCAATACATTATAAAGGTAAGTTTTTCAGTTATTAAAAAGGAATCTGGCATTATCAATGGTTTAATTGCTGTCTTATATGATGTAACCGAGCAAGAAAAGATTGAAGGTGAGAGACGAGAGTTTGTCGCAAATGTTTCACATGAATTACGAACACCATTAACGACAATGCGGAGCTATCTTGAAGCACTAGCAGATGGAGCTTGGCAGGATGAAAAGATTGCGCCACAATTTTTACATGTAACCCAAACCGAAACTGAACGGATGATTAGGTTGGTCAATGACTTGCTGAAGTTATCAAAACTAGATAGTAAGGATTATCGTTTATCCAAGGATTTAATTGATTTTACAAAGTACTTCCACCGAATCATTGACCGATTTGAAATGACAAGAAAGCAGCATATCTCCTTTATTCGAAATTTACCTGAGAAGCCCATTTATCTGGAAATCGATCAAGATAAGATGACACAGGTTCTCGATAATATTATTTCAAATGCTTTGAAATATTCACCTGAGGGAGGAACGGTATCCTTCCAAGTGGCAGAATCAAATGATGAAATCGTCGTAAGCGTAAGAGACCAGGGTGTTGGAATACCGAAGGATAACATCAATCGAATTTTTGAGCGGTTTTACCGGGTGGATAAAGCACGCACCCGTAAATTAGGAGGAACAGGGTTAGGTCTTGCGATTGCCAAGGAGATGGTCGTTGCTCATGGAGGCAGGATTTGGGCTGAAAGTGAAGAAGGGGTGGGTACAACTATTTTCTTTACCCTACCAATCAATGTGAATCAAGATGGTTTAGAGGATGATTGGGATGAAGTATGAATCAATAAAAACAACAATTTTAATTCTCTTAGTGCTTTCTAGCATTGTTCTTACATGGTCTTTGTGGACGTATCAGCCCCAATACGATCACCTAGGAGAAAATGATGACTTAGTAGCGGAAGTAACGACAAATATTACAAAGGACGCCTCCGAAATTATAAGGCCTACTAAAATTCTTTATCATATTGATGGTCAGCATTTTGGGACTTTTAACGAGACGGAACTGAACCGAGTCATGAAAGAACTTAGGTCTTGGGAAATTGATGAGGTCCACAACATTACACATACTGTTCAGGATCAAGGTTTAGCAGACTTCTTAAAGCAAAATGGACAAGTTGAAATATACTTTCCTGATCCGTTTCCGCTAGAGCTTTATAAATCGTTTATTAAAAAAATTAACGATAAGGACCATTCCTTCATTTCGTTTGACCGATTTGTAATTGATGTCAATTCTGAAGAAGATGGCGAAGGAATTGTGTATTTTGTGTCCACTGGTGACAACTTAGTGTATGAGGGCCGTGTCAATAGTAGGCTTACAAGGGAATATCGGAAGAACTTTTATACAACGGCGACGAGATATCCCGAGCAAATTGAATATGAACTATCAGATACGAATTCAGTCTACTTACCGAAGGACACAACAATTGTAGAACGTGTTGACTATTATATTGATGCGATTGAAATTGATACCTTTAAAGATCGCTTATTCACAAATTCAAGTCTTGTTAAGCGGGATGTTCTTACTACAGGTGAGGTTCATACTGATGGAACAAGGTTACTAAGAGTGTATAATAATAAAAAATATATAGAGTTCATTAATCCAACAAGAATTAGTGGAGAACCATCACAGACAACGGATTTAATTCAAACTAGCATTGATTTTGTTAATGAACATGTTGGGTGGACAGATGATTACCGCTTTTTTAGATGGAATAAAGAGAGTCAAACGACAGTTTTTAAACTCTATGTAAAAAATATTCCAGTTTTTAGTCAAAGTAAACTAACAGATATTACTCAACAATGGGATAACAATGATATAGCGAGATATTTTCATCCATCCATAAACTTACGAATCGATTTGGACTCAATTAAGGCGAGACTACCAAAGGGTGAAAAGGTGATGGAGGAAATTACAAGTAAGCCAAATTTTAATCCTGAATTGCTCGAGTCTGTGACAGTTGCTTATGACCTCGTAGAGAGTGAGGATAATTCCCAGTTTGTTTCACTTCAACCGATTTGGACTTACAGGTATAATGGAAGTTGGAAAAAGGTTGAGATAAAGAATGAGGATTTAGGAGGACATAAAGATGGATTGGAGTAAAACCAAGTCTTTATTTATCGTTACCTTCTTAATTCTCAACATCTTTTTAGGATATCAGCTTGTTCAAAAAAGGGATAGCAGTCAACTAGATTTGCTAAAAGAATTAAGTATCGACGAGAAACTAGCGGAAGAAGATATCACGTATGAGGCTTTGCCAAAGGAACCGGAGGAATTAAGCTATATTAGTGGGAAAATCAAGGTTTTTACAGAGGAAGATGTTAAAACTCTTAAAAATCAGACCGTTAACATTGATACTGCTGGCATGCTAAAGGCCGAGTTTACAGAACCTATTAAGCTTTCTTTAACAGATCAAATGAAAATTGGACAATTTGTGAAGGAACATATCCTTTCGGGGGACAAATATACCGTTTGGGATGTGGATGAAGAGGCTGGAACGGTTGTTTTAATTCAACAATATAAAAATTACAAGGTCTTTGGCGAATCATCGAATATAAGTGGTGTCATCTATTTGTATCTGAATGAGGACCTTGAGGTAACGTCGTATGAGCAAACATTAATTCCCGAATTTGAGGAGCATGAGATGGAGGAGTTAATCACGCCTATGGAAACCTTAGAAAACCTTTTTAATAACTTCCATCTCAAATCAGGTAGCCATGTATCTAAGGTGGAAGTTGGGTATTACCCACTTGTCCCATATTCAGAATCACAGTTATTGGCTCCAGCTTGGCATGTTACCATAGACGATGAAACAGATATTTATGTCAATGCCATCGAAGGACAAATTTTAAATAAGATGGAGTGAACGATTATGGGGTTGCATTTTAGTGTGCTTGCAAGCGGGAGCACAGGAAATGCGTTCTATGTTGGAACAGACAAGCATTCCTTGCTTGTTGATGCCGGGTTAAGTGGTAAACAACTAGAACTGTTATTTAAAGAAATCAACAAAGAAATTAAGCATCTTTCCGGAATTCTTGTGACACATGAGCATAGTGACCATATTAAGGGACTAGGTGTACTGGCGAGAAAGTACAAGCTTCCCATCTATGCAAATGAAAAGACATGGAGTGCGATGGAGCGTAATATTGGAGAAATCCCGACAGAACAGAAGTTTATTTTTCAAATGGGGACAGTAAAGACATTTGGAAATATGGATGTTGAATCTTTCGGTGTTTCCCATGATGCGGCTGAACCGATGTTTTATGTATTCCACAACGAGGGAAAAAAGGTTGTTTTAATTACGGATACAGGCTATGTCAGTGACCGGATGAAGGGCACCATTGAAAATGCCGATGCGTATGTATTTGAAAGCAACCACGATGTGTCTATGCTTCAGATGGGCCATTATCCGTGGAGTATTAAGCGACGTATTTTAAGTGATGTTGGACATGTATCGAATGAGGATGCAGCGTTAGCAATGTCAGATGTAATTGGGGATAACACGAAACGAATCTACTTGGCGCATCTAAGTAAAGATAATAATTTAAAGGATTTAGCACGTATGTCGGTTAAGCAAACCTTAGAAAGCAAAGGGTATGTTGTCGGGGAACAGTTTGATTTGTATGATACAGATCCAAAGGTACCTACAAAACTAGCCTATGTGTAGCAAGAAGCCCATTTGATTTTGATCAGATGGGCTTTTTTGTGTGCATGTCTAGCTCCAGCGCCTAGCCAGTTTTCCCCTTGAATTGGCTCCAGCGATTATCTTGCGAAAAGCTCTGCTTTGAGCAGATCGAGTTCATAAGCCAATCCGTCAAGAAGGATAAAAGGCATCCTTCTCGCCGGCTTATCTTATGCTTGTCAGACTTGCACAGGACAAGGAAGGCTACGACAGTCATAACATCGCACGAAGAAAATGCAAAGCATTTTCGAGGGACGTGACTGTAGTTAGTCGATGTTCCTCATCTAAGGGGCTTGCACTTTTCGAAGAAAAACACTTGCCGCACCCATAATTTTCTAGTAACTTGAAAATAGGATGAAAGTAGGGATGCTATGATGTCTTTTATGTTGCAAGCTGCAGGTTTAATGGTGCTTTGGGTGTTGTTTTTCGTTTTTGAAAGGCCAGCTCCAACAGCTTATTCAATTATGATTTGTGCTGTTGTGATGACCTTATATTTTTTCCTGAAAATCACACCAAAGCCGGTCTATTTATATGTTGCGATAACCACACTTCTACTGACGCAAGGAGTTATTGAATCAGGCAATCCATTTACACTTTTATTACTACTGTACGTTATGTTATTAGCTGCAATTCAACTAGAAAGTCAACCATTTAAAGGACTTGTTGCTTTTGCGGTAACCAGCTTATTGGCTTTCTTAATGTGGATGAAAAGTGATTTATCCGTTTATGTCTACTTTCTATTATTCTACCTTCTTGCCCTTCAAGTGAATGAACTATGGACGAAGCAAGAGGAACAACGCAACCTCTATGAAGAATTGCTTGGGGAATATCGAAAGCTAAAGAGGGTTGCCCTTGTGGCGGAGGAGGAAGCACGATATCAAGAGAGGACCAAAATTGCAAGGGACATCCATGATTCTGTTGGGCATAAGTTGACAGCACTGTTAATGCAGTTGGAGATCTTATCAATTAAACAAGGTCCAGAACATTATCAAGATTTAAAGGAATTGGCTAAAGAGAGCTTAGAAGAAACACGTTTTGCAGTACGAACTTTAAAGGACCGGGAGCATGAAGGAATTGCAACCATCTTACAACTAATCAAAAAACTTGAGGCTGAAAGTCATATTATGGTTCAACTGACGACAAAACAAGGAATCTTGTCCGAACAGCTCACTAATGAACAAAGTGTGGTGCTATATAGAGTCATCCAGGAAGGACTTACGAATGCAATGCGCCATGCCCACTCACGTGAAGTTCAGGTGCTCCTTGGAAAAACAGCAGACGGAAATATTGAACTTGTTATGAAAAACCGAATCTATAAGAAGGAGTCATTTAAAGAGGGATTCGGGCTGTCAAATATGCGGAAGCGAGTTGAGGAATTGGAGGGAATGCTATCGGTCTATCAAACGGACGAGGAATTTGTCATTAAAGGTATACTTCCGTTAGCAAAAACGTAAGGGTGGGGGAAACGGACATGTGGAATGTGTTAATTGTAGAAGACCAATCGATTGTTAGGCAAGGCTTAAAACTCATGTTGGAGCAAGATGGGAAAATACGTGTTGTGGCTGAAGCCGAAAATGGAGAAGAAGCAATTAAGAAGATGGAGGCACATGTTATTGATGTGGTATTAATGGATATCCGGATGCCAGTTATGAATGGACTTGAAGCAACTAGAAAGATCAAGGAACGTTGGCCCGATACTAAGATTTTAATCCTCACAACTTTTAATGATGATGAATACGCAATCCAGGCATTAAAATACGGGGCAAATGCTTTTTTACTGAAAACATCAGACCAGAATACACTAATCCATGCGGTTTATAGTTGTTTTCAAGGGGGGCTAACGATTCATGAGGAAGTTGCAGCGAAAGTAATGCCGCGATTATTACACAAGGTTGAGAAGAAACTTGAATTGCCTTTATCTACACGAGAATTAGATATTACAAAATTAGTGGGAGAAGGAAAAACAAATAAGGAAATTGCAGATGATTTATTTCTATCAGTCGGAACGGTAAAAAACCACATCACACAAATCTTGCATAAACTAGAACTTCGGGATCGTACTCAGTTAGCTATTTTTGCAGTGAAAAATGATATTACATAACAGACAAGGGTTGTCCTAATTTCAGTGGATGGCCCTTTTTTCATGCAGATATGACTCAGGTCATGTTTTTTATATAAACAAGTGACGTTAGATAGTGCTGTAAGAGGCCTTGAATGTCTATGATTAATGTATAAAGGAGGCGACGGTATGTTAGAAGTGATTGATTTATCGAAGAAATATAAACAAAAGTATGCTGCACAGGGGATTAATATGTTTTTAGAAAAAGGGGAGATTGTAGGTCTGCTTGGTCCAAATGGAGCAGGAAAATCTACGACCATCTCTATGCTTTCATCTTTGGTTGTTCCAACATCTGGTGATGTGAGGCTATTAAATGAAAGTACAATTAAGAATCCACAGAATATCCGTAAGATTTTAGGAGTGGTTCCCCAAGAAATCGCATTGTACACGGATTTATCAGCTGAAGAAAATTTGCGGTTTTTTGGAGAGATTTATAGGTTAAAAGGTGCTGAGTTAAAAAAGCGGATTGAAGAGGTTCTAGAGCAAATTGGCTTAACTGACCGAAGAAAGGATCTAGTTAAAACATTTTCGGGTGGTATGAAAAGAAGGTTAAATATTGGAGTGGCTTTACTTCATAATCCGGAAATTATTATTATGGATGAGCCAACGGTAGGGATTGACCCGCAATCTCGAAATTATATTTTAGAAGCAGTAAAACGTCTCAATAAGGAACGTGGAATGACTGTATTATATACAAGTCATTATATGGAAGAAGTCGAATTCTTATGTGACCGAATTTATATTATGGATAAGGGTCATATTATTGCATCCGGCACAAAGGAAGAGTTAAAAAATATCCTTTCCTCTGAAAATACAATTTCTATTCAGGTTGAGCGGGTAAAAGAAGAATTTATTCAATTACTTGAAGCAGATCCAACCATACGTCAAGTAAAGGTGCAGGACCGTAATGTAACAGTAATTGTTCCAAAGGAGTACAATTTGTTTCAAAAAATCTCCGAGATCGCTGAGGAAACGAGTACAGCATTGATATCAGTAGAAGTAAAAGCGCCAACACTTGAAGACGTATTTCTTCATCTGACGGGTAGAGCGCTAAGAGATTAGGAGGTGAAAGGATGATAATTCCATTTATAAAAAAAGACTTATTGGTGTTAATAAGGAACCCCCAGGAGTTACTTGTTTTAGTTCTAATGCCGCTTGTCCTTATTGCTATCCTAGGCTTTGCCTTAGGTGGAGTGATGGGGGGAGATGCAGAACCGATTACAGCTAAAGTGGCATTTATTACACATAGTGATGAACAAAAAGAAATAGAGGCATTTATTGAAGAGGTAAAGGGACAGGAATTGCCAGAGGAAGCAAAAACAGCACTTATCCAAAGCGCTAATCAACTTCGTCCAATTCAGACGTTAGTAGATGATGTGTTTGGTAGTAAGGAACTAAAAGAAATTGTGGAACTTGAGGTAGTTAAGGCTGAAAAACTAGATGAAATTAAAAATGATGATCATTACGCTGCTGTGATTGAGATACCAGCGCATTACACATATGATATTCTATCATCTGCCTTACTTGATGAACCTTCATCCGCCACAATTACCCTTTATAAAAATGAAGGAAAACAGATTTCTCCCAAAATAGTGGAGGATATCCTTATGAATTTCCAAAAACAGCTTACTTCCATGACCGTAATAGGGAAAGCTGGAGTTCAGTTAGAAGATATAAAAAGTGCGGAAATTGGAAAAACAGAGACTGTTACCGAGCGTGAACCAATTAATTCATTGCAATATTATTCCGTCGGTATGAGCGTCATGTTTATTATGTTTATTGCTTCTCATATTGGCTCATCTGCCTATCGCGAAAAACAGTTACAGGTGTTCAATCGAATCATTTTATCAAATACGTCAAGATGGTCTTATCTAGGTGGCATCTTTTTCTCTGTAATAGTAATTGCGATAATCCAGCAAGCGATTTTATATGGAGTTACTTCTCTCATATTTGATGTGGTTTGGAAAGATCTTTTCGGTTTTTTCATAGTGAACCTTTCGTTAGCATTTGCGATAGGAGGAGTCGGAGCATTGTTGACCGCATTAAACTTCCGAATCGACTCAGAAGGCGTATCAAACTTTTTTGGAAATGTAATGGTGTCCGTCTTTGCCTTTTTAGGTGGAAGTTTTACACCGATTGCTGAAACCTCTTCTGTTATCGGTATGTTGGGTAATCTTACGCCAAATGGTGCAGGAATGTCCTCCTTATTACAATTGCTTCAAGGTGTGGAGCTAACGGCTATTGCTCATCATCTTTTTTATTTAGTGGGATTTGGTTTGGTAATGCTGACCGCAGCTGTTTTTAGCTTTCCGAAAAGAGGTGATGCCATATGATAAGTATTTTACTGGCAAAGTTTAGATTATTCTTAAGAAAGCCAATGCTTATGATTGGCATGACCGTAATGAGTATTGTGTTTGCTTTGTTATTAGGTGCCACAAATTATTCAAATATTAAAGTACCTATTTATACAGATATTGAAAATATTGAAGAAACGGGACTATGGAAAGAACTAAATAAGACAGAGGCGTTTGAATTTATACAAATGAATGAAGATGAGGCAAAGAAAATGGTCAGTGAAGGTGATGCAGAGGCTGCTGTGAAGCTAGAAAAGGAATCTTACACTATTGTCATTGTGACAGAGACATCAAACCTTCATATTTTAGAAAGCTATCTTCAGACTTTTTATGGCGATCTTTTAATGGAAGAGAAGATTATAGAGGCAACAGCCATAAATTCTCATATCGACTCAGATGCCATTATTGAAGAATTAAATGAAAAGGAAGAGAACCCGTTATTTAAGATTCAAGCTGCATCATTTCGTAGCGACGATGCTATGATTATTGATAACCAACTGCAGACGATTTTTGGATTTACCCTGTTTTTTGTCATTTACACCATCTCTTATAATGTTCACAACATCTTACAAGAGAGAACATGGGGAGTTTGGGACCGCATGATTTTATCCCCTTTAAAGAAATGGGAGATGTACGCTGGCAATTTAGTTTATAGTTTCCTAATGGGATATTTTCAGGTTGCACTCATCTTTATAGTGTTCCGGTATTCCGTCGGGGTAGACTTTTATGGTGGATTTGGAAAAACATTAATTGTGTTAATCCCATACGTGTTCTCAATTGTAGCACTATCGTTATTTTTAGTTAGCGTTGTTAAAAGTACTCAACAATTCAACGCGATTATTTCACTGATATCCGTATGCTTGTCGATGCTGGGTGGGGCTTATTGGCCATTAGAAATTGTAAGCTCAGACTTCTTGTTAAAGGTGTCAGACTTTGTGCCAATTAAACATGCGATGGAAGGCTTAAAAGCCGCTACCATTTATGGAGCACCAATGAGTGAATTATTATATCCAATCAGTATTCTGACATTAATGGGAGTCGTGTTAATCGGGATCGGAATTAATTTAATAGAACGGAAAAGCGCTTAAGAAAAAAGGCAGGGGCAAGTGGCTCCTGTCTTTTGTCGTTGTGGGACAAGGTCATGAATTGCATAAAATATGGGTAAAATTAATAGAAAGAGTGTAAAAAGGAGAAATCATGTAATGGGGTACTATGATCAGGATTATCTAAACCAAAGGCAACAAAGAAGGAAAGGAAACCGAGGCAGTTGGTTTTTCTCAGCATTAGTCGGTGCTGTTATTGGGGCACTCCTTGTAATAGCTCTTTTACCGACCTTATCCAAGTATCATTTACTTCCAAATGAGGAGAATGCGACTCCTGAAGAGGTAAATGGGCTTGATGAGGTGGAAGAAAAAGCACCAGTAACAGGAGAAAGTGTCCAACAAAACATCAACGTGAACGTAACTACCGAGATTACCAGTGCGGTCAATAAAGTAAGTGAGGCTGTTGTAGGTATTGTCAATTTACAACAAACGAATTTCTGGACAGAGGAATCGATGACAGCAGGAACGGGATCTGGCGTTATCTATAAAAAAGGGGACGGTAAAGCTTTTGTTGTCACAAACCATCATGTAATTGAAGGCGCTTCGGATATTGAGGTAAGTCTTAGTGATGGGGCAAGGGTGAAGGGAAGAGTGCTGGGAAGTGATATTTGGACGGATTTGGCTGTCATTGAGATAGATGGAAGCCATATTAAAAAGGTTGCTCAATTTGGAAATTCCGATAACATTAATCTTGGTGAACCTGTCATTGCTATTGGAAACCCGTTGGGACTTGAGTTTTCTGGGTCAGTCACACAAGGAATTATTTCAGGCTTAAACCGGACGATCCCTGTCGATATTAATCAGGATGGAGTCCCTGATTGGAATGCCGATGTCATGCAAACAGATGCTGCGATTAATCCTGGAAATAGTGGGGGAGCGCTTGTAAATATCAAGGGAGAAGTAATAGGAATTAATTCAATGAAAATTGCACAGGAGGCCGTTGAAGGAATTGGCCTTTCGATTCCAATTACGAGTGCAAAGCCGATTATTGAAGATCTTGAGGTGTATGGTGAGGTTAATCGTCCTTTCTTAGGAGTAGGACAACTTAAGAGTTTAAGTGAAATTTCCTCCTATCATCGAATGCAAACCTTACATCTTCCAAATGACGTAACAGAGGGAGTAGCAGTTTTAGAAGTACTGCGAAATACACCCGCTTCGCAAGCAGGATTAAGGGAACTTGATGTGATCGTAGAACTAGATGGTGAAAAAATCACCTCACTAATTGAGTTGCGTAAGCATTTATATAATGAAAAATCAGTGGGAGACACAATGGAGGTCACATTCTACCGCGGCAGAGAAAAACAAAAGGCGACAGTACGATTGGCAAGAGAATCATTGTAGGGAAAACAGGGGAGAGAGATTTCCCCTGTTTTTTGTGGATAAGATTATATGCTAAAATGGGTAAGATAAAACATGTGGATAAGAAAAAATAAGATAAAGTTATACCCATAATCCGCATCAGGATGTGGGTAAGTTTGATGGAGGACAAAAAAATGATTAAATGTTGTGAGGAACATATTGAATTAGCATTGGACATCGTGGTTGATGAACATGAGGTAGCGCCGATTTTGACGAAAATTGAAGACGCAAACTTATCAACAACCTGTGAATTTTGTCAAAATAAGGCGGTATATGTTGTAGGGAACTAATATTCTCATACAAGATGTGGATAGAAAATGTGGATATGTGGATAACTTCTGTGGATAGTGTGTTTGTAAAATGTGAGCGAAGTGGGGATAAGTGTGAACATCACAATCGTAACAATAGGAAAGTTAAAAGAGAAATATTTGATCCAAGGGATCAACGAATACTTAAAACGATTAACGGCCTATGCCAAGATTGACATAATTGAACTTGCTGATGAAAAGGCGCCGGAAAATTTGAGTGAGTCAGAAATGGAGCAAGTAAAACAAAAAGAGGGAGAGCGGATACTTTCAAAAGTATCGGATGACACACATGTGATTGCTTTGGCAATTGAAGGAAAGATGAAATCATCCGAACAGCTGGCAGCCGATCTTGAAAACCTAGCAACCTATGGAAAAAGCAAAGTTGCCTTTGTCATCGGTGGTTCTCTAGGCTTAAGTAAGGACGTAATGAAGCGAGCAAATGATACATTGTCTTTTTCAAAGATGACCTTTCCGCATCAATTAATGAGATTGATATTAGTGGAGCAGGTGTATAGAGCGTTTCGGATCATTAGGAATGAGCCGTACCATAAGTAAATGAGGTTTTTATAACAGATCAATTTTTTTAAAAAGGAGGTGTCTCAGCCACTAATGAGATTCCTCCTTTTTTTGTTCATATTCAGTTCATAAAAGGCGTCTATAATCCAATAGTAATCGAAAATGAGTGATTACAACAGTAGCTATAGTTAAGGTTTATTACAGGGAGGGTCACATGAGAAATAAGGATAGTATGGACTTAACAAATGTAAGGTATGCAGTGGAGGCTAAAGGGTTAATTAAAACTTTTGGCGATCATAGAGCAGTTGACGGGGTGGATTTGGTAGTGCCGACTGGTTCCATTTACGGTGTATTGGGACCAAATGGCGCAGGCAAGACGACAACGATTCGAATGCTGGCAACATTACTCAGAGCTGATTCGGGATCAGCAAAGATTTTTGGATATGATGTAGTGAAGGATTCACAAATGGTCCGTCAGTTAATTGGCGTCACGGGCCAGTATGCTTCAGTGGATGAGTCACTAAGTGCAACAGAGAACCTCGTCATTTTCTCCCGATTACTGGGGCTTAGTCGTCTAGAGGCAAAACGTAAAGCAACTGAGTTACTCGAAGAATTTGGATTAATGGATGCTGCCAAACGTCCATTGAAAAATTTCTCAGGGGGAATGCGTAGACGACTGGATTTAGCCGCAAGTTTAATTGCACAACCACCACTCATTTTCCTAGACGAACCGACTACAGGACTAGACCCGCGAACACGTAATCAAATGTGGGATACAATTCGCCGGTTAGTAAAATCTGGGTCAACCGTGTTGTTAACGACTCAGTATCTACAAGAAGCAGATGAACTAGCAGATCGAATTGCTGTTATCGATCATGGAAGTGTAGTGGCAGAAGGTACTGTCAATGAATTAAAAGAATCGATCGGAACTTCCTCTTTGCATTTAAGTATTCAACATACTCAGGATATCCCAAATGCTAGAATAATTGTTGAACAAGTTTTACACGTACAATCAGCAGTATCATCAGAAGGAGGTATGATTACTGCACCTATGGCAACTGCGGATAGAGTTACGGATCTGTTATTCGCTCTTCGGGAAGCAGACATCAAATTGGCTGAGCTAAGTGTGCAGAAACCATCTCTAGATGAGGTCTTTTTGAACATTACAGCTGAAGGCAATAAAAACAGCCAAGCCAATCTAAATCAGAAAAAGAAGGGGGATATTCTATGAAGAAACAATCAACTATGTCCATTTCCAATATTCAGCTTCGCAATAAAGCTATCTTCAAACAGGCAGTGCGAAATTCATTCACTATGGCTTATCGTGGGTTACTGAAAGTTCGTCGAACACCGGAACAACTATTTGATGTTACATTCCAGCCGATTATTTTTACGTTAATGTTTACTTATATTTTTGGTGGGGCGATTGCCGGCAATGTGCAAAATTATTTGCCTATTATTATCCCGGGGATTCTTGTTCAGACGGTAATCACTACGTCAATCGTCACAGGTACGCAATTACGAGAGGATATGGATAAAGGGGTATTTGACCGCTTTAAGTCATTACCGATTGCCAGGATTGCACCGTTAGCGGGAGCTTTGCTTGCGGATACAATCCGTTATACAATTGCAACAGTACTTACATTTTCTATGGGATTTATCTTAGGCTATCGTCCTGAGGGAGGACTAGGCGCTGTTATCATTGCTGGACTACTTGTCATCGCTTGTTCATGGGCAATCAGTTGGATCTTTGCCTTTTTTGGAGTGATTGCTCGTTCTGCTTCAAGTGTACAAGGGATTTCGATGTTAGTCCTCTTTCCATTGACCTTTCTTTCGAATGCATTTGTTCCAGCGGATACAATGCCGAACTGGTTACAATGGTTCGTGAATATTAATCCAATTTCCCATCTCGTCACGGCCGTCAGAGATTTGACGAATTCTGGAGTCCTGGGCTGGGATCTCGCTATTTCACTTATTGGGGCTGCTATAATTGTAGCAGTTTTTGCACCAATTACAGTTCGAGCCTACATGCGTCGTGCGTAGTAAATAATGCTCGAAATATTGTAGTATAAAAAAGACATTGATGGAATCGTAGTGGCATTGGAGGTTCCTTTCAATTTTATAAAAGGATTGATTCTATGGCAAAAATATTAGTGGTAGATGATGATTCACATATTAGAGAATTAATTTGTGTTATTCTTTCGAAAGAAGGGTTCTCCATTGAAGAAGCAACGGATGGCGAGGATGCACTTTCATTACTGGAAGCAGAAAGAATTGATTTAATTATTCTTGATATTATGATGCCAAATATGGACGGATGGTCATTTTGCAAGGAGATTCGAAGGTATTACTCGGATACACTTCCTATACTAATGTTAACGGCAAAAGGGGAAACGGCACAAAAAGTAAAAGGCTTTAATCTCGGTGCAGATGATTATTTGGTCAAACCTTTTGATGTAGCGGAGCTAGTGGCACGAGTAAAAGTTCTACTTAAACGGTATCAAGTGACCTTGGCCAATCAAATTACGATTGGAAATGTGGTCATTGATCGTTCATCCTATACCGTTTTGGTAGGGGCGGAGGGGATTACCTTGCCATTGAAAGAATTTGAACTATTGTTTAAGCTCGCCACCCATCAGCAAAAAACGTTTTCAAGAGAACAATTAATCGAGGATATTTGGGGCTTTGATTATGAGGGAGATGAACGAACGGTCGATGTTCATATTAAACGGCTTCGCCAACGGTTTTCACAAGAAGATTGCCCATTCAAAATCACAACAATTCGTGGTTTAGGATATCGTCTGGAGGTAGTAGGTTGAAGAGACTTAACTATGTAAAGCGAATCGGTGGAATTCTTGCGGTTGTGGGAAGTCTTTTATTGGCGTGGTCCTGTGCGTACTGGCTGACGACAAAATTATTTAAGAAAATCCAATATGTACCTAATGAATATCTTAGCCTGCTCATTAACTCGTTCGTGGGCTTTACATTGTTTTTTTGCCTAATGTTGTTACTAACAAGAAATCCATGGGTTAGATCTAAACAAAATCAATACTTACATCCGATCTTACAAGCCATGAAAGTGATTTCAGAAGGAAACTTTAATGTGGATCTTTCATTTTATTCAAACCAGTTTCGCGAACAGGATAAGCATCATCCCTATTATCAAATTGTGGAAAACATTAAATTAATGGCAACGAAACTGGGAGAAGTGGAGGAAATGCGACAAGAGTTTATCTCGAATGTTTCCCATGAAATTCAATCTCCCCTTACTTCTATCATTGGCTTTGCCCATGCATTAAAGAATGAAGACTTGGAACCGGAGGAGCACAGACATTACTTAGAGATTATTGAGACGGAGTGCATTCGACTTTCCAAATTAAGCGAAAATCTTCTGAAACTCACCTCTTTAGAGTCCGAGCATCTATCACTTGATCGAAAAAGTTATCGGCTTGATTATCAACTTCGCCGGAATATACTGGCGAACGAACCTCAGTGGACAGAGAAAAAAATTAACATGGATATTTCACTTGATCACCTGACAATTACAGCGGATGAAGAGCTCATGGACCAAGTATGGATTAATTTACTTCATAATAGTATAAAATTCACGCCACAAGGAGGTACCATATCAGTCGTTGCATGTAAATCAGGAGAAGACAGCATCATCGTAAAAATCCGGGATACAGGAATAGGCATGGAAAAAGATACCCTCATGCATATTTTTGAACGTTTTTATAAGGCTGATCAATCTAGAAATCGGATAGCCGGAGGAAATGGGCTCGGTCTTTCTATCGTCAAAAAAATAATTAATTTGCACGAAGGCGATATTAGAGTACAGAGCGAGTTCGGGGTAGGAACAGAGTTCACTGTCACCTTGATTGGAGATTCTTGGGAGAAGAATAAAGTAAATTAAAGGGACTTGAATTTGTCAACTCAGTCCCTTTGAATGTACTATTATCAACCATGATTTGATTACTGTGTCCTACCTTCTTTTAATGTCATGACTGCTTTCTCAATCCGACGCTGGCGAGTCTCAGCTGTTTTTGCGCCCTCAATCGAAAGAACAAATCTCCGTTTGTTGCTGTAGGATAAACCGTCGAAAAAATGTTTTGCTTCAGTCTCTTGCTCAAGTGCTTCTGAGAAATCCAGGCATAATAAGTTCCCGAGGCTTAGTGTCTAGTTCAAGGTCAACATCAACTTCGTCACCTGCTTCGACACCAGCACCTTTTCGATGCTCTGCACTGAGTGGAATCATGAATTGTCCCCCCATTGAACCAATCGTACTATTGTAGCTGTATTCTCCGATTGTAACGATTACTGCCGGTTTCTTGCTAGACCCGAGGCTTGCTACAACATCCTCCGGAACTGGAATACCTGTTGCGGTTTTTCTGCTTAGTTGGATAGTTGCTCGAAATCTCATAAAAAATTCCTCCCTTTAATTATTAATTTATATTGTTACCCATTAATCTATTAGAAACTCTTTAACGCCGGAGAAAGAACTTCCGGTTTTACAATGTATGAGCGGTCGAAGATTGTAACTATAAATTCCTCAATAGTTTCAAGGGTATGTTATCCTTCTTTTCCAACTAGTTTCCAAAATTTAATAAGAAATAGTAAAAAGTACTATGGTAATATATGTACTGTACTATTACGAAAGAATTTAGATTGCAAAAGTGGTATTAGACCATAATAGATGGAAATTAAGGAGTTTAGGGAATGAAGTATAGATGGAGAATATTATCAATTTCTATTTTGATTATTACCTCAACAATTTTTAAGATAAATGTTTATTTATCACTAGGGTATTTGCCACCAATTGAATGGATTTTGACATTCATTTCTATATTCCCTGTGTGGTGGGTTGGTTTACAAGTTGATAAAGCAAAATATTATGCTAAGGAATTGGAGAGAAAAGAGAAAGAAATCGTCGAACTTTTTGATAGTGTTGATGCTGTGATTTATTCGATTAACCTTCGAACGAACCACACGATGGTATCAAAGAAAATTAGTGAGTTATATGGATATGAAGCTCATGAATTTAGAAAAAACTCGAATTTATGGAAAGAACATATTTATAAAGAAGACATGGACATTGTAAAAGAAATAGAGCGAAAAGTCTACAACGGGGAAAGTGGATTAGGTGAATATCGAATTCATCTCCCAAATGGTGAATTTAAGTGGATTCAAAAGCGTGTTACGCCCATATTGGACTCGAATGGAACACTTGTAAAGTTGAATGGAATTGATATTGATATTGATAAGCGTAAAAAAGTAGAAGAATTACTTAAATTTAGCCAAGAACAAAATCATAAACTTTTAGAAAAACGTTTGGAAGAAACCGAACAACGGTTTAAGTCATTATTTGTTCATAATTCCGATGCCATTTTTACATTTAATTTAGAGGGGAAATTAATTGAGGCTAACGAAGCTGCAGAGGAACTATTAGGTTACACTTTTGAGAGTCTCAAAGAAATGGAGTGGGAATCTATCTTTGTTCCAAAATACATAGATTTGCACAGGGAATATTTTCAATATGTTAATGAAGGAACACAACAGGAATGTACGGTATCGATGATTCATGAGGATGGCAGTGAAAGAGTCGTTAATTTAAGAATGATTCCAATTATTATCGATAATCAGCTTATTGGTATTTATGAAATTGCAAAAGATATGACAGAAGCCATATTAACTGAGGAAATGATAAGAAGGTCTGATAAATTATCAGTTGTCGGCCAACTAGCTGCAGGAGTAGCTCATGAAATTAGAAATCCATTAACAACACTTAAAGGGTTTGTTCAATTATATAAGTCGAACATTGATAAACAGTATGTAGATGTTATGTTAACCGAGTTAGATCGGATTAACCTTATAGTCAGTGAATTTCTTATTCTTTCAAAACCACAAGCAACAAAGTATGAGTATATTGATATTAAACAGCTATTACAGAGTAGTATTTCATTACTGATGCCACAGGCTATATTAAAAAATATTCAATTCCAACTTGAATTTGATAAAGAAATACCGTGCATACAGTGTGAACAAAATCAATTAAAGCAAGTATTTATTAATATTGTAAAAAATGCATTTGAAGCAATGCCTCAAGGCGGAAGCATTCATGTGATCGTACAGGTTGAAAATCATGAGATGGTCAATATCCAAATTATAGATGAAGGAGTAGGGATAGAAGAGGAGAAGATTCCTAATTTAGGAGAACCCTTCTTCACGACAAAAGAAAATGGCACAGGATTAGGTTTAATGGTAAGCTTTCGAATTATTGAAAATCATGGTGGTACGATGAATATATCTAGTCAGATAAACAAGGGTACCACCATTAATATTAACTTACCAATTACTCCTTCTCTTGAACAAGTATAAGGTATAATCTTGAACCGTACTAACCTGCTTTTAGTGAAAAAAATGAAGCTATTAAACAAAGGGTGTTGTTGCGAAGAGAAGTGCTGTAATTCATCTATCGAACAGAAAATAGATTATGAAAGGCGGCAGATAACTTGAAAGCAAGAGCTAAATATCAAACTTGGATACGAATTCGCAAACTACTGATATTCTTGGTTATTTCAGTTATTCTCCTTTTAGTTACATTATTACCTATTAATTTATACCTTCGAGTTCTGTTAGGGTTCTTAACGTTGCCTTTTATTTATATAGCGTTTATCCTTTCTTATTCTGTCTACCAATTTGCAACCCTTGGGGGAAATTATCAGTCAAAAATACATGATTTAATCGTTGCCAAAGTGAATTGGGATGGAGAAGGAAAAATACTTGATATTGGTACGGGAAGTGGCTCATTGATTATTAAATTGGCAAAGACCTTTCCAAAGTCTTTTTTAACTGGAATAGATTATTGGGGTGAGAATTGGGAATATTCGAAAGCCCAATGCCAACAAAATGCTGAAATAGAAGGGGTCAATGAGAGGATTAATTTTTTGAAAGCAAGTGCTTCAGAACTCCCTTTTAATGATGATGAATTTGATATAGTTGTAAGTTGTTTAACATTTCATGAAGTAAAAGATAGAAGAGATAAAACTGAGGTTATTAAAGAGGCATTAAGAGTATTAAAACCAGGTGGCGTATTTGTCTTTTTAGATTTATTTATGGATAGAAAAGTATTTGGTGATGAAAAAGAGCTCATAAATAACATAAAGAAACACGGCATATCCGAATTGAATAGTTCCAAACTTGCTGAAGAAATTAAATTGCCTAAGCTCTTATTGGGTAAAAAAGTGTTAGGAAATGCAATGATTTTGGATGGACGGAAGTAACTGTAATAAATTTTTTGTAAATTTATAAATACCAAAACATGGTGCTGTTTACTGAGGTCTGCGGCATGACCTTAATAGTGTTTTAAAAACTGGAAGTATAATAGGAGCGGTGAATTTTTACCAAAAAACACATTGAACTGGGGATTCAATGTGTTTGTCAGTGGTTTCTGAAATTCTTTACTCAGGCTTGACGACTTATAAATTCGTCAATAGTTTCTGGGGTATGTTTACCTTCTTTTCCTTGGAAAAGGTCAATATTAACGGTTACATCCATGCATCCAAGATATTTGCCATTTTCATCTCGTACTGCCATGAATTTTTGATAAATTTGACCAGTTTCTTCACCTGAACGTTTAGGGAACCAAAATTCCCATTCATCGCGCGTTCCCGATCTGAAATCATTCAATAATTTCTCAACGTGGTGAGCGACTTTCGGATGAAGCTCAAGTACATGGCGGCCAATCGCTTCTTTACGACGACGATGCACACGGTTAGGATTATTTGAATACCAGCGGAAAATATCGTCCGCATCGCAAAAACCCATTTCAAATGGTAAAAGATTGATAATTGAATCCAAAGTGCTTGCTTTAATCGCACCAGTTTCAAAATTAATGACAGCTTCAGGACTTATTAGTTCAGACAATTTTTCAGCAGACATAGAAAAACCTCCTATAAATAATCTCTTTTGATGAGAAGAATAAAATAATCTAAGAATCAGTGAGGAAAAAATCTGCCACTTCTGAGTGCTTATTATCTAACCTCAATATTAATGATAGCATTATTAATGATAGCGAAATGTGATTCATCTCACACAAGATGCTTTTGATTATTCCTTGATATAGAGGGATTAAAAGCTCTTATTAGAAAGAGGTGGAGTGGGATAGTGTCCTAAGTCGTTACTAACTTCCGACAAGGGGGCGCAGAAAAGGTGCGGTAGTGTCCGAAGTCGTGTCAACTTCGGACAGGGAAGAGGCGGAAAAGCAGGGAAGTGTCCGAAGTCGTGCTAACTTCGGACAAGTAGTCGCAGAAAAGGTGGGGTAGTGTCTGAAGTCGTTTCTAACATCGGACAAGTAGTCGCAGAAAAGGTGGGGTAGTGTCTGAAGTCGTACAAACTTCGGACAAGGAAGAGGCGGAAAAGCGGGATAGTGTCCGAAGTCGTGTCTAACTTCGGACAAGGAGTCGCAGAAAAGGTGCGTTTGTGTCCGAAGTTGCGCTAACTTCGGACAAGGAAGAGGCGGAAAAGCGGGGTAGTGTCCGAAGTCGTGCTAACTTCAGACAAGGAAGAGGCGGAAAAGCGGGATAGTGTCCGAAGTCGTGCTAACTTCGGACAAGGAGTCGCCAAAAAGGCAGAATAGTATCCGAAGTCGTGTCAACTTCGGACAAGGAAGAGGCGGAAAAGCGGGGTAGTGTCCGAAGTCGTGCTAACTTCAGACAAGGAAGAGGCGGAAAAGCAGGGAAGTGTCCGAAGTCGTGCAAACTTCGGACAAGTAGTCGCGGAAAAGGTGGGGTAGTGTCCGAAGTCGTACTAACTTCGGACAAGGAGTCGCGGAAAAGGTGCGGTAGTGTCCGAAGTCCTGCTAACTTCGGACAAGGAAGAGGCGGAAAAGCGGGGGTATGTCCGAAGCTGTGCAAACTTCGGACAAGGAATAGCCCAAAAAGCGGGATAGTGTCCGAAGCCTTGCAAACTTCAGACAAGAAGTCGTCGAAAAAGCAAGATTGTGTCCGAAACCAAGCAAACTTCGAAAAAGGAACCACCAAAAACCGTTGTGTCCAAAGAAATAGAGTCTTTATAAGAACAAAAATTATATATAATAGGAATCACTTGTCTTTCCAAATGCTTTAAAGTTTTTCTTTAATACCCTGCAAAATGTCCTCTTTGTTAAATCAACATTGCACCATTCAAAAATATTGGTAGTCGTAATCTTTCGTTCAGGAAATAGCAACTGAAATTCCTTAACATTCCGCAAAATGGCATCTTCTATGGTTTCATGGCCCTCACACTTATCACAAATAAATGTATGGTTGTGTAAAGTAACCATAAAGGAACTACAGTATTTACAATAAACTTTCTTTTTTAGATGTTCATATTGGTAGTTTGGTACCTTTGAATATGGATTTTTAGTTTGATGTAATGAAATTAATTGTTTGGCCAATTTTTCATGCCCCTCATTCAACTTAGATGGTGTATTATTTATATTTCTAAAAAAACGGTCAACCTGATTGGGAAGAATAATAGGGTAGTCTATTTGCGCGTTGTATAAAGTGAACTCGGGGTTAATAAAGATAACAAAGGCTTCAACGAGGTAATTGAGCTTAAGGTCACGGAGTAGTTGACGGAATTGTGAAGTACATTTGTTTAATTGTTCGATTGGATTCTTATATTCGCGACCGCTCTTAATTGCGTAAAATCTATCCTTTTCTATGCAAAAGTCACCTTCAAAATTCTTTACATCTAAGAGTCGAATTCCTTCCTGTGAAATAAACGTTGAATCAATTTGAAAATAGGAATTGTTTATTTTTAGCAGCAAGTCATTGATTATAAATCTTTCTTCTTGAAGACTTTCTGCCTTCCGATCAAATTCGATCTCACCTTCATAACCCTTTTCTAGGTTGAAAAAATGAAATTTTTCTTCTTGTGTTAACTCCATCCGCGTGTTTAAAGATCGCATTTTCAGTAATTCTTCAGATTCTGTTCTTTCCTTAAGTATCATAAGCCACAGCCTTTCAAAATCCGTAGGTCCTTTTTTATAAAAAAGTAAACATACGAATTTTAATTTATATATATAAAAGTGGATTCTAGCTTGATTTAATTTTATAGAATCAGAACCTGTCAACTTATAACTGGAGCGACAGGCACAAATCTTATTTCTTAAAAAAATTCACTCCATCGTTGGTTTTCAGACCTTCATGTTTTATCGAGACAGGATATTCAAGTTTTTCTCCTTTAGACGGATAAATCCCATGAGTGTGATACCAGTGCCACGTTTGATTTCCGTTTTTATTGCAAATAATTCCGCTCATTTTAATGCCAGGTGAAATAATATCATAGGGAAGACCTTTGACGTAATAGGTACAATTTGTTTTTGTTTCTGTCAAAACAACTCTTTCTCCAATAATACTTGTTACTTTGTATGAACTATCAACTTGATTAGTATATTGGTTAAATTTCTGCTTTAGTCGGTCTATATCTTGATCAAGATCCCAGTCATCATGATGAATTCGAGGGAAGTCTATTAAGTAGATCCGATTTATAATTCGTTCACAGATTTTTAATTCAGGAAAAGCTTCTGATGAGTGTTGCTCGACTGCTGGATACCATGATGTGCCATTACGCTTGTCTAGCCAACGGACGAATTTTTTTAATTGGTAAAGGAAATCTTCTACGTCTTGTTCGTTAGGTGAAAGTTTGATGTGGTCAGGATAAAAGGAATAAATGAGGACTTCCCAAAAGGAGGAAGGACATTGTTTCCAAGAGGGTGGACAATCATCATCTAAATAGTTGGTCATGAAATTTGAAATGACACGAAGAAACTCGTTGCGTTTTTTATCAGAGGGTTTTTCTTTCTTGTAGGAAATAAAGTCTTTTCCATAATATTCAAAGAGACCACGATACCTCATCTCAAATTCTGAACTAAAAGCTAAATCTCTCAACAATTGCTGACGTTCTTCAGGGTTTGCAAATTCGTATGTTCTGACACTTACTTGCGGGCCATTTTTGTTCCGAAAATGTTTGGATTTGAATCGGTTAGACATAAAAGGAATCAACTCACTTTCAAAAGTTTAGTTTATTAAGTTTTTAAAATGAGGAAACAAAAGGATATAGGTCATGCCCCATTACTCTTTCATTGTAAAGAGTAAGATTTTCTTACGCAATAATTTTTTACAAAAAATTACATTTAACTATCTGCAAGGTGAATATAGTAAGGATAGAGTTATTTAATGAGAGTCAAGGTATCGAGTAAAGAAATAGTGGGGAGGGGAACTTTACCATAAATAGAAAAAAGCGTCTATAATACGACGCTTTTTATCTGTTTAAGTCTTGTATTCCAGGACTATGTTCATTAGGCATCTCTGGTAGAACAGGTACTGGGTAGCCATCTGGTGGTGGAACTACTGAGAGAGTACCGTCGTTTCTACTTGGGGACTCACCTTGGAAAATTTGTCCGATCAATGTTTCATCTAATCTAAAGTTAAATTGTGCATTATGGAAGCCCATTTCTACATACTTTCTACATTCTGGATATTTGTTAATATCATAATTTGGTACTGGGAAAATTTTTGCCCAATCTACACCTAGAGTTTCTAAAGCCTTAGCAAATGCATTTTGATGAGCATTATCACGTACAATTAAGAAAGCTAATGTTTCTCTAAAAGTTTTATTGGAACTCATTTCATATATTCTTGTCTTTTGTAGTACACCTGTTGATTCTAATACGACATTATCGAGTAAATCACTAATCAAGTTTCCATGGCTATAAACATAGTTTCCATTCCATGGATTACCTGCAGCATCAACGGGAAGCGAGCTTTGTGCCCCCATAATAAAATGGTGCGGATTTGCATGTTTGATTGCTTCTTCTAAAGGAGCCCCTGTAGTACCACCTGCTCCAACAGCTTCTTCTCCAGAGCCATTTAATAATTGATTAATCGTCGTTTGAACGAGTTCCACATGGCTTATTTCCTCTAGGAAAACCCCTCTAATTAGGTCGCGGTACTGTTTTTGGTTTCCCCGGAAATTTGAACTTTGGAAAAAGAACTGCATCATTGTTCTCATTTCTCCAAACCTACCACCAAGTGTTTCTTGAAGTACTTTGGCTGCAGCGGGATCAGGTTTGTCTGGGACAATAATATTAATCAAATCTTCTCTATAAAAGTACATGATTTGCCTCCTAACATATTCCTTGTTTTACAAAATTAATATTTGTTTAATTTAAAGATAATATTCTAAATTACGAAATATGAAAGGAGGAGGTAATCATGAAAGATTATAATTAGATTTTATGTGTTGATTAAAAAACAAAAAACAAGCCAATGGGGCTACATTCACTAGGTTTGCCCCCCAATAGGCAATTCCTATAGAATCACGGATCATTGCCGTAATTGATACATTTGTTGGAATGACTGAGGATTGCTCATGCAAAGCTTTAACGGCGCAAATTGCCATAGAGAATTTAAATAGATTAGCAAGGAACCCACTTGGATAAAATGGTGGTTGATGTATTTGAGGATGTATTAAAAGAAGAAAAGCGAATATAAATGGGGACCTTTTTGTTTTTGTTTCAAAAAAAGCAGAGAAGAGTCTATAAACTCTCTCTGCCAATTACATTATTCAGAAACCTTCTTAGCCCACTTTAATGTAGGATAACGGTTTACATAGTATGCAATATCTTCAAATTTTTCTGATACAAGGTAGTTATTTGTATAGAAATACACCGGCATAAACGGCATGTCTGTCATAAGAATTTCTTCAGCGTCGTGAAGAAGGTCAAAACGTTTCTTACTATCTTGTTCAACCTTGGCTTGTGCCATTACGCTATCGAACTCTTCATTTACCCATCCAGTACGGTTATTCGGGCTATCCCCTAAATAGTAGTCTAGGTTAACAACTGGATCTACGAATATTCCAATCCAACCCATACGTGCCATTTGATAGTTATGTTGCTTAGTTGTGTCTAAGTAAGTACCCCACTCTTGGTTACCAAGCTTAATATCTACCCCAAGGTTCTTTTTCAACATTTCTTGAACTGCCTCAGCAGTCTTTTTGTGATTCTCATCTGTGTTATAGAGCAACGTTACTTCCGGTAGTTCTGTCCAGCCTTCTTCAGCCATACCTTCAGCTAAAAGCTTTTTAGCTTCTTCATAGTTTTCTTCAAAATAGTCCCCACCAGTTTCACGGAATTCACCGTCTGGCGTTTCTGCTCCAGTTGGTACCATTGCATATGCTGGAGTTTCTCCTGCTTTTGTAATATTCTTTGTTAACGCATCTCGGTCAATTCCCATTGCAAATGCTCTACGTACTTTTGCATTATTAAAAGGTTCTTTCTCGACGTTAAACATATACATGTAAGTTCCATAGTAAGGGACTTCCTTATACTCTGGATTATTTCTTTCAGCATCAATTGAATCAGTAGGTAATGTCATAACTAAATCAAGTTCTTTTGTTTTGAACATTTGGTAGAACGTAGTTGCTTCTCCAACCATTTTGAATGTGACTTTTTCTAGATTTACAACATCTTGTGCATAATACTCTTTGTTTTTCTCAATAACTACTTGGCTATCATGTTGCCATTCAGTCATTTTAAATGGACCATTACTAATATAGCCTTCAGCTTCAGCTGCCCAGTTTTTATTGGATTCAACAAGGTCTTTTTTAACAGGATAGAATGTCCATAACGTTAACAAACTATCAAAATAACCAAGTGGACTTGTTAGTTCAACTTCGAATGTACGGTCATCAACTGCTTTTATACCAACGTCTTCGACTGTTCCATTCCCTTTGTTATACTCTTCTGCACCTTTTATGTAATACAAGTAAAATGCAAAAGAACTTCCTGTTTCAGGATTCAGCACACGCTCCCACGCATATTCAAAGTCTTGCGCAGTTACTTGTGAGCCATCAGACCATTTTGCATCCTCACGTAGAGTGAAAGTGTATGTTTTCCCATCATCAGAAACCTTTACATCTTCAGCAACACCTAGGACTGGATTTCCATCCTTATCACGGGTATATAAGCCTTCAAAAATATGATCTAATACCCATCCAGAAGGAACATCAGTTGCCATTGCTGGGTCAATCGCAGGTGGCTCAGTTTTGATATTAACTACCATTTCCTGTTTTACATCTGCGGAACTTTTTCCATCTGATTCATTTCCAGTAGAATTACTACTGCATGCGGCAAGAATGGACGAAGCTACCATTACTATCGTTAATAACATTAGCCATTTTTTCTTCATGATTTTCTCCCCTTTGTTTCAATTTTTATTCAATCATATCGTCGTATTACTAGATAGAAGTAGTAGACTCAATGAATAATAACCATTTACCTAAAATAGATACTATAATTCATCAATTTTACCGAAAATCGGTTTTCTGTTTTGGAAATTACCTAGTTTCAATATTTAGAAAACTTTTTCATACCGAAAATAGGAATTGATAATAGTCATTATATAAAAATAATTTTCAGAAATCAATAATAATTTTTAAAAAGGAGAATAAAAAATATATTAATGCAAACAAAAATTAACCAATGGTAAAAAAATAAAAATGCTGCAAAAGAAAAGCAGAGAAATGTAAGATGAATTTACATTTCTCTTTAGGAAAGTTACCTTGTTAAATATTGATTCATGAAGCTAACAATCATTGTATTCATTTTAATATGGTTTTCAATCTTTTCTGTTTGATGACCTTCATCCTCGAAAATGACCAGTTCGGCTTGTTTACCTTGAGAGCGTAAATCAAAGTAAAGTTGCTCCGCCTCACTTACCGGCACCCTGGTATCATTACGACCATGGAAGATTAGTAACGGAACAGATATATTCTTTGTATGATTTAATGGAGCTATTTCTTCAAAGAAATCCATGTCCTCTTCCAGGGTTCCGTATTCACATTCACGCAATTTTCGACGCCATGATCCAGTATTTTCAAGAAAGGTTTTAAAATGAGAAATCCCAACAATGTCTACGCCTGCTGCCCAAATATCAGGATAGTGTGTTAAAGCCGCTAGAACCATAAAGCCCCCATAGCTTCTTCCCATAATTCCGATTCTACTTTTATCAACAGACCTGTTTGTAATCAGATCCTTAACAAGCCAAGCGAGATCAGCAACAGCATCCATACGCTTACGTCCGTCATCCAATTGTACATATTTTCTTCCATATCCCATACTACCACGGACATTTGGTGCTACCACGGCAAATCCTTGTCCAGCTAAAAATTGGATAACAGGATTAAACTCGGCTTTAATTTGATATTCCGGACCACCATGGACATATATGACAAGGGGCTGCGACTGCTCCTTTTTCCCATAGATAAAATATGGAACCTCTAACCCATCAAAGGAGGAAAATGTACATAGTTCAGGCTCTAGCCATAAGTTTTCGACGCTTTCTGAACGTCCTACAAATGTAAGTCTTTCTACTTTACTTTTGTCAATGGAGGCTCTCCAAATATCCCCAGGAAGGGTTGGACTATTTAAGCTGAAAATCAGGTTTTCGTCATCTAGCCAGGAAAGAGAGTCCAAAACACCGTTTGGAATGCCTGTTATTTGTTCATGTGTACCTGTAATCAAATCAAATACCGTAAGTGAATAAATCCCTCCTTCGTTGACCGTATACACTAGCTTTTCTTCATTGGGTGACAATGCTATCTCTTCAACATCCCATTTATCAACTGAGAATAACTTTTTCGGTGCAGTAGGCTTATCCCACCAGAATTGGTAGATATCTAAAGTGTCATTGAAAGCATCAGATAATACGAAGCCGCTTTTACCCTCCTTTGTTAGTATGAGAGATTGGTATCTTGCATGAGCTCCTTCAAATCCAATTCTATTTCTTTCCCCAGTATGTATATCTAGAACATATAAAGAAGTATCTATGTTCGTATCTTGTATGCTGATAACTAACTGTTCTTCATTTTTTAGCCATACTAGAGGTGTACAGTTTCCATCATACTCAAATACAACAGATTCCTGTTTTGTTTCGACATCCATAATGAATACGTCAAATGATCCTGGATGCCTTCTATTGCTTGAATAGGCAATTTTACTACCATCAGGAGACCAACCTCCAAAGTAATGGAAATGGGAAGGAGAGACCACTAGTTCTTCAACAATCTTACCCTCCTCTTTTAGAAGATAAAACTGTTGTTTTTCATTCCCTTTTGAATCCATTCCAACGACTGTTTTATCACCAGACGGTGAATGATAGACGGATAAAATACGATCTTCTAAATCCGTGTATTGTTCAATCGTTGAAGTATCTTTGCTCCACTTCCAAACTTGAGGTATGCCGGTTTTCTTAGTTAAAAATGTAACTGTATTTTGATTTGGAATAACAGTAGGTTTATAAGCAGAAACTGCGTTTAAATAACTATGTAATTTTGATTCAAGTGTGATTTCCACTTCTAATTCCCCCAATCTTTATTTTTGAATGGACTAGTATACAAAAAAGACTATTTGTTTTAGTTGTAAAATACAAATAGCCCAATAACAGAAAGAGATATAGTCAAAATTGAAAACTGTAATGTTACCTTATAAACCATCATAGAAAGGTTATGCTTAAACTGAATGATGTCTTCATTATTTTCTAATTCTTCATCCACTTGTTGTAATGACCTAGACTTTGGCATCATGGTCATATTTAACTTCTTAAAACCAGACATAAAAAGGTGTAAAAATCCGCTATGAATAATCTTAACGGATGTAGCTATCAAACCTGAAATCAGTCCGATCAGGAATGTTACATTTATCCATTCAAGTAAAGATAAATGCAGAAATGCAATTGTCCCGATCCAGAAAAAGATAATAAACATCGGAAAAATAACTTTTTTCATCTTCTTAAGCCCCTTATTTAATAGGGCAGAGGAGTCAAACAAATGGCTCACCCTGCCTGTTTATCATTATTCAGAAACCATACTAGCCCATTTTAACAAGAATAAATGGTAAATCATTCATTAATACTTTTTTAGCATCATGGCTAGATCTTGTTCTACTTTTGCTTGCATCATGAGACTATCAAAATCTTCAATTACCCATCCTGCTTGGTTATTCGGGTTATCACCCAAATAATAGTCAAGCATTACAACTGGATTAACAAAGATACCAATCCAGCCCACGCGAGCCATTTGATCATTTTTTGTTCGGTTGTATCTAAATAAGTTCCCCACTCCTGGTTAGACATTTTATAAGTTAATACAAGTGACAAGCTGTCCAATGATCTTTTTGAATCTCTTTCCACTCTGGCGCTTTTTGAGAGCAAATGTCCATTGCATGTGGGCATCTTGTTCTAAAACGACACCCACTTGGCGGGTTTACCGGACTTGGCGGATCACCTTGAAGAACAATACGCTCTCTTTTATCTGCTCGTGGATTTGGGTTAGGAATAGCTGATAACAGTGCCTGTGTATAAGGATGTAATGGATTTTTAAAAAGTTCGTCACTTTCACTCATTTCCATCATTTTACCTAAGTACATTACACCGATTCGATCACTTATATGTTTTACCATGCCTAGGTCATGGGCGATAAACAAATACGTTAATTCTTCCTCTTTCTTTAAATCATCTAGCAAATTAATAACCTGTGCTTGGATGGACACATCTAAGGCAGAAATAGGTTCATCGGCAACGATAAACTTCGGTTTAACGGCAAGTGCTCTAGCAATGCCTATACGTTGTCGCTGACCACCACTAAATTCATGTGGGTAGCGTTTTGCGTGTTCTGGTCTTAGCCCTACTCTTTCAAGTAATTCATAGATGCGATTTTGACGTTCTTGTCCTTTTGCCAGCTTATAAGCATCCATTCCTTCTGCGATGATGTCCCCAACTTGCATCCTAGGGTTAAGAGATGCATGTGGGTCTTGGAAAATAATTTGCAGTTCACGGTTAATTACTTTTTTTGTAGACTTGTCTAATTTTTCTACATCTTTGCCATTGTAGATGATATTTCCAGATGTAGGTGCCTGTAACCCTACGATTGTTTTTCCTAAGGTAGACTTTCCACTACCACTTTCGCCTACAAGGCCAAATGTTTCTCCTTTTTTGATGGAGATAGATATATCGTCTACCGATTTCACAGTCTGATTTTTATTGATATGAAAATACTTTGAAAGCTGTTGAACTTCAAGAATATGTTCCGACATTATTCTTCACTCCCTGCTGCAACTAAATCTTCTACCTTTGGAGCCCTAGGGTCGTTCAACCAGCATTTTGCTGTATGTCCCTGATCTATTTCAAAATCTGGTGGAATTTCCTCTAAGCAAATGTCCATTGCAAATTTACAACGGGGAGCAAATGGACATCCTTTTGGAGGAGAAAATAGATCTGGTGGTGATCCCTCAATTGGAACCAATGGTTTTTTCTCTCCATCCTCAACTTTTGGTATGGATTCAAGTAAACCCCAAGTATAAGGGTGTTTTGGATTTTCAAATAGGTCAAAGACGGTTCCGCTTTCGACCATCATCCCTGCATACATTACAATTACACGTTGTGCAGTTTCAGCAACTACACCAAGGTCGTGTGTTATTAGAATAATAGAAGTGTCTAATTTGCTTTGTAAATCCTTCATTAGTTCAAGGACTTGTGCCTGAATTGTTACATCAAGTGCCGTTGTAGGTTCGTCTGCAATTAACAACTCTGGATTACACGATAAGGCAATTGCTATCATCGCTCTTTGCCTCATACCTCCACTGAATTCATGTGGAAATTGATTATATCGCTCTTCAGGGTTTGGAATACCTACGAGTTTAATCATTTCGATTGCTCGTTTTTTTGCATTATCTTTAGACAATCCTTGGTGAAGGATAAGCCCTTCTTCGATTTGCTTCCCAATGCGCATGGTAGGATTTAAGGATGTCATTGGATCTTGGAAAACCATACTTATTTTTGAACCTTTAATTTTTCGCATTTCTTTTTTGGACATCTTTAGAATATCTTTATCGTGAAAGTGAATGGTACCGCCTCTAATAATACCTGGAGGAGTTGGAATCAATCCCATAATAGATTGAACCGTAACGCTTTTACCACTACCACTTTCACCGACTATTGCAAGTATTTCACCTTTATTTACATGGAAGGATACGTCACGTACAGCTTTGACTTCTCCTCCATACGTTTTAAAATTAACTTCTAAATTCTTAACTTCTAATAAATGGGCCAATCTAAAAACCTCCTAATCTCGAGATCTTGGATCAAGAGCATCTTGTAATCCATCACCAAATGCATTAAATGCAAACATTGTTAATGAGATTAACACTGCAGGGAAAAATAAACGCCACCACTGTCCACTTAAAATAACCCCTAATGCATCATTTGCCATGGTACCCCAGCTTGCGAATGGAGCTTGTACTCCCAGTCCTAGGAAACTTAAAAATGCTTCAGCAAAGATTGCACTTGGAATGGAAAATGTTAAATTGACGATGATAATCCCCATCATATTTGGTACTAAATGTCGGGAAATTATTTTTGCATGTGAAGTGCCAAGTTTTTGTGCTGCCAATACGTATTCTTGTGATTTTAATTGCAGAACTTGTCCACGTATAATTCTGGCCATCCCGACCCACCCCGTTACACATAGTGCAATTATTATGGTGGTTACCCCAGGTTCCATTATCACCATCAACAGAATAACGACTAACAGGTATGGGATCCCATAGAGAATTTCTACTATTCTCATTAGTCCACTATCGATTCGATCTCCTAGCTTTCCGCGACCTGCCATATAACCAGAGATTCCCCCGATTACAACCCCTAAGAATAAATCAATTACGGCTGCAACAAGACCAATAGTTAGGGATATTCGAGCACCCATCCATGTTCTAACCCACATATCACGACCTAAATCATCTGTTCCAAACCAATGATCACCTGAAGGAGCCAGGTTTGTTTTCGTTAAGTCTTGATCGGATGCCGAGTATGGTGCCATCATCGGTCCAAAAATAGCGAAAAACATGATTACAACTAATAAAGCAAGACCAAATATAGCAAGTTTATTTTTAAGAATACTTAATACTGTTTCTTTCCAAACACTCAGACTTGGTCGTTGTATTGGATCAGCCTTTAGTTTTTTGGGATCTGCCGGACGAAATAGGGAATGATCCACGCTTTTTTCTATCATGTTAATCCCCCTTACTTGATAACTTAATTCTAGGATCAATGAGACGATATGAAATATCAATCACAAAAAGAGTCACAACAAGAATCGTACTAAAGAATACTGTTGTACCCATGATTACCGGATAATCACGATTAAAAATACTATCTACGAAGTAACGTCCAATTCCCGGTATTGCAAATATTTTTTCAATTACGAATGTACCTGTGATTAATGAAACAAATAAAGGACCAATAAAAGATACAACAGGTAATATTGCATTTCGTATTCCATGTTTTAAAACTAAATTCGTTGTTGATAACCCCTTAGCGTTTGCCGTTTTTATATAGTTTTGGTTCATGACTTCAAGCATACTAGACCTCATAAATCTAGCGATTACAGCTAAAGGTGTTGTTGCTAATGCTAATGAAGGAAGTATGGTATGCTGCCATGTACCCCAAGAAGCAACAGGGAGAAGTCCCCATTCAACTGCAAAATATTTAATTAAAAATGGTGCTAATATGAAACTAGGTACTGAAATACCAATTATGGCAATAATCATCGATGTATAATCCAGGAATCGGTTATGGTTTAAGGCAGCAATAATCCCCAACATAAGTCCAATTACAAGTGCAATAATAATGGACTGAAGACCGAGAATTGCAGATGCAGAGAATCCGTCCGAAATAATCTGGTTTACTGTACGAGTTTCCGATTGAATGGAAGGGCCTAAATCTAGCATTACGAGATTCTTCAAATAGAGAGCATATTGAACGGGTAATGGTTCATCTAAATTAAACTTTGCTCGCATATTTTCTAACACTTCTGGTGGTAGTGCATTAGAGTCAGACGCAAATGGATCACCAGGGATAAATTTCATTATTATGAAAGTTAGAGAAGCTATTATCCAAATTGTAAGTAACATGGTAAAGAATCGTTTAACTATATACATGTAACAAAACACCTCCAGAATATGAAAAGCTTATGCACATTCGTCTGCCTCACAACCTATGAATTTCTTACAAGATTGTAGAGGGAGGGACAGGCGCAGGAGCTTAACACAAAAAAATGGGTTTAAGTTTTTACTTATTTTATAGATTGAGAAGTTATGAATTTACACTACCTAGTACACCGTTTGTAGCTGTCATTGCAATAATGACACAACCCCACATATGTTTGTATGCTGTCACCATGTCATCACAAGTGAAGCGAATCTTTGTTGGACTAATAAGTTCAACAGTAGGAAGAGTTGTTGTCATTTTAGCTTGTTGTGGGCCTTTAAAATCAATTTCAAATGTAATGGGACCATTCACTTTAGTAGGTGTAAACTCTCCAATACGTTCAACAGCTTTTTCTGCTTTCTCACGAATGATAGTTTGCGCTACTTCAGGATGTAGAAGTTCTGCAGAAAATCGATCAACAGCCCTTTTGGTTACTGCCCCTTCTACGTTAGGTAAGGTTTCTTTCACTTCTTTTACATACGCATCGTCTCCACTAATGAAAATAGCCGGGACACCAAAAGAACCTGCAACCATTGTATTCATTTCTGTTTCCCCAACAACCTTGCCATTAATTTTCATTTCCTTTACACAAATACCAGCCAATGTATGACTAATTACTGTTACATCAGAACCAGCTTCACGTCCGTGATGACCAACAAACATAATACCGCTAAATGTTTCATCAAGACCTTCAAGTTGGCACATCACTCTATTGCTACCTGACACTAGTCGAGCTCTAGAATCTAATTCTTCTATAATAATATTGGACATATTACCGTGCCCATCAGCTACGACTACCTCTGTTGCACCACCATTAAATGCCCCTTCGATTGCAGCATTTACATCAGCTGTCATTAGTTTACGAAAGCGTTGATACTCACTCGGGGTTTTTAATTGTTGATTGGTAGCAACGCCAGAAATACCCTCCATATCAGCAGAAATAAATATTTTCATCAAACTCTCTCCCTTTTTCATTAGAATTAAAGATGTTAAAAATCTTGTCATTAGATAAATTCAAATGTATTTTTATATACATCAAGCTGTACAATGGAATTAATTTCCAGTATTTTTTCGTTGTCATTTAAAAGAATGATCGTATCTGTGATTTTCTTTTGATCTTTAACCGCTATTTGTATAAGAAGTTGATATTCGCCTGAAATTAATGAAATATAGCGAATCCATTTAATTTCCTGTAAGTCCTTTACAACAGTTTGAATAGACTTAGGATGAACCTTGATTAAAATAATGGCTCCAGCCTTAATTCCAACAGTAAGTGGATCAACAATGCCGACTACGTTTAATATTTCTTTTTCGATTAAGCTTTTGTAACGAAGCCTTACTGTCTTTTCTGTTACATTTAATTTGCAGGCAAGGTCTTTAAACGACATTCTCCCATCAACTGATAAATGTCGAATAATGCCACTGTCCAGTTCATCTAATTCATAGTGCAATTAATCTCCCCCTTTCAGTACTTTTTTCTAAACGACTATCACAAAAGGATAATAATTTAATTTTCACTACCAATTTAAAATACTTTAAATATAGTTTATTATCTAAATAAGGAATTAGTTGCAATTATATAGAAATAGTTTTCAGAAATCAATTATAATTTTGTTAATTAGGAAGAAATTTTTTCGTTATGTATTAGTAATGCTCATGTTTACGGAGTTTTGAAATGATAAGGACTATATACTTCACTTTCGAACAGGTACTTTTTATTAGAATAGTTTTTGGAAAGGAGGGTAAATTGTCGAAACTTTTATGTGCTTAACAAGTAGTTGAACGGTAAATAGACTAGGTGCTACCTTAGAATTAAGAAGGGATTCAACAAAGAGGAAGTATCGTGGGTACTAAAAATGAATGGATAATAGAATGATGTTTATCTACTATATAATATCATTAAGCTGTTTTCCAAAAATAATAAAAGGGACCCTACAAAACAATAAGTCTAATGTTTTGTAGGGTCCCTTTAGTTATGATAACTTCTTAGTCTAAAATTGTTACTTTTACTTGTTGAACACCGTAATTAATGGCATCTTGTTTGGATGGAATAAATATATCAATTTTCTTTCCTTTAATTGCTCCGCCAGTGTCACCGGCAATTGCCTCGCCATAGCCTTCAACATAAACTTTGCTGCCAAGTGGAATGACAGATGGGTCAACAGAGATCACCTTTGCATCTGGATTTTCCATTAAGTTAATTCCAGTAGACGTAATACCTGAGCATCCATCACATGTTGCGGTGTAAGCTGTAGCTGTTACAGTGATTTCTTTCTGACTTGTATTCGTTGTTGATGCTGCTTGTTGTTCTTTAGCTGAGTCTTCTTTTGGTTTTTCAGTAGCGGGTGCTACAGGTGCACTTTCTTTTTGCTTTTCTGTAGTTGCCGCTGGCGCTACAGGGGTGCTCTTAATTGTCTTTTTATCAGCTGTATTTGTGCTTGTATTTTCTTTTGTTGTTCCTGTAACTGACTGTACTGGTTTTTCTCCAACAGCTGTTGCAACTGTTTTTGCACCTTCAAAGATTACTAGATTTAATCCAGGATGGATAAGATCACTATGTAATTGGTTCCATTCTTTTAATTGCGAAACCTTTACCTGATGATGAATGGCGATGTCCCATAATGTGTCGCCTTTCTTAACCGTATATTGTTTTTCTGGTGCAATAAATAGTTCATCCCCAGGGTGAATGAGGTCAGTTGAAAGATGATTCAACATTTTGGTATTTTTAACGGATGTATTTTGTGCGCGTGATAGATCCCAAAGGGTATCTCCTTTTTGTACTGTAATCATTGAAGCTTGTACATTAGCACTTACTGTTACTGAGAGTACAGTACCTGTTAAGATCGCTACCATTTTTTTTAGCATTTAATTACCCTCCATATTCTTTGGTTGCTAATTTTCAATAATCGTATCATAGAAAATCTCTAGAAAAAGAACAGGGAGGTAATAATTTGGTTTCAACTGTGGCAATTATATTGCAAGAGTATTTCTTACACACTAATGGTTGAAATATATGGTTTTCTTAAATTGTAAGAGCATCTTCTATTATTTCAGAATAGGAAATAAGTACCGGTTCATATTGCGTGTAGCAAAGTTTAACAATGATGCAACACTTAGTTTGCTATATCTAGATGTTTGTAAGTAGAATGAATATATTGTTGTAAAAATGAACAAATTATCGTTTATTGTTTACTTGACAAGTTTATTAGAACAGTATAGAATCTGTTAAAGAACAAGTAGTGATGCGATACGCAACATTTCTTGGGTGATCAATTTAGCTTTTAGATAAAACCTTAAAAAATGTGTTGCAATTTTACCTAAATATAGGACTAATACTCTAGTGGTTCATGCCACTTATTTTTATCGTCTATATGTAAGCACTTGCAGTTCTTTCTTGGGGATGGATAGTAGATGCTAGTGGGATTGTACACACTATTATAGAAATCATTATTCCTTATATAGAATGTTTTATTTACAAGGTTATCTGTTGATTAGCTCAAGTGTAATAGTCGTATTTGTACCGATGTAAAAAAATGTAACCGTATACTTGTAAATGAAGAATTAATTACGTGTTAATAATCGGTATGTTCTAACAGAGACCTTTACAAAAAAATGAAAGCTGCTATCTCATCCATTCTTTCAATTCAAATAAAAATTCACTTCAGATTAAGGGGGAAGTAATTAAATGGAACCGACAGGCATCCAAATGGTTTCCGGGCTTATACTCGGGGTAATTGTATTAATCTTACTTGTATTAAAAACAAAGATACACGCATTTCTTGCACTTATTATTGGTGCTTCAATAGCAGGTATTGTTGGTGGAATGGTTCCTGGGGATGTGGCCGGCGCTATTTCAGCAGGATTCGGGAGTACATTAGCTTCCGTAGGTATCGTAATCGGACTAGGTGTCATGATGGGGCGTATCCTTGAAATCACCGGGGCTGCCGAAACTTTAGCCTACTCATTAATTAAATTTGTTGGTAAGAAAAAAGAAGAATGGGCAATGGCGATAGCAGGTTATATCATTTCTATCCCCATTTTTGTTGACTCAGCCTTTGTTATTTTAAACCCATTAGTAAAAACACTTTCAAGAAGAACAGGAAAATCAGTTATAGCTATTGGTGTTTCTTTAGCAGCTGGACTTGTTATTACACACTCAATTGTACCTCCAACACCGGGGCCACTAGGGGTAGCTGGAATTTTTGGAGTAGATATCGGTCTTATGATTGCATTAGGTCTAGCATTTGGTATTCCTCTTATGATTGTAGGAGTTTTATACGCGAAATGGCTTGGAAAGAGAATTTATCAATTACCTGATGAATCTGGTTCTGGCTATGTAAGACCTGAAGAACAAATGACTTATCCAGAGCTTTTAGAAATTGTAAATGAAAGATCAAAAGAACTTCCGTCATTTATGAAATCTTTTTTACCAATTTTAGTTCCAATTATCCTTATTTTTGTAAACACAACACTAGCAGCTTTAGAATTAACTGAAGGTTTTTATGGAATTCTTATTTTCTTAGGTCAACCAATCATTGCCGTAGCAATTGGTTTAATTACAGCGATTTACTTATTATCAGGAAAACTAAGCCGTGGTAAAACACTTGAAGAAATGGAAACAGGTATTCAAGAAGCTGGTATTATCTTACTTGTAACTGGTGCAGGTGGTGCGCTAGGTAATGTATTGCGTACAAGTGGAACAGGAGACTACATTGCCCAACAAATAGCGGATTTACCACTTCCAGCTGTTCTTATTCCTTTCTTTGTAGCTAGTATAGTTCGTTTAGTCCAAGGTAGTGGAACTGTAGCGATGATTACTGCAGCATCTATTTCAGCACCGATATTAGCTCAATTAGATGTGAATATGGCACTTGCTGCTCAAGCTGCAGCATTAGGATCGCTTATTTTCTCTTACTTTAATGATAGTTTCTTCTGGGTAGTAAACCGTATGTTAGGAATCAAAGAAGTGAAAGAGCAAGTCATGGTTTGGTCAGTACCAACGACTCTTATGTGGTTCACAGGATTCATTCTTATTTTAATTGCTAACATGTTTATATAAGTTGATAAAGGAAAGAACCGAAAAAGAGCTCAATGATAGGGCTCTTTTTCTTTATAATAAAAGCTAACGAGGAATTAGATTGGATTGCCCATGCAATTTATGCCATAAATGAAATCGCTTTAGTATATTCTTTTACTTTGGTTATAAATCGCTTATAATGAAATGTGTTGCAAAATGCAAAGTTTTTTAGATTTAATACACTATAATCTATTAAGTATCACTTGTTTACTACTAAATTTCTGATATAGGTGGAATAAAGAATGCGAGAAAAGTATGAACGACTTAAGGAAATATTGAAAGAGATGGAAAATGTGGTGGTTGCTTTTTCTGGTGGAGTAGATAGTACACTTCTGCTAAAAGTAGCCATTGATGTTTTGGGAGCAGAAAAGGTTTTAGCGGTTACGGCTGATTCTGAAACATATCCGTCCAGTGAATTAGAGGAAGCAAAGAGACTTGCCAAAGCGATTGGTGCAACACATCAAGTGATTGAAACTTCTGAACTGAGTATTCCAGGTTATGCCGAAAATGACAGGAACCGTTGTTACTTTTGTAAAAATGGGTTATTCGAGGAAATCGTTCCAATCATGCGTGAAAAAGGATTTAAGAACGTTGTATATGGTTTAATTGCAGATGATATGAGTGAACACCGTCCTGGTGTACGAGCGGCCAAAGAACATGGTGTACGTGGCCCACTTCAAGAAGCGAATCTTTTTAAGGAAGAAATACGTGAACTTTCAAAGCAATTAGGTTTACCAACCTGGGAAAAGCCTTCGTTTGCATGTTTATCATCAAGAATTGCTTATGGTGAAAAGATAACACAGGAAAAGTTAACAAAAGTTGAAAGATCAGAGGAATACATTAAAGGGTTGGGTATTAAACAAGTGCGTGTTCGGACACATGAGGATATTGCTAGAATAGAGGTAGAGCCTCAAGACATGGAACGTATATTAGCCAATCATCAAGAAATTATCGAAAATCTGCAGGTGTTCGGTTATAAATATGTCACTCTTGACTTACAAGGGTACGTAAGCGGAAGTATGAACAAGGTGTTAGCCAAAAGTAACGAGTAATAGGATGGTTAAATCAAGCCAAGGGTGATGGAGAAATGATTAAGGCATTGGCAATTGTCCCTTATGAGGGATTATATGAAATAATGAAAGAAGTCACACAGGATGTTAATGATATTGAGTTCCAGATTGAAATCGGGAACTTGCATGAAGGAGTAGCCATTGCAAAAGAGGCTGAAAAAGACGGTTATCATGTCATTATAAGTCGTGGGGGGACAGCTTCCTTAATTCAGGAGGCTGTCTCAATACCGGTGATTGATATTCAAGTTTCTGGCTATGATGTGTTGCGTATTTTAACGATGGTTAAAGGATTTTCGCGAAAAGCCGCGATTGTAGGCTTCTCCAATATTACACAGGGCGCCGGTACAATATGTAAACTCCTAGATTTTGATATTAAAACATTAACGATTACAAAAGAAATAGAAGTAAAAGAAATGTTAACAAATCTAAAAAGACAAGGTTATGAAGTGGTCATAGGTGATGTAGTTACGGTCCAAGTTGCTAAAGAGTTAGGTTTAACCGGGGTTCTAATAACGTCAGGTAAAGAGGCCATTATTGACGCATTAGAAGAAACAAGAAGAGCCTACCGTGTCTTTTCTCAATTACAACAGGATGTTTCTTTTTATAAAACCATTCTAAGTTGTAGCGAGCAAGCAATTGGAGTTCTTAACAAAGATGAAGAGGTCATTTATAGCAATGAACGGTTTAATCAAGATTTTAATTGGGTAAAGGTAAAGAATTCAGATACGATAAGAAATTTAATACAAGAAATAATTATTACAGGTCAAAAGATTTCAAAAACAATACACATAAATGATTCATTTTGGAAATTAACAGCATGTCCCAACGATAATCATATTGTTCTATTTATAGAAAATAATCTTCCTAATGAATTTGCTAACCAAGGAGAAGGGATGAACGTAAATGCGATCGAAATTCATACCCCAGATTCAACCTTTTCTCCTTTTTCAGGAAAGAGCGAACAGATTAAAAATGTCTTGAAGAAAATTGAACAATACAGTAAAAAGGATGATGCTGTTTGGATTTTAGGTGAAGAGGGAACTGGGAAATCAGTAGCAGCTCAATGGATTTACCAAAATAGAAGGTCACAAAGTGAGCCATTTATTCTTTTAAATTGCGAACAATTAACTTCGGAACAACTTAAAGAAATCAATGAAGGCTTTTTTCTTACGTTATCAGATGGTGTAGTTTTTTTAAGAAACATCCATAAATTAAACCCGTATGTTCAAAAGGAGCTCTATCAAGTTTATATCAATGGTAATGGTAAAAAGTTAAAGTGGATTGTATCCTCCGATGAAAATATAGGTGATAAGGTGAAAAGTGGTTCTTTCCATCAAGAGTTATATAATGCCTTGGCGCAACTAACAATCCATATACCACCAATCCGGGAACGTATGGAGGATATTGAGGATTTAGTTCATCTATTTATTACTGAATTACATCCGAAGTATGGAAATGGAGTCATAGGGATTCGTCAGGAAGCCATGGATGAGATTATAAAATACGATTGGCCGGGAAATATCGAACAACTTAAACAAGTAATCGAACAATTATTTTTACAATCACATTCTTACTATATTGAAAAAGAAGAAGTTGAGGCACTTTTGGAACGAATACACCAAAAAGAGAAGAAAGATGATCTATTCGTACAGATTGATATAACTGGTACATTAGAAGATATAGAAAAACAAGTGATCAAAAAAGTGCTAGAAGAAGAAGGGTTGAACCAATCGAAAGCAGCTAAGCGATTAGGGATTAACCGTTCCACACTATGGCGCAAGCTAAAATAAAGCTTGTGCCTTTCTTTTGTTTTGCTTTGATGTAAAATGCAACATATTTTAAAAACAAGAATAAATGTCATGAATTATATTGCTAAATGCAACATATTGTTTTATGATAAGTGTAAGCGTTTTTAGGTGTCTGTTTAAAAATACCACATGAAAATGATGCTGAGTAATACAAAAAGAGTAGTTGTACATGTAATGTGACACTTGTTTCGAAACAAATAAAAAAAGCTAAATTATACAAACTAAGTAGTAAAGGGGGCGGGATGTAGGTGAAACTAGCGGTAATAGCAGATGATTTAACGGGTGCAAACGACACTGGAGTTCAATTCGCAAAACAGGGTTTAAACACAACAGTGCTATTTTCATATACACAATTACAACCGTCACATCTTACTGAAGATGTCATTGTTTTAAATTCAGATAGTCGAGCAATAGAGGCTAGTAAGTCCTATGACATCGTTTATGATCTATCGGCACAATTGAAGCAACTAGGTGTTTCTAATGTTTTTAAGAAGATAGATTCAACGATGAGGGGAAACATTGGTCCCGAAATTGATGCAGTAATGGATGCTTTTAATTATAAGATTTCATTTGTAGTACCGGCTTTTCCAAAAAGTAATCGAACTACTATTAATGGCGAACATTTCGTAAATGGAGTTTTATTAGAGAAAGCTGAAATGGCAAAAGACCCTGCCAGCCCGGTAAATGAAAGTTATCTGCCTAAATTGGTACAGAAACAAAGTAAGAGGGATGTTGAGTTAATTACCATCTCTCATGTTAGAAAAGGAATCGACCACTTATCTAACATAATGAAGGAATTTTCCTTGAGTGATACGTCGAAAATCATCATTGTCGATGCAACGACTGATGAAGAGCTAGAAATCATCGTTAAAGCAGCGCAAGTCTTACAAGAGAAATATCTCTGGGTGGGTTCCGCAGGAATCGCATCGCACATCTTTAATGAAGAGATTCAGGAAGAGGTTATTAATGCCACTAAAGTGCGTGATCGAGATCCTGTATTAGTGGTTGCGGGCAGTGTAAATTCAATCACTCATCAACAAATTCAGGTCCTTAAAGAAAAAAATAATGTAGCAGAAATTGTTATTTCTCCTGAAGAATTCTTTTTTGAGGATAGGAGAAAACTTGAAATTGATCGTATTGTTAAAGCAAGTAAAACATTGCTAGATAAAGGCGACTTAGTAGTAACCACGAACAGAGACCAAGAGGTAATAGGGAAAGTAAAGAACTTACAACGTGAACTTGGTTTATCAAATTTCGATGTTGGAAACACAATAGCCAAATCAATGGGAGAAATTGCTGGTCAATTAATCGAAAGTAAGAAAATTTGTGGTGCCGTTTTAACAGGTGGAGATATTGCAGGTGCTACTTGTAAAGTGTTACAAGGTGAAGGAATTCGTGTCATTGGCGAAGTAGAGCCTGGTATTCCGTATGGGAAACTCTTTGGAGGATTATATGATGGCATTCCACTTGTCACCAAGGCAGGTGCGTTTGGAACCGACCAAGCACTTTCAAAGGCACTTCAAAAGGTTACTGAACTCAATACACGTACTCAATGAGTACTAATATAAAAATTAAGACTGATATTTGCTTGTTCAAATAAGAGATATTTACAGGAGGAATTATATATGACTAGCTATAAACCAAGTATCGCGATTACAATGGGAGACCCTTCTGGTGTCGGACCTGAAATTATCGTAAAATCTTTGAATGATAAAAACATTTACGATAACTGCAGTCCATTTGTTGTAGGTGACTTAAAAATTTTAAAAAGAGCTTTAAACGTAACAAATATCAATCTTGAATTAAATATCATTACCAATCCAGAAGAAGCAAAGTCACAATATGGAACGATTGATATTATCGACCTTGATTTAGTTTCTGAAGATTTACCATGGGGACAAGTTTCACCAGAAGCTGGAAATGCGGCTTTTCGTTATTTAGAAAGAGCTATTCAATACGCAAATGAGGGCAAAATTCAAGGGATTTGTACTGCACCTTTAAATAAAGAAGCACTTCATAAAGCGGGGCATATTTATCCGGGCCATACTGAGATTTTAGCAGAATTAACAAATACAAAGGATTTTGCTATGATGCTCTCTGCACCAGCGTTAAGAGTCATTCATGTAACAACACACATTGGACTTCTTGATGCAATTCATAAGATAAATGCTGAACGTCAATATACGGTTATCAAACTTGCACATGAAACATTACAAAAGGCAGGAATTGAATCTCCTCGAATCGCTGTTTGTGGAATTAACCCACATGCAGGTGAAAATGGACTATTTGGTCATGGTGAGGAAGAGGAAAAGATCGTTCCAGCTATTGAAAAAGCGCAAGCAGAAGGAATAAATGTTCAAGGTCCACTTCCAGCTGATACATTATTCTTTAGAGCAAGACGTGGAGACTTTGATATTGTTGTTGCACAATATCACGATCAAGGTCATGGTCCAATTAAAGTGTTGGGTCTAGAGGCTGGAGTAAATATTACAGTAGGTCTTCCAACCATTCGTACAAGTGTTGACCATGGAACTGCTTTTGATATTGCTGGTAAAAATATTGCGGACGAGCAATCATTAAAAGAGGCACTACGTATGGCAGTTGAATTAGCTCCAAAGAAAAAAGCGTAATATGAGAATATCAAGCAAGAGGTCAAAAACAGATCTCTTGCTGACTTTGTATACAAACCATTTTTTATCAACAAGTAGCATTTCTGTAAAAGGAGACAAGAATGATGACTTTACCAAAGGTTGCAAAGATACGTCAGAAATTCCAAACGGAAAGTATTAATGATATCCCAGGAGCAATTGTTGAGCAATTTCTTCATGTACATGCGGATGAAAAAATTAAACCAGGTATGGAAATTGCGATTACCGTGGGAAGTAGAGGAATCGCCAATATTCCTTTAATCGTTAAAAGTGTAGCAGATGAAATTAAAAAAAGAGGGGCATCTCCATTTATCATTCCAGCGATGGGGAGTCATGGCGGAGCCACTGCGGAAGGACAAATTGAAGTTCTTGAGGGACTAGGTGTCACAGAGGAATCAACAGGATGTGAAATACGTTCATCCATGGATGTAGTTGAAGTGGGCAAAACTTCAGACGGAATCCCTGTTTACATTGATAAGAACGCGTATCAGGCAGATGGCATTATCGTTATGGGGCGTGTTAAGCCTCATACGGATTTTAAAAACAAAGTTGAGAGTGGCGTATTGAAAATGGCGTCAATTGGGATGGGGAAACACAAACAAGCCTTAGCTTTACATACGCATGGTATTAAAGGAATTAGCGAAATGATGCCTGAGGTCGGCAAAGTGGCTATCGCTAATTCAAATACTTTATTCGGGATAGCAATTGTTGAAAACGCTCATGAAGAAACAGCTATCATCGAGGCTATTGAAAAAGATCGAGTTGAAGAGCGTGAAAGAGAATTATTGAAAGAGGCATTTGCGTTAATGCCTAGCCTTCCAGTTGAAAATATGGATATCTTAGTCGTTGACGAGATAGGGAAAAACTATAGTGGAACAGGAATGGATACCAATATTATTGGGCGTATCCGGGTGCTTGGAGTTGAAGAGCCCCAAAAGCCGAGCATTAAATATGTTATTGCTTCAAATTTAAGTGAGGCGAGCCATGGAAATGCATTGGGAGTTGGCTTAGCTGACTTAACTACAAAGCGCTTATTTGAAAAAATTGATTATCAAGCAATGAATGAGAATGTAATTACAAGTACATTTTTAGCTCGAGCAAGTATCCCCATTATTCTTGATAATGACCAAGAAGCTCTAAAAGCGGCACTCCGTGCGAATTGGGGTGTGTCACCGGAAAAGGCTAGAATTGCAAGGATTCCAAATACACTTCATATCGGAGAACTATATGTATCTGAAGCTATTTTTAATGAATTAAAAGATAAAGAAAACATCGAAGTATTAGAGGACCTACATGAAATGAAGTTTGACGGTAACGGTTATTTCTTACCTATGTAATGTCCCTTTTAGAATTGAAACTATAAATACAGAAAAAAACAAACAGCTCCAATTAGAGGGGCTGTTTGTTTTTATCGATATAAATAACCTCTTTATTATGCTTTCGAACTCTGATTAGTTTACCACAAAGTTCATTCAACGCAATTGCGGCTAATATAATGGCTGTTCCAACCCATTGATTTGGTGTTACCGTTTCTGACAAAATGATACTAGCTGATAGGATGGCAATGGGTAATTCGATGGATGTTAGGATATTTGCAATTCCGCCAGAGACCAATGGTGCTCCCACCGCAAAGAATAGTGGAGGAAAGACGGCGCCAAATAATGACACACCAATGGCTGTTGCTATTAAGCTTGTCTCTAATGGAAAAACGGAAGGAATGTCACGCATGAATATGATCAGTATCAAAATGGTTGACCCAGTTGCCATTAATGAAGTACGAGCCAATGGGTCTACATCTACTGCGACTTTTCCACTGAAAAAAATAAATCCTGCATAAGTAAATGCAGATAAAATACCAAAAAGCAAACCTTTAAGAGGTAGTCCTTGGATGTCCCCATTCATAATATCGGAAGCGAAAAAGACGCCAATTAATATTAAAAAAATGGACAAAACAGTGATGGGAGCGGGTTTCACTTTGCTGAAAATCCATTCTAAAATAATACCAATCCAAACGAATTGAAACATTAAAATAATGGCCAATGAAGCAGGTAGATATTGCATTGCCCCATAATAAAAAATACTAGTCAATCCGGTAAAACATCCGGTCATCATGATTAGAGGGAAATTTTTCTTAGTGATTCCTTTAAAGCTGGGTCGTTTAATTAGAGTGATAGCCCATAATAAAAAAGAGGAAATGAGCATTTGAACAATATTTATTTGGCCAAGTGAGTAGCCGTAGCTAAACCCCAATTTCGCAAAAACAGGTGTAAAGCCAAAACATCCAGCCCCTAATAACACAAACAATATGCCCTTATTTACTTTCATTATGAAACCTCCATGAAGCTCAGATACTATTAAACTATTGTATCATATAAGGGAAAATAGATGCCTAACAGATGCTTCCATGATCTTGGAAAATAGCTAGGACGCGATTGATGAAGAAAAACATTGCGGATAATAGTTTGTGTCAATTTAATGACAAAACCATGAATCACCATGGATAAAGCAAAAACGGTAGTAAAATAGGCTAGAAACAGGGTATAGATTAAACTACCGTATAGGTAAGGGAGAAAGTAAGGGGAAAAATTGAGATCATATAATAGATTCTATGTACTATTTAGTATTTTACTAATAGTTAGTTTAGCAGGATGTGGCAAAGAAGATATTGTCACAAATGTGGGAAAGCTAGACTTTGATCAACCATTAAAGATTCCACCACTTGTAGAGCCTACAATAGAGGCTGATGGTACAAAAAACTTTACATTGACTATGCAAACAGGAGAGACAGAATTGTTACCAGGTAGGATTGCGGATACTTGGGGTATCAATGGCTCCTATCTTGGTCCAACGATTAGAGCTTCTCGTGGGGACAAGGTTTCTTTTAATGTAGTAAATAGTTTAAGTGAACCATCAACCCTACACTGGCATGGTATGAGGTTGCCAGCCATAATGGACGGAGGCCCACATCAAATGGTCGATGCCGGGGACACTTGGACTCCTCATTGGACAATTGATCAACCATCTGCAACCACATGGTATCATCCTCACTTACATGGGAAAACAGCTCAGCATGTATATAAAGGACTTGCAGGCATGTTCATCATCGATGATGAGGATTCAAAAAAACTACCTTCTGAATATGGGGTAGATGATATTCCACTAATTATCCAAGATAAATTGTTTACGAATGAGGGACAATTAACAGAGGATGAAGATGGAGTATTTGGTACCCTTGGTAATGAAATACTTGTGAATGGAACGTATGACCCCTATCTTGAAGTAAAAGCGAGTCAGGTCCGTTTCCGATTGCTCAATGGTTCGAATGCAAGAGCCTACAATTTCGGCTTTAGTGATGGGAGAGCTTTCAAACTTGTAGGGAACGATGCTGGCCTCCTAGAAGAGCCGGTAACCCTAGAGCGGTTTATGTTAAGTCCTGGTGAACGTGCAGAAATTGTTGTAGAATTTGAGCCAGGTGAGGAGACGGTTCTCCATAGTTTTAGCGGGAATACTGGTTTAGATAATGGTGAATTTGATTTGTTAAAGATAGCAGCAGCCTCTGAATTAGAAGAGTCATCCCCAATTACTGGGCAACTTTCAAGCGTACCACCAATTGAGGCACCAAAAGATGCTAGAGTTCGTCAGTTCAAGCTAACGATGGAGAATAAGATTAATGACAAGTTAATGGATATGTATCGTATTGACGAGGTTGTTCCAGCAGGAGCAACAGAAATATGGGAGATCAACAACTTTGGATGGTCGCATAATTTTCATATTCATAATGCTGCGTTTCGAGTCCTAGACATAAATGATAAGCCACCTTCAGAGTATGAGCGAGGAAGAAAAGATACTGTTTTTATCCCAAATGGTTCAAAGGTGAGAATCGCTGTGGAATTTGGCAAACACGCTGACCCTAATTTCCCGTTCATGTATCACTGCCATTTATTGCGACATGAAGATGACGGCATGATGGGGCAATTCTTATTAGTCGAACCCGGTACTGAATCGGAGGTGCCAACAACGCTTCCTAATAATGGTACGAGTGGTGAACATCAGGGTCATCATTAAAGATATAGAAAAACATAATTGTTTTTTTAAGGATATAATCAAGATAGGTAATATCAAATAATAAACTTTATAGGAGGAAAAAAATGAGTAATTTGCCTAATTGTCCAAAATGTAATTCGGAGTATACGTATGAGGATGGAGCGTTACTAGTATGCCCAGAATGCGCTTATGAATGGCCATTGAAGCAAGAAGAGGATAACAATGAAGGTGAAAGGGTCATCAAAGATGCGAACGGGAATGTATTGGTAGATGGAGATACTGTAACCGTTATTAAAGATTTGAAAGTAAAAGGGAGCTCTTCTGTACTTAAACAGGGGACAAAAGTAAAAAACATTCGCTTAGTCGAAGGAGACCATGATATTGATTGCAAAATTGGTGGATTTGGTGCGATGAAATTAAAGTCTGAATTTGTTAAGAAGATATAAAATAAAAAAGTCGCTATTAACCGGTTAGGTTAATAGCGACTTTTGCTATAAAAAGGATTACTGGTGAACAAGGGTCTTTTGACCAGAATCATCAGTAGTTGTATCCCAATTGTTTCGGATTAGGTAGTCAAATGCACTTAATGATGCAGTTGCACCTGAGCCCATTGAAATGATGATTTGCTTATATGGGCTGTTTGTACAGTCACCAGCAGCAAAGACACCAGGGATATTTGTCGCACCATGGTTATCAACAACAATCTCACCCATTCGATTACGTTCGATTGTGTCACCAAGCCAATCAGTGTTTGGTACAAGACCAATTTGAACAAATACACCTTGTAATTCAATATGTTTTTCTTCACCAGATTCACGGTCAACATAAGTAAGTCCATTTACTTTGTCAGTACCCGTAATTTCTTTTGTTTGTGCATTCTTAATAACTGTTACGTTTGGAAGACTGAAAAGACGATCTTGAAGCACAGTGTCGGCTTTGAGTTCAGAATTAAATTCAACAACTGTTACATGCTTAACAATACCAGCAAGATCAATTGCAGCTTCAACTCCAGAGTTACCGCCACCAATAACAGCTACGTCTTTGCCGGCAAACAATGGACCATCACAATGTGGACAGTATGCTACACCTTTGTTTTTGAACTCAGCTTCCCCTGGTACATTAACATTACGCCAACGAGCACCAGTTGAAAGAATAACGGTTTTACTTTTTAGAACAGCACCTTTTTCCAATTCAATTTCCACAAAGTCTTTCTTTTCAATGCGTTTTGCACGCTGTAGGTTCATTATATCAACATTATATTCTTTTACATGTTCTTCGAGACTCGCTGCAAGCTTAGGACCTTCTGTGTACTTAACACTGATAAAATTCTCAATGCCAAGTGTATCCATAATTTGTCCGCCAAAGCGTTCAGCAACAATACCTGTGCGAATACCTTTACGCGCTGCATATACAGCTGCACTGCTACCTGCTGGCCCGCCACCAATAACAAGAACATCAAACGGGTCTTTATTAGCAAATTCTGATGCATCTGGTGCGCTGCCAACTTTTGAAAGAATTTCTTCTAATGACATACGTCCATTACCAAATACTTCTCCATTGAGGAAAGCAGTTGGAACAGCCATGATATCCTTACTTTCAACTTCTTCCTTAAAGGCAGCACCATCAATCATTGTATGTGTGATGCCAGGGTTGAGCACACTCATCACGTTAAGAGCTTGTACAACATCAGGGCAGTTATGGCAACTTAAGCTTACATAAGTTTCAAAGTGGTATTCACCTTTAATTGCTTTTATTTGGTCAATTAGCTTCTGATCAACCTTCGGAGCTCTTCCACTTACTTGTAAAAGAGCCAACACAAATGAAGTAAATTCATGTCCAAGAGGGATTCCAGCGAATGTTATACCAGAATCCTCGCCGATACGATTGATGCTAAAGCTAGGTGTTCTTTCTAACTGAACATACTCAACCTTAATTTTAGAAGACATCTCTGCCAACTCATCAACAAGAGCCTGCATATCTTTTGAGACATTATCAGATCCCACGCTTACTTTGAGTAGGACGTCGCTTTCTAAAAGTTGAAGATATTGAGCTAATTGTTGCTTTATATCAGCATCTAGTATCATTTAAAGCACTCCTTAGATTTTTCCTACTAGGTCTAGGCTTGGCTTAAGTGTTGCTTCTCCTTCTTTCCACTTAGCAGGGCAAACCTCACCAGGGTTGTTACGTACATATTGTGCAGCTTTAATTTTATTAATAAGTGTGCTTGCATCACGGCCGATACCGTCTGCATTGATTTCAACAGCTTGGATTACACCATCTGGATCAATGATGAAAGTACCACGGTCAGCTTGTCCAAGTTCTTCAACTAATACATCAAATTGACGAGAAAGTACGTGAGCAGGGTCACCGATCATTGTATAAGTAATTTTACCAATTGCTTCTGAAGAATCATGCCATGCTTTGTGAGTGAAATGAGAATCTCTAGAAGCAGAGAATACTTCAACACCAAGGTCTTGTAATGCTGGGTATTGCTCTTGTAAGTCTTCTAATTCAGTAGGACATACGAAAGTGAAGTCAGCAGGGTAGAAGCAAACAATACTCCAATGGCCTTTTAAATCTTCCTCTGTAACCTCGATGAAATCACCATTTCTATAAGCTTGTAATGTGAATGGTTCTACTTGTTTTCCAATAAGTGACATAATAAATTCCTCCAATTAATTATATTTAATATAGATTATTAGCATTATTGACTAATAAATCTATAATTAATACTTGTTTATAATAATTATTATATAGATGTTATTATTTATGTCAATTAAAATGCTATGACAATTATATTCAAATATCAATTATTAGATTTTGTATTAGAAGGTCCCTTTATAAATGGTAATTCTTGATTAATGCTGACTTCCATTGACACAAATGTAAATTTGATTCATAATATTCCTAATCTATAATTCAAAAGCAATTTACGGACTAATTTAATAATAAGAAGTGATGAAAGGGAACTAGTAAGTAGTCCTCAGGTAAAAGAGAGTAAAATCCATGGGCTGAAAGATTTTATAACCTGCAATGCTATTGAACCTGTCCCTTGAACTGTTAGAAAACCTAACCGTTGCCTGCGTTAAAGGCTTTGAGTGGATACTAGAGCATTTTCTTAGTATCAATAAAGGTGGTACCACGAAAGACATGGTCTTTTCGTCCTTTTTTATAGGGATGGAAGGGCCTTTTTTTATAGAATTTAATGGGTGGTGAATGAAATGAAGAAGAAGCGAATTGTTGTCAAAATAGGGAGCAGTTCTTTAACCAATCAAAATGGCGGCCTTAGTAACGATAAGCTTAAAGAACATGTGGATGCGATAGCTCGTTTAAAGGAACTTGGGCATGAAGTCATTCTCATTTCATCTGGGGCTGTTGCAGCTGGATTTATGGATCTTGGCTATTCTTCCCGCCCTAAAACTGTCGCTGGCAAACAAGCAGCTGCAGCGGTGGGCCAAGGACTTCTTCTGAGGGGGTATACGGAAGAATTTAAAAAGCATGGCATTGTTGCCGCGCAATTACTTTTAACAAGGCAAAATTTTTTATACAAGGATCAATACAACAATGCTAATGCTACTCTATCGGAACTTCTAAAACGAAATGTTGTACCGATTATTAATGAGAATGATTCCGTATCATTAGAAGAATTAAACTTTGGAGATAATGACATGTTATCAGCATTAGTAAGCGGCCTTGTACATGCTAACTTTTTAATTATCATAACAGATGTCAATGGAATCTATGATCAAAATCCACAAACACATCCAAATGCAAAGAGGTACAATTTCCTCAATGAGATTAATGACGAATTAGTAAGGGGAGCTTCTGGTTCGGGGTCAAAGGTCGGCACTGGAGGAATGAAGTCAAAAATTGAGGCAGCAAAGACAGCTGTCGGTTTAGGAGTAAAAGTGTTTATTGGATCTGGTACTGGAGATGAAAAATTTGTCGATATTCTCGCAGGAAAAGGGGATGGAACGTATATTGGAGACTCCTCACGACCTAGTATGAATACGTCAAAGCAGTGGCTAGCCTTACACTCAATTCCAAGTGGGAAAATTGAAGTCGATCAGGGTGCTGCAGCGGCCATATTAAGGCATGGAAAAAGCCTTCTACCTGCGGGTGTCACTAATATTATCGGTAATTTTAGAATCAATGATGTTGTTGAGGTTGTAAATCTTAAGGGAGATATAATCGGAAAAGGAAAGGTAAACTTTTCTTCTGATCAATTAGTAGAGATTAAAGGATTATCAAGCACTAAGGCAATGGTTAAGGTAAACAGTGATCAACGTGTTGTCATTCATAGAGATAATTGGGTAAGTCAAAAAGAGAGGAGAGTTACGTATGAGTGAGTTAATTCTAAAAGGGAAAAAGGCAAAAATAGCAGCATCGCTTTTAGCAAAGGCAACCACAGAACAAAAGAACAAGGCTCTTTCGACAATTTCTGATCAACTTATCAAAGAACAAACGTTTATTTTGGAAGAAAACAACAAGGATTTACAAGCAGGAAAAGAAAATGGAATGAGTGAGTCTTTACTTGATCGCTTAAAGTTAAATGAACAGCGGATTCAAGATATGGCAGATGCACTTGTTCAATTAACGAAACTAGAGGACCCAATTGGACAATTAATAGAAGAATGGGAGCGTCCAAACGGACTTAAAATTGCACAAGTTCGAGTTCCTCTAGGGGTCATCGGAATGATATATGAGGCAAGACCAAATGTTACCGTTGATGCATCAAGTTTATGTTTAAAAACGGGAAATGCAGTACTCCTTCGTGGTAGCTCTACAGCAATTCATTCAAATAAAGCCCTTGTGAAGGTTATTCAACATGCACTTGAGTTAAGTAATCTACCAGTTGATGGTGTTCAACTATTAGAGGATACAAGCCGAGAAACAGCATCGGAAATGTTCAAGTTAAATGAGTATCTCGATGTGTTGATTCCGCGTGGTGGTGCGAAATTAATTCAGACAGTTGTACAAAATTCGACAGTTCCTGTATTAGAAACAGGAGCAGGTAATTGTCATGTTTATATAGATGAAACAGCTGATCCAAACATGGCGATTGAGATTGCGATTAATGCGAAAACACAGCGTCCATCGGTATGTAATGCAATTGAGAATGTTCTTGTCCAAAAGGATTGGGCATCAGAACATTTACAAGAGTTAATAACAGCTTTACAGGAAAAAGATGTTCAAATACATGGAGATGAAAAGGTCCAAAAAGCAGGGAAGGAAATCATTCCTGCGAGCTTGGAAGACTGGGGTACTGAATTTTTAGGGCTAGAAGTCGCTTTGAAAGTGGTGGAGGGTGTAGAAGAGGCTATTACCCATATTAATCAATATGGAACAAAGCATTCCGAAGCCATTATCTCTTCAACCGTTGAAAATGTAGAGAAATTTTTTACAGAAGTGGATGCAGCAGCTGTTTACCATAATGCATCAACCAGATTCACAGATGGATTTGAATTTGGATTTGGTGCAGAAATTGGAATTAGTACTCAAAAACTACATGCACGTGGACCGATGGGGCTACAGGCTTTAACCTCCACAAAATATACAATTCGAGGAAATGGGCAAATTAAGTAAAAATTGAATACGAAATATAAGGGATGGTTCCAACAATCTTGGGAACATCCTTTTTTATTTTTCGTTGTTTACAAAGTTGTTTACACGTACACAAAAAGTAAACAAGGTGTATACAAACCTGTTTACATGTTTACAAACTCGTACACATTCCGAGATAACAACATGTATACGAGTTTGTATTCGTTGTTTACAGAAATGTATACAAAAACCGACATGTTTACAGAGTGTTTACAGGTTTACAGTTTTGTTTCTTTTTGCTGAGAGTCATTGTGGAATCTAGTAATCTCTTATACCCTTTTATTAAGTGAAAAAGTTCAACAGACCTACATAGCAACAAATCTAACTAAATTGAAAAGGGATGATGTTTGAATGACTATGTCCAGAATTGCAGCAGTTGATGTTGGAAATGATTCTATTAAGGCGATCTTCGGAGAACTAGAGTATGAATTAAATATTCCTAATATTATTGCAAGAGACACCGAGGACCGTCCGGTAATTGGTATAGAAGAATTAAATAGTAAGGATCCGTTGGAAGGTATTCATATTAAGGTTCACTCCCCTGCCCTAAAAGAGAATAATGTCATTTATCGTGTAGGGCACTTGGCAACCAAGAGTAACAGTGCATCAGAATTAGACCCGGGGAGCAGCAAATCAGAAGAGGATCAGACATTGATTATGCTTTTTGCTACATTGGCATTGGATGCAGTACGTGAGGGGAACACAACTTCCTTTCCGAGGTCAAAAAATGTAATTGATGCAAATTACACGCTAGGAACAGGATTGCCACTTCGAGAAGTAAAAGAAGGAAAAGATGCTGGATATCGATCAAAGTTAACAGGATCAGTTCATCAAGTCGAATTTCTTGTAACACCGAGATATCAGGGATTAAAGGTCAACATTAAATTCAATGAAGTGAAAATCTATCCAGAAGGTTTTGCGGCTTATATTAATCTTGTAATGGATAATAATTTGAAAGTAATCAATAAGGATCTAATTGATAAGCAGATTTTAATTCAGGATATTGGTGGTCTTTCCACGGATATTGCGGTGATTCGTAACCGAACTGTTGATGATGATAAGGCCCAAGGTTTTAATCTCGGGGTATCCGAATCATTGGAAGCAATTAGAGAAGAAATTCGCTCTAAGCACGGCATAGAGTTAGATAGCCGCCGAGATGTAGTAGATATTATTACGAGAAAAAATAACCGAAATCATATTATGGTAAAAGGAAGTCGGACAAGCGTTCATGATATTACAGATCGAATCTTGCTTGAATTGGCGAAAAAGCAATATCGATTACTTCGCAATGTTTGGCTGAAAAACTCTCAAACGGAAATCTGCTATTTCGTCGGTGGTGGATCAAATGTGCTTAAAGATTATATTAAAACATTAAATAACAACCTCGATGGTTATAATATTGAATTCTTTGAAGATGAAAAAGAGAGCATTTGGATGATGGCAAATGCCTATTATAAGCTTATTACTGACTTTATAAGAAAAAATGAGAAGAAAAAGGTACCACAAGAGCCAGTAAAAAAATAGGAATTTAAAAAATAAGGGTTCAAAAATGAGGACAAAAAGGACCAAGAAGTTCAAGGCGGTGCAGCTTTGAGTACCGGAGAAGCAAGCCAACGCAGAAATTCGAAATGTCATTTTTATCCGACTTTTTTGAACATCTTCAAAAAAATAAGATAAGGTGATCCTATGAAAACAACCTCACCTGAGGTAAAGAGGGGCCAAGCGATTTCGTTTCGAGTACCATCTGATACACCTGATCATTTATTAAAGCATCTACAAAAACTGAAGGAAACTGAGCGAAGGAACTTTTCTAGTAAAATAGCTGAGTTTGTCATGCAGGGAGTCGGCCAGACTTATTCAAGGGAGCGGGAAGTCATTACCGTTCCACTCCCTCATAAATTAAGTAAATCACAGCGAAATTGGCTTAAGCATGAGCATTCTGAAGCATTACTAGGAAGTATTATTTACCACCTTTTATCTGACCCAGTTCGTGCGACTGCACTACTAGCTTCGTTAAACAGCAAATCAGTAGATTTAGATGAAGCCTTATATCTTCAAGAGGAAATGTCTGTGGAGCAACATAAGGCTAAGCCAATCACTGAGGAAGGGCATGTACATTCGGTTGACGAAGTCGCGGTAGGTAAGGATGCGACCAACTTTGAGGATGACTTAGATCATTTTAACTGGGAAGCTGCCAAGCAAGATGAATCAAAAGAAGAAGATAATGATGCAGAGAACGCTGATTTAGACAGTCTTTTGGGGGATTTTCTTTCTGCGATGAATAAGTAAAAACGAAGGGACAGTACTTGTTACATTATGGTGACGTGGTACTGTCCCTTTTAAATGAAAGAAGAGAACTGTATGATAGTAGAAAGAAAACCATAGGATAAGGATGGAGATCATGGAAACGGAATTGAATATACAAGTAAATTCAAAACTCGCTAATAAGTACAAAGGGGGTTATCCGCTTATTACAAAGCAAGTAATGAATAATACAAACCATTTAGAAGAGGGAGCCCAAATTAACCTTGTTGACGAAAGAAATTCATTTATTGGGAGGGGCTATTATGGCAAGCAAAATAAAGGATATGGCTGGATCCTAACGAGGAACATGGATGAAAAGATTGATCAGTCCTTTTTTGAAAGAAAGATGAAAACTGCCTTAGACAAAAGAAAGTCATTTTTTAATGACAAGGAAACGAATGCCTTCCGTGTATTTAATGGAGAAGGAGACGGAATTGGGGGCTTCACCATCGATTATTTTGATGGGTATTATTTAATTAATTGGTACAGTAAAGGTATCTATACATATTTCAATCATGTGATAACCTCACTTAAAAATCTAGTCCAGTATAAAGCAATTTATCAGAAAAAACGGTTTCGTGAAGACGGGAAATTTATTGAAGAAGATGGGTTTGTAGAAGGCGAACGTGGCCAGTTTCCGATTATTGTTAAAGAAAATGGGGTTAATTTTGCCGTTTATTTTAATGAAGAAGCCATGGTTGGGGTGTTTCTCGATCAGCGGGATGTAAGAAGAACAATTCGCGATAAGTATGCAAATGGGAAGACTGTATTAAATACCTTTTCATATACAGGGGCATTTTCTTTGTTTGCAGCCATGGGTGGAGCTGCAAAGACAACGAGTGTGGATTTAGCGAATCGTAGTTTGCCAAAAACGATTGAGCAGTTTAGTGTAAACGGAATTGATTATGAGGCCCATGATATTATTGTTGAAGACGTTTTTCACTATTTTAAATACGCAGGTAAAAGAAACTTGAAATTTGATGTGGTAATTCTTGATCCGCCTAGTTTTGCTAGGTCGAAGAAAATGACATTTAGTGCTGAGAAGGACTATAAAAATCTATTGAAGGAAGCAATTGTAATTACGGAAAATAATGGGGTAATTGTGGCTTCAACAAATAGTGCATCTTTTGATATGAAGAAATTTAAAGGCTTTATCGATGCAGCGTTTAAGGAAAGTAATTGCAAATACGAAATTAAAGAGGAATTCACATTACCTTCAGACTTTCAAACAATTTCGCAATTTAAGGAAGGTAATTATCTAAAAGTAGTATTTATCAAAAAGCTAAATGGCTAGGAAGATGGAGGCGATGAGATGGATTTCGTAGTAAATAAGGAATGGCTTGTTGAACAACTACATAACAAGGATATAAAGATTGTGGATTGCCGGTTTGCTTTAGGAAATCCAACCCAAGGAGAAACGCTCTATCAGGAAAGTCATATTCCAGGTGCTTTTTATTTTGATTTAGAAAAGCAGCTATCAGCTCCTGTATCGGAGCATGGGGGAAGGCATCCACTGCCGGATATAGAGCAGTTTAAACGTGAGGTTGAAAAAGCTGGAATCGATCATTCAAAAACAGTAGTTGCTTATGATGGGGGTGAAGGTCAGTTTGCATCTCGTTTTTGGTGGTTACTGACCTATCTTGGACATGAGAAGGTTTATGTATTAAACGAAGGCTTTAAAGGCTGGACTGATGCTGGATATCCTACAACAAATGAAATACCAGAACTAGAATCAGCTTCATTTAACATAAATATACGTGAAGACATGTTAGTCTCTTATGAAGAGGTTAAGGAAATCGTTGATCAGAAAAAGGATTCTCCCATTTTAATAGATTCGAGAGATGAAAGCCGCTATAAAGGGGAATTTGAACCTATCGATCGTATTGCAGGACATATTCCCCGCGCAATAAATAGATGTTGGATAGAAGGGATGGAACAAGGGACCTTTAAAGATAGTGAAGAACAGAAAAAGAGATTTGCAGACCTTAAAAAAGACGAACCAATCATTGTTTATTGTGGGTCTGGTGTAACAGCTACTCCTAATTATATTGCTTTGAAAATGGCAGGATTTAAGAATGTCAGACTATATGCAGGTAGTTATAGTGATTGGGTTTCTTATGAAGACAATCCGGTTGCAAAAGGGAATGAGAGATAAGTGTTTTTCTGAAAGGGGGGCTCTTTTTCATTAGGTTATTTTCGTATACTTTGCTGCTCTTTGATCCGATTGTGTAAAGGATATATTAATGTCCAACCTAGTGATTTCAGTGGATGGTGCGAGATCCTCGAAAATGCTGGCATTTTCTTTGTGCGGTGTATGATCAAGGAAGCAAATTCAACGTCCTGCGGGAATAGCGAGCCAAGCGAGACCCGCAGTGAAGCGAGGTGGCTTGCGGATCACCCGCGGAAAGCGAGTACCAGGAGCGGAAATCACCTACATCTAAAAGCAACAATCTTTTAGAAAAAAGCCTTTCATTAACATACTTGATGACGTTTCCACCCCTAATAAAGTATAATACATTTAAACATTATTTGGACGGTGAAGTGTATAGTGAAAAGGATAACCGTGGAGGACTTGGTCCGTAAGTTTTCATTGAAGGTATTGGCTGGTGCAGACCAGTTACAGAATACAATTACGCAATCCCGGGTACATCGACCGGGACTTGAGTTCGTTGGTCACTTTGACTTTTTTCCAACTGAGCGAGTTCAAATTTTAGGGGAAAAGGAAGTCACGTATTTACATAAACTCACTAAAGAAGAACGTAGAATTCGGATTGGGAATATAGTTCAATACCATCCTCCGTGTTTTATCGTAACATGTGGGGAAGAAGGGTTAACTTATTTAAAACAGCACTGTGTTGAGCAAGGCATTCCATTGCTGGTAACAAAGCAGCCTGAGATTACTTCTGATTTTATTGTAAGATTGGATGGCTTTTTAATTAAGGAACTAGCGGAGGAAATCGCCGTACACGGTGTCTGTATGAACGTGTCTGGAATTGGAATTCTGATTCGTGGAAATTCAGGTGTAGGAAAAAGTGAGACTGCCCATACCTTGATTCGCAGGGGACACAGACTTGTAGCAGATGATATTGTTGTCTTAAAAAAACTAAGTCCACAAACTATCCTAGGTACACATGATGAAAAAACAAAGGAGTTCTTAGCCCTCCGTAGTATCGGGCTGTTAAATGTAGTTCGGATGTATGGAAGAAAAGCATTTCAAGATGAAACACGCATTTCTCTTGATATTCATTTAACCAAATGGGAGAAAGATGGTTTGTATAACGATTTAGAACAAGAAATTAACACGATGGAATACATGGGTGTTAAGATTCCCTCGATCGAAATTCAACTTCAGCCAGGACGTGACGTTGCGGGACTTATTGAGGCAGCAGCAAATAACTGGTATCTAAAGCAGCAAGGTTATAATGCAGCTGAGGAATTCTTGAGTAGAATTGAAGAAGAAATGACAGGCACTAATGGGGATAAGTAAAGGGCAGGTATTCAAACCTCAATTTGAGTTAACTTGGTAGTCAATTTTTTTAGGGCCTTGCCATTTCTGGATGAGGTCTTGGCTATGCCCCTAAGTAAATACATGATTGCGGGTAGAAATCAAGAGTCAACAGCCGGTGCCATGTGAGGGCATCGCCCATGCCCAGTTTACTCTTCTAAGGTAAAAAAAGCCCCTCTACATCTTCTAAGTAAGTAGAGGGTTAATAGGTTAAGCGACGTACTCTTCTTTTTTGATATCTGTTGCCTCTTTTTTTATATAATATTTTCCTTTTGTGGCAATGGCTAAGATTATTGTTAGGATAGATGCAAGGATTGCTGCAAAAAATGCTGCCGTACTTTGTAAGAAGGTTCCCATAAATCCAAGTGCTGCTACAGTACCGAGGGCACTTGAAATTAATAAAGCAGCAACACCGACGGGATTCCATTTATATAAGTTCTCTTGTCTTGCCTCGTAATAGCCAGGGCCAATTTTTAATAATTTCTTAACAAAGACAGCATCGGTAACTAAAATAGCTGCCCAAGATAATAAGAAGACCCCTTGGAAGGTCAAGACAGTGCCAAGATGATTGACAATATCGGTGAGCATTAAGAAAATGGCAGATACTCCTGTTACAACTACCCAAAAGCGTCTCCCAGGTTTAAAGTTAAAAATGTTTTCGAAGAAATTTGAAAGAGATAGTGAACCACTATAGATATTTGTGACATTAATTCTCACTTGGGTAATCATCGTAAACAACGCTCCCCACATTCCTAGAAGCATTACGATATACACACCAGGATTTGGTTCACCTAAACGAACACCAAACCAAATACCTAAGCCTCCCATTACACCAAAACAGAAAATCTGCGGGACAAACCCAATTGCAAATACTCCAATTTTCGTGTCCTTAGGTTTAAGGAATCGTGCATAATCGGATGCGAGTAGTGGAGTTAATCCCATAATCCCGTGCTGCATGCCTATACAAAGCAAGAGAGCGGTTCCTCCAACCTGGACATTTTCTGGCATATAGGACCAGAAAGTTCCATCGTAAACAGATGGCTTAATAGCCGCCACTACGATTGCCGCAATTAAAAAGACACCGAACAACGGTAATGACCATTTTTGTAATTTATCCAACTGTTTAATTCCAAACCAGTTTAATGGAATGACAATGGTACCGAAGAAAAGAATTAAAGCCCATTCTGGAATAATAGGTAAGAATTCATGGACTGCGGAAACTAAAATTAAACCTTCAAGTGCACAATACATGATGAAATTTGTGGCATAAATTATGGAGGTTAATGATGCGCCAATATAGCCGAACCCGCCACCCCTTGATAATAAATTTACGTTCATACCTGACTTTGCAGATAGGTACGCAATGAATGTTCCAAGAATACCGGCAACGATAATCGCATATATAGCGGAAATGATGGCGTTAATTGCGCCAAATTGAAGTGCCATTACACTTCCCATTTGAAAATAAAAAATAGCCGTTGCAATTCCGAATGTAATATTCGTTATACTTAACCAACTCATGTTTCTTTTGTTAAGAGGTACTCTATCCAAGGAATAGTCATCACTCAACGCTTCGTTGCGATTTTGCTCCGGTTGGATATTAGATCCCATTTTATCAACTCCCCTTTTGTGAATAATTTCACAAAAATATTTCTTGTGAAATAAAAATAAGTGCACAGTTCGCTTAACTAGAGTAACTATATCATTAAAGTTAACGTTGAATCAAACGCGATAAAACAGCATATTCCGTGATAAAACCTATTTACAACATGTCTAGGTTACATAATCCAGGTCTATCTTAGGTTTATCCTCAAATACCGAATAATACATCCAAAATGCTTGGAATTGTGCGTATTATATTATTGAATGGAGATTATAAAAGAATTTGGTATTAAAAGTTCGGGTTTTCGGTATCTTGATCATTTACTGGATTGCGATTGTAACACTCCGATATATCGATTATAATTATCGATATAATTAAGGAGGCCGCATGCAATGAAAAGAAAAAGAGGGTTTGTTCAAATAGCTATTTTACATTTGTTAAAGGAAGAACCGATGCATGGCTATCAGATTATGAAGGAATTAGAAGAGCGATCAAATGGTGCTTACTCTGCAAGTGCTGGGACTGTATATCCAGCCCTTCAGGAGTTGGAGGACCAGGGCATGATTGAACGAGATGCTGATACACAAAAAAAGGTTTATTCAATTCATAAAAATGGTCTAAAACGGTTAGATGAAGCAAAGCATGTTGAGGGTGATTTTTGGGTTGAGTGGAAAGAGAGAATGGCCTGGAAGAACTCGGAGGAGTTTATTCAACTAAGGACAGCAATGGAGAGCTGGGAAAAGGAATTTCGACATGCAGTAAAACAAACACGTGGGAATTCTGAAGGGGTACTTGAATTAATCTCGTTCATAAATGAAATGACAGAACGATTAAAAAAGAAAAGCGTACAGTAAGGGGAAACTTTCATGAAGGCCATGAAAAAACTTGTTAAGTATATAAAGCCATACTTGTTATTTGCCATTTTAGCACCTCTTTTTATGTGTATTGAGGTGGTGATGGATCTTTTGCAACCAACAATCATGCAGCAGATGATTGATACAGGAATTGCCAATCAGGATAATGAATATGTCATTAAATTTGGACTCATTATGCTGCTATGTGCAATCATTGGATTGATAGGTGGAATGGGCTGTATTGTTTTTTCAGCCAAGGCTGCAGTAAACTTTGCAACTGATATTCGCCGTGATGTGTTTAAAAAAACAGGACGATTTTCGAATCAGAACATTGATTCATTTGGGACTGGAAAATTGATTACGATTACGACAAACGATATTACGACAGTGCAGCAGGCTGTTATTATGATATTACGTATTTTTGTACGAGGCCCACTCTTATTTATAGGTTCGGTAGTGATTGTTTGGTTTACTGCGAGGGAACTGTTTCCCATTTTATTAGTAGCCATCCCGGTTCTAATCGCTTTTATTTATTTCTTTTCTGTGAAATCAGGGAAACTTTTTTCCAGAGTACAGAAGGCAATGGATAAGGTGAATACAAAGTTGCAAGAAACGTTAGCTGGGATTCGGGTCATTAAGGCGTTTGATCGCCAAAGTTATGAAAAGGCCCATTTTAAAAAGGTTAATAATTTGTTAACGAATCGTCTAATGACCGCAGAACAGCTTGTTTTGACACTAATGCCCATTATGATGTTTGTTGTTAATCTTGGAATCATAGCTGGGCTTTGGTTAGGAGTCATCAAGGTAAACGAAGGTACACTTCAGGTGGGGGTTATTTTAGCCTTTCTAAACTATTTAAATATCATGATGAACGGGTTAATTAGTAGCAGTCATGTCTTGATGCAAATTGCACGTTCTTTTCCTTCTGCTGAGAGGATTGTTCATACGCTTGAAACAAAAATTGATATTACAGAGCCGGTTCAGCCTTGCACTGTAGATGATTTAAAAGGCGAAGTGGAATTTCGGAAGGTGAATTTTAGTTATAGTAAAAACGGAATTAATGTCCTTCAAAATATTTCTTTTAAAGCTAGGGCGGGGCAAACGGTTGGCATTATTGGTTCAACTGGAAGCGGAAAATCGACATTAGTGAAGCTTATTCCGCGCCTATATGACCCTGATTCTGGTGAGATTCTTATTGATGGGGTAAATGTAAAAGATATACCACTCGAAAACTTACGAAATAGTATCGGATTTGTTCCTCAAAAGGCTACCTTATTTTCAGGAACGATTGAGGAGAATTTGCGTTATGGAAAAGAGTTAGCATCAGAAGGTGAGCTGGATCAAGCTACGAAAACTGCTGCAGCAAGTGAGTTTATTATGAGATTAGATGATAAGTTTTCACACTCATTGTTGCAAGGAGCAACGAATCTATCAGGTGGTCAAAAGCAGCGTTTATCGATGGCGCGAGCTTTTATCCGCAAGCCGAGTATTTTAGTGCTTGATGATTCAACCTCAGCAATTGATGCTTTATCGGAAGGCTTAGTTCAACAGGCATTGCGAGAAGATTATGCTGATTCAACAGTGTTTATCATTTCATCAAAGATTTCATCCATTATCGATGCAGATCAAATTATTGTGATGAAAGATGGCGAAATTGAGGCTAGCGGTAAACATGATGAATTACTTAGAAAGAGTGAAGTGTATCGCAAAATCGTTGCAACACAAACTGGGAGGGAGGTTGAGTTCGGATGAGTAAAACCACATCACAACCGAATCCTAATATGTTAGCCAGAGCGCGTGGTCCAAGAGGATTTGGGGGACCTGTAGAAAAGGCAAAGGATTGGAAAGGGACGATTCACCGAATCTGGAAGCAGATGGAGAAGCAAAAGATGGCATTAGTTTTTTCAATTATCTTTGTTATCCTATCTACTTTGCTAGGGCTCGCTGGACCGTATTTAATCGGTATCATTATTGATGAATATATCATTCCAAAAGACATAACTGGGACAATAACCTTTTTAGGAATACTTACCGCCGTATATGTGGCAACCGCTTTGTTTACATGGCTCCAAACCTTCATGATGATTCGGGTATCCTTGGAAACCATTCGAAATTTACGACAGGATTTATTTAATAAGCTCCAAACTCTATCCTTAAAATTTTTTGATAAACGTACACACGGAGACTTGATGAGTAGGGTAACAAATGATATTGATACGTTAAATAACGCATTAAGCCAAAGCGTTATTCAAATCTTGTCAGCTATTTTAATGATTTCAGGAGTAACAATTGCAATGTTTTCACTTAATTGGGTTCTCGCTATTGTTACCCTTTTAGTCATTCCGCTGATGATTTTAACAACGAAAAAAATCATTACATATAGCAGTAGCTATTTTATAAAAAGACAACGCGATCTGGGTGAATTAAACGGTGTAATTGAAGAATCGATTTCAGGAAGTGAGGTCATTAGACTTTTTGGAAGAGAAGAAAAGATAAACGAGCAATTTTCGGATATCAATGAGCGGTTGCGCAGATCTGCCATGGCTGCTGACACTGTTTCGGGATTTCTAGGTCCAGTTAATAACTTTATAAATAATCTAGGACTCGGTCTTGTGATTGCGATAGGCGCCGTCCTTGCAGTGCATAATCTAGCGACTGTTGGGATTATCGGTGCATTTGTACTTTATTCCCGTCAATTTTTTAGACCAATCAATCAGCTTTCAAATCTAATCAATATGTTCCAATCGGCTATAGCTGGTGCAGAACGTGTCTTTGAAATTATGGATGAGACTCCGGATATTGTAGATAAAGAGAATGCGATTGTGGTTGATTCCTTTAAAGGTGATGTTGAATTTTCCCATGTGACTTTTGGTTATGAGGATGGTCAGCCAATCTTAAAGAATGTTCATTTTTCTGTCAAAGCGGGTGAGAAAGTCGCGCTTGTTGGCCCGACTGGTTCAGGTAAGACGACTATTATTAATCTATTATCTCGGTTTTATGACGTAACGGCAGGTGAGCTAAAGGTAGATGGCCGAAATATACAGGACTATCAAAAAAGCGGTTTACGAAAAAAAATCGGTGTCGTCCTTCAAGATACTTTCTTATTTTCAGGTACGATCATGGAGAATATCAGATACGGACGTTTGGAAGCAACAGATGAAGAAGTAATAAATGCAGCAAAAATGGCATCAGCACATCAATTTATTCAACATTTACCTGAAGGTTACCTTACTCACATTACATCTGGTGGTGATAATTTAAGCCAGGGGCAGCGTCAATTATTAGCGATTGCAAGGGCGATTTTAGCAGATTCAGATATTCTTATTCTTGATGAGGCAACTTCTAGTATTGATACCAATACTGAAATTGAAATACAAAAGGGCATCAATAAATTAACAGAAGGGCGGACAAGTTTTATGATTGCTCACCGTTTGAAGACCATTGAAAACGCCGATCGCATCCTCGTTATTCATCAAGGAGAAATCATTGAGTCAGGCACACATCAAGAGCTTTTAAAGAAAAAAGGCTTTTACTTTGACATGTATGACAGTCAATTTAACCTACAGGAGTTATGAGATAGTGGTACAAGGTAGGGTACAAATTCGAAAACAGCCTAGCAGCTGAAGCTAGGCTGTTTTCTGTGTTTTAAATTAGAGAAAAGTACTTGAGTAGGACAAGTGGAGGGTAGAGAAACCAGAGTGAGACGGAATCAATGCTTCATTCGGACAAGGAATGAGGAAAAGGGGGAAGCAGAGTCAGAAAACGGTGTTGAATTGGACAGAAGGATAGATAAGGATGCTGGGATGAGTCGGAAAGAAGGTGTGATTTGGACAAATAATGCAAAAACGAGATTTGTAGAGTCAGAAAGTGTGCTTGAATTGGACAGCAGGATAGATAAGGATGCAGGAATGAGTCGGAAAGAAGGTGTGATTGAGAAAAAGAATGCGAAAACGAGATTGGTAGAGTCAGAAAGCGAGCTTGATTCGGACAGAAGGATAGATAAGGATGCAGGGATGAGTCGGAAAGAAGGTGTGATTGAGACAAAGAACGCAAAAACGAGATTAGTAGAGTCAGAAAGCGAGCTTGATTCGGACAGAAGGATAGACAAAGGTGAAGAAATGAGTCGGAAAGAAGGTGTGATTGAGACAAAGAATGCAAAAACGAGATTGGTAGAGTCAGAAAGCGAGCTTGATTCGGACAGAGAGATAGATAAGGATGCAGGGATGAGTCGGAAAGAAGGTGTGATTCGGACAGAAGGATAGATAAGGATGCAGGGGTGAGTCGGAAAGAAGGTGTGATTCGGACAGAAGGATAGATAAGGATGCAGGGATGAGTCGGAATGAAGGTATGATTCGGACAGAAGGATAGATAAGGATGCAGGAAAGAGTCGGAAAGAAGGTATGATTGAGACAAAGAACGCGAAAACGAGATTGGTAGAGTCAGAAAGCGAGCTTGATTCGGACAGAAGGATAGATAAGGATGCAGGAAAGAGTCGGAAAGAAGGTGAGATTGAGACAAAGAACGCGAAAACGAGATTAGTAGAGTCAGAAAACGAGCTTGATTCGGACAGAAAGATAGAAAAGGATGCAGGAAAGAGTCGGAAAGAAGGTGTGATTCGGACAAAGAATGCGAAAACGAAATTAATAGAGTCAGAAAGCGAGCTTGATTCGGACAGAAGGATAGATAAGGATGCAGGAATGAGTCGGAAAGAAGGTGTGATTGAGACAAAGAACGCGAAAACGAGATTAGTAGAGTCAGAAAACGAGCTTGATTCGGACAGAAAGATAGACAAGGAGATTAAGTCCATATAATTGTGTAAAAAGAAAATGAGTCAAATTAGTTCCTCTTGTCTACAATGTTAACAGCGACGAA
>QGHH01000142.1 GCA_003640645.1 Fredinandcohnia aciditolerans | reverse complement strand
GTGGTGTCAATGAGCTTATTTATTGAAATAAGAAAATCCCGACAGAGTGAGGCTATGACAGGCTATGGAAACAGGCCTAAACTATGGAAAACAAAAATCACTCCAAAGGAGGAAAAAAACTCTAAACTGCTTTATAAGAATTATCAAAATCAAAATCTCTCACAACGAGGAAAGTCAAAAGGCTGCAAAACATTAACTGAAAATCTCTCCTAGGGAGGCTGAAAAAACAACTATACTAAGCACTAAGAAACAAATGGCTATACTAAGAAAATTACAACAACAAAAATCACTCAATCGAGGAAAAGACAAAAGAACACTCGAGCAACAACGCTATGGCTACGGACGGACAAGAAACAAGGCTTTGGTGATTGATCCTGGGACGAAACACTTTGGCACAAGACAAAGGGAGACGCAGACAATATATACAGAGGGTAATGGGGAACAGGTGGAAACAATCAGGGCGGGGAAGACAATCAGACCGGTGACACATGAGGAAGGGCAAGTGACCTGAAACGAGAGGGCAGGTAAATATCAAAATAAAACAGGAAATGACGAGACAGAACAAAAACCCAACTTGACCTCACCGCGGTGTGACAATGAGAGTCAGACCATTATATTTGAATCAATGTGTAACTTTGGCTGCCCTCATGTCTCAGCAATTAAAGTTTTACATAATTAGAATTATGCAAAATAAAAACAATTTTAGAACTACATTTTACTTTCACAAGTTTGTCTACTGTCCACATCCAAAGAGTGCATACTGCTGTTGCATCTCCTCCAGGCCCACACAGGTGTGTCTGTGT
>QGHH01000141.1:546-803 GCA_003640645.1 Fredinandcohnia aciditolerans | reverse complement strand
AACGCCTTGTCGATGCCCCGCATGGTGACGAGGTCTGTCATTTCAGGCCGTCCAGCCGCCGTCGATGATGTAGGTGTGACCGGTCGTGAAGGTGGCGCCGGCCAGGTAGACGACGAGATCGGCGACTTCATCGGCGGTGCCGATGCGGCCCATCGGCTGGCGTGCGACGAAGGCCTTGCGGGCGGCTTCGTAGTCGCCGGTGGCCTTGAGCCGTCCTTCGAGCGACGGGCTGTCGACGGTTCCGGGGCAGATGGCGT
>QGHH01000141.1:0-536 GCA_003640645.1 Fredinandcohnia aciditolerans | reverse complement strand
ATGGGCTGGCGCGCCACGAAGGCGGCGCGCCCCGCGGCTTCGTCGCTGCCCTGCTGGCGCGCCTGCGCGGCGATGCGCTCGCGCAGCGAGGGCGACTCGACCGTGCCGGGGCAGATCGCGTTGCAGCGGATGCCGCGCGAGACGAAGTCGGCAGCGACGGACTTGGTGAGGCCGATGACCGCCGCCTTGCTGGCGGAATAGGCGAAACGGTTCGGCACGCCTTTGATGGAAGACGCGACGGTGGCCATGTTGATGATGCAGCCGGAACCGCGCTCCAGCATGCCGGGCAGCACCGCCTTGATGGTGCGGACCTGCGCCTTGAAATTGAGGTCGAGGGCGAAATCCATCTCGTCCTCCGTGCACTCCAGGATGGAGCCGTTGTGGACGACGCCGGCGCAGTTGAAGAGGATGTCGACGGCCCCTGTCTCAGCCGCCACGGCGTTGACCGCGGCGCTGTCCAGCACGTCGAGCACGCGGGTCTCGATGCCGTCTCCGGCAAGCCCGGACAAAAGGTCGGCATTGATGTCGGTGGCGAC
>QGHH01000140.1 GCA_003640645.1 Fredinandcohnia aciditolerans | reverse complement strand
AAAGCTCAGACAGAAAGAAGTTTATTATTCTGATAAAAAATCTTACTCCCCTAAATACTATTAGGCCAACCCATGCCTACATGGGAAAGACTATGCTAAAATGAGTAACAAGAAGGCCTGCCCTTCTCCAAGCACAAGTGTAAGCTAAACCGGACCAACCACTAGCAACTAACGAACTCAACCCAAGAGAGCAATATGGACTACACAAAGACCAAGAAAAATCCATAATCAAACATCGTTAACCCCACACTGGAGTGCTATTTAAAGGAAAGACTAAAAGAAAAGGAAGGAACTCGGCAAACACAAGCCTCGCCTGTTTACCAAAAACATCGCCTCTTGCTATTCCCAAAATAAGAGGTCCCGTCTGCCCCCTGACTATATGTTCAACGGCCGCGGTATCTTAACCGTGCGAAGGTAGCGTAATCACTTGTCTTTTAATTAAAGACTAGAATGAATGGCCAAACGAGGCTCTACCTGTCTCTTACAGCTAATCAGTGAAATTGATCTCCCTGTGCAAAAGCAGGAATACAAATATAAGACGAGAAGACCCTGTGGAACTTCAAATAAATCATCAACCAACACCACACTTACCCTAATGGTTTATAAACAAAGTAATAACTGATGCATACTTTTGGTTGGGGCGACCTCGGAGCAAAACAAAACCTCCGAAAAAAGAACACAACAGAAGAGGGGGGGGGGGGGGGGGGGGGGGGGGGGGGGGGGGGGGGGGGGGGGGGGGG
>QGHH01000139.1:256-806 GCA_003640645.1 Fredinandcohnia aciditolerans | reverse complement strand
GATCATGCAGGGCGTGCGCGACAAAGGCGCCGCGCTGGCCGAACTTGCGCAGCGCAGCGCGGTCCAACTGAACCAGACCGGCTACATGGGCGATGACATCATCGACCTGCCGGCCATGCAACGCGCCGGCTTCGCCGCCAGCGTGCCGAATGCGCCGGGCTACGTCAGCCAGGCGGCCCACTGGATCGCAACGCAAGCGGGCGGCAACGGCGCGGTGCGCGAATGTTGCGACCTGCTGCTGGCCTCCCAGGGCCGGCTGGGCGGATTCCTGGCGGCGCCGGGACTGCTCGGTCCTGGCGCCATCCAGTAAGCGCCCCTATCACGCCCCGCAGACCTGATGAAAGATCGTTTCCCTTCCCTGATCGCGCTGTTCCTGCTGCTGGTGCTCGTCGCCAGCACGTACTGGGCCGCCGACTACGCGCAGCGGGCCATCCAGACGGACCCGCCGCGCCGCGTCACGCACGAAATGGACGCCTGGTCGCGTAATTTCGTGATGCTGCGCACCGACCCCACCGGGCGACCCATCAATCGGCTCGAGGGCGATTACGCC
>QGHH01000139.1:0-234 GCA_003640645.1 Fredinandcohnia aciditolerans | reverse complement strand
TCCCGGACGACGATTCGTATCACATCACCCAGCCGCGCGCCATCGGCCAGCGCGAAGCCAGCCCGATCACCGTGGGCGTGTCCAAGACGGCCGTCATGGAACAGGGCGGCAAGCGCATCGTCATGAACGGCGACGCGCACGTGCACCGCCAGCCGGACGCCAACAACGACGTCCTGGACGTGCGCAGCCAGCAACTGATCCTGCTGCCGGACGACGACGTGGTCTACACCGACC
>QGHH01000138.1 GCA_003640645.1 Fredinandcohnia aciditolerans | reverse complement strand
AGGCCCCCTTCTTGCCGTTCACCTCGCCGAACACGTGGTGCAGCAGCACATAGGCCGAGCCCGGCGTATAGGGGCTGGCGTAGTTGCCGACCACGCCGTCGAAGCCGTAGACCGCCTTGATCGGCTCGCTCTCGAACCAGCCGTCCAGCCAGTCGCCGGCCGACTGCGAGAACAGGGCCAGAAGGTCGCGCTTGGCGGTCAGGTTCAGCCGGGACAGGTGTCGGCCCAGGCTGGCGCTTTTCAGCAGTTCGGGAATGGCCTGCGCCCAGCCGCCCTCGACCAGGTTCGGCGGCGTCTCCAGCACCAGTTCGCGCAGCACGTCGGCGATCATGTCCAGCCGCGCGCCATAGGCGTCGAGCTGTTCGGCGTCGCGGGTCGAGAACTTGGCGACCTCGGCCTTGGTGCGGCCCTCGCCGACGCCGAGATAGCGGCCGTCGGGGAGGGGCAGGAAGTTCGACATCCTCCGCTCGACGATCTTCAGGCCGTGGCGGTGCAGGTCGAGGTCGGCGATGACCAGGGCCTCGTCCAGGGCGTCGGTCTCGGCCAGGACCCGGCCATAAGGGTCGAGGATCATGGCGTTGCCGGTCCGCACCTCGCCGTCGTCCTCGCCGACGCCGTTGCTGAACAGGATGAAGACGCCGTTGTCGTGGGCGCGGGCCGGCAGCCAGCGCATCAGCCAGCCGCGGCCCGTGTCGCCCTGGAACTCGGCCCGCAGGACGTCGGGGCGGACAGGGCGCTCGCGCCACAGGGCCGGGTCGATGGGGCCCATGGCGTGCGGGCTGCGCGAGGCGGTCCCGCCGGTCTGGTG
>QGHH01000137.1 GCA_003640645.1 Fredinandcohnia aciditolerans | reverse complement strand
CCGCGTCTGAGGCCGGCTCAGGCCTTCTTCTTGGCGGCGATATAGCGGTCGATCACCTCTTCCAGCACGCTGAGCGGCATGGCCCCGGCCAGCAGGCCGGCGTCGTGGAAGTCGCGGATGTCGAACTTCGCGCCCAGAGCGGCCTTGGCCTTGTCGCGCAGCCGCAGCCAGGTGGCCTTGCCGACCATGTAGCTGCACGCCTGGCCGGGCCAGACGCAGTAGCGCTCGACCTCGGTGACGGCCGAGGCCTCCTGGTCGCCCAGGGTGTCGACGAAGTACTTCACCGCCTTGTCGCGGCTCCAGCCCAGGGCGTGCAGGCCGGAATCGACCACCAGGCGGCCGGCCCGGAACAGGGCGTCGTGCAGGTAGCCGATGCGCGCCGTCTGGTCGTTGGCGTACATGCCCAGCTCGTCGGCGAGCTGTTCGGAATAGAGCGCCCAGCCCTCCAGATAGGCGTTGAAGCTCGGCAAGTTGTAGTCGACGCCGAGAATCTGCTGCACCAGCGGCAGCTCGGTCGACTCGTTCTCCAGGGCCCCTTGCAGATAGTGGCCGGGAATGCCCTCGTGATAGGTGGCCAGGGTCCAGCGCGGCGTCTCGGCCGTGTCGCGCAGGTTGATGTAATAGGCGCCGGGCCGCGAGCCGCCCACCCCCGGCGGCCACGCATAGGCGCCCGGCGAGCTCGCCTCCAGATAGGGCGACACCCGTTTGATGAACATCTCGGACTTGGGCAGGGTTCGGAAGGCCTGCGGCAGGCGAGCGCGGACCTCGGCCACCTTGTCCTTGAGATAGGCCAGCAGTTCTTCCTTGCC
>QGHH01000136.1 GCA_003640645.1 Fredinandcohnia aciditolerans | reverse complement strand
CCCAGCAACCATCTCCAAGGAACCAGGTACTTCCTACACTTCATCTACATCCTCAGTCCTTCAACCATCAACATCCTCCTCGACTTCCTCCTCTTCCTCCTCTTCCTCCTCAACCTCCTCCTCCACGTCGTCAAAATCCATCACTGAGTTAGGAGGCAACACCGATTTGTTTAATCTAGGTGGAGGGTTTGAATCCCTCAGCCAGCCTAGTACAAGCTTTGTGTCCACTCACACCATCACCTGCACCAAGAAGATCACTATCATGACACCGGATGGGCCAGAGGAAAGGGTGGAGCAGATGTCAGGCTCAGAGTGCCAGAACCAATTCTTCCCCAGCCTCGGCCAGGGCTCCTCTTCCTCCTCCTCTTCCTCTTTTACTAAGACCACCTACACCAGTGACACTAAAGGAAGCCTCTTTGGAGATACCAAAGGGTTCGGGGATCCATTCAGCTCTGACCTTGGCAGATTCACGGCGACCGATGCAGACGATGACCTTCCTGATATCCACGCCCGGAGTGTGAAGACTGCGCGTGTCGAGCGGCAGGCCGATTATATAGGACAAGGTACCAAAACATCAGACCTGGAGTAAAATCTTCAAAGGCCAGAACGGCACATTCAGCTAGACAGCATGCTTTAGCATCAGCTAGCTTGTAGCTAGCCCTATGTACCAAAATGTTGAAGTGAACATAGTAATTGTCATTGTTTATTACAAGAGCTTAAAGATTTTTCACTTTCCTGGTGATGTATGTGGTTGTCACTGAGGG
>QGHH01000135.1 GCA_003640645.1 Fredinandcohnia aciditolerans | reverse complement strand
CTCATCTTTTGCGCATGCCCCCATCTTCCGATAATACATCTTTAGATGGTTCTTTGGGCAAGTAGTCCCCTTGTACTTGTCAAAGTCCAGCACCTTGAACTTGTGAGGGGTGATGATATTGGGTACTAGGAACAACTCTTCTAGGTTAGCAAAGGCATAACCTTCACCTCCTTCAATGGCCCTGAGCCTTTCCTTTAGATGATCCAACTTTCCTATTTCTGCCATAGCATGAGGGTGGAATGCAAGGGGTGTGGTTGTGGGCGATACCGAGGGCCCTCCAAAGTGTTTTGCAGGGGTATACCACCAACTGCTTGCCCTTCAGTGGCATATCCGAGGCAAGGCTCGAAGTCGGCTAGATTGTGGTGGGGAATTTCATGTGTCTCCCCCATGGTTTGAGAGACATGTGCATGATCAGTTTGAGGTTGTTGGCTCTCAATGAGTATGGGAGTGGAGTTATTGACATTCTCATTGGGAGTGTATGCCACATTGGGTGGTGTATAGTTGGGAGGCAAGCCATATGATGGGAAGGCGTGCTCGTTTTGAATTTGCACATCATGGGGTCATCCGTACTTCCCAAATCTTTGCCTACCATATCTGAGGTTGGATGATTCATTTGGTTGAGGCCAGATGGGGGCATCGGGTTCACCTTAGCAACAGCGCTGGTAGCGGCAACTGCAACCGCATTGGCTTCCATTATCTTCTTCATGCTCATCATGACCTCAATCATTGTGGCCATTTGCTCTTTCATGGCCTCCATGTCAGCCTCCATCTACTCTTGTACCTCCTCCGCTTTACCCATTACTCTAGCTTT
>QGHH01000134.1 GCA_003640645.1 Fredinandcohnia aciditolerans | reverse complement strand
CCTGAACGATGTCGACCTCGCCGTTGCGCCCGGGGAGGTCGTCGGCCTGGTCGGAGAATCCGGCTCCGGCAAATCAATGACGGCACTGACCGTGATGCAGCTTTTGCCTTTCACGGCCAAGGCGACCGGCAACGTGCGCTTCGATGGGATCGACATCCTCGCCGCGACCGAGGACCAGATGTGCGCCTTGCGCGGCGATGACATCGGCATGGTGTTCCAGGACTACGCGCTCTTTCCCGACAAGACCGCCTTCGACAACGTCGCCTACGGCCTGCGCGCCCGCGGCGTGGCCCGCGCCGAGATCAAGCGCCGCGTCGACGAGGCGCTGGACAAGGTCGGCCTGGCGGCGCTGGCCGACCGCTACCCGGCGCAAATGAGCGGCGGCCAGCGCCAGCGCGGTGCGCAGGCAGGCTCTCCGTAACGGCTTCATGGGTGGGTCTCCTGTTCGGGCCGCTATTGGTTGCGACTGGGAGACATCGTGCCCCGCCCTCGGAATCGAGTAAAGTGCAAAAATTCGTTCAATTCTTGATGAAAACGCATGAATTTCGATCTTGCCGATCTGCGCGCCTTCCTGGCGGTGGCCGACCTGGGCAGTTTTCGCGCCGCGTCCGAGGCGCTGCACCTGTCGCAGTCGGCGCTGTCGCGCCGCGTCGACAAGCTGGAGGCGGCGCTGGGCGTGCAATTGATGACGCGCACCACGCGCAAGGTCGAGCTGACCACTCTCGGCCGCGGCTTCGTGCCGCGCGCCCGCAGCGTGCTGAATGAGCTGGAGAGCGCGCTGGTCGGCATCCGCGACGTGGCCGAGCGGTTGT
>QGHH01000015.1 GCA_003640645.1 Fredinandcohnia aciditolerans | reverse complement strand
TTTTTTCAAAACCGATAGGTTTTATGGTGTTAAAGACGCTTTTGACGGGAATAAGAATAAAAAATAGAGTAGGCCGGGTTTCGAGGAGCAAAGAGTTCAAGGAAGCAAGGGAGCGACAACCGGAATGTACTATGTACATGAGGATTGGAGTGAGCGCAGCTGACGCAGAAATCTGCCGCTTATCGGAAGCCGACCACCGAACACGGAAGTTAAGCTCTTGCGCCGATGGTAGTTGGGGCTTTGTCCCTGTGAGAGTAGGACGTCGCTAGGCAACTAAAGGATCAACCGTTATGGTTGGTCTTTTTTTTTTTTTCAAAACCGATAGGTTTTATGGTGTTAAAGACGCTTTTGACGGGAATAAGAATAAAAAATAGAGTAGGCCGGGTTTCGAGGAGCAAAGAGTTCAAGGAAGCAAGGGAGCGACAACCGGAATGTACTATGTACATGAGGATTGGAGTGAGCGCAGCTGACGCAGAAATCTGCCGCTCATCGGAAGCCGACCACCGAACACGGAAGTTAAGCTCTTGCGCCGATGGTAGTTGGGGCATTGCCCCTGTGAGAGTAGGACGTCGCTAGGCGATTGAGAGACCAACCGTTATGGTTGGTCTTTTCTTATTTTAAAAAACGGAATGTTATGTCGTAGTTTATTTTATCTATCATATCTTACTTAAATTTTTCTACTTAAAATAGCTTTTTAATCAAGATATTAAGAGTGGATGATACGTTCATTCACCTTGGAACAATGAACCCGTCCCTTTGAGTCTATTTTGTTTCAGGTTTATTTTTCGTTTGCTTTTTAGATTCTTGTTTGTTTTTAATATGCCCATTCGCATCCACTTTTGAATCCTTTAACATCATTTTTTCACCTCCAAATTATAAAAGTCACCTCTAGATGCTGTTATGTTTCCACTTCAGAAAACCTTTATACGTAGCTTCTTTATTGAACAACTGTATAAAAACAATTTGTCTTCAAAAAATAAGGGAACAAATTTATTAGGTGGTGTTCATTTTGGCTGAAGAGAAAAGTAATAAGAAAAAGAAAGGTTGTCTTGGCTGTCTCGGGTTACTCATTCTTATTATCATTATTGGCTCTTGCGCTGCCATATTAGGTGGGGATGAGGAAGATCAAGCTCCTCCTGCACCACAAGAGGAGCAAAATAGAACGGATGATACGGCAGCAGAAAAAGAAGAAAGAGTAGAGGAAAATAAAAAAGAAGTTGCAGAAAAAGAAGAGCAACCTAGTAAAGAACAGACAGCAGAAAAAGAAAAAGTACCTGAGGATTTAAGTGGCTTTGTTGAATACGCAGTTAAGAAGGAAGCAGGCGAAACATCGAATCACGATGAAGAAGAGCTAAAAAATCGAGTACAAAAGGTCTCTGTTGATGGAGATGTTGTGTGGGTACAGGCTGTAGCTGACGATAACTTTACAAAAAATACAATTCGCAAAAGTATACAACGAGATAGCGCCGATATCTTACAAGAGATTTATACAAACAGGGATGACGTATCTGAAGTTACACTTGATTGGGTGTTTCCATTACAAGATGCGTATGGAAATGCGAAGATTGGACCGATTGTAACAATTATCCTATCTAAGTCCACCGCAGATAAAATAAATTGGGAAAACTTTACCTCTTCCAACCTTCCAAAAGTTGCAGATACCTATATCGAATACCCAGCAATAAAAGATTAATATAGAGTTATTTGAGGATTAGGCTTAGTTAAAGGAGTAAAAGGTATCTTAACAATGAAAAAGGGACACTGGCTTTTCAGTGTCCCTTTTTCCAAAAAAATGGAGGGACAATGGACCTGTCCCTCTGACTCACCTATACGCCTGGGAACCAGCCAGGGGTGTGGATGATTGCATTCCAGAGTGGATCTGGAATAACTAATTCTTTTTGCTTGGTTTTGTCTATTTTTGTTATGATCTCTTTTTCTTTATCTTCTGCTACTTTTTGTACCCAATCTGGGTCAATGATTAATTCTCTACCTAATGCAAGTAAAGGTACTCCTGTATTAAAGGCTTTTCGAGCTTCATCTGCTGAATAAATAGACCCGACTCCAATCAAAGGAACCCGATTATTAATCGTTTCTAGCAAGTATTCGATACGAGGTTTGTCTGTGTCTTCAACACCTCTTCTTGCTGTTGAGAAAAATTCACTTATTGACACATGTAAATAAGTTAAGCCTTTATTCGCTAATGTATCAACTAGTTTAAGTGTATCACCCATTGTAATTCCGGGTGTTTCAGGTTCTTCTGGTGAAAAACGATAGCCAACTATAAACTCAGGAGTTGCCTGTTCTTTTACGACTCTTTGCACTTCATCCACAATTGCGAGGGGGAAGGTCATACGTTTTTCTAAATTGCCTCCATATCGGTCTTCACGACGATTTGAATGAGGAGAGAAGAACTGTTGAATGAGATAGCCGTTAGCTCCATGTATTTCAACTCCATCATAGCCTGCTTCAATTGCACGACGAGTTGTATCTCCGAATGCCTTAATAATACCTTCAACTTCGTCCTCAGTTAATGGTCTTGGTTTTACATCAGGTTCCTCGGTTGATGCTCCGCCACTAACTGCGGGTACATCACTTGCGCTTACAATTTCTCCATTTGGAACTAATTCAGGAGGGCACATTCTTCCGCCATGAAAGATTTGTAAGATCGCTTTCGCACCTTGTTCTTTAATCGCGTTGGCTAAACGAGATAAGCTCGGAATCATCTCATCTTTGTCACCAGCAAATTCACCATGGAATCCTTTTCCATTTGGTGTAACATATGTACAAGCCGTGATCACCATGCTCACTCCACTAGAACGACGTGCATAGTAACTTACTTCTGCATCAGAAACAGTTCCATCTGGATTAGATGAAAAGTTAGTCATTGGTGCCATGACCAGTCTGTTTTTTAATTCAACTTCATTAGGGAGAGTGTAAGTTGATACCATAAATTGATTGTCTACATTCATTGTTTGTAACCTCCTTAACAGTTGATTGTTATGAAAAAAAAGTACCATTATATACTTTGCTAATCAGTGGTACTTTATTAGCGTGCAAAAATAATGATACATTCTATAAGAAACAGTTTAAAGTTTTCTGCTTATATGGAAGAGGGAGAGATAATCGATGGATGGAATTGGTACCAGCATGTTAAGTGGTTATATGAAAAAACGAGCTGGTCATATAGATGCCAACTCGTTTTATGAAATGCCCCTGCCAAGGAATTATATTTTACCATATGTAGGAGTCACTTATAAAAGTAAATGCTACTCAAACAGCTGGTCAATCGCTTGGTTTCATCTGCTGTTGATCTGTTTTACCAAGTTGAACTTGTCTGGTCATATGAAAATTTTCCTCAATCATTTTGATTAGGCAATTAAAATGCCTATTTCATTATTTTTCCATTTTTATAAAAGGAAATTGAATGATGTGATTTAGGAGGTAGATTAGATAGAAATAGTGGGACGCGGGACCTGTCCCTCTGTCCCAAGTTGTGGTAAGATGGACAAGCTAAATTGTACGAAGTAAGGGAGATGATGATTGAATGATGCAGGAGTTTATTGAAGTTATTAATGGACGAGAGAACAATTTGAAAAATGTTCATGTTCAGATTCCGAAGGGGAAAATTACGATTTTTACCGGGGTTTCTGGTTCTGGGAAGTCATCGATTGTTTTTGATACGATTGCACAGGAGGCAGGTCGACAGCTAAATGAGACTTTTAGTAGTTTTGCCCGTCAGTTTCTGCCGAAATACGGCCGGCCTGAGGCGGATGAAATTAATAATCTTTCCACTGCGATTATAGTTGACCAGAAACGTCTTGGTGGGAATGCAAGATCAACTCTTGGGACGGTTACTGACATTCATCCTTTGTTACGACTTCTTTTTTCACGGTTTGCACAACCAAGCATTGGCTGGAGTAATGCATATTCTTTTAATGATCCACTTGGGATGTGCCCACATTGTGAGGGGATTGGTAGAACGATTACGTTAAACCTCGAAGCTGCGTTAGATAAAGAAAAGTCTTTAAATGAGGGAGCAATTTTACTTCCAGGGTTTGGGCCAGGGACATGGCAATGGAAAGCATATGCTGAGTCTGGATTCTTCGACAACGATAAGAAAATAAAGGATTATACAAAACAAGAGTTTGAAAAGCTCGTTTATGCCGGTGAGGAAAAAATCGTCGTTAATTATATGAATGGCGAGATCAACACAACGTATGAAGGCTTGGCCGTTAAATTTATGAGACAAAATGTAAATAGAGATAAAGATACATCGAAAGCTGCCGAGAAAAAGCTCAAAGAATTTACAACAACTGGCACATGCCCTAGCTGCCAAGGGTCACGTTACAATGAGAGGGTCTTATCTTCAACATTCAAAGGCTATTCCATTTATGACCTGACATCCATGCAACTCGATGAATTAATGGATGTTCTTCAAAGCTTTGATGAACCAAGTGTGAAACCAATTGTAGACGGGGTTGCAGAACGTGTTAAAAATCTTTGCGAAATTGGACTAAGTTATTTGACCTTAACAAGGGAAACACCTACTCTATCTGGTGGAGAGTCTCAGCGTGTTAAAATGGTGAAATATTTGTCCAGTAACCTAACTGGATTAATGTACATATTTGATGAACCAAGTACAGGACTACATCCACGTGATGTCTATCGATTAAATGAATTACTAGTAAAGCTAAGAGATAAGGGAAATACGGTTTTAGTTGTGGAGCATGACCCTGATGTTATTCAAATTGCAGACCATATCATCGATGTTGGTCCAAATGCAGGTACTGGTGGAGGACATATCATGTATAGTGGAAGTTATCAGGGGTTATTATCTTCTGATACACTTACTGCTCAGTTTTTAAACAAGAAAATGGAAATTAAAACAAATCCCAGACCTGTTAATGAGTTTTTGGAAAGTAAAAAAAGTAGCCTCCACAATTTGAAAAATGTGAGCATTCGCGTGCCAATCGGAGTTTTTACTGTTGTTACGGGGGTAGCGGGTTCTGGTAAAAGTACGCTTGTAAACGAGGTTTTTGCAAAGGATTTTCCAGATTCCATTCGAATAGACCAAAGCCAGGTTCATGGTAACATACGATCCAATCCGGCAACCTTCTCCGGTATTATGAATTCGATTCGAAAAGCATTTTCAGAAGCGAACAATGTGGAGAGTGGATTATTCAGTTATAATTCAAAAGGTGCTTGTGAAACATGTGGTGGAACAGGAACGGTAGAGCTTAACTTATCCTTCATGGATAAAATGGAAATGGAATGCAGTGAATGTCACGGAGATCGTTACAAACAGGAGGTCCTTCAATACCTGTACAAAGGAAAAAATATTGTAGAGGTTATGGATATGTCTGTCGCAGAAGCTGTGGAGTTTTTTGAAGCCAAAGATATCAAGCGACAATTGACAAGTATGGCGACTGTTGGACTTGGATATTTGTCTTTAGGCCAACCACTAAACACATTATCTGGTGGAGAGAGTCAACGACTGAAGCTCGCAAAAGAGATAAATAAAAAGGGGAATATCTATATTCTAGATGAACCGACAACCGGACTGCATCTGTCCGATGTTTCCAATATTCTAGCGATTATCGAAAAATTAGTTGAAAAGGGTAATACAGTTATTGTCATAGAACATAACCTAGACGTCATACGAAATAGTGATTGGATTATTGATTTAGGTCCAGATGGAGGTACAGGTGGTGGAGAAATTTTATATGAAGGACCACCTGCAGGACTAAAAAATTGTGAACGATCAATAACAGCAAAGTATATTTAAAGAAAAGAAGAGGTGCCTAAACCCTGTATACTTAAGGGTTCAGGTACCTTTTTTAAATGAATAACGAAAGGACGCATCAGTAGCCAAGGTGGATAATAATCCTGTTTCTCTACCCTTTTTAAGGTAGTGTATACAATTAGATTGAATAAAAGTAAGTTGCACTCATACTCATTTAATGAGGTGATGATATGGATTATAATAATTTTAAATCAATTAAAGATTATGGCTTCGAAGGTTATATTCCGGTTACTGAATTGATGCAAAATCACTCTATCGTTCCACATAATAAAGGGGTTTATATGGTGCTTTATACCCCTGATGATTCGCCAGAGTTTTTAACAGAAGGTACGGGTGGTTATTTTAAAGGAAAAGACCCGAATGTTCCGGTAGAAAAATTAAATGAAAGTTGGATAATGGGTACGAAAGTAATCTATATTGGGAAAGCCGGTGGTGGAAAAAGCTCTGCCACTTTGAATTCAAGAATAAAACAATTATTAAAATTCGGTAGTGGAAAAAATGCGAGCCACTACGGTGGTAGGGTTATTTGGCAAATAGAGGATATTAATCATTTGATTGTTTGTTGGAAAGAACTAACTGTCGAGGATCCTAATGATGTAAAAAATCAACTGATTAAGGGTTTTAAAAAAATACATAGAAAGAAGCCATTTGCCAATATGGTTGATTAATCTTTATTTCGTGTAAAGTTCAATTATACATGGAGTAGCTAGCGAAATATAGGTAACAGAGAGGATTGTTGTTAATCCTCTCTTTTTTTGTATCGGTTTAAACAGGAGTGGTAAAAAGTGGATGAAAAAATGAAACTAAATCATGTTTCATTCGTAAATAAGGTATAAGAAAAAACGAACCTTGGCCAAATTAAGATCTCATTAGGCGGTGGTGTATTGGAAAATCTTGTAGACGATATTAAAACAAATATATGGAAGCTAAGGAGTAACATAAGTAAAGAACAATCAAAAAAACTTGATTTAAATAAATGTGAAAGAGTGGTCGAAAAACTGGATTCTTTCTCGACGAATTGTGAGGAATGCCGAGAACATCTAGTTGATTTAAAGAAACATTTTATGGGGTTAGAAGCAAAAATAGATAGTATTGAGCAAGAATGTAAACAGCATAAACAAGTCATCCAAGGAATTGTTTCACATCTTCAGAAGAAGCATAAGTTGGTTTCAGAAGGATTTTATCTATCATTATATATGTCTATTGGTATGAGTTTAGGTGTAGTGTTTGGATTAACAATAATTGACAACTTTGCGTTAGGTATATCGTTTGGTATGAGCATGGGTATTGCCATTGGTGCTGGTTTGGATGCAGATGCTAAGAAAAAAGGTAACACAATATAGTCAAATCGAACACTTACAAATGTGAGTGTTTTTTGTTTGTATTAGGTGAGGATTGTTTAAAAAAGAATTTGAACTTCCTTAAATGTTACTGGAAAATTTTATGATATACTAGTTTGGAAGAGGAGGCAGTGTAATGAAAAATAAACAGCGTTTACAAATTGTAATGATTATCATAGCATTTTTCTCGTTGGTTGCATGTAGTAATTCAACGGATGAGGCAAATGCTAAACCAGAAATTGAAGAATCAGAAACTAGCACCGATCTAAAAACAGAGGAAAAACCGGCTACCGATGAGGAGCCAGGTGAAATAGTTAAATCTGAGAGTCCTGAACATACTCAGATTAAAAACAAAGATGTGACATCTAAAGAACCATCAACGAATGAAAATGAAGAGTCATCGAAGTCTAATGACAACAAAGAAATAAAACAAGGTATGAAGGATACATATCTCAAAGAATTAAATGAAATGGAAGAAGCAGATAGAAACGCCGAAGATACAACAACAATGGCAGAATTAGAAGAACAAGAGGCGGCAAGGTATAAAAAGTGGGATCAGAAATTGAACGAAATTTATGGTGTATTGAATGAACAGCTTGATTCTGAACAGATGGATCAATTACGAGAAGAACAGCGGAATTGGATTAAATATAGAGATGAAACTGCAAAAGAATCTTCACTGAAATATAAAGGTGGCTCGACGGAAACCTTAGAATATGTTGCTACCCAAGCAAGTCTAACTAGGGAAAGATGCTATGCGTTGGTTGCAAAGTATATGAAATGATTGTTTTAATTGCAGGAAGCTCGGAGTAGGACAATGACTCAAGCGGGACAATGGACATGAATACTTGCCTTTTCATAGCCACTATGATTAACTAGTATCTAGTAACTTAATAATCTAACAATTCGACTAGGGGAGCATGTTTGTGCTGAGAGATAGATGAAATATCGACCCTTTGAACCTGATCTAGGTAACACTAGCGTAGGGAAGTGGAGTTGGCACGTTATGTTTAGACTGAACGATTTTATATTGCCTAACCCATTCCTAGCAAACTAGTGATGGGTTTTTGTTTTTTTATCTCCCCAAGGTCAAATGGAGAGAGGGGACAAGAAAGTGAGTAGTCTTTTTACAGATCGTTTATGGAATCGAGTGGAGCCTATCTGGATTTCGTATTTGGAGCATCCATTTGTGAAAGGGATTGGCGAGGGTTGGTTGGATAAGGATAAGTTTAAGCATTATATGAAGCAGGATTATGTGTACCTGATTGAATATTGCCGTCTATTTGCATTAGGGAGTGCAAAGGCTCCAGATTTAAAAACGATGTCCATATTTGCAAATCTTTTGCATGGGACATTAGAGATGGAGATGGATCTTCACCGCCAATATGCCGCAAAATTTGGAATATCAACTGAAGAGCTTGAGGCAACAAAGCCTGCATCAACTACAACTTCTTACACAAGCTACATGTTGAATGTGGCGCAGCTCGGTGGTGTAGAAAATGTTGTCGCAGCAGTCCTTGCTTGTGCATGGAGTTATAACTTTATTGGAAAAGAGCTCGTAACATGGCCTGGAGCAGTTGATCATGAATTTTATGGGGAATGGGTGAAAATGTATTCATCCGATGAGTTTTCTGCCTTGGCGGAAGATTGTAAGACGCTAATCAATGAAATCGCAAGCGAAAAACCGGAGCGAGATTTAGCAGTACTTGAAGAAATCGTCGTCAAAACCAGTTTGTTTGAGTATATGTTCTGGGATATGGCTGAAAACCTTGAGGAGTGGCCAATTAAACTGTAAGGACAAGGGGACAGAGGGACACAGAGCCTCTGTCCCCCTATATTATCGTCCTTTACTGTTGGAGTTATAGTCAGTTTTTAACCATGCGATTGGGCTCATATTTACCTTGTTTGCACCTGCATATTTTGTAAGTGTTGGAACAACGCTGTCTAAAGGAACCACGGTATACGTATAAGGGAGTTTCTCGTCATAGTTATATTCAAAGGTAAATGGATCAGTTGGTGGATTCATTTTACTCATATTTTCACTTCCAACAATATGAGAAGACCATGCCCAATTTCCGATTGTTGATTTGTCATACCATATAAATCCTGTTGTAAACAGATTTTCACCATTATTGTCCCAGCTGCTTCCTGTATACGTGCCATATTGGTTGGTAATTTTTGAGTTTACAATTAAGTTTCTATTATAAGCTGCTTGGAATAACTCAGCCCATTGGGCGTCCATATTTTTAGTATCTAATCCCTGAATCTCCGCACCAATGATTGGCTCGTTAATGTCATTGAATACAGATGTATCTGCTGCAATCGAGGCTCCATTTCTAGCATTTAGTGCCCGTGAAAGTGTATCTGTTCCGAATTCAGCAATTGCCGAGACATTCTCTAAAATCGCTTGATGAGAGGAATTGTCCAAATACAAGTTGTACGCATGACCAGAACCTTGGCGTATCATAGGAATTCTCTGTCCAACATTGGTATATGTATTGTAGGCAAGTGTAATTCGGATTCTCTGATTACCATCCTTTATCTCATCTCCACTACTAGACACATAATTCACATAGTCTTTATCACCTGAACCTGATAAATGCACCTTACTGTGATATGCAGCATAGGCCATGATTTGTTCTTTAGTAGCACCTTCCTTACGCATGTTGTAATACACACTATCGGAATTCAGTTCATTTGAAGCATATTTCTCTTCCATAAACTGAATCGTTTGATAAATATCACTATCTGTTGAAGGATTTTCATCCGCAGGTAATCCGAATTCAGACCAGGAAATGGTGATGTTGGAGCCACCGTTCTCTGTATCAATTAATCCATCCGCTGCAATCGGAAATTTACAATGGTCAATCCATACATTGTTGGCACCATTTATTTTGATATAAGTCCAGCCGACTTCCTTGTGTTTTCCTGTATCATCCCATTGCCACATGCCATCAAAGTTCAGATTACGAATGACGATATCGTTCGTAGACCGTTGTAATTTTAACTCAACAGATCTAATTGTTTTTCCTTTTTTTGAAAAAATCGTGAGTCCTTCAACATTATCAATATTTAGTTGAGAAACACCAGAAGCTTCTATTTTTGGATTGGTAAATCCGTTCATAGGATCTCGATATTTCGTAATGAAACGAAACGTTTTTGTTTCCTCAGAACTCAGATTTAGATTCTTCCACCCAAAATTTAAGTCCTTAGCGATTTCAATTACTTTCACACTTCCAGCTTGTGCATCCAAAATGGCCTGTAAAAACTCTCTTTCGGTCTTGACCTGTCGATAATAGGGTGTATCAATGTATTCACTTCGGTCATTCACCCCTAATGATGCATATCCAGAAACAGATAGAAAACTATTGTCATAATCTTTCATATACCTAGTAGTGTTTGGGATCGTATCGATTGCTGCAGCGTGAGCCGTTCCATTTCCGGTCAAGAAAAATGGTGCAAATAAGGAAAAAACCAGAACCAATACCATTGCTTTTCTAAACTTCATAAAATACCACCTTTGTAATTTTTAAATTAAGTCTGGATTTAAACCAAAAACCTTTAAATTTCACCTCCCAGCGTACATCTAAAAGTAATCATCAGATCATTCTTGTAAACCCTTTCATCAGAAAGGATTCAAAAACTTCTATATTAGTTTAGCAAGCTTCTCATTACATATTTTGTGAGAAGAAGACGTTTATGTTTACATTTTCGAATGTGAAAAAAAAGTATGTACACAGGAGAGGGGGTTCCTTTTTCCTAGTTCCTCGTTTGTTAAATAGGAGTAAAGTTGCGATTCCTTAAAAAATGAAGGATATGGGCAGATGAACATGTAATAAAAAGAACATAACTAGTGTACAAGGTTTTAAGCGGGTGAAAAATGAGAAAACGAATAAAGAATTTTGTTGCTCATTTGGAGAGGAGTTGAATAGTGGTGCAAAAAATAAGTGTTTCTCTTCGTGAACAGCCTTTTTATATAAATCGTTTTAGTGGATACCATCCTTCAATGGCAACACATCATCTGCACCAAGATTACGAAATTTATTATTTATCCAAAGGGGAACGGATTTATATTATTAATGGGGAAGAGTACCTAGTAAAGAATCAGCATCTTGTATTTATTGATAAGAATGTGATCCATAAAACGGTCAAGAAAAGCAATCAAGTGTATGAGCGAATGGTGATCAATTTTAGAGAGTGCTTTTTGAGTCTAGGCGAACAACATATTGTGAAGCAGCTTTTTGAAAATGGTCCGTACATTATATCGATTCCCCAAAATAAAAGAGAATTAATCAACTCTATCATCATGAGGCTATTCGAGGAGTACCAGAAGAATCTAAAAGAAAGGGATATGTACCTTAGATCTTTGCTATCCCAATTATTAATTGAAAGTAATAGACTGATAGAGGATGCTTGTCCATTAGAAAAGATGAAAGTTTCGGGACAACAAGATCACACTGGTAAAAATGAAATCGAAAAGATTATTACATTTATTAATAACAATTTTACAAGCGATATTTCGCTTGGTGTTTTATCCTATCATTTTCATGTAAATGAGCAGTATATAAGTAGACTTTTTAAAAAATACACAGGATGCAGTTTTATTGAATACTTGAACGCGATCCGTATAAATGAGGCAAAAAGATACTTAATACATACAAGCTTAAAAGTGAATCAAATTGCAGGAAAAGTGGGTTATTCCAATCATGTTCATTTTTGGCGAGTGTTTAAGAGGAATACAGGCATTTCCCCGAATCAATTTAGGATTCTAAAGCAGAACGATAATCATCTTTAATTTCTGATTTTGTTGAGGTAACTATCTAGGTATTTGTTCGAGAGATCATAAAACACGTGAATCAGTCGCTGCTAATCTAGTTAACACGTTTATAGACTTTATCGAAAAACGACATTCATCTAATACTTGTGGCTTAGATGTATTTTCGAAATAATTTGATATTTCAGTTGACAACCTCATGTGACTTCATGTACGCTAATATTGTTAAATATTTCAAAAAATAAAATACGACATCTCTTATCGAGAGTCGGGGGAGGAACCTGGTCCAGTGAACCCGCAGCAACCGTTACAAAGAATGTAACTAGGTGCTAATTCCAGCAAGCATTTGCTTGAAAGATGAGTGTGGGATACATATTGCCTCTTCCTCATCGGAAGGGGCTTTTACATTTTATCCACCGTAGATGAAGATATTTGTTTTTAAGGTGAGTAAATTTATGTAAAATAGCCGTATTTTATTTGGTGAAAAATAGCTAAGGGAGAGATATACGATGAGTTTGTACAAAAAGGAATATTTCGGAAGACTACCAGAATTGAAAAAATATGCACCTGAAGCATTTCAATCATTTATAAAGTTTGATAGCCAAGCACTAGCTGCAGGCAAACTTTCCGTGAAGCAAAAGGAATTGATTGCGGTAGCAATAGCTCATATTACAGGTTGTCCTTATTGCATTGATTTACATGTTGGAAATGCAAAAAAGAATGAGTCTTCTAGAGAAGAAGTAGCAGAGGCTATTTTTGTTGCAACAGCATTAAAGGCAGGTTCCGCTTTAGCACATGGTGTGAATGCACTCAATGCCTATGATGGAAATGGCGATGAAGATCTATATAAAGAGGCTTATTTTGCAAGACTAAAAGAATTTGCTGATTTAAATGGGGAGGCTTTTAAAGCATTTATTGATTTTGACACAAAATCTCTAAAGGCGAAAAACTTAACAGAAAAAGAGAAAGAGTTAATCGCGGTGGCGTGTGCACACACAACAGGTTGCGCGTATTGCATTAACCTACATACGAAAAATGCCAAAAAAGCGGGTGCTGATTTAGAAGAAATCTCAGAAGCGATTTTCGTGGCAGTAGCGTTAAAAGCAGGTTCTGCTTTGGCACACAGTGTAAATGCGCTTAATGCGTACGATGAGAAGTAATTAACCATATAAAACAAAACTTAATTTAATCATCTAATTGAAGGGGAACATAAACCTAACCCAAAGGTTTGTGTTCTCTTTTTATTTGCCCTTAAATTTCACGATTGAATAGGACTTGCATCAAAATAATAAGAAAATCTTAAGATTTGCATGTAGTGTTTGTTAAGATTTGATTGATATCCTTTCCTTATAGTAAATTCTAAGGAGTTGATAGAAATGGTGAACACCACAAGTAGGAGTGAACGTTATGAATATATTGGTTTGTGACGATGATCAAGCCATCGTCGATGCGATTGGAATTTACTTAGAGAATGAAGGCTATACGGTTTGTAAAGCTTCCAATGGACTAGAAGCAATCGAGATCATCAAAAGTCAGGAAATTCATCTTATCATCATGGATCTGATGATGCCGAAAATGGATGGAATGAGAGCGACGATGGAAATTCGGAAAGAAAACAATATTCCTTTAATCATGCTTTCTGCAAAATCAGAGGATCATGACAAAATAATAGGCTTAAATATTGGGGCAGATGATTACATGACGAAGCCTTTTAATCCGTTGGAACTTATTGCAAGAGTTAAATCCCAACTGAGAAGATATACAACTTTCGGTGGCCTTGATACGAGAACCAATATAGTTCAGACTGGGGGATTGATTATCGATGATGAAAGTAAAACCGTCACTGTTGATGGCGAGGAAGTCCATCTTACACCCGTGCAATATAAGATTGTAAGGCTTCTGACAGAAAACGCGGGTAGAGTATTCTCAATCGAGGAGATATATGAAAAGGTATGGAACGAACCCTCCTTTAACCCGGAAAATACCGTTACCGTTCATATTCGAAAAATCAGAGAGAAAATCGAAATCAATCCGAAAGAACCAAAATATTTGAAGGTGGTGTGGGGTGTTGGATATAAAGTGGAAAAAATATAGCCACTCGATTATAACGAAAATCATTGTTTTTATCATTGCGATCTTGTGTTTTACAGGAATAGCTCGAGCCGTTGTTGAAGTGGAGATTGTGAATGATGGGAATTTTAGTAGTGTAACCGAAGAGCATTACATAGAGAGCATGGCCTATGTAAAGGAAAGTGAAAGGTTGATTGGAGACCTCACAAGACTATTAGGGAAATATAAAAGTGAAGAATATATTTTAAGTGGCAAAAGCATTCCTCAGGAAGAATGGAAGCGAGTAGAAGAAGATTTATATTACACAGAGTTTCAATATTCTAGGTCTTATCATCCTGAGTTAGGTGAAGAGAAGAACTTTGATAAATTTAAAGAAGAGTATGCTGATAAGCTCGCTGAAGCAAAAAATCAGATGATCAAAGAAGATTTAAAAGAGTTTCATATGCTTATTCAAAATCTTGATGATTATGAGCCATTCTTTTATGCAAGTGATGGTACCAATGTGTTTGCAAATAGTTCGAGTACGAATAAAGAGCAGTTTGAAACGTCACCAGCATACATGATATTTGAAGAATACAAACAAGAGTTTTATCCAAAAGAAACAGAGAAAAATGAGCATTTATATCGAATTACCGAACAAATCGATGAAATTGATATGGAAAACACCGTTATTTTTGTAGGATTTTCGAAACCATTTTTTAATGAAAAAGCACAAAAGTGGCAAGAAGTAAAAGCAGTTGCTACTACAAGTTTATATCAAATATTAGGATACTTGGCAGGATTCATTCTTTCATTTATTTATTTAGTGCTAGTAGTTGGTAGAAAATCATTTCATGATCAAGAGTTAACCTTCCGTCCAGTAGAAAGACTATACAATGACATAAATATTGTGATGTGTATTCTTCTCATTCCACTATGGATAATGTTAGTGGATGACGTGTTTGAAAATATGACGAATATGTTCACCATCATCACGATTCCATTTGCGATTTTGGAATTAATATTGCTACTGCTCCTTGTGAAGCGTGTAAAAAATAAAAGGCTTCTTAAGCACACATTAATCTATACAATCATCTACAAACTTGTGAAATTTTTTGGTGATGTCTATAAAAGTGGAAGCATTGCTGTAAAAACCGTATTACTTGTAATTGGCTATCCACTATTGATCGCTATTACTTTTTTCATGTTTCCCATTACAATTGGACTCGCCGCTTGGTTTGCTTATAAAAAGGTCAAAGCTTTCCAAAACATTCAAAAAGGAATTGAGATTGTGAAGGATGGCAATCTTCATCATCGAATCGAGGTTGTCGGAAATGGCGAATTTGCAAAACTTTCATCAAATGTCAACAGCATTACTGATGGGTTGAAAAAAGGGGTAGATAGTGAGTTGAAAAGTGAACGATTAAAAACAGAACTTATTACCAATGTCTCACATGATATTAGGAATCCGTTAACTTCCATAATCACGTACGTAGATTTATTAAAACATGAAAAAGATCAAGCAAAAGCAAGTGAATATATAGAAGTACTTGATCAGAAAGCGCAAAGGTTAAAACTGCTAACAGATGATTTATTTGAAGCATCGAAAGCATCTAGTGGAAATATTCCAGTACAACTAGATAAAATTGATATTGTGTCATTAATTACCCAAGGTCTTGGGGAAGTGAATGATAAGATAGAAGCAATGGACTTAAATATTAAGCTGAATCATCCAGACAACAAAGTATATGTTACTGCTGATGGGAAATTATTATGGAGGTCCATCGAGAACATCTTATCGAATATTTTTAAATATGCACTTGAACGATCAAGGGTATATATAGATATTGAGGACCTGGACAATGAAATCCGAATCAGCTTTAAAAACATCTCAGCTTATGAGTTAAATATCTCAGCAGACGAATTAATGGAGCGTTTCAAAAGAGGCGATGAATCTAGAAATAGTCAAGGTAGCGGATTAGGACTCTCGATTGCGAGAAATCTTATTGAACTTCAAAAAGGGAAATTTAACATTCATGTTGATGGAGATTTATTTAAGGCGATAATCAATTTACCTAAATATGAGCCTAATGAATAAACGGTAGTTACAAACAATAGACAAGTTATTTAAGGGTTGATTCTATTACAAAGTGTGCATCATATTAAAGATAGACCTCATTTCAACCATACTGATAAAATGTTATGATATATTGGCAACAGGATTCTTTGATTGTTGACAATAACCAAGATTTTTTCATAGGACATATCGATGGAGGTAAACAGTATGAAAATTATCGTTACTAGTTTATTTGTAGAAGATCAAGATAAGGCACTGAGGTTCTATTCTGAGACTCTGGGTTTTGTAAAAAAACATGACGTTCCCATGGGAGAATTTAGATGGATCACAGTTGTATCTCCCGAAGATCAGCAAGGTACTGAGCTTGTGCTCGAACCAAATAACAATCCCACTGCCAAAGAGTATCAACAGAAGTTATATGCTGAAGGCATCCCAGCTACTATGTTTGGAGTAGAAAATATTCAAACTGAATACGAACGATTAATGAAGCTTGGTGTGAAATTTACAAAGGAACCGACGAATGCTGGTCCAGTAACAATAGCTGTCTTCGATGACACTTGCGGAAACCTTATTCAAATCGCTCAGCAGAACAACCTTAATAATTAAAAGAAGAACCATTTGAACAATGAAGTATATTTTAGATATAGCTAAAGACTAGGAAAAGATAAATTCCTAGTCTTTTTTCTTTGAAGTTTATTTGGATTGGAGAATCGATAATAATATATTAATGGTAATTAAATATTTATTGAAAAACAATAAATAATATCTTATAATCAATCTAACGAAGAAACAAAGTTTGAAAGGAATGGAGTACATTGAAAACTAAAACAAAACGTCTACTTATAACTGGGGTTACAGCAGCCGCTATCTTTAGCTCATTTGCAATTCCTCAAGTTCGAGTAGAAGCTAATGAATTTTTATCATTATTTCGTGTGAATCAACTTGAGATGGTGAAGTTGACGCAAAGTGATATCAGTGATATTGAGAATTGGGTTCGTGAAAATAAAGAAGGTTCGTTAGATTTGGCAGGAATTGGAAAACTCGAAATGTCAGAGATAACAGGAGAGTCGAAATTCTTTGATACGTATCAATCAGCAGTAGAAGCAGGCTACTCTGTGCCTGAAATAGGGGAATATGAGGTTGAAGCAGTAAGTGTGACTCCAGCAACAACTATCACCTTTACTTTAAACGTCGAAAAAGCAAATCAATTATTAACTCAATTAGGTTCAGAACAACAATTCGAAGCAGCTTTAGATAAACAATCGTTTTCTGTTTCAACCTTTGATGCAATTGAAACGGATTACACGCAGAACGAGCAACATATCAGATATATGCGTACAAAATCTCCAGAAATCCAAGTTCCTGAAGGAGTTTCGGTAGATGAGTTAAAAGCTACACTGCTTTCTCTACCATTTTTACCCGAAAATGTGAAGACACAGCTGGCAGACATCGATCATATTGAGACGACATTGCCTATTCCTCATGTAGAAAGAGAAGGTTCTACCATGACTGAAGTTCGTGTAGGAAATGCTCCTGGATTTGTAGTAGAAAGTAAAGAGGACTCCTATATGGTATGGCAGGAAAAAAGCAATATCCATGTTATCTATACTCAAAGTAAAATGGGTGCAGAGGAACTAATGGAATTAATTAAAAAAATGAAGTAAATGATTTGAAGAGTTCAGAGTGATTTAGGTTACTCTGAACTTTTCTTAATAAACAACATGGAGGAAGAGAATGAACGTTATCCAAACGAATTCTTTAACGAAAACGTACAATGGAAAAGGTGGAATATCGGATGTAACTTTGTCGGTTGGGGAAGGAATGGTATACGGTTTTTTAGGACCGAATGGTTCTGGGAAAAGCACGTTCGTTCGTACACTTCTTGGGTTACTGCGCCCTACAAGTGGTGAAGGTTATATTCTTGGAGAACCGATTGGAACGACAAAATCACGGGAACAAGTAGGATATCTGCCAGAGTTATTTCGTTACCCAGATTGGTTAACTGGTAGGCAATTGTTACAAAGTCATGCTGAATTATGTAGGATACCAGTTCGTGAGCGAAACAAACGAATTGATGAAGTCATCGAGTTAGTTGGAATGACAGGAAGAGAAAATGGTAAAATTAGTGGATTTTCAAAGGGAATGTCCCAACGGATTGGCCTTGCTTGTGCTATATTAAATGATCCGAAGGTAGTCTTTCTTGATGAACCAACATCTGCACTTGACCCAATAGGACGCAAAGATGTCAGAGACCTTATGGTATATCTGCGAGACCAAGGTAAAACAGTATTCTTAAATAGCCATTTGTTGTATGAAGTAGAGTCAGTGTGTGATCATGTTTCGATTGTTCATCAAGGTGAGATGGTTGCACAGGGACCATGGAGAGAGTTAATGATGACGGAAGCAAAAGTGGAGGTTGTAACGGATAAACCAATAAATGCCTCAATGCCGTCATTTGTGACACGTTATCAGAAAATAAAAGTAGAAGAGGGTCGAACAAGATGGGGTTTACAGCTTGAGCTTGAATCCGATATACCAAGACTCATTCAATTCTTAGCTTCAAAACAAGTTTCAATCTTTGAAGTGAAACCCATAATCCCTCATTTAGAGGATGTTTTCATGTATTGGGTGAAACAGAAAAAGGAGAACGCTTATGTGGACAATCAGTAAATTAACCTTTAAAGAAATGGTATCAAAACGGATCTTTTTAATTACGATTATTATGACGCTCATATTTCTGGCTCTTTACGGTACGGCTATTTATTTTATTGGTAAGGAAACACCGGGAGCGGGGAATAACGCTGGAACACAAGCCATCTTAATGCAGCAGTTCGTTGCTTCACAATTTTTAGGTGTCGGACTTTATTTCTCATCATTTATCATTGCTCTTCTTACAATATTGTCTAGTGTTAGTGCTATTTCAGGTGAAGTGGCAAGTCACCAAATTGATACTTGGCTGATGCGACCGATTTCTAGAGCTAGATTTGTTTTGGGCAAATTTATTGGATTAGGTTTACTCTTAATCACTTACGCTATCGGATTATTTTTTAGTATTATCCTCATTCACCAAGGAATTGGAACGGAGTGGATGGATTTAGACTTTATGCCAATGCAGATACTGAAAGCTGTGAGTGTATTTGCGATTCAGCCATTTGTCTTGATTGCATTTGGATTATTTTTAAGTACACGAATGACTACCTTGAATGCAGGCATTGTTTCCATAATCTTATATGGCGCGGCGTTTATAGGAGGTTTTATTGAACAATTTGGTGCACTAATCGAAAAAATGACACTTGTAAATATCGGGATCGTGATGAGTCTCGTATTTCCAATCGATTCAATCTATCGTAAAATGACAATCTTATTATTTGATACGACGGATAACCCATTGTCTATGGCACAAGGTGGGATGTTCACGAGTATCTCAAATCCTAGTAATGTGATGATTTGGTATGCGTTGTTATATGGAGTACTTATTGTGGTACTTTCAATTTATAGTTTTAAAAAGCGGGATGTATAGTTAATGATAAACTACAATTGATATAAAACCGATTTTCCAAACGGGAAATCGGTTTTATTTATTGACGATTTGTTCAACCTCTTCTAAATTAAAGTAAATACATTCTGTTACTCTATACATATATAGCCACCAATTTCAAAGGGGTGTTGAGATGGATACGATATTAGGAAAAACAATAGACGAATGGATACAAACTTATCCATTATTAGAAAAACTCCTGCTAACAGAGGAAGTGTTTTGGAACAATCCGAAGTACATAGATTTTGAAAGAGCGATTCAACATGTTTATTTAGGAGTCGAGGATGTCCGTGATGCGGAAGAGAGGTTAAAGAGATTTTCATCATATCTTGCAAGTGCTTTTCCAGAAACGAGGGAAATGAATGGAATTATCGAATCGCCTTTAAAAGAAATTCCTGTGATGCAGCGTTCCCTTGAGAGTTTGTTTACTGAAAAAATAGAAGGAAAACTGCTCTTAAAATGTGATAGTCACCTACCGATTTCTGGCTCAATTAAAGCAAGGGGCGGTATTTATGAGGTTTTGAAGCATGCAGAAGATTTAGCCTTAGAAAATAATCTTCTATCTACTGATGATGATTATAGCAAACTGGACAGTGATGCCTTTAGACAATTCTTCTCCAAGTATTCTATCGTTGTGGGTTCAACTGGGAATTTAGGGTTAAGTATTGGAATTATGAGTGCAAAGCTAGGATTTAACGTAACGGTTCATATGTCGGTCGATGCCAAGCAATGGAAAAAAGATCTTCTCCGAAGTAAGGGTGTCACAGTAGTCGAACATGAGTTGGACTATAGTGTAGCAGTTGAACAGGGGAGAAAACAGTCTGAGGAAGATCCTAATAGTTATTTTATTGATGATGAAAATTCGACCAATTTATTCTTAGGATATGCCGTTGCAGCATCAAGACTTAAAAAACAATTGGAAACGATGAATATTACCATTGAAGAGAATCGTCCATTGTTTGTGTACCTTCCTTGTGGAGTTGGTGGTGGGCCAGGGGGGGTGGCTTTTGGTCTAAAGCTACTTTTCAAAAATCATGTCCACTGTTTTTTTGCCGAACCGACGCATTCACCTTGTATGTTATTAGGCTTATTAACCGAGCAACATGATAAGATTTCAGTCCAAGACTTTGGCATCGATAACAAAACGGCTGCGGATGGCTTAGCTGTTGGCAGGCCTTCGGGCTTTGTTGGCAAAACATTGGAGCAGTTAATTAGTGGGGTCTATACGGTGGTAGACGACCAATTATTTGCTTATCTTAGTATGTTAGCTCAAACAGAAAATATCTATTTAGAACCCTCTGCATTAGCAGGAATAGCTGGCCCAGCTCGATTATTTGCTGAACCAAAAGGTAGACTTTATATCAAGAAAAATAATTTAACAGAAAAAATGAAGGATGCCGTTCATATATCATGGGCAACGGGAGGCAGCATGGTTCCCAAAGAAATCATGGATTCCTATGTAGAAAAAGGGGTAAAGGTACTAAACTCGAAACCTCAAAAAAATAAATGAAATATTTTTTTTAAGCATTTTTTAACGTCCCTTAATATCCACTTATCTATTTGGTAGATAAAGAGAATATTAGGGGGCTTTTATTGTGGAATATAAGTACCCTAAAATGAAAAAGAGCATCAGAAAGTGCCAAAGTTTGTAATCTTAAATACGAATTTTTAGGTTCAAATTGCTGAAGGAATCAGTAAACAACTTCCAATTATTAAAGAGCATTACAAAAATTAAGTAATGCTATTTTTACACAAATTAGGATTTAAGTCCCATATATTCCCTTTTATGTGAGTATAGTAAAAAAGTTATATGCAATATAGTAATTTTGCCTAATTTCTATAGACAGGCATTAAAAGTATAGATAATATAAATTATGGAATATAATGAAGATTGAGATTATTTAGTAACAACACCTAGTACACGCACCTATAATGATCTTGCTCCGGAAAAAGGTGAGGTATATATGTTAGAAATAATAATCCTTTTATCATCATGGATAATAGGAATCTTATTATTCTGTTTTTTAGTACCAGTTTCGAAACTTCGCTTAGCCATTATTGGCTTTCTTATTATGCAAACAATTACATGGCCATTAGGCTTTCTTGTGTCCGAGTTAAATTTGATCAATTATCCGGTTCGATTCTTTGATGATGCAGCTCGAACTAGTTTTACATTTGAATACTTTGCGTTCCCAATTGTTAGTGCAATATATAATTTATATCACCCACGAAAATCCAGATTAAGAGGACTTTTATTTACTGGTACTATAGTTTCTTTATTAACGGGTATAGAAGTGATACTTGAAAGATACACAGATAACATTGAATATATAAATTGGAAATGGTACTGGAGTTGGATTTCCATGTTTATTACATTATATATTTCGTTAGGGATATGGAAATGGTTTATCAAAAAAGGCGCTGACAAATAGGTTTAAATAGCATAAGTCCCAAAGGACCTATGCTATTTTTGATTAATACAAAGCTTTTTTCAATGTTTCTAGATTTTGTCTCATAATGCTAAAATAATCAGCATTGTTTTTAATATCCTCTTCTGTAGCTGATTCCAGGTTATGGAGAGTTAGAGCTTCTGCGTTGATTTCGTTTTTTACCATTTCAGAAACTTTTGAAGTAAGATTTTGCTCAAATAACACAAACTTGATGTTATGTTCTTTTGCTAGGTTAATAATGTGTGTTAAATCCTTTTGGGTAGGTTCATTTGTGGGAGATAATCCGGAAACACTAATTTGCTTAATACCATACCTTGATTCCCAATAACCGTAAGCTGCATGGGATACTACTATTTCTTTCCTAGAAGACTCGTTCACAACATCCATGAATTCTTGGTCTAATAAATGCAGGTTTTTTACTAGTTCATCAAAATTTTTTTCAAAGTCTTTTTTAGCCTCTGGTTTTAATTCCTCAAGTATATGAAGAATATTTTCAGCCAACTCTCGAGCTAAAAGAGGATCTAACCAAACATGTGGATCAACGTCTCCATGATGATGGTGATCTTCTGTACCAGTATTACTGTCAACATGTACCTCGTGATCATCATGGATATTGCTTTTCTCAATATTTGAATCAAATTGATGGTGGTCGTGTTCAGTTTCAGTTAGGTTCTCATCATTAAGTAATTCGTATTCTTCTTGTGCTTTCGAAAGTTCCATATTTTGCGTAGCCTTAACCAGTTGCACCCTTTCATTTTCGAATGTTTTAATGGCTGCATCAATGAAGCCTTCTACACCTGCACCAACATAAATAAGAGCATCCGCTTCCGCAATCCTTACCATTGTTTTTGGAGTGGGTTCGAATGTGTGAGCGTCAGCACCTGCAGGGAACACACTTAAAACTTCTACATGTTCACCACCAATTTTTTCTGTAAAATCCTGTAATGGAAAGACTGTAGTGTAGATTTTGTAACGTTCAGTTGGTGTAGGAGTGTTTTTAGCTTCAGTTGTTCCCGTTTTGTTTTCTTGGACACATCCAAACAAAAATATGGTTGCTAATAAAGCAAAAAAGGCAATGCCGTGCTTAATTTTCATCATTTTCCCTCTCAATCCTAATCATTCCGATTTACTCGGTATATGTAAAATGCATATCGTAATCATTACGATTAAGAAACCAAAAAAAAATAATGTTCATTTTACTTGGTGCATTTATTATCTCTTTGATTAAATAAATCGTAACGATTTCGATTTACTTAAATAATATTACGATAGAATTTAAAAACTTTCAAGTTAAATTTTAAGTGGAAATGATTTATTATTTTTTCAAGAATAGGAGATTCTTACTTTTCTATTATTTATAGAGACTGGTGGCCGTGGTTTTCAATTTTGAAGCATTTGTTACCATTTATGAATCTAAAGGAGTATGTTTACATAATCCCCTAGTCAGTAGTCCATAACATGAATAATCCCAATATATCCTGAATTATCCAATAATATGGCATTTGAGCAAGTATTCAAAAAAGATATACAATTTTATATGACGTCATTGTTCGTGGTACTTTCGTTTCAAAAATCATTTTGAACAAGTATTACCAATCAGAATTTTTTTTAGAAAAAAAACTCAGGGGGAATATAGGTACATGAAAAAACGTTTATCAATTTTATTTTTAGTATTCATCATGGGAATAGTGACAGCTTGTGGAACTGGTCACGAAGCAGGTGGAACAACTGAGGGAGGAAAGTCTAGTAGTGATTCTTCAAGTTTACTAGAAGAGCTGAAAGAAAAAGGAACCGTTAGAATTGGTTTTTCAAATGAACCTCCATATGCTTATCAAGATGCTAAAACGGGAGAATTAAAAGGAGCAGCCGTTGAGATTGCTACAAAGGTTTTTCACAATATGGGAATTGAAAATGTAGAAGGTCAAATTGCAGAGTGGAATCAACTCATTCCAGGAGTAAAAGCTGGCAAATTTGATGTCATCACAGCAGGAATGGCAGTTTTGCCAGAACGTGCAGAACAAGTGCAATTTGGTGAACCGGAAATTCAATATGGTGAAGGTTTAATTGTTGAAAAAGGAAATCCATTAGATCTTCATAGTTACACGGATATTGCTAATAATCCTGATGTAGTTGTGGCTGTCATGTCTGGGACAACTGAAATAGAGTTTTTAACTGAAATGGGTGTTAGTGAAGACCAGATTCTTGAGGTTGCTGACATCCCAGCCACATTCTCAGCTGTGCAATCAGGTCGTGCTCAAGCGACAACAGGGACAGAAATGACGGTGAAAATGGCATTAGAAACTTCTGATCAAGATGCATTAGAATTTGTGGAAGATTTTGAGCAACCTGATATCAAGGGTGTACCAAGTTATGGAGCAGCTGGCTTTGCCAAAGGTAACGATGAACTTATAGAGGCATACAATGCAGAATTGAAGAAGCTTAAAGAAAGTGGAGAGATTCTTGATCTCATTACCCCATCTGGTTTTGGTGAAGGCAACCTGGTTCCAAACGATTTAACAACGGAGCAAGTGATTGAAAGTTTAAAATAACACGGGGAAAAGTCGACAGGTCTCCCAATGGGGGATCTGTTTTTTAGTGGATATTCGTGTGATAACGCTGGATTTTGTGTTTAATGCGAAGATTGTGAGAAATAATATTCAATTTCACAGGTTTAATCAAAAACGAGGTGATTCAAATTAGTCAAATAGGTGAGATCTTTTCAATTTTACTTCAAGGTTTAAATATTACGATTACAATATTAGTTACATCTGCATTCTTCTCCTTTCTAGTTGCTTTTTTAGCGGGGTTTGGTCGATTATCGAAAAATATCTTTATCCGAAAATTTTCAGGATTTTTCGTCGAAATTTTCCGTGGCACTTCTTTAATCATTCAATTGTTTTGGTTTTTCTATGCGTTGCCAATTTTGTTTGGGATTGATTTAGGTTCCGAATTTTGGGCTTGTGTAATTGCCATTTCAATGAATTATGGTGCCTATATGTCAGAAACCGTTCGTGGTTCAATTCTATCCGTTGCACACGGACAAACGGAGGCAGCGATTGCTCTGAATATGTCACGCTTTCAGCGAATGAGAATTGTCATTTTGCCACAAGCGGTACGGATGATGCTTCCGGAATTCGGCAATTATTTGATACAAATGTTAAAGGCAACCTCTCTCATATCACTCGTAGGCTTGGCTGATATTGTGTATAAAGGCCAACTTTATACAAATACCAATCTTTCTTCTACGCCAACTGTCTACTTACTAATTCTAGTATTCTATTTTATTATCGCCTTACCTTTAATTGGTTTAACGAAGTGGGCGGAAAAACATTCATCGAAGGGAGTGGCAAGTGAATAATGTGGGATTGGAATATGTTTTTTGGATCACTTCCGATGATTTTTAAAGGGTTGTGGGTGACCCTTGGGGTAACAATTGCATGTTATATTTTTGCGATGGTATTTGGTTTTGTCTGGGTTATTCTTAAACGAATCCCATTTAAACCCTTGCAGTGGGGTGTGTCATTTGTGCTTGAGTTTATTCGTTCGACACCACCACTTGTGCAATTGTTTTTCTTGTTTTTTGGGTTACCGATGGTTCCATATGTAGGCGTGAGTTTAAGTCCATTTACCGTTGCGGTGTTAGGACTAGGGGTTCACTACAGTACATACATCTCAGAAATCTATCGTTCTGGTATTCAATCTGTTGATAAAGGGCAATGGGAAGCCTCAATTGCTTTAAATATGTCTGTGAGGGATAGATGGACTAAGGTCATCCTTCCACAAGCGATTCCTCCGACCATCCCGATGCTGGGGAATTATTTAATCATCATGTTCAAGGAGGTCCCATTGACATCGACAGTTGGGGTTGCAGGCATGTTACTTATGGCGGATAAATTTGGTGCGAGAAATTGGGCGTATTTAGAACCATATACATTAGTGGCTATTTTCTTCCTGCTATTAAGTTATCCATCTGCAATCTTAATCAAAAAATTAGAAAACAAGATGAACCGACGATTTGATAAGAAAGATCCAACAGGAGCTAAAAATGTAAAAAAGGGAGTGGCTATCGATGGCTGAGCCGATTGTAACCTATAAAAATGTGACGAAATCTTTCGATGAGGTAGATGTCTTAAAAGGAATTAACTTAGATATCGCACCTGCTGAAAAGATTGCACTGATCGGACCGAGCGGGTCTGGCAAAACGACGATTATTCGGTTGTTGATGACATTGGAAGAACCAACTTCAGGGGTCATTGAGGTAAATGGCCAAAACCTCTGGCAGATGGAGAAAAAAGGTGAATTAGTTAGAGCTAATGAAAAGCACTTAAGGCAGATTAGAGGAGATATCGGAATGGTATTCCAGCACTTTAATTTGTTTCCGCATATGACCATCTTAGAAAATTGTATGACGGGTCCTATTAATGTGAAGGGAGAATCCAAGGAAGAGGCGAAGAAGAATTCAATCGAAATGTTAGAAAAAGTTGGTTTAGGTGATAAATTGGAAAACTATCCGAATCAGCTATCAGGTGGTCAAAAACAACGGGTAGCGATGGCACGCGCACTCGTCATGCGCCCAAAAGTGATGCTTTTTGATGAAGTAACCTCAGCCCTTGACCCAGAACTAGTAGGTGAAGTACTGGAAGTGATCCGTGAAATCGCCAAAGAAGGAGAAATGGCAATGGTCTTGGTCACCCATGAAATGGATTTCGCACGTGACGTCGCCGACCGAATTATTTTCTTAGAAAACGGCGTAATCGCCGAACAAGGAACACCCGAAGAAGTCCTAGAAAATACCGAAAGCGAACGCCTACAACAATTCCTAAGTCGCTTCCGATCTTAAAATGGGTCACGGGGACAGGTCCCTTGTCCCACACCATATAGGACCAAACTAATAAAAATAATAGGAAAAGAGTTAGAGTTGTAGATCCGAGATGATAGGCAACTCTATTTCTTAATTGAGTAATTATCGCAGAAGGTGAATTGAAGTTATATAATAGAAGACTCTAGCTAATAGGATTAGTTGGGAAAAATAACTGGTGTCACGATTGAATGACATTTGGTAGTTGAAGTTGGACACCATGTGGATATTAATTTTTATTGTTATTAAAAGCATTTAATAGTTTATCGAGTTCTTGACTGCATTTAATTGTCTCTGTATTTAAAAGTCCATTTGAACTAGCAAGGCGGATCATTTCATCTCTTTTTCGAACGATTGATATAATTATAGATTCCCTATTAAACTGCGTATTTTCCTGTAACAATTTTTACACCTCTTTATTAATTTAACGCTTCAAAAAAACAAATACAAACACTATTATGCAAATTTTTTTACATAATGAAAAGCCCTTCGACAAAATAAGTCAAAAGAAGATAAAACAGTATGTGACAAAAATGTGAAAAATTCCACTTTACATAATGAATTTTTTCAGTTGGTTGATAGAGTTGTGAAGGGAGTTCATTTCAATTCATTAACTTTCGTGACAAAAATGTTAGATTAGTCCGCTAAATTGTAAGATTAGTCGATGGTTATTCTCATTTAAGTATATTATATTTAAGAATAGGTCCGATTGCGTCGACCTATTATTTGTTTTATGAGGAGGTAACAATGGGGGATCTGGATATCATATTAATAATCAAAATGATTATTGTTGGGTTAGTACAAGGCTTTACAGAACCAATTCCCGTGTCATCAAGTGGGCACGTCATGATTGCTAGTGAAATTTTGGGGCTTGGTGAACAAGGATTTACTTTTGCTATCTTAACAAATACAGCTTCACTAGTTGCAATACTTTTTATTTATCGAAATGATATCGCAAGACTTACAGTAAATTCAATTCGTTATGTAAAAACGAAAGATTTTCGTTATAAGGGTGATTTTCGTTTTGTTTTCTTTATCGTAATAGGCACTATCCCGGCAGGTGTTCTTGGGATATTATTAAGTGATTTTATAGCAGAAAATGTTAGTATGACAACAATTGCGCTAATGCTTTTCGTTACAGGGATTGCCTTGTGGTTAATCCGCAATATGAAAGGGAAAAAAGGTGAAAGTGATATTACGATAAAGGATGCTTTCATTGTTGGACTTGGTCAGGCGATCGCATTAACACCAGGTATTAGCCGTTCAGGTGCAACCATTATTTCAGCCGTCGCTATTGGAATGAAACCAGATACGGCTCTTCGATTTTCATTTATGTTGTATATTCCCGTGAGCCTCGGAGGAGTTATTCTTGGCATTTCTGATTTTCTATACGAACCAAATAAAGCAGACTTAGCCATACCGTATTTAGCTGCATTTATAGCAACACTGTTAATGACCTATATTGCCTTGAAGTGGTTTATGGGAATTATGAAAAGTGGAAAACTATCTTTTTTTACATACTATTGTTTCTTAATAGGAGCATTACTTCTCATTTTCTTCTAACATTTATCTTATTTCAACGAAAGTTGCGATAATCCATTGAAGGGTTATCGCTTTTTTGTACAAGGAGACCGTTTGTATTGATGCAGACAGTTTTCTTATTCATCTTAAAAAAAGGTAATTCGGTAAAAAAGTAGAATTGGTAAATCAGAAATCATTAAAGACTAAAAGGGGAAATACCGAGACAATTTGTAGGAAGGGGTTTCACTTTACATGGATTATACAAGTATGGTCATGATGGCTATTATATGAGGAGGTTTATTTTTTTATTTTTTAGCTCCCATCCAGAGAAAATCGGAAACAGTAGCTCATAGAAAGGGAAAGTTGGCAAATGCGTTAAAACACAGTTTTGTTAACGTAACCTTTCATAAAAAAGCAATTTTAGCATTAATATTAATGGTTATTACTATATTTATCACTTTATGGTCTCAACAACAAGAAGAATTGTATAACGAATTACACGGAATTAATTCGCAAACACACCCCATAAAGTATTCGCTCGGGATAGTCATATATTCACTTATGATCTATTTGTTACATATTATTGGAAGAACCTTAAAGTTCTTAAGAAAGAGGGGGTGAAGTGGATGTTTTTCTTGGGATAACGATTGGTATTATGATAATCGGATTTGTAGTCTTAGCAATAATTAAAAGAAATATAGAAAAGAGGCTGCATGCTTTTACTCAATCTCAGATTTGGTTGATTGTGGCAACCACAGCTTGGTGAATAGCGAGTATCGTGCTTAATATGTTGTCGTTTAGTTATAATTGAAAGGATTTTACATACAAGAAACCTATTATCAGTACATAACAATGACCCAAAGAAAATAAGATGTCCCAACTCAAGGACATCTTTACTTATTTTTTGCAATATCTTTTCGATTAGGAGCAAGTGGTGGTTGTTCGATCCATTTATTTTTAGACATGATATTAAACCACTCTTTGGTTATCATTAGATTTTTTAATATGATTTTCTCATAAGTTGCTACGAGGTCAAATCTCATGGCAGAAGCAAGACCTGCACCGTGATATGATTGGGCTGATTGTAGTAAGAAACCTATATGAAACATCATTAATTTATCGGAAAAAGGTGAATCTTGAGAGTTGGTGACCTCTGTTTCCCAAGACATGGGAACAGGCAAATTATCATCTTTAAGTAATTTACTCAGTGCTTGAATTTGTTGATCTGATGCCCTTTCGGCTTTCTCCAAAAATTTTCTAACTTCCTGTGATTGGGTTACTTGGCTAAATCCAATAGAAATTGACTTTTCCAGTATTTTCTTTTTTATATTAAGTGATAAAGCGATTATTTCTGTAGCAGCTAATGGCCGTTGATCTCCGAAAAAATCACCTAAGAATTTTTGTCCTGTTACATATTCCGGTCCTTTTGCGGGATAAAAATAGGGGTCTCTCTGAAAATGTCCCTTTTCCAATAGTAATTCAATTGTTCTATTGTACATATTCATTCCATCATTACAACATGATTGATAAAAGTGTCTTAGGTCTTTTCTTACGGAAGAACTAAGGGCTGTAGAATGACCTAGTATACCATGAAGGGTCATTATATGTAGATAGTGCAAACAGAAGATGTCAGAGAATAATCTTTTGGTGGTCTTATTAAGGTCAGCATCAGTAAATCCGATCGGAACAGGAAATTCTTGACTTTCAATGAATGTTTTTATCTGACTTTTTTGTGATGCAAAAATCTTAACTGCATCTTCAAATACCTCTTTTATTTTCTCATCTTCTATAATGGACAACATATATTTATTTACAGTATCAACAGCAGTGCCGTTTACATATTCTCCCCATAGCGTTCCTATTTCAGCCGACGTGAGTTTTAATTCTTCTTTATCCATTCCAATCACCTCTTGATAATCTTTCACTGAGTAAGATGTTTTTATAATTTGTACATGATTAAAGCGGAATTACTGTTTTGGATTAAAGTCCAATAGTTCCAAGAGTTTTTCTGTGTTACCTTCGAAGGTTAAGAAAAATGGTTGGTTCTCGTCATTAAACAACATTAGATATGGATCATCCTGATTAGGAAGAATAACGGTCACTTCATCAACAAGGTCATCAAACCATTTATTTCTTATCATAATATTTGGTACTAATTGAATTCTTACCATGTATCCGTTAGAGGGAATAGGATTATATTTCGCATATACGCCTGTTATTCGCTTAAGAAATTTCTCTACTTCTTGCTGTACATCTGCGTTGGTTAGTTGTACAGTTTTTATAACTTTGTCTTGATCTATATCGAATATTTGTATTTGCTGATTTGTTTGAGCAATACCACTTGTTGATAGTAATTGAAAAATAAAGAGAAAAACGAGTACCTTTTTTATCAATTTAACCACCTCTAATGTATTGTTCCCCAAAAAAGAAGGTAAACAACTAAATTTTCGAGAACAGTTAATAGTATGTACAGCAGGATGGGGAGAAGTTCTTTTTTGGAATTAAATTGCATATAAGTGAATCTCTATAATGGAAGGAGGAACTTCACGTGGGGAAGCTAACTAGGGCTCAGCAACTAGCTTTGGACTATATTACTAATTATGTAAAGAACCATAATCGTGAAGCTAACGAAATAATAAACCATATACTAAAAATGTCGAATATCCCAAGCGCTGTTTTCAGAACAGCAGTTTTAAATTTAAAAAATAACGCACGAATAGGAATCCATTTTCATCCTGATCGGCCAGATTCAACGATGAAAAACGTTGCCGAAGCACTTTTAGAACAGGGAATATATAAAAGCCAATTCGAAACCCTAATATCAAATGGGAGTGTATCAGCTCTTCCAGGTGGCGATCGTGATCTTTGGGAAAAGCGAATGTTTGGAGGAGCCTATCAAACGGAGGGTACCACCAGTCATCAACGTCCAAAATATGGTGCATTGAATGTAATGTTACATTCAGACGGGCCAGCTCCACGTTTTGGCTCATGCTACTTTCTTTTATACCCCAAAGTATCAACTCGCTCTACGTTTACGTATTTAGATTCTCATCAAGAACCTAAGGAAAAGGGGACATTTGAAGAGTTTAATATGATTCTTGCAGCACTCTTAGAGGAGACATTCTCTAGGGAATTTGCAATCGGAGAAAGAGATATAACACCAACAAAATTAATCGATCATTTATTGGTGAATCTTCAAAAAGACGTAACAACCAAAGAAAAAAAGGAACCAAGACGTAACCTTAATCATTATATAGAAGCCCAAGTCCATGGAGATATTTCACTTAAGGAAGACGTAGAAGTTCTGGTTGCGGACCCCTCTTTTAAAGAGACAAATATAGGAACCACCTTAGAAGAACTATGTCTTAAATATTCGATTGAATTATTGTGGCATAGAGGATTTGTACTTAAGGTAGATGACGTTCCTTCTAACTTCAGAGGCCCAACCATGCCTTCACTAGCAGCCCGCATTGCACAAAATAATTGTATCAATGCGAGTATAATTGGAAGTGCCGTTATGGATTTACACCGCAATCCTCAAAATTGGAAAGAACGTGGTAGCTTGAAGGAGATACTGCAGGAACTAAAGCTTTTGTGGCATGTGCTAGTTAGATATGGAAAGCCATATGATATGTAGAATATAAGGGAAAGTGTCTATTTGAGAAGAAAGGATCGAGAACTATGACGAATCACACTAAACAGAGACGAATTATTCTAGATTTAGCAGTTACATTAGATGGCTTTATTGAGGGGAAAAACGGGGAAATAGATTGGTGCATTATGGACCCTGATATGAAATTTACTGATTTCTTAAATCAAATTGATACTATTTTATATGGTAGAAAAAGCTATGATTTATGGGGGCAGTATACTCCGCAAAATGGAGAGTCTGATTCTGAAAAGGATATTTGGAAATTGGTTCATAGTAAAGAGAAATACGTTTTTTCCCGAACAAAAAAGACGGATGATCAAGCGAAATTTATAAATGAAAAGATTGTTGAAGAAATAAATAAATTGAAGAAAAAGCCTGGTAAAGACATCTGGTTATATGGTGGAGCAAGTCTCATTACAACATTTATTAATTTAGGACTTATTGATGAATTTAGGTTATCTATTCACCCAGTTGTATTGGGAGAAGGAAAACCATTGTTTACTGATCTAAAACATAGGATAAATTTAAAAATGGTTCATACAAGATCGTTTTCATCTGGCGTTGTGCAAATAATCTATCATTGGAATGGAAAATCATAATATCACTTACTGGGGAATGGTAGAAACGAAAAATAGATATGATTATGAAGAAATTAGGGAAAAAGTATAAAGAGAGCCAATTTAACACACTGCTACAAGGGAGGATCATCGAACGGATGGTCTTTTTATTTTTGGACATTGGATACTATGTAGTAATTATGAATGAATGTAACTCGACCAATCCAACCATAACGAATTCAATAATTCGGAGGATGATTATGTGTAAAAAAATAGGATTTATTCTTGTAATCATGAATTTTCTTTTCGTACCTGTATCAACTCAGGCAGCTCCATCACTTGATACAGCCGATGTTGACGAATACGTTATAAATTATATCGAAAAAAATGGACTGCCTGGTGCAGCCATCGTAATCGTTAAGGATGGGAAAGTGCTATACGAAAAAGGATATGGGCATGATTCTGAAGGCAACCCATTGACAGCAAAGTCTAAAATGGGGATTGCTTCTGGTACTAAGCCAATTACTGCATTTGCTGTTTTACAATTGGTAGATGAAGGGAAAATAAAGTTGGACAATTCGATTGTTGATTATCTCCCAGAGCTTACATTTGATGACGCAAGATGGAAGCAGGTAACAGTACGACAATTATTAAGTCACACCTCTGGGGTGCCGAACCCAACCATTGTAGCGCCAGCGATTACATTAAAAGAAGGAGTAGAACGTTTCCATGATTGGAAGCTACAATCGGAACCAGGAAAGAAATATGCCTATAGTAATGCAAACTACTGGACCTTGGCATTTCTAATAGAAAAAATAAGCGGATTGACATTTAATGATTATTTAACACAAAGGGTATTCTTACCGCTTGGAATGACCAATTCAATCTCATTAGTAAATTCAGGAGAAATTGAAGAATATGGAATACCTCGTGGATTTGTCACCTTATATGGCACTGCAATGCCTTGGACGGAGCTCGAAAAAATGTTCAGCGGTTCGGGAAGTATCTTTACAACAGCTAGTGATATGGGGAAATGGCTCTCAATGCATACGAGTGAAGGGAAAAATGAGAATGGGGAACCTTTATTATCGCATAAGTTACTAAATGCATCGTATTCATCACAACCTGGAAGTGAAAAATATGGGCTTGGTTGGTCGATTAGCTCACCCAGTATTAAACCAGCACGTATATCACATAGCGGATCCATATCTACTTTCCAATCTCAACAAGATATCGTGCCGAGTAGTGGCTACGCAGTTGCTGTATTACTTAATAGTTTCACAACTACTTTCGAACACTCGTATGAGATGAGTTCTGGTATCATACAATTAACGGAAGGACATGCACCCGTTTTAAAAGCCCCAACACCTAAAATCATTGATTATTCACTAGGTGTGTTGACACTCGTTTATTTGATTTTAGGAATTAGAGGAATTCTAAGAAGTAATAAATGGTCAGAAAAGCGTAAAAAACATGGATCATGGCGATTCTTTTTCCGATTGATTCCTCAAATGATACCTGTTGTAGGAATTGGCTGGTTATTATTTATGGTCCCAACTTTAAAGAATAACAGTTCCACGATTATGGATGCATTCGGCCTGTTTCCTTCAGGGATGATCTTTTTGGTAATCACTTTTATCATTGGATTGGTACTTACAATTTTGAGAATTTACTATCGATTTAGGATGCTTAATTGATGATAGATATATCACGAACTTGTAAAATGATAAATGATTTATGAGAAAGAGCCTAAACGGATATCACAAAATTTGAGAAATGATAAAAGGTTTACCGCAATACTGATATACATGGAGTATCGAAAATCTTTTTATGAAAGAAGAACTTAAACAAAGGACGACCCCTGAGGTCGTCTTTTTATGTGGGAATTTTCAATCGTATTTTTGGAATATTATGTTAGTATGGAAGAGTGATTGATTTTTTAAAAGGGGAGAAATAACTTAATGTCAATTTATATTAAACAATGTAACCTAGAAGACTTACAGACACTTCAAGAAATTAGTTGTGAAACATTTAATGAGACGTTTAAGGATCAAAATTCACCCGAAAATATGAGTGCTTATTTGGAAAAGGCCTTTAACCTAAAACAATTGGAACAAGAATTATCCAACATGTCATCGCAATTCTATTTTGTCTATTTTCAAAATGAACTCGCTGGATACTTGAAGGTCAATACTAATGATGCTCAGTCGGAAGAAATGGGGAATGACTCACTTGAAATCGAGCGGATTTATATAAAGGACAAATTTCAAAAACACGGTCTGGGTAAATATCTATATAGTAAAGCGATTGAAATTACGCAAGAAACGAATAAAAAGAAAATATGGCTAGGCGTTTGGGAAAAGAATGAAAATGCGATTGCTTTTTATAAGAAATTAGGGTTTGTTCAAACTGGCGCTCACTCTTTTTACATGGGTGATGAGGAACAAACGGACTATATTATGACAAAAACACTCATGTAGTGGGGTCAGCGAAGTGAGATACATAAAAAGAAAAATTGGGCAATGAGTATATAAAAAACTTTGGGAGTGTGGAAATGATGACTAATAAAATAAGTGGTTCTAAAAATATTCCTTATAGATTAATAGAACAAAGTGATGAAACAGATCGTTTAGTTATTGTCTTACCAGGGGCTGGTTACACAACACAAGCTCCATTGTTACACTTTACAACAGGGGTATTTTACTCGAAAGGCTTTGATGTATTACACATTAACTATCAATTTAGCAGGCAAGAAATGGCTGCTCTAAATGAAAAGGATTTCGCAAGTGATGTACAACAAACGATTGAAAACGCAACCAAGGGCAAAAAATACAGTAAATATTATGTTGTGGCAAAATCAATAGGTACGATTGCGTTGAGCAATTTGCAGGATCATCCAACGTTAAAAGAAGCAAAACTAGTGTGGTTGACGCCATTACTACAAAGAAGCGACGTATTTAATGCAATGGTTAGAAGTGAAAACAAAGGACTATGTATGATTGGAGATAAGGATAGTTGTTACATTGAAGAACGCTTTAAAAAATTGAAAAACAACCAAAATCTTATATTAAATGTAGTGGAAGGTGGAAATCACAGTTTAGAGCTTGATAACGAACCAATTAAATCTATAGAAATATTAAAAAATGTCATTTCCGCTATTAATGATTTTTAAGAATTACTCGAATTCTTTAAGTGATGTGAACTGAAAAGTCAAGAAGAAATGATAATGTCTCTTTTACTAGTTGGAGGTAAATAATGCCAAAAACAAGGTATTCAAAAGTATGGGATTTAAATAAATTGTTCCTAGATGGTAGTATTTCTACAAAATTTCAAAATTACATAAAACAACTAGTTCTTCAAGTTAGTGAATTTGAAGAACTAATTAATAACTTTCAACACCTATCCGACGTAAGTGATTCGTCTAGAGTCGAGTCTGTTATGAAATACATCGCTGACATTCGGATAAACCTATCTGAAGCCAACTCTTTTATAACTTGTCTTCTTGCACAAAAGCCAAATGATCAAAATGCAGTGAGACTAAGAGGGCAGACGTCATCAATAAATGCTCGCTTTGAATCAATGATCAAGGAATTTCAATACACCATTTTCCATACAAACGAACTTGTATGGAAAGCCTTACTAGAAACGAAGGATCTACATAAATATAAATTTGTACTTACTGATTTCCGAGAAAAAGCAGCACTGTTACTTTCAGCGGAAGAAGAAAAGTTAGTCTCAGACCTAATGGTTGATGGGTACCATGCTTGGGGTCAGCTTTATCAATCACTTATTGGTAATATAAAGGTCAAGTTACAAGTTGATGAAGTACCCAAAGATCTATCTGTGGGTCAAGCCATTAATTTACGTTCTCACCCTGACGAACGGATTCGGAAAATGGCTCATTTTGCATTAGAAAATATTTGGAAAGAAAAAGAAGAACTAGTTGCTCAAATATTAAATCACATTGCAGGTTTTCGATTACAAGTGTACAAAAACAGAGGAATAGATAATGTCTTGGTTGAACCGCTTATGGAGAACTGTTTGAAAGAGGAAACACTTCACGCAATGTGGTCAGCGGTAACGAAATACAAAAAACCTTTTATAATGTATTTGAATGAAAAGGCAAAAATGAACGGCAATCAAAAATTGCAGTCTTATAACTTTTGGGCACCTATTGGAAAAAATGATCAGAAGATAGATTACGATGATGCCGTAGATTTTATATTTGAGCACTTTAAACAATTTGGAGAAGAAACAACGAACTTTACTCGACAGGCATTTGATAACGGATGGATAGAGGCTGAAGACCGACCAAATAAGTCTGCTGTTGCATTTTGTGCAGGCTTTCCACTTTCTGGAGAATCAAGAATTTTTATGACTTATGGAGAGAGAATGACAAATGTATTAACATTAGCACATGAATTAGGACATGCTTTTCACAATGAGGCAATGAAGCATGTTGATGTAATTAATAGGCAATATCCATTATGTATTGCTGAAACGGCTTCTACTTTTTCGGAACAAATCATATTAGATGCTGCGTTAAAAAAGGCGGATTCTATCGAAGAAAAGTTATTTTTACTAGATGAGAAATTAAAACGAAGTGTCATGAATTTTATGAACATGCATTCTAGGTTTCTGTTTGAAAAGAATTTTTATGAAGAGCGTAAAACAGGAATTGTTTCATCAAAACGTTTAAATGAACTGATGCAAGAATCTTTTGATGTGGCTTATGAGGGCTCGCTTGATCATGTTTCTTTATATTCCTGGGTTTGGACACCACATTATTATCTTACAAAACTGCCATTCTATAATTTTCAATATACGTTTGGGTACTTATTTTCACTTAGTCTTTATGCAAAATTCAAAGATAAAGGGGAAGAATTTGAAAAGGAGTATATTAAATTGCTACGTGATTCGGGTAGTATGTCAATGGAAGATTTAGTGATGAAGCATTTGAAAGAAGATATCACTTCAGCTGATTTTTGGGAAAAAGGAATGAAGTTATGTGTAAAAGATGTTGATGATTTTATTAAGTTAATATCTCCTTAAACAAAAGGGGAATAAAAGGGCTACATTATTTGTTTGGCTATTACTATTGGTTGTGGGTGGAATTGCTGGCATAGCTATTTGTAGTATTTTTGTCGGGTATGAAGAATTTTCAGGCTATGCTGTAATGTTAGGGATGATAGTATTATTATTAAGTAAAACTTAATACACCTAGATAAAAAATAGTTTTACAGATTGGATTTTGATCAAAGAGTTTTCCTACTAGAGAGGGGGGCGAAATGACATCTATTGTATACTCAGTTCTATTAGTTGTTAGTTTTATATTTTTAGTATTGAAAAAGAAAGAAGCAGAATCCTATTTTCCGCTGAAAATAATTGGATACTTTATATTAGGTTCATTTGCTTTTAATTTCAATCAAGTTCCACTTCCTCTAGGGTTTATTCTGTACTTGATATTTTTTCGACCTTCGTTAAACATAGATATAAAACGATTGGCATCTATCTTTGGTGTACTCTCATTTATCCTGGTCCATTGGATATTGCCATTTGCCAATCAAGAATGGCAAAGCCGCCCACTATTTATCGAACATAAACTTGGTTCAGTATATACGATGAACTTTCAAGATGAATATGAACGAATGAAGCAATAATTAAAGCTCGAGAACCAAAAAGTAAGACTGGAGGATTTTGAAGTAGAGTATGATAAAGAAGGTAGAATTACAGACTTAAGCTGGCAGCTACTCAGACAAAATGGCAATAGTTTTGTCCTTTATCAAATTCGATACGATATTAATATGAGTAGGTATCAAGGGACGAATAGTAAGCTTGATACATGGCTCCAATACAATCGATTGATTGAAGCTGAACATTTCTTTGAAAATTTGGATGTTCTTGTTATTAAAGATATTACTCATTCAAAGGGTGACTTTTCCTCCTTTGTGATCCGAAGTACAGGAGAACGAACGAATTATGCAGTAGAAAACGGTACACATTATTTCTTATTAAATGGAGAAATACAAGTATTAGATGATGAAAGGTTACCAGTTGAAGCCTATTATATCTCAACATTTGTAATGAAGAAAACTGGAGAAAAAAGAGATGATCAAGGAAATCTAAGAGAAGAAAGTTTCGAAGGTACCGACTCATCTGATTATCTATTTGATGTAAAGTTTCGTGAGGAATGATAAAAACTAGAAGAAGCATAAGGGGAGCTATTTATGGCAAAAGGGTTACTTCATCATATTGAGATATATGTTTCAGATTTAAGTAGGACAGTAGACTTTTGGGGTTGGTTTCTAGAAGAATTAGGATACGCATCTTTTCAAGACTGGGAAAATGGACGAAGCTGGAAAATGGAAGAGACATACATTGTTTTTGTCCAAGCTGAGGACAGATTTTTAGATAATCCGTATCATCGATGCCGAGTAGGTCTTAATCATTTAGCTTTTCATGCAAGTTCACGGGAGTACATAGATGAAATGACGAACAAATTAAAAGAGAAAGGAATAACTATTCTTTATCCAGATAAACATCCTCTGGCTGGAGGAAAGGATCACTATGCTGTTTATTTTGAAGATCCTGACCGAATTAAGGTAGAACTTGTGGCTCCAAGATAGTGATTTAAACAAGGTGTATTGTTTCAAGAGGATATACTCTAAAAATGAAATAGTAAGCAGGAATAGTGTAAGCAATGTCGAAGTAGTAATATAACAACATCCGGTAACATACCATAAGGAGGCTTAAGACAGTGGATAAATTATGGATCAACTCTTCAAAATAATAAATTTTGAGGAGGAAAAATGAATGCCGATAATTTTTAAGAATAATAAAAATATAAATAGAGAACAAGTTGAACGATTATATAATGATGTAGAATGGTATGCTTATACACAAGATTTAGATGTTCTTCAACAGGCAATTGAACAATCGTTAGAAGTAGTATCTGCCTGGGACGGTGATGAATTAGTTGGGTTAATTCGTATAATTGGGGACGGATTAACAATTATCTACATTCAAGATATTCTTGTGTTAATTGCTTATCAAAATCGAGGAATAGCTACTCAATTGGTACAAGAGATTCTGGAGAAATATAAAAGTGTTCGTCAAAAAGTATTATTAACCGAAGAAGCTCCAGATGTAAGACATTTTTATGAGAAAAATGGTTTCCAATCTTGCGATAAGGGATCCTTAGTGGCATTTGCTAAGTTAAATTAGGTGATTTATTCAGAGATTTGTATAATCTTGTATACAAATAAAATACAATTAAACGTTGCATCATATTTTGGTGCAGCGTTTTTTCCTTTCAGAAGGAGGTGCTTTTATTATAAAAAAATACTCACTTTTATTTATATCAAGTATTTGTGGGGGAAGGATAACTATAGAAGAAAAAAGGCTACTGTTTAAATGATTTTAAATCATTTTTTTAGAAAAAAGCCTTTTATATGATCGGAGGAAAGACATGAAAAATGAAGATTGTGATTTGAAAAACCCAAATGGTGTAAAGGAAAAGAAACTGGAAGTAATTGATGGATACACAATAAAGTATCATGCAAACGGAAAAACAATATGGTCAAAGGGTAAAATGAATGAAGATACGCCTGAAGGCTATTGGGAATGGTATCGTTCCGATGGAACAATAAAGCGTTCAGGGTATTTTGAAAAAGGTGAACCAGTTGGTGAATGGGTCACCTATGATAGCAAAGGTGAAAAATACAAAACCACCAATCGTAATAAAAAATAAAAGAGTAAATTATGTTCTTTTTTCATAATTATCTTGCTGTTAATTTGAATAGCCTAAAACAGTTAAAGGGTAGGTTTCTTTAAGAAGATATCACATCTAATCTTGCGATAAGGTTTCTTTGGTGGCATTTGCTAAGATGAATTAGGGGATTATTAAAGATAGCTAGCGTTGCATCATAAAATGGTGCAACGTTTTTTAGATTGTTTAACAACAATGGAGGGTTAAATTCATTTTTATGTACTCTCCCTACTTTAATTATAACATTTATAAAACCTTTATTATAGACTTTTTCTTTACATATACTACTGCTACAATCAATAGACATGAAAAGTAAGGAGAGATGTTGTATGAGTTCATTGGTTCTCGATTTTCAGGAAATGAATAAAACACAGTTTATGCTCGTTGGTGGAAAAGGTTTTAATTTAGGTGAATTATCAAAAATGGAAGGAATACAAGTACCAGTAGGGTTTTGTGTCTCCACTGTGGCATATCAACAGATCATTGAGCAAAACAATAAATACCGGGTTTTGTTAGAGCAACTTACAAAACTTGAAATAGATGATCGAGATCAAATTGATGAAATTAGCAGGAAAATTCGCCAAGTTATCATGGAAATCGAGATTCCACTCAATCTTGTAGAAGATGTTACTCACTATCTCTCTAAGCATGGAGATGAACATGCATATGCAGTACGCTCAAGTGCGACTGCTGAAGATTTACCACATGCCTCTTTTGCAGGTCAACAAGACACTTATTTAAATGTCATTGGCAAAGATGCAATCCTGCATTATATCAGCAAGTGTTGGGCCTCTTTATTTACCACTCGTGCAGTTATCTACCGAATGCAAAACGGATTTGACCACAGCCAGGTGAGACTAGCAGTAATCATACAACGAATGGTATTCCCTCAAGCATCCGGAATTTTATTTACCGCTGACCCCATAACTTTTAACCGTAAGATACTTTCAATTGATGCCAGTTTTGGCCTTGGAGATGCTCTGGTTTCAGGATTGGTTTCTGCGGATTGTTATAAAGTAAAGGATGAAAAAATCGTTGATAAGATGATTGCAACGAAGAAAGTGTCCTGCAATGTCTTAAACGGAGGCGGAACAGAGATTCAGCAAATCAAAAAAGAAAAGCAAAAAACACAAACACTTACTGATCAACAGATTTTACAACTAGCGCGCATTGGACGTAGGATCGAAGCTTATTTTGGAAGTCCACAAGATATTGAGTGGTGTATAGTTGAGAATACCTTTTATATCTTGCAAAGTCGTCCAATCACTACTTTATATCCGATCCCTAGTTCAAATGATGAGGAAAATCATGTCTATATATCTGTTGGTCATCAACAAATGATGACCGACCCGATTAAACCATTGGGATTGTCTTTTTTTCTATTAACGACTTTTGCCCCAATGCGTGTAGCTGGTGGAAGATTGTTTGTTGATATCACACATCAACTTGCAACTCCTGTAAGTAGAAACAATTTATTAAATGCGATGGGTCAACACGATCCGCTCATGAAAGACGCAATTATGACCATTATTGAGCGTGGCGATTTTATCAAAACGTTGCCAGATGATAATCATGCATCGAGTTCCACTAAAGGCAATTCAGATAGGCCCGAACAAGTTGAAAACAATCCAACCATCCTTTCTGATTTGATTATGCGCAGACAAACATCTATAGAAGAGTTAAAACAAAACATCCAAACGAAATCAGGATCAGATTTATTTGATTTTATTTTAAGTGATATTGATGAATTAAAGAAACTTTTATTCGACCCACAAAGTTCATCTGTATTTATGACTGCTATACATGCATCATCATGGATCAATACTAAAATGAACGAGTGGTTAGGTGAAAGAAACGTAGCGGACACACTTTCTCAATCTGTACCAAACAACATTACTTCTGAAATGGGTTTGGCATTGTTGGATGTTGCAGATGTGATTCGCCCTTATCCAGAAGTAGTTGAATATTTACAACATGTTAAAGATAATCACTTTATGGATGAACTGGAAAGGTTTGATGGTGGACAGAAAGCTAAAGAAGCTATCTATGCTTTTCTCAACAAATATGGTATGCGATGTGCAGGAGAAATTGATATAACGAAGACCCGGTGGAGCGAAAAGCCAATTACAATAGTCCCTATGATTCTAAGTAATATTAAAAACTTTGAACCTAATGCTGGCAAGCGGAAATTTGAAAAAGGGCAACAGGAAGCCCTAATAAAAGAACAAGAATTGTTAGACCGATTGAAGGAATTGCCGGATGGTGAACAAAAGAGTAGAGAAACAAAACGAATGATTGACTTAATTCGTAATTTTATTGGTTATCGGGAATATCCAAAATATTTTATGGTCAATCGTTATTTCATATATAAGCAGGCTTTAATGAAAGAAGCAAAACAACTTGTGCAAAAGGGTGTCATTAATGAAGAAGAAGATATCTACTACCTCAGTTTTGAAGAACTGCATGAGGTTGTACGCACGAATACACTAGATTATCAAATCATTAGCAAGCGAAAGATCGAGTACAAATTATATGAAAAGCTAACGCCACCTCGTGTTATAACATCAGATGGTGAAATCATATCAGGGAAGTACAAACGAGAGAATCTGCCAGCTAAGGCAATTATCGGTTTACCAGTATCTGCCGGTGTTATAGAAGGTCGCGCTCGTGTCATTCTTAATATGGAAGATGCCAATTTAGAAGATGGAGATATATTAGTCACAGCTTTTACGGACCCTAGCTGGACACCTTTGTTTGTATCCATCAAAGGCCTAGTAACTGAAGTCGGTGGGTTGATGACACATGGAGCCGTTATTGCACGAGAGTACGGATTACCAGCAGTGGTCGGAGTTGAGAATGCTACTAATAGAATTAAAGATGGGCAACGAATCCGCGTGCATGGAACAAAGGGATATATCGAAATACTATAATCGCTTTAGTTGAATTTTGCAGCACACATGCAACTTTATACAATCAAACGGCCGATTTTCCAATGTGGAAATCGGTTTTTTTTACTATGTTTTCACAATTCTTTTTCTAGTCCATTTTTAGACCAACCCTTACCCTAACACCTGTTTCCTAAAGGAATAGGAAACGTATCGCAGTACTAGAATGACTTTCCGTAGAAGAATTAGAAAAGTTATCCATCCTCATTTAGGTATAAAAAGTTAAAGTTCATAACATTCTTTCTCTATTATTAATATTAATCTACGTAGGATTATCGAATAATTTTGTTAAAACCAATTTATTAAAGGAACAGTTCATTGAAAAAGTAGGAAGCTATTCCTAGTTTAACTATGAAATTAGGAATAAATATAGGAATCATTGGTAGTCGACTCGTTTTTATTACTGAGGTTATAATGTTAATACTTCACATAAGACTTCAATGAAAAATGCTATTACAGAATGGTATTTTTTTCTATTGCTCGACGATCGAAGGGAGTTAATAAATGGAACTGTTTGCTAAAAGGATCATTATAATCTCAATATTAATTATGTTAATTTCAATATTTGATTTTTTGGATAATACAATCATAAGTATATTACATCTTGAAGATGAGGGAATATTTGAATTAATGGTGGATTTTTTCAGCCCTATTTTAGAAGTTTCGTTAATGTTTTGGGCTTTGTTAACAGGTAAGAAAATTATTAGTAAAACACAAGAGGAAGAAGAACAGTATAAACGTTTAGTCCAATTATCTCCTGAAGCTATCATAATTCATGATAGAGGGGAAATCCTCTTTATTAATGAAAGTGGAGCAAACTTACTTGGTTCGAATTCAACAAGTGAACTAATTAATCGGGACATAAGTGAGTTTGTTCATCAGGATTCACAAGAACTCATAGCAAATCTAAAAAAGTACTTAGATCAATTCCCCAATAGTGAATTTAATGAGCAAGTGAAAATAAAGAGAGTGGATGGGGCCGTAGTGGATTTAGAGTTTAAATCGACTAAGATTGATTTTAAAGGACATTTGGCACGAGAACTAATAGCAAGAGATATAACGATACAGAAGAGCGAAATTGAAAATGTAACGCGATTAGCATATGAAGATGCATTAACGGGTTTACCTAATCGAAGAGCCTTCATGGAACAACTCACCCAATTGTTAAAGTCTTCTGAAAAAAAAGAGAATAAAATGTTTGGGGTAATGTTTATTGACTTGGATGGCTTTAAGCAAGTGAATGACACCCTTGGTCACGATGGAGGGGATATCCTTCTAAAACAGGTTAGTGATTATTTTAAGAAATGTGTAGCAGATAAAGGTATTGTGGCAAGGTTAGCTGGAGACGAGTTTATTGTCTTGCTGGATAGCGCAAATCAAGAAGAGAGTACATTGGTTGCAAATCGTATCATTGAGAGTCTCAATGCTCCAATCATTATACTTGGAAAAAGAGTTAGAGTTACATCGAGTATAGGAATAGCTTTATATCCACAACACGGTCTAAATGCTACCGAGTTAATCAACCGTGCTGATATGGCTATGTACCAGGCAAAACAACAAGGAAAAAATAAATACCAACTATTTAATCCATATAGTTTCAATGACATTGATTTGTATTGAAAAACAAACCATACGCTACATCAGCGTATGGTTTTAATAATGTATATTCCCGCAGAAAAAGAGGTTTTTCTTACGCCTGAAACTTTTTGTTGTCAATTGAAATAATTTGTTCGTTTGCATGTTTTGCGATTTCTTTTGTTTCTTCAACTAGTTGTGAAATATGAAGACAACATTGCTGTGCCCCTTTGACTAGGAGTGGAACACCTATCGAGTTAATTCCTAGTCCTCTCGAGAAAAAACCGCCCATGGTCATCGCAAAAGGGACAACTGGTGAAGTATTCGAAAAAATGATTTCCTCATTAATATTATAACGATTTACAATGATCTCACTGAAATGATAGAGAGAAGGGAGGACGAGTTTTGATGAACGTCTTCCAAGTGTATACACACGATTCCCCTCAACATCTTCACCGTGGAAAATGAATTTTCCTGCATCTTTTTTCTTAAGTTTGTTAAAATAAGGGACTGCTAATATCTCATCTTTCTCTAAAATCCTCGTAGGGTCATTGAAGATTTTAAGATGATAAGCAGCTGCTAGCGATGTGGAATGGGTTCCACCGAAATCATGATAAATAAATAGCATTTATATCACCCTATTTTTCTGTTTGTCTGTAAGCTTTTATTTGGGTTTTTAAAGAGGCATAAACCCCAACAGCTGCATTACCGTAAAAAAAGCCCATAAATATTCCCTCCAAAAGGTGATGGCGATGAGCGAAAAAAATCGAAATAATTAAGCCAATCACATTTGCTACAGTAGGAATAAAAGCCTTACGAATTGGTAGAAGCCACTTACAAATTTGAGTCAAGATTATGACTAATGGTACTGAAATAAGAGCATCCCAAACGTTGGTATGGATAGTAGGAAAATTCTCCAAAATTAATTACACCTCTTTTACAAAGAACATTTCTTGAAACTAGTGATAGCGTTGAAAAAATAAGGGTAAAAATCCCCGTAGCCTGGTCTACTCTTTTTTTTCCTTTTCTTTCTTATCATCTTCCTCATCGCCCACTTTTAATTTGATATTCTGATTATTGTTTTTATCATTTTGAGTGTGAACTTTTGATTTATTATCTGATTCTTCTTTGGGTGGAGCACATCCAATAAGCAATAGAACTGTAATAATCACATTAATAAAAAGTAAAAATTTCTTTTTCACGATAATTCCCCCAGAGGATATTAAATAGGTTTAATCAAATCCTATTAAATACAGTATCCAAAAGATGAATAAATAAACTTCAGTATAAAAAAATCAGGTGAGTAGCAAAAATATGTCAAATTCTTTAACGTTTATGAAAGAGGGAGGTCGGTTAACCACCGTATTGTATTAAGGGAATATAGATTGCTTTTCCTTTTTTTGGAGTTTGCGAATTGTTTCATACTGACAATCTATGAAACAGCATACACAATTCTATTTTACGTATGCTTTTATCGGCTTTTTACTAAAAAACCATGCGTAAATGGATATTAATTACATTTTTGGTCTCTTTTAAGATTTTGTGAAAGACTTCATACTGCACATCTATCTAAAAGCATACGCAAACCTTTTTACGTGAATGAAAAAAGGAAACTTTTTATTTAGTTATTCGTATAGATAGTAATGAATGTTTGAAAGGAGTCTATATGGAATCAATATTATTATTTTCAGTTATTATAGGGTTGGCTTCAACTCTCATACTTTTTCCATTTTTGCGGAATACGAACAAGAAGGAAAAGGAAAAGAAGGCTAAACCCCAAACAGGTCTTCTCCTATTAGGTGCGGTTCTATTTACCACTCTAATATTTATTTTTTTCTATCTGACGAATCTTGATCGTAATTTTTCTTCAGTTTGGCTATTCGCCCTTCTTGTTACCGCTGCTGGCGCATTCTTTGCAACCGGGATTGAGAGAGTAGTCAAGGGAGCTTTATTTGTAGGAAGTCTTCTCTTTTGTATTTATTTAGGAACGGCTTTCCTCTTTAATGCGGATGAGAAATATGAAATTGCCAGCATGGCGCAGGAAACGGAGATTGAAGTGTTTGATGAAACAAAAACACCGGCAAGTGTGCCTCCACAGTTTGCGCGAAATAAAATGAAAAAGGCCTTTGGTCAAGTTCCAGATACAAGTTATTATGAGTTAGGAAACTTGCAAATCCAAAAGGTAAACAACAAGTATGTGTATATAGCGCCTATCGAATTTTCGGGCTTTTTTAAGTGGTGGAAAGGGGATACGACTCCAGGATACTTCACGATTAGTGCTACGGATTCTACTGATAATCCAAAGTTTGTGAAGACAGAAATGTCGTATACGCCATCTTCTTATTTTCATAAGAATCTTGAACGCCATATGCGAATGAAATATCCAAATATGATCTTTTACGGGGAACCTCAATTGGAAATCGACGAGGAAGGGAAGCCCTTTTATATTCGCTCATATGGGGAATTTATTTCGGCACGAAATGGTTTTGAAGTAGACGGAATCGTCCTCGTAGACCCAGCTTCAGGTAAAACAGACATGTATGCTTTAGCTGATGTTCCTTCATTTATAGATGGAGCTGTATCTCCAGAAGTGGTTAGCTTGCAAAATAGCTATTATGGAAATTATGTGAATGGTTTCTGGAACAGCAAGTTTGGAAAATCCGACGTAAAACTTCCATCAGATGAGGGGACGGAAGCAAATGTAAGTCCGATTTTTGATGAAAATGGGGATATGTATTATTTCACTGATTTTACTAGTCCGAAAGAAGGCGTTGACTCGATGCTCGGTTACTCCCTCACGAATTCAAGAACGGGAGAGGCCACTTATTATACGGGTAACTTACAAGAATCATATATGGATTCACAAGGTGCTCTTCAAATTATTGAAAAGAAATTCATAGAAAAGAAATGGGACGGTGAAATGCCTATTCTCTATAACTTTTATGGAGAGGCAAGCTGGTTAACTCCAGTACTGGATGCGAATGGATTTTTACAGAACTATTTTATCGTTTCAGCTGCTAATCCTGAAATTTCCGTATACGGTAATACGCCAAATGAAGCGTTAAAGCTGTATAAAACAGCCTTGCAACGTGGTGGAGGAACGGTTGATGGGACTTCGGAAGCAGAAGAAAAACAAGTTAGCGGGAAAGTTGTCCGGTTTTATAAGGAAATGGGAGAAAATGCTACGATTGTTTACTTTTTATTAGATAATAACAAAAGTTACGTGATCTCATCTGAGAATAGCCCAAAGGCGATCTATTTACAGGCAGATGATACCGTAAATGTGACATACATTGATACAGGTGAAGACTTTTTACCAGCAAAAACTCTTGTGATACAAGGATTAAATTAATATTTTGATGAAGGAAGTGTCGGTCGTGGTGGCCGGCACTTTTATTAATTTCAAAAGTTGAACAAGGAGTGGACAGCTGTGATTTATCTAAATCACAATAAAATGTAAATTTTTGAAAGAACTCTTAAAGTTATTAAACTCTATCGAAGCGCTTGTTGAAAAAGAGTTGCGTAGACGATACGCAACTTTTATCATTTTTTAATCAGAAAAAACATCCAAGTCAGTCGGGATAATAGATAATTGTATAGAATCGGACCAGTTCTTCTGAAGAATTAATATAAATGTGTTCAGTATTCGCATTAAATTTAATTGTTTCGTCAGGATTTAACTCAAACTTCTCCCCATGAATTTCCAGAGTAAGCGTTCCACGTTGTAATAGTACATACTCCTCACCTGTATGCTTTTCAGCTACATGTTTAAAACCAGGTTTTAAGTCTACAGCGAATATTTCAAACTTTTTTTCTGGATGAAAAGGGAAGATTGAATACACGAAATAATTTCCATCATCATCAATGACTGGATTAAGTTCATTCAATTTTATTTTTTCAATTTGTGGTTTTTCATTTTCCTTTAAAAATCCTGAAAAAGAAACTTGCAATCCGTTTGCAATTTTCCAAAGAGTGGTGACAGTTGGATTTGATTTTCCATTTTCAATTTGGGCTAACATTGCTTTGCTAACCCCAGTTAGTTCTGACACGTTATCTAAGCTCAGTCCTCGCTTTTTTCTCAAATTGGCAAGATTATTCGCAATAACCTCTTGAATGAATTCCATTAAAAAACTCCTTGACTCTTTTTTCTATTCATTATAACATACATTTAAACATCATAACAGACACGTGTTTACTATAGCATACATAAGGTGGTGTAACGTTGAACCAATTAGCAAATGAAATAACGTTTGAAAAAAATCTCCCATCATTTTCTCAAGGAGTAAAAGACTGCGTTCCAACTTTAATTGGGTACATCAGTATAGGAATTGCGATGGGCATAGTTGGGGCAGCGTCCAATCTAAGTATATTAGAAGTTGCTTTATTATCGATCTTAGTCTACGCTGGTGCAGCACAATTTATCATTTGTGCTCTACTTGTATCAGGAAGCCCTTTTTCAGTCATTGTATTTACAACTTTTATTGTGAATTTACGTCATTTTTTATTAAGTATGACGATAGCACCGAGCTTTAAAAATTATTCTCTTTTAAAAAATATTGGGATTGGAACCCTTTTAACAGATGAATCATTCGGAGTTGCGGCCAATAAGATTGCAAAAAGAGAAATGATTAATGCAAGTTGGATGAATGGATTGAATCTAACAGCTTATTTTTTCTGGATTTTGTCATGTACATTAGGTGCTGTTTTCGGAAAATGGATTTCAAATCCGGAAGTTTTAGGATTGGATTTTTCATTAACGGCGATGTTTCTAGCATTACTTGTTTTACAATTAGAGAGTATGGAACATAGTAAATTGAAGTTTTATCTATTGCTTATTACCTATGTTGTACTCTCGATGTTGGTACTCTGTATGTTTATGCCTTCCTACATTGCGATTCTATTATCGACCATAATTGTTGCGACGATTGGGGTGGTGAAGGACAAATGAGTTTGAATGTATCGATATTATTAATCATATTAGGTAGTGCGATTGTCACTTTTATTCCGAGAGTTGTTCCATTCATTGTTATAAGGAAAATAGGACTTCCCAAAGTTGTAATCAAATGGCTTTCATTTATCCCTATTTGTATTTTTACCGCACTGATCGTTGATAGCTTTATTATTGAAGATGAATCATTACTTTCAATTGACTGGAGAGTTCTTGCAGCAATTATACCAACTCTCATTGTAGCTATATGGACAAAGAGCTTATCAGTTACAGTTATTGTAGGAGTTGTCTGTATGGCTACAATAAGATTTGTGTTTTAATGAAGCTGAGTTTTTTGAATCAGGGTATTGCTATAATTGATAAAACTTATTCTTAATTGTTGCTGCATTTTTTTATCCTTACTGAAAATAATAAGTTCGGAGGTGTTAATATGGCAACTGCTAAAATCGGGGACAATATTTCATTTAATCGTGATGGGCAAAGTTATAAAGGAACAGTTACGGTTGTACGAGAAAATTCTGTTATTGTTGAGTATGGTTACAATGAAGAAAAAGACGAACCAATTTCAACTATAGTCAATCATAAAAATTATAAAATTACGAAGGCAACGTAGTAAACAATTGTATAGAGTAACGGGTAGCGATAGTCCAAAAAGGATTATCGCTTATTTTTTTTCAATTATACTCTTCATTTATCTCCAACGATTGACAAGCGAATAGCGAATAGGTAGGTATTCACCTATGTTTACCCAGATGAATATCTTATTCGTATAGCTTTTTTAGGGGGAATCAAGTGTGGGTTATTACGTTACTGTGGAATCAGGTGTAAAATTATATATTGAAGATATTAATCCTGAAGGCAGCAAGACAATCGTATTTCTGCATGGTTGGCCGTTAAGCCATAGACAGTTTGAGTATCAATTTGATGTTCTGCCTTTCATGGGTTACCGCTGTATCGGAATTGACTGGAGAGGTTTCGGAAAGTCGGATAAGCCAATAAGTGGATACAATTTTGACCGATTGGCCGATGACATACGTAAAGTTGTTGATGTCCTTCAATTAGACAATTTTACTCTTGTTGGTCATTCTACGGGCGGAGCAATTGCGATTCGGTATATATCCCGACATAATGGTAACGGGGTATCTAAGCTTGTCCTAGTTGATGCTGCAGCTCCTGTAGGCTTTACCACAGAAACTGCGACAAAATTCCTTACTCAAGCGTTAAATGACCGTCCTAAGATGATGAGAGAAGTGACAGAAAACTTTTTCTTTCAATATATAACAAGTCCATTCTCTGAGTGGTTTTTTCAAATGGGCTTAGAAGCAGCAGGCTGGTCAACAGCAGCGATCATTATTACACTAAGAGATGAAACACTTTATGCAGACTTACAAAAAATACTTGTCCCAACTTTAATTGTTCATGGTGTTCATGACAAAGTGATTCCATTTGCACAAGCTCAGGAACTAAGTCAAAAAATAAAAAACGCACAGCTTGTTCCGTTTCATTACAGTGGTCATGGTGCTTTCTGGGAAGAACGTGAAAAGTTTAACCAGCTATTGAGGCAATTTATTGGTTGATCCATCCTATTTAACTTACAAATGTAAGTTTTCTTGAAGTCGAATTTTAAACGAATAGGTGCGTTGATCCGAGAAGGATTAAGGCACTATTTTTTTGAAATTTTTGTCGTTCTTTTTTAATAACTGGGGTGAGTTTAGTTGAAAGAAGAAAAATCTGTGATTTAGCAGGTAATTTATGGTACTAGGTGGAATTAATGTTAATGAATAAATAAATCGATAATAAATGGAGGAGTAATGATGAGTCAAGTTTGTGTTATTGGGATTTATGTTCCTAATATTGAGGAGGCAATTGACTTTTACACCACAGTTTTAGGCTTTGAAGTTAATAAAAAATATGGTCCTAAAATTGTAACACTCATTCACGGAGATCTACCCATCGTAGTAGAAGAATCTGAAGAGGCTTTATATATTAATAATTCCAAACCTTCTGGAGTAGTTTTAGGATTAAAAACGGAAGACATTTTTCATACAGTTAATCTGTTAAATGAACATAAAGTTGATTTCATAATCGAAGAACCAACAAAATGTCCTCCTGGAAAATATATTAGTTTCAGAGACCCATTTGGTAATGTATTAGAGTATCTGCAATTTGATTAATTCAACCAGTTTTGGAGGATTATGAATTGGAATATTATAAATATCTGAGACAGTATGTAGGTCATAAGCCTATTATTTTACCTGGTTCGGTGGTTATCATTATAAATAAACAAGATGAAGTGTTATTGCAAAAAAGAAAAGATGGATATTGGGGATTGCCAGGAGGACTAATGGATTTAGGTGAAAGTTTTGAAGAGGTCGCAAAAAGAGAGGTTTATGAAGAAACAGGCTTAGTAGTTGAAAACCTAAAATTACTTAATGTTTTCTCTGGTTCTGACCATTATTTTAAAGTGTCAAATGGGGATGAATTATATTCAGTAACAGCTGTTTATTATACGAAAGATATCAGTGGAGAATTGAAGATAGATTATAGCGAATCTGAAGAAATGCAATATTTTTCACTTAATAATCTACCAAGTAGATTAACAGTTGAGTATAGAGGATATATTGAGCAATACATAAATTGTGAAAAGGTAGATTTTAAGTAAACATAGTGATGATACTAAAGGATTATTGCTTATTTTGAGGTTAATTTAACAGTACATTCCTATATGTAACATTATTGAATGGGAAAATAAATTCTGGAGGTACATAATGGAAATTTATAAGTTTGGTATAGATAGCGGTAAAAAGATTACAAAGTTTAATTCCGATTTTGTGATGTCCCGTGTTATTCAAACGGAAAAAGCAACTCATGTAGGATGCATGTACTTACAAGAAAACGGAATTATAGGCTTTCATCAAGCAGTAGTACCTCAACTTCTTTTAATCTTAAATGGGGAAGGGGATGTACGAGGTGAAAAAGAAAAATATATCAAAGTTCAAGCGGGAGACGCTGTTTTTTGGGAGAAAGATGAATGGCATGAAACCAAAACTTATACAGGATTAACCGCTATTGTGATCGAAAGTGAAGAGTTAGATCCTTCATCATTTATGCCTTTTAAAAAATAGAGGTTGTTCAACTTAGCTATTTCATTGCACAAACCAATACTTTTTCTAAAAATGTAGAATAAGGTATATAAGGGGTGATTAAATGAACAGCAAAAATTACCTTAAAGCAATAAACTGGACGATTTTCATACTTGTAGTTTTGACAGGAATTATTACTGCTTCTATCACAATGTATAAGCTTCTAAATATACCTGCATTTGGTGAGGAGGCGCAGTCTCGTGTAGAATTCCGATGGGGATCCATACAAATGTTCACCGTAATTGCTTTACTAATCAGTTCTGTATTATTAGCAAAAGGGTGGAAGCGTTTGTTTCCATTTAACTTTCCTATTGCAATCATCCTGCTAGGTTTTTGTTATGTATTATTTTTTCTGACATTTACAACTGGTTGGGTTGGTTTTCAAGGCATATTTGGTTTCTTTATCGCTTTCCTAATAGGTATGATTTTAGGTATTTCTTATTCGATTTTTAATCGGATTGAACGACGAAGGTAATAAATAAAGGCTGTTTTCGCAAAGTTTGTTGTTTCTAAAAGGTATATTATAAATCATATAAACTGGAAATGGAGGTAGAAGATGAAAAATAGTTCATCCATAATTATTGGTTTAGCAATTATAGTAGGTTTCACAATATTAGGCTTATTTTTTATGTCTGCATTTGGTAAGGAAACTTCAAATGTAGATAGTACTAACAATGAATATAGATATGAACTTGTGCCTGCAAACGAGAATAATATCATCATTTTCGATAAGAAGACTGGTGAATATTGGAAAAAATATTTACCAAGTGGTGAAGGTCCTACAAATTGGGAGAAAGTCGAGTCTCCAATAAAAAATAGCGGTAAATAGATTAAGAGTATTAGCCACCTTTAAGTAATTAAGGTGGTTTTTATATTACTTTCAACATCTCTACTGTTATGTCGTTATATTTTTAACACGCCGAAACAAGCAAGAAGGGATTGATTATCCCTTGTTTTTAGAAGTTATTAAACTATCATATTTTTGACTTCTTTGTACTAATTATCTATAATTAGTAATGTAATTTAAAGTCTAGGAGGATTATTAAAAAATGACACATTATATGAGACTTCGATTCCCATCTTTGAACCAGTAATTTAATACGTTCAAAGGCTCTGTTTGTGAAACCAGAGTACACGGGATAAGTCTGTCCTTTTTTAATAATCTTCATTTTATAGGTAAATACATGTTTTGCTGATATCGATGTATTTACTCTTACTCTAGCCTATGTAGGGCTGGAATAGATATTATGTAATGGAGAAAGGCGGATTGTTCTGCCTTTCTTTATTTATGTCTAATTATCTATCTTCTTTAGGATTAAAGAGGTTTATTTAGCGACGACTTCTTATTGACCTAAGACAAATAAGGATCGGTTTCTTCCGTTTACTCTGAATCACAGGCAGATTGCCTGTGATTTTTATTTTTGAAAGGAAGAGTAACATGAATAACAAAACAAAAAGTGTAAACCGGTTTCGTGATATGATTGAAGTATTTAGATGCCCGCATTGTAAAGGTTCGTTAAAAGTGGTTGATGAAAAAAGCCTAAAATGTGCAAATAAGCATACTTTCGACTTTGCTAAACAAGGATATGTTAACTTTATGACGCGTTCCACAAATAGTCATTATGATCAGAGTTTATTTGAAGCAAGGCAGAACATCATTATGAAAAGTGAGTTGTACACACCAATTCATAAAGAAATCTCAAAAGTGATAAACACATACATGAATTCTACAATTTATCCATTATTACTTTTTGATGCCGGATGTGGTGAAGGATCTCATTTACAAAAGATTATAAATGAATGTAATATTTCAGCTTTAAAAGGGGTGGGTCTGGATATTTCAAAGGAAGGAATAATAATGGCCGCTAAGAAATATAAAGAACAAAGTTGGATTGTTGGTGATTTAGCAAATTCACCAATAGCAGCTCAAACTTTTCATGTAGTTCTTAATATCTTATCCCCTTCAAATTATAAAGAGTTTAAAAGAATATTGGTTCCTGACGGTCTTGTCATTAAAGTGGTCCCTCGTCCAAATTATCTAAAAGAACTAAGGAAAGCACTTTACGGTGACACAGAAAATAATTCTAATAAACATGCAGAGATAGTCGAGCTATTTAAGAAACACTTTTATTTAAAAGAAGTTATTAATCTAAGTTATCAACAAACGTTGGACCAAAAAGAAGTAAATAATGTAATGCATATGACACCACTTTCATGGAATTCGAAAAAAACAGATGTTGGGGCATATAAAAATAGCATTTCAGAGATTACGGTTGATTTAGATATACTAGTGGGATTTAAAAAATAATCAAAAGTTAATTCATATCTAATAGGACCCTATTTTATTTAGGAAAATGAAAGAGTCCTCACCAAAGGTTGTGGGGACTTAATTCGTGTAATCAACTATAATGTTTAGTTTAAAGAACAGTTTTGATCTGCTTTGCGTAGAAAAAGCGGACGATTGAAAAGTACAGGAATTGGATGAATAAAAATACACCAATACCGTTAGGGATACGATGGTTAAGTCATAAAAGAAAAGGTGAGACAATGCGGTTAGAGCTACGGCTCCGTGAATGAGTGCCACAAAAATCGGTGTGAAGAATAGAAGGGCAGTTTGTCTCGTTAGTACCTTTTTCAAATCTTTCACGGTTAAGCCTATTTTTGCAATCGATTTGAATTTAATAAATAATATGGGCTCATCTTGTTTGTAGGATCGTTTATTGGGATTGTGTTCTTTATTTCGGCTGGAAGTTTCCTCTAATTCAGACTTTATGCGGATTTAGAGGAAGACAAACAAAAATTCTATTTATATTCAAAATGGACAAGTAAAGGGTGTTGAATGAATTGGGGATGAGTTTGGACAAACGGAAGAACTACTACAGCAGTTCCTTTTTGAACGAGCGAAGTTGGAAACGAGCTTTTAGTTGTTGATTTTGCTATAATGCCACTAAGTAGCTAGCACTTTATAATAGAGGAGTCGAATATGGAAAATAACGTTTTTGAAGAAATGGCAAAAAGATATGATACAGAGGAAAGAATAAAATTAGCGAAAGTAATTGTGAAGGAAGTAAAACCGCAATTACAAGGTGCTCAAGATAAATCACTAATTGACTATGGAAGCGGGACAGGGCTAGTTAGCCTAGAACTATTCGACTTAGTTGAATCGATATTGTTGGTAGATTCATCAAAACAAATGTTGGACGTGACTGAAGTTAAAATAGCTAAACGTGGAATATCGAATGCAAAAGTATTGTATGCGGATTTAACTAAAGAAACGCCTGACCTGAAGGCGGACATCGTGTTGATGTCACTAGTTCTTCTTCATATTCCTGAAACGAACAAGATTTTACAAGAATTGTTCAATATTTTAAACAAGGGCGGCAAGCTCATTATCATTGATTTTGACAAAAACGATCAAATCTCTCACCCGAAAGTACATAACGGCTTTTTGCATGAAGAACTGAGAAGATTATTATCCGAGGTTGGATTTACCTCAACTGAAATGAAGACATTTTATCACGGACAGGGTATTTTTATGAGGCAAGATGCCTCAATGTTTATTTCTAGTAGTATAAAGTGAAGTTCACAAATCTAAATACAACTTTTACACCCGTCATTACTTGTAGAGGATGACGGGTGTTTTGTATTTCTTCGAAAAAATGACAAATATATTAAAGTAGAGGTGGAATAAACGAATATAAATAGAAAAATACTATCAAAAACAGGAGGCCTCTTTGTGAACAAAGACCAATTGGAATTGATAGAGAAAATCAGAAAAGCAGAAGTTCAACAAAGTGAAAGATGGCTAAATTATTGGAACGATTACTCCAATTTTCATACATGGCAGTTTTGGGTTGTTTTGGCAATGTTAATTATTCCACTCATTGCTTTACTTCTTTTTATAGACCGAAGAAAAATCTTTCAACTAGGTTTTTACGGATATGGGGTACATGTCTTTTTTGCAATTTCGGATGTAATGGGAGTATCAAGAGGGTGGTGGATCTACCCATATAAATTATTACCGGGTCTTCCGGCTAACTTAGCTCTAGATTCATCTTTCGTTCCGGTATCGTATATCCTATTGTACCAATATACGCTTAACAAAAATAAAAATTATTATATTTGGCTACTTCTTCTTTGTCTTGTTTTTGCATTTTTCATAAAACCCATCTTACTGGGGATTGGTATGTTTCGTTTTGGCGGAAAGGAGAATTTTTTTCTATTATTTATTCTATATATAGCCGTTGGGCTTATCTCAAAATGGATAACAGATGTATTTCTATTTTTAAATAAATCAAATAAATGGAGCTTCTTTCATAGAAAAACAAAAATGTAATAAAAACATTTACAGTAAGTTTTAGCGACTTATGCTAACTGACATTGGTGTGAAGTTATGTTACAAAATCTTTTTAGCAATTAATTCGGTCGCCTTTTTTGGGTGAAGGCGATATAAAATGTCCATGATTTTCGAATCGCTTCCGGCTAAGACGCGGTATTTTTTCGTTTCCATTCCTTCAATAATGATGGCAGCTGCGACGATGGGGCTAAGTAGCTTATAGGTAGAACTTTCGGCACCTCTTTTTTCCACTTTGGCTTTTTCCACGAGGTCTGTATCGACCGCGCCAGGAATCACAAGGGTCACACCAACATTGGTTTTCCGAAGCTCCGAGTGAAGGGATTCGGTTAACATCTTAACAGCTGCTTTTGAAGCGCAATAGATTGTTTGTTGCGGAATCGGTAGGGATCCACCCATGCTCGCCACATTTGCAATATGAGCTTCGGGCCTAGTTAACAAATGTGGTAAAAACGATTTACACATATAAAGCGTTCCATAAAAATTGACATCCATTACCCATTGAATTTGTTCATACGCAAGTTCATTCACACTCATAAAAGGTTGAATGATTCCTGCATTATTAATTATCGCGTCTACGCAACCGTGACTTGCAATGACTTCATCGAGAAGCTTTTGTACATCCTCTCTGTTTGCGATATTTGCGGTGTGAATTGAAATTCTGTCTCCATACATATCCTTATATGCCTGCATTTTCTCGAGCCCATTTTTGTGGATGATTGCTGCGACATTTGCTCCTTTTTCTAACAGCTGGCGAACAAGCTCACGTCCAATCCCACCCCCTGCACCCGTAACAACAATGACCTTATCGGCTACTTTCATCAAAAAACCCCCATCGCATTATAATAAACACTCCATATCATATGTACGTAGCTATTCTTAATGACAAAGTGAAACAATAATAATTTGTAAAGTTACTCGGGTGGTTAGGGAAAAATTGAAGAATGGTATACAATAAATGTAGGAATCTTCAATTGGTGAGAGGGGAAATAGACAAGATGTTTACTATGAGGAATGTGAAGGCTACGGATTTAGAACAGTTGTTACATATTGAGAATGAAGGCTTTTCGGTTGAGGAGGCCGCAACAAAAGAAGCTTTTATAGAGAGAATTCGGTTGATAGCGGATAGCTTTATGGTTGCAGAACAGGAAGGGGAGATACTTGGTTATATTAATGGACCTGTTATTGACCAACCGTATATAACCGATGATCTTTTTACCGAAATCAGGCCGAATCCAGAAAGTGGAGGATATCAGAGTATTCTCGGATTAGCTGTATCCAAAGAGAATAGAAATCAAGGGATTGCAAAGAGTTTACTAGATGCAATGGAAGAGCTAGTAAAAAAGAATGCAAGAGAAGGTATCACTTTAACCTGTAAACAGGAATTAGTTTCGTTTTATGAAAAATTAGGATTTGTTAACGATGGCTTGTCCGAATCAAAACATGGTGGAGTGAACTGGTATAACATGGTGAAATTAAGAAAGGACGCTTAGAACTCGTACTAGGTATCATGTTCGAAAAATATTGACATTTAGGGAGAGCCAAAGACAAGGTATTATATTGGTATGAATGATTTAAGAAATGCGAAAAGAATCTTTGTTGAGCCCACAGAGGGCAATTATTTCCTATTGTGGGCTCCTTTTTTGTATTAAAAAGAAGAAAATATGGGACGGATAAATATGATTGACGGCTGAACTGGGACGAGGGATCTGTCCCTGCGACCCTATTCCACGATAGTGATAATTGGTGGTTTGTGTAGGTATTGGAAGAAGTTTGCACCGTCTTGTTCGGCTAGTTTTGCTTCTGGGCTGTTAAAGGCTTCCATTAATTTTTCCATGTTTTCAAATTCTAGTATGGTAACCAGATAGAGATTTAAATCACTCCCTTGTGAATTCATTACACGATGCACGGAATCTTTAATGATATTTGGTATTTTCCTGCCTAATGGAACATGAACATCAAAATAATGTTTATCAAATTTCTCTTTATCCTTTGGTTCCTCATACATAATGATCATCTTTGCCACAATTCATCACTCCTCCATTCTAGTAGACTATATTCTTTTTTCCATTTTTATATTCCCTTCTTTCTAAAGAGGTTTTTAACAGTATTCATCATCATCAATTGTAGGAATTTCACTTGATAATGGGGCAAAAGTTTAATAAGAGTCGGATATGTATAAATAAGTTTGTATAGGATAATCTAATAAAAAATAAAAAAGGAAAAAATGAATGTTTTTACTTTTTATTTCGATTCTCATCTTTAATTATATTGCCTATAAAGAAATACAATTCCGATGCACCGAAGTATTAGTATATGGTCATTTACAATTGCCTTTCAGGTTACCTTTGATGTGATTATTGAATTTAAGTACAGATGGTACTGGTATTTTGATAAAGGTGTAGATTGGTTAGGAGTTCTTCCTCATATTGTATTAATTCCTCCAATAAACATATTGCTTCTAAGTTGGTTTCCTTTTAACTCCAATCTTTTCAAAAAGGTTATTTATATAACTTGTTGGACAATAGGTGTTCTCATTTACGAAGGACTTACACTACTTCCGGAACCCTGGGGATATTTCCATCTAGGATGGTGGAAGTTGTGGTATGATTCCATTGTTGTTCCTATACTAATCCTTGTTTTATTGGGATATTATAAGTTGATTTGTAAATTAGAAAATGAATTGGTTAAATTATAAATTACAATGGAAAACTGTATGTATTTAGTGATGTAGGATATTATTTATAGCGTTTAGAAAAAACACTGGACTAATGGTTAAAATCAATCATCCAGTGTTTTTTATATGTAGGATGTATACATACGACTAGTAATTTATGGGGAAGTTAGTTTTTAGTATAACTTTTTTGGAGGTTACTTATGGAGGGAAAGGGAAGTCAGATCAGGCTAACAGCAGGTGAAATTGCTCAACTATGGATTCAGTATTTAAATGATAGCGCAAGCGTGTGTGTCCTTTCGCATTTTTTAGAAAAAGCAGAGGATGATGAAATTAAGCCTCTTATTAAATTTGCTCTAGAGTTATCTCAAGCACATATTCAAAAAATCACCACCATTTTAACAGAAGAAAAAAATGCTGTGCCATATGGTTTTAGTATAAAAGAGGATGTGGACTTAACTGCACCTAGACTTTATTCAGACAGTTTTGTACTTAATTTTATAAACCAAATGTCTAAGGTTGGACTTACATCCTATGCCGGTAGTTTGGCAGCATCTGTAAGAAATGACATTAAAACCTACTATATGGATTGCCTAAGTGAAACGATGCAATTATATAAAAGGTCAACTGATCTATTATTATCAAAAGGATTGTTGGTCAGGCCTCCAAGCTTGCCTAATTTGGAGACGGTTGAATTTGTGAAAAAGCAATGGTTTATGTTAGATGTGGTTGGCGAAAAAAGACCATTAACCGCTGCTGAAGTAGCCAATTTATTCTCGAATCTTCAAAGAAACGCTTTGGGAGTTGCAACACTTACTGGATTTAGTCAAGTTGCAGAAAATAAGGACGTAAAACAAATCTTTCTAAAAGGATTAGAAATTGGGAATAAACATATTAAATTATTTAGAAGTAAATTAGAGGAAAGTAAACTTCCTGCACCAATGGGATGGGATTCAGAAATTACAAATAGTACTGCACATACATTTTCTGATAAATTAATGATGTTTTTAACATCCGGATTAATTACTTTGAGTGTAGGCTATTACGGTACAGCTATAAGTCAAAGCCCTAGAGGTGATCTTAGCACCATGTATAACAGGCTTTCCTTAGAAGTTCAATTATATGCTGAGGATGGAGCTAATATCATGATTAAAAATGGATGGTTAGAACAGCCCCCAATGGCTTCAGATAGAGATGAATTAATAAGAAGAAAGAAATAATGATAATAAACATTTAAAGTCCCAAGAGGCATATGGCCATTTTTTATATCATTGAATTAGTTGTTGCATGGTTAACTATGAAAACATAGGTGAAAAATACAAAATCACTACACTTATCAAAAAAAGAATAAGTAATAGAGCATTTACATGAAAAAAAGTGTGTGACATTAAGGAAAAAACGATTGAAAGGGAGAAATTAAGTGGATTATCTATCTCGTGAAGAAATTATAAACGAATTACAGCAATCCTTCCAACCATATTTAGATAAGTATGAAATTGAAAATATAGGTATTTTCGAAGAAGAAGGACAAGATAACCGCTACTATCTTGGATATACAACTCAAAAAGATGGTAAAACCTATCATGTTCATCTGCCTTTTCAAAAAAATATTGAGGGCGGGTTAGCCCCAGTAGATAATAAGTGGACGGTAGAATCAGACAATCCACTAGAAAAAGATCTTAAAGAATTTAAAAATCTAGATCATGTATTCAGCGAACTTTATTAACGAAAAATAACTTCTCAACCTAGATAATTTGAGAATAAGATAGTGACTCTAGGATTAGCTGACTTGAAATCATTCCAGGTAAGCAAGCGTTTCTTCAGGATTGAAGGACGCTTTTTTTCATTAGCCTTAAAAGGTAAAAGACTAAAAAAGAGAGAAAAAAGGAACCAGTGTGGTCCCTTTGAAATTTAATGATTATTTGGGTTTTTAAGTTGAGATTTACTTCCGCGATTTGAGTTATATTCAGTTCCTTTATTATTGTCTCCGCTAGCCATCTCTTGGCCAAATTCTGTTTCTAATTTCCCGCTGTTTCTCGGTGAATTTTGATTTTGACTACCTTTATTAACACGCTTTGTCATCATTTACACCTCCATTTCAAATGCATTATTATCATGCCAAGCTTTTTATTTTTCATGTAATATCGGTAAGATCTCATTAAAAAAGCCTCTACAAAAAATGCTTAGATTTTTGAGGGTTTCTCATTTCCTAAATAGCGTTCAAGCGTAAAGTGAAATACAACTACTTCCTAAACTCCTTTTGTAAGTTTTTTGGTGATACATTATATTCCTTTTTAAAAAGTCGATAAAAGCTAGAGTAGTCTTGAAAACCGCATTTGGTGGCAATATCCTCGATCGAGAGCTCATTTTGTTTAATTAAGGCAACAGCGGTAGCAAGTCGTTTCAATAATACATAACGATAAAACGGTACTTTCATGTTTTCTTTAAAATAATGGGAAAAATAATACTTGTTTAAATGAAAATGACTTGAGACGTTGTCTAAATTCATTTCTGAATCCGTCAAATGTTCTTCTATGTATTTAATTATGGAGTTTATACGTTGATCCTCACCACTGTTTAAACGATTCATTGGCTTACTACTAGCTGGATTTAAGATAATTTCTATCGCTCGGAATAATAAATAATGTGATGCAAATGAATAAGGTTCACGATTGTATTTTATACGATCACTGATTTGTTGGAAGAGCGAGAGTATTTCTTTTAAATTTTTTGTGTGGAAGTGGACGACATAAGAACCCTGCGTTTTATGATGAATAATGCTATCACTCATGAAGGGAGATACCGATAAAAAATCAGCCAATAATGATTTGCTGATGGTCGATACTATTCTTTCATAGTTGTCAAAATCACTTACTTCTGCTTTATGTACAGCATACGGGGGAATAATGACAACATCCCCTTTGGTTAATGAATATGTTTGTCCTTCACAAAAAAATTCACATTCACCACCTAAGAAAACAAGAATCTCCATTGCGTCATGACTATGCAAGCGGAATAAAGGTTCGATTTCAGAATAATTCTCTAATGATTTATCAGGCTTTCTCCCCCAATCATGGGATTTATATTTTTTACTCCAATAATAAACCTCAAAATTTTCATTCAATACTGGCATAAATGTCGATTCTCTCATAATATGCTCCTTTTACAATAGCAAGATATACAATATTATCAGCAAAATAACCAATTTATTTCATATAATTCCTTGATATTATATCACTATAATCTAAGAAACAAAAAGTCTTAGAGGAAATGAAAGCCTTATCTAGGACAAAATTTTTGTAAATGAAAGCCCTGTCTTTAGGGGATTTTAATAGAGGTATTTGAAATCTTATGTAGTTAGTCTGAAATCTACGTCTTTTTTTTCCTCTATTGAATTTTAATCAAAGTACTACTCAGCAATGAAATCACACTAGGAGGACATAACCTTGAAAAACATTGATACTACTGCAGAGAGTAAGGAAACCGTTGTAAATAAACTATTAGGGGCAATAAGTGGAAGTTTTGCACCCATTTTAGGTGTGCTAGCGGGTTCAGGTTTAATCTCGGCTTTATTGTCTATTTTAAAGTCATTAGGTTGGGTTTCCGCTGAAAGCGGTACCTACGCAATTCTTTCTGCTGCTGGACATGCTGTGTTTTACTTTTTTCCTATCTTCCTCGGATTTACAATGGCAAACAAACTCGGGGCGAATGGATTTGTTGGAGCAGCAATTGGGGCAGCATTATTAGAACCTAATTATGTGAGTTTAGTCACTTCACAGGCACAGGATGTTTCATTTTTAGGGATTCCGGTTTTATTGGCGAGTTATTCTTCAACCGTGTTTCCCATTTTAATCGCTGCATCGATATATGCGTTTTTAGATAAGTTTTTGAAAAAAGTGATTTATAAAGACTTACAGATGTTTATCAATCCGATGATTTCTTTACTGATTATCGTACCATTAACGATCCTTATTTTTGGTCCATTTGGGACATATGTTGGTCAGGGTTTAGCATTCATTATTCAATTTTTAAGTGGTCAAAGTGGATTAGTTACGGGAGCTGTGTTAGGAGCAGCGTGGTCTTTCCTTACGATATTGGGGCTTCATTGGGCAGTGATTCCAATTGCCATTGCCAATCTTGGTGCATCGGGTCTTGATCCAATTATCGCGATGGCAGCAGCGGCACCATTTGCCCAAATCGGTATGGGGCTTGGCGTATTCTTTAAAACGAAAGATAAAAAATTGAAAACACTTGCTGGATCAGGGCTCTTGCCAAGCGCTTTAGCAGGGACAACAGAAATTATCACATATGGCATTCTCGTCCGTTATAAACGAACCATGTTATACGTTGGGATAGCTGGAGCAGTTGGTGGGGCAATTAACGGAGCACTAGGCGTATCTGCAACGGCATTTGCACTCCCAAGTTTCTTATCCATTCCTGTATTTTCGCCAATCGGGATTTTCGCAATAGGTGTGTTCGCTTCCTTATTGATCGCAATGATGCTAACTCTTGTATTTGGTTATGAAGGTAAGCATGACTTAGCAGTTGTTGAAAAGACGAATAAAGTATTTGGGTTAAGCAATGTAAAAAACGAAATCATTGCAAGTCCATTAACAGGTAGAATCGTTCCATTAAATCAATTAGCGGATCCACTTTTTTCAACAGAAGTTGTAGGAAAAGGGATTGCCATTGAACCAACAAAAGGGGCGATTATTTCTCCGGTGGATGGTGTAGTAACAACATTATTTGCAAGTAAACATGCGATTGGAATTACATCGAATGATGGGGCTGAAATATTAATCTATATTGGTGAAAATACGGTTGATCTTAAAGGCAAGTATTTTACTTCCCATGTAAAGCAGTGGGATGAAGTGAAAAAAGGAGACATCCTTATTGAATTTGAGATCGAAAAGATTAGAGCAGCTGGATATGATCTGAAAACACCTATCGTAATTACCAACACACAAGAGTATGTAGAAGTGAAACCAATGAAAACGGGTAATGTTGAGGCAAATGATGATGCCGTTATGAAACTAGATGCATAGCAATAACTGATTGAACCCTAAGAGGAGGAATTTACATGCAAAAACAACCTGAATTACAAGTTAGAACGAAGAAATTGCTTGAACATGAGGGTTTGAAATTTAAAGATTTAAATAACAATGGCAAGCTTGATCCGTATGAAGATTGGCGTTTAACCCCGAAAGAGCGTGCGGAAAATCTTGTTTCATTGATGAACATCGATGAAAAAATCGGTATGATGCTGATCAATTCTAGGAAAATGGGACTTGCCCAAGAGGATAAAAGCAAGACAAGTCTTGATGGCGTTCTAGATGAAAGTATTATCGAAAGAGGAGAAACGATTTTCGCTACGAGCAAGGTATACGGAACGACTCATACGATTGAAAACCGCCATCTAAGACATTTCATTTTAAGAGATAACTTCAGTCCAGCAGAAATGGCGGAATGGGTTAACGCGATGAATGAAGTAGCAGAAGGAACACGCTTAGGAATTCCTGTACTTGTTGCATCGAACTCAAGAAATGAGAATGGTGAAGCCGTCTTTGGTATGAATGATGCGATTGGTATCTTCTCTACATGGCCCGGAACATTAGGATTGGCAGCGGCCGCAAAGGGCGATATCGAAAATGGTGGAGATGCTTCCCTTATTAGTGAATTTGCGAGTATAGCCCGAAAAGAATGGAATGCCACTGGCTTAAGAAAAGGCTATATGTATATGGCAGATGTGGTGACCGATCCGAGATGGCAACGTACGTATGGAACGTTTGGAGAAGATCCAGAGTTTATTGTGGATGTAATCGGTCGTATCCTTGACGAGTTCCAAGGAGATACGTTAGGAAAAGATAGTATAGCAATGACAACAAAGCATTTCCCTGGTGGGGGAGCGAGAGAAAATGGCTTTGACCCTCACTATGAGGAAGGGAAATGGAATCTATACCCAACTCCGGGCAGCTTAGAAAAATACCATCTTCCGCCATTTAGAGCAGCGGCGGAACATGGAACATCTTCCATCATGCCGTACTACTCGATACCAAGTATTAAGAAGAGTGTGGTTCAGGAGTTTGAAGGGGAAGAAATCCCATTCGAAGAAGTTGGATTTACGTTTAATCGCTATTTCATTGACCATATCCTTCGTGGTAAGCTTGGATTTAAAGGCTATGTGAATAGTGATAGCGGAATTATTAATAACATGAGTTGGGGAATGGAAAAGAGCACTGAAGGAGAGCGCTTTGCTAAAGCGATCAATGCAGGTACCGATTTGATTGCTGATACGAACGATATTGAAAATCTGAAATTAGCGATTAGTAAAGGTTGGATCAGTGAAAAACGAATCAATGAGTCAAATGTACGTCTCTTAACAGAAATGTTTGCTTTAGGTCTATTTGATGACCGCACATACAATGACCCAGCAAATGCAACTGAGGTTGTCAGCACAAAAGCACATTGGGATGCTGCATACGAAGCGCATAAGAAATCAGTAACCGTACTGAAAAATTCTAACGAAACCTTGCCACTCACAACGGACAAGCTGGAAGGTAAAAAAGTGTATATTGAAGTGTTCCATAAAGAGCAAGAAAGAGCAACTTCGTATACCGAAAAAGCTAGAAATGAAGCGAATGATCTTGGACTATTTACGCTAACAGACAACTATGAAGAAGCTGACACAGCCATTCTGTTCTTACAACCAAAATCTGGTTCATACTTTAATGCAACACCAGGCTTACTTGAGCTTGATATATGTGAGGATAAAGTAAACTCAGCGATTGATGGTACATTATATCAGGAAACTACTTTAAGTGGATTAGACCATCTAAAAGAAGTAGTGGACAGTGTGCATGGCCGCGGTGGTAAAGTTGTGATGAGTGTAAATATTATTCTTCCTTGGATTTTAGGAAATGTAGAACCAATGGCAGACGCACTTGTTGCAGGATACGATACATTCTACAATGCACAGCTTGAAGTGATTGCAGGCAATCACAAGCCATCTGGTGTCTTACCATTAACATTACCGGCTAGTGAAGAAGTCATTGCTGTTTACCAAAATGGCGACTGTGTATCCCCTAATGACGTACCAGGATATGACAAAGATAAATACATGCCAGCCGGAATGACTTACGCATATAAAGACAGTGACGGAAATGTTTACAAACTAGGGCATGGGTTGAGGTATTAATATTTATATTGAAAATCACAGGTGAGATGGAAGCCTGTGATTTTTTTGTTGAGTGGATTAGGGTGATGGTTACAAAGAAAACGTGAGAAGCATAGTTACTGGTTAGTGTTGAACTTATAAAGTACGAGGAGTAGCTTGGAAGCTGCTGAAAACAGGAAAGTGTTGTTATTCCAAAGCGTTTGAGTACCCTCATCCTCCTAATATCAGGAAAATGGTGTTATTCCAAAACGTTTGGAGTACCATCAATCTCCTAATATCCGGAAAGCGTTGTTATTCCAAAGTGTCTGGAGTACCATCAATCTCCTAATATCAGGAAAGTGGTGTTATTCCAAATCGTCTGGAGCACCATCAACCTCCTAATATCAGGAAAATGGTGCTATTCCAGAGCGCGTGCAATATCCCCAACCTCCTAAGAATCAGACAAGTGATTTAAATCAGTATAAACTCCTTACTTCAATGCAGGAAGTAAGAAGTTTTTATTGAATATGTAAAATTAGGATAATCTGGAATTTGACTAGGGATAGGAGAGATTACAATGTCGTTTATGATGGTTAGGAAGAAATTTAAGCTTGTTGGATTAAAAGGTTGTGGGGAGTTTATTAACTTTGGTAATGAAGTACCTTTACTTGCAAAAAAACTATTAAATCGCTCAAACGAAATTCAATATCTAACGGAGACAGAAATTGCTTTATTTGAGCCTAAAAAGGATGAGAATCATAGGATTGGCCATTATTATGTAGGATTAATTGTAAGTGAGAAATCAGATGAAATACCAACAGGCATGGAATATATTGAGACAAATAATCGGTACATAACAACACGGGGTAATAGCTCAAAATTGGGAGAACTGCATTTGAATTTATCGAAATGGGCAGCAGAACAAGGTTATCAAAGAGACATTCATTCTTATATAATCGAGACTTATCACCCTATGGGTGAAGGTGAAGAAGAAGTTCAGATTTATTTACCAATCAACGCTTAAAAATACAAATCAAGCATCTAACAATTTTTTAAGGTATAGATTAAAAAAGAAATTTATATGGAGGTAACAATGAGATTGGAAAACGTTGATGGTTTTACGATAAAAATAGCTACAAACGACGATAGTAGTGAAATTATTAAAATGCTAAAGCGGATAGCTCAGTGGCTGAAAGATAATGAAATAAACCAATGGAGGTATCTATTAGATGGTGGTGATGATGAAGAGATTAAACAAAGTATTCATAATCAAGAAACATACATTGTATTGAAAGATAAGGAAATAGTGGCTACCTTCACATTATTAGCTAAACAAAGTGAATGGGATAGGCATATTTGGGGAAGTGATCATTCTTCAGAATCTCTTTATCTACATAGAATTGCAGTTATTCCAGAATATATGAAGAAAGGTGTAGGTAAAAGTATATTGACTTGGATAAAAGACAATGTAAATGATAAAAAATACCTTAAGTTAGATTGTGTAGCAGAAAATAGTAAACTTAATTACTTTTACAAGAACAATGGTTTTGAACTAATTGGTATTACCGATGGACATAGTAAATATCAAAAGAAAATAAATCAGTACTAAATAGCTTAACTACTGGAGGAGGGAATAGTGAAAAAAATGAATAGCTGTATAGGACTTTCAGGAAGTGTCATTATGACAGAAACGGATAAATTCCCTCAATTATTTACGAATAAGAATATTAGTCATATTGAAATTGGTGAGTTTCCGAGCGAAGCGTCTTTACAACATTTCTTAGAACTTTTACATAAGAATAATGTTACATTTGGGCTTCATTCTCCTTTGTATAGAAATCAAAGTAAATATGATTTGCTGGAAAAAGTACAATATGAACCGGAAAAGGCCTGGGAACAGTTTGAATCCGAAGTTAAATATATGTCCCAATTAGGGGCTGAATATATATTAGTTCACTTTCCTTATTTTCAAGAAGAAAAAGACATAAATACGACCGAGATTATTGAAAATGGATTAAAAAGATTACATATCCTGCAGGAAAAGTATTCTATAACGATCGTATGCGAACCAAAACTAGGTTTTAAACGGTCTGCGTTTGGGATAAAAGCTCTTGATCATTTTCCAATTGAGGTTTGGGACAAGTATGGAATCAAACTTTGCATAGATATTGGGGATTATTTATTAGCCACTGGTGATAAGGTGTTAGATTATATAGGGAAGTGGAAGAAGCAGATAAAGGTCGTTCATTTACATAATGTAGAGTTTCATAATCATAAATACATATGGGTACCAGTTCATCCATCTGATGAAATAGACAATACACATTTTAAGGTAAGAGATTTAATTTATAAGCTGTCAAAAAGCTCAGGTGTGTATTTTATATTTGAACATACACCTCATTCAAATCCAACAGAAGCATTTGTTAATGAGGGAATTAGCTGGGTGAAGGAAATAATTCGAAGTTAACCTAAGTGGACATCATTCCATCTCTTGCGACATTCACTGTTGATTTGCGTGATCCAAACGAGGAGAGATTGGAAGAGCAAGCAGCATCTGAAGGAGTTTTTATTACAACTGAACGACTAGTACGTTTTCAGCCAGTAACTTTCGATGAGACAATCGTTACACTCATAGAAAAAGCTGCGAAAAGTCGTGGACTCCAATCAAAACGAATGACATCTGGAGCGGGACCTGATGCTCAAATGATGGCCAGTGTGTGCCCTACTGCAATGACTTTCGTACCAAGTATCGATGGGATTAGTCACAATCCATAGGAGTTTACACAAGATACAGACTTGGCAGCGGGAGCCAATGTATTACTTGATGTAGTTAGTAAACTAGCAGATAGAACGTTGAAAGGAGATTTAAAATGACTAATGTAACAGATAGTAAATCCGAGATTCAATACTTAGTAAATGAAAATACAAGAAAAACAGACTCAGAGAAAACATCTGCAGCATTTATGAATCGGGAAGTTGTTGAAAAGGTACGACATTTTCATAAGAGCTTTCCAGAATATCAAGTAACACCGCTTCACAACTTAGATGAGTTATCTCAACAATTTGGATTACGTCATATTTGGGTAAAAGATGAATCTTACCGATTTGGACTGAATGCTTTTAAAGTATTAGGTGGTTCCTATGCGGTTGGTAACTATCTAGCAGAAAGATTAAACGTAGATATCTCAGAGCTATCTTTTGAACAATTAAGAAGTAAAGAAGTAAAAGAAAAATTGGGTGATATTACTTTTGTAACAGCAACAGATGGAAATCATGGAAGAGGAATTGCATGGGCTGCAAACCAGTTAGGTCAAAAATCTGTTGTATATTTGCCAAAAGGCTCTTCGGAAATCAGGCTCACTAATATTTGCAAAGAAGGCGCAGAAGTTTCAATCACAGACTTAAACTATGATGATACGGTTAGGTTGGCAAGCCAACAGGCTAAAGAAAATGGCTGGGTCTTGGTACAGGATACGGCCTGGGATGGATATGAAGAAATTCCTACGTGGATTATGGAAGGCTATTTAACAATCATAGATGAAGCAATGGAGCAAATTGCTGATGCTTATAATGAACGACCAACACATGTATTTTTACAAGCTGGTGTCGGTTCTTTTGCAGGTAGCATGCTCGGATATCTCGTAGGGAAATTTGGAGATGAGCGCCCTATGACAGTTATCCTGGAACCAGATAAAGCGGATTGTTTATACCAATCGATGAGAGTGGGCGACGGGAAGCCTCATGCCGTAACAGGTGCATTGGACACGATTATGGCGGGTTTAGCATGTGGGGAACCAAGTAAAACGTCTTGGGGTATTTTAAAAGATTATGCAGAAGTGTTTGTTTCTTGCCCAGACTATGCCGCATCACGAGGAATGCGAATTCTTGCAAACCCACTAGGTAATGACCCTCGTATTGTATCGGGTGAATCCGGTGCAGCAGTGGGTATAGGATTCGTTAGTTTCGTAGTTCAAAATAGTAGGCTCATTGATATGAAAAATGCATTGAATCTTGATCAAGATTCAAAAATTTTAATTATCAGTACGGAAGGTGACACGGATCCCGATCATTATCGAAAAGTAGTATGGGATGGGGCATATCCATCTTTCTAATTATTTTTGTAAAGGAGTGCGGTTACGTTGAAAAGCGAAGATTTTGAAAAACAGCTTATTGAGTGGAGGCACTATCTTCATTCTCATCCTGAAAGTGCTTTTGAAGAAAAAAACACGTCTGATTTTCTTGCTAAAGTCCTAACAGAAATGGGATTAGAGGTTCACAGAAATATCGGGGGTACTGGGATCGTTGCTAATCTCACTGTTGGTGATGGGAAAGGAATCATTGGGATTCGATCAGATATAGATGCGATTAATCTAACAGAGGTAGGACAACATCCATACTCCTCTAAAAATCCAGGCAAAATGCATGCGTGTGGTCATGATGGACATATGGCAACAGTATTGGGGGCTGCCAAGCTATTAAAGGAGCGAAAAAATTTCAATGGGACCGTTCGATTTATTTTTCAACCCGCAGAAGAAACGGGTAAAGGAGCTTTTGCCATGATGAAGGATGGATTATTTGATCGTTTTCCAGTAGATGAGATTTATGGCATGCACAATATGCCAGGAATGCCAGCGGGTTCCATCTCAACTCGAGCTGGAGGAATAATGGCAAGCGAAGATAACTTTGTGATCCGTATTAAAGGTCAAGGCTCACATGCATCAAGTCCTCATATGGGGAAAGATCCAATCGTGATTGCATCTGAAATTGTTCTTGCTTTGCAAACCATTATTTCTCGTAATATGAATCCAAATGTTCCAGCGGTCATTTCGTGTACTGAATTCATCACAGATGGAATTCGCAATGCGATTCCAACAAATGTTGTGATTAAAGGGGATACGAGAAGTTATACGCCAGAGGTTCAAAAGTTACTTGAGGAACGAATGCGAACGATCAGTGAAGGAATTTGCAAACTAAATGGAGCGGAGTGTCAATTTGAATATACGCATGAATTCGCACCAACCGTTAACTGGGAAAAATGTGTTGAGATTGCGGTACAAGCAGCCAAAAATGTAGTTGATGAAAAGAATGTGGATGGAAATTGTCAACCGTGGATGGTTTCTGAAGACTTCGGTGCATTTTTAGAAAAGATTCCTGGGTGTTTTGTATTTATAGGGAATGGTGATGATGCCGATGGAGTCGGCAATATTCCACTTCATAATTCACGCTATGACTTTAATGATAAGATCCTATCGATTGGAGCCGAATATTTTGCAGAATTAGTTAAGGTCCGTTTACCAAAGGATTCCTCTGTTTTAGATGCAATGTATAACCAAAATGTTTAGGCAGAAATGAAAGAATGATTCTTAAAAAACATATCATCGATTCGATTTATGGACGATAATCCAAAAATATGGCTGATAATCCAAAAATACGGCTAATAAATAATATTTATGGCCAATAATTCTAATTTATGGCCGATAACTAAAATTTTGTTGCACACTTTGTACACACAAGCAGGAGAGGCAAAACCAATTTGTCTATACCCCATAGCCGAAGCCTAGGTTTCAGCCTACAACCTGTTTAGATTTGGACTGCAAGACTCTATTTGTAAGTTTAAATTCCCATTAATCCATTGTTGTTAACGGGATTTTATTATGCCTATTGGAAGTGGTAGGATTATTCAAAAAGAATTAATTCAACATTATGTTGAAATTAACTGATAATAGAAACAGGTTATGGAAGGGGCAATTTTATTATGATGATAAAGGGTTTCGGGGGAATCTTTTGGAAAACTAAAAATGTAGATGCAATCAAAAAGTGGTACAGTGAGGTCTTGAATTTAGATTTTGAAGGTTGGAATGGGACAATGATTAAACCGGAACCAGGTAATGAAACGATTTTTTCTTTTTTTACTGAAGATGACGCTTACTTTCCCGTAGAACAGCAAGTAATGCTAAATTTCCAAGTCGATAATATAGACGAGGCGATTAAGCATCTTAATCAAATGGGTGTACCTCTTGAAAAGGAAAAAGAGACGAATGATTATGGTGCGTTTATTTGGATTAAAGACCCTGAAGGTAGATTGATTGAGCTTTGGGAGAAATAATGGGTTGATTGAACAAACGGAGGGTTAAAATCCCAATGGGGAACAAGAAGACTTATGAATGCGAGTTTTATACTTTTAAGGATTAAGTCCAAAAGTAGTTAAGGAGTACGAATTCAGCAAAAGCATATTTTGATAATGTTAAGGCTCCTAGTAAGGATTTTATCGTTTTTAAAAAATCTGCACATTATCCGCAATTCGAAGAGGAGACTGTTTGCAGATTGGCTCATTCAGACTTGGAAAAGCCTAGAGAAATAGTAAAGAATATAAAAGTTGGAAGGAAGATGGTTATGGTTTATATCGCTCTTCTTCGTGGAATTAATGTGGGTGGAAACAATAAAATTGATATGAAGTTGCTTAAACAAACCTTCGAACGAGTAGGGATGAAGGATATAGTAACCTACATCAATACTGGTAATATTATTTTTTCAACTAATGACCCATCTAAAACAAATCTATCACGTATTTTGGAAGAAGCAATCCATGATGATTTTGGATTACGTATAAAGGTAGTAGTTCGAAGTATCAATGATGTCAGAGGAATCATTCATGCAATCCCTGACACATGGAAAAATGACAAAGACATGAAAAGCGATGTTATGTTTTTATGGGATGAAATTGATGATGAAACTGTCCTTGAGAATTTGGTGATTAAACCATCGATTGACACGGTGAAATATGTCCCCGGCGCGATTCTATGGTCGATTGAAAAGAAAAATGCAAACAAAAGTGGAATGTCAAAGATCATTGGAACAAAGATTTACAAGCAAATAACAGTAAGAAATGTCAACACAACTCGTAAGATATTTGAACTCATGGAAGCCCAAAACCAGTAGGATACCGATGAAATTTTTATAATAGGTTACGAGCTAACGGCCGGTTTGTAAGAATGAAATTGTAACCTTCATTATAAATGGTAAACGCAAATGGATAGAAACAAGGGATGATCATATTGAAAATAATGGAAACGAAGCGATTGTACTTAAGAGAACTGGTTTTAAAAGATATTGATGATTTATCAAAGGTTCTTACTGACCCAGAATCTATGCAATACTATCCAGAGCCTTTTAGCTTAGAGAAGGTGGAAAAGTGGATCCAATGGAATATGGATAACTATAAAAAGTATAACCATGGATTATGGGCTGTAATTTTAAAAGATGGAGAAAAGTTCATTGGAGATTGTGGAATCACCATGCAAAAAATTGACAATGAAACGGTTCCAGAGATTGGATTTCATATTATTAAGGACTATTGGAATAAAGGGTATGCAACAGAGGCTGCACTTGCATGTAAAGATTATGCGTTTAGGGTTTTACATTATCCCAAGGTTTTTTCGTATACCACAGTTAAAAATATTCCCTCACAAAAGGTTGCTGAGAAAATTGGGATGAAGGAATATAAGGTATTTGAAAAAAATGGCGAGAAACAGATTGCGCAAGTCGTCTATGCTACGGATGATCCGATAAATGTCTAATAAAATGCTATTAAAAAAACTAGGGGAGGAGTATATGGAAGAAAAAGAAAAGATAAAGATATTTGATGATAAGAAAAACCTAATTGGCGTGGCTACACGGAGCGATGTCCATAGAGTGGGGTACTGGCATGAAGTGTTCCAGTACTACTATTAATTGTCGCAACATTATTTCCTTTTGTCTTGATGATGTTTTTTAGCTAACAAAAACTTATATCTTTTCGAAAGCTAGAATATGGCGGAATATAGATTTGTTAAAATAAATGTGAAAGAGCAACTATTTAGGAGTTGCTCTTTTAATATAAGGTACTTATTGTAATAAGACTCATAGTTTCCTTAAATCTTCATTTAATTTCCGCGCTTGGTTTTTGAAGTAAAGGTAAAATGCAATCCAGAAGATTGTATAGACGACAATGGCAATTAAGATTGCTAGCAAGATATTTACAAAAGTAAATGGGATCCATCCGATTGTGAGTGCCAAGATGAGGTATAGGATCGTGACAGTTAAGAAATGAAGAATGGTCTGTTGGTAAAGTTTCAAATTCCTATTTTCAAAGTACATGGAGCTCACTGTAAATAACCAGCCACATAGAATTGAGCCTACTGAGTTTTTCAGAAATAACGTTCCATCTATCATTTGGTTTCCACCAAATAGGATAAAAAGATCGGTGGTTAATACCGCTATAAATCCTCCGAAGAAAATACCGATGAAACTACGGATTATAAAAGTTTTCATACTACTTCCTCCTATTCAATTGTAGAACTTCCTTAATCGTGGGGACATAGGTGCGAGACACATATTCTTTCTTTCCTGATTTGAAGTAAACACAGAGTGTACCGTTGAATGATGCTTCAAAACGACTCAATTGATTCAGATTAGCGATTACCGATTTTGATATGCGGATAAACTTTTTAGTAGAGAGCATGGCCTCGAGTTCATATAGCTTTTCTTTTAATATAAAAGAATCTGCTTGTGTGACAGCGATAACATTTTCATTTACAGTATGAAAATAGTGGACGTCATCCGGTTTGAGAATATGCTGCATGTCTCCCTTTTTTCCTACAAGAAATTGTTGTTCCCTCCCAGAGATGAAATCAATTAGTTCCTGAATATTTTCATCCAACTCTGGTCCTTCGATGGTAATTCTTGTTTCTTCAAATGCTTTATCAATATTTAGAATAAGTTTCAAATTTCAGACACCTCTTTTCACTTCAAGTATATTCGATTCAGTTCTTGATGTCTGTCAATAAATGTTTTATTACCTCCTCCCTGTGACTTTCTTAACTAATTGTATGATGAATTTCCTTTCCAGTCTGTATAATTACAGTAAGTGGAAGGAAATGAAGGGTAACTTGTGGAATTTATTTGGTGACATACATTCAGAAGGATTAAAGATATTTGTAGAAATATAATGACTGTTCCTCTGGTGCTAGATTCTGGGCATAGGTAGGTGAAATGGGAACGCAAGCGAATGAATCGTACCTGATACAGGGAAGATGCAGGTAAAAGGGGAACGTAAGCGAATGAATCGTACCCGATTCTGGGGAGATGCAGGTAAAAGGGGAACGCAAGCGAACGAATCGTACCCGATTCTGGGGAGATGCAGGTAAAAGGGGAACGCAAGCGAACGAATCGTACCCGATTCTGGGGAGATGCAGGTAAAAGGGGAACGTAAGCGAATGAATCGTACCCGATTCTGGGGAGATGCAGGTAAAAGGGGAACGCAAGCGAACGAATCGTACCCGATTCTGGGGAGATGCAGGTAAAAGGGGAACGCAAGCGAACGAATCGTACCCGATTCTGGGGAGATGCAGGTAAAAGGGGAACGTAAGCGAACGAATCGTACCCGATTCTGGGAAGATGCAGGTAAAAGGGGAACGCAAGTGTACGAATTGAACCCGATTCGCGGAAAAGGTAGGTTAAAGGGGAACACAAGCGAACGAATCGTACCCGATTCTGGGAAAATGCAGGTAAAAGGGGAACGCAAGCATTCGACTCGTACCCGATTCCCGGAAAAGGCAGGTGAAAGGGAACGCTAGAAATAGAATTATGACGGATGTTATGCCCAAAAAGGAGGCATTAAACAATGAAAATCGGACTAATAGGTGATAGTTTAACAGAAGGTCGTCCAGGTGTGTCTTTTGTGAATAGTTTAAAAGAAAACTATCAAAGCATTTCTTTTGATAATCTTGGTAAACCAGGAGAAACAGTTAAAAGTTTGCATACACGTTTAACCAAGTTAAATTTAGATACAAATTATGATCTTATTTTCCTTTGGATTGGCGTCAATGATGTTTATTCTAAATTGTTGAAGTTCCAAGCACAGCCTGTTGCAAAAGATCCTGAGGAATTTAGAGAGTATTACAGTAAAATATTAGACATGGTCATTGCATTTTCAACACACGTAATTACGGTTTCACCAGCTTTAGTGGGTGAAACTTCACAAAATGATAAAGAAATAAAAAGTTTAATCTCCATCATCCAATCCCTATCAAGAGATCATTCAAATGTAAATTTCATAGATTTGCATTCCGTATTCTCGAAACACCTTTCTAATGTTACTAGTTCAGATTACCTCAGTATCAACGTTATGAGAGTGATGATGGATGTTCTCTTTTATAAAAATCCAACTCGCATCGATCGGTTATCAAAAAAACGAGGACTTCACTTAACATTAGACGGCATTCATTTAAATAGTAAAGGTTCATCCCTCGTTGCGGCCCAATATTCAAATATGATAGATCAACTTTTATTCAACCACCATAAATCCATTCAGTAATATTTTCTATTATAGAATGGGAAGTATTATTTATAAGGCATACATTTCCAAAAGGAGAAGGTGATTTTATGGAATCAACAGATAAATTTACAGACAAAGCTGAGATATATGCGAGATATCGTCCAAGCTACCCACTTGAATATATTGATTATTTAGATTCTGAAGCTGCCTTAAATGAGGAAAGTATAATTGCAGATATTGGATCGGGGACTGGAATTTTAAGCAGGCAGTTACTCGGAAGGGGATACACGGTAATCGGCGTGGAACCCAATGATGACATGAGAGAAGTGGCGGAACAAATGGTAGAGCCTACTTCCCGTTTTACTTCGGTTAAAGCCACGGCTGAAAACACAACTTTAGATGAGAAGAGTGTAGATTTAGTGACGGTCGCACAGGCTTTTCACTGGTTTCAGTTTGAGCAGTTCAGATTGGAGTGTCAGCGGATTTTGAAAGAGGGCGCTAAAGTGGCCCTTGTTTGGAATAGCCGGGATGGGTCAAGTGATATAAACAAGGAATGTGCTGATGTTTGTAAAAAGTATTGTCCGAATTTTAATGGATTTAGCGGTGGTACGGAAGAAGCTCCGATTCCTTTTCATCAATTTTTTAAAGATGGTAATTATGATCTTAACTACTTTCACAATGACTTACACATTACTTTAGATGGGTTTCTGGGTAGGTACTTATCTGCTTCCTATTCTCCAAAGAAGTCTGACAAGGAGTATGATCCTTTCATTACGGCATTAACGAAACTATTTGAAAAACATAGCAAAAACGGTACCATCATTATGCCGAACATAACAAGGAGCTATTTGGGGCATGTGTAATCATTAATCATATAGGAAAGTGGAACCTAAGTAAGAAGGTAAGAGCAGAAAGGATGATTTTTATGTACAATGTATTATATTTATACCCAGTTCTGAACCTTAAAAAGGATAGATTTATAGAAATTAACAAAAAAGCAGCTCTTATCTACAAGGAATATGGGGCTCTTGAAGATGATACGTTCTAGAGCACTTTTATTGATGGTGTCTATGGTTGTAAAGGGATGGAGGCATCGGTAGAGTTGCATGAAAATGTAACCTTGATGTGTTCAGCTTCTACTTTTAATAATAAACATCACCACGATATAGTATGGGAAAAGTTGACTCGGATATGCGAATTGAAGAATTAAATCATGAAATGATTAAAGATATTGATATGAGCCGAGTTGTTCGTGGTGAATTTGAAAAAGTTTAATATAAATACTTTGTATTTCATTAATAGATGATTTACTTAAAAAAAGAAGGTGCTGCAGCACTTCCTATTATTTTGAAAAAACCGGGTTAGTAAAACTATAGAATCCTTAAACCTATTTAATTGTCTGGTATAAGATTAGTATCTATAATCGTCAGATATCAGACTCTGACGTGAAGGTATGACTTTCCAGGTGGAAACAAATAATAAGCTGGATTATATCTTGTAAAAAGGAGTGCGGTTCATGCGTGCGGTTGTCATAAATGAATATGGTAGTAAGGATGTGTTAGTAGAGCAGGAGCTACCGAAGCCAGAAATAAAACCAAACCAAGTACTTGTTGAGGCTTATGCAACTTCCATTAATCCAATTGATTGGAAGCTACGTGCAGGTTATTTGAAGGAGATGCTGGATTGGCCATTCCCTATAATTCTTGGCTGGGATGTGGCTGGTAAGATAGTTGAAGTTGGAGATGAAGTGAAGCATTTCCAGGTTGGGGATGAAGTTTTTGCTCGTCCTGATACAACACCTAGAGGTACTTATGCCGAATTTACTACTGTGGATGAAGAATTGCTTGCCAGAAAGCCTGAGAACTTGACATTTGAAGAGGCTGCATCAATTCCATTAGCAGGATTAACCGCTTGGCAGTGTTTAGTGGATAAAACAAATGTCAAGCAAGGAGATAAAGTTCTCATACACGCTGGAGCTGGTGGTGTAGGTAGTTTGGCCATTCAAATGGCAAAACATTTAGGTGCCTATGTTGCTACAACAGCGAGTGAAAAAAACGAGGAATATGTAAAAAAGCTAGGTGCAGATGAATTCATTAATTACCGTGCACAACAATTTGAAGAAATATTAAGTGATTATGATGTGGTTATTGATACAATGGGTGGCGATATTTTGAATAAAAGCTTCAAAATATTAAAACCTGGTGGCAGACTAGTAACGATCGCCGGACAACCCGATCCAGCATTAATAGAAAAGCACCAAGTAAAGGCAAGCTCTTATTGGTTAACGCCAAATGGTAAACAACTAGGTGAATTAGGCGAATTACTGGAGAAAGGAATACTTAAGCCTCAAGTGGGTAGTGTATTTGGTTTTTCAGCAGAAGAGCTACAAAAAGCACATGAGTTAAGTGAAACAAACCATGCCAAAGGAAAAATTGTCATTACATTTAAATAATTGGTGGTCAGCTCCCACTCGTGTAACAGGTAGTATGATTAACAATAATAATATGTAACTAATTTTAAAAAGAAAAACCTCAATAGAAAAAATATAGGTGCGTTGATCCAATAAGGATTAAGGCACTTTTTTTGAAATAGTAATTAAATAAACCGAGGAGTTTAGTTGAATAATGTGATTAGAGTCCTTGCTTCTTCTTAAACAACAAAGGTTGATTAGTAGAGCTGTTCACGAAGGCAGCTTTTTCTTGTTGTACTAACGAAGGAGTTTCGTGAATAACAAAATATAGGGTAAAAATATTCTTAATAATCAAGTAATATTAGATGGAAGACATGATAAAGGAGTGATCGATTGAGTGCTTTAAATCTGATTGAAACATATAAAAGCGATCTACAAAATTATTCACTTGAGCAACTAAGATATATATCGGCTCCAGGGGTTTGGTCCATTGGTCAAATGTACGACCATGTGATTCTAGTTGCGATAGAGTACCTTGACAATGTGGAAGTTTGTGCAAAATCAAAGGAAGAGCAAAAACTGGGAAAAACGGATTTTGGTGAAGAATTATATAAAATTGGAGGGTTTCCACCCATTAAAATCAAGTTGCCGGACGAACTAAATACTCCACCAAACAATTCAGATAGTAAAGAAGAACTTATGAGTCGGTTAGATCAGGTGATGGAAAGGTTGAGGCAATGGGAATCTAGAGTAGATGTTATAAATCCCAATTTTAAAGTAAAACATGAAGGATTTGGCTGGCTGAACGCGGGGGAGTGGTTCGAACTTGTCGGTATGCATTTCCGCCATCACTTACGCCAAAAGTGTGAACTAGAAATGGAAGTTAGTCATTTATAAATTTTCCTACGTACTAATATAGAAAACAATTAAAAATAGCAATGTTACTAGTAATATCATTTGGATCGTACTTTATTTAGGCATTCTTGATTGGTGGAACAAATGAACCATACCGAGGTTTATTACTTATAATTGCGGTGGTTCACTTTGTTATGTGAAAAATTACTAACTATTACAAGAACGATGTGAAAAAAGACAAATAAAGGGCTGCCACAGCATAACGTACACGCTATTAAAAAAGAAGATGAACACTCCATAATTGTAGTGATTCATCTTCTTTTTCGACTGAAGGGGCATACTACAGCCCCTTTAGTTTTGATGTATAACCTTTAAATCTTAATTTCAATCTTTGCATTTTTCTTTAACTCTTCTACATGCTGAGCGAGTTTTTCCTGTTGTTTTTGCTGTTGCAGGGATTGTTCAATTTGCGGTTTCATTTCTTCAAACTTTGGAATTTCTTGTCCAGTTGTTTTTCCCTGTTCCGCATATTGATCATACGTTTTTTGAATTTCTTCGTCAGTTATTTTACCGACAGAAATTTCTTTCTCAACGTACTGGTTAAGTTTCAGTCCATCGGCAATTTGAGTTTCAAGGGTTTTCATATCCATGCCAGATTTTTTAAGAGCAGATTCGAATTCTTTCTCTGTTTTAAACTGTTTTTTTACTTCGTCCAGTCGCTTTTTAATATCTGCCTCTGTAACTTTATAGCTTTTTTTATCTGCTTCTTGGAGCAGAAGAGTTTGCCCGACTAAACTGTCAATGGTTTGGTTTTTTACTTGCTCGGCCGCTTCTTTAGAAGTTGGATCTTGTCCCATTTGCTGCATTTGTCCTTGTATAGATGATAAAATGCCATTGTAGTCGCTTCCTAAAATTTTTGTATCATTTACGATGGCAACGGTTTTCTTGTCATCGATTTGCTGTGCTTCTAATTTCTTTTGCATTTCATCCATTTTCTGCTGCTGTTCAGTTTCCTCTGTTTTTGCTTTATTATTATTTTCAGTTGCTTTACTTTCTTCATTTCCTCCACAAGCTGCTAAAATAACAGCCATTAGACCTGCAACTAAGGTAAACATTATTTTTTTCATAGTCAAACTCCTTCCTTATACAACAAGGCTAATTTTTTTCTAAAAAAACATCTTGTCCGCCATTATAAAGTTAATCCTGCGGAAAAGAAACCTATGTACACTTTCTTAATATTTATAACAAGATTGAAACATTTGGTAATAAGTCATTAAATTCTGAAAAAGAATATCATAAAAGGTGTAAATTTTATGGTCCTAGAATGGGATGACTCCATTTACGGGAGTATTGAAAGTTTTAATGGGATTCTTAATTACCATATTGTAAAATGTAATTAATGGGAATTATGTTAAAAATAAGGGTGTGCTATATGAATAGAAAACGAATCATTTACTTTATTTTAGCTATTATTCTATTTTTTTTAATTCTACCATTATCAAAACCCTCACCAGAGACTTTTAATAAGTGGTTAGCGAGTAAATACGATACAGAGTGTGTTGGAGATAATTGCCTGTATAATAATTCGCAGGAAAAAGTCGTTCATAGAACGAGAGACGATTATTTTTTCATAAATAAGATGGGCGTAATCCTTGAAGATGAAAGAGGTACAAGAACATTAATTGAAGGTATAGGGATATTTGGAACCTTTCTTCCCTTTACATTCAACCCAGGTTATAGTCCGGTAGTAGATATATACAAATATTAAATTTATGATTCTATGTTATTGCTTAGGGGGATTGTAACTTGGTATTTTTAGCTATTGTTGCACCCTTATATATACCAATATTAATTTTAGTTTTAGTATTATAATTTTTGAACCCACTATTTAATCGAAAAGGGTACCGTACTGGTACACTAGTATTATGGTGTGTTCTAGCATGTTTTGTTCTACTGATCCTGGCTAGTGTAGGTAGTTTCTTTCAATAAGGTATTGAAAAAAAGTGAGTCATTGAGGAGTATTACTTTGGTTTTTATAAAGGATAAAAGGAAGTTATATAAAAAAGTATTTATCATCATTGGATTATTAGTTATTTCATTAGTTGGGTATGGGGTGTATTGGGCATTTTTTGACATGAATCGGTTACCCACGGGAGAGTATCTTACGGAAAAGACCTCGCCGGAAGGTACTTACACGTTAAAGACATATCTTGTAGACGGTGGAGCTACTACCTCGTACTCGATACGAGGAGAACTAGTATTTAACAACAAAGATAAAAAAACAAAAAATATATATTGGAATTATCGAGAGGAAACAGCAAATATTGAATGGATTGATAACGACACAGTAATTATTAACGGACATTCACTTGATGTTTCTAAAGATAAATTCGACTTTAGAAATCAATAATCGTTTCTACATGTTTATACAAATAGGGGTGCCCCGTTTTTGACCGAATCAATTTGGCAATCAACTCCGACTAATATGTTAAAAATATCAATGCACACTATGCTAAAATAGTAACATAAAAATCAGGATTAATAACAAATTAACAAGTCAGCAAGGAGAATCACATGTTAACCCTTTTACAAGAAGACCATTTTGAAAGCCTTTATCAATTATTTGAAGATTCTTTCCCTAGTGATGAATATAGGCCTTACCACATGCAACGTTCTTTACTTTCTGACCCTCATTATCAAATATATGTTTATGAAAAAGATCATGAGCTTGCTGCTTTTTTTGCCACATGGGAGGGACCAGACTTTATCTTCTTAGAACATTTTGCCGTTAAATTAAGATTCCGGAATGGAGGCTTGGGGTCGAAACTCCTCCAAGCTTTTCTCGAGCAGCAGGTAAAACCTGTTGTGATTGAAATTGAACCACCTGAGGGAGAAATCGAAAAAAGACGAGCTGATTTTTATAAACGAAATGGCTTTACCCTTAGTGGGTGGGGTTATGTTCAACCACCATTAGCAAAAGGGCAAAATCCCGTTTCACTTGTTTTAATGTCTTACCCGAAGCCACTACAAGAACAAGCATATCAATCCTTTAAAAACTGGGTATTTAACCACGTCTATTCATAAAATTGAATTTTTGTTGTAATTAGCGTGGTAGATTAGTATTGAAAATAAAACCATCCAAAAAAAATCCTCCATCCGATATGGATGAAGGATTCATAGAAGGAGATTTAAATCTATTTAAAGGAGTGGTCATCGACCTTCCATTGCGAAAGATGGTAATTGGTAACATGTAAATATGTAAATGGTAATTGAATTATTGGTTTGCCGATTGCCATTACAATTGTACGTGAGTTCACAAGAACATCTCCTTCTATGCCTTGAAGTGGAGTCTCACCACTTCAAGGTTTAGAAATATTTTTCACTATCAAAATTTAATTCTATGGAGTAGTTTTTGGCATTAATTAGATTAGATAGTCGATTAGCCTGACGATCAATTTCTAACCCTTTTAATCGGTATGCTTCTGGATCAAACATCGCAACTTTAACAAGAGGTACACCTTCACTATAAGAATAAGAAAACTCCTCTTTAGGCGCTGTGCCATATACCTTATATTTACGAGCTTTTGCACGTAACTGGGTAGCAAGTTCTATTGCTTCAACAATAGTTATTGCTTCATCATTAAAAATGATTTCGTTTCCAATATTCGCTTTATACATGAGTTTGTCAAGTAATCGAACGTCTTTTCGAACTTCTTCCATATCTTGTTCGACATCAGTTAACGTACGTACTTGTTTTGGAATCTTATTTCCTTTTTCAATGTCAATAAAAGCTAGACGATCCATTTCTTCTTCTAATTCATGTATTCTTTTGGATAAAACGCTCTTTAATTTTACAGCTTCAGCAAGAGAAATTTTAGGCATGGCATTAGCTCCTTATAAAATATACATATACTTTGCTTAGAGATTAACATTCTATCAAAAATCTTTCAACAATAATAAGAAGTACTAACCGTTTGGGAAGGTGGGAACGAATCTTTGTTAATTATGCTTTTGGTTGTCATACCGTTATTAGGTGTTTTGTGGTTTATTAATTTTACTACTTTTTTAAAAAATTTAAAGTCCGGAAAAAGTACCCATAGACAAGATGTATTAGGACCAGTATTAACATTTATTTTTATCTTTGCATTAATGTACTGTTTTCTCGGAGCTCTCTAAATAATAAAATAGAAGAAGGAGTTATGAATGGAACAGTTTAATGTAGACTTTATGAAATTATTTTCTTAAGGTAACGAGCAGTAATGAGAATGAATCATTACTTTATATAATAAAATATGAAATGACTGCTTTGAAGAGTGAGGGGAAACACAGAGATGAATAAAATGATGTTACACATTGAAGGGCTAGCAGTTTTCGTGTTAAGTATATATCTTTATTCGTATAATGGGTACAGTTGGTGGATGTTTTTAATTTTATTGTTTGCACCTGACATTTCAATGATCGGCTATATGTTTAACAATAATGTTGGTGCAAAATGTTATAATATTTTTCATACTTATAGTGTGTCGATTCTGATTGTAATAGTAGGTTTACTCCTAAAGAATCAATTCGTGTTGGCAGTGGGGTTAATTTGGTCAGCTCATATAGGGATGGATAGAGCACTTGGGTACGGGCTGAAATATTCTACTAATTTCAAAGATACACATTTAAATAGAGTTTAAGTGTTATATAAACTGGCAGTTTTAGTACAATCATTCATAAAAAAGGGTTTAGAGAGGAAGTTCTCTCTAAGCCCTTTTTGCATGGTGAAGTTTTTTTACGTGCTTCACTTTATTAATGAATATCTTGAATGACTTTTTCTAAGAATTCACCCATTCGTTTAACAGCCGGTTCTGAAAAGTCAAAATTGACCCCAGTTTCTTTATAAATAGCTGCGATGGATTGATTGTAGTCCGCACTTGCACCTTTTTTATAGGCTTCAACCGTTTGCTTAGGGTCTTTCTGATAATTCTCAAGTAATTCTAAAGCACCTAACATCGAAATAGAGTATTCAATATTATAGAAAGGTACTTCGAAATAATGAAGGGTGCCGATCCAACTCATCCCAATTTCTTCCTCTAGTCCAGAAGTATCAACAGGATTTAAACCATAACGTTTTGAGATTTCAAAGTATTTGTCGTCACGCTCTTTGGCTGTGTGGGTAGGGTTCGTATACATCCAATGCTGGAAGAGGTCCCCTGATAATGGTCCATATAACATTGTAAATGCGCGTCTTAACTCTTCACGCTGTGCACTGTGAAAATCCTCTTCATCTGGATAAAAACGATCTAGCTTATCCAATAAGAGCAATTCCATCCCATGAGAATACAGTTCAGCTACTTCCATTCGGTGTTGGTAGTCTTCAGTAGGTCCATGTTCAGAAAATTGAAGGTACCCATTCACCGCATGTCCCATTTCATGGATTAATGCAATTAGAGAGAAAAAGGACGGGCTAAAGTTCGCAAATACAAAGGTATCTCCTGAAACAGGTAAGGAGGTACAAAAACCACCTGGACTTTTTCCTTTTCGATCTCCAAGATCTAATAATCCATTTTCTCTCATGTAATCGAAACGTTCTGAAAAATAGGGATCTGTCTTTCCTAACATTTCAGAAACACCATCCATAAGTGTAGATACCTCAACGTATGGCGGTTTTTTCATCAATTTTGCGGTGTTGTCCCAAGGGCGATAAGTATCGACACCAAGCTTGGATTTAAATACATTGGCAAGTCGATTCCAAGCAGGGATAATGTGTTTTTCTACATTTTCATGGAAGTCATAACAATCTTGGACACTATACTCACGATTCTTGGCTACAAACATATAATCACGATAATTTTCAAAACCGGCATTTAATGCGATTTGATGGCGCAATTGAATGAGTTCGTCCATGATGGCATCCATATCCGGCTTAATTTGACGAAATGCAGTACCAATCTTGTAATATGCTTTTTCTCGAATGCTTCTGTCAAGAGTGTCGAGTTGGGATTGAATAAATGGAAAAGGCTTTTCTTCACCCTCCCATTCAACTGTTAATCCTCCCATAATTTCACTGTACTTTGTACAGAGTTCTTGTTCTCTTACCATTAATGGAATATTTTCTTCTCTGAACAGTTTCACTTTGGATTCGCGAACTCGTCGCATTAAGCCGTAGCGCTTATCATCTAATTGATTAAAGAATGGAGACTCACAGAACTTCTCATTTAATTTTGCTTCATATTTCATGAAAAGTGGATGAATGACTTGCTGATCGTGAAGATACGTTGCTTTAATTTCTTCATCCTCTGTGTTTCGGTAGAAGTCTACTTGGTGACCTGTTATTGCCTCTGCAATCTTAATGGTTAAATTCTTTTCATCTTCTAACCACTTTACAAGGTCAGAAACAGAATTGATTGAAACATCAAGTAAACTTTGAAATTGTGCTTCTATCAATTCTACATCTTTTAAATCAATTAATTCTTTATAATAACTATGACGAATATCTTGTGTCATGGTTAATTCACCTTCCCTTTATATGTATATCTATAAGTATATTCTATAAATATAGTATCGAATCCTTGTTCTTACCTTGTTTTTTATAAAAAAAATATATTCAAGGGGAAAGTATCTACAATAAGGAAAATGGAGCAACCAGTACTTAAACCAGTTGCCCCGTTGAATTCATTTTATTTTAAAGCTTCTATTACGATTTTCGTAGCCTCTGCAATTAGGGTATCATCATATGTTGCGTCCTCTGAACTACGGTCAGATAGAATGGCGATAACAATTGGATCACGTTCAGGTGGCCAAACAATGGCAATATCATTACGTGTTCCGTAACTTGCTGCCCCGCTTTTATCACCAACGACCCAGCCTTCAGGTACACCAGCACGGATTAATGTATCTCCAGTGGTGTTCCCGACTAGCCAATCGGTCATGAGTGCTCGCTTCTCTGAGGGAAGAATGTCACTAACCACGAATGTTTGTAGACTTTGTGCAAGTGCTCTCGGTGTACTTGTGTCACGAGAGTTTCCCGGAGCTGTAAAGTTCAAATCAGGCTCAAAACGGTCAGACTCTGTAACCATATCGCCAATCTCCCTTAGCGCTGTTTCAAATCCTACAGGACCTCCGATTTCATTGAATAGTAGATTCCCAGCTGTATTGTCGCTGTAACGGATAGCAGCCTCCGCAATATCCTTCAATGACATTCCTGTATCCACATGTTTTTCTGTGACTGGTGAATAAGTGACTAATTCATCTTTTGTGTAAGTGATAATTTCGTCAAGTTCGTTTATCGATTTCTGTTGAAGCATTGCACCTGCAGCAAGCGCCTTGTAAGTGGAAGCGAAAGCAAACTTCTCATCTTCTCGATGGACGACACTCTTTTCTGTTTCAGTATCATATGCATAAACCCCGAGGCGGGCGTCGAACTTGCTTTCAAGTTGTGTGAACTCTTCATCTGTAGTAGTTTCTTTCTCTTTATTTGTTTCCGATGGGGAAGCTGTAGAAGTTGCTGAATCGGAGCAACCAGCTAACATGACTAGAATAAACAGAGATAGAAGGAGAGTGCCTTTAAATGTATGTAATTTGAATAATGTATTCGTTATTTTCTTCAAAATGAATAACCTCTTTCCTAATAAATGATAAATCTAAAGAATTATAGAGTTGATTCGAATGGACATCCACCTTTCTGTGATTTTGATTACACGTGTAATACAATACTACAATTGTAATCAAATGTGGTCAACCCATTTTTTAAAAGAATAAAAATTCCCAAGAAGTAGAACATTTAACTAGAAGGAGGAGATTGATAAACTTCAACTAGCGTGATATCATTTGAATATTACAGTTGTAATTCTGGGAAAAGGGATATAGTTATGAAAGATTTTGCCCTTTAGGTAGAAAGCAACGGGCAGAGATAGGGAGATGAAAATAAGATGTTTTTTACATACTTTATCATCTGTTTAACTGTATCTTCCTTAACGGTTATCGGCATCTTGTTTGTGCGGAGCATATTCAAAAAGCAATTATCTGCAAAAGGGCAATATTGTATATGGTACTTATTGTTGATTGCATTGTTACTGCCTTTTATTCCGTTTCAATTATTACCTTTTGAACTTTCCAATATGACTTTAGAGGTCAACGAGAGTAACGGAAGAATCCCTTCGATTGTGATTACGGAGGAAGTTCAAAACTCAAATTGGAAACAGGACTATTCCGTATCAGTTAACCGGACGAACTTTGAATATCTTAATATCATGACAGCCAGCATATGGATCGCAGGGATGCTAGTCATGACATTTTTTGCAGTAAAAGCATGGCTTGATGTAAGGAAGATTAAGAGAACAACAGACTCTTTGAAAAATAAAGATGTGCAGTTTTTGTTTGAACAGTGCAAAAAACAATTAAATATAACGGGACTTGTAGTTGTAGGAGAATCAAGGCATGTCAAATCCCCGATGACATTTGGTCTTTTTAGAAATTATGTGGTATTGCCTGCTAATTTTAACGAATGGCTGACTTTAGACGAAATCAAGTATATATTTTTGCATGAGCTTAACCACTATAAATCAAAAGATATCGCAACGAATTACTTAATTGTTATTTTTCAAATCATTTATTGGTTCAATCCACTCGTTTGGATTGCGTTTCGAAAAATGAGATTAGATCGTGAGATTGCTTGTGACCATGCAGTTTTAAGTTCCTTAGATGAAAAGTGTCATAGACAATATGGGCTAACAATCATCAATTTTATCGATAAAGTTTCAAGTCAGAGAAACGTTAAGTTAGCCAATCAATTTAATGGCTCCAAAAAACAAATCAAAAGTCGCATAAAGCGAATTGCTTCATTTACAAAAGAATCAAAGATTTTGAAGCTGAAAAGCACAGTGATTATTACGATTTTAGGAGTATTGGTTGTTAGTCAGGTTCCATTCATTTCTGCCATGGCTCAAGATAACAATCATTATGATTTTGAAAATGAAAATGCCCTTTATATGGATCTAAGTGAGCATTTTACTGGCTATGATGGAAGCTTTGTCTTATATGATCTCCAGGCTGATCAATATCAAATATATAATAAAGACAAAAGCACCTTGAGAGTATCACCGAATTCTACTTACAAGATTTATAGTGCATTAATTGGACTGGAGTCTAATCTGATTTCTGATGAAAATTCTACGATAAAATGGGATGGCACAAAGTATCCCTTTGATTCTTGGAATTCAGAACAAACTGTAACAACGGCCATGAAGAATTCAGTGACCTGGTATTTTCAGGAGTTGGATCAAAGAAATCAGGCAGAGAGTATCCATTCATATCTTAAGCAAATCAATTATGGGAATGCTGACATGTCTGGGGGAATCAATCAATACTGGCTAGAATCATCATTAAAAATTTCTCCAGTGGAACAGGTCCAGCTATTAAGAGATTTGTATACAAATCAACTAGGGTTTAAGGAAAAAAACATCCAGACTGTTAAAGATGCAATTAAGCTTGAGGAAAAAAACAAGGAGATCCTTTCTGGTAAAACGGGAACAGGCACTGTAAATGGCAATGAAATAAACGGTTGGTTCATCGGATATGTAGAGAAAGGGCAAAATACGTATTTCTTTGCAACCAATATACAACATGAAGATAATGCCACCGGAATAAAGGCGGCAGAAATAACTTTATCCATTTTGCACGAAAAGGGAATCTATTAAGTAAAACTTGATTAAAAGATGTTAGTATCATCGTTTGAACGACAAAGGAGGTGGAACTGAGTGTCTAAAAAAATACCTACTATCTCGGAGTCTGAATGGGAAATTATGACGGTACTTTGGGAAAAGACGCCACTAACAGCCAATGAAGTGATTTCTAGCCTTCAAGAACGGACGGATTGGAAACCAAAAACCATACGTACCCTGCTTGATCGACTTGTCAAAAAAAGTGTAGTAGGTGTAAATAAAGAAAAAAGGATTTATACCTTTTTCCCACTTTATTCGCAAGATGAATGCCAGCATGCGGAGGCGGAATCTTTTGTTAAACGAATTTATGGTGGGGCACTGAAATCAATGCTGGTCCAGTTTATTAAGGAAGACTCATTATCAGAAGAAGATATACAGGAATTACGTTCCATTTTGGATCCTAAGAAGAAAAAGCAAACCAATTAAAGAATGCCAATTTATAGTGGCATTCTTTTTTTAATGCATTTTTTAGTCAAAATGGTATAGAAATTTACTATTACTTTATTTTTATAATTGGAATATATTAAAATGTGGGTATGACTAAATAGGAATTTCCAACTTGATAATAGGTGTAGATAAGGATGTGTACATATGAATAGTGTGATTAGAAAATTGGACGCAACTGAGATTCCAGCTTTTGTTGATATCGTTGTAAATGCTTATCCTGGGACGATGAAGAATACAGCCGAGTTCAAAGAGCGATATTCCACCATGCTCATTTCTCATCAGGAAAAAGTAAGTTCGATTGAATTTTATGGAATTTTTCGTGAGAATAAATTAGTAGGTGGCATGAGAATTCATTATTTTAAGATGAATGTACACTCCAGAACAATCAATGTAGGCGGAGTAGGATTAGTGGCTGTTGACTTACTACATAAGAAAGAAAAAGTTGCTAAAGAATTAATTCAATATTTTATAAAGCACTTTGTTCAGCGAGATGTTGCACTCGTTGCACTTTATCCATTTAGACCCGATTTTTATAGAAAAATGGGCTTTGGCTATGGAACGAAGATGAATCAATACCATATTAAGCCATCTAGTTTTCCAGCAAGAGGGACAAAAGAAGGTCTTATTTACCTTGATGTAACACATAAAGAGTTAATAGAAGATTGCTATAATCAATATGCAAAAGAAACACACGGAATGATATTGAAAACTGCAAATGAAATCGAAGGGATATTCAAAAATCCAGATAATAAATTGATTGGTTATATGAATGGAGATAAACTGGAAGGCTATACCGTATTTTCATTTAAAAAAATGAGCGAAACGAATTTTGTTCATAATAATATGGTGATAAAAGAACTGATTTACCAAAGTCCACAAGCATTATTATGCTTATCTGCGTTCTTTAATAGCCAGAGCGACCAAATTCATCGAATTGAGCTAACTACGCAAGATGATGAGATAGAGTACGTAGTCGAAGATCCTAGAAATGGATCCGATCGTTTGATTCCGAGTGTATATCATGAAACGAATCGCGCTGGGGTAGGTTTAATGTACCGAATTATTAATATCGAAAAGTTCATTGAATATTTAGGTGCATGTCCTTTTAATAATGAAACGATAACAATAGGGTTAAACATTATTGATAGTTTTATAAAAGAGAATAGTAGACGAGTGGTAATAAACTTCAGAGAAGGAAAAGCAACTCTATCTCCTAAAGAAAAGGCAGAAGTTAACATATCTATTGAAATATCAGACTTATCCTCATTATTAATGGGGGCTGTTTCTTTTAAGAAACTATACAACTTTGGCCGTGTAATTGTGAATCATACGGATCAGGTAAAGCGACTAGATCATTTATTTGCAAATATGCAAAAACCTCTATGTATCACGGCTTTTTGATCGGAAGCGCCACAATTAGCTAACGAAATAAATGTAATTTAGTTTGAATATAAGGGTGTTTCTTTTAATTAGAATACCCATGATATATGATGGTGGTGGAGCTGCAGAAATTGCTTGTTTCGTAGATTCAGGGAGTCAAACACTCGAATTTGATACGTTATTATAGGATGAAATTGGGGACGCCTAAATTAGGCGTTCCCGTCCTTATTCCATTAGAGCCGCGCTGTAATGCAAATGGAAAATTTTAAAAACTGCGTTTGTCAGACCATGCTCCTTGTAATTTACTTAGGAATACTATTTGCCCAATATGATAGGCGTCGTGCATGGCTAAACTCTTAAGTTCAAGCACTAATGAATGATCTTCTCTTGGAATCTCTCTATATAAATCTTCTTGTTTTGATGTTGCTAGGATTTTTTCAAGCTCACGATGAACGGAAAAATATTCTTGTTTTGTTTCATTCCAATTTTCTAACGTTTCGGTTGGGAATCGAAAGGTTGATTCATTATTTTCAGCCTGTGGTTCATTCTCTGTTTCATCCAGAAATCGCAACAGAATTCTCTTTTCATAGAAAAGTAAATGACTAAGTAATTCCCAAATGGAATGTGCCCCTTCAACTGGCTTCCAAATTGCCTGTTCGAAAGAAATATTCTCTAGCACTTTTTCAAGTGGTGGAAACCAGTCTTCTTTATCCAGGCAGCTTGCCCATTGTTGTTGTAAAAGCGTCCTTACATCCATATTATTGTATTCCCTCCAATTTAATCTCATTAGCGATAATCCTTGTGTTCAAAATTCTAATTCGGAAATCCTTAAACCAATTTTAATATATGTTGTGTTAACAGGGAAAGAACAACTGTTTAGAGATTGAGTTGCCACGGCAGCCTTTTCATAAAATGAGTGGGGTTCTGTAGATAACGCGATAGCAGTCTTTATGAATCATCCGAAATATCCTTCACTCTTTTATACTACAAAAGAAATCACTATCTCAAATCAGCGGGCTGTATTACAAGAGCCAGTACCTGATGCAAAAGTTGGAAGCTACAAGTTATATGTATTAACCGAAAGTTATGTTTATTATGTTCAATTTGTTGTAGGTCACAACGACAAAGGCGATAGGGATGAACTACTCAAAATAGCTGAACAATTTAATTATGAAAATTTATAGTTAAGTATAAGTACTTATCGAAAAAAAGATCTCCCTGACAAGTAAAATGAAACAAAAAAATGGGGCCAAGTTCTTGGTTCGCAGTTTTGTTTCTTCAACTTCGAAGCAGGAATGAGATTAAAAGTCATGCATAAATATGAGTAGAAGCAGTGAGGAGCAGTTATGGGATGGGGGGATACTGTGTTAACAGCATGGATTGGAAGTATTGCTTTTCTGGCAGCGGCTATTTTGTACGTATTATTAGCTTTGGGGTTGCCTTGTGGAGATCTTGCAATGGGCGGAAAATATAAAATAATGCCAAAGCAAATGCGAATTGCTTGTTTAATTTCTGTTCTTATTCAATTAATTGCAATCATGTTTATCCTACAAGTTGGTCAAATAATTTCGATAAGTTTAATAGCACCCTTTGCAAAAGGAGTCTGTTATTTTTTTGCATTCTATTTATTCCTAAATACAGTTATGAATGCTTTTTCTAAGAGTAAAAAAGAAAGGCTTGTAATGACACCATTATCTTTAATTACAGGCCTCTGTTTTTTGATAACTGCGATGAATGGTTAAGTAGACCATTAACGAATCCTATCTTCAATATCGAAGATTTTTCAACGTTAAAACTGGTAGTGAACAGAAATAGCCACAAGATAGAAGGAGGATAAACTAAGAAATTATCGAATTTTATATAAAGTAAAAAAATTGGAGGAACAATTTGTTATGAAAAGAAGGTTTTATAACAGTACAAAAATTTAGTAGCAAAATCTACTTATTAGATATTCATGAATGGGATGAAATTTTTTATAATATGACAGCGAGGGAAGGTCTTTCTAAATGGGATTACATTAAAGTTGTTTGGGTAGATAATTCAAATCAATGGTGTATCTGTTATCGTGATGAAATACTTGAAAATGGCTTTAAAACAGAAATGCAAGCGCTTGATAGGTGTGAATATTTGGAAACGATATTATAACTTAGAGAATCTTGATGTGCTATCTTTGTAAAAATGCGTAAAGGAACGGCTGCATTACTTTGATAGGAATGTTTGAAGAGATATCTCATCGCAAATGGAAGTTTCATATTGTTGTGAAGGAGGAGTTATATGCATTTTAACATGAAAGAAGCTATTGAGGTGTTAGAACGAACACCACAAACACTGGCGTATTTTTTATCTGGTTTATCAGAAGGATGGCTTCAGTGTAATGAAGGTGAAGGAACTTGGAATGCCGTTGAAGTGATCGAGCACCTTATTGAGGGTGAGAAAAATAATTGGATACCAAGATTAGAGTTTATTCTTCAAGAAGGCTGCAATAAACCATTTCCTCCATTTGATCGATATTCGCACTTAGAGGATAAATCTCACATGTCAATTGATGAAAAGCTGCAGGAGTTTAAAGCTATAAGAATGCAAAATATAACTAAACTTAAGTCTCATATTGAATCTGATCTTCATCTTGAGTTGAAGGGTTCACACCCTGCATTTGGTTCAGTTAAGATAAGAGAGTTGCTATCAACTTGGGTTGTTCATGATCTAACACACATTGCCCAAATTGTAAGGGTAATGGCTGAGAGATATAGGACCGACGTGGGTCCTTGGATAGAATATTTAGGTATTTTAAAAGAGCAGGAAAATAAACAATAGTGGTTATTCATCTTGGTTAAAAGAAAGATTGTAAGGGAAGGTTAGAGTTTTTCTTTTTCTTCAAGGCTCTTCTCGTAAAGTGTATGGTTGATTGATAGAGAGGAGAAATTTGAAACTTTTCCCAACACCTTTCGACTTATCATAAAAAGGGGAAAATGCCTTGAAGAAAATGATGTGTTTAATCGCTTTAATAGGATTCGTTTCAATCTTTATAGCGGGTTGTTCAAATCAAGAACAGAGCATTGAAGTTCAAAAGCGTATTGGTGTTGAAAATTTATATGAAGAATTCAAAATGATTACGAATAATCAACAAGTTCAAAACGTGTGGGAGATCATCAATAATGTTGATTGGGAAACAGCAAAGGTACAAATGGCACTTCCTCCTGATTACAGATTTGCCTTTCAATTTCATAATGAAGCAAAAGCCGTGTTGTATGAACTTTGGATAAGCCCTAATAAAGATAAGGTAGAGATCATAAAAGCTGGAAACAAGTATGCTCAATTAGACAGGAATAAGTCAACAGAACTATTTGAAGCTCTTACTGGCGAAAAATTAGCTGACCAAAAATAGGTTGATGTAAGAAGAAATCTCTAATTGGAGGGGGGAGAAAAGTTGGAAATTAGACTTGCTGAACTAAAAGATATTCCTCAATTAATCGGAATGAGATGGGATTTTACAGTGGAGTATGATGAAAGTAAAAAAGACTCATCACTCGAGGATTTTCAACAGGAATGCCAATCTTTTTTAGAGAAAGCAATGAATAGTGATCAGTGGTTTATATGGGTTGCAGAGATAAATGGACAAATTGTATCCCATATATACATAGAATTGATTCACAAAGTACCCCGTCCTGGTAGAATAACATACCCATTTGCCTACATGACAAATGTATACACAGTTCCGGAATATCGGAATAAAGGCATTGGAAGTGACATTCTTCGTACGGTAAACAAGTGGATTAACGAAAACAATTATGAATTTGTGATCGTTTGGCCAAGCGAAGATTCTATTCATTATTATAAGAAAAACGGCTATGTTTCTAGTACGGAACCAATGGAATATGTCCCGTCAAAAGACTAGGCCATTATACTTTGTTAGTCTACTAAAATTATAGAGAGTTTTTAACTTCACCAGCGAATTCATTAGCCGAAAATAATGCTAGTACTTTGCTATTTGAACTTTAATAGCGGTTTGTAAAAAAGATTTCAATAGAGAAGTCAAAAGTTGTATTAGAGATTGAAAGTCACAATTTTAGTGATGTTTGAAAGGGGAAAAAAGATGAACCATCAAGTTCCATTCCAACAAGTTGATGTATTTACAGAGATTCCATTTAAAGGAAATCCAGTTGCCGTAATACTAGATGGCAATGAACTCTCTACAGAACAGATGCAAGCAATCGCAAACTGGACGAACCTATCTGAAACCACTTTTGTATGCAAGCCAACTGACCCACAGGCTGACTATAGATTGCGCATTTTCACCCCTAATAGTGAACTTCCTTTTGCGGGACACCCAACGATAGGTTCTGCTTTTGCAGTGATTCAACATGGCATTAAACCTAAGACAGAAGGTCAATTAGTTCAGGAGTGTGGTACCGGGTTAGTTACTATTTTTGCTGATGAAGATAAACTGTTTCTCTCATTACCCAATCCCAAACTAAAAAGCGTACCATCTACTGATGTAGATAGACTTGCGAAAGCATTGGGAGTCGATTCAAATAGTGTTAAAGTTAGTGAAACGGTTGATGTTGGCGCGATTTGGATTACAATACAATTATCTAATGCAGAAGAAGTAAGAAGCTTACGACCCGACATGGCGGAACTCTCCACATTAATTCCATCAGGTGTAACAGGTGTAACTGTATTTGGACTTACTTCTGGAAATATTGAAGCTAATGTTGAAGTTCGTTCATTCGCCCCTAAAGAAGGAATAGATGAGGATCCCGTTTGCGGTAGTGGTAATGGTTGTGTGGCAGCAGTAGTTAAAAAACATGAACTTATCGGAGAACCAACTTATGTAGCAAGTCAGGGTTTTTGTGTAGGTAGAAATGGTAAGGTTGAAGTTCGATTTACAGATCACGATAAAATCTTACTCGGTGGTCATGCAGTAACTTGTATTGAAGGAAAACTAAATATTTAATGTGTAGACTTTATTATATTATTGAATAATAGCGATACCTGATAGTAAAAATAAAATTTCGGTTGCGATTGCTGAACAGGCAATCGCATTTTGAATTTTAAGAAGGAAAAAAGAAGGACAATCAAATATAATAACAAATTATTACTATGAATGTAATCTATGGGGGATTCGAAGAGCTAGGAAAAACCAAGGTTATCTTTGACTGGTGCAATTGTTATTTTAGGTATTTGCATATTATTTTCTTTTTTCAATATTTCGAGTGCAATCAGAGATACATCATACAATAATCAAAAAAATGAAATAAATGAATATGAGATATCTAGATTTAATGATAATTTAGAAGAACTAATAAAAACACTTCAAAAAGGAAATGAATCGGGTCAATAATTATCTAAATTAATATTACGGTGTTTGGTTTTCGAAAATGTTACCTCTGAGAAGACGAGTTAAAACGACATCTAAATACTACAAGGAATTACTTCATACAGGGGCAATATTCTGCCCCTGTTAATTTCTTTCGGGAGGATTATAGGTTACATATGTGCCGGCAACGAAGTCATGGATTGCTCTTTTATCTTCTCGGACGGCCACCATTACTACACTAACAATAGCTCCGATTCCTAAAGTCAAGGCGTATATTAGCCCTGCTACTACAATCCGAAGTAGCATATTTCCAATGTGTAATTTTTCACCATCAACCCTCACAATTCGAATCCCACATACTCTCTTTCCAACTGTGTACCCGTACCATAAGACTGGTAAGCATAAAGCATATAAGAATTCTAGCAGGCCATCTTGCCAAGAATCATCATATATCGGAAAGTTAAAAATGAGTGAAAATAGAAAAACAACTAGAAATACAACAAAACCATCAATAATTGAAGCACCAAGACGAATCCATAACCCAGCAGGTTCAAAAGTACTATGCATATAAACACCTCCATTAGATTGTATTCATCTATAATGACTTCTGATAACCTTTTTTTACCATCCTTAAAATAAGATCAACACATATAATAGTAAAAATCATCGAGTATATGTCCCTGTAAATATTTTGATTAAGTTATATGCCGCTATTCATAAAAAAAGGAAATTTATCGATGGAGCAGGTTGCTTTTAGTAGGATTCGTATGTGCACCAATAATTTGTCTACTACATATGGATAAATATGTTGACCTTTTAATGAGGAGGAATATATCCAATGTATGAAAATTACTATCAAAGTAATTCTATACCAATGTATAGACAAAGAATTACGAAGCAACAAGCTCAAGAAATTGCACTTAAACGTGTACCTGGGAGAGTTCTACACGTAGATATGGATTTGGAAAATGGTGTTTTAGTTTATGAAGTGTTCATTTTAACGCCGGATAACAGAATATTTGAAGTTGAGATTCTTGCAAAAACAGGGAGAATTCTAAAAGTCGATCAAGAAAATGACTTTGATTAATACGACTGATAACTTAAATAACGGGTGCGATGTTTAGGCATCGCATTTTTATTTGATTAACGATGTAGTTTGTGAAGTATTTAGAGGATGTAAATTTGCTTTTTGAACGTTGTCGGTGTGCGGCTGAGCATGGTCTTAACATATAAAACACCCCGTAAATGTTAGTGGAGGTCTAACACTTACAGGGCAATGAGGAATCTTTTCAATCCTATTTATAAACGTAATCCATCCGCGATCCTAGTCTGCTACATAATTCGTTCGTAATGGTCCCGCATTTTTCTGCGACTTCTTCGGCGGTAATTTGTTCAGAACCATCTGTTCCAATTAGCGTTGCAATATCTCCTGCCTGTACACCCTCAATAGCGGTAACATCAACCATCAACTGATCCATGCAAATTCGGCCAATAATAGGAGCTTTTTGTGAACGAATGAGGACATTCCCGTTTTCCATATTTCTTGGTATCCCGTCTGTATAACCAATCGTAATGACCGCTGTTTTCATCATTCTTGTTGCTGTATATGCTCTGCCATAGCCGAGTTGGTCACCTGGCTGTAGATTTTTCACCATCGCCACTTTAGCTTTAATGGATAAGATGGGCTTCAGTTCCACATCTGATCTTACTGAATCGTTTTTGCTTAAAACACCATATAGAGCAATTCCCGCACGAGCATAATCATACTGTAGCTGAGGGTAATTCAAGATTCCATAGCTCGCTTGAATATGTTGCTGTCCGACTGGCAGCTGTTGTGATTCTAGCCACTTAATGATCTGGTTAAATCTATCAATCTGCATTTCCGTAAATGCTATATCCTCTGAACTAACGCTATCAGAGACCGCTAAGTGAGAAAATACACCGACAACATGTAAATGTTTGCAGTTATAGATTTCTTTCAAATCTGAAAGTTGTGAGGCGTCTGTTCCTAAACGATGCATGCCAGTATCTATTTTTATTTGAACCCTTATAGGAAGACCCTGTTTGTTTAACTGCTTTGCATGACTCAATCCAATTACAGTTTGCGTTAATTTGTATTTTTTAATTTCTCCAATATGTTGGGCAGGGGTATAACCTAAAACGAGAATCTCACCTTTTACTCCGTTTTTCCGAAGTTCAATTCCTTCAGCTAGAGTAGCAACGGCAAATGATTTTACCCCTTGGTTCGATAGCTCTTTCGCTATTTTTACTGCTCCATGGCCATACGCATTTGCTTTAACTACAGCCATGAGTTCAGTTTTATCCGGAAGAATTCCTTTTAGCTGATTTACATTTCCACGTAGTGCAACTAAATCGATCTCTGCCCAGGCTCTGCTAGTCGGTGTTGGTGTTGACTTTTTCCGCGTTGGCCAAAAAACGATCAGCACCCAAGCCAAAATAAATGAGAGGATACTGACTGCCAAAAAATGCACCATACTATTTTCAACAAACCATTTCTCGAGTGTGAAAAATTCTGCCGTAAAGCGAACAAGTACAATCATCCACGGGTGTATGATATACATAATCGTCGAGATCGTTCGAATGCTTTTACTGCTTTTTCCACGAATCTGCAGGAGGCATTGAAAAAGAAAATACATAGCTGGAATTAGCATAAAATACATACTATCATGGCGCTGAAGGTGATAATAATGCAGTAATAGTCCTTCCACAATCAGGAAAGAGACACTGATCACGAATAATAGTAGATTTACCGAAAACGAAGCTGTTTTATTTCCTTTATAAAGTAGCATTCCCAGGATTAAAAAGATTGGCACCATAAAAACGCCATTCCTCGTATAATCCGCTCCAATAAAGACCGTTTGATAAAACACTTCTAAACTAGAAATCTGCTCAGCAATCCCATAGTAGCTATCCCCAAACAGTCCTATGCTATAAAGAATAACAGATAGAATAAATGTCAATTTTAGCCCATTTTTTCGAACGAGCAAGACAACAATAATCACACCTACTATAAGCCCAGGGAAATACCATAAATGATAAAATGTCCCGTCAACAAGGATATCTTTTACTAATTCAAATCCCCAATTTGGATCCTCATAATGCCCTGCATACAAATTTAGCGGTAAAAATAAAAGGATCGAAAGGGCATATAAAAATCCAATTTTCTTACAAAAAGCTAGAATATAAGAGTTGTCCCCATTTTCAATATATTGATATAGAAAATATCCGCTAACCATTAGAAAAAAGGGGACAGCCATTCTAGCAATGATTCGAGTCAAAATGAAATCGGCATCCTCCCCATAAGAAAGAAGAGGGGAGGTATGGTTAGCTATCACGAGGAAGGCAGCTAGTAATCTGAATGAGTCTAATGATCCTGTTTTACTCATAAAGGATTGCTCCATATTGTCACAATAAAGCCGTCCACATTATTCCCTGAAATTTGATACAAGCAATCTTTAGGTATTTCAATTACAGTCTCCTCATCCATTCCCTTTACATGGTAAACCTCAAATTCTTTACCCTTTTCCGTAAAGATATAGTGCTGGCCATTCTTCGGAAAATCGGAAAGAAACTGAATGTATTCTTCTAAACAGAAACTGTGGCGTTCCATAATTCTTGCATGAGGATATCCGACATAGCGGAAATGCCATGGCTCATGTGAGATCCTTGTGATCTGTTCTTTGCCACGCGAATAACGTTCAATAAAACCATAGTCTGCGGCAAGCTCACGAAAATGTGAATAGATCCCTGTATATGGAAAGGATGGACGAATGAAATCGATCTCGGCTAGATTTTCTCCCAAATCAATCGCAAGGCCAGTCTGATGTTCGCTGCAGCCTGGATAGGCTACATATTGTTCTGTAAAGTTTCTGCCATTTTCAATGAGAGAATCTTGGTATAGCTTTTCTTGTTCAGCCTTACTTCGGTATCCGCTAACCGGAATAATTCTTCCTCGTGATCCAATTTTTTCTAGAAGCTGTGTTAACGATGCTGCGACCCTTCTTTCAAGTAAAATCGTTTCATAGTTTGCTAGACTTGGAACAAGTGTTGGTGAATATTGAGTTTGTATCTGTTTCAGACCATGATCACGGTTAACCAATATCAAATACCCTCTGTAAATATCATCTTTGTGTAATGTTATCTTTCTCATCGTTCCAACCCCAATTGGATCAACCGATCGATGATTTCAGAAAACGTTACCCCAATGCCTTTCATCATATTTGGATATCGGCTGTGATCGGTGAAGCCAGGGAAGGTATTGACCTCGTTAAAGACAATGTCTCTTTTTGGTGTAATAAACATGTCCACTCTTGCCAATCCAGAGCAGCCAAGTGCACGATAAATTTGAATAGCCGTATCGTTTACTTTAGCTTTCATATCTTTATCAATACGGGCTGGCATATGAATGTTTGAGGTAGTAAGGGTGTATTTTTCATTAAAATCAAAATACCCAGTCTCTAATTCAATTTCATCAACTTCCCCCACAATCAGGTCCTCATTTCCAAGAATCGCGCAACCAACCTCAAATCCCTCAATATATTCTTCAATGATGATCCGCTCATCGTGAGAAAAGGCTTCAGCAACTGCACTTGGAAGTTCTTCCTTTTCTGTAACGAGCGTAATTCCAATCGATGACCCTGATTTGACTGGCTTAACAAAAAGCGGCAGCTGGAGGTGACTTGTTTGTGTGACAATCTCTTCCATTAATTGAGACCTTGAAAAAACGATGGAAGCAGGTGTTTTAACGCCTTCAAGCTCCACTAATTTATGTGCACGGTCTTTATCCATGCATAAAGCAGAAGACAAGGTGTCACATCCGACGTATGGGATTCCGGTTAGTTCTAAGTATCCCTGTAGTGTTCCGTCTTCGCCATTCTTGCCGTGTAGCACCGGGAAAACAATATCAATCATTGTTTCGGTTACATGTCCATTTCGATTTTCAAGTAGATAATTCTCATAGCGATTAGGAGAAAAGAAGGCAGGTATGCAGTTTACCTCATCACACCACCAGGTATTGTTCAGAATATTTTCCACGCTACCCTGATAACGGTACCAGTGGCCTTCCTTTGTAATGCCAATTAACACTTTTTCATATTTATCTTGGTCCATATGGGTAATAACAGAGTAAGTTGATTGCAGTGATACATCATATTCATTTGAACAGCCTCCAAAGATAACAGCAACGATCATTTTTTCCATAATTATTTCCTCCTTATAAATAAAAAACACTATTTGTTTCTGTACTTGTATCGTACTAAAACAAATAGTGTTAGTTTTTCGTTTATCTTCAAGGAAATAATACGTTTTTCTTCTTTAATTCTTACAATTTTCTTACGGTGAAAGAGGGAGTCTGACGATAAATTCGACTTTCTCTTCTTCGCTTTGAGCGGAAATGGTGCCTCCGTGTAATTCTACGATTTCTTTCGCAATAGCAAGCCCCAGGCCAGCACCACCTGTTTTTGTACCGCGTGATGTATCCAATCGATAGAATTGTTCAAAGATACGATTAAGCTTGTCTTTTGGAATAACAGGGCCATTGTTTATAAAATAAAGCTGTAAATAATCATTGTCCTTCTTCGAACGAATGATGATTGGACTATTTTCATAGCTGTAATTAATGGCATTGCGGATTAGGTTGTCAAAAACACGCTCCATTTTATTCACATCACAGGAGATTTCCAGATTGTCCTCAATGTCTAACTGGCAGGTTAGGTTCTTTTCAGCAAACAGCGGATTAAATTCGAACGTAATCTGCTCGAGCATCCTTGTGAGATTAATATGGCTCATCTCAGGACTTAACTGAGTTAAATTAAAACGTGTAATTTCAAAAAACTCATTAATTAATTCTTCGAGCCTTTCAGCTTTATCCAATGAAATGGATAAGTATTTTTCCCGGAGTTCCTCCGAAATTTGCTGCTCATCTCGAAGCAACGTTAAATAGCCAATTACAGACGTTAATGGTGTCTTCAAATCATGAGCCAAGTACACGAGCAGGTCGTTTTTCCGCTGTTCTGCTTCCTTCGCTAGCCGGGCATTACGGATGGATTCCTGCTTGATGGCATTCATCCGATCTTCCACTTGTTTTAATTCAGATGGTAGACGGATGTAATCACTATTGTCAGAAGCAAGATTTCTGCTTGCTTCCACAATCTGATCTACATAATGGAGTGTTTTTCTCCAAAAGAAGATAAAGATGATAATAAAGCCAATCATCCATGTTATGAGTATGAATGGGATAGGGTGATTGCGAATGGGGGTGAGCAGAACGTAAATCAAATCAGTTGAATACCAGACAAAACTCCTCAATATGTAATACCCCACAACAATAGCGGCTGCTAAACTAACAGTAAAAATAAAAATTGTCATAAAGAATTTCGTGAATATCTGCTTAGTCAAACCGCTGCTTGCGGCACTCTCTCTATTCAATGGTATAGCCAACCCCCCATACTGTTTTAATAAACTTTGGTTTTCGCGAAGGTTCCTTCATTTTTTCCCTCAAACGTGCAATATGGGCCATAACTGTATTGTTGTTATCAATATATTTTTCGCCCCACACCGCTTCAAACAATTCCTCAGAAGAAACAACCTTCCCTTTGTTTTCACATAAATGCCACAGAATCGAAAATTCTATGGGAGTTAAGGGGAGAGGTTTACCATAAAGTGTACATTTATGGGTATCCTGATTGATGATTAACCCTGAGAAGTCGAATTCCTTGGCAACGGGTGCAGGCTCTGTAATAAGACTATTGTTCGGGTTATACCGTTTATAGCGTCGTAGTTGGGCTTTCACTCTTGCCACCATTTCAAGCGGGTTAAACGGCTTTGTAATGTAATCATCGGCACCAAGTGTAAGTCCAGTAATTTTGTCGATATCTTCAATTTTTGCTGTCAGCATAATGACAGGATAATGATAGTTCTCACGGATCTTCTGGCATATCGTAAACCCATCCACATTGGGGAGCATCACATCCAAAATGGCAAGCTCGAGTTCATGATTCTGAATATACTCTAAAGCTGGCTTTCCATCATAAAACACTTGAACTTCATAGCCTTCATTCATCAGATAAAACTTCACTAAATCGGCAATCTCTTTTTCATCATCGACTATTAAAATAGGATTCAATATTTTTCCACCTCAATACATCATACAACTGTTTGTTCAACCTTCTATAGAATAAATCATTTTTACAAGAAATAGAAGGGGAACGATGTAACAAGATGTTGAAGTTGATTTTCAATAGGGGCAGGATCGTTGATCAACGGGCTGTCGAAAAGACAGCTCCTACTTGTATTTAATTTAAATTGAATGGAAAAATACCCATATTAATTTATCCAGAGGTGGGAGAAATTCATGAAAGGAATGTTCATATTAGTTATTGTTCTAGTTGGATTAATCTTGGTGGGGTGGAGAGGAGGAGATTTAAAAAATGAATTGCTCGAAGAAACTTTATATGCAAGATACTATTCTTATCTTGACCAAAAATATTCAGATTTTATTTTGTGTCCAAGAATAGAAATCGAAAGAATTGAAGGTGATACTCGCAGACATATTGTAAATGGAAGTGCGTTAAATTATGGTTCACATCATGGTGACATTCCCTTTGATAGAATTCATTTCACATTGACCGATACTCCTGTAAAGGGTGTTGAAATAAATAAAGTTAGAGTAGAAAAAAGTATTTCTGAAAAAGAAAGTATTATCCAGTGTAGAAATAAAAACAGAAAAATAATGATACCGCTAATGGGTGCGATAATCCAAGAAGGATTATCGTTTATTTTTGTTGGAGTTATTAAACTATGAACAGGTTTGTTTAACAAAGAAATGATAAAGTGAAAGAAAATACAACAGTTATAAGTGGGAGAGTAATATGGTCATTCGTAAACTACATATCAATGAAGATCCCCCAATGGATTTGTTGTTATTAGCTGACCCTTCTAGAATACTTGTTGAGGAATATATAAAAAGGGGAGAGTGCTATGTAGCCGAAAGTGATGGGCAAATCATTGGGGTGTATGTGCTACTTCCGACAAGACCTGAAACGGTGGAGTTGGTGAATATTGCAGTAATAAACACCCGCCACGGCAAAGGCTTGGGGAAACAATTAATAATTGATGCAATTAATGTAGCTAAGTCAAAAGGATACAGAACTATAGAAGTCGGTACAGGAAATTCAAGTATCGGACAAATAGCCCTTTACCAAAAATGTGGATTCAGAATAACTGGTGTTGATATAGATTTCTTCATTAGGCACTATTCGGAAGCAATTTTCGAAAATGGTATACAGTGTAGGGATATGGTGCGATTCTCTCAAGATTTGTAGGTTTAAAAAGGAGATTCTTAGTTGAACTAATGGATTATTTGGGTTATGATCGACTGCCAATCCAGGAAGTTTTTCTTATTCAAGTAATGGACAGGATTGTTGAATAGTTAGCTATTGATGAGAAAAGCTAATGCTGAGGTGAGTTATATGAAAAAGAGCAGTACGATGGAACAATCTGACAATATTCCGAAATCAATTGATGAATATATTGCACAATTTCCTCAAGAGATTCAAGAAATACTAAATAAATTAAGACAGGTTATAAAGGAATCCGCGCCAAATACTGAGGAAAAAATAAGTTATGGAATGCCCACTTTTGCATTAAATGGAAATTTGGTACATTTTGCTGCATATAAAAATCATATAGGGTTTTATCCAACTTCAAACGGAATTACTACATTCAAACAGGAATTATCTGGATATAAGACATCGAAAGGTGCAGTGCAATTTCCTATTGGAAAAACCATCCCTTATGAATTAGTTAGTAAAATCGTAAAATTTAGAGTCAGTGAAAACAAGAGTAAGGCAGAAAGGAAAATAAAAAAGAATAATTAATTTTGTTGTTATTTAAGAGGAGAGTCACTTTTTTTAGTATAAAGAAAATAAAGATTGTGTAGAAATGTACTTAAGCGAACTGGTCTATAACTGAACAGCAGAAAGAAAGAGCTAATTATAACTCTCAATAAAGGCTGTGGAACTGGTGTATTACATGAAGAAATTTATAGGAAAGATCGTTTTAGTCATTAATACATCGGTACATGAGAGAGAAGAACTGAAATTGATAAAAAAACAAAAATAATAGCATGGATTTGTTTTTTTACAACTGTAATTATATGATTAGTGTTCGTCCTTTCAAACCCTGAAATTGTTAATACATATGGTATTGAATAAGCAATAACGGATTTTAACTAATTTAACAAAAGGGTGCGATTGCGAAATAAGCAGTCGCTTTTTCACTAACGGGGCAGGAATGTTGAATAGAGATGAAACTAAAAAATAAGAAAGTGCATGAATGTAGTTCCAATTCTAAGCACTTTCTTTTCATTAGAAAAGTATTTAGAGGAAGTTTATGTCACTTTTTATATTTCGTATTTACAATTTGTTACAAAAAATTGGACAGTATTAAATGAAGAGAATTAGCGAACCAGTGATTAACATAGTAATTGTGATTCCTAAAGTTAGTTTTTGTTGAGTTTTATTCATTTTGCGGTACAAATATACGAACATCTATCTCACCTCCTTCCTTAAACGAGTAGTTATTTAAAATCGCTTTCTTCAAAAATAAATAAATCTTCTACCGTTATGTGAAACTGGTGAGCGATTTTAACTGCTAATTTTAAGGAAGGATTATACTCACCTTTTTCTAAAAAGCTAATGGTTTCTCTTCTTACTCCAACTGCTTTTGCAAGATCTAATTGAGTCATATTATGCTTTGCTCTGTATTCTTTAATCTTTGTCTTCATTATTCTAAGCCTTTCTTATTCTTGGTAAAGAACCAAGATATAAATAGGGTTAATACCATCCCAATTAATCCTAATAATAAAATGTCATCTTTGTTGAAGTATTTTTGAAAAGTAAGTAAAGCAACCCATATATATAAGGAATAAAAGTATGCTGTTCCTGCTGAATGTAACTTAATTTTTTTAGAACGTTCATCTTCAAATGAGATACCTTGTTTTAGTTCAGAGAAAAGTCTTTTTAAAATTATTGATATCAATCCAATAAAACTTACTAATCCAATTAATAAAAATGATGCTGATAAACTGTCATTATTTCGAAATAAAGAACCAATTTGATATAACATTCCGAATACAACACCAAGAGAAGTAACAACTAAAAGTAATATTTTAATGTTCAAAATATATGACCACCCAACGTTAGAAATATATAACACTATATTAGAAATATATAACATAATTTGAGATAAATCAACCTAATTCGTTTAGTAAAAAATAAAGATATACTAAAAAGTACTAAAAAGCAGATGAATGGATATTGTGAACTATGTACTTAAACTAAAGGGTGGGTTTAGCTAAATAGGATTTCTCATATTGCTATTTGAAAATTCTATAATTTGTTATAATGAACTTTGTTAGTAAAGAAATTAGCGTAGACAGAGGGAGTGCTTAAAAATATGGAATACATAACACTTAATAATGGGTTAAAAATGCCAATTATAGGTACAGGTACAAATACTTATGGAAAAGAAAATAACGACTATAACGGGGAGTTAACAAATGAAATTCCTGAACTAGTATCAGCACTTGAGTTGGGGTACCGTTCAATAGACGCAGCCATCATTTATCGAAACGAAGAACTTGTCGGAAGAGTTTTAGCAGAAAGTACAGTGCCTCGAGAAGAGTTATTCATTACGACAAAAGTTCCAGGAAACGAAGAATATATTTCTTCAAAGGAAGCTACTCGAGTAGCTATCGATAACAGTCTAAAAAACTTCCAAACAGACTATCTCGACCTACTTCTTATTCACTTCCCTATCGAAGACAAAGTACAACTTAAAAACACTTGGGAAGTCTTTGAGGAATATTACGAAGCTGGCAAATTAAAAGCAATCGGCGTTTCAAACTTTGGAAAAAATCATCTAGATGAATTGAAAGAGTTTGCGAAAGTGAAGCCAGCTGTCAATCAAATCCAAGTTAACTTAAAAGAACCTAACAAAGATCTCCTTGCCGTATTAAAAGGCGAGGGCATTACACCTGTTGCATGGGGACCTATGAAAGTAGAACCCCATCAAAAAGAAGTTTTGGATGAAATCGGTAAAGCCTATAAAAAGTCTGGTGCACAAGTCTTATTAAAATACCAAATTCAACGCGGTGTGATTGTTATTCCTAAATCTCACAACCGTGAAAATCAAGCATCTAATTTAGATCTTTTTGATTTCGTATTATCTGAAAGAGATATAGAAACGATTGAAAACTTATAATTAGGTAGTTCTTCATCCTAGTGATATGAATAATATCGCTAGGATTTTGATTTTTTCAAACAATGTGATAGCAATAGTAGCATTTTTTTGTTGAACTAACGGGCTGTTTAGTGAAAGAGAGAGGTTTAACTGATGTCAACAATCGAGGCAAATTGTTTGATGATTTAATTTTTTAATGCAATTTGGTAAAATGGTACTAAATGTAAATGATTGGAGGCTAAATTAGTTGGCAACAATAGAGGATTTTTTGAAATTAGACATCCGGATTGGTACTGTTATTAACGCAGAACCCTTTCCAGAAGCACGAAAACCTGCGATAAAATTAGAAATTGATTTTGGAGAGATTGGTATTAAACATTCTTCGGCACAAATTACACAAAGATATACACCAGAACAACTTATTGGTCGTCAGGTAGTTGCGGTAGTAAATTTCCCTCCAAGGCGTATCGCAGGTTTTAAATCGGAAGTTTTGGTAATTGGCGGTGTACCAGGGGAAGGTGACGTGGTACTTTTAAAGCCAGATGAATCTGTTAAAAATGGAACACCGATATTATAGGAGTTTAAAGGAACATCCTATTTGTTTTTCAATAAAAAAGTAACGGTGCCATCTTTAAAAAATGTCGACAACGAAATTCAGCATACGGGTGCGTTGATCCAAGAATGAATAACGCACTTTTGTTGAAGTTATTAAACGAACGGGGCGGTTTAATGGAATAAAACATTGTGTATGGTTTTCATTCACATTAAATAATAGGTTACTAAACTTATTTATGCGACAAAGATATGGAAGAATTGCAAAGTATGCATCTTTAACGGATGCTTTTTTTTATGGCATTTATTAAAACAAATTTATACATAATTAACGACAGCAAAAATTGGATATATAAATTTTAATAAATTGAACCTATTATGCTCTGGAAATCGTCTAATAGCAGAATTGGAAATAGGTTTAAAGGGAGGGTAGTAGATTGGAAAGAAAAGAAAAAGATTACATATTAGAAAAAATGATGATTGAATATGGTAATGAGTTGGTAAGATTGGCATTTTCTTATGTGAAAGACACAGAGATTGCAAAGGATATGGTTCAAAATACATTTATTAAATGCTATAAAAACCTTGGTTCGTTTCGATATGAAGCACAAATAAAAACATGGCTCTATCGCATTACAATAAACGAATGTAAAGATTATTTAAAAAGTTGGAATTACAAAATGGTACAAGTAAGAAGTTTTATAAATGAAACAACAAGATCAATGTTACCTTCAACAGAAAGGACAGTGATTGATAAATATAATAACCAAGAAATGAAAGAGAGTATCTTTTCTCTTCCGAAAGTGTATAGGGAAGTGATTTATTTATTCTACTATGATTCATTAACAACGGATGAAATTGCTAACGTTTTAGATATTCCAGTTAATACAGTGAAAACTCGGTTAAGAAGAGCGAAACAAAGATTAGAGTCGCTGATTAAGGAGGCAGAATTTTATGGATGATAAACGAATAAGAGATCAATTTAATAATATGTCTGATTATGATTTAAATTTTACGAAAGAAGACCGTAACAAAGTGTTTGAACGAATAAATAAAATGGAAAAAAGTAATCTTATGCAGAAGATATCTCTTGGTTCAATATCAAAACAAATCTCCATCATTACAGCTTCTATATTAGTGGTCTGCCTGTGTATCATTTTGTTTATTCCATCGATTTTTCATGAAAACGTTACGAACGAAAACAACGGAAGTAATGTAAGTGGAATAGGGTCTCAAGAAGTAGAGTACTTGACAACTCTTTTTATGGTGAAAGATGAGAATAATAGAATACCTATTAATCTTTTACTTACTTATAGTAAAGATAATAAGATGATGAAGGTTCTATCTATCCCTCGTGATACGTATGTTCCGATTGAAAAGAGTGATGGAACGACTATATATGATAAATTGACATTTGCTTATGCTTACGGTTCGGAAGGCGCAGAAAGTGTAAGAACTACAGTTTCCAATCTATTTGATTTACCTATTGATTATTATGTTGTGATGGACTTAAAAACCTTTTCAAGCATGATAGATTCGGTGAATGGTATAGATTACAATCTGCAAGAAGATATTCAAGTAAGAGCTATATCTAAAGTGTCATTTGAATTCAAAAAGGGGACCAATCGTCTGAATGGAGAAGAGGTTGTAGCATTGATGATGGCTGCTACAGAGGGAAGAAGATTGGATGAGGAAAACCAATTAAACATCATTAACGCTGTGTTGAATCAAACACGAAACGTATTACCACAAAGCCAATATACGACTCAAATCGAAGGGAATTTTCCAATTGACCAATTGCTAGAGAGTAAAATGGCACTTTCCACGATACAATCAGTATCATTAATAGATGGAATGACAGATACAATGATTGATGAGAAATACTATATTAAGTTTGAAAAAGAATTTTTGAATTCTGTCTCAGAAGAGTTAACCACATTTAACTAAATAAAAAAATGAGATTTGTGAAATTAAGAACTGATACCAATAAACAGAAATTTAAACGGAAATCTTTAGTTATGGTAAAGAATAACTAAAGTGTATTATTCAAAAGAAGAGATTGGAGTACCAATAATGGAAAAAAATAAAATACTTATCGTGGCAACTATATTATTTGTTTTAGTAGTAGGAATGTCTGCTTGTAGCAAATCATCAGATGATACGGCTTTAACCAAAAAGGGTTCGGAATCTGATGATATATCAGAAAATACAAATAATTTGCATGCTGAAAGCATAGATAAGTCCCATAATAATAATAATGAACTGTATAGTAGTAAATCTGACGATGAAAAAGAAGAAGGAAAACCATCCCAGAATTTAAATGAACCTGGTACGAATACATCAACCAGCAATCAGTCAAAACCAGTCAACACAGCCCAAAAAACAGGTTCTTCTCATTCAAATGATTCGTCGTCTGACAGCACAACGAATTCTGATAATAACGAGGGAAAGCCAGCTATTGTCATTTCAAGTGGGGAAAAGGCTATCGAATATTTAAAACGGCAACTCCCTGAGGGGAAGGATGACGATGTTTCATTTGGAGTAGATGAGACACTCGAATCGGATGATAACGGTACATACTATACAATACAGCTTGTTTCAGTATCTACGCGTGTATCTGGCAAAACGGGAACCTTAGGTTATTACAAGGTTTATCAAGATGGTACTTATAAGTCATTCTAAAGTTTTGCTAACGGGTGCGTTGATCCAGAAGGATTAACGCTTCTTTTGTGTGCCAGGCAAGTTCATTAACTTGGCGGTGAGAGCCACTATGGGCGTCGGGATATGCGAACCATTAGCCAGAGGCAAGGGTATCCCTGTCAACTCGGAACTAAAGGAATCTCTTAGCAAATCCTCGTTCTGAAGTACACGAATCACAAAGGTGTAAGGTGAGAAATTGTATAAATAGCTGAATTGCTTAAATGATAACCTGAATTGATGGATAAACCCCAATGATTCGGTTTTTTTTATTGCTCTATTGGCCAAATATGACTATTACTATTTTCTAATGCTGACCAAAAACACAGGTTTTTAACTGTGAGCGTTTTTTATACAATGATGTTCTTCCTCCTGAAATCCTTAAACGTGGATAGTCAATTCGTGTATAAGATTCAACTTTTCTTATCAACTTAAGTAATATATAAATTAGAAGAAGGTGTATTATGGCGAAGAATATTTATCGGTCAATCACCATCATTTCTTTAAGCATGGCCTTAATCCTAATTTCATCGTGCAATCAGTTTCAAAGAAAAGAGGAACATAATAATGAGAAAACTCCTCGTGAAGTATTAGGTTTCTATACTGAACAGGAAGGAACATATCCAGGGTCTCAACCTACAGTTAACGAGCAATTCGACAGTTTGAGCATCATTGCACCTTTTTGGTACAAGCTTGATGATAAACGCCCAGGCAATCTTATAGATTCCGTTACATCAGATCATAAAAGAAAGGTTATTGAGAGTGCTCATGATAAAAACCTGAAGGTATATATGGTTGTACATAATCTCTTCTATGAAACTTTGGAGAAGGGCAAACAGGTAGCGAGTAATGTACTTAATAACGATAAAAACCAGAATGTTTTTATTCAGAACCTACGAGATGAAATGGATCAGTTTAAATATGATGGCATTAATATCGATATGGAAAATTTGAATTTGACTGACAGAGATTCCTTTAGTCTGCTGATTAAAAAGCTGTCTGATGCTCTGCATCGTGATGGAAAAGAAGTTACTGTTTCAGTCCCAGCAAACACAGGTGATTCCCGTGCTAATCCCTGGTCACCGTGGTTTGATTATGAAAAACTCGGTCTATATTCTGATTCGTTAATGATTATGACATACGATGAACACAACCCAAGAACAAACCCCGGTTCAACAGCATCAGTCGATTGGACCGAAGCAACAATTCGTTATGCTTTGAAACAGGGAGTACCACCATCAAAAATTTTACTGGGGATTGCAGGTTATGGATGGGATTGGGATACAACAGCAAACAAAGCCGTGTATAGCTCCTATGTACAGATTATGGATCTGAAAGAAAAATATAAAGCAAAAATTCTATGGGACTCTCGTTCACAAACACCTTATTTCAGTTACGTAGATAAAGAACAACACAACCACCAGGTATGGTTTGAGAATAGCGATAGCCTAAGGTTTAAGCTAAACCTTGTTGAAAAATATAATTTACGGGGAATCGGGATTTGGCGACTAGGCTTAGAAGACCCAATGTACTGGACAACCATACCCGAGAAAATAAAAGTAAAAAAGGAATAGAGTGGTTATCCCATTCCTGAATATGCGTACTAAAACAAGGAATGTTTCAGGTGGAATCGAATTCGACCTAACGAGGACAAGAACCAAAGATTAAGCTGCCGATTATTCTTGGCAGCTTTTCTTATTTAGCTAACGGGCAAGCTACTTGAAGTAGGGTTTACAATTTACATTGAACAATATTAAACCCTAACACATACATGGAGGGTAATGGGACAGAAGTTGAGGAATGAATATTTTAATACAAATAGGTAATACTTTTAAAATATTTAAAATAATAAAAATAATAATTGGATTATTTTTCGTTCTATGTTAATTTCAAGAGGAGGTGAATAAAATGGGATTTAGATCCAAGAATATTTTTATCAATTTACCAGTAAAAGATGTGAAAAATTCTACCAACTTTTTGACGGAAATCGGCTTTGAGTTAAATCCACAATTCAGCGATGAGAACACATCCAGTATAGTCATCAATGACAATATCTTCGCGTTAATCATGACTGAGGAACGTTTCAGAGAGTTTAGTAAAAAAGAAATTGTGGATACCACTACTTTCTCCGAAGCGATTTTTTGCTTATCGGCTGAAAGTCGAGAGCAAGTGGACGAGTTGGTAAATAAGGCGCTTTCAGCAGGAGGCAAAACCAATAGCGAGCCTCAAGATCATGGATTTATGTATGGATGGGGTTTTCAGGACTTAGACGGTCATTTATGGGAAGTCGTTTATATGGATGAAAGTGCATTTTGATCTGGGGTAAACTTTTGGTAAAGAGTTAGTTTTTTAGGTTTTATATTTTAAGGAAAGATACCTTACCAGGTATCTTTTTTTGATTTATATATGAATAGAAATAGGTGAAATAATGTATTTAAAGTAACGGGTGCGTTTCTTAAAGAAGGAGATCACCCCCTTTTTATTGAAGTATAGATGCAGGTTTGTTTAATAATGGGGGAGATACGAGATGGAAGGGAATAAAGTAAAAAAGCAACTTATAATGGGCTTTATATTGTTTGGAGTTTTGCTTATATCGGGAAGTATACAAGTTATTTTTTCCCCATTTAACTTTGTTAGAAGTGTATCGCTATTTGTGGTTATTGGAAGTTCATTATCTTTAGGTGCATTTATTAGGGAATTATTTATTATTAAAAGGACAATAAAGCCAAATCAATAAATTAAACTTTTTTATCAAGTAACAGGTAGCATTAGCAGCTCAGAACCAACTCTTTTTCAATTATTGGGGGAAGGTTACTTGAAGTAGAGGAAAAGAGATATATTATCGAATATTTGATTAATTAGGGGGAAGTTTGATGGCTGATGAAATATTTGAAAACCCAAGACTTGCTTATATTTATGACCCATTTGATCCTGACCGTTCTGATTTAGATGCTTACGAGTCTATGATAAATGAGTTTGGAGCCAGTTCTGTACTTGACATTGGTTGTGGAACAGGAACTTTTGCTTGTCGTTTAGCCGCCAAAGGCATAGAGGTTATTGGACTAGAGCCAGCCGAAGCGTCACTAATGGTGGCAAAAACAAAACGTTGGTCTGACCGTGTTAAATGGATTCACGGTAATGCTCTTGACCTTCCGGAATTAAAGGTTGACCTTGTAACCATGACTGCTAACGTTGCTCAGGTTTATTTAACCGATGAAGAGTTGAAGGCGACACTGCTGGTAATTCGAGAGGTATTACTTCCGGGTGGAAGATTCGTGTTTGAAACACGGAAACCTGAGTCACAGGCTTGGTTAGAATGGAACAAGGAGAACACATACCAAAGGGTTGATGTACCTAAATGCGGTGTTGTAGAGGGATGGGTAGATGTTATAGATGTGCGAGACTCCTTGGTGTCTTTTCAATGGACTTATATTTTCGAGAACGATGGTGCCATTATTACTTCAATTTCCACTTTGCGATTTAGAAGTTTTAAGGAAATTTCTCAAACTCTTAGAGAAGTAGGATTATCTGTGGAAGAGGTTAGAGAAGCTCCTGACCGTCCAGGACGTGAGTATGTTTTTATTACAAGTCGCCAATAAAAAAACCTTAAACATTTTTTTGACCTTTGTTTTGGTAAGAAATATAATCAATAAATTCAAGTAAATTAGTAGTTAATTTTCAAGTAAGGGTGCAATAGTTGAGGATCAAAGCTGGCATAAGGGAATTTCTTTCTTGTTGTACTAAGCCATCTATTAGACGAAAGTCTTCATATATGTGTTTGATATTTACCAGGGGGTTTCAAATGATCATTTTATTAAGTGTGATTGGTTTAATTCTGGTATTTGTATTTATTGACTACTATATAACTGGAGTAACCAAATATATATTATAGGTTCTAATATTAGCAGCAGTTTCGCTATACAACGAAAATAAAAATCGTGAACATAAGAAAACGAAGGAAAGTAATAATTAAACAAAAAGAATAGATAGTTCAATAAGAAATAAGGAAGTCCCCATTGAGGACTTCCTTATTTTTGAGTATTTATCAACATTAAAATTGAACAGAGCCTTATCACTTGTAAGTGAACGTAGTGCTAAGATCCACCATACACTCGTTTCAATTTTCCTTTCTTCATCGATTGGTATTAGCTCTAATAATACTTCTTCTACTGCTGAGCTTATCCTCCACTAATAATAAAATAATACTTGGTAATTATAAGATTATAAGGGATGATCAACCATATCATGGTGAAAACAATCTTACACCTAGAGTCAAAGTGAAAGGTTGAAAGACAATATTTCCTAAAATAAGCTACTGTAAAAAACAAGGTGTGAACGTAACAAACATTGGTATACAACGCTTATTTCATATATACGACTACCCAATAAAGGGGAGTACAATAATGGACATACATGGTAAACAAAAATTAAGTAAGAAAACCTCACAATCCAATAATAAACATACAGCCCCAAAAAATAGCCAACCTATAAGCAAAAATATAATAGAGAATGAACACTTATTTAAAAATATTTTTAATAATTGTTCGGACATCATGTTTCGTGAAGTGAAAATTCATAGTCAAGTTATACTACTATTTATATATGTTGACGGTATGGTTGATACGGAGATCATTACTACAAACGTTTTGGAACCTTTGCTATATGATGGCTTACCTCAGGGGTTAGGCGGGATTGAAAGTCTTGAACAAGTGCTGGAACAGGAGCGTTTTTCAGTTTTACAAACAAAAAAGCTTTCTGATGTTGAGGAAATAACGGAGTACATTTTAAAGGGGAACCTTGCCATATTTGTAGATGGAGAAGGCAATGCATTACTAGCAGATGTCAAAAAGTTTGAAACCAGAAGTATAGAGGAACCTTCTACTGAAGCATCCTTAAGGGGCTCAAAAGAGAGTTTCACAGAGAACTTGAGGACAAATACCATGTTACTGCGAAGGATAATTGTATCGCCGAAGCTAAAGGTTGAGTCATTAAAGATTGGTAAAATGACTAAGACTGATATAGCTGTAATGTATATAGAGGGAATTGTTTCAATATCTGTTCTGAATGAAGTTCGTAAAAGATTAAAGCAAATACAAATCGATGAAATTCTAGAATCGGGATATGTTGAAGAATCCATAGAAGATAATCATTTCTCACCTTTTCCACAAATTCTGAATAGTGAGCGTCCTGATGTTACTTCTTCCGGATTACTTGAAGGCAAAGTGGTGATATTGACCAACGGCTCCCCATATTCACTAATTGTTCCGATGACATTTTGGAATGGATTACAAGCAACCGACGATTATAGTGAACGGTTTTTGTTTGTAACGATGATTCGTTGGGTTCGCTATATATTTACTATCTTTTCGATAATTTTTCCTTCTATATATATAGCCTTAACCAATTATCATCAGGAAATGGTTCCACCAGATTTGATGCTCAATATTGCAGTTTTACGAGAGCGTTCCCCCTTCCCGACATTAATTGAAGTCTTTTTGATGGAGTTCATGTTTGAAGGGTTACAGGAGGCAGGAATCCGGTTACCCAAACAAATTGGTCCACTTGTAAGCATCGTTGGCGCTTTGGTAATTGGAGAGGCGGCAGTTAGCGCAGGGATTATTTCCGCACCTGTTGTCATTATCGTTTCAGCTGCAGGAATCGCATCATTTATCATTCCGCGTTACAGCTTCGGGTTCCCTATGCGAATGTTAAGATATCCAATAATGATACTTGCAGGAGTCTTCGGTCTATTTGGGATCGCAGTTGGAATTATTGCGGTTCTAATTCACCTAATTAATCTTAAATCATTTGGGACTCCTTATCTAACTCCAGTGTCTCCGCGTAATAAACATGGACTTAAAGACGTACTGTTGCGATGGCCTCGAGAGCGAGTTAATAAGGGGTGAATTACTCATGAAGAGAATAGGTAGATGCATTATTGTGTTACTCTTAATATTATTTAGTACAACTGGCTGCTGGAACCTAAAGGAACCAAATCAACTTGCATTTTTTACAGGGAATGGTTTGGATTTAACCGAAGATGGAAAGCTAGAAGCGACCGTACTCATAGTGACACCTGCAGGCATTGGTGGTGGGCAATTTAGTAGTGGAGATAAAAAAAAGGGTTACCAAGTAGTAAGTGCTACTGGAAAAAACGTTTCAGACGCAATAACTAACATACAGTCAAAGCTCTCACGACATGTGTTTCCTGGTCATCGTGATATTTTTCTTGTTGGTCAACGACTGGCTGATCAGGGAATAGGTGAAACAATCGATCCGTTCCTACGAAATGCACATTCAGATTTACGATCTTTAATATACTTGGTGAAAGATGCTAAACCAGAGGAGATTTTCTCTATTGAACCGTTTTTTGACCAATTTATAACAACATCCCTTTCTGATGAACAAACAGCCATAGGGATAAAGCCTTATCTAGCCCGTGAATTTGTGATAGATGTATTAAGTGAGGGAACACAGCCACTAATGCCGGTGGTTAGTTTAAATCCTCAAAATCACTATAATTTCGACGGATCTGCCATTTTTAATAAAGAGGATAACGTAAAATTGGTGGGTTTCTTAAATAAAAAGGAAACATTCTATGCAAATTGGGTAAAGGACAGACTATCAAGTCATACCCTAACTTCATTCATAAACCAAGGGGATGGAACAATAAGTATAACCTTAGGTTCATTCAAACGACATATTACTGTGAAAGAGGTCGATGAAGAAATACATATTGACCTTCGTCTTAGTGGAAAAGGAACAATTATCGAAAACAGTACGAACTTAGACCCATCCAAAGGGGTTGACCTTAAACTTATAGAAGATGAACTTGAGAAAATAACTCAGAAAGCGATAGAAAAGCAAATTAAAATGGTGCAGAAGAAATACAAAATGGACATCTATGGGTTTGGAGAAAGTGTTCATCAACAATACCCTAAACAGTGGAAAACCATAAAGCATAATTGGAGTGAACATTTTTCCCAACTTCATGTTTCTGTCAATGTAGACCTTACATGCAATAATCCAGGGCAAGCTAATTGGTCTATTTATCCTTAAAAATGGTTGCCCATTTAATTTCAAAAAGGAGTGGCAAGGACTTATGAAGTTAACAGGAACCCAAATTGTTTGGATTTTGGCAACTACTGAAATTGTTGCAATGATATCGCTAAAAATTACGCCAACAATCCAGATTGCTAAACAAGATGCATGGCTTTCGATGATAGCTGGGGGTTTAATTGGTCTGATCTTAGCCTTTCTGTTTGTTCATCTTAGCACTCTGCATCCAAACCAAACATTGATTCAATTTAGCCAAAAACTGCTAGGCAAAGGCATAGGGAGATTAGTTGCTCTCCCATTTCTAGTAGCATGGTTTATACTGCCTGCTGTTTTACTCCGTTCATTTGCAGACTTTATTCATCTAATTCTTCTAGATAGAACACCAGTTTGGATAATCATGTTATTACTAACTATCCTGATGACTTATCTGACCTATTCGGCAGGTATTACGGGAATCGGTCGATTTTGCGAAATAGTTGGGCCACTTATAATTTTTACATTAATGATTAGCTTCATTTTAAATATACAAGACATAGAGTGGCATCATTTATTACCTGTTTATTTTGATTCAGGATGGGTTAATATTTTGAAAGGTTCACTCGGTCCTGCTTTTTGGTTTCCGGGTCCTTTCATCTTATTGGTCATTATTTCATTTGTTCAGAAGCCTCGAAAAGCATTTTCGAAATCTTTATTGGGAGTAGTCATTACCATTTTCATGGTTTTAACTGCTACACTAATGGTGCTATTGATTTTGGGGCCGAATTTATCAGCAAAAATACGGTTTTCTTACTTTGTTTTCGTGAGAAATACTGATATTTTAGATTTCATTCAAAACATTGATGTATTCATTATGTTTATTATGGTTTTCGGTGTGGTAGCACAATTATCATTATATTTTTTTATTGCAAGCTATGAAATTGCAAATTGGTTCCAAATGAAAAATTGGCGAAGAAATATTTTTTACGGGGCACCCGCAATTTGTATAATAGCCATTTTGATACCAGATGAGACCACAATCGTATCATTTGACCAATTTTGGACAAATGTTGCATTTCCTGTATGTGGCATATTAATCCCACTTATCTTATGGATTACTACTGTAATTAAACAAAAAAGCAAGACCTGATGTTGGTGCATTCACCTTCTCTGCAAAAGAATCTAAACGCAGTGGGGTGACATGCACCATTTTTTTTTTGAGGCATTGCATTTACAACTAGTTAATATAAAGTCCTATCTCTTAATATGTGATAGATTATTTGAGTAAAACTAGTGTCAGCAGAGTTTTGATTGACCAAATTTCCATTTTTCTTTAACCGTAACTTGTATGGCACGAATCGATATGAAACAACGTTATATTTCATGGTGGTATAGAACAGTCAAGTTAACTATTAGAGTAGTATGTTATGGATTTAAATTAATAAGAGATTGTCACGAAATGAAGCATGGTGTCGTTATATAGTTGAGTGGGATTAAAAGGGGAGGTGGAGTCGAGAATAGAGGTAGAGACAAAGATTGAAAGACCCAATAGAATATTCGTTATGCAAATAAGTTATATAGTCTAGCATTTAAATCAAAAAAGGAAAGAGGTAAAATCGTTATGACACAACGTATAAATTACATGCAACAATCACCAGAATTTTTCCACAAGATGATGGAACTTAGTAATGCAGAGATGGAAAGTTCAATTGAGGAGCATATCCTTCATCTCGTTCACATTAGAGCTTCACAAATAAATGGCTGTGGTTTTTGCCTAGATATGCATATTAAACAGGCCAAGATTCATGGTGAGAGTGAACTTCGCCTTTATCATATACCAATTTGGCGTGAATCGAATCTATTTAGTCCACGCGAACGGGCTTGTCTTACATGGACCGAGATTTTGACTAAGCTACCTGAGGGAGGAGTTCCTGATGACATTTTTGAACGTGTTAGTGAGCAGTTGTCAGAAAAAGAAATATCAGACCTCACATTCTCAATAATGGCTATCAATGCTTGGAATCGCATTAATGTCGCATTCAAAACAATACCAGGTTCTGCAGACAAAGCATTTGGATTGACTAAAGCGGGCCTATGAACTCAATATGCGTGGTCCCTTGCCATACGTTTATATATATGAAATTTATTAATTAGAATTTGTTGACATCATAGCTACCAATTTTGGACAAAGGTTATATGATTAAGAAGTGTCCAAGCTAATATATTGGTATGAACAATAAAGACCTGTAAGATTTACACTTTTTTAGTTTCATCTTACAGGTCTTTGTTTTAAACATAAAATTTATTAAATTTCTAAATGCTTTAATTTGTCGGGGTTTCGGACAATATATAAGTTGCGAATCAAATTTCCCTCTACATGAAATATACCTACCGTATGAATACCTTCACTTGAAGCAAGAATAAATGCTGGTTGATTGTTAATTTGTCTAATTTCAATATGTGGAGTTCCCTCAGAAATTGAAGCTTGGCGTACAGGGCCAAGCAGAAAGCGAGCAACGAGATCTCTTGTTACAATTGGCTCGATCGCGGCCTTTACTTTACCTCCACCATCTGAGACTAGTACAACATTTGGATCAAGCTTAGAAAGAATTTGATTCATATTCCCCTGTTTGAGTGCTATAACAAAATCATAAACTAACTCTTTTGAAGTATTTTCTGTATGCACGAGTTCCTCAGAGGTAATACCCATTTTTGAACTCGCACGACTAAAAATTTTACGACAGTTTACCTCGCTTTTTTCAATGAGTACCGCAATTTCATTATAGTTAAAGCCGAGTGCCTCACGAAGGACAAATACCACACGCTCTGTTGGTGATAGCCTTTCTAGAAGCACAATCATGGCATAAGATAATAAATCGTCACGCAAGACTGGCTCCATTGGATCATCATTAGAACTATACAAAGGTTCTGGTAGCCATTCTCCATAATATTGTTCTCGCTTAATTCGCGCCGATTTTAGTAAATCCCGACAACGATTTGTTACCATTTTACAAAGATAGGCTTTAGGTTGAGTCAACTTCTCTGTTGGTACGTCATATAACTTTAAAAAAACGTCTTGCACAACATCCTCAGCATCATGAACTGAACCTGTCAGTTGATAAGCGAGTTTAAATAGCAATCCCTTATATTGATTGTACATTTCTTGCATCTTTTCACATCCGTTCGCATATTGTAAGTGCTTATTTATAGTAAGGGCTACAAAAATAAAACGAGCTAAAGAAAATTTTGTGACAAAGACTAGTGTTGCTCAATAATGCGTATTTACCATTTTCTAATATGTGTATTACTCCACAAAGAATTCAAGTTAAATATTTTTGTAAGACCCAACCTGTTTTGAAACTATCATCGTATTGTTTGTAAGTAACATGCGATTGCACAAGCTAATTAGCCTGGGAAATGTTTTTTCCAAGTTTATATTTTTATGCGATGGGGGATGCCTATAAGGATGATGGAGGAACTTAAGAAAGCTATTCTTTAATACTCTTTGGTTTTCTGCATAGCTCGTCACAATTCACCGACTTTCTATTGTTTGGAGTTTTAGTTGGAGCTCCCCTAGGTTGTCTATAATTCTTGGATTGATTGTTGGAATGAAAATAAGAAATTTAACTTAACGGGTGCGTTGATCCAAGAAGGATTACGCACCTTTTTGTTGAAGTATTTAAACTAACAGGGCAGTATTGTAGAAAAGTGTTATTTCAATTTAAAATTGCGAATAAAACTTTTGAAGTATATGATCCTGAACGAATTGTTCTTGTAGAAGGTAATTCGGTATCATCATTTTTTTAAAAAAATATAATAAATTTAAAGAAATACAAAGTCGATGTCTTTGAAAATAAAGTTTCTGACAAACTATGGATAGCAATTGTGACTGGAATTTTTATTCTTGAATAATACGTGATAGTCATAATAACTTTCGAGGCAGGATAATTGTATAAAGAATTGAAAGGAATGGAAAGCACAAAAAAGGGAGGTATAAAAGGTGGACATATTATTCTGGATAACGATTGGTTTCATAATCATCGGGTTTGTTGTTCTCACTTCAATGAAAAAAGGTATGGAAAGTAAGCTCGCTTTTATAACAGCAAATATGGAAGACGAGGAGAGTTCAAAAAAAGCAAAATCCATCATTTGGTGGATAATGAGTACCACCGCTTGGGGAATAGTGAGTATGATACTGATTATTTGGTGGTTTCATAATCACTTTGGATAACTGTGAGTTTCAGATATACTTAAAAGCGGGTTTTTTTGTCATAAAATTTCCCATATCTACCTCTTATTTGGAAATTTCCTATAATTTCCTCTCGTAAGTGATATAATACTAATGGACTAGGTGGATAGGGGGGGATTTAGTGAGTGAAGGAACTGTAAACGTTAATCAGAATAATGTAGCACAAACAGAAAGTAATTCATATTTTGATGGAGGATTGCTTCAGTACATTGGTTGGTCAATTTTAGGATTCTTAGTTACAGTCTGCACCTTTGGAATTTGCTATCCTTGGGCAATTACAATGATCTTGGGATGGAAAACTAGGCATACTGTCATCAATGGAAGAAGGTTAAAATTCACTGGTTCAGCAATAGGATTATTTGGGAATTGGATTAAATGGTGGATATTAACGATTATTACTTTAGGAATATATAGTTTTTGGTTATTTATTGCTATGGAAAAATGGAAAACGAAACATACTGTATTTGAAAATTAATGACAAAACAGCCCCCTTCTATAAGAGAGGGCTTTTTCTATATTAATTAATCACCATTTTTAGTTCAACAAACTAGTATTTCAGCTTGGGATTCAACAAATGGGTGCCTTAATCTAAGAAGGATTAAGGCACTTTATGTTGAAGTTATTGTACTAACGAAGCATTTAGTGGAATACAAAGTGAAGAGTTAAAAAATGGGGTATGATTGGAAAACTTGTCCTTCTGATATTAAGAATTTTATCTATAATTTTAAAGAAGGAATTAAAGAAGTCGTAAATGACAACTTCGTAGGTTTTTATTTACACGGTTCTTTAGCTATGGGAGGCTTTAATCCAAAATGCAGCGACATAGATGTTTTGGTTGTAACTAACAAACAAATGATAGTAGAGCAAAAAAGAAATCTAGCATACTTCTTTCTAAATTATTCTAATTCTCCATATCCAGTCGAAATAAGTTTCCTAAATAAAGAACAATTGATGGAGTGGCAGCACCCCTGCCTCTATGATTTTCATTATAGTGAGTTTTGGAGAAAACAGTATGAAGATGAACTGATGCACAATACATATAAATATATAAACGAAGACAATTGTAACACAGATACGGATTTAGCAGCCCACATAACCATTACTAATCAAAGGGGTATATGTTTAGAGGGAGAGCCAATTAGCGAGGTATTTCCTGTTGTCCCAAAAACTGATTATAGATCATCCATAATAGGTGATTATCGGGAGTGTTTGAAGAATATCGAAAAAGATCCAATTTATTGTTCATTAAACCTAATCAGGGTTTATTGGTATTTAAAAGAGGAAGTTATTTCTTCAAAAATAGAGGCTGGAAATTGGGGATTAACAATTTTACCAAAGGAATTAGGAAGCACAGTTAGGAAGGTAATTGACAGTTATATAGGGGAGAACACTACCGACCTCTTTAATAAAGAAGAACTTATATTTTTAAGGAATTATATTTCAGATAGAGTGCAAGAGTTATTGAACTAATGTGTGCGTTGATCCAAGATGGATTAAGACAGTTTTTTGTCGAATTTATCTAACTACCGACTAATTAATAAAAAAAGATTAGCTAAAGGGGGAATTACAATGGAAAAGGTACTTATTCTTGGTGCAAGCGGTCTTGTAGGAAGAGCTTTAATCGATGAATTTAAAGAGGAATTTGAAGTATATGGAACATACTCTTCTTCATTGACGAGCCTTTCAGACGATATGCAATTCCAATTGGAAGTGCAACATATCGACAAGATGAGGCAAATTATACGCTCAATTAAACCTGACGTAGTAATTTCGTGCCTAAGAGGAAATTTTAATCACCAGCTCCTGTTTCATAAAGAATTGGCTATGGAGTTAAGGAATAGCAGTAGTCGTTTGTATTTTTTTTCTACCACAAATGTTTTTGATGGGGACTGGTCAAAACCACATACTGAAAGAGATATCCCGATTTCCGAATCTGATTATGGGAAATTTAAAATTGAATGTGAAAATATGCTACAAGAGATTTTAAATGAGCGAGTGATAATTATCCGAATCCCAGCGATATGGGGTAAGGATTCTCCAAGATGGAACTTAATCATAGATAGCATAAAACAAAATAAAATGATTGATGTGTATAGTAATTTAGTATGCAACAATCTTTTGGATGTTCTGTTAGCAAGACAATTGCGGTTCATTATTGAAAATAAGCTAGAAGGCATTTTTCACTTAGCTTCAGAAGATATGATATCTCAGGGACAATTCTTTGAACCGATCATAAGTACACTTGCAAGTGAAAAGAATATTTTACGATATAGCTTTTTTCAAAATAATGAGGACACACTTTATTTTGCACTGAAATCAATTCGTGAAGATATGCCCGACTCTCTGCAGTGCAAGAATAAAGATATTATTTCTTACTTACTAGGGGAAATGAACGTTTGAAATTAACAACTTACGCGTGCGTTGATCCTAGAAGGATTGAGGCACTTTTTTATTGAAGGCATAAACTATAAGGTACAGGTTTGTTTGACAAAGATATTTAACTACAGGTCAAAATGGTGAAATGCTTTAACGAATAGTCGCTTTTCCCTAACAAATTAATGGATTATAGAAATTAAGGTTAATTAATCAAGAAGGAGGAATTGTCCAAATGACGTCACCGAAAATGAAAGTTGCATTAATTTCAGCAATGATAACGGCTTTTATCGCAGTGCTAATAACTATTTTTATGGAGCATAGCCTAATAAGAGCCATCCTAATTGGTTTAACAATATTTATAGTTTCCATTGTTACAAGCAAACTACTTAATTATAAAGCACAAAATACTAATAACAAACGATTAAACGACTATTTTGGGGATAAAGATTAGTTTGTGAATTGCTTCACTTAAATTAACGGCGCAATTTAGTTGAATTAGCTTTCCTGTTTGAATTATTAAAAGAATTATAAAAAAGAAGCAAAGTTTGCTTCCTTAAAACGGTGAACTAGTTATATGAACTTAATTGTCCTAAAGTCATTATACATTTTAGATTTTTCCCTTATCTAATTTATTATAGCTCTCAATCTTTGTAACCGAATAAGCTGCATAGTAAAAAGTTAAAAAAATAATAAAATCATACAAAGTGGACCAATTCTTAGGGTTGTAAAAATCGATGGCATTAAAGAAATTCATACCTCCAAATGCGGCAATTGCAGAGAATAAGATCCCCTTTAACAAGGGATTCATTTTTGGTTTAATTTGTAGAGCTAACATTACTGCAACGGGTGCTAAAGAAAAGTGATAGGGTAAAAAGAGAAATGGTGCAAGTGGTATGATTATCATAGGGTATGACCAGAGTCCTAAAGATAAGGCAGCAAGATCTACTGTAAGTGATAATAAAATAGTTATTATGCCGCCTAAAAGGAGACGTCCCGTGCTATCTTTCTTCCTGAACCTAAACCAAACAATCCATGGAACAATAAATAGTGCGATACCAAACCACCATTGCCATGTTAAGAGAAATTCTTCTGTTACTGTTTTTGCAAATAAAGAACTAATCTCAGTCAACTGATTATAAGCTTTTTCTGATTGGGCGATCCCCTTCTCATATGCCAATTCCAAAACACCTCCATAAACAAGTAATAATATATTTCCATTGGTTGAGTCAGATTATTACATAAAATGATTTCTTATTGTGCTAAAGTGTGCATTGATCCAGGTAGGATTTAGGCATTTTCTTTTTAAATTATAAAACTAACCAGGCAGTTTAGTTTAAGAAGACTATAATACGAAATGGAACTTCCAATTATTAGAGAGTTCCATTTTTTTATTAATATCAACCATTTTGTGTAATCTATGTGGATATATCTGTAAAGTGTTCCTCTTATATTGAAATACGAAAATCCTATTGTTATGGTATTTTTGAAATATGGCTATGTATCGCAATGTACGGAAGGAGGTTGCAAATTGAAAATCAAACTTGACATTAGTAATGACCGTTATGATGAAATCAAATCTGCACTCGAAGAACGAGGAATTAAAATAGATGATACTGCCGACTTCGTATTAAGTGAAACCAACAGCTACATTGATAATTTGACCGTGAGAGAAAAAGGAACAAATGCGCGGATTATATTATCGGTAGAGGACATTGTATGTATCGAATCGTTCGGTCATGCAATTGAGGTTCAAACGCAAGACGCACAGTATCTAGCTACCGATCGATTATACCGAATAGTCAGTTTGCTTGACCCAACAAAATTTTTGCGTATAAGTAACTCTGTTGTAATTGCAAGGAATAAGGTTAAACGAATTACACCTACTCTTTCGTCAAAGTTTATCCTTAAAATGATTAATGGTGAACGTGTTGATGTAACAAGAAGTTATTACTACATCTTCAAAGAGTATTTCGGAATATAGAGGAGGCAATTACATGGTTTTTCCTATTTATTTTCTCGCACTGTTTGTAATATTAATTATTTTTGTTGCTACCGTTATTGTATATTTTCAAGTCTATCAACGACATATCAATAGGGCTTTAGGAGCAACCGAGGGCAAGATAATATCAATGGTTCCTCCATATAGAGTCGCTATTGTAATGACCATAATAGTTTTACTCATTGGCCTATTTATTAGCTATTTTGCAGGATATGCTAATGCGTATAAAGATAATGAAGAAGACGCATGGGTAATGTCACATTCTGATATTCAGACATTCTATGCAGAAGTAAAAGAAATTGGCGAGAACTCTTTAGTAGTTGAAGGTATTTCCCTCAATGATGAGAATTTTCGAGGTGAGTTTCAATATGATGTATGGGGAGAAGTGAGCATATATCGGCAGGATACTCTTATCCAGCTTTCTGATTTGTCAGAAGGTAATTTGATTTCGATCACTCTAGTCACCGACCGCACAGGCATTACAAATATCTTTAAAATTCAGCTATTAGGCTGACAAAAGTAACCTTGGCAATGAGAATTTAGGAATGAATAAATTTTTGGGCATTCCTTCATTTTGAAATTGAAAATCTTAACAAGCTATTTGTGCAATATAAATAGTGATTTAGATGAAGATCAATTAATTAATACTTTCAGTCATGACTAATATTGAGTTTACTGGTGATGAGAAGTTTCTGTCCGTTTGGGTATTATTTTTCTTCATTATGATTTTTTCGGTGTTTAATGTTGGATTATTTACGTAAAAATACATTGAAACCAAAAAAAGTAATAATCTTTTCAATTAAAGGGTGCGATGATTCAAGAAGGATTATCGCTTATTTTTGTTGAAGTTATTGAACTAACGGTGCATTTACTTGAAAAAGGATTTCTGTCATTGTGGAGTAAGGGTATATTTTATTGAGGTGATAAAATGTCGATAAAAGGACTTAATCATTTTTTATTTTCAGTTTCTGATTTAGAAGATTCTATTGAGTTTTATAAAAATGTTTTTGATGCTAAGTTGATAGTAAAAGGGAGAAACACTGCATACTTTGATTTAGATGGAATGTGGTTTGCACTTAATGTAGAGAAAAATATACCTCGTAATGAAATAAACCAATCCTATACACATATAGCATTTTCAATTGAAGAAGAAAAGTTTGATGAAATGAACGAGAAACTAAAGAGATTGAATGTAAACATTTTATCAGGTCGTCTAAGAGATGAAAGAGATAAGAAGTCCATTTATTTTACGGACCCAGATGGTCATAAATTTGAATTTCATACAGGTACACTACAAGATAGATTGAAATACTACAAACAGGAAAAAACACATATGGAATTTTTCGATTAGAAAGGATTTCTTATTCAATATACGGGTGCAAGAGTTTAAGAATGGCAGCTTCTTTGCCAGGTTTTAGGTTATTCTAGTATCGAGGCAGTTAGTAGAAAAGTATAATATAGGAGGGGAATATAAAATGAAATGCACATTGTACTAATAATTTGGATTGTGGTGTCTCATATAAAGTTATAATACGTAAGTACCAGGGGGGAGTGCAATGCAATTTTATGACAGACCACTTAAGGCATATTTATTTAACGATTTAAGTGCTGTTGAAGAACACGACGGAGAACTCATTTATTTTTTTAAAAAGGGTTATGTTACAGTACTTGGCGAGTTTGAACATGAGAAATATGACGGAGGTACAGCTTGTATGATTTTTAATCAGGAAGCTGTTATTTCTGTATCAAAAAAAATGTTGCGGTTTGTTGATGATAACCTATCGTGAAAAAGTACTTTTGAAGGGGGGATAACGTGAGCATTAGAAAATACAAAAAGACGGAAGTTAATAAATTGATAAAAATTTGGTACGAAGGTTCCGTAATAGCACATGACTTTATTGAAAAGGATTTTTGGAAATCACAACAGAAGGATATGGAAGGAAAATATCTGCCAATGTCTGAAACCTATGTTATATGTAATGAAATAGAAGTTGTGGGCTTTGTTTCAATGATAGATGATTACTTGGCGGCACTGTTTATTGATGTTGAGCATCAAGGCGAAGGATACGGAAAAAGATTATTAAACTTTATAAAGGAACGAAGGAAAAAAATTCAACTGAAAGTGTACAAGAAAAATAGGAATGCTGTTAATTTTTACATGAGGAATGGTTTAATAATAGAAGAAGAATTAATAGATAAACAGACTGATGAGGAAGAGTTTTTAATGGAATGGCTAGGAGTTTAAGTTCCATAGGCTGAACCAAAATATTACATAAAATGATTTCTTGTTGTTCAAAAGATGCGTTGATCCCAAGAAGGAATAAGACACTTTTTTGTTGAAGTGATTAAACTAACGGGACATTTTAGGTGAATGTGATGTTTGGAATTAACGTTAGAGAACGGTTTCGGTTAAGAGGGAGAAAATCATTAAATAACATAGCATTTTGAGGTGGAATTCGCATACTAATTCACACCTTTTTTTTAAAACAGCATTGACTATTAATACGGTTATAAAAACCACATAGGTATTAGAAAAAATAAAGGTATCAAACCTTGCTATTTGGATAAAATTTAGCCCGATTTCCAAAAAATTTAGCAGTTATATATACGTTCTATGAAAGGTTAATTCAATTCAATTTCTGTTACCTCTAAATTCATCTCGTCCAACTTAGAATAAAAGACGCGCTTAATATCATCGAAATAACCATTATCGGGTAGCTTTATACTTGTTCCATCTCGGAAAAATATCTCATATTCATTGATTTCTACTTCATCTTCATTCTTATAGTAATTGATTTTTTCAATTTCATCCCATTTATTTATATGTCAAGAGATTATTCCAAAGCAGAATTGGATGCTTGGGCACCAAGAGATAAAAAAGAATCTAAAGTGAATTCATGGGAGGAATCATAAGGTCAACATATTACATTTGTCGCTAAAATTAATGATATAATTGTTGGTTTTAGTGATTTAAAGCATACTGGCTACTTAAATAGACTGTTCGTTCATAAAGATTATCAAGGACAAGGTATAGCCACAGCTTTAGTTGATATGCTTGAATCTGAGGCAAAGAAATTGCATCTTTTAGAAATTCATACGGAGGCAAGTATTACAGCTAAGCCATTTTTTGAACATCGAGGCTACAAAATTGTTTGTTCACAAACTGTGGAACGTAACGGTGTTAAATTGACCAATTTTAAAATGCAAAAAAAAATAAAATAATAATTTTGTTTTTATGATTACGGGTGCGTTGATCCATGAAGGATAACGCACCTTTTTGTTGAATTTATTGAATTAATGGAGCAGGTTACGTAAATGACAACTTTATTAATGCGTAGAAATAAATGCGCAAATTATTGGGATCTAATTATATATTGTAACTGCCTAATTTTCAGTAAATATATCTTTTAAACTGGAGGAACAGATGACAAAAAGAAATAAACTCATACTAATTACTAGCATATTGTTTTTATCTACATGCATTTTTATTGGATACACCGTACTAAATAAACAATTACCGTACCTTTTGAAAATAAAACATAGTGATTATCTACAAAGAGAAGGTACATTTTATACTTTATATTATGACGGTAGTGAAGAAGACAAAGTTAATAAGCTTGTCAATGTAACTGATACAATCTTAAATACCGCTAACACATGGTTCGGGGAGTTTGATAAACCTAAAGAGAAATTAAAGATTTTTTTAATACATAAAAATGATCAACCGCATTCTGGGCTTAAGGGTGGTTATGGGAATTACTTTCCAAAATATCATTTGATGTTTATAAATAGTGATTTAGATGAAGAGCAATTAATTAATACTCTTAGTCATGAATTTGCACATTACTTCATGGGGGAATATTTAAATGAACATAACATGGAGTTTTATGATATTCCTGTTTGGTACCATGAGGGAGTTGCAGAAGCTTTTGCACATCAAAATAAAATGATACCATTTTTAACTGATGTAGCCGGAGGTCGGATACAACCATTGATGGAATTTTCACAAAGTAAGATGACTAGAGAAGATTACTTATTATCACACTTTGCAATAGAAAACATTATAAATGAGAATGATGAATCCATTATTACTGAATTAATAAGAATGACAAAAGAAGGTAATGATTTCACAACTGCCTTTAATAAACTTACTGGATATGACTTAGACACATATCATCAATTATTCGAAGTGGATATTGATCAATTAACGGATATTATTGCTAAAGCGGAAACATTAAATGAAAGCGAAGCGGAAAAATTAATTCTAGATTACATCGCAACAAAAGGCAGATATTTTAATGAAGCTCCTACTCTACTCTATGCATTAAGTAATATATACATCAGACAAGGACGCTATGATGAAGCATTAATAACATATGAAGAAGTAATATTATATGAAAAAAGTCCAGCCATCTATGCTCAACTTTCAGAAATCGCTTTAAAAGTAGAACGGAAAAAGGCGTTGAAGTATGCAACTGAAGCTCTTGAATTAGCAAAAGAGAAAGAATGGAATGTTGAAGTATTTAATCATCATCTTGATGAAGTAAAGAAGTTAACAAATGAGAGTTAGAAACTAATAAAGTTATTAAACTAACAATGCACGTTAATTAAAGAAGGAATTCATTACTGGGGGTAACTAATTGATAATAACAAAGAATAATGGTTTTGAATTTCTTGATTTTATTAATGTAAATGAGACTGAAATAAATAATTATCACCGATTTGCTGGCTCTTATGCAGTAGTAAAATATGATGACAAATATCTTTTATGTTATAACACTTTGAGAAAACAATGGGAATTGCCAGCAGGGCAGAGGGAAAAAAATGAAACACCAAAGGAATGTGCCATAAGAGAACTTTTTGAAGAAACTGGGCAAAGCATTTAATTGAATAAAATTACATAAAAAGTCGATTTCCCAACGTATAGGAAATCGACTTGTTTGCTAAAAATCAAATATCAAGATTATTTTCTGAATACTATTTATCTTTATTATGTTCCTTTTTATTAATTGTATTCAATACAAAACAAACTATAGCTGTAATAGCTAGAGGAAGAAAAGCCATATAAACCTCTGACAAAGCATCTCTCATAGCGTAAAGTACTAATACAAGACTGGAAACAATAACATATGTTATTACTATAATGATATTCATTACAAATCTATGTTTATTTTTCATAGATGTTCTCCTACTTCCATAGCGCTATTAAGATGTATTACTTTCATTATAATTTATAAAGTGATGCAAGGTAAGGTAAAAACCAGATTACTGTTTAATTAAATCTATTAAATATGAGCTTCTTGTTTATTCCAGAAACGGGTGCTTTTGTTGAATAACAAATAGACTAGTCCGCTTTTGTATAGGTGGATTTTTCGCTTTTGGTGAATGTGTGAATTTGTCTAAAATCGTACATTCCTAATGGATAACCCAGAAAAACTAATCGACTTTGACAAAAAAGCCGACCAGTAATGGTCGGCAATGAAGATTATTGAATTAGTGTGATAAATATTCCTGACATAATAAAAAATCCCAATGCTAGGAAGAGAAAGATGATAGTTCTAGTTTTTCTTTTATCTTTTATTGTAATTATTGAATACATGAAGTTAGCTACTCCTATAGCAATAAAGGCTAATCTTATAAAAACGAAAATTGCTTCAATGTATTTTGTAGTAATCCCATCACTAAGAAAGTAGCTGTCAGTAAAATTTATAGTAGACTGGGGAGTATAAAAGCTTTAGGAATATGAAGTTTATTATTCATTTTTCCTCCTTAAGAACGAGTTTGAGAAGGGATATCGTAGAATAAACTTTTATTTTGAAATCCTATCTCCATATTTACTATTTGATAAAATCTCCTCCGCAGATAATAGTGTCCAGTCATGAACAGAGACGGAAGGGTTATTTTCCAAAAAGGAATTCACTATTTGGTATCCAATCTTGTAGTTGGTCCAACGAGGGATTCCTTTGTTTGGATTTTCAAAATAATCGCCTTTTATTGTTCGGTCCTTTGACATTAAATTCTCTTTTATGTGCTCCCACACTTCCTCCTCTTTTTGATTTGATAGAGGTTCTATCCACGGTATATTAATATCGGGGTAAAGACTTTTGGCAAAATTGTCCGCTTTGCCTTCAAGAATTATTTCATCTAATAAAGTGTTTTGCCAGTTTACATTTTCGCCCTCCATATAAATAGTATGATGATATTCATGAGCAATACTATACTCCAACAAATCCTCTTTAAATGTAGATGGAACAATCTTTATTAAGATTACATCCTTACTAACTGCTATCCCAGAAACGCCACCCATTAGATTGATACCATACATGTCATCCGGATTAGGAGGAAATAAATACACAGTCTTATTCTCGCCTGGAAGGGTATTAGATGATTTAATTAAGGCTTGTTCTATTGTTTTATTTATTTCATCTTGATTATTAACTTGAGAATATACAAATTGCTCCAAAGTTTTAATGTCTTTAGGAGTTGCAAAAGCCCAATGGTCCTTTATCCAATACCCCTCTCCTTTACCTAAAGTATCTAATTGAAATGGTTCGACAACTTTTTGATAGTAATGTTCTTCCATCTTCTCGTGTTGTTCAATTTCTGAAACGCTTTCTATGTAATCTAATACTTGAGTATAAAAGGGTATAATTTTAAATTCCTGATTGCCATTCTTCACAATGATGGGGTTCTTAATATTTAAATCTTTAGGTGATTCAACTTTAATTGTTTTATTAGTACAACCGATATGTAATACAGCAATAACGGAAAATATGAAAAAAAGAATTAGTCTTTTAATTTTAATCACCAGCCTATTTTAAAACCTATTTTTAGTATACTCTAAATTTTCCTTTTCTTCCAATTATTTTACAATTAGATTATTGTTATATCGCCTACTTACGTGCCTGTTATTTTTAACTCATTAGACCACCTTTACTGAAGAAAAGTGTAGACGGGTGGATAAAATTAGCCCATCGCTGTATAATTTTTTTCAATTTTAACCTTTCCTGTTTATATTTAACTCACTGGAAAAGCAAATAATGAAAAAACGTGTTAAACTTTGTGAAAAAATGTACTTAAAGTAATGGGTGCGATGATCCAAGAAGGATTATCGCCTATTTTCGTTGAAGTTATTAAACTAATGGGGCAGTAGAGTTGAAGAAGTGTGTTAAAGCAATAAGGGGGAAATTTATGAAAAAGTCTTTGATTACTTTAATTGTGTTAGTTTTATTAGGTGTGGGGATTTACTTCATTATCGGACTAATTAATACTAATCCACCAGAACCAACCATAACTTTTGAAGATAATAAAGTCGAAGTGGCACAAGGTTCATATTGTTGGAACGGACTTATTAACTCTAGGTGTGTTGATATGATTTCTCCACCAGGTATTATTGATCATAAAGAACTTAAACCTGTTGTTGTATCACCTGAATCTGAATTAAAAATAGAATTTGAAAAAGAACCTAATGCTAATACATTGGGAGTAAATAGATGGCTTAATGATAGCAAAGTGGAAGACGTTTCATTAAATAATAATGTTTTGATAGCACCAAAAGAAAAAGGTGTCTATATTTACGATGTCAGTGCATCTTGGGAAAAGGGAAGTTCGAGTTATGCTTTTGTAATTGAAGTTCGATAAGGATACTTGAACTACTAAACCAGCTAATAGTTTGTCAATATTTTTCAATGAAAATTTAAAATATCACATGCTATACTAAAAATGTGCATGCCAAATAACCTTCCGATAGCCTAATTTTGGAAGGTTTTGTGTTATTTAGTTAGATATAGTTTCTACTCTATATCTTGGAAAGTTGTCTTGTTCTTTAAAAGAGCAAATTTCCAATGTAAGAGTTTATTAACACATGCTATTACCGCTACCTTAAATGGCTTTCCTTCTTCTCTTTTCTTGTCGTAAAACTCTCGTAATCTTTTGTTTCGCGGTATGATTTCATCAGTTGTTTTCTTTTTACGACAATCACGAATCGCACAACGAACAGCCATATACAGGGCATGTCTAAGTCTGCTAGATCCCCTTTTAGTGATTCGGTTTTTGGTAGCAGAAAACTTACCAGATTCAAAGACGCTAGGATCTACTCCAGCGAATGCTACAAGCTTTTTTGGGTCATTAAATCGGTCTATCGGTCTATCTCTCCAATCTCAGAGATAATCGTTGCCGCGATTTTTTCTCCAATACTATGGATAGATTTGATAATATTATATTCTTCAATTTCTTTAGCAAGGGCATCTATTTCTGACTCTAACTTTGATAGGTGCTCTTTGTATTGAAGAATCATATTAATATACATATCAAGGCTTAAAAAATAACTCTGATAGACTAACGGGTTCTGTATTAAAGTACAAAACTAAAAATAAAAGGGGAAATTGCAAGTTAAATCTCATACAAAAAAACACCGTATTAGTGGAGAGACCTAATTAAATGGGACAAAGGAAAAAACACCCCTCAAGTCGTATTTATAAATATGACATACAGGAGGTGTTTTTCTTATGGGGAAAACTA
>QGHH01000133.1 GCA_003640645.1 Fredinandcohnia aciditolerans | reverse complement strand
GCGATCTCTGAATGAAGAAGTAGACCTCAAGTAATTTCCAGTTCATTTTAATGAACACATTGTAACACATATACATACACAATCATACTTTGGTTAGTGTATACAAACACAAAATACTGTACATGCAAAATTTGCATAGGTGTTGTTGTTGACTTGTTTGCCCTACTTTTTAACTTGGTGTGATTTGGCAAGGATATTAATTTGAAAAGAGGCAAAGGATTGTATTTGCATTGTGCATTGCTCTTCTCAGCCTAAACTGGTGTAGTTTCTATGAGCTAACTTCTATTACAGGCTGCTGACAGGTGGTGTGTTCCAGTTGGTCTTCTTTACTCAGTGGGTAAGTATTTGTTCAGGTAGACCTTGATGTGGTCGATGGCATCGCTCAGGGCATCGCCAACGCGTGGGCGAAGGTAGTGTCCGTACAGACCCAGCACTGCTGTGCGGGTCCTGTCAACCAGGGGACCTACCTCCTCACCCAGGCCAACAGCAACCTTGGCGACGGCTTGGAACTCAGGCTTGGTCTGCAGAGTCTCAATGTACTCTTTGACAGCCTGCGTTTTCTCACTGTCAACATTGTCCACTAAAGGAGCAACAGCGGCCTGCAGCTTGCCGTAAGCAGTTATCAGTCTCTTGTAGAAGACAGATTTCATTTGATCGTACTTCTCAACAAGATCCGGTGGTGGTGAAGGGATATCACACAGGCTCATAGAGACCTGCAGAGCGAGGATCATGGCCAGGGCAATTTTTGCATTCATCTCTGCTGTTGAGTTGGATGTACAGATCCAAGAAGTGACAGTCAACTCACTCTCAGAGAAGACTGTCACT
>QGHH01000131.1 GCA_003640645.1 Fredinandcohnia aciditolerans | reverse complement strand
GGCCATCTCCGAGGTCATGCCCTCGGGAATGGTGACGAAGTGGCGGACGACCCGGCCGTGGCGGATCTTGTCGATCACCGTCGCCATCGAGGCGCGGGACGGGAACTCGTATTCGCCGGCCTTGAGCCGCTTGGCCGCGCCGCTGACCTGGGCGGCGACCAGGAACACGGCCGACGAGCCGATCACATGCTCGCTGCGCAGGGTCTGGGCGATCTCGGTGATGCCGCCGCCCTGCCGCAGCAGGACGGTGGTGCTGTCGCCCTCGCGCGCGGCCGGCCCCGGGCCGAACCAGCTCCACAGCCCCCAGAGGGCCGCCACGGCGACGATGACGGCCAGGGTGGCCGCCGCGCTGCCGCCCATGATGACGAGACGCTTGCGGAGGGGAAGCGCCGCCTTCCGCTTCGCTTTGGCCGGCGGTCGCTTCCGGGGGGTCACGGCGCCTTCTTGAGCACGAGCGAGGCGTTGGTGCCGCCGAAGCCGAAGCTGTTCGACATGGCGATGTCGATCTTCATCGGCTTGGCCTTGTGGGGCACGAGGTCCATCGCCGTCTCGACCGAGGGGTTGTCGAGATTGATCGTCGGCGGCGCGACCTGGTCGCGCAGGGCCAGGGCGACGAACGCCGCCTCGACCGCGCCGGCGGCGCCGAGCAGGTGGCCGATGGCCCCCTTGGTCGAGGACCTGGTCGCCTTCGACGCGGCCTCGCCCAGCAGGCGCTCGACCGCCCCCAGCTCGATGCCGTCGGCCATGGTCGAGGTGCCGTGGGCGTTGACGTACTGGACGTCGGCCGGCGTCACGCCGGCATCCTCCAGGGCATTCTTGATGCAGCCGATGATC
>QGHH01000130.1 GCA_003640645.1 Fredinandcohnia aciditolerans | reverse complement strand
GCCGCTTCAAGCGCGCCAAGTCTGTTTAAGGCAGTAGACATGATCCTTTCCTCTATCCCGGTGCCGCGCGATATGCGCGGTACTGACTTCCGCACCCGGTCCCCTTGACCCTGGGGTTTGTCCCGATACGGCACGCAGCATGATGCGCGCCCGTCATGACAAACCCAGCCATTGTGCGCGCCGCGTCAATTGGGAAAACCACTGAAAAAACCAGGTTTTCACAGGGATTTCGAGGCACGCCGCGCCTTGGCCTTATGTTGTTGCGTTGTTATCAGCATAGCGCAAACGGGTGCAACACAAAGGTCATATTTGTCTTGTAAGATGAAAACGTTTTCAGCAAACCGGCAGCAATGTAGCCATGGCGTCGCGCGCATCGCCCCGCTTTTCCATCATCGAAGTGGCCCGCAAGGCGGGGGTTTCCCCCGCCACGGTTTCGCGCGCGTTCAACCAGCCCGAAATCGTTCATCCGGATACGCTGGCGCACATCCGCGCCATCGCCAAGCGCGCGGGCTTCCGGCCCAATCGCGTCGGCCGCAGCCTGCGTTCGGGCAGCACCCGCACGATCGGATTGATTCTGCCGACGCTGTCCAATCCGGTATTCGCCGAGTGCTTCGAGGGCGCCGAACGGCGCGCCCGCGAGTCCGGCTACAGCGTGATGCTGACCGCCACCGGCTATGACCCGGCGGTGGAATCGGCCGCGGTCCAGGGCCTGATCGACCACCAGGTCGACGGCCTGATCCTGACGGTGGCCGACGCGGCCCGCAGCGCCACGCTGGACGACCTGGACAGCGCCGGCATGCCCTACGTGCTGGTCTACAACGAATCCACCGACCACCCC
>QGHH01000129.1 GCA_003640645.1 Fredinandcohnia aciditolerans | reverse complement strand
GTTCCGAAAAATGGGGGAAGACTTGGCGTCGGCGACCGCACCGGGGGGAGCGATCGGCCACGCTGGTGCAGGTTCGGCTGGGATTGGGGCAGATGACGAAAACGGCCATGGCTGGGGTGGATCGAATCCAGGCGGGAGCGGTGTGGGTGAAAGCCTGTTCGGCGCTCAAATCCGAGCTGGGCGACGCCGCTTTCGGTTCATGGCTGGCCCAGGCGTCGCTGCGCGAAGGCCATGGCGGCGCCCTGGTTCTCGTCACCCCCACCGGCATCGCGCGCGACTGGATTCGCCGCAACGCGTGGCGCCGCATTTCCGAGCTGTGGGCCCAGAACGACCCCGAAGGCCGCCGCCTCGACCTGAAGTCGCGGGTGGAGTTCGAGGCCGAGGGCGGTCCCGCCGCCTCGGCCGAGCCGCTGGCCCTGGAGATCGAGATCGCCGAGCCCGGGTCGTCCGACGTGCCCGACGTGCGGGCGCCCGCCCGGCCCGCATGGCCGGCCTGCAGGAACGCTTCACCTTCGACAGCTTCGTGCCGGGCCCGGCCAACGAGTTCGCCTACGCCGTCGCCCGGCGGGTGGCGTCCTGGGCCGACGGCCATTTCAACCCCGTGCTGTTCCACGGCCCCTACGGCTTCGGCAAGACCCACCTGCTCAACGCCCTGGCCTGGGAGGCCATGCGCGTCGCCCCGCACAAGAAGGTCATCTACCTGACCGCCGAGCGGTTCCTGTCGACCTTCGTGCGCGCCCTGATGGACCGCCAGACGGCGGCCTTCAAGGACGAGCTGCGCGCCGCCGACCTCCTGCTGATCGACGACGTGCACTTCATCGCCGGCAAGCAGGCGACCCAGG
>QGHH01000128.1 GCA_003640645.1 Fredinandcohnia aciditolerans | reverse complement strand
CCGCACCCGTTTCTCGTTCGACGCCGGCATCCGCCAGCTCGGCGGGGCGTCGATCATCGCCACCGCCTCGGACATGCAGCTCGGCCGCGGCGAGCCGATCGAGGATACGGCCCGGGTGCTGTCGCGCATGGTCGACGCGGTGATGATCCGCGCCAACCATCACGAGGACGTGGAGCGCTTCGCGCAGTATTCCAGCGTGCCGGTGATCAACGGCCTGACCGACAAGAGCCACCCCTGCCAGATCATGGCCGACCTGCAGACCTTCGAGGAGCATCGCGGGCCGGTGGCGGGGCGGACCATCGCCTGGGTGGGCGACGGCAACAACGTCTGCGCCAGCTTCATCCACGCCGCCACCCTGCTCGGCTTCAAGCTGAACATCGCCTGCCCGGCGGTCTACCATCCCGACCTGGTCGACCTGGCCCGCGCGGCCGAACAGGGCGCCAAGGTCGAGATGACCGACGATCCGCGCGCCGCGGTGGAGGGGGCCGACTGCGTGGTCACCGACACCTGGGTGTCGATGGGCGACGTCGACCACGACGAGCGCCTGGCGACGCTGGAGCCCTATCAGGTCGACGAGGCGCTGATGGCCCTGGCCGCCAAGGACGCGGTGTTCCTCCACTGCCTGCCCGCCCACCGCGGCGAGGAGGTCACCGACGCGGTGATGGACGGGCCGCAGTCGCTGGTCTGGGACGAGGCCGAGAACCGCATCCACGCCCAGAAGGCGATCATGGCCTGGTGCTTCGGCCGCCTGGGGTGAGCGCCGGCTTGACCCGGCGGCCTTGACGCCGCCGCCGGGGACGTCGAAGACGGCCTTGGCTGGGAGGTGACGACATGGACGGCATC
>QGHH01000127.1 GCA_003640645.1 Fredinandcohnia aciditolerans | reverse complement strand
GGAAGTTGCGCAGTTCCTGCCGCCGGTAGGCCTCGCGGTCGCCGCGCGCCACGCCCACGGCCCCATACAACTGGAAGCCCGACTCGCGGCGCCGCGCCAGGTAGTCGCCCCGGTACTCGCGCGGAAACGGGAAGTCGGGCGTGAAGCCCGCTTGCCCGGCGCGTTCCACAAGCGCCCGGCTCAGGCGCCGCGCGCCGTCGCCCGAGGCCACCGTCACCTGCCACGGCTGGCAGTTGCACCAGGACGCGGTGCGCTGCGCCAGCGTCAGGATGCGCTCGATGGTGGCGCGCGGCACCGGCTCGGGCAGGAAGGCGCGGCAACTGTGACGCGCGCGCAGCCAGTCTTCGAGCGCGGCGTCGGGACGCGCGGCGGCGGATTCGGGTACGGCGGACATGGTGTCTCCTTGGTTTCCTCGTATGATGCCACTTGATTGCCGGCGCGCAAGGCGCCGCCCGACCCTGGCGAGACCCCATGCTGCCCCTCGATTCCCTGATCGCGTTCTTCGGCATTGCCGTATTGCTGGCCCTCACGCCCGGGCCCGACAACCTGTTCGTGCTGATGCAATCGGCCATCTGGGGCCGCAAGGCCGGGCTGTTCGTGGTGCTGGGGCTGTGCACCGGGTTGCTGGGCCACACCGCCGCCGTGGCGCTGGGGCTGGCCGCCGTGTTCGCGGCTTCCCCTGTGGCCTTCACGGCGCTGAAACTGGCGGGCGCGGCGTATCTGGCCTACCTGGCGTGGCAGATCCTGCGGGCGCCGGTGCATGCCGAGGACGGCCAGCGGCCCGAGCCGATGAAGACCTCCGCGCTGTACCGGCGCGGCATCGTCATGAACCTGACCAATCCCAAG
>QGHH01000126.1:239-848 GCA_003640645.1 Fredinandcohnia aciditolerans | reverse complement strand
CATTCGAGCGCGTCCTCGAGGCGGTCGTTGCCCCAGAACATTTCGCCATCCACCATGAACGTCGGCGCCCCGAACAGGCCCAGGTGACGAGCCTCATCGACCCGGCGGCGCAGCGCTTCCTTGGCGGCTTCCGACTTGGCGCGCGCGATCAGCCCGTCGGCGTCCAGCGCCAGCTCGGTCAGCAACGCGTGCACCACGTCCTCGGCCTGGATGTCCTCGTCGCGCTGGAAATTGGCGCGGAACACCGCCAGGCAGAAATCACGGCCCCAGGGTTGGTCCTCGCCCAGCAGCGCGATGCGCGCCGGCAGCACGCTCATGCGCGGGAACAGGCGCGGCCGGTTGTAGGGCACGCCGTACTTTTCGGCCAGACGCGCGATATCGCGCATCATGTAGGCGCCCTTGCCGGGAAACAGGCGGAACGGCGTGTCATTCCAACCCTGGGCCTGGAAGATCGGACCCAACAGGAACGCTCGCAGGTCGACGCGCACGTCCGCCTGCGCCGCCAGGCCGGCGATGCGCTCGATCGCCAGATAACTGTAGGGGCTGGCGAAATCGAACCACATCTCGAGGCGGGGCGTGGTGGACAGGGGCGCATTCATGGCACAAGCT
>QGHH01000126.1:0-229 GCA_003640645.1 Fredinandcohnia aciditolerans | reverse complement strand
CCAACGGCTGGGAAACCAGGGCGACCCGCGCATCCGGCAGGCCGCTGAGGACGACGTCTCGATCGCTGTCCACCGTGATGGACTCGCCGGCCCGCAGCACGCTGTCGTCCGGGCAACGGTATTCGGACAACCAGACCGTGCCGGCATGACACTCGATACGCAGGCCCGAGGCACGCTTGAGCAGCATAGTCGAACCCCGGGTCAAATGAAATGACATTCCCGCAGTGCA
>QGHH01000014.1 GCA_003640645.1 Fredinandcohnia aciditolerans | reverse complement strand
AAAAATAGATAAAGGAGAACTTGAGTTCACTCAAATTCTCCTTTATCACTATTCGAAGCTAGTTATGTCCCAGCCTCATTATTATTTAAAATCTGACCATTTAAGGCTACTTTCTTCCAATAGTTCCTCAAATGATTTATTCTTTTCTCGTTGTCGGCGTTCTTCTCTTTGTCTTTCAATCGCCTCTTCTTGTTTCTTCTGCTCTTCTTCCTTTAACTGCTTTTGAGTATTTTTTAGTTTCGAAACAATATCCTCATTTAGTAAATCTCCAAGACTTAGCTTTTCATCTTTTTGCTTTTTAACAGATGGCTTTTGTTTCTTTTTAGCCATATTATTCCCTCCATCCGTCAACCATTTCACAGCTATTATATCATAAAAAGGTGAATTACCGCTCGGTGGATACTCGCCAATATTTCTATACTAATACGCGTTTAGGATAACGTTATCACTAACTAGAAGATCAGGCTCTGTAGAAGCCTTTATATCTTCAACAGAAAAACCTTTAGCTACCTCTACTAATTTTAACCCATTTTCTGTTACATCGAGTACGGCACGATCTGTAATAATCCGATTTACAACTCCTTTACCGGTTAAAGGAAGTGTACATTCTTTGAGGATTTTCGCGTCTCCTTTTTTATTTACATGATCCATAATCACAATGATTTTCTGAGCCCCGTGTACGAGATCCATTGCTCCGCCCATTCCCTTAATCATTTTGCCTGGAATCATCCAATTTGCTAGGTCCCCTGTCTCTGAAACTTCCATTCCGCCAAGGATGGCAATATTAATATGACCCCCGCGAATCATCGCAAATGATTCTGCACTGTCAAAATAAGCTGCACCAGGAATTGCGGTGACGGTTTCTTTTCCGGCATTGATTAAATCAGGGTCAACATTTTCTTCGGTTGGATATGGACCGATCCCAAGTAACCCATTCTCTGATTGGAGTACAACCTGTTTGTTTGATGAAATATAGTTTGCAACAAGGGTTGGCATGCCGATTCCAAGATTTACATAAAAGCCATCTTCAATTTCTTTTTCAGCCCGCTTCGCAATCTTTTCTCGAGTATTTGTCAAAGCCTACTCCCCCTTATTTAGATAATGTTAAGCGTTCAATTCGCTTCTTTTGTTCACCAACTATGAGTCCTTGAACATAGATACTTGGTGTGTGAATCCGATTCGGGTCAAGTTCCCCTATCTCATAGAGCTCTTCGACCTCAGCGATTGTAACCTTACCGGCAGCGGCCATCATAGGGTTAAAATTTCGAGCCGTTTTGTTATAGATCAAATTCCCCATTTTATCAGCCTTTTCGGCACGGACCAGGCTGAAGTCTGCTATGAATGATTCTTCTAATACATATTCTTTCCCATTAAATATTCGGGTTTCTTTTCCCTCAGCAATAGGTGTTCCTACTCCTGCAGGTGTATAAAATGCTGGAATCCCCGCTCCACCAGCTCGTATCTTTTCAGCCAGTGTTCCCTGTGGGACAAGTTCAACCGCAAGTTCGCCTGATAATGCCTGTCGTTCGAATTCTTTGTTTTCACCAACATATGAACCTATCATTTTTGAAATCTGTTTGTTTTGTAAAAGCAGTCCAAGACCCCAATCATCAACACCGCAGTTATTTGAAATTACGGTTAAGTCCTTAACCCCAGACTCGGCCAAGGCTAAAATTAAATTTTCTGGAATCCCACATAAACCAAATCCACCAACCATTATCGTGGAACCGTTCTTGATTTGCTCTACAGCTTCCTGAAACGAGGAATATATTGGTTTCATTTGTACACCCCACTATTCAATATTTTCAACAATTGTTGCAACACCTTGACCGCCGCCAATACATAGGGTCGCTAATCCATAGCGCTCATTACGGCGCTTTAGTTCATGAATAAGAGTGACGAGAATTCTCGCACCACTAGCACCGATTGGATGTCCAAGGGCAATTGCTCCCCCATTTACATTTAAAATATCATGGTTAAAATGAAGTTCACGGTCAACGGCAATTGACTGGGCAGCAAACGCTTCATTTGCCTCAATTAAATTCATATCACTAACGCTTAATCCAGACTTTTCCATCACCTTTTTCACCGCAGGAACGGGTCCAATCCCCATTATACTTGGGTCAACACCGGCAGTTCCGTTTGCTTTAATGGTGACTAATCCTTTAATACCGAGCTCCATCGCTTTCTTCTTACTCATGATAACGAATGCGGCTGCTCCGTCATTTATCCCGGATGCATTCCCAGCGGTTACAGAACCTTCCTTTTTAAATGCTGGACGTAAAGTCCCTAATTTTTCAGCAGTAGTACCTGCTTTAGGGTATTCATCTGTATCAAAGACAATGCTATCTTTTTTACGTTGTGGAATTTCTACAGGCACAATCTCTTCTTTAAATTTCCCTGCCTCAATTGCCGCTACTGCTCTTTCCTGGCTCCTTGCTGAGAAACGATCTTGTTCTTCTCTTGTAATCTCATATTTATCGCATAAATTTTCTGCCGTAATTCCCATATGATAGTCATTAAACGCGCACCATAACCCATCGGAAATCATGCTATCAATCATTTTTTGGTCGCCCATTTTAAATCCATTTCGAGCTCCCTTTAAAAGATAAGGAGCCTGACTCATATTCTCCATTCCACCAGCCACAATCACATCCGCATCACCCGCTATGATTGCCTGTGTCGCTAAGTGCACAGCTTTTAATCCAGAACCACAAACCTTGTTAATTGTCATTGCCGGTGTTTCTTGTAGTAATCCAGCTTTTATAGCAGCCTGCCTTGCTGGATTTTGTCCTACTCCAGCCTGCAGAACATTGCCCATAATGACTTCATCTACAAGCCTTGAATCCACACCTGCCTTTTCCAATGCTCCTTTAATCACGACAGCACCTAGGTCTGGGGCTGAAACAGATTGTAAACTCCCTCCAAAACTACCGATCGCCGTTCTGACAGCGCTTACAATTACAACTTCATTATTCATTTCAACATCTCCCTCTACTGTTACGTTTTATGTATTCAATACCATATATATTTCTTGATTTTTTTCGAAATACCTCTTATTTTGTCTAATTTCCTATAATTCTTGCTTTTCACGAAATACCTCTAATAGAATAAGAGTAAAAGTAATAATAAGGCATTTTGCTGGAGGGTTGTATATGCAATTACCTGAGCAAGTCACGATTATTGAAGTAGGACCAAGAGATGGGCTGCAAAACGAAAAAATCTTAATACCAACCGAAGTAAAAATTGATTTTATTCATAAACTAAAACTTGCTGGCCTGCAAGAAATGGAGCTTACCTCATTTGTCTCACCGAAATGGGTTCCACAAATGAAGGATGCAAAAGAAATTATTACATCATGCTTAGACAGTACTCGAAATATTGTCCTCGCCCCAAATCGCAAAGGTATTGAAAGACTATACGATACAAAGTGTAAATCAGTTGCTGTTTTTGTTGGTGTTAGCGAAAGCTTTAATAAGAAAAATATCAATAAAACAACTTCTGAGAGTATGGAGGAACTAAAACCTCTTATTCAGGAATTAAAATCAAAGGGTTATTTTGTACGTGCCTGTATATCGACCGCCTTTTATTGTCCGTATGAAGGTAAGGTGAATGAAGAAGCCGTTTTAAAGCTGTGCTCTACCTTTGTCCAATATGGGGTTGATGAATTAAGTGTTGCTGACACGATAGGAAAAGCAACTCCTAAAGAAGTTTTTTCTCTTTTTTCAAAACTAAAAAAAGAGTTATCAAATACACTTTTGACTGCTCATTTCCATGATACCCGCGGGATGGCACTTGCAAATGTGATAGCTGCTCTCCAAGCAGGAGTTAATCGTTTTGACACATCAGCAGGTGGATTAGGTGGGTGCCCGTTTGCACCCGGGGCGACTGGCAATGTTGCCACTGAAGATGTTGTGTATATGCTTGAAGAGATGGGGATACAAACAGGCCTTGAACTTTCAAAACTTGTGCAGGCTGTTGATGTCATTAAACCCTATCTGACCCGTCCTATCGAAAGTAAGTATTACAGGTTACAAACTGCTAATCAGGAATAATTTGTTTGAAAACTCCACAACCTATTGATGAATTTTCAGGAATGGAGTGTTATGATTGGCAAAACGAGAAAAAGGTCGTTCGCAAAAAGGAAAACCTAATGCTGATACAACAAACAATACAATGGCTGCTGAGGAAATGGAAAAAGCCATTCACCCTACAAACCGCCAAAATTCGGAGCAATAGCCAAAATCCCCTGGTCTAGTTTAATGAACTGACCAGGGGATTCTTTAGATTTTAGGTACTATTTCCGCCTTTACCCTAGCTTTCGATCGTACTTCACTTCTTTCTTTACGAGATACCTTTGACTTTGAAAATGAAAACAATCGGTAAACAGCTGGAATCAAAAACAATGTAATTAAAGTTGCAAATGAAAGCCCTGAGATTATGACAGTTGCCATTGGAGCCTGATAATTCCCAGAGGCTCCGGATTCAAGGGCAAGTGGAAGCATACCACCAACTGTTGTCAAGGTCGTCATAAGAATCGGTCGAATCCGATCATTGCCGGCTCCTATAAGAGCTTCTTGAATCGAATTGTCTTCCTTCCGCAGTTGGTTTGTTCTGTCGATGAGCAATATGGCATTATTCAAGACAATACCAATTAGCATAATAATCCCCATTCCCGAAATAAGGTTTAATTCCATTTGTGTTATAAACAGCCCTAAAATCACACCAATGATTGTAATCGGAATAACGGACATGACAAGCAACGGATGCCCAAAGTGGTTAAATTGAACGGCCATCACCAAATAAACGAGAAAAATTGAAATCGCAAATACAAAAATCATATCGGTCATTAATTCTTGCTGTTGCTCTAAATCACCACCAGCGGTAAGCGTATACCCAGTAGGCGTTTCGAAACTTTCAATTAATTTTTGAATATCTCGATTTACAGCACCGAGATCACGGTTCTTAATATCTGCTGAAATCGTAACAAGTCTTTCCCCATCTGAATGAATAATTTCATTTGGTGTTTGAACACTTATAAGCTCAATATATGATGAAAGTGGTTCTTCCTCGCCATTAATAGACATTTTCATATCCAATAAATCCGCTTTTGTAGCAGGTGTTTTTTCCCAACTAAGAGTTAATGGCATTGTGTCATCCTGGTTTTGCAACGTGCCGACCGGTATTTGAATAAAAGATTCTTCAATAAATTGTTTAATTTGTGAAGGAAATAAGCCTGCCTTCTCAATTTCTTTTTCTTTTACAACTATGATTTGCTCCTCAGAGGTTCTTTCAATTGAATTTGTAATTGCCGAAACCCCATCTACTTTCTGAAGCTCATCAGTGAATTTGTTTGAAATGGTTTGAAGTTGCTCAAAACTTTCACCTTTAATATTTATTTGGACAGGAAACCCTCCACCGCCTGCCATTGCACTTTGAACACCCGAAATTGGATGATCTTCCTGCATGTCTCGTAACGCCTCAAGTATATTTTCATTTACTTCCTTTTGCTCAACCGTTATTTGATTGCCCTTTGTCATATTAATAATGGTGTATAGCATGGTTCCATTATCCATTACATAATTCGTTTCTACGTCTTCCACTTTCTGTAGTCTCTGATTTATTTCATTAACTACACTTTGTTTTTCTTCCAAGGATAAACCTGGTTTTAAGTCTACAGCAAGCTCTGAATAACGGTTCAACATATCAGGCATGATTGTCATCGGTATTTTCGCTACAAGAAATAGAGAACCGATTAGCATTAAGAGAAACAGTGTAATTACAGCAAAGCTATTTCTTTTCTTTCTAATCACCCAAGCCACAACGTTACGATAGCCCTTCATCATAATTGAGTCTTTTTTCAATTTAGATGGTCTTCTAAGTTTTAAAAATGTTTCTGATAGAGATGGAATCAATGTAAAAGATATCACTACAGAACTTATTAAGGTTATTGCCACTACAGCTGACAGCATAATGACAAACTCCCCCATCTCCCCACCGATTAAACCAATTGGCAGGAAAACGACGATGGTTGTCAGCATAGATGCAATAACCGCCGAAGCTACCTCCCTAGTCCCCTCAATAACCGCTTCGAACCTACCCAAGCCAAGTTCCTTCTTCTTATAAATAGCTTCTAGGATTACAATAGAGGAATCCACCATCATTCCTATTCCTAGTCCAAGTCCAAGTAGTGTTAGCATATTAAAGCTATAATCAAACAACCACATCGCTGTAAAGGTTAAAAGAACAGAAGAAGGAATCGATAAACCGATAATAAAGGTTGCCCTAATATTACGTAGGAATAGTAATAAAATGACAATTGCAATGACTCCACCAATCAATATATTATCCTTCACTCCATCTATTGAATCACTGACATAATCCGCTTGTGCCACAACTTCGTTTAATTCAAAATTCTTCACAAGATTTTCGTTTTGAATTTTCTTTACTTCTGCACGTATTGCTTTGGCCATCTCGATTTGTGTGACATTGGAAACACGTCCGATTTGTACAAGAAGGAAATCTTGAGAACCGTTTTTCCATACATACGAGTTATTCTCGAGTGACTGAATGGTTATGTTTGCAACATCCTTTAGATGAATACTACCATTTTGCGTTGGGATTGAAATATTTTCGATATCCTTAACATTTTCCACCTTAGAACTCCATCTTAATGAAGGTGAATCCTTGTCATTTTGTAATTCTCCTAACGTTGCTTCACTGTTAGACTGTTGAACTGCCGCGATTACCTGGTTTACATCAAGATGATGCTTTTGTAATTTTTCACGGTCAATTTTAATTGCGACCTCATGCTCCTCTATTCCAGTAAGTAAAACATCTCTCACCTCAGGCAAGGCTTCTAATCTTGGTTCTAAAATGTCTTTTGCAAATGCAGACATATCCTGCATGTTTCCACCCGAAACATCCATAAAAAATTCATAGCTTTGACTTCCACCATATTGACCTGATGTAACATCGGTAATACTAGGATACTCCGACTTAGCAGACGCAATCGCTGATTCTACCTCTTTATAAATCTCTTCGCCACGCCCTGCTTCAAAGCTTAGGTTTAGTGTAGTTCTACCGATATTTGTCGTTGACTGAACACCCTCAACTCCTTCTATTGCTAAAATTCGTTGTTCAATGGGGGTTGTTATGGTTCTTTCCACTTCAATTGCTGCCATTTCGCCTGCGTAAATTTCAACAAAGGCTCCATCTAGCTTCACGGGAGGCATTAGCTCTTTGTCTACTTTTAATAGTGAATAGCTGCCAACTACAGTTACTAGAAAAATCATTAATGAAATCAGAATTTTCCGTTGTACAATAAATTTCAATAGTTTCAAAGTCCATCTCCTCTTTCCTGATAGGTAAAATTTAGTATTTTTGTATAAATTAATCATATCGTCATAAGGAAAATGGCATAATGATCCGGAGATTTATCTTGATGTAAGACTTAAGACTTAGGAAAATTATGGAGAATCATTAGAAAAAGGATATAATAAAGAGGGCTTACATTTTTAATCGGATTTTTAGAAGGAGCGTTTTTTCATGAAAAGAATGAAAAAAATAGTTATATCACTCGGTATTCTCATCGGCTATACGGCCACAATTGGAATGATTTTTACAAACATTGTGATGTTTATGAAGAAGAAAACTGATGATGAGATTCTTGAACGTGAGACGAGGGAAGGTCGTTTAACTTTGGATGAGGTCCACTCTCTTCAAAAGGAGGACATTACCATCCAATCAAAATTCGGATACCCGATTAAAGGCTGGTTTGTTAAAGGAACGGAAAAAAACAGATTTATTATTATCTCTCACGGTGTAACTCAAAACAAATTAAATTCAATAAAATACATGAAGCTTTTCTTGGAACGTGATTGGAATGTCCTTTTATACGATCATCGACGCCATGGAGAAACGGGTGGAAAAACAACGAGCTATGGCCACTATGAAAAATTTGATCTAGAATCAGTAGTTACTTGGGTTAAAGAAAAATATGGGGAAAATAGTACCATTGGTATTCACGGGGAATCTATGGGGGCTGTGACAACTCTCCTTTACGCTGGGATGATTGAGGATGGAGCAGATTTCTATATTGTGGACTGCCCGTTTTCAGACTTTGAAGCACAATTAAAGTATCTTTTAAAAGTTGATTATAAAATTCCAGCTCCTCTTGTTCTTCCCTTTGCCAATATTTTTTTAAAGCTACGGGATGGATATAGCATCAAAGATGTTTCCCCCGTGTCCGTGATACAAAATATTGAAAATCCGGTATTATTTATCCACAGTGCTAAGGATGATTATATTTTACCCGAAATGACAATGGAGCTTTATAAAATGAAAGAAGGACCCAAGCAAATGTTAATTGCCGAAAGAGGAAAGCATGCATACTCTTTTGCTGATAACAAAGAGGCCTATGAAAAAGTAATTGATGATTTTTTTGCCAACTATGTAAGGGACTGATGTTTTCAGTCCCCCTAACCTAATATATCTGTTATTTCTTTCAAGTTCTCACCGATCCAGGTTAAGGCGAGTTCAATCGTATCAAATTCCTGAACCTCAAAGGTTACTTCATCCTGAAGCAGCCAAACATCCTTTTGATCATGATTCACTCCTGCAATTGACCAGTGCAAGAGACTATACGGGTGATTATCATGTAAAAAAGAGACCCATGTTTTTTCTTCGGCAATATTTCGTATCGTTTTAAGCTCGGAACTCATGTACACCACTCATTTCTACTAACCGTAAACGCGGATTCAGAATCTCATTTGGACTTTTTAACATAAAACAATTTGCTTCTTCAATAAAATCAATAGTCATATTCTCATCTAAGAACACCATTTTAGATTTTTCGACGAATAATGGTTGATAATTTGTTTCAAGAACTAGATCATCTTCGTCCCCAGCGTCTACAAGCCATAATGCGGTAACTCCGCTCATCACACAACCACAGCCTTCTGTCTCATATTTTAATTTTAACCTTTTATCTTTATTATTTATTTGGGAGTTTAGTTTTTCAATCGCACGTTCTGAAAATGTTATATTCATTTCGTTCTCCTCTTTCTTTCAATTTATAACTATTCTAACATATCTTGTCTCCAACTACATATCATTACAATAACTCGACACTTCACCAACAATTTGAGTTTTGGTAAATGTTGAACTACTATCAAAAGTAATACAATTAGATTAAGGAGGTATTCAAGAGATGTCAAAGGTTACGATTAAGGTAAATGATAATGGTTCATTAAGGATCACAGGTGACGTTGATTTAGTGGATAAGGAAGGAAATAAGTTCCCAACAAAACAAACCTTCTCATTATGCAGATGCGGTTTGTCTAAAAATAAACCTTTTTGCGACGGTTCGCATAAGGGGAATTTCGAATCTGTCGTACGCGCACCAAAAGAATAATCTTTAGACCGAGTGCACTATGCATTCGGTTTTTTCGTTTTTAAATATCCTAATTATGATACAATACGGGTAAAAGCCTATCATGGAGGACGAAACATGCCTGATTGGTCGTATCATACACTATTTAAACCTATTTTAACTCGTATTTCTCCCTATCAATCTCGTGAATTTATCCACAGAGGTATGAATCTGGTTGCCTCCATTCCAGGAGGACATCGGTTCATTCATTTTCTTGGCAGAGAGGAATCTTCTGAACTAGTAAAAAAAGATATACAAGGTGTGAGCTATCCAAATCCGATTGGCCTTTCTGGAAAACTCGACCCGCTATTAACTGGTTCTAGAGCTTTTTCAAACCTTGGATTTGGCTTGATTGAAATTGGTCCAGTAACGAAAGAGCCCACAACGGATCCTACTCTACCAATCGTCGATTGGCAAAAACAACAAATTGATTTTCCAGTAAATTATGAATCTATCGGAATTGAAAAAACAGTTCAAAAGCTTAAAAAGTGGAAACCAATACAACCTGTTTTAGCAAGATTGGATGGAACGGGTGAAGAACTACATTATCTAATAATGAGATTAGAGCCCTATGTTGCTGCGTTTGTCACTTCTTCACCGGAACTTATTTGTTCAACAAATCGCCCTGTTTATCTGTCTGTACCAGCTGATAAAATGAGAGACTTGGATTTCAATCATGTTCAGACCTATTTTTCTGGAATAGTAGTAGATGAATCACCGAAATTACCGTATGAAAAATATAGGAGTGAATTACTAGATTCAATTTATTTTTTAAGGCAACTTGGTTTCTCCTTACCTGTCATTACAGTTGGCGGCATCGATGAACCTGCCGATGCACTTGCACTTTTCGAAGCTGGGGCAGATCTAGTTCTGCTTTCAGAAGGCTATGTCTTCTCTGGACCGGGCCTGACAAAGCGAATTAATGAAGCTCTTACACACCATCTTCAGCCTAAGCCTCCCATTCACCCCGCATGGATTTGGTATTGGCTATTTGGATTGTCAATTCTTATTGGTGGAATAATCGCTGTTATTTTCAGTTTGACAACCATTATTCTCCCTTATGACGAGCTGTTTCTTGGGATGCCAAGGGAAGAGATCCTCTTGTTTAATGATCGAATTCTTTATTTTATGGCACATGACCGGATGACACTCGCTGGGACGATGGTTTCAGGTGGTATCGTCTATATGGCATTGGCACGTTTTGGAATACGCAACCAAATTCTTTGGGCGAAGCAGGCCATCGATTTAGCGGCCATTCTGGGGTTTTTAGGCATTTTCCTTTTTATCGGATACGGCTATTTTGATTGGTTACATTTGATATTTTGGCTTATTTTACTTCCCATTTATCTAATAGGTTTTATGAAAACGAGATCCCTTAAAGGGACTCCAACATCGCTTAACACCCGTAATCACCGCGTATGGAAACATAGTATAATAGGACAATTTGCCTTTGTCACTCTTGGTTTTTCATTTGTGTTAGGCGGTATCGTGATCTCTATTATTGGAATAACTAAGGTGTTTGTAGCAACTGACATTTTATATCTTTGTATGCCCCCCGAGGTGCTTGATTTGTTTAATGATAAATTGATATCAGTAATTGCTCATGATCGTGCGGGGTTTGGGAGTGCACTCCTCAGTGTTGGATTGTTAGTCCTAACGATTTCCCTTTGGGGATTTCAGCAAGGGAATAAATGGGTTTGGTGGACCTTACTCATTGGCGGACTTCCTGCCTTTTTCGCGGGGATTTGGATACATTTTGCGATTGGATATACAACCTTTATCCATCTGCTTCCTGCTTATTTTGCTATTTGTTTGTTCTTCATTGGACTTATAATGACGTACCGATTTTTTCATATGGGGAAAGATATGTAAAAGGAGCCTCAGAGGCTCCTATCTATTTTTCTGAATTCCAGTCTTTTGCAATCATGCCATATACAACATGGTCCACATAGTGGTCATAAAGCCACTCACTTTGTCTTATTTTGCCTTCATTCACAAAGCCTAGTCTTTCCGGAATCGACCTACTTTTATGATTTTCAACCGCTGCACGGATCTCAACTCGATTTAGTTTTAAGTGGTCCAGTGCATAACCTGTCAATGCTTTTGCTACCCTTGTCATTATTCCATTTCCTTGGTATTGCTGACCAAGCCAGTAGCCGATAACAGCTATTTTATTGGTCCAGTCGATTTCGTTGAAGCTTGCTACCCCAACGATTTCATTTTTATAGACGATAACGGTATGGAGCCCTTTATTTTCTGCATAGCTTTTCCTACATGATTCGATATATGCTTTTGTGTCCTCTACCTTCTTTGTCATATCGAGCCATGGCAGCCATTCTCGTAGGTAGGCTCTGGACTGATCTGTTAATTCAAAAATTCGCTCAGCATCACTTACCTCTGTCAATTTTAAAGATAATTCCTCGTCAATTTTGTATTCAAACATACCCCTTTCTCACCCTCCACCATTCTTGTATCCTAATTATTCTTCTACTCCTTCTCAATAAATTCCTTCAATTTAGTGAAGAACATATGTAAAAGACCTATTTTAACATTTTACTTATTAATTCCCGATTTCTTTGATTAAACATTTCATTATGGGATGAAACTATTACTGTTTCATTCGCGTTTGGTTCAATAATTTTTTTTTGCTTTGTTTACAGCGTTTGTTGTATCTTGAAATGGACCAGCAATCAAGTTTACTTTACCGTCATACTCCCCTGCTGCAAAATTGGTGGGTGGCTATTATTATTTGCTGATACAATCGGGCGCAATATTGTGGAACCAGAAGGTATTGCTGCTGGAATTATGACTGCTCTTACAGAAGCACCTTATTTTATTTATCTTTTGCTGAAGAAAGCGTGATTTTTAAATCACGCCTTTTTTGATAAAATTAACCGGAAAAACGCAAATCGACTAACATGTTTGCTGGGATATAGTGAACTTCCCCAAATTTATCGACGACATGCAGTTTATTTTGTAGAGCATCATAATGATGGATAGTACCGAGAAGGAGTTTGTGGTGTTTCGCTTCATAATGCGTAATCACTAGTTCTCTCCCCTCCTCCATTGCCTCACAAAGAATACCATTCATCTCTTCAATTTGCTGTTCATCAAGTTCTGGTTTTTGCTCATACGTGTCTTCTTCCGTCCAATCTCTAAGTATTTTTACATGCTCCGGCAGCATCATTGCTGTCCATTTTATAGATCCACGATCCCGTATCATTGCTAATCACCTTCTTTCTTACGTCTAGCTCCAGCACCTAGCCCCTCAAGGTCGCTTCACCCCTCCTGCGGCGGCAACACTAAGGAATGCTACGTGAGCATAACCCTCGCAAAAAATAAGCTTTGCTTATTTTTGAGCCTCCTCGTCGGGGCTCGGAGCGCTTGTCGGACTTGCACAGGACAAGGGCATAATCATTGCACGAAGAAAATACTCAGTATTTTCGAGGATGTGCTGACATCGACGTTTGCAGGACGTGGCGGTTTTTAGTCGATGTTCCTCTTTCCGGTGCTTGCGCTTTTGGTTTCTATTCCGCCTTATGTCCACCGACAAGCTTACTGCGGTGTCTTGATGTTCCGGCATTTGTGTAGGATACTGCACGCAGGATTGCATCGGAACCGTATTTTCCACGAATACCATCCATCACATAGCCAAGCTTATGCTGCTTAACTCGGTTGAGATAAAACAAATCCAATTGCATTTGTGTGTCATCTTCAATATTAGAAAGTGCAATTGAAATTTTACGGACTGTCTTCTGTGCATAAAATTTCTCAAATAACTCAAGACATACGCGGTACATCTCCATTGTGATATTTGTCGGAGTATCAATGGTTTTGGAACGATAAAATCCTCCGCCAAACTCATCACGGCTATAATGAATACCGAGACTAATTGTTCTTCCTGCTTTTTTATGTCTTCGAGCACGCCTCGCTACCTCTTCGCACATTTCAAGAATGACATGTTTGACTTCTTCCGGATCTGGATAATCACGCATAAGAATTTGGCTTTTCCCAAAACTGATCTGTCCCTGTATAATTGGTGCACCAATTTCTGATAAATCTACACCCCAAGCATGGTAATAGAGCTGATTTCCCATGACTCCGAATTTTTTCTCAAGTAGTTCAAGCGGATAATGGGCAAGCTGCCCAACCGTCGTAATCCCCATCCCATTCAAAGTTCGCTCAACTCTACTCCCAATCCCCCACATTTCTCTTAGCGGCGAGACTGTCCATAGCTTTTCTGGGATATCATCATAGGTCCATTCTGCAATCCCCTTTTTCTTCGCCTCTAAATCTAGGCAGAGCTTCGACATCAGCATGTTGGGGCCAATACCAATGGCACAAGCAAGCCCATATTCGGCCTCGATTTCCTGCTTGATTTTACGCGCAATCGTTGTTGCGTCTCCCCATAATTTTTCAGTCCCATCAACCTTGATAAAACTTTCATCTACGCTATACACATGGATTGCATTTTTAGGTACATACCGGTTAAAAAGTCTCGTAATTTCCGTTGAAATTCGTAAATACATGGCCATTTTTGGATTTACAATTTTAATTCGTGGATCCTTAGGGATTTCAAAAAGTCTTGATCCTGTTTTTATCCCAAATTCCTTCTTTAGCTTTGGTGAAGCCGCAAGCACAATACTTCCCTGGCGTTCCGTATCTCCAACAACCGCTAAATAACATTCGATCGGATCAAGACCTAATAAAACTGCAGCACAGCTTGCATAGAAGCTTTTTATATCCACGCACAAAATCTTTTGAACGGGCAACTGGCTGTAATCCACCATTTAACATCATCTCCAAAAAAGAATATATGTTCGTATTATATTCTTAATAATAGGAGAATATACGTTCGATTTCAATGGAAATTTCAAGAAGAATCCCAATGGTGTTTAAATCGAATACAGAAGGAACATAAAAAAACCAACACGCTTAGAAAAGCGAATTGGTTTTTTATCTTATAAGGTCAATCGAAACGCTTTGACGATAATCCCATCATTTGCAGGCTCGAAATCATATTGTGGCAATCGCTCGAAGCCGTGCTTTGTATATAGCTGAATCGCCTGTTTCATGAATTCACCTGTATGTAATCCAATATACTGGTGTTTTTTTGCTTTGGAACGATTTATACATTCATTAATCAAAGCTGAAGCTACACCCTTTCCGCGGGCCTCAGGATTTACCGCTAGCATTCGAATTTCAGGATAATCCAACTTCTCCAGCTGACCTTCATATGCGTCTGTTTTAGCAGGAAACAAGACTACACTCCCAACAATTTTTTCATTAAGCTCGCATACAATAAGCTCAGAACCGTGAAGGCGGTCAGCCTCAGACGAAATTGCCTGCTTAAGAGCTTGCCAATGAGGAGCTGGAATTGCCTTTGAATGCTCAAGATAAGCAACAACTCGTTGCTCTCGAATAAAATCCAATTCATCCTGTTTAGCATCACGAATTTTCATGTTTGGCATTTCACCTACCCTTTTATTAAAAACTTTTCTCTTTTATTGCTCAATTCTTCACGGTTATGTTCGGAAAACCATACCGATTCGTCTGGTCCTTTAGGAAGAATATTAACTTCTCCTTTTGTAGGGTCAATGGTGATGGACAGGTGGTAATGACGCTTAATTGCATCAAAATCAGTTGTTTCACCGAAACCAGGTGTTTGGAACAAATCGCGGGCATAGCCCCATAGATTAGGAAACTCACGAATTAAATTACGGTTTGTGCGAAAAGCTGAATAATAAGCAGCATCAAAGCGAACCAAAGTGGTGTATAAACGGACATCCGAATCCGTGATAAAATCCCCAAATAAGAATCGATGCTTGGACAAACGCTCCTCTAACTCATCTAATCTAGCAAACAATTGATCATAGGCTTGCTCATAAGCCTCCTGAGAATGAGCGAATCCACATTTGTACACGCCATTATTTACATCATGAAAAATGACATCGTTCAATGCATCGATTTCTTCCCGCAATCCACTCGGATATAAGTCTGGAGCATTTTCCTTGTGGAAAGGAGCCCAAACAGTTTCAAAATAGTTGGTCAGCTTAAAATAATCATTATTCACAGCTTGTTTGGTTTCAAGATCAACCATGACTGGTACGGTCGGTCTACCCGTATAATTAGGGTCCGCATTCTTATAGACCTCACTCACATACTGAACACTAAGAACAGGATCAACTCCATTGTCATCTAAGGAAAATTCCCAATCTACACGCTCGATTCTTGGTCTCATTGGGCTAACTTTCCCTAAGCTAATCGCGTTTTCTAATCCAAGAATTTTTCGCACAATCACAGAGCGATGTGCCCATGGACATGCTGCTGACCAAAGTAAGCGGTAGCGGCCATACTCAACGGGTAATTCACCAAGCTGATTTCCGAAAGGTGTAATAAAGCGATTCGTTTGACGATTGAATGAACCATCGGCGTTTATTTCTACTGGTTTTTTCGATGTATCATTATTCGATTCAACAGGAATCGCACAGCTAAATGTCTGTTCATTTTGTGACATGTAATCCTCTCCCCCAAGACATATATTAAAACATAGTAACTCAATGTGTTTAATGTAATTTACTCATTATCTAAATTATACGTCAAGGAATAAGATTCAATTAACTTTTAAGTGTGAAAGCAAAAAAATACCCCTAATAAAAGGAGTATGAATGATACTTATTTTTTAAAAAACGCTTTTCCGCCTACTTTTTCAACGAGTCGAGGAAACAAGGTATAAAATACACTTCCCGCATTCATCCAGCCTGGTAGATTAATTTCGCGTTTGGGAGTTAGCATGGCATTTACAATTTTAGAAGCGACGAAATCGGGATCAAGCATAAACCGATTTACACTTTTCGCATATGTACCAGACTCATCGGCAATGTCAAAAAAACGCGTCCGAATCGGACCTGGATTTACAGCTGTTACATGGATATTTGTACTTGAAAGCTCCATCCGAAGGCTATTCGTAAACCCAAGTACCGCATGTTTTGTAGCCGAATAAACACTTGATTTTGGTGTCGCAATTTTCCCGGCCTGTGATGCGATATTAATAATATGGCCTGAGCTTTGCTGGATCATTGCGGGTAAAACCATCTTTGTACATGAAATGAGTCCAAATACATTAACCTCAAACATAGCTTTCATCTGCTCTATTTGTGCATCCACAACATTGGCAAACACACCAAAGCCTGCAGAAACTTTACTTTCAATATTGGAGTTTTGTGTGTATAATTTCTAATACTTCATTTTTATCTATTTATCAATTTCCTTCATGATAATCGTTGGCTATAAAAACCTAACAACTTCCCAAAAAGAGCATATACTTCCAAAATAATTTGAAGCCAACAAAAACAGCACCAGTAAAAATCGATCTGGGTACGTAACCCATTAAAGTTTTTGCTGACACTTCCACAATTTTTTATATTATTAAACTTGATGATAAAGTTATTCCTAATGTATATATATTTACTTAATTTTGAACCATTTATCCCAAAGCTCTCGAAACAACATATTATGTTTAATCATTACGACATATCCAAAAGCTAAAATAACTATTGATATAGGTTGAATTGTAATTCCAAGTATAATATTAATTATCATTACATATGTAAGTGCTACTGGAAAGCAGATTCCGAGAATGTTTATGTACAAAATCAACTTATGTAAATCCATATTTACCCTCATTTCAAATTAAGCAAATTAAACACTCTTAAACTATTGAAAAACCAGACCAAATCACACCTCGCCTTAACTCATCTCACCCGATCGTACCAGTTCTCACCATTTCGGACCAGATTTCCAGCCTCCTATCTCATCAGCGTACGGAGGGGCTAAACAAAAAAAACCGTACGAACAGTTCACACTGTTTCTGATCCCATTTTTCCAAGTGCCTTAAGTATTGTTTTTTGATCATCCTCCCAAACCATCTCTCTCCAATTAACTGGAATGATACCAGATGCTAGTGCTTTCGCAGTCATCCCTCGATGACGGAAACATGCTCTCAAAATATGACAACGAGGGCATAGAACCCTTAAATTGCGTATTTTATTGGTACCGTATTTTCCTGAAATGATGTGGTCTAAGTGAAAACCATCAAAAAGGACTCTTTTTTTACATCTTACACATTTTCGTTTGTCACGATTCCAGCAAATCCATCTCAATTCATTCCAAACTGCTTTAGGCGGTCTCGTTATTGGCATTTCCTTTATACTCCCATACATTAAATTCTAAAACTTCAAATCTCCCATAACCAAGTTGCCTGCCATCAGCTAACCCCTCTAATTCTCCTGCATCAATACAAACTCTCTCCATCTCTCTTCTACTCACTACAGTCTTATTCCAAATAATATTAAACTCAGCTTCCCAATCCTTAGAAAGAGCTACACGGTATCTTATGTGTCTCCCTTTGGTAGCTGAAAGTCTCACAGGAGATACATCTAAATATACTGGTTTTGACTGATCTCTATCAATTGATTCGGGATCTTTTAGAAAACGATTAAGCAATATGATTTCATCCACTACTTGCAATGTAGCAGCTACTTTTGACTGGATATTCCCTTTTCCTTTTGGTGTATGCTTTGCACCATTTCTTAGGGTAGCAAAGACATAGTTTGGTTTTAGATAAAATTGTCCATCTTCCGTTATTGTATATGTGGTTCTCCATTCATCTGGATTATTCCCAGCAACTCCACTTTTTTCTTTCTTTTCTAAAGGAATGGAGTCTTCCGAAAAACAGTGAAATAACAACGGCCTTGTTCCCCTAATTTTCACACTTGCTTTAAGTAAACTTGACATTAAAACAACTCCTTACACTAAATAGATTAATTTACAGTCCTAATATAACCAAAAAATCGCCTTATAATACAAATAGTATACTTTTTATAAAAAATAATACATTTAGTGCGTGGGTTCGCTTTGAATAAAAGGGTATTTTTTACCTGAGGTGATTGTGAGATGAGTCTTTCAAAACAATTAGGAGAAAGCATTAGAAGTATTAGAAAGGGTAAAGGAATTAGCCAAGAACAGTTAGCGGAGGAAGTTTCTGTACACTTTACATTTATTGGCCAATTTGAAAGAGGCGAAAAAAATCTTTCGATTGATACTCTTGAAAGAGTATTAAATGCACTGGATATTTCTTTAATAGAACTAGTTCGACATTTACCAAAAAATAAAAATAATCCTGATGACAAAAAGCTTGAATTATTAATAAATCGCATCCAAGAAATAAAGCCAAAAGAAAGAGATGCTATCTTGAACATTTTTCATGAAATATTAGACTTAAAAGAGCTCTAAACAATATTCTTAATGTGAAAATTGATAACGTATATAAAAACAGCCTACTATTTTCATGTTTTTTACCAGCGATTGCAACTAGAGTTAACTCTTATCGCAAATACATTTAACAACGAGGAATGTCATGAAGGTACAGATATACAACGTAAAGGATTTTGAAAAATAACCCAAGCCTAATCCCTTCGTGTTTTTAGCGAGGAATTAGGCTGATGGTCTTCAGCAATAAGCCCGATAGTGGAATATCTGTTCTATTCATAGTATCGTTGTACCGCGCAGCAAATATCTTCGTCTTAAAGAAGTACCTGTAATTCACTTGCCATTTACTAACTACTTTTCAATACTCTGTTTTCCTTTTTCAGTTACCGCACTTTTTCCCAAGGGATTGCGTATAGTAAAAAATGAAAAAACAATTCAAAAAGGCATTGCAAATTTGCAATACCTTTAATATCAGTTTTATAAGTCGAGAGGCAACTGATTATCATTACCTATACCTGTAAAGAGTCACTTTATATCCTCCAAAAAACAACTATTATTTTCAAATTCCTCCGGAATTGCATATATACTTCTCTCATATAATGTGCTAAATTTTTTGCATATTGTAAGGGGGAGGTTTTTTTATGATCATTTCTCATGATTTTGGAATTGGATTAGTGGAATATGGCGAAAGAGGAAAAATGAATGAATTTCCATTGTTAGATAAATGCCCAAACTGTAATTGCCATGGACATGGTAATCTTCATCGAAACGGATATTATTGGCGTTATGGAGTGACTGATGATGTGGCATTACTAATCCCTATTTGTCGCCTCAGATGTTTACATTGTGAAGTGAATATTTCTATTCTTCCAGACTTTCTAATACCATATTTCCAACATACTATTCATACGGTTCTAGGCTGGGTAAACCAAGTACTTCAGAAGAAAAAAGCAAAAGGTGGCCGCCAGATATTGAGATTTTATTATAGGCGTTTTCTTAAGGGGATTAATTGGATACATAGCTTCTTTATCGATTTGGGAACGGTTAGTGGAATGTCGAAAGATATCATAAAAGAAGCCAAAAAATATATGAAAATGATCCTTGATTTTGGCGAATCACCCTTCTTACGAAGGTCATGGGGTCACTTAACAAAATATTTTATGGCAAATCAATTCTATCATATTTGAGCGATTTATAAAATATTGTTTGTCCCACATACCTTTTTCATAGTCATAATATATCGAAAAAAGTAGAATAAGAATCATGGATGACCGGTCATCCTTCTATAAGATTAGGAGGAAGATTCCATGAATGAAAAAGAACGTGAACAAGTGGCCCTGTTTCGTTATGGCCTTATTGCCCCACTTTTTAATGGGCAAGTTAATCAAAAAGAATATTTAAATGAGTTAGAGGGGAAAATTCATTCGATTCCTTATTATGGAGAACGGAAAATCGCTGTAAAGACGATACAAGAATGGCTCCTTCATTATCGAAGGAATGGGTTTGAGGCCTTAAAGCCCAAAAAACGGGCAGATCGAGGAGATTCTCGCAGACTAGCTCCTGATGATCAAGATCATATTCTGGAAATAAGAAAAAAATCTCCCCATATGCCAGTTAGCGTCTTCTACGAACTACTAATTCAGCAAGGGGAGATCAAACAAAATCAAGTCTCTTATTCTACTATAAATCGATTATTGAAAAAACACAACCTAGTAGGAAGACAATTTGTTGCATCACCTGAACGGAAACGGTTCGCTCACGAAAAAGTTAATGTGCTTTGGCAAGGTGATCTATCCCACGGACCATACGTATCCACTAAGGAGAAAAAAATTAAGACCTATTTAATCGCATATATTGATGACTGTTCACGACTCATTCCGTATGCCCAGTTCTTTTCATCGGAGAAATTTGATGGATTACGCATCGTAACGAAAGAGGCTTTAATTCGGAGGGGAAAACCAACTATCGTCTATGCCGATAATGGCAAGATTTATAGGTCTGAAACTCTTCAATACGCCTGTGCACAGTTGGGAATTACGTTAACCCATACGCAGCCATATGATCCCCAAAGTAAAGGTTATGTATAGAAGTACATAATGTAAAGTAAAGCACTAAAACCTTTATATTATAACGATTTTTAATGTTTTACTTTACATTATCATGCCCATAATTTAAATAGGCTGATGCCTATACAATTTATGGGAGGTTTATCAATGGAAAATGACAAGCACCAAACACTTACAGAACTTACAACAGAAGTGGAAACTTATTTTAAGAGTCTTTCGTACACCAGAACAAGAATTAAATTTTATCAAAATGGTTGGAAATTAATCGAGCAATTCATGTTAAAAAATTCCTTTGAATTCTTCGATGCAAAGGTAAGTGATACATTTTTAGGTAGTGTACTTTTGAATCGGTCATATACGGAACTTAGTAGGAAGGATAAAGATCTAATCCGTTGTGCAAACGTACTTTCCGAGTATCAGGCTACAGGAAGTATTAAATTCAGGTCTATTATGAAGTCCTATTTGTTTGATGGGGAAATTGGAAACGTTATATTAGGGTATCTGTCCTATAGAAAATCACATGGGATGTCAGATGATGCTTTAAACAACAACAAATTGTATCTTCATAGATTTATGGATTTTCTTAATTCGAATCGGGTACTAAGCCTTTCGGCTTTGGATAAACAATACATTTTACAATTCATCAATGGTCTTGGATATTACTCAAAATCAACTATCCATTGTATGCTCTCTGCCTTAAGAGGTTTTCTGAAATATTTATTTGAAAATAGATATTTAGATTGTAACCTAACTTATCTGGTACCGAAAAGCAGCTACAAAAAAGAAGCACACCTCCCCACAACTTACACAAAAGATGAGGTTAGCAGGTTATTAAACACGGTGGACAGAAGTAATCCAAAAGGAAAAAGAGACATAGCAATGATGCTTCTGGCGGCGCGGCTGGGATTACGCGCCTCGGATATTTGTGGATTAAAGTTTGAGAATATCCATTGGGAGACCAACACAATTCATTTAACTCAAAGAAAAACAAAAGAAAAAATAGAGCTTCCTCTCTTGGTTGAAGTAGGGAATGTTATTATTGATTATCTCAAATTCGGTAGACCTGCGTCAGAACTTCCTTATATCTTTTTACGTGCAGGACAGCCATATGACAAACTTGAGGAACCTACTCTTCATAGTATTGTTTCCTATTATTTAAGACAAGCAGGCATTGACAACATAGACAAAAAAAAGCATGGACCACACGCATTACGTCATAGTCTCGCAGGGATTCTACTAGAAAAAAAGACTCCCCTTCCTGTTATTTCGGAAGTGCTTGGCCATACCAATACTGAGAGTACCAAAGCCTACTTGAGTATTGATCTAGACTCCCTCCGCCAATGCTCATTAGAGGTAATGCCGTTAACCTCATCTCTTTTTCAGGAGGTAAACTAAATATGGAATTCTACGGAGCCAATGCGTGTTTAATAAAACAATATATTAATTTCAAAAGAAGTATGGGGTATGCACTGGATAATACTTATACCTTTAAGATGTTTGACGAATTTTCTATTAAAAATGGAGCAGATTTTATCGGTTTGACAAAAGTATTAGCCGATAAATGGGCGGAAAAACGACCTAATGAATCCGAAGTAACAAGATATAAGAGGGTCAATGATATTATCAATTTTTCTGTTTATTTAAATCAGCTTGGTTATCAAACTTACATTCCAAGACAGCTAAAAGCCTATCAAAGCACCTTCACACCTTATATTTTCTCGAAAGAACAACTTAGTTCATTTTTTAATGCATGTGACACTTTGGAAATTGGCCGGAAATCCCCAATGAAATATATACTCCCAGTTCTTTACCGTGTGATTTATGGATGCGGGTTAAGGGTGAATGAAGCATTAAAGCTGAAGTGTGAAGATGTAAACCTTGATGAAGGTTATATCGTTATTAGAGAAACAAAGAATGGGAGTGATCGAATACTACCAATCTCTAATTCCTTAAAAGAAATATGTGTACAGTACAGTAAATGTTATTTATCAACTTTTAACTCTTGTGACTACTTTTTTGGACAAGGGAATGGTAAGAAATTCTCCTCAGATAGAGTTTATAGGTGGTTTCGTAAAATACTATGGAAGGCTGGCATTCCTCACGGGGGTAAAGGAATGGGACCACGGGTACATGATTTTAGACATTCATTCAGTGTTCACTCATTGGCGGAAATGTCCCGTAAGGGGCTTGATTTATATTATTCCCTGCCTGTACTTTCTAGATACCTTGGCCACTCTTCCTTGGAAGCAACAGACAAGTATGTCAGATTAACTTCAGATATGTATCCAGAATTAATGCAAGATGTTAACAGTCTATGTTCATACCTGTTTCCGGAGGTGAACTTATCATGAAACCAACGGACTTTTCATATTATCTTACTGGATTTCTTACGAAATTTCTTCCAGGTGAAACTGGAGCTAGTAAAAATACCATCGCTTCCTACAGGGATACGTTTATTCTGTTTCTTCGCTTCTTAAGAGATGAAAAAGAAATTCCTATAGATCAACTCACCTTAGGTATGGTAACAAAAAATATGGTAGTCGAATATCTAGATTGGACTGAAAATAAAAGACGATGCAGTACATCCACAAGAAATGTTCGACTAGCTGCACTCCACTCTTTTTTTAAATACCTCCAATACGAAAGTCTAGATAATCTATTGGAATGGCAGAAAATCCTCTCCATACCAGTCAAAAGGACAGAGAAGAAGACGATAAACTACTTGGCTCTTGATGGGATCAAACTACTATTGAAAATGCCGGATTTGAATACAATAACTGGACGACGTGATTTAGCATTATTGACAATAATGTATGATACGGGAGCAAGAGTACAAGAAATAATTGACTTGACTCCATCAATGGTCAGGTTCGATAAACCCTATACAATTAAACTAATCGGGAAGGGAAACAAAGCCAGAATTGTACCTTTAATGGATCCGACAATGCAGATTTTAAAAAGATATATGGAAGAACAAGGTCTTTTAAAAAATTCTTCGAATTTATATCCTATGTTTTTTAATAATAGAAAAGAAAAGCTGACCCGAGCAGGGGTAAATTATATCTTAGCAAAATATAAAACCTTAGCACGAGAGGAAAATAAATTATTAATCCCAGAGGTATTCAGCTGCCATTGTCTAAGACATTCCAAGGCAATGCATTTACTTCAGGCCGGAGTTAATCTTGTCTATATAAGAGATATTTTAGGTCACTGCTCTGTTCAAGTGACAGAAATTTATGCGAAAACAGATTCAAAACAAAAAAGAGAGGCTATAGAAAAAGCTTATGAGGATGTATCACCCACAGAGGAACCAGTGTGGCAGAATAACGACAATTTATTAGATTGGTTGAGAAGCTTCAACAAGTGATATATGAACTGATAATGTAAAGTAAATCTAGCATATTTTCCAATTTAACTATCTGTAAAAGATCTACTTTACATTATTTTTTACTAAACATAACCCTTCTAATGTAAAGCTTTACATAATAAAGGGAAAATCGAGAGATTTTTCAAAACGGTTCAAACACGATTTTATCCTTTATTACAAGCTGCCCCAGCACATTCAGTTGAAGAGTTAAATGAAAGGTTTTGGCGTTGGTTAGAGGAAGATTACCACAGAAGAGTTCATGCATCCTTAGAGGGTAAAACACCACATGAGGTTTTCCATTCCCAGTTGGAGAGTGTCAAATTCCTAGAGGATACATCTATTCTAGACACAATTTTTCTGAAAAGAGAAGAACGGAAAGTTAAGGCGGATAGTACGATTACATTGAACAAGAAATTATATGAAGTGCCTAGTCGATACATTGGAACATCTATCGATATTCGAATGGATGATCAAGGGGTTTATGTATTTGAAGATGATAAAAGAGTAGCAGAAGCTACACTTGTTTCTATGAAGGATAACGCCCACCTAAAGAGGGTTCGCTCCCCCTTTTCATTGACTCAAGAAAAGGTAAAGGAGGACCAAGATCATGTATAAATCCTTTTATTCCTTGGCTAAAACTCCGTTTTCTAAGGAAATCCATCCATCAGATGCGTTTCAATCTACTGACTATCAAGGAGCATTAAATGCTTTAAAATACTTACAAAAATCCAAAGGGATTGGACTTCTTATTGGAGATCCTGGTGCAGGAAAAACATTTTCATTACGTTCTTTTAAGGATTCGCTAAATCCATCCTTATATCATGTGATTTATTTCCCTCTCTCCACCGGAGGTGTGATGGATTTTTACCGTGGATTAGCATATGAACTTGGGGAACAGCCGAAGTTTCGGAAAGTTGATCTCTTTCGCCAGATTCAGCAAGGAATCGAACGAATGACTACGGAACGAAAGATTACCCCTGTATTTATTTTGGATGAAATGCATATGGCAAAGGATGCGTTTTTACAAGACCTAGCGTTACTATTTAACTTTCAAATGGATTCCATCAATCCATTCATCCTAATACTAGCTGGGTTGCCGCACTTAAAAACTCGATTAACATTAAATCATCACCGCCCGTTAACACAGCGAGTCATAATGAAATACGAAATCCAGCCATTATCAAGAGAAGAAGTTTCGGGCTATATTGATCATCACATGAAGGTAGCTGGGGCAAAGATGCCAATCTTTACCGAAACAGCAATAGAAGCAATCGCTCAACGGTCTCAAGGGTGGCCACGTGTAATAAACAATATAACAATCAGCAGTTTATTATTTGGGTCTCAATTGAAGAAAGAACTAATTGATGAAGAAATTATAAGACTAGCAGTTGAGGAAAGCGGACTTCAATGAAACGGGGAATATTAGTTTACGACCATTTTAGCCAAGAATGGAGAGTATGGATTGGTCAAAAGTCTTACTGGATTGACCAAGGCTATTCATTTGAACTGCGAATTCAAAATAAGTACTACCACGCATATTTAGAGAAAGATTTTGATTGGTTTATAAAGTTAGAGCATGATGTGATCCTTGTGCTCCATAACTATGAAGTATATAAGGTCAGAGTGGAAATCCAAAATTTTATTCCAGTTGATGCCCCTTTTTAGGGGTTTTTCTTTTAAGATTTGGAGCTGGGATAATATGATTGGAATTTTGCACAATCTGAAATTAAGTGGAAAAATTAGCACATTAAAGCAGATTTTTAGCCGAACAAATTTGAAAAGTGGTATCCGAAATAATGTGCTTGTTTACACTATACCCATTCTTCCTTTTTTAAGTAAATCCTCTCCTCTAATACCTCTTTGGTATCTTCTTTTAACAGTAGAGAAAGGTAATCCAGCTTCTTTCGCCCAAGCATTCATTGTCTTCTTTTCTCCGTTTATTTCTAGTAGATTGTGCTGGTATCCTATTGGCGCTAATAAGTTTTCTTCTTTACAACCAGTATAAAGTCTTCTTTGTAGCGTTTTATATGGAATCCCACTTTCCTCTGACCACTCCGAAAGAGATTTAGTTACTTCATTAATAGTTACGTACCGAGTATTTCTTTTATTCCTTGACTGTTCAAGACCTGTGCTCCATTTACAGTTACTAGGCTCGTAATTTCCGTTTACATCCAATCTGTCTATCGACAAACTGTTTTTATATCCATTTTCGTTCGCCCATTTTGAAAACACTTCAAACTCCATCCATTCATCACATACAGTAATACCTCTACCACCATATTGTTCATACCTATCATTATTTTTATTTGTGCACCTTTGCTTAAATTGAGTCCAAATATTATATAATCTTGTCCTTCTCATTCCATGTGTCTTACTTGCCTCATCTATCTTTAGAAAAGCGCAGTTTTCGGGATAATATCCATCTTCCTTGTCTTTCCTTACTAATTGCAAACCTTCTTTATAGCCATCTTGATTGGCCCAATTAAAAAAAGCTACAGGGTCATCTTTCCACTCATCGCAGATCCAAATTTCGCCCTTTTTATGGTGATTATCTTTATTACTGCTATAGCACTTAACTCGCATTGATTTCCAAACCTTATATATTTTCGTTCCGCTTAGACCGTGTTTTTTAACAAACATTATTAGCCCCCTATAGAAGTATTTCTTAACTTTCTACACATCAACAAGACTGCGGTTTATAATAATCAGTTTTTATAACTATTCCGGTCCTATCTCTAGTTCCTAATTTAATTTCACCATATAACTCCATACAATATCTTTTAAGCAAAATGTTAACATGAGATAACCCTAATAGGTTGTATAGTAATTTATAAATGCAATTGTACTACATATTAAATATCAATTTGCAAGACCACATGAATTTGTTCAGTCGTTCTATTACCCTTACAAATCATAATGAATTTTATAGTTGCAATTCACACTATCGTTGATATATCAATAAAAATAGTGATACAAATTGCACCTCGAATTAGTGGGCAAAATAATGTTTCTCCCTCTCAACCAAACGGGTTAGTATTTCTATTTCGTAAAAGAAGGAGTATCCTTCAGATTGTATTTATTGTTACATCATTATATTTTTTCTATAATTTGTAAGGTGGTTATAATATGATTGCTTTGTATTTGTTGGATTATTTATAATCGTTTATATAGGAACAAAATTATTATTTCTGCCAATTGAGTCATTTAAAGTGATTAATCACTTTAAGCTTGGGATTTCTTCAATTATTCTATCTAAATAAGTTAATTTTACATTACTGGTCTTAGTTTTACTTAGATTGGGACGAAGAGTATAATATGAGGTGTTTCGATGGAACAATTTATTTCATTAATTATTTTTTCCTTACCTGGTTTAATCACGTATTTTTGGCTTCAAATGTTTGGGATAAATCCAGTAGTAAAACATACACCAACTGAAATGGTTGGATTAACAGCTTTATTATGGGCTCCTAGTACTTTTTTAACTGTTATTGTTTATGATATTTTGTTTTTACTTTTTGATATTTTGTTTAAAGTATTAAAAGTGAATCTATCTTTTTTAAATTTAAACTTTATATTAGATTTAAAAGACTTAAACAATCTATCTAATAATCTTTTATTTCTCTTTTATTATCTAACCCTTAGTTTAGTATTTAGTTTTTTTGCTGCATACATTTGGTCTAGGTATTTATATATGAAAGTTCTAAAACTTATAAATAAAGTACGACTCAAAAGGAAGATTATTAAACTGTCTGAAGATCCCACTGTTTGGGAAAGCTTCTTTTATAAGTTGGAGGAACAAAAAGAGGAACAGCTTATTGTAGAGGTTTATAAGATGGATAACCCAGAAGATAAGATATGTGGCCCCGTTATCAGAATGTCCCGTCCTTTTGAAACAGAGAAGTCACTCATAATTGATTCTTCAAAAGGATGGGATGCAGCACACGAATATTACAAATATGAAATAAAGAGATCATATGTAGATACAAAGTCTGGTTTGATTATCAATGAATTAAATACAAAAAAACCTTCGTCAAAAATAATTACTTAGTTTTCGGTGGAATGGGAGCTTGAAATGATGGTCTTTCTCCAGCTCTAGTTTCTCTTCCGGGTGCAACTCCAATTGGTCTAGGTTTAGATATTGAAATATTGCTGTTACCATTATTACTACTAGAATTCTTACCGCTCATTTTTTTCTCCTTTTTCAGTGTATTGTATTTATATTATTATACCAAATTTTCTTTTTAGCAGAGACTATTATAGTCTCTTTTTTCCTTATTTTACATTTTAAGATTCTATCATTATCAACGAAATTGTAAAACATACACCAATTAATGTAAGTAATAGATTATTTTAATTTTCTTAATAAAACGGAATTCATCCATAATAAGTTTGTCAAGTTCCCTTGATGTTCTAGATCTAGCAAGTTTTTTAATACATAAATAAGATAATTTTTTTCTATATCACCTTGGTGAATAATCTACAAGGTGTTTATATGCATCTAATCCAATTTTCCGGGTTTTATCATTGAACATACCCATCGGCTCAGTTATTCTTTTATAATATTCTTCAATTAACTCAGTAGTAATCTCTACATTTGATTCCAACATGATGACTAAGCTATCAAAATGGTATTTTAAGGAAATAAATGAATCAAAGTCGGCACCATCTTTTAGTTTAATTAAAAGATAACGTACTCCTTAGTATGCTGTTAATGAAAATATAAATCTTTCCAATATTTGAAAGTCATTTTTCTTATATTCCCACTGATAAATAAAAAATGTACTTTCCTCAATACTGGTAAAAATATAACTTAGAATAGTTGTTACTATTATTACCTCAATGAGATAAAGAAACATCTGGATTCTTAATTATTTCTTATAGGTAGGTTTTCTTTTATTTGATATTCCAGAGAGAAATAAAGCAATGAATAGTTGTATCACTATTAAGATTAAGGCTGTAATTATTTTAATCAATTAAAGCACCTCTACGTAGTAATCTTAAAACCCATCCACAGGGATATAAGTCCTTATTTCAATCACTTCTTTATCAATTTCTTGGTCGTCATTTTTCCAACATAAAATTATATCAACTTTGTCCTTCACTTCTATTGGTTCATTACTGTATCCTGAAGATTTGTAATAGACTTTTATCCACTTTCCGCTCTTAATAGATTTATTTATATCTTTTGAGAGTTTATTTATTAGTTCTATATCAGAACCTTTCCCTAAAACATTAACAATATTGACCCATTCTTGCATTATATTCTCCACTAAATTATCCAAATGGTTAATCATTGGTTTGCTGTACATTGTATAGAGTAATTCGTCTTTTGCTATGAAAGGATTATTTTGTATTATATCTCTCCAAATATAATATTCTTTATTAAATAGCTCTAACTGCGAATATATATTTATTATACTTAGCTTTTCATTTTTATTTAGACTGTTAATCATATCAGGTGACATAAATCTTGAAATAATCTCAACTCTAGGAGCTTTTACTGGGATGCGTAAATTATTCCTATCATTTAAATTTCTCTCATAAACTTCATATATATGTGAAATATGGTCTAGGTTTACAAAAAACTCTAATAATAAGAGCTCCTTTAATTCTTTAATATTAGCCCTCTTCGAATCTTTTTCTAATTTTCTTGCTGACATAATTCCTAAATAAAATGCTAATATTGTAGCAAAAAAGGTCGCAGCTATCCCTAGTAAAGATAAAAACCCAGAATTATCGTTTGACCATTCTAATATATTTTTCAACATAATTTTCTCCCTTCATATCCAATAGGTATATAAACTAGCTTTTCTAATCGCCTATAGACTTTTGCCCAAGAGGAATCATTGATAAGGTACAGTCTTGATGATTTACTACTACGGATATGTCCTTTATACACACCTTTTGGTCTATTATTGGATTACTGCTCGAGTAAAACATTGAAAAAAAAACTGAAATGGCAAGGGATTTATAAGGATTAAACACTGAAATAACAATTGAAATTTTAGTTGGTTCTCTATTGAATTAGGATTAAAAAAAGCCCGGATTTATTTTGGATCAAACCCGGGATGATATTTAATCGGAACCACAAATTGGAAATGTCTATTTTACAAAGTGGAAAGAGGCACCGTTACCCCACTTGTACATCTGGACCTTGCCGTTGCGAGTTATATTATCATCATTTACCTTAAAAACAATCATATCAAATAAGTACATCCAATATTAAACATTGCTAATTAATATTTTTAAATTAGCTTTTCTAATTCGTATACTAAAATCGCTAGGTGTCTTGGGAACTTTTTAACGTATTGAGAGTTTAAATAGTATTCATTACCTTGTTTTTGTTCTACCGCAATAGCTAAATTATCTAAATCTGCCAATGCTTCATATAATATATGATTCAGTTCTTTACATCCATATGGAGGAAGCAGGTCACTCATTACCAGGAAATTCTTTGTATACTCACTTCTTTTAGAACTTAAATGATTATAAAATTCCTCTTTATTATCTGCATTAAAAAGCTGAGATAAGCTGTCTAGTTCATTCTTTGCAAATAAAAGAATTTCTCTTATGCTTTCTAAGTACTCAGTTTTTGAGGTAGAGTTTAGCAGAAAGTAATCTTGTAATGGTCTATAATTGCTCTCCCACTTTATTCTAATGTTATGACCTTCAAGTATTTGGTCAAATTCTTTCAAAAGTACTGGTTGATTTGTTCCTGTATTACTTATCCATTCAGTTCTACAAAATGGGAGTCCATATTCGTATTGGATTAAATCATCATATAAATATATCCACACGTAATGTGGTTCACGACTCTCAGTTCCTCCATCTAAAACACTTTTATAATAGTTATTACTCTTAACTTTATCATTTATCTTTTTGATGAGTTCGATCATCGAATCCCTTGAGGTAGCAAATGAACGCTCAATATAAACTTTTGCACTAATTCTTCTTTTATTGAGATTGGAGTTATCTTTTTCTTCTAGAATCGTATAGTAATATTCACTAGTTTCTTGCTTTCTCCACTGTTGCAATTCATTTACCCCCTCACTAGAAATTTCCTCTATAGCACGATAAAAGTAGATATCCTCTTTTACTTCGTTTCCAATTGGAATTTTAATTCTTACTGTTGATGTGTTATTTCTCCATTCAATACCCTTACTATCTAATGCTTTAAAAATATATTTTTGAGTCCATATCCAGAAAGCCTTCTCTTCATCAACACCATATACAACCAAGATAACTGGTATATCGCAAACATCACAAAAATTCAGAAATTTAACTGGGCAATCAAAAATAACTGACTCCTCACTATATGGTAATTCCTTAGTTGCTTTTAATTGAACTTTAATAACCTTTGCTGTAGTCTCCCCTTCTTCAGAAAAAACCTCAATTTCTCCATCTATATCATTATCTTTTTCTTGTTCTCTATATTTCCATCCATTTCTTATGATTATTTTTTCAACAAAAACACTTGATTCATATTCATATATTTGCTTCTCATCAAGTTTGGAACGAACCAACTATATCACTTCCTTTTCTAAATTAATCTACTATGCTCCACTCAGCTTTAAAATCTCTAGCTGAAAAAACCACTGGATGTCTACTCTCATTTATTTCAGAGGTTAAAGATATTTGGTTTTCTCCGACAGTAACTATCATTTCATGATTATATTTAATCGATATAAATATAGAAAACAATTGTGGGAAAATAAAAAACAATCTTCTATAAAAGTCATCTGTTCTTGTTTAAACTTAAATAAATAATTAGAATCATGCGATACTCTATGTCTTATTTCAAAAGCGTCTTGAAGTACATTGAAAATCTTGTCCGAGAGATCTTTTTTTTCTTGAATCCAGTAAAGAATTGCATTAGGCGTATAAAAAAACAAGGAGGTTTTATCAATAACTTCATACAGATAATCAGTTATTCTTTCTTTTGTTTCATCAAATAAAAAATTGAATGCTTTACAAGTATCGTTTAAATCTTGAAAATTAAACTGCTTACTCATAAAATCTATACCAGATAGCCCTATATTAGTTAATTCATCCTGGGTTATGTTCTTATCCTCCAAAAATTTAGAAATCTTCTTATTTATATCCTTATCAGCATTGCAAATAAATACAAAAATATCTCTATAAAATGTTTCCCAACAAGTTACCAATGAATTGAGATATAAACCAACACCTATGTAAACTGTTTTGTTATCACTGAATTTTTTTTCTCTGTGATTTGCAAGAATATTTAAAACAAGCTCGTGTCTTGCAAATAAGTTAGCAAGGTAACTTTGTGAAAATCTTAATATATCATCTCGAGATTCAGTAATAGCAATTAGTTCATCAATTAATTTAGGTTTTAATTTTTTCTTTATTTTCATAGAAACATCTCCCTACTTCTAAATAACAATATAACATTAACTGCTAATCTTCTGAGTTAGGCTCCTCATTTATTTAATCTCTTAAAATACTTGGATTCTTGTTAAATCACTTATCTAAAATAATTTAAAGAATCAAAATATAATTAGTAATTAGGCTTAAATAAAAATATATTTATTTGTTAAGGCTCACAATATCACATCATTTTTTTGAATTATTTCGATAACATACTATTGATAATAAAACATTATGTCACCTTTCTAAAAGGGATGCGGATTCGTATGTATTTTTCTATTAATTTGACAAAAAGAAGCAGTCCAAATCCGTTGTGAATTAGACTGCTAATTTTGAACACGAAAACCGAATCCTTAGTTGTCATCTTAGCTTTTTCAAAATCCCATTCTATTATAGTGCAGCAATGTCGTCTGGATGAATTAATACATGCATGATATACATCGAGGTTCTTGTGCCCCTCACATTTTGCTCAAGGTGTGTTTTAAATTCTTCCACTAATTTCTTCATTTCGTTAGCAGTGGTAACCCCAAACAGTCCCTTCACATTTTCAAAGAAACGTTTCGAACGGAGTTTTCGCATGAACTTAATTCTCTCATTAGTGAAATAAGGGGAAGTGGGTGCATTCCAGTCAATGTATCCATTCAATTTGTCGAACGAATGGCTCAGGAAGAGAATGAGAAAATCAGCCTCTACCAGTTCCGCGGGCGAAATTTTGCTGTTGTTGGCCCGGTCTATGATCAATTGTCCCGAGTTTGAAATATATTTTTGACCAGTAGACGGGATCGGTGCTTCTTCGATAAGCCGAGGATATCGGTTGAAAATACCAATTGAACCATCCATTTCCCTTTCTATATGGTCCACCACATAATAATGGTTCTTAATCATTTCTCTTATCGCTGTATACTTCCTATATTTGTACAACAGTGCGATTGTATAGAGCATGAGTTCGGTTACGAACAGTTTCATATGGTCAAACTGTTGTTCGAAAAAGGAAGTATCCTTTTTTGTCGTAATAACAGGATATATGGATTCAAAAAAGTCGATAATCATCTGAACATCGAAGTTTTCCGTTTCCCGTACATAAAACTCCAGAAATTCGATATAGATGTTACGGAGTTCAAATGTTTGATGAAGGCTTCCATATATTTTACCCAACAGTTCACTTCCGTCTGAAACGGTAATTGCATGAGAAGCAAAATCCTCTTTGAAAACCTCTACAAATTCCTGAAAATAAACGTCTATGTTCCGCGGTTTTCGTTCTACCTGGAACCTAAACCTATTCAGTGCTCTTCGGCTTTCCAAATTCGTTTTTTTTTCATCCTGAAGGAGGAACGTAGGGGCTTGTCCTCTCTCAGGCCGAACAAATTCCGGTTTACCGTACAGATTCCGTATTAGCTTTTCATATCCATCCTCATAGTTTTGTTCGGAGGACATGTCTATGTATTTTGTCCCCTTTAGGTAGGTTGGGATGTAGGCTTCCCCCTCACTGCTCCGTTGGGCGATGATAGGGACAAACTTTGTCTGTTCGACATCCTGGTACACTTCATTAGATATGATTACCGTTTCTGTCCCCACTCCTCCTTCAAAACCGTCCGCTTTTCGTGCGTAGGTTTCATCGCAGATGACCAAAACCTTCGTGATTGTCGGGTCAGTGACACTTCTCTGCATAAAGGCGTTCAAGTTTTGCCCTTCTGTACTGTTCCACTTATCAATTACGACTTCTACTCCGTTACGTTCCAACCTTTCTGCCAGTTCCATTACCCATTTTTCATGCTCTGGGCTGGACCAAGCATACGAAATGAATACTTTGTCTGCTTTTAGTTCCTCTGCCATACCAAATCCCCCTTTGTTTTTTCTCTTTAAATATATGACACGTAACAATTATTCCAAATGTTCACATTTTTTTCAAATGTTAACTCCTACAACTGATATACTCGATTTTAATGATAACGGGTTCGATTTCCCGTTAACATTTCATATTTATACCCTTTATCCAAAATTTAGTGACAGATTTACTTTTATACTTTTTCCAATCCTTTTTCTCCTAATCTTACTAACATTTGACCTTACATAATGAACCACCGTAAACTTCCCCTGAACACAGAAGAATTGGAGAACATTTTTAAGTTTACTGTTTACTATTCATCATATAAAACGTTTTAATTAATCGCTCAGTGCTATTATCAGGATTGTTTTCAAGAAAGATAGGAATATATTTAACAAGTCCTTTAATTTATCATCTGCATTTCATATGGTTATCTTTTTGCAAAAAAAAATTGTGCTATCGCTAGCACAATCTCCTTAAGCTTAATTCACATCATAACCTTGATCATCAATAGTTTCTTTTATTTTATCTAAAGATACATCATTTGAGTTATATTCTATATCAACAGTACCATTTTCAAGATGGACTTTTACGTTTACCACTCCATTTAAATCCCCAACGCTTCCTTCAACTGCTTTTACACAATGACCACAAGACATTCCATCTACTTTTAACGTTATCTTTTGCATTATTAACCATCTCCTTATTTTTTCATTAATTTTTGAATTGTTATTATAACTTCATCCAAAACTTCCAAATCCCCTTCTTGAAGTCGATCAACGACACACCCTTTTAAATGACCCTCCAGAAGAATCTTTGCAACACTATTTAGCGCAGATTGAGTTGCTGAAATCTGTGTTATAACATCATCACAATAAGTATCTTTTTCGATTAATCCTTTAATCCCTCGAACCTGACCTTCTATGCGGTTCAATCTTGTAATCAAATTTTTCTTAACTCTAATAGAATGATGGCTTTTTCTGTCACTTAAGGGTGAGCAACATCCTTCTTCTTCTGATAAGAGGCTGTTTTCATATTCTGAATCTATCGCCATATTAGTTTCCTCCCTCATCACAACATCATTATTTATGTTTTTTAGGATAACAATAATCCTTTTTCGCTAATAATGTATTCATATTATTTCATATTAAACTATTAATGTATTACCAATCACTTATGATGTTTTTTCAAGTAATTGAGAATGGCAATGACAAGAAACAGAATGACCTGAATCAACTAACTCAAGTTCAGGATATTTCGTATGACAAACACTTTCTTGATGTGGGCACCTAGATACAAAAGGACAACCAACATCATTCTTCGTAGCATCCACTTCGCCATCCAGTATCAATTTCTCTCTATTTTGAATAAAATAGTTAAGGTCTTTGACGACAGAGACAAGCGCCTTTGTATAGGGATGTGAAGGACGTTGAATTATTTGCTTTGTAGGTCCTATTTCAACAATTCTACCTTGATACATAACTGCAATCCGATCACACATATAACTAGCAGTTGTTAAATCATGTGTAATAAACATCATAGTTAAACCCATTTTATTTTTTAGTTCTAATAATAAATTGAGTATTCCAGCCCTCACAGATACATCCAGCATTGAAGTAGGTTCATCTGCTGCAATAAACGATGGTTTTAAAATGATTGCCCTTGCTATGGCAATTCTCTGTCTTTGTCCTCCACTTAATTGATGTGGGTAACGGTACATATAATCATCTGCTGGCACTAACCCTATGGATTCAATTGCCTCTTTGACTTTTTCTACTTTTTTACTGTATGGTAAGGCCTTTTCATGAGCATTAATTGGTTCCATAAGAATATCTAGTATTCTCATTCCAGGATTTAAGGTGTCATAAGGGTCTTGGAAAATCATCTGCATTTTGCTTCTCATCCGATTAGTTTCTGTTTCCTTTAAAGTACAGAGATTTTTTCCTTCAAACCAAATTTCTCCACTAGTTTCCTGCATTAAACGCATAATCATTCTCGCTGTTGTTGTCTTACCACAGCCGCTTTCCCCAATAATTCCAAGAATTTCTCCTTTGTGGATTTCAAAGTTAACATTATTTACCGCATAAACATTCGTAATTTTTCTCTTTAAAAATGTACCTGTTTTTTTCACAAATGTCTTTTTCAAATCGTTTACTTTTAGAAGTATTGAATTACTCATTTTCCTCCCCCTCTAAAAAACAAGCTGAATAATGGCCAGGCTTTACCTCAACTAAATCTGGTGATTCTTGAAGACATCGTTCAAAAGCGTGAGGACAACGAGTATGAAAACGGCAAGATTTAGGAAACTTAACAAGGTTAGGTACACTTCCTGGAATTGAAACTACTTCTCTATCTGGTTCTGCTAAATCAGGGGTCGCTTTTAAAAGAGCTTGAGAATAAGGATGTTTTGGATTTTTTATTATTTCTTCAGTTGTAGCCCATTCCACTATATTTCCTGCGTACATTATTGCTATTTTATCGCAAATCGCTGTTACCATTGGTAAATCATGCGATATGATAATTACTGAAGTATTCATCTTCTTTTGTAAGTCCTTAATAAGTGCAATTACTTGTGCTTGTGTTAACACATCTAAGCCTGTTGTCGATTCATCAGAGATTACTAACTTTGGGTTACAAGCTAATGCCATCGCAATGGCTACCCTTTGTTTCATTCCACCGCTGAATTCATGAGGATAGCTTTTCCACCTTTCCCCGTCAATGCCTACTAGTTCTAACATCTTTTTTGTCCTAAGAATTGCTTCTGATTTTGTTATATTTTCATGTAGCATTATTGCTTCAATTATCTGATCCCCTACTGTATAAATTGGATTTAATGCATTCATAGCACTTTGCGGAATCACAGAAATCTCTTTCCATCTTAATTTATATAATTCCGCTTCTGTTGCTTTTAGCAAATCAATTCCATTTAGTTTTGCACTACCTGATACAACCTTTCCAGGGTACTCTATTAATCTTAAAATAGATTGAGCAACAGTGGTTTTTCCACATCCGGATTCACCAATTAATCCAAGCATCTCCCCCTCTTCAACGGTAAAGGAGACATTTTCTACAGCTTTTGCAATACCTTTGTCCGTTTTAAAATAAGTAGATAAATTCTCGACTGATAATACCGCCATCACTTAACGCTCCTTTCTCAAACGAGGGTTTAAGATTTCTTCTAATGAATACCCTGTAAAAGCAAAACCTATAACAAGTGTGGTAATTAATAAGCCAGGCGGAAGCACCCACCAAATCCAAGCATCTGTTAAAAATGCCCCTCTTGCTTGGGCATAATACAGGATTGTTCCCCAGCTTTTTGTAAAAGGGTCTCCAAGTCCAAGAAAACTTAAGGAAGCTTCTATTAATATTGCGTTACTGGCCGCAAGTACAAATTGTGAAAGAGCAATTGGTATAACCCCAGGTAAAATGTGACGCGTTAGAATAACCTTAATACTGGTCCCTATTGACTTTGCTGCCTCAACATAACCTTTAGTTTTCAATGTCAAAACCTGAGAACGAATAACTCTGGCCGGACTTGCCCATGAAATTAAACTGATAACTAGAATGATATTCCAAAAACTTGGCCCTATGAAAGCAGCTAAAAGTATCATAAGTGGCAAAAAAGGTATAACCAAAACCAAATCTACTAATCTCATTAAAATAGTATCGATTTTACCTCCATAGTAGCCTGCAATAATACCAACTATGCAGCCTAACAATATAGATATAAAAGCAGCAATTACTCCAATTAATAAAGAAATCCTAGTTCCATATAAAAGTTCACTTAATATATCTTGACCTACATCGTTTGTACCTAACAAAAATTGTGAACTTGGTTTCTCAAATGGAGCCCCTACTCTTAGAGAAGGGTCAAAAGGAGCAATAAGAGGTGCTAACAAAGCAATCAATAAAAATACTCCTAAAAGACACAATCCAAACATCCCAAGATTACTAGAAGTCAGTACATTCCAATATTGTTTCCACTTATTTTGATTACCCATTATTACTTCCCACCTTTGGATCTAGTAAAGGATAAATCAAGTCTGCTAGGAAATTTGCAATAACAACACTAAACGTAATAATTAAAAAGGTTGCTTGAATTAGAGGATAATCCCTACTTAAGACAGATTCAAACATTAAACGACCTACTCCTGGATAAGCAAAAACAGTCTCTATTACGGTAGCCCCACCTAGTGTAAAACCAAGACTTAACATAAATACAGTTGCTACCGGTAATAATGCATTTCTCATTGCATGTTTATATTTAATAACTTTTTCTTTTACTCCTTTAGCTTTAGCCATCATGATATAATCTTCACCTAAAACATTCAGCATTGAATATCGCATGATCATAAATGTACTCGTTACTGATATTAATACGAGGGTCGTTAAAGGAAGAATTAGATGTTTCCCAATATCCAGCATTCGATCAATTCCTGTAAGGTTTGACCATGCTTTTTCAGCGCCAAATACTGGTAACCATCCAAGTTGCGAAGCAAAAATCGATACCAAAATCATACCTACCCAAAATGATGGCATTGCACTTAAAAACATAAACAACGTTAAGAGGTTTGCATCAGTTTTAGTCCCTCTTTTCCACGCTGAAACAGCTCCAAAAATAACACCTATGATTGTGGACAATACAAGTCCAAGACCCGTCAAAAGCATCGTCCATGGCAAACGTTCTAACAAAAGTTCAGATATTGGCCTTTTTTGTTGATAAGAATAACCAAAGTCTCCTGTTAGAACACTTTTTGTATAAGTTATATATTGCTGCCATATGGAATCATTCAGCCCATGTTTTTCTAAAATTGCTTCCTTTTCAGTACTTGACATGAAACCTACGTCCTCACCAGCCAAAAATACCAAAGGATTTCCTGGCATGAGTCTTGGTAAAAGAAAATTTAAAGTTAGCATCAAAAAAATAACGATTAAATATTGCAAAAGCTTATTAGCAATAAATTTACCCAATGCCTTCACCCCCAATGAACCTTTTTTTAAATTACTCCCGTAAAAGGTAAACCTATTACGGGAGTAATTTATTAATTAAAAATCAAAATCATCATCTTGCTTAGTTTTGTTTTTGTTTCTTTTAGATAGGATGAAAATAATTCCACCTAAAAGAACAATAGCTCCAAAAACATAAAGCATAGTGTTGTTCGAATTAGTAGATGCATTATCAGACTGTTTATTCGTCTCTGTTTCAGATGCCTTATCTTCTTCATCATTTCCTTGACTTCCTGTTTCTTCTAGCGACTGTTTTTCACCAGAAACAAAAGACAATTTGTTGATAATACCCTTTCCTACCTGAAACACAAATTGATCATATTTTTCAGGATTATAAGCATTAATTATTTCTTGATAATATAACGTCACAAATGGCGCTTCTTCGGCCACAAAAGACTGCATCTCTTTAATAATGTTATTTCGTTCAGCCTCGTTAAAAGTTTGCCTTAGTTCTTCACCCAATTTGTCAAAATCCGGATTGTTGTAACCACCTATATTAACAGAGCCTATTGCTGGATCCGAGTGGAATAGTTCTACCATGCGATCAGGGAACAATTGCATGGTATTTGACCAACTCCAAACTCCTAGATCATAATCTCTTCCTTTACTAACATCAAAATCAGGCCACATTAATGAATCTACAGTTGTTGCATCCATTGCTTTTACAGTGTTTTTAATCCCTACTTGATTTAACCATTCAGAGATTAACTCTGCTGTCCGTATTCGGATTGGATTACTTGCATAAACTAGCGTAGTTAAATCAATTTTTTCACCATTCTGACCCTCTCTAAAACCATCTCCATCTGTATCAACAAAACCAGCACTTTCCAATAATTCTTTTGCCTTTTCTGGATCAAACACTGGATTTAATTCACTATTGTAAAATGTGGATGAAGGATGAATAAACCCTGGACTTCCAACTTCCGCATACCCAAGCAATACAGTATCCACAATATTTTTTTTATCAATTGCATAATCTATTGCTTGACGAAATGCAGTTTCTGTCATAGGATATTTCTCTGCATTAATCTGGAATAAACTAGTACTATATCCTGGACCCCTTATTACCTTCAAAGAAGGGTTAGAATCAAATTGTTCAACTAACTCAGGAGAAATACTAGAAGAAATAGCATCTATTTCACCAGCTTGAAGAGCGTTTAACATAGCGGTTGTATCTTCAATAATTGGAAAAATTATTTCATTTATTGGTGGAGCACCTTTGAAGTAATCTGGGTTGGCTTTCATTTTGTAGTACTGACCTGATTTATGTTCTTCCAAAATATATGGTCCACTTCCAAGTGCATTTGTCTCGTCATCTGGTGTTGTAATTGATGACCATATATGTTCAGGTAAAATTGGTAAATCAGCAAGTGGTTGAATCATGAAGTTTGGATTAGGTTCTGATAACACAAGTTTAATCGATGTGTCATTTGCTACTTCTATTGATGTGATTGTTTTTAGTGGATTAGTAAAGCGCGATTTTGGATACTTAATAAAATACTCCATTGTGAATTTGACATCTTGTGCAGTGAAGGGTTCACCATCGTGCCACTTAATATTTTCATGAAGAGTAAATTCATAAGTTAAACCGTCTTCACTTACTTTATAATCTTTAACAAGCCATGGTTGCGGAATATTGTTTTCATCAAGGTTAAATAGATTATCATAGAGTAGATTTACTAAATCCAATCCCGGATAGCCCGTTACATAAGTATAAGGATTTAAACCATTTTCATCTTTTGTAATACCTACTCTGAGTGAATCAACAGGTTCTGCAGCATTTACAAAAGATAAATTTGAAAATAACAATAAGAAAATTAATCCTATGCTCAGAAAAGATTTCTTCATTTTTACCCCCCCAATTTTAAAAGATGTTTATTAAATGGTTAATTCCTGCAAATGATAGTTCCCTTCCCTTTTGTATGCTTCTGCAAGGGCAAAATGTCCATGTGAAGGAAGACCGTGATAAACATGAACAGCCTTGTCAAGGACCTTGTGGATAGCTCTTCCTTTTTCGTGATTATTCTTTAATTGTGAAAAACCAGGACATAATATTTCCGCTGTTTCAGGATCTAACATTCTATCAAAATGCATCCCACTAAATTCCATTTGGCTTTCTAACATGTCCATAGCTTTTTCTTTCTTTTCCCATACATCAGCAATATCAACTACCGTATTTGGATGGTGAGGTGTCATATAGTATATTGTCGGAATCGGATGTGGGCTTAATCCTGGCAACTCATCTAAACCAAAGTCCCTACTTGCTAATGCAATAGATTCTAACAATAATGTCATCGCAGGGCGACGGTCAGGATCTAAATCATGGAACGAGTGCTCTGGATCTTGGGTAATAATAATATCCGGTTTTACTTCTCGGATTACCTTAATTAGTTTTAATTTGGACTCTTCACTTAAATCTACTTTCCCAGCTTGAAAATTTAAGAAGGAAACTTGAACTCCTAACACTTCCGCTGCTTGTCTTACTTGTGGTTGACTTTTATCCCGACAGAGCATTATGGAAGCGTATGATTCCCCGCCGCTTAATACATTTTTCGCTAAAGCTCCACCACATTCGACAACTTCCATTCCATAAACACCTAAAAATAAAACTCTTTGACCTTTTGCCAATGTAACTCCCCCTTAAGATACAATACCCCACTACTGTATATGTGGGCGTTAAAAACATCATAGTATTAAATCTAAGAATTGTAAATACTAAAAATTGAGAAAATTTTAAATCACATGAACTTTTTTTACTTTATTTAAAAGAATAAATTTTTTTTGCATTGCATGTCTAAATTGTACATATGATTTAGCAAATACAAGGAGGTAAAAATAGATGAGTTTATTTTATAATTTTGTTATTATTACCGTCATTGCATGTGCGGTTCTAGCAGTGTTTTTTTCTTTTCTGCTAAGAAATAGACTGAGTAATATGCACAGTATGGTTTTGTCGATGGCGATGGGAATGAATGTTGGACTAGTAACTGGGGTATTATTTGGTTCTATTTATCAAGGTAATCTCTATTATTCAACAATACTGTCTATTGCTATTGGTTCACTTGCTGGACTAGCATGTGGTCTAAGTTTAGGGCTACTTCCAATAATTGAAGGATTCATGTCTGGGCTTATGGGTGGAATGATGGGTGCAATGCTTGGGGATATGATTACTAAAGAACAAGCAGATGTTTTAATCAATATCCTACTAACTCTCACAATCTGCTCTTTACTTCTATTCCTGGTTTTGCCCAGTTCTCAAAGTAAGGAAAGTCCTATTGAAAATAGAAGTTGGTTTTTAAAACCAATTCTTACATTTTCATTAATAATTACTTTCCTTTATTTTGGTAATCAGTTGGAGAAAAACTCGGGAATATCAAAACCTGAATCCTCAACAGGGACAAGTCATGAAAAACATGAAAACCATAGTGGAACATCTTCAAATAAATCTACAGAAATAACAATAAATGTTAATTCATCAACATTTTCTTATACGCCTTCCAAAATTATTGTAAAAAAGAATCAACCAGTTATATTAACTTTAAAGAATAACGATTTCATTGAACATGATATAGAGATAAAACAAATCCAAATTCAATCCGAGACAACACATAACCATTCTGAGCACTCCCATGGCATGGCAGATTTTCACTTGCATGCCAAAGAGAAAGGCAGTAATGTAATTAACTTTACACCATTAAAAGAAGGTGTATACAAATTCTATTGTACAATTCCAGGACATGCCGAAAATGGTATGATTGGAGAATTAGTGGTACAAGAATAGCAGCAGGTCATAGCCTGCTGCTTTTATTATTCTACTATTCATACAGTAATTAAGAGCATACTTTATGTTTAATTCAATCCTGTTTCTAATGCTTTAATATTTTCTCTCATTAGCACAAAATAATCTTTCTTATTTTCTAAATCCTCATTACTAAGTGATTCGAGATTGTGGAGTATCAACGTTTCGGTACCTGTTTCATTTTTAACCATCTCCGCAACTTTGTTGGCTAGGTTTGGTTCAAAATAAATATATTGAATATTGTTATCCTCTACTAGTTTTATCAACTTAGTTAATTGTTTTTGTGAAGGCTCATCTGTTGGTGAAAATCCACTTATTCCAATTTGCTCTAATCCATGTGCATCTTCCCAATAACCATAAGCTGAATGAGAAACTACGAAAGACTTAGTTTTAGTCTCACTAACCATAGTTTTAAATTCAGCATCTAATTCCTCTAATTTTACCTTTAGTTTAGAAAAATTACTTTCGAAATCTGATTTATTATTTGGTTCTAACTCTATTAGTGTATTCATAATATTTTCTGCTATTTTTATTGAACGACCCGGATCAATCCAAACATGCGGATCTATATCGGATTCATGCTCACTGTGACCACTTTGCTCCTCTTCATGATCAGCATGCTCTTCATGGTCTTTTTCTTCTCCTTCTTCCGAACCAATAAAATTAACATTCTCAGTTGCATTAAAAATTGATACAGTTTCATTTTCTAATGCTTCAGCAACAGAGTCAGCAAATCCCTCTAAGCCTGTTCCTGTATGAATGAATGCATCACTTTCAGCAACACTTGCCATTGTTTTTGGAGTTATCTCAATTGAATGTGCATCAGAACCAGGTGGCACTATTGTTTCTACCTCTATTAAATCCCCACCAATCCTTTCTGTAAAATACTGAAGTGGATATATAGTGGTGTAAATTGTAAGTTTAGCTTTTTTCTCCCCAACCTCGATTTTTTCAGTATTACTGCACCCCACCATTATAAGTATTAAAAGAATAATTATTACTGCAGCTATTCTCCTTGTTTTCATTTTCACTCTCTCCTTATGAGAAATTTCCATAGTTATATCTATAATCGTAATAATTTCGATTTAGAACTATTTTTTATAATAATAGTAATGATTACGTTTTGCAACATAAAACTTAGTTCGATTTATTTTTTGAATTTAATTAAAAGTCAAAATATTCAATGACAAAAACCCCCCGGGGGGGATATAATCGACTTAGGGAGGATTGATAATGTGAGTAAACAGGAAAATCACAATCATAAGCACAATCACAAAAATCGTAAAAGTGTTATCAATAGACTTGCAAGAATTGAAGGCCATGTGAAAAGTGTAAGACAAATGGCCATCGATGATAGAGATTGCTCTGAGATCCTTTTACAAATAGCTGCAATTAGGAAAGCATTGGATAATACTGCAAAATTGGTTTTAACCGATCATATGGAGACTTGTTTGGTTGATGCTGTACATGATGGAAATGAGGAGATAGTCATCAAAGACATAAAAAAAGCACTTGATAATTTTATCCGTTAGGGAGATGCAGAGGACATGGGGGAAGCACAGCCTAAAGAGTTTAAACAAAATGAAAATAAAACTACAAAACAAAAAATTTCAGTTATTCTTGTTTTAGCTGTACCGGCAATAATTGAAAATATATTACAAACATTTGTCGGATTTGTAGATACACTTTTTGTTGCCAAACTGGGTTTACATGCTGTAACGGCTGTAGGGATAGCAAATACAGTATTAGCAGTTTATATCGCAATTTTTATGGCAATTGGGGTTGGAACAACTTCCCTAATAGCTCGAAATATAGGCGCTGGTAATCTTCAAAAGGCTAAATCCATCGCACGCCAATCAACGCTCATTTCAATAGTCAGCGGATTGCTTTTTGGAGCAGTTTCACTTTTCTTCAGCGAGCCTCTTCTTCGTTTGATGGGGGCAGAAGGCGAAGTTTTAAAAGATGGAATTACTTATTTTCGTATTGTCGCTGTTCCATCTGTCTTCATTTCACTTATGCTAATTTTCGGAAGTATTTTACGTGCAGCTGGTGATACTAAAACTCCAATGAAGGTTAGCTGGTGGATCAATATTATACATATTGGTCTAGACTATATTCTTATTTTCGGTTTCTCGGGATTACCAGGTTTCGGAGTAGCTGGTGCTGCATGGGCAACAGTAATCGTAAGAATTATTGGTACTATCGCATTGTATTATTACATTAAGAAATCTCCAGTCGCATTTCCAATTAAGGAAGGTGCCTCTAAAGAGGATGCATCTACGATATTAAAGCTCTCTACTCCTGCCGCTATTGAACGATTGATCATGCGTCTAGGTCAAGTTCTTTATTTTGGTCTTATTGTTAAAATAAGCGCCGATACTTTCGCAGCTCATTCTATTGCTGGTAATATTGAAATGTTTGCATATATGCCTGGTTATGGATTAGCCATAGCCGCCACTACATTAGTTGGTCAAAACGTGGGAGCAAATCGTTCAAAAGAGGCATATCAATATGGAATGATTACTTCTTGGATTGCTGTTGCTTTCATGTCTATTATAGGGATTTTGTTATTTTTCTTATCTCCATGGTTTGCGACATGGTTCACTACAGATACGGAAGCAATAGACATGGTTGTAACCGCTCTAAGAATCGACGCTTTTGCACAACCAGCATTAGGAATTGGTTTAGTCTTAGCAGGTGCCTTGCAAGGGGCAGGTGATACTAAAAGTCCTATGTACAGTACAGCTGTTGGTATGTGGATAATAAGAATTATAGGTGTATATGTATTAGGGATTCAATTAGAAATGGGGATCGCAGGGGTTTGGCTTTCTATAGCTATTGACTTATATGTACGTGCAATATTTCTATTTTATAAATTCAAAACAAAAGTTAATTAAAATTTAGATGTAACTTTTAAATATTCTTAAAAAAGTGTATGTACATTTTTGTACATACACTTTTTATCAAAAACATATACTTAAATCCTAGAAATAGGTAGTCTCCGTTTATTTTTCAAAATCGGAGTAAAACTGATCAATCCAGTTGAGAACATCCCGAAAAACCACTGGATTTAAAGAGTAATATAGGTACTGTCCCTTTTTATATGAATTTATTAATCCTGCATTTGTTAAGATAGCTAAATGTTTTGAGACACCTATCTTACTCATTTCAAAATGTGTAGCAATTTCTAATGTATTAAGTTCATCTTTTTTTAGTAAAACTAACATTTTCATTCTATTTTCATGTGATAGAGCTTTGAATATTTGGTTAATTGATGACATTGTTTTCTCCTAAGACTACACATAATAAGTAATAAACTAAGTAATTAAATCATAATAAAAATGATAAAGATGTCAATAGTTTATGTTCATTTACAATAAGTACCGATAAAAATTAGTAACCTTCGCTCCTAAAAATCCAAATGGATTCTCTAGGTTTTTAGATAACCATTCAATTCTATCGTTACCTTAGTACCTTTTCCCAGTTCGCTACATATGTTTATGTGACCACCGTGAGCTTCTACAATTTCTTTGACAATTGATAATCCAAGACCTGAACCTCCACTTTCACGAGACCTTGATTTCTCAACTCTATATAAACGGTTAAATATGAAAGGAATTTCCTCTTTCGCAATACCAATTCCTTCATCGATAACAGATAATACAGTTTTATTATTAGTTTGGTTATGTTCTATCTCTAATGCAACTCTACTATCCCTGTTTGAATATTTTAATGAGTTATCTAACAGGTTTATTATGACTTGTTCAAATCTAAACCTGTCTATCATGACATGTAGCTCAGTAGGACAGGAATGTTTTAATTCGATACCCTTTTTCTTAAAAGCCGGTCGAACCTTCTTAACGATTTTATTGGTGAATTCACTTAGATCAACCTTTTCCTTTTCAATAACAAAGGTATGTTGATCAATTTTAGCCAATTCGAATAAATTTTTAACAAGACCAGATATATGTTCAGCTTCCTCATATATGATTTGTAAATATTTGTTTCTTTCTTCCTCACTAAGCCCTTCTCGCATTGCAATATCAGCATACCCTTTTACATATGTTAGAGGGGTTCTTAACTCGTGAGAAATGCTTGCGAGAAACTCGTTCCTTTCCTTTTTTAAATGGTTTAAATCATTGGCTAAAGTTTGAATACTTTGTGCAAGCTCCCCTAATTCATCATCGCTATGATGTCTAACAGAAACTGTAAAATCCCCTTTACTTAATCTTTCAGTGGCTTTTTTCATTCTAATTAATGGGAGTGTTATCACTTTAGAAAGAAAAAAGACCGTTATAACTGTTAAAACAATCGTTAGGCTTCCTACCACCATAAAATGCTGCTTTATTTCATAAACCATTGTTTGTATCGAATTTGTGCTCTTAAACATGTACACATGACCGATTAATTGGTTATCGATCATAATTGGACTAACAGTGGATATATAAGACTCTGTTTCCCATCGATTTTCTACAACCATTCCCTCGAATGGTACAGGTCCCCTTTCCTGTTCCATGAGCATTTTCATAGGTGATGTTAGTTCATTTGACTTAGCAAGTACCTTTCCATCATGAGTCATTATGACAACATCCGTTTCTGATTCTGTTTCCATTAATGCGACATGCTCAATCGTCGTTTCGTCAAAGCTTTTCTCTAGAACATGGCGATGGCTTTCCCCCCTTGTTTTTAGTTCTGCCAGCTCTTCATCAATACGAGAGTCAACTAAACCTGTATATAAAAAAGAAAACAATATGATTTCAACAATAAGAATAAATGAGAAAAACAGTAGACCAAGTTTAAGAGATATTTTATTCATACATTTTCCCCTCGAGCATTTTAAATTCAATATACTTGAAAAATATCAAGAAATTGTGCATTTCATTAATATCTTGTTTAATTCCCAATATCCTCATCATATCATTTTTGATAATTTCCAGGTTTAATCTTCACCATCTATTCAAAAATTCTGCATAGATTCTGCATTATTTTTATGTACTCTGTAAGTAATAAAAGATAAGGAGATGAAGCACTTTGAAAAAGTTAGCAATCGTACTATTAACGACTGCAATGGTTATAGGTACAGGGACTGCTGTATTCGCACAGAGTGATGGAGTCTTTAATTTTGAAAAGATGAAGCCTTATATGCAAAAAATGCATCCTGATTTTTCGGAGACACAGTTAAAGGATATGTTTGAATCCTGTCACGGAGAAGATGGTTCTATGAAAAACACGGATTTCAAAGAAATGCACGATGGAGGTATGAATGAAAGTTTATAAAACATCTGCATGAATGAGAGGTGCTTAAACATGTTGGGTGGCCATGGTTTCGGAATGATGGGGATGATGGGCTTTGGGTGGATAATAAATCTTTTACTTACTGGGTTAGTGGTTTACTTTGCAGTAAAATTAGCATTACGTAGTCAGAGTAAAGAGAAAGCCTGAAAAAAGGTCTCTAATGTACCCAAAAGATTAGCAATCAAAACAAATGCACTCTCAAACGGAGTGCATTTTTCATCAGGCTATTAATTGTTTTATGTTTTCCAAACCAAAACGAGTTATAAATTTAGAAAATTGTTCTCTTTTCTTGCCTTGTTCAGTATAGATATTTATAATTTTTTCAACAACCTCATAAAGTTGTTCTGGAGTCAGTTGCTCCATAAATAGAGTGCCAGTTTTGGCATCCTTTCCTTTTGCTTTTCCACCAATGTATAAATCATATCCGTCTCTTACTTTCATTACACCGATATCATTAACTAAAGGTTCACCACATCCAACTGGACATCCTGTATAGGCTGGGCGAAGCGTAAAAGGAACTTGTTTTCCTGCTATTCGCTTATTAAGTTCAATCGCTACAGGCATCCCTTCTTCTTCTGCGCCTTTACAAAAATTACAGGTTCTTAAGCTTTTCACATAATTCCCTACTGGGTAACAGGACAATCCGACTTCCTTAAATTTTTCTTTAACTAATTCGACTTCACTCTCTAATACATCAATGTATAGTTGTTGGAAAGTTGTTAACTCCAGTTCATCACCATCATTCATGTACTCAGCAATGACAACCAGTTGTTTCGCATTTAATTTTGCTCCGAATGATATTCCGCCGTTCACAGCCAATTTAACCTTTTTTTCTTCTTTTTGATCCATTCCCATTCTCACATCCTACTAATCTATTTTCCTAAAAAATACATTCGGTATGAAAACTATAGAGTAAATTACGCAAATCGTTTTTTACTCTATAGCTAATAGTGACTTTATTTTTGTAATTTTACCCTTTGTAAACGTAAAGCGTTTAATACAACTGACACTGAACTAAATGCCATCGCCGCACCCGCTACCCATGGTGCTAGTAATCCTACTGCAGCAATTGGAATTCCAATTGTGTTATAGGCAAATGCCCAGAATAAGTTTTGTTTAATATTACGCATTGTTTTACGGCTCATTAAAATTGCATCAGCAATGCTATTGAGGTCACCACGAATAAGTGTAATATCTGCTGCCTCCATCGCAACGTCTGTTCCTGTGCCAATGGCCATTCCAATGTCAGCTGTCGCAAGTGCTGGTGCGTCATTTATACCGTCACCGACCATTGCCACTTTTTTACCCTGTTGTTGTAATTTCTTCACTTCTTCCGCTTTACCCTCAGGAAGTACTTCCGCAATAACTGAATTAACGCCTACCTCTTTACCAATAGCTTGTGCTGTACGCTCATTATCACCTGTCATCATAATGACATGAATGCCCATTTCATGTAAGCGACGAACAGCTTCTTTAGATGTATCTTTAACGGTATCCGCAACAGCAACTAAACCTGCATATTGTCCATTCATACCAGCTAACATTGCTGTTTTACCGTCACTCTCTAATTTTTCCATCATTGGTAAAACGGATTGTATATCAATCCCGTATTGCTGCATGAGTTTACGTGTACCAATCACAATCCCTTGGCCTGAAACTGTTGCAATGACACCATAACCTGGAATCGCTTCAAAGAATTGAACATTACCAAGTTCAATACCTTTTTCTTGTATCCCTTGAACAATCGCTTGTGCTAATGGGTGCTCAGATTGTTTTTCAGCAGCACCGATAAGTGATAAAAATTTCTCTTCATCTTGACCATCCGCTAATACGACATCTGTTAAAACAGGCTTTCCATGAGTTACAGTACCTGTTTTATCAACAACAACCGTATCAATGCCTTGTGTTAGTTCTAAATGCTCGCCACCTTTGAACAAAATACCAAACTCTGCTGCACGACCACTTCCTGCCATAATGGAAGTCGGTGTTGCGAGTCCTAGGGCACATGGACAAGCAATAACAAGAATGGCAATCAACACTTCCAGTGCTGGTGTAAACTCACCTGGACTTACCCATATGATCCACACTAGGAATGTAAGAATGGCAATCCCAACTACGATTGGAACGAAGATTCCTGAAATTTTATCCGCCATACGTTGGATTGGTGCTTTCGAACCTTGTGCATCTTCTACTACTTTAATGATTTGGGCTAATGCTGTATCACGACCAACCTTTGTTGCTGTCATCTTAATAAAACCGTTTTTGTTAATCGTTGATCCGTATAATACGTCACCCGCATTTTTATCTACTGGTAAGCTTTCACCTGTTAACATGGATTCATCAACGGCTGTTGTTCCTTCAATTACTTCACCATCAACCGGAATTTTCTCACCAGGCTTCACTAAAATAGTGTCACCAATTACTACTTCTTCTAATGGTACTTCTTTTTCAACTCCATCACGTACAACGATAGCTGTTTTTGCCTGAAGCCCCATTAATTTTTTGATTGCTTCAGATGAACGGCCTTTTGCTTTTGCTTCAAATAATTTACCTAAAACAATCAGTGTAATAAGCACTGCACTTGTTTCAAAATATAGGTGCGGAGCGTGGTGTGTTCCTGCTGTAACAATTGCTTGATATACGCTATAAAAATAAGCTGCTGAAGTACCCATGGCAACCAGTACATCCATGTTTGCGCTACCATTACGAAGTGCTTTATAGGCACCAACATAAAACTGCTTCCCGATTATAAATTGTACCGGTGCTGCTAAGATCATTTGTATCCAGGGATTCATTAAAAAGTCTGGTACATATAAAAATGATGTAATGGAAAAGTGACCTACCATCGTCCATAATAAAGGTAATGATAAAATCGCCGATATTATAAATTTTCGTTGCTGATCTTTTATCGCCTTTTCACGGTGGTCTATCTGTTTTTTATCCTCTTGTTTTTGATGTGCACCGTAACCGAGTTTTTCAACCTTTGCAATAATGTCTGCAATCGTTACTTCCGAAGGATTAAATTCAATCGTTGCTTTTTCAAGTGCTAAATTGACGTTTGCAGTTCCAACACCAGCCATCTTATTTAACCCTTTTTCTATGCGCGTTGCACATGCTGCACATGTCATTCCTGTAATATCAAACTCCGCTTTTTGTTTCACAACACCGTAGCCAAGTGCTTCGATTTTCTTTTCAAAATCTGCTTCACTTAGTTTAGAAGGGTCATATTTAATCGATGACTTTTCAAGTGCTAAATTGACGGATGCTTGCTCAACACCCTCCATTTTATTTAACCCTTTTTCAATTCGAGTAGCACACGCGGCACAAGTCATTCCTGTAATCTGAATACTGGCTTCTTTTACCTTTTTTGCTTCTATAGCTTCTGTACTCATAATCTTCTCTACCTTTCTTATACCTATAAGGGGTATATTTTAATGAAAATGAGAGAGTGCTTTGAAAAGCACTCTTATTTCACATCATATCCTTGATCTTCTATCGTCTCTTTAATTTTATCAAGGGATACTTGGGATTCATTAAAGGCTACTTCAACTTGAGCCTCATCTAATTTTACATTTACTTGGTTAACGCCTTCTAATTGACCGACGCTTCCTTCAACAGCTTTCACACAATGTCCACATGACATTCCTTGTACATTTAATGTTACTGTTTGCATTTTTATACTCTCCTTTTAAAAATATAATTTAATTCCCCATATAGGGGTATATAAAGCTTAAAAATAATTATTTTTTCATTAGTTTTTGAATGGTCACAACTAATTCGTCTAAAACCTCATCGTCTCCTTCCGAAAGACGATCCACGACACACCCTTTTAAATGACCTTCCAAAAGAAGTTTAGCAACACTGTTTAAAGCAGATTGTGTGGCAGAAATCTGGGTAATCACATCATCACAGTAAACGTCTTTGTCAATCATTCCCTTTATGCCTCGAATTTGACCTTCGATACGGTTTAAACGATTGGTTAGATTCTTTTTCATACGTTCAGGATGATGACTTTTGCGACCAGACGTATCATCTTCTGTATGACAACAAACTACTTCTTCAGCTTTGTTTTCCATTAGCTTAAACCTCCTAACTTATTCAAATCATAACATACCCCTTTAGGGTATGTAAAGTAGTTAGCTCAACAATGTAACTAGCGTATAATAAGTCTGTTTTTAATTAATCAATTCTTATCAATTGAGCGTTTATTGCACAAACAATCGCACTCAATGACATAATAACTGCTCCGATATCCGGTGTAATTACAATACCAAAATTAAACAATACACCTGCAGCTAATGGAACAGCGATAATATTTCATATAAAACTAAAAAGAAGCAAATAGGTTCATGAAACATATTCTCCGAAATTGGAGGATTTATATTTAAAGCTATAATGCTCAATATATGGTAAGCAGTTGCAAAAATTCTTAACTAATTATCTATTACTAAGATTTTTAGCATATGAATTTCTTCCTTTTAAAAAACTACTTTATTGGATTTCCCCATTTTCAACTAAAGTTATCCATGTATTTGTTCCATCTACTGACCGATAAACATTTCCCTTAAAACTTACAAATACTAGCTCATCTGGATTTTTTGGATTCTGGGCCATGTACATAACTGCATCTTGTTCCATCTTTGGTAAATTGATTTCTTCTTCCTTACCATCTGTTAATGACCTTTTAATTAACACTGCGTTTCCATCATAACCACCAAACCAGAAGGCATCATTACTAAAATAAACTGATGTTCCTTGCATATTTTCTGTAATTAACTCAAATGTATTACCCTTATCTTCTGAATAATAGATTCCTTTTTCTCCAGCAGCTGCAACATTTTGAGAATTTGTAGGGTGCACTGCTAATCCAATAAGGTTTTCACCTAGATTCTTAGCACTTACTTTTTCCCATGTCTTCGCTAGATCTTCGCTGATATATAATTCTCCAGCTTGCATCTCTGAATTGTTGTTAGGCGGTAAAGCATATATCGTGTTTGTTTCAAAACCTACCCCCATCAAATGAAAGTCAGTTTCACCAAGTAATCCAAGCTTTTCAAGAGATTGTCCATTATCAACACTTCTAATAATACCTACTGGGTTCGGTAACTTTGAATCTGTTCCAGGATGGCCACTTGAAATAAACCCTTCATTTACAGCATTAAATCCCATAAAGTCATTGTTCTCCGTTTTTGTCCTGTACCAACTACCATTATCAAATACTTTTATACCATCATGTGCTGCAAAAAAGATTGCATTTTGGTTCCCTGCATAACCTAAACCATGGATATGATCTATTGAACCTTCGAATGTTTCAAAATTAGGATGGCCATCAAAATTACCTACCTCGGAAGACTTTGTTGTATTTGGATTCGTCTGAGTTGTTTCCTTACCTGATTGCTCATCCATATTATCACTACTATTTTTGTCACCACATGCACTAAGAAAGATTGCTAATACTAACGTACTTAATAAAACCATTATTTTTTTCACTATAAAAGTCACTCCTAGTTATTAGTTGTTACATTTAGTTTGCAAGTTACCCGACATTTCACATTGCAAAGAGATACGTAGAATACGGTTACCAGTTACAATGAAATAATATCATATACTAAAATGGAAAAGGTAACGACCAACCCTTATTTGCTCCATGATAATAACAGGTTCCTTATCAAGATTTTCATTTTAAGTGATACTTCCGAAGCTTCAATTTTGGGGTATGTTACAAGATAAACAGGATGATGTGCATCATTGCTTATTGTCACCTATTCCGATAGCTTTTGTTTATTACTCCTTTCATCAACTAAGAAAGTATTTTTATCTAAGTTGAGAGATGAAAGATCCCCTGAGTGTGTTGTTAAATTCAACTGAAAGACTTCATATTTTTCAAAATCTACCTTTATTCCATCAGTATCATCATTTGGAAGTAATCTAAGTGCTTGAATCTCAACACCATTTGCATTAGTAGTCCTAGTTCGTTCTTCTAAAGAATTATTTTCCTAAATACCTTTATAGGGTATACTTTAAAATAATTTTTTGCAGAAACTGTGTAGAAAAAAAGTATATTCTGTGAACCATAGAAAACGGAAAACCCAACAAAAATAGCACCTATAAAAAATTCCAGTGGTAATCCACTGGATTTTTAGTATAGAGTCTTATAAATTCTCAAGTCCAATAAGTTAATGTATCCAATACTCCTAGTACAATTATTATCCAACCGGCTGTCTTTTGGACAATTGCCCCTACCTTCCTACCTTTTTTAATAAATATACTTCCTAATTCAAAATACCAGATAAGAAAAATAGCTAAAAGTAATGGGATTGATGTTCCGATAGCAAAAATGCTTGGTAATACTGCCCCATATGGTGTTGATAAAACAATCGGCATTAATGTAACAAAAAATAAAACAAACATAGTTGGACAAAATCCTAAGGAAAAGCTAAATCCCATTAAAAAGGCACCTAATTTACCTTTTTTGAAAAATCTCTCAGGTATTTTCCCTAACGAAAAAGTCCATCCCATTTTAAAAAGGCCAACCAGATAAATACCAACAAAAATTAAAATAGGACCCACGACTTTCCGAACCCAAGGAAAAATCAGCGTTGAATTTGCTTGAAATTCCTGTCCCAGCAACCATACTAAAAGCCCAAGACCAGAAAACACAACAATCTTACCTAGTACGAAAAAGATCACTTCTTGCCATGCAACCCTCTTTTGAACAGAGCTATTACCGTAAATCATGATTGCCCCAAGATTTCCAGTAAACTGACATGGAACTAGAGCACCTACAAGGCCTAGTAAAAACGCTGCAAGTATAGGTAGGCCCTCTACACTATAAAACATATTCCTGAATGGTGTACTTAGGAAATTACTAATATCGGAAATTATTTGATACATTTTTGTCCTTCACTCCTAGAATTACTTGTAGCATTATTTGCACTCTCTAAGTAGCGGTCTTTTTTTCTGCACTATCTTTCAGCTTAACAAAGAATTATGGAGAAATTATGGAGAAATGAAACTTTTAAAATTATTTTTTGTTGTGTTATATAGAAATTTAATAACCTAAAAGATTTTGGACATAATAAATTCGAAAAAAAAGAAGGAGGAATTCTTATGGGAGTTTTGTCATCATCTCCATCAAATATGGATGCATGTATCGAAGAATGTTTAAAATGTATGAGAGCCTGTGAAGAATGTTTAACTGCTTGTTTGCAAGAACCTGATGTTCAAGCAAGAGTGAAGTGTATCCAAACCTTACATGACTGTGTAGAAATTTGTTTAACAGCGGCACATTTTATGGCAGGTAATAGTTCTCACTCAGCTGCTGTTTGTAATGTATGTGCGACGATTTGTGAAGAGTGTGCTAAACATTGCGAGATGTTTAATGATCCGCATTGCCAAGAGTGTGCAAATATCTGCCGTAACTGTGCTGAAATGTGCCGAAAAATGTCTGCCTAACGTATGCCGCTTTTAAAAACCCCTTCAGATTTATTCATCAATGAAGGGGTTTTTAAATTAAAAATCTATAGGTGATTTTATTATATTCATTTATTCTACAGGTGAAAGTTCATCTTCTGTGACCCACATATGATTTTTTATCTCTTCTCCTGTTTTTGTATCAGTGAAATCGACCATATAAACAGTGGTTTGTTCAGCTGTATCTATCGTTGCAGTAGCACCTTTCATACCTGCCATATGTTCTGCAATTAATGCAACCTCTTCACCTGGTTTATATGCTTCAATTCCAGCATTTTCAATTTCCTCATGAATGACCCATTTATGGTCTTCTACTGGTTCTCCACCATTTGTTGGGGTATATGTTACCGAATAGACTGTTGTATTAAAGGATCCTGAAACTGTTGCTTCAGCACCATTCATCCCTGGCATATGATCCGCATGCATGATCACTTTACTACCAACTGGATAGGTAGGATTTTCTGACTCCGCCAAACCTTCTGGAACTTCACCAGATCCTGAGTGATTCATGTCTGAATGATCCATTTCCCCATTAGACTCAGATTCTTCTTCACCCATATCCATATTTTCATGAGTGTCAGATTCAGTATCTGTGTTTTCATTTGGTGTGGTTTCTTCATTACCTGCACATGCTGCCAAAAGGAATACCAACAATAATGTAGCTAATCCAAACAATATTTTATTATTTTTCATCATTACCAACCTTTCAAACTTATTTAACGTCAATATTAAATTATCAAGAAATTGTGCAGATTTTATGCAGATGTTATAGTACTTTATTAGTAATTTTGCTAAATAAGAGAAATGGCTACCAAAATTTTAGATAATTTCCTTTTGATATGGAAGTTAAAAACCCCTAGACTTATGCTTCTAAGTCTAGGGGTTACTATCTTATCTACTGAAGGAGACATATTTATATACGTGGTCACACTCACATTTTACATTTTTCATTAAAATAACTATCACTTTGGCATTATTTGCACCATATATTCGCGCACCATTTTTTTCGACATCTCACCAGTAATAATCTCAACAACTTCTCCATCTTCATTAATTAATAAAGTAGTTGGCAATGGATCAATACCGTAAGTATTTAATAATTGGTTTCCTTTATCAATCGCGACAGGAAATGATAAGTCGTATGTTTCAATAAATTTTTTCACACTGAATTCTGGTTCACCAACATTTATTGCAATTACTTCAATTCCTTGATCCTTAAATTCCTGATAATATTCATCAATATATGGGAATTCGCGTTTACAAGGCTCACACCATGTTCCCCAAAAGTTTAAGAACACACCTTTTTCCCCTTCATATTCTGATAATCGATGTTCTTTCCCATTTAAGTCCGTAACCACAAAGTCTGGTGCCCGATCCCCAACTGTAACCTTTTCCTTACTTGTAAAGAAATTGATGTACATTGTATAAACTAGTGCAGCGGCGAGAAGCAATAATATAATTGTACGGATAACAAGTCGTCGCTTTTTTTTGTTCATTGGAAATCTCCCTTTGTTTAATTTTCGATATTACCAGCAATTATAGCAGTTTATCCAATAGTGACATTGGAAACTTTTTAAAGGATATGTGACAATTGATAGTCCAAGATAGATATAGAGAAACTTATTTTAAAGGCCTTGTTCTGTTCTAGCATCATCTAAAGCTACTAAATCAGTTGCTTAATAGATTAAAATAAAGCTACCACATTCTTTAAAAATATCCATAAAGAAATTAATCCTCCAATTATAAAATAGCTTTCGCTATTTTATAAATAGTAACAGCATTTCATTTTCCTTTTCATGTCTTTTTTCTCTCCTGAGGACTTAAGATTGATATATGTACATTTCCATCAATCAAGTAAGGTTCAAATAAATCAAGTGGTCTTGGAGGTGGACCTCCAATATTAACACCATATTGATCATACTCTCCTCCATGACATGGACAATAGAAAGCAACACCATCTTTTTGTTTAGCCTCTTCAGCGTTACTTGCAGTACATCCTAAATGTGTACAAATTGGAGACATAATTAGAAGATCTCTATTTTCTACATTTACATAAACAAAACCCTCTAACTCCTGTTCAACCCATGCATCTTTTACCTGGACCTTATAATTAACTTTCTTTGGGAAAGGTCCCTTTTTCAATTCATCAAGTGGACCTAGATTTGCCATAGAACTTGTATCAATAGAATCATCACTACAAGCGACAAGTCCCAATGGTATAACGGAAATAGTTAAAAGCCCTATTGCTCCTTTAAAAGAACCTTTTAAAAAGCTTCATCGATTTACTTTGTCCACCATACCCATCTCCTTTCCTAAATCAATTCTACAAAGGAAATTTGGAAAAATTATGCAAATTTTGTGTCAATATTTCAATGATTAGTAATTAGATGCTAAAAAATAGAGCAACTATCCTAGCTTCTCATTCTACACTAATTGAATTCATTACCATCCCTAAACAATAATCTCATTACAACTTTTTTAAGAAGTTGCTCTGATGAGACACTATTGACTTTTCCTAGAACCTACTCCCACTTATATCCAATCCCCCAAACAGTCTTCAAATGATTGTCGATCGGGAATCCTACTTTTCTAAGTTTTTCTCTTATATTTCTTATGTGAGAATCAATTGTTCGATCGTCTATATTTGTGTCCACTCCCCACACTGTTTCCACTAATTTTTCCCTACTAAAAACAATTTTTGTATTTTTCATTAATAACCCAACCATATTAAACTCCTTGGGAGTAAGAACAATCGTTTCATTATTAAAGTAAAGCGTATGGTTACTTTCATCCCACACTAAACCATGCATTTCGATTCTACTATTTTGATTGGTCCTTCTTAACATCGCTTCGATACGGGCAAATAATACTTCCTCATCAAACGGTTTTGTAATATAATCATCTGCACCAATCTTTAGCCCTTTAACCATATCTGTTGTTGTATCCCTCGCGGTTAACATAATAATAGGTACTTGAGAGATTTTTCTTATCTCTTTTGCAGTTTCCCATCCATCAAAAAATGGCATCATCACGTCTAACAATACTAAGTCTACGTTAGTACTCTGAAGTAATTCTAACCCTTGTTCCCCAGAGTTCGCAGAAATACATGTGTATCCTCGATGCTCTAAATACAAAGTTAACAGTTGCAGCATTCTTATCTCATCATCTATTAATAGTATTTTGGGCATGTTAGTCATACCTCCTAGGAAATTCTTTTAAACCATCATTCATTCACTTTTAGCTCTAAGGCATGCATTATAATTTTCAATATTCTTGATATAAATCCTTCTAATTTTCCACTTATACCTCCATATCAAAATATTTCCGTAATAGTGTAGCAGGTAATTGTGAAGAAAATATGCAGTATAGTCAAATTCATTTCATTATTATTTAGAAAAGTTGATCTCTTTATGAAGAATCTAGTATTTTTTAAAAGTGTAAGCCTAACACCAATTATTTGAATTTTAACATAAATAAAAGCACACGTAATTTTACTATTTTACGTGTGCTTTCGGGCTTGTTATATAGAAAGTTTGAAGATAATAACTAATTAAAAAAGTTTAGTAAAGCTAACCATACCTATGCTAAAAAAGCCAATAATTATAAAAAATGCTGAAAAAGCAGTAAACGTTTCTTTATTTTGCAACTTATTATATTCCTTATATGTGATCTCTTTTTTTGCAAACTTCAACCCGTTTGGATTTGGCTCAATTTGATAAAGTGTACCATCAGTATCTTGCAATATAACATGTGTAATTAAATCCAGTACACTTCCTTCAGTTCCATTACTATTTGATTTTTCAACCCTTACAAATTTATATAATGAATTAACCCGAATTTTTTCACTAAATTCATAAGCTTGTAGTTCTACAAAATTATTGGATACACACAAGATACTCACCCCATTGTTTGGACGTAAAATTTTTACTAAGAAATTCCACATAAAATGCTTCTTCTGTAATTATTATATTACTTCACATCATTTATTGATACCAATATAAGTAAATATTGTTAATGAAGATAATTCCAAACTTGTAGAGATAATCGATATTTAATAAGAATCGTTTGTTAATTAAAAAACTTCAACTTGACCCATCATACCATTTTCTTCGTGTTCAAGTACGTGACAGTGGAACATGTAGATACCTTTATTATTAAACTTAACTGCTAATTTAACTGTTTGTCCTGCTTCAATTGCAACTGTGTCTTTCCAACCTTGTAAACTTACAGGTGGTTCTTTTCCATCAATTGAAACAATTTTAAATTGGGTTCCATGAATATGGAATGGATGTGTCATGCCACCCATTGCATCTGGTTTATTAAAGATTTCCCAAATTTCTGTTTCACTTTGTTTTTGTTTGAAATCAATTCGATTCATATCAAATTGTTTTCCGTTAATTGTAACAGCTGCTCCCATTCCATAAAGTTCTAGTTTTTTCGTAACTGGTAGATTTATTTCCTCTTCTGTAACAGCATAATCATTTAATGTGTTTGAAATTTCTACTGAATTTGTTCTTTCTTCATCAATTTTAAAAGGTAATAGAATTGCATCTTCCTTATTAACTAAAGCAATTTCACTTTTACCATCATTTTTAGAAAAATCAACGATAATTTCTGCTCTTTCACCAGGTGTTAATGTGATTTCTTTCATTGATTGAGGTTCATTTAATAAACCACCATCAGTAGCAATTTGTTGGAATTCTTCTCCATTATTTAATTTAAATGTATATTCTCTTGCATTTGATCCATTTAATAAACGTAAACGCACTTTCTCTTTCCCAACTGTTAGTTTAGGATTTAATGTACCGTTTACCAATAAAGTATCTCCAATTGTTCCATCTTCATTAAGAACTGCTTGATAATCGAATTGTTTTTCTTCGTTAAACTGTCGATCTTGGAATACTAACGAGAAATCGTTTACTCCATATTCATTTGGCAAACTAAGTTTTTTTGAATTTTCATCTTCAATATAAATTAAACCTGCTAAACCTTTATACACTTGTTCTGCAGTGGCTCCCTCTGGATGTGGATGGAACCATAGTGTAGAAGCACCTTGATTTACCGTAAATTTAACATCTTCCGTAGCTCCCGGTTCTAAGATTTGGTGTGGACCACCATCACCTTCACCAGGAATATCTACACCATGCCAGTGGAAAGTTGTAGGCTCTGATAGTTTATTGTTTGTTCTAAAAGTTACTGTTTCCCCTTCTTTTATACGAATAATCGGTCCTAAATACGAACCATTATATCCATATGTTTCAGTTTGCACGCCCTCAAAAATTTCAGAGGTTCCTTTTTGAGCAGTAATATCAACAATTCCGTTCTTTGGTTCTAGCAATGGTGGAAGTGCTAGCTCATTTTCTCCTGTCGAATCATTTAATGGTAATGGATTTGTATGGCTTGCATGAACATTTTCCATATTAGCCATTTCTTCCTCAGTCATTTTGGAATGATCCATACCTTCCATATCGGCCATTTCTTCTTCGGTCATGTTGGAATGTTCCATTGCATTTCCATTAGAATCAGAGCTACTCTCACTACAACCGCTAATGATAGCTGCAGTTACTAATAATGTGAAAATCCATAATTTCGATTTCATCTTACTTCCTCCCTCTGTTTACCTTACACCTTCCTTTATCACTGAAATAATTTATCATAAATATGTGCAGAAAATATGCAATCCAACATTTTAATATCCTAGTGCCACCCTACAATAGAAACAGAACTGAATACGATCGTAAAACAGCCGTCACTATGTAACGGCTGTTAAATATTATGATTCTTTTTTTATCAAAGATGAAAGATTATCTATCTCTTTCTTTAATTTTTCGTTTTCTATCTCCAGCTTAGACATTTTAATTTGAAGATTGTTTGAAGAGTGTGAAGTATGATGCTTATGACCACCCATTCCTTTCATACAGATAATCATCATTAATGGACATAATAGCAGCAATATAAATGGTATCCATTCCACTTTTATCAACTCCTTTTATTTTCTATTTTTATTTTACAAAAAATGTATGGAGTTTTTATGCAGAATAGTAAAACTTATGAAACGTTTATTCAGTAATACTTATACCATTTGGAACTTCCCCAACTTCAAATGTATCAATTACCTTATTTTGTTTAGTATCAATTACTGTCACGGTATTTTCAAACATATTAGTTACATATAGGCGATTTCCATCTGAAACTACCCCATGAGCACCTTTACCTGTTTCAATTGTAGCTGTAACTTTCTTTGATTCTAAGTCAACAACTGAAATCGTATTTGACGGATTGGATTCTGTTCCTTGGTTAGCTACATATGCAAATTGGTTATTTTCATCTATATATACTTGCGCTGGACCTACACCGACCTCTACTTTTCCAACCTCATCAGTTGATAAATCTACAATAGCAAGCATATTTTCACTATTTAAAGTTGTTACTAATACTTTACCATCTGATGTTATTCCTGTTGTAACTGGAGCAGAACCTACTGTAATTCTTTTCTCTTCTTCCATAGAATCAAGATTTAATACACTTACTGTATTTTCGGCCATATTTGCAATATAGGCTTTTTGACTATCACTTGAAATTCTAAAACCATGTGGGCCTTTTCCTGTATTAACTGTTTCAATAATCGAAAAAGATCCCATATCGATTACTGAAACATTATTATCTTCATTATTAGTTACTAATGCATACTTCCCGTCCTCTGTAAATACTATGTGAGCTGGATGATTCCCTACTTCTATTGTTTTAAGAAGTTCATTAGTTTCAATATCATAGAATAGTGCTTGACCTTTCATTTCCATTGAACCACCATGAGAATCTTCTCCATGGGTATCTTCTCCTCCATGATTCATCGCAGGTACAAGAGTAGCACCAAGTATTTTTCCATCTGGAGATACCTGTACATTGTGAACTGCACCATCAACTTCTATTGACTCTACCACTTCATTGGAAGAGGCATCAATTTTTGAAATACTTCCTCCTTCATTTGCAGTAAAATAAAATTTAATAGATTCTTCAATTACTGCAGAAGTATCTAATTTTACATCCGTGTTCTGTGTTTCTTCCTCCACGGTTTTCTCTGTCCCTGTGCTTTGATCCGATTCAAAACTACAACCCGCAAGCAGTGCTCCTGATATTAAGAAAGTTAGTAAACCTAGCTTTGTTATTTTATTCATGTATTTCTTCCTCCTTTTTTGAATCTAATGTCATCTTAATAGCTCCAAATCTTGCTATATGTGATATAAATCATCATTCAAAAAAAAGAATACGATTCCGTAAAATTGTGTGAAAATCCTTAGAAACTGCAAAAATATATATTAAAATATTTTATTTTTTAGTGGAAAACATGCTGTACTCTAGTTTTAGATATCATCTTCTTGGGGAGAGTGATTGTCTGTTATTCCAAATTAAACAGGTCTTCCTGCCTCCTTATTGCAAGCATATGGTAAGGAGAATCCTTGCTTATATCCCTCTATTGTCCTTTTCCTCACATGTACTCCTTAGTACTGATTCATAACTCTACCAAATATTACAGATTAGCAGATTAAATTTTAGTAGAACAATATCGTAATAGATTTGTTCTCTTAGACATATAATTTCATAAAAACATAGTAAGCAAGGATGATAATATGGCCCCTTATAAAAATAATACAGGTCACCCAAAACTAACTAAATTATTATTACTACCCACAATTGTAGTATTATTTTTTCTTGTCGCTTCGCTCTTTGCTACCATAAAAAAAGATATATTTTATATGGTTCAAATAGATAGAAGTTCACAAGATGTTCCAATTGAATTATTTATAAAATTAATTAGTTTTGAAAATCAGTATTTTTCACAAGCATTAAATGACCAACAAGAATTAAAATCACCCACAAGCCTTGCCCTAGAATTAATAACTCAAATAAACTTAGGGGATATTCGAAGTTTTATTGGGAATGAATTACCTGGATATGCGCTATATGATACAAAAATTTTAGTTCCTGGGGAAGGAACAGATTTTACAAACCTCCCCTATGAATCTGCTCCACCACTAGATGTTTTACTCCAGGAACGAGAAATGGCCCAAAAGGAATTAGAAGAACTAAATAAATCAGAACCAAAGCCTCCAATTACCACAATTCACAACAAAAAAATGCTTATATATCAATCACACAATTACGAGTCTTTCTTACCGCTATTAGGTCTTCCACCGGAATCTGATCCTAATAAAGCTTTTGATTCAAAAACGAATATGACAGTAGTAGGTGATATGCTTGGAAAAGCTTTAGAAGCTAATGGGGTTGGTGCAATTGTTGATAAAACAAATATTGGCGCAGAGTTAAATAAAAATGGATGGGGAACTGAAAAGGCATATACTGTTTCACGTTCTATTGTCACATCTACAATGGCAAGTAATAACGAAATAGAGTATCTAATAGACTTGCACCGTGACTCATCTAGAAGAGATCTAACAACAGCTACAATTCACAATAAGCCGTATGCTCGAGTTTTCTTTGTTGTCGGAAGCGCTAGTGACAATCATGAAAAAAGCCTAGCGTTTGCAAATAAAATTCATAAATCTTTGGAATCCCAATACCCTGGCATAAGTAGGGGTATATTTGAAAAAGGATTAAATGAAGGAAATGGTGTTTATAATCAAGACTTATCAGAGCACTCAATTCTAATTGAGATTGGTGGAGTTGATAATAACATGAAAGAAATTAAAAACACTGTGGATGCACTTGCAAAGGTAATTAGTCAATACTTCTGGGATGCAGAAAAAGTAAACTCAAATTAGAACTATACTTCTAATTTGTTTGGGTGTTTTATATCAACAATTGATTCTCCCAACTATATCTTTTTGATATTAAATCTATAAAGAAAATCGCCATTAAAACAATAAAATAATAATTATTAAAAGTGGTGTGTACGATAATCAGTACACACCACCTTTAATTTCTAAATTAATATCTGGCCCCTCACCGAGTATGAAGCACTTTCTCCTTCTTATTAAATGTGAAGCTAAGAGTTGATTAGCATTTTTTCTTTCTAGTTCTAAATTTCATTAAGATCTTCTAATTTCATTCTTCACATTTACATCCCTATTTCATGTAAGAATTTCTATTAAGGCTGTTGGATGCCAGTTCTTACTTCTTATCAAACATTTTTCCAGCTAGCTTTTCAAATGTACTCGGAAACAAATTATAAATAACACTTCCTAGATTCATCCATCTTGGTAAATTTAGCTCACGTTTCGGATGAATCATTAATTGAATAACTTGATCAGCCACCATGTCAGAATTTAACATATACCTCTTTACATTTTTTACATAATTCCCTGATTTATCTGCAATTTTAAAGAAATTAGTTTCTATTGGCCCTGGATTAACTGCCGATACAGAAATATTTGTTTTTGCAAGCTCCATTCTCAAGCTATTTGTAAAACCAAGAACAGCATGCTTTGTTGCGGAATAACCACTAGATTTAGGCGTTGCAAGTTTGCCAGCTTGAGATGCGATATTTATGATATGGCCGTTGTTTCGTTCTATCATTGATGGAAGGACTTCCTTTGTACAAGCCATTAATCCTAGAACATTTACCTTAAACATTTTCTCAATATCCTCAAAACTTGATTCAAGAAAAGATTCAAATACTCCAAAACCAGCATTGTTTAAAAGAATATCAATAGTACCAACCTTCTCTAAGATTTGTGTAAAAACCACTTTTGTCTGCTCAAAATCACTAACATCAAGTGGAAAGTAGATACATTCTACCGACGTTTTTTTATTAATATCCTCACAAATTTGATTCAATTTGTCCTTTGACCGAGCTATCAGTATTGGTCTTGCCCCGAGTTCAGCAACTTTCAAGGCTACTTTTTCCCCAATCCCTGATGATGCACCAGTAATAACAATATTTTTATTTGCTAAAATCCCCATTTTTCCACCTCAATAAAAAAGTTAGTCCCTTTTCCCATATATTACATAATCTCAATGAAAACATACCATCGAAATGGCATCTTCTAACTTTGGAAGATAAAATAATATTTAATTCGAAACCAAGAAGGGCTTACTATTCGTGATACAATCGTCATTAAAGATCCTTAAATATTTCATCCTCAAGTTCCTTCTCGCTCTTTATACGATCTTGTTCAAATTCATTTTTAGATTTTAATACTTCATTCCGGTATTCTTCATTATGTATAGTTTGGGTTATTTCATCGTTATCCTCTAATTTAATCGAATCTTGTTCAAAAAACTCTTCTAGCGATACTGCCACCTCATCTATATCTAAACTTTCTGAATCATCCGGTATCCCATTAATAAAATTATAGGCTTCAATTACCTCAGTTAAATCATATTTCCCACTTTTATAATCGTCTAATCTAAATATATCTTGATTTTTAATTTCAATCCCCGAAGTGATAATCCCCTCAATATATAGTGAATACTCCACTATTGTTTCATAGTGATATCGTTTAATAAAGTTCTCTAAAATTACGTACTTTTTTCGATATAGATTACTTTTTTTATTAGTTTCCTTAATTTTGTCCCTCATTTCTTTCATCTTACTATCATTTACCTTTTCTAGTTCATTAATTTTGTTTTGTAAATCTTTAATTTTTGCATCTTTTTTATGAGACTCTTCTACTTGTTTTATATACTCGTCAAATATCTGAGCATAGCTATCATGAACATTTTCGCGGTGTTTATCTAAAAGGGTTAAGGCTTTTTCCAGTTTGACTCGCGTATTGTTTTTTTCAATAAACTTCTTGATATTCAATTTTTGATAAATAGGAATATTATTAGAAGCTAAAGATGAACTGGACAGTTCCTTTAAAAGCTTTTTATTAAATTTGTCTATGTACTCCTTTACTTCTTTTTTTCTAGTAAAATCCTGATAGTGAGTTGGTTTACCTAATTCTTTAGTAGCATATTGTGCTAACTTAGTTGCTGATAGTTTAGTCACTTTATGTGCATTTTTTTTAATATATAAATCAATTATTTCTTTTAATTCTTTTACAGAATGCTTTTGTGGCCTACCAGTTTTTTTACTTTGATTGGTCATTAGCCACGCCCTCCAATAGCTTTTTGGTTATTCTACTGTACTCATTGGCTGCGTGCTGAATATTTAAGATCCTTCTTTGAAATTCAGCAAATTCATCGTTTGTTTCATTATACGAACTTAAAATATTAGCTAAAAACACGCCCTCTTCATCAAGACGTTTTTCAATTTCTTGTCTTCGTTTTTTAATCCCCTCATCCCGATATCCTTTTTTTAAAGCTATGTGACCACAATTTAAACAATCTCCTTCAATTTGCATGCAATCAGAGATATCTCCTGCAATGAATTTCTCCGAATAACACCTACCTAAATCCACTTCTTTAAATTTTGTTTTAGCTTTATTGTTCAAACCTCTTGCTATTGATTCAAGATTTACTTGATTAATCAAAGAAAACTCATCATTTAAATTAATGACTCCTTTTTTTAACTGTTGATACTTGTAATAGGTCATACATTTTACAATTTTACCTATATGGTTAAAGTAATGGTATGAAGTATTAATATCATCATGTCCTGCAAAATCTTTGATTAAAATTGGATTAAAATCATTCAGCACTAAATTAACCATTGAGAAATGCCTTGTATCGCCAAGTTGGTGCATCATAATTTCATTTGGTTCTAATAATTTTTCCTCTTCAGTGAATATCCGTACATCATCTTTTTGCGAAAAATGATTTTTACTATACAGTGTTATCCCAAACTTCTCGTATATTATCTTTTGATAAAACCAATCAAGCAATGTTCTAAGGTGCTTTGTGCCGAAATTAGTTGACTTGTAATAATGTTGCTTACCTGTTAAAAAACTATGTAACTTAATCGATAAGAGAAATTCTGATTCTCCATTTTTTCTTACTAGATCTTGATACTCTTTGATAGACTCTGCTAACTTTTTAGAGATAGAATATTCATGAATTGAATAATCCAAATCAAGTTTATGAGATATATCCTTCGTAGCACCCTTTAGGTTGGTACGGCGAACAAATAATATATTTTCCCCTTTATCATTTTTATCTAGGCAATCAAAAGGAGTTAAAACAAATTCAGTTGGTCTCAATGGTAATATATTGGTGATTTTCCACCACAAATATATTGGATAATAAAACGCTTTTTCTTCAATTGTAGCATCGTATTCCCAAAACTGGTTTAATAATTTATCGAAGTAAAAAAGTGATTGAAATTCAGCCAATGGACGTTGATTTAATCCTTTATTTCTATCATTAGTTGTGATTTCTTCTCTTATTTCTTGGTAGGTTGTTTCATAAATTTCTTGGAGTTCTTCCGTATCTGGAATTGGATAAAAATCCAATATTTCTAAACAAGTCTGCAAAAGCTGTAAATTTAATCTATTAAGTCTCTTTCTACCTTTTATTACATCTTCTCCAGTTGATGTTGGATTAAAAAATCTAGTATATTCTAGTACTTTTTTAAAAGCATTAAATCTCTTATGTAGTGAATCCAATGCAGTAGTTGCTAACTCTAATACAAAGTACACTTTAATTACTTTTACAAAATCATCAAATGTACCCAAGTGACGATTACTTTTTCTCTCAGATTCAAACAAAGTTTGTGGAATTATGAACTTGAATTCCTTACTCAACACTTCATTTGTAATAACCCAAATGTTGTCACTGAATGAGTTATTGAGTATAATCCCTTTTTGTTTATACTCATTAAACTTTTGTTTTCCTACACTAACTCCGTCTTCATTAAATTCAATGTATTTTGTAATATATATACTACTATTTATAGATTTTTCTTTAACAGCTAGCATCTGATTCCTCCACAATTATTTTTTTCAGTCCAAATGCAAGGTCACGATACTCAGACACGTCATTAATTCCATAAACGCTTTGGAGAATTACTAATATTTCCCTTAATGCAGGCTTGTACATTTGTTCTACTAGTTGTTTATATTTATATTTCTCATTTTCAGTAATACCCTCGAATATCTTACTATTTGATGCCCTTAATTTTTGTCCAATAAGATAAATAGTACTCTTGAGATATATCTCTTGCCCACAGCCAATACAACTTGTTCTATCCTGATTTATACAACCAATTCCTTTTGCTACAGAAATACAGTTCATATTATTTTCTCTTGCTGGCGCAGTTCCACTGGCAATTCGACTCAAGAAGCGATAAATCTTTTCCTTTTGAGTTTCAGCATTTTCTCGATTGCTACCCCCAATTGCATTTACGAAACCAAATTGTTTAAGTATAGACATTGCTTCTTCGTTTGCCCTCTGCAATACCTCGTTTGTCACAGTTATAACTGTTTCAATATCGCTTGGATGTATCTTTGAGATAGATTTTATCAATTGAGTTTGATTCGGAAGTGACATCTTACTAAGATTTTCTTCACCTTCTATAGTTTTTAGAACTAGATATGGAATAAAGCTGCAAACTCCTCTCTCAAACAGCTCCCTCATTACAAGTTCCCCATTCGTAAGTTTCCGGTAACCCTCTAAATAAACAAGGGTTGTGTTTGATTTTTGTTCACCATTACATTTATGACTTCTTGCAAAACTAGCAAGAATATATCCCGTTCCAATCTTATTTTCGTCTGCTTTTTTAGCAATTAGAATTTCAAAGGTCTTGTTTAATCTAATGTTATTAAGTCCTGTCCCACCAAAAATACTATTAAACTCCGACCCAAAAAACTCTATTTGAACGTCTTTTAAGATTTTAGTTTTCATTATCAGGGTATCTTTGTTACTTTTTTGTCGATGTGCCTCACAAAGTCCTAATAACATCCCAAGCCTATATCTTGCAGATTCAGGAACTTCTAAAACTAGATTTGGTGGATTACGATCATTAGTTTTTAATGGTTTTAGGTTCATGTAACGTACTTTCATTTCAACTTCAGTAGTAATTTTATATGCCATTTCCTCTGTAAAATCATTGTTTCTAACCAAACCTATAAATTCATCTGGTTCCATATCTAAGGTAGGTGACGGCAACTGTTTAATCATGTCCTGTCTTCTCCAAGCACATAAATAGTGTAACAATCCATAAAGCCATAGGGATGAAAATCTCCAATGGGATAAAGCTTTTTCTAGATACCCTTGATACCACACATGAGAATCATTCAGTATTAAAAATCCAAATCTAAAATATTGCTCTTCTGTGTATGGAGAAACATCTCGTTCACCAAATGCTAAATGTTTATCATATTGGTAGTTATTTTTATATTCAGTTCTATATTTTCTCTGCAATTCTGAAATAAACAAGCAAAAATGTATACTTGCATTTTTCCCCTTATCTTTTAAATAATTATTTAATAGTTTTTCTATTTCTGCATCTTTAAAACTCATTAATTCTTTATTTATTCTTGAGATAGTTTTGTAAAGATCAAAAATATGGGAAATATAAGTACCTTTTAAGTTCAGACGACTTAATGCAAAAGTATAAATTTCTTTCATGGTAATAGGAGCTTTGCTGTTAGAGTAATCCTTAGCAAATAATTTAAACCTATCAATACCACTCATATTTTTTAATGTCCTTTCATAATCTACCTCATCAAATAACAACTTTATCTTGTTTATATCCTCCATGAAAAAATATTTTGTTTTAGAATCAAAAGGAGTATCCCTACCATTTATGAAACTTATAGAATTTGATTCAATTTTTTCATTCAACTTTCTTCCATAATAACTAAGTATATTTCTAGAATCAGTATCCCAACCGACCTCCGAAGACATGTCAGCCAATAATTTTGAAAAAGGTATTGTATTTTTTTTAATTTCCATCCAATAATTTACTTCATCTTTTGAAATAAATGGCTGTTGATTATTTGAAACCTTAATTAATTTTTCATTAAAAAATTTGGTAAAAGTAATACTACTAATTCCTAACATTTTTACAGCTTCATCATAGGGAATGTATGAACTGTTAAGGGATAGATTTTCAGGAAACTCTTCTAATAAACTATCTATAATATGAACTGGGTACCTATAAGCCTGTCCTATCCAATCAATCACATCGTTTGAATATTTCTTTTTTAAGATTGAGATTAAATTACCGTAGTATACATATAGATTATACTTCTGGGTAAGGATGGTAAGTAATTCTTCTGTTGTTCTGATACTATTTTTAAATGTCAAGACATCACTCTTTAAAAAATAGAAGGATCTTTTGTAAAAAAATCTAACGGGAATATGTTTGATAAAACTTAGCCAATTATTTCGATGCTTCTGATTACTTCCATGTCCTGTGATATTAAAAGTCGATTGACTATTTATATTACCAATTAATTTTACTGCTTCCTTAAAGGTGATATACTCACCTTCACCTTTTAGAAAATATGATTTATTAATAAAAAATTCTTCAAACTTTTTATACACATCTTCGTCAAAAGATAAATGCCCGGTATCATCACCATATTTCAGCCCTAAATTTCTTTCATCAGTATAAGGAAGATTCAGCGATTCACAAATATTAACTATAGTTTTTTCATATTTTCTGCTATCGCCAGATAACCTAATATTCGTAATTGGGAAAATGTACTGGTAATATAATCTCGTATAGTATGAATATGCATCATTCCCATTCCCACAAATAGTATTGGAATTTTTCTGCTCAATACCATCAATGGGATATCTCTTTCCTTTTTTAAAAGATAACCTATCAGAATTAAAGACATCCTTTATTTGATCAATAATATCAATAGGGTACCTCTTTCCTGCTTTATCAGGTAACCAATCAATTACTAAATGAGAATAATCACTATACAATGTACTTCTAAGTACTGCTTTCGGAACTTTAAGATTATACTTTTGAATCAAAATCATACGTATTTCCTCAGTGGAAACAATATTACTGATATAATTTAATATATCGCTTTTTAAAAAATAAAAATTCCTGTAATAGTAAAATTGAACTGGAAAGGTATCTATTAAATTCAACCAATTCTTTCTATACTGTTCTATCTTACTTGTATCTAACACATCAAAAGATCTACCTTTAGAACCTAATATTTCTAACGCTTCTCTATGGGATAAAAAACGAGACTCTTTTTCTTTTAGGTACAACTCTTGATTCATATAGAAGAAATCTAAAAGGTTAAATATATCTTCATTAACAAACATTTCATTCTTATCATTGAAATAATAAGGTAAGTCAAGACAATCACAAATAGTTCTTACATTATTTTCAACAACATGTGTGCTATCTCTATATAAATAGTTGGAATACTTTCCTAACAGTTTCCTAATATCATTTATTCCAAATTGATTAAATATATTTAAATCATTTAAAGGCTTGTTAGAATCTTCAATATATTCAATTGGGACTTTTAACTGCTGTGATATTTTTTTTATGAATGTATCAGAAGGATTACTACTTCCCCCTTCTACATGAGTAATATATGACTCAGAATAATTAATTTTTTCAGCAAGTTCCGGAACACTTATGTTAATTTTTTTTCTAATCTTTCTAATTCTATTTCCGATATGCATAATCTCACCCCTCTTGGCAGTACTATTATTTTGTTCCCATAAAATCTTTATAATAGTCAACATTATTAATATCTTGTAATAAATCAGTAGTTACCGCTTTATATAGTTTTAATAACTGAGATTTATTACGTGTATAATCTAAAGCTGTATCTAAACTATCATCTCCCCTCCAACCAGCAATTGAATGGGGTTGCTCATTATTTAACACTAATTGAACTGTGAACCAATGGCGTAATGCATGTGGAGCTAATTGCCTTGTCATTAACATTTCAGCATACACTTGTAATTCATAATCCTCTGAATCAATTAAAGCTGGGATTAAATAATTTTCAATTAGAGTGTAAAATTTTTTCCGATAATTTTGACTTGTTTCCGCGTGCCCGTTCCTATTTACAAACATAGGATAATAACCAAGTTCATTTTTTTGTTTTTCTAACCATTTTATATGTTCCTTATAAATAGGCTCCAATAAAGGTAAAAACTTTGGATAAACATATTGCTGTCTGTATTTCTTAATGCCCCCTACATCTACTCCATCACTTCTCATTGGATACTTGTTTAATAGATTAATTTTAAATCCTGACATCCTCCCCCCAATCTTTTGATAAGAAATACCACCACCATCTAAAGGGCATATATCTTGCCGCACATTGCAAACTTCCCCTATTCTTAGACCTGCAAATGCTTCTAAACAAAGACCCAATGTCATTTCTGGATAATAGACTTTACTAAGATTAATTAGGAGAGATAATGCTTTATTCGGGATGTCTCTAAAGATGGTTTCATGAGTCATATCTGCAACGTGTACGTTAAAAGGCGTGATACTATTAGTACCTTTTTTTCCACTACTGTGATCAACATACTCCACTTTTTCAATCATCTTTATACCCTTAATATACTTTGCTTCTTTACCATATACATCTTGTATCCATTCATAAAATTTGGCGATTAGAACTGCAACTTTCGCAACGGTAGATTCTGGCTTCCTTTTTTTATCTCGGGATGCTTCCCCATCCGCATATGCTTGTAAAAATTGATTACCATGTTCTAACGTAATATCTCTTAGGGTACTAATCTGGAATTTATCAAACATAGCAATTAATACATAGTTTAAAAAATTACATATAAAATAACCTCTTACCCTTAAAGTTTCAGGTCTTCTAAAACCTACACTTTTCTTTTTACCTAAGAACCGTAGAAACTTACTATAAGGAGTTATTTCTAATATAACACCAGTATGTTTATGCTTTAAAACAATAAACCAATGCTGTCTCCAAGTTCCATCTTCATAGGTCATTTTGTGCGAGTACATACCAAAAACAAAATTTTTAATATTGTTTGCATAATACTGATTTTTAATATATCCATTAGGAAAGTTCACAATTTTAGACATTTTGTATACCCCTTTTTACAATTACAATATATTGTTTTTTAGATCCCTTTTGTTATTACTTTCACTTCAATAAAAAGTGTGGAATTTTATGAAGTTGTTTAAAATAAAAACTCCTCCCTTTAAAAGGAGGAGTTTTAAAAAAATAATATTTAATTAATAATGAAAATATAATAATTTTGTACATTTCATCTCACCTATATATTTGTTAAATATTGATTTAATAGTTTTAATAAACTTTATAGGTATGGCTTCTTTTCTATGTAAAAGGATTCTAAAAACTATGTTTATTCTATACTTTAATTTATTATTAATCAAGCCTTAGAAAATCATTGAATTATCAATATTAATATTTTTACTAATTTCTACAATTTATTTAGATTAAATATTTTCAATAACTTTTTAAGGTCCTCGAACTTCGTTCTGCGGAATGTCCTATCCTCGGACCGAGGCTTTGTCCCCTTACAACTATATTTTATAATATTATTAATTTTATAGTTTATATAATTATTTTTTTCAAAGTATATTAATATGAGATAAAAATATACTTTGAATAATAGTTATCATATCAAGGCTCTTTTTCATTTTTTAAATTTACAATTTGTAATAAATAAATAAATAAATAAGTCCTCTGCTTAATTTGAGCAAAGGGCTTTAGAAGTGTTTAATTCTTTATTTTGTTTTTCGTATTATTTTTAATTATTTAATATTAATTATCAATATTATGTACTTATCTCTTTATCCAATTTGTTATAAACACACACAAAAATAATACTTATCTTATCATACCAAAGTTTGTTTTGTGTGTATAAGAAATTACAAACAAAACAATGCTTTGTTTGTTTAATAATATTAAGGCAGCACACTCTTTAAGGTTTATATAATAGGGTTTATTTCTTCCCTTTCTAGCCAATTTCATATACTTATTTTCTATTTTTACAGAATAAACATTGATAATGTGTTTTGTTTTTAATAGTGTAGTTACCCAGCATTATTAACAAGCACATCAATCGTATCTATATTGCGTAATATGTCCTCAAAGACATCTTTTACATTTTCTGTATCACGGACATCTAGCTTATAAAATAAGCAGTCGATATGGTATTTTTCTTTAATGTTTTGAGCTATTTTTTCTAACTGATCATAGCTTCGGGCTAAAAGGATTGGATATGCGCCTTGCTCTGCAACAAGGTAGGCAATTTTTTCGCCAATCCCGCTCGAAGCCCCAGTAATCACAATTTTCTTTCCTTTAAGTCTTGAATTCATTCGGCCATTTTCACCTCAAAATTAATCAAATGTGCCTCGACGTATTTGCGCCAGATTTTTTGGCCCACAGGGTGTGGTGTTCTTAGTCTTTGATCTTACGGATCGAAAAATTTCATTTAAAAAATCGTGGCACCCGCTGGAGGCTTAACTTTATTCAGTCAGGATTAAGAACTACCTACTTATATAATATACTAATAAAAGTATTTAACTAACCACTTGTTAGGGAATCCTATTGAATAAAGTTAATTGGCGTGATATATATGTTGTCCGTTCACGACTTCTATCGTAATTTCACCAATTTCTTCAAGGAAGTCAAGCTGTCCAACTGTTTCAGATACTGTAAAGAGAGGTTGCTTTAAATATACTTTTGGGAATAACTTAGTACACACCTCAAAGGCAGTCATTGGCTTTTTCTTAATCATTTGTAGAACGTGATATGCCCGTTCTTTTTGTGAGACAAATCTCTCTTGAATAAGCTCATGAGGATTCATAATATCAGCTCCATGCCCCGTTACAACTTTAGACATGTCAAGTGATAGAAGTTTTCGTAAAGAATTATTGTACTGGATTAATGGTCTCGGTCTAGCTGTTTCACCAAATTGTGGTGGTTCAAGCAAGGGATTTGGTGAGATTTTAGCTAAGAGAGTATCTCCTGCAATAAGCATTCCATCCTCCTCGCGGTACAAAACAATATGGCTTTGTGCGTGTCCTGGCGTTTCTAACACTTTAAAGCCTGTCATACCTTCGATGAAAACTCCTTCTTCTATCGTTTTTGTAAGTGATCTACGACAAGAATATGCAAGTTCTTCATCCATATCGATTAAGTTGATAAATGCGGGATCAAGACCTAATTGAAGAAATAACTCTTTATAAAACGGTTCATTCTCTACAAAGAATTGCTTATCCTGACTAATCCATGGCTGATTTTTTCGGTGACCAATAATCGGGATATCTTTATTAAAATAATCGAGAAGCCCTACATGGTCCGGGTGATGATGAGTAATCACAATTTGGTCAATATCTGATGGTGTATAGCCTAACTGAGCAAACTGCTCATTAAAAGATCGCCATGCTTCCTCCGTTTTTGCACCAGCATCTATTAATGTTAAAGCTTCTCCCTTCACAACATACACATTTACATCTCCGACAGCAAAAGGTGTTGGCAGGGTTATTTTAAAAACATCCTTGGTCGTTGTAAGTTTATTCATAGATAAGAATTCTCCTTTGTTCTATATCAATAAAATCGTTACATTTATCCAGTTTTAGTTTACCTTTTTCATCTGATTTTGTCATTATATTCGAATAACTTCTCTATCATGTAACTGAAATTAGGCTCATTTTACAAAAAGAAGGTATTGACATCCAGATAAAATCAGTTCATAATGACCATTAATATAAATTTCGTAAAGCAATGATTAGGACTAGTAAATCATGTAATGGCAATAAGAGAATGAGATCCACCGGCTGAAAGATCTCATAGCCCACTTCTTGATTGAACCTACCTATGAGCTGTTAGGAAAACCTAACCGTCTCCCCCACGATACGGGTTCGAGTGGAACATCGAAAAATTATTTTTCAAGATGTTAAGTAAGGTGGTACCGCGGATAGCAGACCTATTCCGTCCTTTAACAAGGATGGAGTAGGTCTTTTTATTTGGCTATATTCGCAATCTTTTTTATTGCTCTAAGATCTGATTGTGCAAAGGATATATTATTATACATCCAGTGATTTTAGTGGATGGTACGAAATCCTCGAAAATGCTTGCATTTACTTCGTGCGATATAGTTTCGAGGATGCAGTTCAACGTCCTGCGGGAATTGCGAACCAAGCGAGTACCAGGAGCGGAAATCACCCTAGATTTATAGGCAGAAAAATAGCTTTTATTTTTCAATTCACGTTATTAATTACGGAGGGATAGTTATGGAAATGAGACAAAATATCGTGTTTGTTGGAGCCGGATCAATGGCTGAGGCAATGATTTCTGGAATGCTACAAAAGGAGCTCTTCTTGCCCAATCAAATTTCTGTAATGAATCGCTCCAATTATGCACGATTAGAAGGTCTAAACAAAGAATATGGTGTAACCATAAGTCAAAACAAACAAGAAACGATTGAAAATGCTGGAGTCATCCTCCTAGCGATAAAGCCTAAGGACGTTGCGGAAGCTGTTTTAGCAATTAAGGATCACGTCAATGAGAACCAACTCATCATCTCTGTATTAGCGGGAGTATCGACTACAACCATCACCGACTTATTAAACAAAGAAGTTGCTGTAGTCCGCGCTATGCCAAATACATCTGCAACCATTGGAAAATCAGCTACTGCCTTATCTGTGGGAATGTACGCAAGCGAAGACCATTTACTCATTGCACGACAATTATTTGAAACAATTGGGATTGTTACAACGGTCGCAGAAAAAGACCTTCATGCAGTCACGGGTCTTTCTGGAAGTGGTCCTGCATATGTATATTATTTAGTGGAAGCAATGGAAAAAGCAGCTGATGATATCGGACTTGAAAAAGCAATTGCTAAGGAATTAATCCTTCAAACAATTATTGGTGCAGCAGAAATGCTAAAAAGTTCACCAAAGCCACCTGCCCTCTTACGAAAAGAAGTAACAAGTCCAGGCGGCACAACCGAAGCCGGTATAAAAGTATTGGAGCAATTTAAATACCAACAAGCAATGGTTTCTTGCATAAAGCGTGCTACCGCTCGCTCTGCAGAACTTGGTGAGGCTATGCTCCAATCTGTTTCAGAAAAGAATTAGATGTATATTTCAACGTCAGTAGGATCTTACCAGCAAAGAAAAGTCATTTACTTTTGGTAGGATTTTACTGACATTTTTGATATACTTTATTTAGAGTACCGAAATAAATCATGATGGGGAGATTCTATGAGTGCACCACTTATAAAAGAAACACCACCACAACTAAGTACGACTACAGAAAAAATTTGGACCCGCGATTTTACCCTAATCTGCATATCAAACTTCTTTATTTTTCTCGGTTTTCAGATGACGTTGCCGACAATCCCACTATTTGTAGAACATCTTGGAGGTAATGAACAGCTCATTGGATTAGTCGTTGGAATTTTTACCTTTTCCGCACTGTTAATCAGACCCTTTGCTGGCCATCAACTAGAAATAAGAGGACGACGCTTCGTATACTTACTAGGTCTTGCCATTTTCGTCCTATCTGTTGGCACCTATGGAATCATTTCAAGCTTACTCTTATTATTTTTATTTCGAATGGTTCAAGGGATTGGCTGGGGCTTTTCAACAACGGCTTCGGGAACCATCGCAACAGACTTAATCCCTGCCAAAAGACGTGGTGAAGGAATGGGCTATTTTGGTCTATTCGGAAATATCGCACTAGCTTTTGGTCCTTCGTTAGGCCTTACACTTGCTGGTACAATATCCTATACAAAACTCTTTTCCATTTGCGCCATTTTAGGTTTAGTCGCACTCATCCTATCATCTAGAATCCACTATAAAAAAACTGAAACAGTAAAAGAAAACCCTAAAAAATGGGACTTCTATGAAGAAACTGCGCTCCCGCCTTCGATTCTATTATTCTTTATAACTGTTTCATTTGGAGGAATTGCAGCCTTTTTACCTTTATATACTGTACAAAAGGGAATATCCGGGATTGAATGGTATTTTCTTTTATTTGCAGTTGCTCTAATGATTTCCCGAACCTTTGCTGGCCGCCTATATGATCTGAAGGGACATCGTGCCGTGTTTGCACCAGGTGCTTTTTCAATTGTATTAGCTATGTTACTATTAGCCTGGTTACCTAGTAGTCTTGTCCTTTACATAGCAGCTTTTATGTACGGTTTAGGTTTCGGTGCATTGCAGCCTGCCTTACAAGCATGGGCTGTACAAACGGCTCCTGACAATCGAAAAGGGATGGCAAATGCAACCTTTTTTTCTTCTTTTGATTTAGGAGTGGGGATTGGTGCGATTGCCTTTGGTCAAATCGCCTATTTATTAGGATACCAATCCATTTACATCGCCTCTGCACTATCTGTGTTAATTTCCATTTTGCTTTATTTTACATGGATTGGAAAAAATAATACTACAACATAAGGGGCAATAGTCCCCTTTTTCCTTTTTCATCTTAAATCCCTTATCGTTTCGAAAAAAATTGGATAAAATGAATCTTAGGGATGGAGGTTGACTTATGAGGAGAATTCTTCTATTTATATCTTTTTTATTTTTCCTATACGCCGGTTGGACAGTATTAGATAAACTAGCTGCAAAAACTGATAATCAATCAGTTTTAAATACTATTACAACTGAAATCGACAGAGTATCTGAATCTGAAGAACTTGCAAATATAAAAAACAAACTGAACGAAGGCATACAATATATCGAAACCTTATGGCAAACCTTTGAAGAAAAGGCACCAGAAAATTCGATTATCGACAAAAATAAAGTGAAGAAACCAGAATTAGATACACCGAGTAAACAGGCCTTTTCGATTCACAATATCGAGCTTGGGGAAAGCAAACAGACAGTAGAAGCAAAACTTGGGGATCCAAAACGAGTGTCTTTAAATGAATATGGAACGAACTGGTATACGTATCATGAAAACTATCAAAATTTTATGTTGGTGGCTTTTGACTCGGAGAATAATGTTGTAGGCTTATACACAAATCAGGACCTCATCTCATCGACAAAAGGAATCAAGTATGGAACACAAAAACAAGAAGCACTTAATCTACTGGGGGAACCAATGACGCGAATTCAAAAAGGATTTGTGTACTATGAATTTCAACAGGACCGGGACTATGATGTCTTCCACATAGATAACACCTATGTCACCCTTTTTTATGATAAACATCAGAATAACTCAGTGACCTCGATTCAAATTGTTTCAGAAGCTCTAGAGCAAAAAAGAGCCGATTTTTACACAGATGCAAGTGATCAGTTGAAAGAAGGGTTCGAATATCAATTATTTGACCTAACAAATGCATCTAGAGTAAATCATGGACTAGGCGTTCTAACTTGGGATGATCATGTGAAGGAAACGGCTCGAAAGCATAGCTTAGATATGGCGCAAAATGATTATTTTAGCCATACTAATCTACAAGGACAGTCTCCGTTTGATCGAATGATTGAGGATGAAATTTTATTTACCATTGCTGGTGAAAATCTCGCTTATGGACAATTTAGCAGTATTTTTGCCCATGAAGGTTTAATGAACTCAATGGGACATCGAGAAAATATTTTAAAAAAGGAATATAAATATTTAGGTGTGGGAGTCGCTTTTAATACGGAGTCTCACCCTTATTACACTGAAAACTTTTACACAAAATAAGGCATTTCACCTATATCCCTCTCAATTTTTGGTTATCCTACCAAAGAGGTGATTTTGTGAAACTGATACGTTTTTTACTTTTTTTAGGCCTTCTTAGTGGATTTCACAGTGTAACTCTTGCCGGGCAAAACGATGTTGAATATGGCCCTTTTACAATTATTCAAAAAGAGTATGTTGATTTAGACGGTGATGGTAAGAAGGACATCATTGAGCTTTACGCACGAAAAAATCAATATAACCTTGCGAATGAATGGTCTTTAAAAATCAATGGGGACCAGTTAGGAACCTATCATAATAAACAGGATTTATATCAACAGGCTGAAATGCAGTTTGCAGATGTCATTCAAAACGGGAAACAGGATATTCTCCTCTATTTTCGTTCGATCGGAAGTGGCGGTATCACTGGTCTAACTGTCCTAAGCTATACGGGTGAAAAAGTGGAGGAAATCTATACTGACCCTAATTCTTCAGGATGGTTTGATGAAGCAAAAAAGCGTTATTCAATGAAATACACTGGCGATTTTCAGATCGAATTTATAGATAAGCAAAATAGCTTGGAAGGAATCATCCCATTATCAGAAGAGCGCTACCGTGATTTTCCTGATAAAAAAGAACTGCGTAATCGACTTCAAGAAATGGAGACATGGGTGGATCCAGCTTCGGGATATCGTTTCGATAAATTAACCAAAATGAAGCCGCAAGAAATTGTTGCCATCCAGGCTGTTTCCGGAATTGCCCACTATGACGTAATCGCTTATCTCGAAACAAGATATATATTTAATAAGCAAAATCAAAAATACATGCCAACGAAAGTGGCACTCATAAGTAAAGAAACAGGAAAGAAATTAGCTGAAGCCAATGTTAAATAAAGAAAGGCATCGACGAGAGAAAGTCGATGCTTATTTTTTTAATATGCATAACTAAAATGATATAATATTTAGTAATACGAAATACATAGGAGGCTTAAATCATATGGAATCAGCATTATTCTCACCCTATACAATTAAAAATGTTACTTTAAAAAATAGAATTGTTATGTCACCGATGTGTATGTATTCCAGTCACAATGAGGATGGGATGCTTCAGGATTGGCATTATACCCATTATGTTAGCCGTGCTGTTGGTCAGGTAGGGCTCATCATGGTTGAGGCAACCGCAGTAACCCCGCAAGGAAGAATCTCGCCACAGGATTTAGGTATTTGGAGCGACGATCATGTGCCAGGATTAAAAAAGCTAGTTGAAATGATTAAAGCATATGGCTCAAAAACATCCATTCAAATTGCCCATGCCGGACGAAAAGCAACAGTTACAGGAGATATTGTTGCTCCTTCTGCCATTGCATTTAATGAAAGCTATAAAACACCAAAGGAATTAACGATAAATGAAATAAAAGAAACAATCGCTGCATTCAAGGATGGAGCAAGACGCGCAAAAGAAGCTGGTTTTGATATTATTGAAATCCATGGGGCACACGGCTATTTGATAAATGAATTTTTATCTCCACTTTCAAATAAACGTGAAGATGAATATGGCGGGAGTCCCGAAAATCGCTATCGCTTCCTAGAAGAGGTAATCGAAGCTGTTCAAGAGGTATGGGATGGTCCACTATTTGTTCGTGTATCAGCAAATGATTATGCGGAAGGTGGTTTGACACCTACCGATTATGTGCAATACGCAAAACGCATGAAAGACCAAGGTGTGGATCTAATCGATGTCAGCTCTGGTGCTGTTGTTCCAGCTAAAATTGATGCATATCCAGGCTACCAGGTTGGTTTTGCAGATAAAATTCGCAATGAAGCCAATATCCCTACTGGCGCAGTTGGTTTGATCACCAAAGCTGTTCAAGCTGAAGAGATATTAAAAAATAATCGGGCTGATTTAATATTTATTGCTCGAGAATTATTACGCGACCCTTATTGGCCAAGAACGGCTGCAAAAGAGCTTGGTGTTTCAATTGATAGTCCAAAACAATACGAACGCGGATGGTAATAATAATTAACAAAAAAATCGACAAGTGCCTTTGCCTTGTCGATTTGTTATATCATGAGAAGTTCCCGAATATCTTCTTCTGTCAATGCCGTTTTTTCCTCAGAATCAATAAGATCCGTAATAAGGTCCCGCTTTTTCTCCTGTAATTCATTCATCTTTTCTTCGATTGTGCCGCGTGCAAAAAGCTTAATTACTTGGACTATCTTTTTCTGACCGATTCGGTGGGCACGGTCAGCAGCCTGTTCCTCGACAGCTGGATTCCACCAAAGGTCATATAAAATGACAGTATCCGCTCCTGTCAGATTCAGACCCGTTCCTCCTGCTTTTAAAGAAATTAAAAAGAGTTCTCGTTCTCCAACATTAAAACGTTGGCATAATTCCACTCGTTCCTCTGTAGGTGTTTGTCCATCAAGATAGAAATAAGTATACCCCTTACTAGATAATTCCCTACCAATCAGTCCAAGCATTTTCGTAAATTGTGAGAAAATCAAAACTCTCCTTCCAGAAAGTTTGGATTCCTCGATAATTTGTAAAAGTTGCTCAAATTTTGCAGAACTTCCCTTATAACCATCCACAAATAAAGCAGGATGACAACAAATTTGTCTTAGTCTGGTGATTCCAGCAAGGATTCGTATCCGATTCTTTCGTATAGTGTCTTTATCAAGATGCTTTAATGTATCATGACGTAGCTTTGCTAAATAGGCAGCGTAGAGCTTCTTTTGTTCTGGTAAAAGTTCTGATGATTCAAGGATTTCAATTTTCTCCGGCAGCTCTGCAAGAACGTCTTCTTTCACACGGCGAAGTAAAAATGGGCGAACCTTTCTTGCGATCTCTTTCCTTGATAGATGACTATATTCCTTTAACCCCTTAAAAAGCTGTGGAAAAACTACATAGTAAATGGACCAAAGCTCTTCAATTGAATTTTCAACCGGTGTTCCAGTTAATCCAAAACGATGATTTGCTTTTAGTTTTTTAACAGCTCTGGCAGTTTGGGTAACTGGATTTTTAAAGGCTTGAGCCTCATCGAAGAAAACGGTATGGAAGTTAATAGACTCATACCATTTAATATCACGTCTCAATAACGGATAGGATGTGATAAGAACATCCATGTCTTCACATTCTTTATGTAGTGCTCTTCGCTCATCCTTATTGCCATCAATTACAATTGCTTGAAGTTCAGGAGCAAATTTCAAGATTTCATGGAGCCAATTGTATGTTAACGATGATGGGCAAACAATGAGAACTGGGTGCTTATTATCCCGAATCGTTTCAAGCTCAGAAACAATAAAAGCAATACTTTGTACTGTTTTACCAAGTCCCATATCATCCGCAAGTACACCACCAAATCCATAACTTGCGAGAGTTTTCAACCATTTAAAGCCTTGCTTTTGATAATCTCGTAAAATGGTATCTAAATGATGCGGGACCTCTATACTCAAATGACTAGGATTTCGAATTGAATCAAGAAATTGGCGGAATGATTCTTCAGCTGTATAGATTTCATCGTTATCAAACGAGTCCAAAATGGGTAGGGCTTCCATCATTGGCATGTTTAAGGTTGCTTCGAAATCATCGTCTTGAATTGGAACAGCCTTTAAAAATCGCTGAATTTCCTCCATCTCCCTCGTTTCAAGTGAGAGCAATGAACCATTTTTCAAGCGGTAATATTTGCGTTTTTCCTCAAGGGCACATAAAATTTCACGAATTTCCTGGTCTGCAATGCCCTTCATTTCAAATTTAAACTCGAGCCAATTTGTACGTTCTTTTTTTATTTTCACCCTTATTTTCGGATGTTCAGTTTTAGGTAAAATGCGATTTCGAATAGCTGTCGTAGCATAAATTTGACAGTGAGGTTGCAACTTTGGAACGAGATGATACAAAAACTCATATTCAAGTTCCTCATTATGCAAGTAATACCCACCCTCCGTCTTCGAAAGACCGCTATCATCCATAATTCTTAAAATCTCATCCTCTTTTTCTATATCCCTAATTACCATAGGTCCTGTTGGAATATCACGATTCTCAAGAGGTTGGATGATGGTATTTTCATAGTGAAACTCAAGCCCTGCCAGCAGTTTATTTCGAAGTCGATCCAAGTAAAGCTTAGCAACAAGTGGAGTTTTCAAAAATTCTTTGGAAATGGCTTGAGACATATGAACGACACCAATTTTTTTCAAGCTTGGAACGATTGTTTTTAGAAAAAATTGAGTTTGTCCCTTTGGAATTGGAATATGATTAGCACCTGGATTTACGAGCATGTTCTTTAAATCAAATAAGCGATCACAATCTTGTTCAGAAATTTGATAGAGTCGTCCATCACTTAACACAATATGATAGGATTTTAAAATAATCATTCTGTTAAATCCTTGGATGGTTAATTGATAGTCACATTCTTGCCCTTCTTCAAATGAAAAATACAGTGGTGGTTGTTCCTCTTCGATTTGAATGCCCACATATGTATTACCATTGTTTTCAATATAAACAGACGGGCACTTAGATAATAAAGGTACGAGAACTTTCCAAGAAGATGGCGGAATTAACAATATTTCACGAGTTTCCAGATCATCTAACGAGTTTACTTCAAAATAAACTTTTTCATCCTCAGTAACTTTAATCAATTGGTGTAGTAGAGTATCTACTTCATATAAAAAACAATGGAGATTTGGATCATATGAAAATTGTTCAGATATCAAACTAGGCTTTCCTTGTTTTATATCCTCAAGAAAGCTGCGAATATCATGTACCCCCATCTGTTCGATTCCTATTTCCAATCCAATTAAGACTTGCTCATTCGAAACCTTAACGGGCTTACATATGAATCTAACATTGAGTACTTCTCTTTTTTCAAAGTGAAGCTGATGGCCACTAGATCGTAACGGCCGATTTGTAAATAATGTCATGAAATCATTAGTCAATTTTTCGTTAGTAGAAGTTTGAATTTCATCGAAAGCTAATGGTTCTTGATATTGCTGTTCATTTATCGCAATCAAAACGGCAGCAATATGCTGACATTCCTTATCGAAATTGGCAAGGGATGGACAACTGCATGTAGTCACTAATTTTCCTTGTCTATCTTTTTCAATTGTTACGTGAAAATCCTCTGCTCCTTTAACAATGGCTCTGCACTTATTTGATCCATATTCAGTTAATTGAACCTTGTTTGTTCGATAAAAAGCGTCCCCTCTTTTAAAGGAGACGGTTCCACACATTTCCTTTATCAATTTATGATTGATTTTGATATCCATGGATTCCGACTCCTTTCTATCCTAGGTTTACTTTTGATTTAAGCCTTGTCCTTTAACAAAATCCTTCATATACATCCGCTTTGGATTTTCAAGGCTGTTTGCCATCTGCCCGGTCCATGTATCTGAGCGTTTCCCATTTGTACGTGCTTGATAATAGGCTGAGATAGTTTGGTTGTAGGTATGCAGCTCTTGTTTAAATAAGTCTTCATCCTGGTTATACTCACCTTCATGATAAATATGCTCGAAAGGAAGACGTGGTTTTTTATCAGGCATTTGGGCTGGATAGCCCACTGCAATTCCGAAAAGAGGTATCACAAATTTAGGGATATGTAGGAGTTTGCAAACCTCGTCTAGATTGTTACGCAGTCCACCAATATAGCAAGCGCCCAATCCCATTGATTCTGCTGCGAGTACTGCATTTTGAGCGGCCAATGCAGCATCTATTGTAGCGACCATAAATTTCTCTGCACTCTCCAATGAAGTCGATAAGTCCTTTTCCTCCATTTGGCTAATAACCTGGTGACGATGTAGATCTCCACAAAACACAAAGAAATGACCATTCTCGGCAACATAAGCCTGGTTACCGACGATTTCCGCGAGCTTCTTCTTTTTATCTGGATCTTTCACGCCAATAATGGAATAGGCTTGGATAAAACTAGATGTTGAAGCTGCTTGGGCACATTCAACAATCGTACGAATTTGTTCATCTGATAATACTTTTTCTTCAAATTTACGAATCGAACGGTGATTCATAATTGTTTCAATAACAGTATTCATTGTTATATACCTCCAATCTGTTTGTCTTTATTTTTTGTTTGGTTTGATTTGACATCGTATCTTAAGAAATCTGCTGCCATATAAGTCGGCTCAAACACTTGCTGGGCTTCCTCAAGAAGCCTCTGACAATCATCAACTTGATATCTAGAGCTTATATGTGTAAGTATTAATTGTTTGACCTCTGCTAGTTTGGCAACATCAGCCGCCTGAGTTGTGGTAGAGTGAAAATAATCATGAGCTAAATCGGCTTCATTTGCACTAAATGTTGCTTCATGAATGAGTATATCTGCATCCTTTGCAAGTTCAATACTTTCTTTAACATAACGGGTATCACCTAAAATAGTCACTATACGTCCCTTCTTAGGTGGACCAATATATTCCTCTCCATTAATCTGACGTCCATCCTCAAGGATAACTGTTTGTCCTTCTTTAATTTTTTGATAAATAGGCCCAGGTTTAATTCCTTCTTTTGATAGCTTATCCACAAGCAATGTTCCTGGGAGGTCTTTTTCTACAATTCGATACCCAAAAGATTGAATCCCATGCTCTAATTCTTTTGCAGTAACACAAAATTGTTCGTCCTCAAAGACCACGCCTTCTTCAATTTCAACGATTTCAAGTGGATATCGAATATGTGTGGTACTTACCTTTATAGAAGTTTCAATAAATTCGCTTATTCCCTTAGGGCCATAAATAGTTAATAAGGACTCTCCTCCTTGAAAGGAGCGACTTCCTAATAACCCTGGCAAACCAAAAATATGGTCACCATGCAAATGAGTGACGAAAATTTTTTCTATTTTCCCTGGTTTTATAGATGTATGTAGGATTTGATGCTGTGTTGCCTCCCCACAATCAAACAACCAGGTCGCCCTACGTTCATCCAGCAATTGTAAAGCAATTGAAGTGACATTCCGCTCTTTTGCAGGTACCCCTGCACCTGTTCCTAAAAATACGACTTCCACACAGAAATCCTCCAGATAATTTTTAAATTTTTTTGCTAGTCTTTCGTTTATATTCCATTACCTACTATATCATATTCTGCCATTCGTTCTCTAGATAAGCCACTTCAACGACTACTTACAATCGTTTTCGAATATCCAGCCCTGGTTAAGGCATACTTTAAAAAGGAGTTTGAAAAATTCATACGAATTAGTTGATTTACTAAACAAAAAAGTATACATTAAATAAATATCACTAAAGCTTTAAGAAGTGGGGGATTTATATGACAAATACAGCACCAAAATCAATCGTGGTTATTTTTGGAGCAACAGGTGATTTGGCAAATCGAAAGCTTTACCCTTCTATATATAACCTTTATACGAAAGGCAAACTCTCTGAAAATTTCGCGGTTATCGGGGTGGCAAGACGCCCATTAGAGAATGAAGAATTCCAACAAAACGTAAGAAATTCTGTATCGGGAAGATTTGAGGAAAATCGTGAGGATATCGAGAAGTTCTCAAAACACTTTTACTACCTTCCGTTTAATGTGAATGATCGTGCTTCTTATAAGGAATTAAAGAACCTAGCTGAAAAACTAGATTCAACTTACAAAACAGAAGGTAATAGGATCTTTTATTTAGCAATGGCTCCAGAGTTTTTTGGGACAATCGCAGTCAACATTAAAGCTGAAGAATTAACGGATACAGAAGGTTATACAAGACTTGTAATTGAAAAACCTTTTGGACATAACCTGCCATCTGCAAAGCAATTGAATGAGAAGCTTCGCCATGCTTTCTCAGAGGATGAAATTTACCGAATCGACCACTATTTAGGAAAAGAAATGGTCCAAAATATTGAAGTCATCCGCTTTGCAAACGCAATATTCGAACCACTTTGGAATAATCGATACATATCAAATATCCAGGTCACATCAAGTGAAGTACTTGGAGTAGAAGATCGCGGCGGCTATTATGAAAAATCAGGCGCTCTCCGGGATATGGTACAAAACCATATGCTTCAAATGGTTGCATTATTAGCGATGGAACCGCCAATTAAATTAAATACCGATGAGATTCGTAGTGAAAAAATAAAAGTATTGCGTGCCCTTCGCCCATTAGAAGATGAGGATGTAAAAAAATACTTCGTTAGAGGGCAATACGATGCTGGTACGTTAAATGGCAAACAGGTTCCTGGTTACCGAGAAGAGGAAAAAGTAGACCCAGCATCAAATACTGCTACATTTGTTGCAGGTAAACTTCTAATCGACAATTTTAGATGGGCAGGCGTTCCTTTCTATATCCGTACCGGTAAGAGAATGAAGAAAAAATCAACAAAAATTGTAGTTCAATTCAAAGACATTCCGATGGATTTATATTATAAAGAGGAAAATGAGCAACAAAATCCTAACCTGCTTGTCATAAATATCCAGCCTGATGAAGGTATTACACTTTATTTAAATGCAAAAAGACCAGGTCAAAACACAATGACATTACCTGTTAAGCTTGATTATTGCAATAACTGCATTGATGGTATAAACACGCCTGAAGCTTATGAGAAGCTTATTTATGACTGTATGATGGGTGATACAACAAACTTTGCTCACTGGGATGAAGTGGCCCTTTCATGGCGCTACGTCGACTCAATTTCAAAGGTTTGGGAAAACCAAATTGCAACTGAATTCCCAAATTATCCATCTGGATCTAATGGTCCTAAGGCGTCTGATGAACTATTGGCAGAAGATGGATTCCACTGGTGGCCAGTTGAAGACTAAAATGAAAAAAGAGACCCGGCTCTATGAGTCGGGTCTTTACTATTTAATCACTCAAGAAGTCTTTCTCAAAACTCGTTCCATGTTCATTATCTCGCGGTTTCTTATCTTTAGGCAGTTTAACCCCTTTTGATACAATCTCATTCCCGTATTTCCCTTTTAATTCATCAATCACTTTCAGTAAGGGTTCTTTTTTCGCTTCCTTCTCATAGGAAAAAAGATCAAGTTGTTTAAATGCCACTTGTTTCTCAACAAGTTCCTGGGCTGTGACACCTAATAATCGAATGGGTTCCCCGTTCCAATGTTTTGTCCACAAGCGCTTGGCTGCTTTATAAATCTCTTCATCCTGATCAATTGGATTATCAAGTTTCCGACTTCTTGTTACCGTTTTTCGATCAGAATATCGAATCATCAACTGGACATTATTGGATAGCATATCCTTCCTTCTAATGCGTGCTCCAACAGAATTCGATAGTCTTTTGATAACACCGAGAAGTTCTTCCTCATCTGTTGAATCATATGGTAATGTTGTCGAATTACCGATGCTTTTGAACTCTGAGATTGCATCAGGGTCAACAAGTCGGTTATCAATTCCGTTTGCTCTTTGCTTAATCCGCTCCCCATTAATTCCTAATAACTGCTTTAATTGAATATCGTTGCCCTTAGCAAGGTCTCCAATTGTATGAATATTGATTGTCGCTAATTTTTCTGCAGTTTTCGAACCAACTCCATGCATTTCTCCAACTGGCATTGGCCAGAGAATAATTGGAACATCCCGCTTCCGCAATACAGTGATTCCTAGTGGTTTTTTCATATCGGATGCCATTTTCGCTAAAAATTTATTTGGTGCAATTCCAATGCTACAAGGAAGTAGAAGCGCTTTTTGTAAAGTTTCTTGAATGGAAGACGCAATTTCAATCGGCGATCCCTTTTCATAACAGCCCGTTATATCCATATAGCCTTCGTCAATTGAAACTGGTTCAACTAAATCCGTGTATGTGCGAAGGATATCGAACATGGCCAATGAAGCTCTACGGTAGCGTTCAAAGTTTGGTTTACGAACGATAAGGTTTGGACATTTTCGTTTTGCCTCCCATAAAGGCATCGTTGTTTTCACTCCAAAGGCACGAGCCTCATAGCTACAGGTGACAATAATGCCTTTTCGCTCTTCGACATTCCCTGCAATCGCTAAAGGCTTACCCTGTAAAGAAGGATCATAGGCAACCTCGACTGATGCGTAAAAGCTATTCATGTCCACATGTAAAATAACCTTCCCATTTTTCGGATACATTTCTTTCATGATTTGCACTTCCTACTAATAATCCATAAATATAGTTTATCATAGAAAAAGCCACCAATTCTATTGGTGACTTTTAATGTGATCCTCAATCATATCAAATCCTTCAAGACTATCCAACAATTTATCCGCCTCGAGTAAAGTAATCAATCGATTCTCAAGGGTCGCAACTCCTGTTATGTATGGGGAAAGCTGGTAGGTTAAACTCAATTGTTTCAATTGAGTTTTTGGGATATCCATTATTTCTATCGCATCATCGACAAGTAATCCTACTGATAATGAATCTGTTTGAGTAACGATAATTTTCGTTTTATCTGTGTGGGTTGTTGGTTTATTAAATAAAATAATTCCTGCATCAACAATTGGAATGAGTTGATCACGAATCGTTAACATACCTAGCAAAAATGTTGGCATTTGCGGAATAGCGTTTAACTTTTGGGCTCTTTCTATCGAAATGACTTTTAAAACAGGAATGCCAAATTCTTCATTCCCTGATGAAAATACAACGACTTTTTGGTCTTCCATCTAACATTCACCTCTACCTAATGCGCCTTGGCTTATTTGCATCCGATTTATCCGGCCCACAGGAACTGGGTCATAAAGACGTTGCCACAGGATGTGGCGTTCATAGTCTTTGATCTTTCGGATCGAAAAGCTACCTCTGAAAAATCGTGGCATCCGCCGGAGGCTTTAACTTTATTCTATATCTATCATACTTTACCTGTTATCGAAAGGAAATAAAAAAGTGAAACTCCTCAACAAAGAGAGAATTCCACTTTTTTAGTACGTTATTTTGCAACTTCTTCAACAATCGCAACGATAAGTTCTGCGGTTTTGACTAGTTCTTCTACTGGCATTTTTTCATTTGTTGTGTGAATTTCTTCATATCCTACAGCAAGGTTAACAGTAGGGATGCCATGTCCTGCGATAACATTGGCATCACTGCCTCCACCGCTTTTTTGGAGCGCGCTTTGACGACCAATTTTTGCTACAGCTCGTTTTGCAACCTCGACAACATGGTCCCCATCTGCAAATTTGAATCCTGGATACATAACTGTAATTTCAACCTCAGCTCTACCACCCATATCGGCTGCAACAGATTCAAAAGCTGCTTTCATTTTCTGAACTTGTGCTTCCATCTTTTCTGTCACTAGAGAACGTGCCTCAGCTAAAATTTCAACATGGTCACAAACAATATTTGTTTGTGTACCCCCTTCAAAACGCCCAATATTAGCAGTAGTTTCTTCATCGATTCGTCCTAGAGGCATCTTTGCAATGGCTTTTGCTGCCATCGTAATTGCAGAAACACCTTTTTCAGGTGCGACACCTGCATGAGCTGTTTTTCCGATGATTGTTGCTCTTACCTTAGCTTGTGTAGGTGCAGCAACAACAATATCTCCAACTTTTCCGTCACTATCAAGTGCATATCCGTATTTGGCAGTAATCTTCGAGCGGTCTAATGCTTTAGCGCCGACAAGACCAGATTCCTCACCTACAGTAATAATAAATTCAATTGTACCGTGCGGAATTTGATTTTCTTTTAGAACACGGATTGCTTCAAACATAGCAGCAAGACCTGCTTTATCATCTGCGCCTAAAATCGTTGTTCCGTCCGAAACAATATAACCATCCTTGATAGAAGGTTTAATTCCTTTACCAGGGACAACTGTATCCATATGAGAAGTAAAGTAAATCGGATCCACATCATTTTTTGTGGCTTCAAGAGTACATATTAAATTCCCTGCACCATGTCCTGTTTGGCTAGTGGTATCATCCTCTACAACGTGGACACCTAACGCAGTGAATTTTTCTTTTAGAACCTTCGCAATTTCTGTTTCGAATTTTGTTTCTGAGTCTACTTGTACGAGCTCTAAAAACTCATTAACAAGTCTGTCCTGATTAATCATACTATGTACCTCCAAGATGAATAGGTTAATGAATAAGTTAATAATTTTAGCCTATCATATTATCTCCAAAAATCAAATTGTTGAATTATAACGGAATATTCCCATGCTTCTTATTAGGGCGAGTTTCTTTTTTGTTTCGTAGCATTTCTAAGGCTTGGATGATTTTAATTCTTGTTTCTCGAGGATCGATGACGTCGTCCACCATCCCTTGGCTTGCTGCTACATATGGATTGGCAAATTTTTCGCGATATTCTTCGATCTTTTGCTCACGTGTCTGTTCAGGATTATCACTATCATTGATTTCACGTGCAAAAATAATATTAGCTGCGCCCTGAGGACCCATTACTGCAATTTCAGCATTAGGCCATGCAAAAACTAAATCAGCACCGATTGATTTACTGTTTAGTGCGACATAAGCCCCTCCATATGCCTTTCTAAGAATGACAGTTAACTTAGGTACCGTTGCTTCTGAGTAGGCATATAAAATCTTTGCTCCGTGGCGGATAATTCCTCCATGTTCTTGTTTTACCCCTGGGAAGAACCCTGTCACATCCTCAAATGTAATAAGTGGGATATTGAAGGAATCACAAAAACGAATGAATCGTGAGGCTTTATCAGATGAATCAATATCAAGTCCACCTGCCATGTATTTAGGTTGGTTACATACTAACCCTACAACTTCCCCTTTTACTCTTGCAAACCCGACAACAATATTCTTCGCAAAATCTTTATGAACCTCCATAAATGTATCGGCATCGACTACTTGCTCGATCACTTTTCGAACATCATAGGGTCTGACTGCATCGAATGGAATGATTTCTGTTAAGTCGGGTCTATAATCATCGTTATCCTCAACTGGTAGTATTGGAGCCTTTTCTTCATTATTTTGGGGAAGATAGCTCACTAAAGCCCTCACCTGTTGTAATACCTCTTCTTCGGTCTTACCTGAAAAATGGGCGTTCCCACTAATCGAATTATGTACGTTTGCCCCACCTAAATCCTCCGAGCTTATTTTCTCACCCGTTACAGTTTCAATAACTTTCGGCCCTGTAATAAACATTTGAGACGTCTTTTCAACCATGAATACAAAATCAGTAATCGCAGGAGAATACACAGCACCACCCGCACATGGTCCCATAATCACCGATATTTGAGGGATAACTCCAGAGTATATTGCATTCCGATAAAAAATGTGACCATATCCATCAAGAGAAACGACTCCCTCTTGGATTCTTGCACCACCCGAATCATTTAGGCCAATGAAAGGTGCCCCATTTTTAGCAGCTAGATCCATCACATTCGCGATTTTCTTTGCATGCATTTCTCCCAGTGCACCACCAAACACCGTAAAATCCTGTGAAAACAAATAGACCGGTCTGCCATTTATTTTTCCGTAGCCTGTTACAACCCCGTCCCCAGGTCCTTTTTTATCTTCTAAGCCAAAGTCTGTGCTGCGGTGTTCAATAAAAGGATTTAATTCTACGAAGGTTCCTTTATCAAGTAATAAGTCGATACGTTCTCGTGCAGTTAATTTTCCTTTTTCATGTTGTTTGTCTATTTTTTCATCTCCGCCACCTAATTCAACTTCACGACGGCGATCATAAAGTTCATTAATTTTTTCATAAATATCTATCATTTGTTCGTTTCCCCTTTACTATGTTTCTCACAAAGCTCATATAAGACACTACCTGTTGATTTTGGATGCATAAATGCAATTTTTGCACCGCCTGCACCTAGCTTTGGCTCATCGGCAAGCATTCGAATACCATTTTCCTTCATATCTTGGATGCGGGCTTCAATCGATGACACACCTAAGGCAACGTGATGAATTCCTTCGCCACGTTTTTCTATAAATTTGGAAATTGGACTTTCTGGTGAAAGAGGCTCCAATAGTTCAAGCTTCGATTCTCCAATATTTATGAAAGCAACTTTTACGTTCTCTGATTCTACTTCTTCAATGCCTTCTAATTGGAGATTAAGAATATTTGTGTAAAATGGGAGGGAATTTTCAATCGATGAGACAGCAATTCCAATATGGTCTATTTTTTTTATCATGTTTTCACTCCTCAAGCGAGCGCTCGCTCAATAATTGTAAGCGTTTCATATAATAACTATATTGTAGCATGAACTCATAAAAAATTGTGTATTTTCAGTTATAATGAATAATACATAATGGTTGTCCAAGTTGGTTTTTCAAGGTAAAATATTTATAAATAAGTATGTAAGCAGAAGGGAGTAAATGACATGTCCCGTAAAACACAAAAGATTGTTGTATATTTAATGATTGGAGTAATGCTAATTACTACCCTCTTAGCAGGCGTAGGTATGTGGTTTTAATTCAAACATTTAAGTGTTGCATGTTTTTTAAACAACGTGGAGGTGACCATTTTGGTCACCTTTACACGTTATAAAATTAGGTTGGCAAACCCTTGAATAGTCTTTTTATGATTAAATACTCTTCCATTTCTTTTATAAATTGAAAGAGAGCAGCTCTTGTCTCAAACTCCTCTCGAGTTACTGGCAATGGCATTTCTCTAAACTCTTTACGCATAGATTCTAGTTTCTTCAAAAATACAATAGCCGTGTTTCCAGGATGAATGGACTGGCTCACCTCCATAATAAAATCGGCAACCATCTTCCCCTGCTCCACCGACTGAGTCATTGAAGTAATAGTAGGTAACATTCTTTGCAGAATCTCGAACTGCCTTTCTCGCATTTCGAAATAGGTATAATATAAATTTTCATCCCTCATTAAATTATTTTCAACATCTCTATATGCAATGCTTTTCGCTTTTTTTAATAATTCCTCAACAGCAGTTATCTCCCGACCATCCCAAATACTATCGCCTGTTCGAAGATAATGGACCATTTCATTTAAAATATTTCCAAATAGAATTTCAATTTCTTGTTGGTATGCCTTAAGTTGTTTGTCAACACTTGGCATATATAGATTTACAAATAGCGCAACTCCAATACCAATGATAATTAACCCTAGTTCATTAACAATTAAATTCAATGTTACATTACCCGCTGAAAATATATGTAAAATAATAACGATACTTGTTACGATTCCATCTTTTGCTTTTAGAATAACGACAGTAGGGATAAAAAATAGCAGTAATAACCCAATGGTTAATGGATGATAGCCTATACCCTCGAAGAATACAGACGAAAATATGATTCCAACTACACACGCAACAAATCGCTCCCATGAACTTTCCAACGATTTTTTTCTTGTTACTTTAATACATAAAATCGTTAGAATTCCAGCAGATGCAAAACTATCTAGTCCAATTAGTTTTGCGATTGATATAGATATTGTTGTACCTATAGCTGTTTTTAATGTTCGATAACCTATTTTAAACATAAATCGGCTCCTAAAAATCCATAATAAATTTATTATATTGTTAAATAGAGGAAAAACAAAACACATTTACTAATCTTACTATACTTAATAAACGAAAAAAAGAATGATCACGTCGATCATTCTTTTTATAGAACCTTTTCTAAGAAGTCCTGCGCACGTTTGCTATTTGGATTTGTGAAAAACTCATTTGGAGTTGTTTCTTCAACGATGACTCCATCATCCATAAAGAGTACCTTATCTGCTACTTCGCGAGCAAAGCCCATTTCGTGGGTAACAATTAACATCGTCATCCCTGTATGAGCCAATCCTTTCATAACAGTAAGAACCTCTTTGACCATCTCAGGATCAAGTGCTGAAGTTGGCTCGTCGAATAACATTATTTCAGGTTCCATGGCTAACGCTCTTGCGATTGCTACCCTTTGTTTTTGACCACCAGAAAGGCGATTTGGATATTCATTGGCCTTTTCAGATAAGCCAACCTGTTTTAACAATTCCATAGCCTTACTTTCCGCCTCATTCTTGGAAAGCCCTCTTACCTTCATTGGTGCATATGTGAGATTTTGTAGGACTGTCTTATGTGGGAACAGGTGGAAATGCTGGAACACCATTCCGATATGCTCACGAACCTTCGTAATATTCGTTTTTGAATTTGTGATCTCATCTTGACCAACCCAAATCTGTCCCTGTGTCGGTTTTTCAAGTAAATTTAAACATCTAAGAAATGTGGATTTCCCAGACCCAGAAGGACCAATAATCGCTACAACCTCTCCTTGTTTAAAGGTGGTCGTAATCCCTTTTAACACATTCAGTTTGCCAAAAGATTTATGAAGACCTTCTACTCTGATATGATCATTACTCACTACGACGCAACCTCCTCTCAAGTCTTCCGCCTAGGAATGTGAGGATTGTAACGATAATCCAATAGACTAGACCAGCAATTAATAATGGTTCAAAATAGCGGAATGTGTTAGCTCCGACAACTTGAGCCCGTCTCATAATATCCAATAATCCAATTGTACTTACAATTGCAGATTCCTTCGTTAAGGTAATAAATTCATTTAAGAGTGCTGGTAAAATATTTTTGACTGCTTGTGGCAGGATAATATCTAACATCATTGGTCGGTACGAAATTCCAAGCGCTTCTGCTGCTTCTTGTTGGCCTTTGTCAACTGCCTGGATACCTGCTCTAATGATTTCAGAAATATATGCACCTGAATTTAATCCGAACGCCAAAACTCCTGCTACAAATTTATCAATATCATATTGAAATAGCTGTGGAACTGCAAAATAAATTAGAACCAATTGAAGGATAAGTGGTGTACCTCTAAAAATAGATGTGTAAATATCCGCAAACCACTTTAAAAATGAAACTTTGCTTATTTTAAAAACCGCTAATATTGTCCCGAGAATTAAACCTAAAATTGCCGATACTAGTGCAAATGAAACCGTAATACCGATTCCTTCTAGTATAAACGGAATTGAAGGCAGGATTCCGGAGAAATCAATATCCAAACCCATGCCTTACACCTCATTTCTACCAAAAATTTTGACCTATTCTTCTATCCATTGTTTCTGAAGTTTCTCTAATTCGCCGTTCTCTTTCATTTCTTCTAATACTTTATTAAATTCATCTACTAGCGCATCACCTTTTGCGAAAGCAATCGCCATACCTGGTGAAGCCTCAGTAGGGTCGTCAAATCCAGCTAGGTCAAGTTCTTCAATGAATCCAACAGCAACAGTTTTATCTAAATATACTGCATCGATTCTACCTGCTTTTAACTCTTGAATTAGTTCTGGCGCTTTATTTAATGCTGAGAATTCAATATTTTTTAGTGTTTCTTCTTTAATTTTTTTAGCCCCTTCTTCTTGAATGGTACCTAATTGAACTCCAATAGTTTTACCATCCAAATCTTCAAAAGCTTTAATATCTGAATCCTTTAAGGTAACAAACATTTCTCCTGATTTATGGTATTCATTCGAAAAATCAACGTTTTTCTTACGTTCTTCAGTAGCTGACATACCAGAAATAATAAAATCAAGACGTTCTGATTGTAATGCACTTATTAGTCCACCGAAATCCATATTTTCAATTTTAAGCTCATAACCTAGTTTATCCGCAATTGCTTTTGCTAAATCAATATCAAACCCAACATATTCTCCTGTTGCTGCATCAATTGTTTCAAATGGCGGAAAATCTGCAGACGTTCCCATTGTTAAAACCTTTTTCTCATCTTTTCCTTCTTCAGATCCAGTTGCATTGTCATCGCTTGTCCCACATGCTGCTAAAAATGCAATTGATAAAATAGTAAACAATGTTACTAGTAAAAACTTTTTCATTATTTTTTCCCCCTATGTCATTTCTTTATAATTATTCGATAGAATGTATTTTAACACATCTGCATAAATATACAATATGTTTTTTAAAAATAATAATTGATTAATAATTCTATTATTTTTTCGAACGTATTATTATTCTACTTACATTGGGCATTAGGGGATTATTCACACTTTAAAGCCGTTCCAATAAATCAAACTAATCACTTTACTAATATAAACAATTAAAGTAGAAAAGCAATAAAGAATCAACGATCTTATGCATACATTTAAATTATTTCAAAAAAAAGAAGCCCGTAAGGCTTCTTATACTTCTTCACAATATTCTTCAAAGGAATCCTGTAATTTATTGATTACATCCATTGGTTCATGTCCTTCAATTTCGTGACGCTCAATCATTCTTACAACCTTACCATCTTTTAATAATGCAAATGATGGTGATGATGGCGGATACCCTTCAAAATAAGATCTTGCTTTTTCAGTTGCAGCTTTATCTTGACCAGCAAACACGGTCACTAATTGATCTGGGCGCTTATCATAATGGATTGAATGTGCTGCCGCTGGCCTTGCGATTCCACCTGCACACCCACAAACTGAGTTAACCATTACTAATGTAGTACCTTTTTTGCTAAGTGCTTCCTCAACCTCTTCAGGTGTTTTTAACTCTTGGTAGCCAGCTTCCGTAATTTCTTTACGAGCTGTTGTTACTATATCATTCATAAACAGATTGAAATCTACTTCCATCTAAAACACTCCTCCACAAAGAAAATTATATTGCCTTCTTTAATAATATCAATTTACAACATGTTTTTACAAACGAAAATGCTTTGATTAAAATATCAATAGAACGTTTAAAATTACATTATTCGGGTATTCTATAAATACATCTAGATCATACCCCTAAACTCCCTAGATGGAAGGAAAGCAATATTTTGCTCTCCTTCTTTTTTTATGCTTCATATAGCTGAATTAATTCTTTCACAGCCGAGGTTACATTTAAGTCCCCCTGGACAACCTTATTTTCTAACAAGGGAAGTTGTGTTTTGATTGACGGATGATTAAAGAAGCTTGCTTCAAGATAATCTTTAATCATCGCATTTATCCAATGCTTCGTTTGAGAATTCCTCCGTTCTGTAAAAACACCAGATTCTTTCGTCGTCTTAACAAACCGTTGGATAATTTTCCACATTTCTTCCATACCTTCATGATAAAGTGCTGAAGCTGTATACGCCTTTGATGACCAACCCTTCGTTGCAGGCTGAAGATAGTGGAGAATCCGATTGTACTCTCCCCGCGCTACCTTGGCCTTCTGTCTATTGTCACCATCGGCTTTATTGATTAATAATGCATCAGCTAGCTCCATGACCCCTTTTTTCATGCCTTGTAATTCATCTCCTGCACCTGTCAAAACGAGAAGAAGGAAAAAATCTACCATACTTCTTACAACAACTTCACTTTGACCTACACCAATTGTCTCTACCAAAATCACATCAAAACCCGCTGCTTCGCAAAGTAAAATCGTTTCTCTTGTTTTTCGATTAACCCCACCAAGGGTCCCACCTGAAGGTGATGGTCGAATAAATGCTTTCTTATTTCGGGCAAGTGTCTCCATTCTCGTCTTATCCCCGAGAATACTCCCACCTGTGATACTGCTACTTGGGTCTACAGCTAAAACAGCTACACGATGCCCCTGCTCACATAAATACGAACCGAAACTCTCAATGAACGTACTTTTCCCCGCGCCTGGTACCCCTGTTATACCGATCCTAACGGAGTTACCAGTATGGGGTAGAATTTCATTAATAACAGCCTGGGCCTGATCTTGATGACGGTTTGCATTACTTTCAACAAGGGTAATCGCTTGTGCAAGAATTGCGCGATTACCTTCTCGGATTCCTTGCACAAACTCTTCAATTGAACGCTCTTTCTTTTTCACAAATGTACGTCTTTCAGAAGGACTATCTTGCTCTTTTCCCTTCACGATTTCGGTTGTAAAACCATCAGAGGCATTTTCTGGCACCCACTCAGGACGATTTTTCTTGTCATTCATCGCTCTCTTCCTCATAGCCTAAACGATGATAGATCTCTTCGATTACCGTTTGAGCGGCAACTGGTATAACAGTACCGGGTCCAAAAATAGCAGCAGCTCCTTGTTCTTTCAAGTACTCATAATCCTGTGCAGGGATGACACCGCCCACAATTACAATAATATCCTCACGTCCCAGTTTTCTTAGCTCTTCTATAAGCTGTGGGAGTAATGTTTTGTGGCCCGCGGCAAGAGAGCTCATTCCAACTACATGTACATCATTCTCCACTGCTTGTAGGGCTGTTTCTGCTGGTGTTTGGAATAACGGGCCAATATCCACATCAAAGCCAAGATCTGCAAAGGCAGTAGCAATTACTTTTGCTCCCCGGTCATGTCCATCCTGACCCATTTTTGCAATCAGGATTCTTGGGCGTCTTCCCTCATTCTCCAAAAACTCATCCGTCATATGTTTAACATTCATTATCTCTTCCTCATTTGAATATTCAGAGCTATAGATTCCACTAATCGAACGAATAACAGCTTTATGTCTTTGTGATGCTTTTTCAACTGCTTTTGAAATTTCTCCCAAAGTCGCACGAACACGAGCCGCATTCACCGCTAGCCCCAACAAATTTCCGCCACCTGTCGCCACTGCGTTTGTAATAGCAGCTAATGCCTCATCGACTTTTTTGTCATCACGAGAGGCTTTTAAATCATTTAGTCTCTCAATTTGTTTCAAGCGAACTGCCGTATTATCAATATCTAAAATATCAATGGGGTCTTCTTTTTGTAATCGATATTTATTCACACCAATAATGGTCTCTTTGCCAGAATCAATTCTTGCCTGGCGTCTAGCGGAAGCCTCCTCAATTCTCATTTTGGGAAGACCTGTTTCAATAGCTTTGGTCATTCCACCAAGCTCTTCAATTTCCTCAATGTGCTTCCACGCTCTGTCCATAAGCTCCTTGGTTAAGGATTCAACATAATAGGAGCCTCCCCATGGATCAATTACATTACAAATTCCGGTTTCATCTTGTAAGTATAATTGCGTGTTTCGAGCGATTCGGGCAGAGAAATCAGTTGGAAGTGCGATCGCCTCATCTAGTGCATTTGTATGCAAGGATTGGGTATGACCAGAGACGGCAGCCAACGCTTCAATACATGTTCTTGTTACATTATTATATGGATCTTGCTCTGTTAAACTCCATCCTGAAGTTTGTGAATGTGTTCTTAAAGCAAGTGATTTTGGATTCTTCGGATTGAAGGCCTTCATCATTTGCGCCCAAATGAGTCGAGCCGCTCTCATCTTTGCTACCTCCATAAAATAATTCATGCCGATTGCCCAGAAAAAAGACAATCGAGGTGCAAAGGAATCAATATCTATCCCCTTTTTAATTCCTGTTCGTACATATTCCAACCCATCTGCAAGAGTATATGCTAACTCAAGGTCTGCTGGTGCACCTGCTTCTTGCATATGATATCCAGAAATACTAATGCTATTGAACTTCGGCATCTTGTTAGACGTGTACTCAAAAATATCAGAAATAATTCTCATCGATGTTTCCGGTGGGTAAATATACGTATTTCGAACCATATACTCTTTTAATATATCATTCTGAATCGTACCTGATAATTTTTCAGGTGGGACCCCCTGCTCCTCTGCTGTAACGATATAGAAAGCCATGATAGGAAGAACCGCACCATTCATCGTCATCGAAACACTCATTTGATCGAGTGGAATCCCTTCAAATAATGTTTTCATATCTAGAATTGAGTCAATCGCCACTCCAGCTTTACCAACATCACCAACAACACGAGGGTGGTCTGAATCATATCCACGATGAGTAGCTAAGTCAAATGCAACAGAAAGTCCTTTTTGCCCCATTGCAAGATTTCGGCGGTAAAAAGCATTACTTTCCTCTGCTGTGGAAAATCCTGCATACTGTCGAACTGTCCATGGACGATTAACATACATCGTTGGATATGGTCCACGTAAAAATGGAGGAATACCTGGCATATAATCAAGATGGGTGAGCCCCTCCAAATCCTTTTCTGTATATAAAGGTTTTATAGCAATTTGTTCGTTTGTCTCAAATAGTAAATCCTCAATAGATTGATTGATTTCTTCTTCTACTCTCTTTGTCCACTGTTCAGGAGTAGATGGTAGATCCGACTTCTTTAATTTTACTTTTGAAAGATCAAGTCTTTTAGCCATGCTGCTTCACCCCCATCTCTTGTTGTAAATGATGTAAAAACGCAAAACAATTTGTGCCCATATGGATAAAATCACTGATTCCTGAATTAAGAAATTGTGCCATATCTTCTTGTTTTCCTGCTATATAGAAACGCAAGTCTTGGTTGAATTCCTTGAGTTCACCACAAATTCTCATAGCCATTTCCTTGTATGATTCGTCCTTCCCACAGAATACAAAAGTTGTCAGATTCATAGCCTTTGCACCTGCAATAGCATCCTCAACTTTCAGATACCCATCATTTTTCAAAACTTGGAAACCTCCTGCTTCAAAAAACCCAGTAATGAAGTCTGCTCTTGGTTTATGTTCAGGAATTGGACCTAAATTAATTAAACCAACCTTAGGGCGTTCACCAGTAGCTCGCAGATAATCCTCTGAAGCTTTTCTAAGTAGTTCAAAGCTTTCCGAAATTCTTACTGATGGAATTGGATTGATGAAAAAGGAAGACGCTGAGCTTTGCTTTTTATCTTTTTGCACTATTTGACCATTTGATGTTTCTTGAATATTCGCATACATATTCGTGCCGACAATTTTATCTCTTCGAATGTTTACATTTTTTTGTCTTTCCGATAAAACAGTTGAGATACTTTCTTGAACACTTCCAGATTTTAAAGCTTCAAGCATTCCACCCTGTGACTCAATTTCTTTCAGTAGCTCCCATGCGCTCTCTGCCAGTTCGTTTGTTAATGCCTCGACATACCAAGAGCCACCTGCAGGGTCAATCACCCTATTTAAAAAGGATTCCTTGTGAAGAATCGCTTGTGTGTTTCTTGCAATTCTTCTCGAAAAAGAATCCGAACTCTTGATTGGTTCATCAAATGCAGAAACGTGCAGACTATCGATTCCACCAACAATTGCAGAAAAAGCTTCTATAGTAGACCGTAGCATATTCACATATGGGTCGTGAATTGTTTTTGTAAATGCTGATGTTCTTGCATGGATATGCATTTTTGAGGATTCTTCATTTCCTCCGTACGCATCAATAACGGTCGACCAAATCATCCTTGCAGCTCTTATTTTGGCAATTTCCATAAATACATTTGAACCAATTGAAAACGTAAATGTCATTCGTTGTGCTATTTCATCAATTGAATGCTGTCTATCAAGTAATTCGGATATATATTCAATCCCAGTCCCAATAGTATAAGCAAGTTCTTGTACCGCATTTGCACCACCATTATGATAAGATGACCCTTTAACAAGAATCGTTCTTAAATTGGGTTGTTTCTCTGTGGCCCATTTTACCGATTCTGATAATTGTTCATAGGCAACTTCAAGTTTTGAAGGTAACTGACCATTCTCGACTAATACAGCTAGTGGGTCCATTCCGATTGTCCCTGTAAGAGAATCTTCTTTTGCATAAGCTTCAATCAATGATAAAAAAGGTAATAAATCAGTTTGTGCATCAATTAATACGGGTGTATTTGATAACGAAATGCCGTGAAAAGCTTTTTTCATATCATTTTCGTTATGTATGGCCAGCCCGTCACTCGGGTTATTCTCGGTTCGCAATGTAAAATGGATCATCGTTTGCCCATTTTGAAGTGCTTCCTTTAATGCATTATTGAATTCTTTAGGCGTTTGTATATCTATTTCCTGACTCACATGCCACGGATTGTTCACGTATCCAGTGAGTTTTGAACCGCGCACTTTTGATCCTTCTCCAGGCAAATCTTTTAAAAACGGTATATGCTTAATGTCTTCCTTTGTATAAATAGGTTTTAGTGTGATTTTTTCATATGTTTTTTTATGTAATTTTTCAAGAGGCTTTCCTTTTAATGATTTTTCTGCTTCCTGTTTCCATGTCTCATAATCTATGGATGGGAAGGTTATATCTTGGTAATTTTTCGATTTATTCGTCACAAGGATTCCCCTACCTTCGTAATCGTTTTCAACTATAATTTTAGTATATCTAATAGGATGTCGCAATGAATAGATAAAAGAAAAAAGACACCGCCTAAGCAATGTCTTTAGTAAATAGATGTATTTTCTTTCGTGGTAGTTTCAATGATTTCTTTGACCCGTGCTAAGAAACGACCTGCAATTAGTCCGTCTAACACACGATGGTCAAGAGACATACAAAGATTCACCATATCACGAACAGCAATCATTCCATTAATGATTACTGGTCGTTGCACGATTGATTCAACCTGTAGTATAGCTGCTTGTGGATAATTGATAATCCCCATTGACTGGATAGAACCAAATGAACCTGTATTATTCACCGTGAAGGTACCACCCTGCATATCGTCAGCTGAAAGCTTCCCAGTTCGAACCTTTGTTGCCAACTCAGTGATTTCCCTTGCAATCCCTTTAATTGATTTTTCGTCGGCATTCTTAATAACTGGAACAAATAGAGCATCTTCTGTGGCAACCGCAATGGAAATATTAATATCCTTTTTCTGAATAATTTTATCTCCTGCCCACATTGAATTTATTTGTGGGAATTCCTTGAGCGCTTGAGCCACTGCTTTTACAAAAAACGCAAAGAATGTAAGATTAAAACCTTCCTTTTGTTTAAAATCATTTTTAATAGAATTTCTGTATGCAACCATATTGGTAGCATCCACTTCAATCATGGTCCATGCATGTGGAGCTTCATGTTTACTACGTAGCATATTTGCCGCAATCGCTTTACGCACCCCTGTTACTGGTATTTCAACATCACCAACAGCAACCGGTATGTTAGATGGTGACGCAGGCCTACTAGTTTGTGGGCTTGCAACTGGTTGGCTAACAGGTTTAGCCTCTACTGTTTCTACTTGCTGACCTGCTTTCGGTATCTGACCAGACTCAATCAGCTTCTGGAGGTCCTTACGTGTTATTCTACCGCTTGCCCCAGTCCCCTTCACCTGAGTAAGATCAATATTATGTTCCTGTGAAAGCTTTAGAACGGCCGGTGAATAGCGTAATTTTTGGGAAGAATCACTTTGCTCTGCAACCACATTTGCAGCTTTTTCAGTAGTGACTTCTTTGTCAGTGCTTGGGGTTGACTTCTGATCAGTTTCACTTCCTGCTGTTTCAATCACACAGATTACTTCACCTACTGCTAGAGTTTCTCCTTCTTCCGCAATAAGCTCTTTTATCGTTCCGGAAAACGAGGAAGGTACCTCTGCATTCACTTTATCCGTCATTACTTCAGCTAATGGATCATATTTGTTTACTGTATCTCCAACTGCAACAAGCCATTTACTAATGGTGCCCTCGGTTACACTCTCACCGAGTTGGGGCATTGTTATTTTTTCAGTCGCCAATCATGAAACCTCCTCAATTAAGCAGAATATTATTCTGCGCAAATTTAGAATTCCGCAAGCTCTCTCATTGCTTTTTCGACTTTATCCGGGTTCACCATGAAGTATTTTTCCATTGTAGGTGCGTATGGCATGGCAGGTACTTCTGGACCAGCAAGTCGCTTAATTGGTGCATCTAAATCAAATAAACAATTTTCAGCAATGATTGCGGAAACTTCACTTATTATACTTCCTTCTTTATTGTCTTCTGTTAACAGTAAAACTTTGCCCGTTTTAGAAGCTGCTTCAATAATAGCTTCTTTATCAAGCGGATATACTGTACGTAGATCAAGAATATGGGCTTGAATTCCATCCTTTGCAAGACGCTCTGCAGCCTGCAAAGCAAAATGCACACACAAACCATACGTAATAACCGTAATATCGTCACCCTCACGCTTCACATCTGCTTTACCAATTGGCAATACATAGTCATCATCTGGTACTTCGCCTTTAATTAAGCGATAGGCACGTTTATGTTCGAAAAATAAAACTGGGTCTTCATCACGAATAGCTGCCTTTAACAATCCTTTAACATCATAAGGGGTAGATGGCATCACAATTTTCAAGCCCGGTTGGTTTGCAAAAACCGCTTCAACGGATTGCGAATGATAAAGTGCACCATGGACTCCGCCACCATACGGAGCACGAATTGTGATTGGACAACTCCAATCATTGTTCGAACGATATCGTATTTTAGCTGCTTCAGAAATGATTTGATTGACTGCAGGCATTATAAAATCTGCAAATTGCATTTCAGCAATAGGTCTCATTCCATACATCGCTGCACCAATTCCAACACCTGCAATGGCTGACTCAGCTAAAGGGGTATCAATTACCCGTTGCTCCCCAAATTTTTCATATAGTCCATTTGTCGCCTTAAACACTCCACCTTTTTTTCCTACATCCTCACCCATGATAAAAACTTTAGGATCTAGTTCCATTTCTTCACGAATTGCCATTGTCACGGCATCAATATATGAAATTACAGGCATTCTTTTTCCCCCTTACTGTTCAGCGTAAACATATTTTAGAGCATGCTCTGGCTCCGCGTATGGAGCATTTTCTGCATAGTCTGTTGCTTCGTTAACAAGCTTCGCAATACGGTCTACGATTTCCTGTTCTTTTGCCTTATCTAGTACTCCTACTTCCTTTAAATAAGCCGCAAAAGAGAGGATTGGATCATTCTTCTTTGCTTCCGCCACTTCTTCCTGCTCACGATATGCACGATCATCATCATCTGATGAGTGTGCAGTCAGACGATACGAGATCGTCTCAACTAAAGTTGGTCCTTCTCCCCTACGGCCTCTGTCTGCTGCTTCTTTCACAGCTTTATATACTTCAAGTGGATCATTTCCGTCGACGGTTACACCGGGCATTCCATATCCAATTGCCCGATCGGAAATCTTTTCACAAGCAACTTGCTTTTCATACGGAACAGAAATAGCGTATTTATTATTTTCACACATGAAAATAACTGGTAGTTTGTGGACAGCTGCAAAATTCGCACCTTCATGGAAGTCACCTTGGTTAGATGAACCTTCACCGAATGTAACAAAAGTAACTAAATCTTTTCCTTCCATCCTTCCCCCTAGGGCTACACCTACTGCGTGAGGAACCTGTGTAGTAACTGGAGACGAACCAGTTACAATACGGTTTTTCTTCTGACCAAAATGACCAGGCATTTGACGTCCGCCTGAATTTGGGTCTTCAGCCTTGGCGAATGCAGACAACATCAATTCCTTTGCCGTCATTCCAAATGTAAGAACCACTCCCATATCTCGGTAATATGGCAATACATAATCTTTTTCACGTTCAAGGGCAAATGCGGCACCTACTTGTGCTGCTTCTTGACCTTGACAGGAAATAACAAATGGAATTTTACCCGCACGGTTTAATAACCACATTCTTTCATCTATTTTTCTTGCTAAAAGCATGGTTTCATACATTTCAAGAACTGCATCATCACTTAACCCCAATGCTTGATGACGATTTTCGGACATGAAAAGACCTCCTTAAAAAATCATTATTTTCGCAGGTTGGACAAGCCCGCTAATTAAAAAATATTAAAAACAGAACAAAATTATGCGTGTATGGCTTTACCATCAACAGCTAAAGCAGCTTCCCCAATCGCTTCAGACAAAGTTGGATGAGGGTGTATGGTGTGTGCAACCTCCCATGGAGTTGCATCTAGTACTCTTGCTAACCCAGCCTCTGAAATCATATCCGTTACATGTGGCCCGATCATATGAACACCGAGTAAATCGTCGGTAACTTCATCAACAACAAGTTTTACAAATCCATCAGATTCACCAAAAACAAGGGCTTTCCCAATTGCTCTAAATGAAAACTTCCCTACTTTCACTGTGTAACCTTTTTCTTTCGCTTCCTCTTCTGTATAACCAACACTCGCTACTTCGGGATTACTGTATACACATTTAGATACGAGTGAATAATCAATCGGCATCGGACTCTCACCAGCAATATGCTCGACCGCTACAATTCCCTCATGGGATGCAACATGTGCAAGTTGAAGACCGCCTATTACGTCTCCAATTGCATAAATATGAGACTCTTTCGTTTGGAAATATTCATTCGTTTTGATATACCCTTTTTCTACAACAATCTCCGTATTTTCAAGGCCTATATTTTCTACATTTGCTTGTCGGCCGACAGATACAAGAACCTTTTCTGCAGAAAAAGATTTTATTTCTCCTTTTTGCTCAGCTTGAATCGAAATTCCTTCTCCTTTTTCAAGGGTCTCCGGCAATACTTTTGCACCTGTAACAATTTTTACGCCCTTTTTCTTAAGCAGCCGTTGCATTTCCTTTGAAATTTCATGATCCTCGGTTGGAAGGATTCGATTTGCATACTCAAGGACTGTTACTTCAACACCAAAATCGTGCAACATCGATGCCCATTCAATCCCTATTACACCTCCGCCAACAATGACTATTGATTTTGGTAGACTCTCCATTTGAAGAGCTTCATCCGAAGTTAAAACGTATTCCCCATCAATTTCAAGTCCAGGTAAAGAACGTGGTCTAGAACCTGTTGCAATAATCACATTTTTAGGAATCAACATTTCATTTTCTTCGCCATTATTCATTTCGACTGAAATTGTTCCAGGCATTGGTGAAAATATAGATGGGCCTAAGATGCGGCCATATCCGTCAACAACATCGATTTTCCCTTGTTTCATTAAATGTTGAACACCTTTATATAATTGCTCAGTAATTTTTTCTTTACGTTCCTGTACTTTTGAAAAATCTAGTGAAACATCTTTTGTGATAACACCAAATTCTTCACTTCTTTTCGTCGTTGCATACACTTCAGCACTTCTAAGCAGAGCTTTACTTGGGATACATCCTGCATGTAAACAGGTTCCACCAAGCTTACCTTTTTCTACTACAGCCACTTTCAGTCCCAGCTGTGAGGCACGAATGGCAGCTACATAGCCACCGGTGCCGCCTCCTAAAATTACTAAATCATATTCTTTTGACATGATAGTTCACCTTCTCGCTCCACTTATTTTAAGATGATGTTTAAAAAGTCGGCCGAAAATGACACATCTAATTTCTGCGTTGTCTTGCTTCTCCGTTCCTCACGTATTAACTGCATACGTTCCGGTACTCAAAGCTGCGCCGCCTTGAACTTCTCGGTCCTTTTCAACCTCCATTTTAAACACTTATTTTAAGACCGGGGTTTGAAGTGGTTTCCCTGGATATTCTTTTTCCTTCTCTTCCCCTTGCAGTACACGCAATGCTCCCTCCGCCAGTGCCCTTAGTTCATTTTCTCCTGGCTGGACGATGACATCCGCAATCCAATTTACACGGTTAGAAATTTCGGAAATAAACTCATTTCCATAAGCTAATCCACCGGTTAGAATAATGGCATCTACTCGTCCAGATAAAGCTGCACTTGCTGCTCCTATTTCTTTGGAGATTTGATAGGCCATTGCCTGGTAAGTTAATTTCGCCTTTTCATTACCATGTTTAATCATTTTTTCGACTTCGATTGCATTATTAGTACCGAGATATCCTACCAATCCACCATGACCTACAAGCTTTTTCATGATTTCTTCTCTAAAATATTGACCAGAAAAACAGAGGTCGATTAAATCTCCCGCAGGAACTGTCCCAGCACGTTCTGGGCTAAATGGTCCATCGCCATGCAACCCATTATTAACGTCCACAACTTTCCCTTGTCTATGGACACCGACAGTAATCCCTCCGCCCATATGAGTGACAATTAAATTTAACTCCTCATACTTTTTTCCGAGATCTTTCGCAATTCTTCGTGCGACTGCCTTTTGATTTAAAGCATGAAAAATGCTTCTTCTCTCAATTAAATCAAAGCCCGATATTCTGGCAATTGGCTCAAGCTCATCAACGACGACTGGATCGACAATATATGGGGGTATGTTTAAGCCAGATGCGATTTCATATGCTAATATACCCCCTAGGTTTGAGGCATGCTGGCCCGCGTAACCAATACGCAAATCATGAAGCATCTCATCATTAACCTTGTAAGTCCCACCTTGAATTGGTCTTAACAATCCACCTCTTCCACATACGGCATTTAATTTTGAAATATTTATGCCCTCTTTATCTAATGTTTCAAGAATAGTTGTTTTTCGAAATTCATATTGATCAATGATATTTTCATATGCGTCTAGTTCTGACATATCATGTCTAATCGTTTTCTCAAAAACCGAAAGTTCATTATCATACACGCCAATTTTCGTTGATGTCGACCCTGGATTGATAACGAGAATTCGATATTCTTTGTCCTGCAACATTGAAACCTCCATCTGCTTAAGGCTGTGCTTCGTTTGTTTTGCATTCATGATTGCAACTTAATGAAGGTAAAAAGGAGGAAAAGCTTTGCTTAAGCCTTCCCCCACTACAAGCCTTTACTTTCTGCGACTTAAAATGTGGTGCCCATTTTGTAAAAACTGGCTTCTAGAGTTTCTCATTCTATCAATACGTTCTTCTGCCAATCGATCGGCCGCTTGGTAGGTAGGAATACCGTCTCTTTTGGCGATTTCAATTACCTTGGCAATTGTGTCATATATGAGATCCACCTTTTTAAGAGCACGGTCTTGGTTGTAACCATATAATTCATCTGCAACATTGATGACTCCACCAGCATTAATCACATAGTCTGGAGCGTAAACGATACCTAATTCATGTATCGTGTCACCATGACGAGGTTCTTTTAACTGATTGTTTGCAGACCCAGCAATAACCTTTGCTTTTAATTGTGGAATTGTCTCATCATTTACTGTGGCACCGAGTGCACAAGGAGCATAAATATCGCAATCTACCCCATAAATGTCGTTAGGGTCCACTGCTTTGGCACCAAAATCTCTTACCGCACGATCTACAGCTTCTTTATTAATATCTGTTACGATTAGATTTGCCCCTTCTTCATGAAGGTATTTACAAAGGGTGTACGCCACATTTCCTACACCTTGAACAGCTACTATCTTTCCTTCAAGTGAATCTGAACCAAATGCTTCTTTTGCAGCTGCCTTCATACCGCGGTATACACCAAATGCAGTAACCGGAGATGGGTTTCCTGATGATCCAAATGCTGGTGAGATACCTGTTACAAAATCTGTTTCTTCGTGAATAATATCCATATCTGCAACTGTAGTACCAACATCTTCAGCAGTAATGTATCGGCCATTTAGCCCTTGGATATAACGTCCAAATGCACGGAACATTTCTTCATTTTTATCTTTGCGTGGGTCACCGATTATAACTGTTTTACCCCCACCTAAATTTAATCCAGCAGCGGCATTTTTATAGGTCATACCTTTCGCTAATCTAAGCGCATCCTCAATTGCAGCTTCCTCTGAAGCATATGTCCACATACGAGTACCACCAAGTGCTGGACCCAACGTTGTATCGTGAATAGCAATAATTGCCTTTAGTCCAGATTGTTTGTCCTGACAAAATACTAATTGTTCATAATCATATTTTTCCATGTAAGAAAAGATTTCCATTTGTATGTTCCTCCCAAGATTGACTAAAAGTTGATTACTTACTGGCAGAGCAAACAGCCAATGCCAATGAATATAATTTGCTTTTTGCAGAATCGGCTCTAGAAGTTAATACAATTGGGGCACGAGCACCCGCGATAACAGCCCCAACTTCTGCTTTTGCAAAATAGACTAATGATTTATATAATGCATTTCCAACTTCTATCGTTGGAACTAGCAAAATATCAGCCTGTCCAGCCACTTCACTCGCGATTCCTTTATGCACTGCTGCTGAAATAGAGATAGCGTTATCGAGCGCCAACGGACCATCGACAACACAATTAGGAATTTGTCCGCGATGATTCATTTGGGTTAAAACTGCTGCATCCAATGTTGACTGCATTGAAGGATTAACCACCTCAACGGCTGCAATTGGTGCAACTTTTGGTAATGAGATACCGATTGAATTTGCCACTTTTACGGCATTGGTTAAAATCTGTACTTTTTCTTGAAGTTCCGGAGATATATTCATCGCAGCATCCGTAACGATGATGAGACGATCGTAATCTGGCACTTCAAATACAGCAACGTGTGATAGGATATTACCTGTCCGAAGTCCATATTCTTTATTCAAAACTGCCTTTAGAATAGTCGCGGTTGGAATATTTCCTTTCATTAGCACATCTGCTTCACCTGACTGCACAGCTTTAACCGCAGCCACTGCCGCCTCTTCTTTTGAAGAGATATTTACTACAACAAGTGCCTCTTGGCCTGATTCATATCCCCCTTTTAAAGAAAGGATTTGTTCAATTTTTTCTTTATTACCAAACAATAAAAATCGGGAAAGCTTATTTTTTACGGCTTCTACTACAGCTTCAAGTACTTCTTCATCCTCAGCAGCTGCAACTGCAACGGTCACTTGTGATTGTTCGGCTGCAATATTAATAAGATCACTAAGTTTCATTTAGACTTTACCTTCTTTTCAATCAAAATTCCCTTTGTTACAACTTTTTATTATGCAATTATCGTGCCAACATATTTTTTGTAAGCGCTTTATTCTATTTACTTTATCTTAATATTTTTGTGCAAATTCCTGCATACTTTGCAAATTATTGCGTGCTTTAATTTGCAAGATTATATTTTTCCAACTTATAATACAGGCTTCTTAGGGAAATCCCTAATGATTTAGCAGCTGCTGTTTTATTTCCGCCATTTAACTTTAATACTTCTTCAATTACTTCTGCTTCGTATTTTTCTACTAATTCCGTTAGTGGAACATCCTTAATTTCAGTCTCAGCTAACAATTGTTTGGTAGAAGCCTTCTCACTCAAACTATGTAATGGTTGTACATGTTTTATATCAATTAGTCTTTCCTGATAGTTCATAAAGATTACAGCTCTGCCTAAGACATTCTCAAGCTCCCTAACATTCCCTGGCCAGTCATATTGATACAAATAATTGATCGCACCCTCAGTTAGCCCTTCGACTGTCCGACCATAATCCTGATTAATTTTATGCAGCAAATGTTCTGCTAGTGGTTTAATATCTTGTTTTCGCATACGCAATGAAGGGATATAAATCGGAATTTTATTTAAACGATAGTAGAGATCTTCTCTAAATGTTCCGTTGCCAATTCCTTTTTCTAAATTCACATTCGTTGCTGCAATGATTCTCACATCAATTGGAATTGGTTTTGTTCCACCAACTCGAACTATCTCTCGTTCCTGCAACACCCTTAGTAATTTGGCCTGGGTATTTAAGGACATCTCTCCAATTTCATCTAAGAAAATACTGCCATTGTTCGCTTCCTCAAAAATACCTCGTTTGCCACCACGTTTTGCTCCTGAAAACGCTCCTTCCTCATATCCAAAAAGCTCACTTTCTAACAGTGATTCAGAAATAGCAGCACAATTCACACGGACGAACTTATTAAATTTTCGTTTACTTTCATTATGTATTGCATGCGCAAATAATTCCTTACCCGTTCCCGATTCTCCTCTAAGTAAGACCGTAGCAGGAGTTTTTGCACCAAGTTTTGCTTGTTCAATAGCAAATTCCATTTCTTCAGATGAACCAATGATATCGTCGAACGTATATTTCGCTTCAAGTGACCGAATGATATGTCTGGCTCGATTTAATTCAGATGTTAATTGACTTATTTCAGATACATCATGAATGACACCAACACTACCCTTAAGCTTTCCATCTACAATGATTGGTGCAACATTAACAATCACATCTTTTTCGTGAGGCCCTACCTTCATGCGGGCACCTCTTACAGCTCTTCTTGTTTTCAAAACCTGCATGTGCATACTTTCGCCTTCAGATATATCTGCATTTGCGGGTTTTCCAATTACTTGCTCTTTTTCTAGTCCTGTGATCCGGGTATACGCGCGATTAATTAATATTCCTCTACCATCTTCATCAACAACTGAAATGGCTTCTTCAGAAGATTGAATAATTGCTTCGAGCATCGTTTGTATCTCTTTTAAATTTGTAATTTCTTCAGCAAGATTTACAACCTCGGTAATATCTTTAAATACAGCAAATGCTCCTAATAACATTCCCGATTCATTGACCATCGGAATTCGGGTTGTAATGATCTTTCGTCCATTTTTCAAGACGAATTCTTGGTTGACCTCAATGGCTCTTGTCGTAAGTATATCGGGTAATCTGCTATCAGGAATACACTCATATATATGTTTTCCAATTGCTTCTTCCTTCGTGACACCAATCATCTTTGATGCACTGTTGTTTAGTAAGATGACTTGGCTATCAATATTAATGACAATCATTCCATCATGGGTTGAATCTAAGATCAAATCGACCATAACTTTCTGCATAACCACAGTCACCCCCTAACAAATTTGTAAACCATGCAATATTTTACACACTCCCATTACTCTTTTTGCAAAATAGTGCACACTTATATAATAACCTTAATTCTCCATCTTGACAAATTTTATTAATGACTTACATTTATATATAGGTCGTTTTTATTGAAAGGATTTTTGATATGCAACGTATACTAGCTCTAATAGTGCTATTAATACCAGGAATTATTGCAGGGGTTGGAATTAAATTTATGAGGGATATGTTTTTTGGTGTCTTACACAGCCCTATTCCATCCTTAATGCTACAATTTATTATTGGCCTTATTTTCTTTTTAGCAGGTCTCTCTTTTATTGGCGGATTCATTTTACACCGTGACCGGAAAAGAAATAAAGTTCAGGAAAAATTTCAAAGCGAAAGCTCACCTGCTGGCGAGCAAAATAAATAATCCTGCTTTTTTTAAGCAGGATTTTTACATGTTTATTTAATACATTGTTATTTTGTTAAAGCTAACGCTTTTTTCGGATAATCTGTGATGATCGCGGAACAACCAAAATCTATAAGTTGCTTCATCTTTTTCTCATCATTTATTGTAAAAGGGCGTACAGCAATACCATTCAGTTTCGATTCTTCAACTATCTCCTTATTTATCGTCTGGTGATATGGATGAATGCCATTCGTCTTAAGACGTTTTGCATAATCCCACGGCTTATAAATACCTTCCATATACAAAATGGCAAGATTAATCTTAGTTGAAATGCGTCTACACTTAACTAAGCTATAATGATTAAAACTTGATAAAACAATACGATTTTCCAGTCCATAGTCACGAATCATCTTCAAGGTCTTTTCTTCTATACCCTTATACGAAACTAACCCGGTCTTAAATTCCACATTTATTAGCAACTGGTTTGATTTTGCCCAATCAAATACCTCTTCAAGTGTCGGAATTTCACAAAAACCATACTTATCCTTAAACTTGTAGCTTACATCCATTTTTTTGATTTGTTTTAATGTATAATCTTTAACCCAGCCCTTATGTTTTCCATTCGTAGTACGATTAACGGTTTCGTCATGGATGACCACAATGACTCCATCCTTTGTCATTTGAATATCTAACTCAATTCCATCTGCTCCAACCCTAGCCGCTTCTTTAAACGATATCATTGTATTTTCCGGGTGTGTTCCGGCAGAACCTCTATGACCAAAAATTTTCGTTTTCATCATCGATATTCTCCTTTTTTTGGTATACTTCCATTATAGTGTAATTTTAGTAAAGGGAGAACCTAATATGAGACCATTGCAAATTTCTGCTGAAACAGCAATCCGTTTATCAAAAGCCCTAAATGTTCCGCTTGAGCAAATCATGCATATGCCACAACATATTCTGGTACAAAAAATGATGGAGCTGGAGAAAGCCGAAAAAGAAGACAAATAAGAAAAACACCGTTTCCACTTGGAAACGGTGTTTTTCTATCATATAACAAATAATAAGTTCAGTTGTAGTTATTCCTTACCCTCTCAAGAAGCTTTATGCTCAAGACGGAGCTTATCTGCTACCATTGCAATAAATTCTGAGTTTGTTGGTTTTGCTTTTGACATACTTACTGTATAACCAAAAAGACTAGAAATAGAATCGATATTGCCTCGACTCCATGCAACTTCGATTGCATGACGAATCGCACGCTCAACACGGCTTGCAGTTGTATTGAACTTCTTTGCAATGTCAGGATAAAGCACCTTTGTAATTGATCCTAACAATTCGATATCATTGTATACCATTGAGATTGCTTCTCTTAGGTAAAGATATCCTTTAATATGCGCAGGAACCCCAATTTCATGAATAATACTAGTAATGCTAGCATCTAAATTTTTCGGACTATTTTCCGTACGAACAACATTGCTTCCAGAATTTCGTTTAATAATCGGGGCAGTCTTTCCGCTTACTTGACGAATTCGACTTGCAAGGTTTTCCATATCAAATGGCTTGAGAATAAAATACGCAGCACCTAAATCGACAGCTTTCTTCGTAACATCCTCTTGACCAAATGCTGTTAACATGATGACATTTGGCTGTTTTTCAAGATTTAATTCACGGAGCCTCTCTAATACTGCTAGGCCATCTAGATGAGGCATAATAATATCTAAAACGAGAACGTCTGGTTGTTTATCTTGAAGCATGTTTAGGCAATCCTGACCGTTATACGCAACACCTAATACTTCGATATCATCTTGGCTTGACAAATATTCATCAAGTAAATTAACCAGTTCTCTATTATCATCAACCACACAAACTTTAATTTTTTTCACTCTATTTCCTCCTCAAGCTTAAATCCAGAAAATTTGTATATATTCTTATTCTAAAGAAAGAATTCGACAATGCAATAAGAATTCCTTTAATTTTTTTAAAAAATAGGAAAATTTTATTGAAAAATAAATTATTCTCCATTATACTAAAGTATTCGACTAAAAACGCCAATATTTATTGATGAAATTTGGGTTTTGTCGAAAAATCTTTATGCCCTATTTATTATATAAGCTGAATCCAAATTTGGCGATATCTTTTATAGAATTGAACAAGAAAAGGCAAGCATTAGCTCGCCTTTTTTTGTTCCTTTTTATAAATATCAATTCCCGCCTCACTTAGCATCCACTCAATATGGACACCATATCCGCTAGTTGGGTCATTTACAAATACATGTGTAACGGCTCCAATTAGTTTACCGTCTTGAATAATTGGACTACCGCTCATACCTTGGACGATACCGCCTGTTTTTTCTAATAGACGTTTATCCGTTATTTTAACAACCATTCCTTTTGTAGCAGGAATTTTTTGAGGAACCGCACTTACAATTTCAATATCAAATTCCTCAACTTTATCATCTTCAACAACCGTTAAAATCTTCGCTGGCCCTGGTTTTACTTGGTGTGAAAGTGCGATTGGCAACGGCTTATCCATAATGCCATTATTCACTTGTTTATTTAATTCACCAAAAATGCCAAATGGACTATTACGTTTGATGTTCCCGATAATTTCTTTATCTGCTGAAAAACGCGCAAGCTTTTCACCAGGATCACCATTACTTCCTTTTTCAATCGAGGTAACAGTAGATCTAACAATTTGGCCATCCGATACGACTATAGGTTCTTTAGTATCCATATCTGAGATAACATGTCCTAATGCCCCGTATTTTTTCGTTTCCGGATGGTAGAAGGTCATAGTCCCTATACCCGCAGCTGAATCCCGTATATAAAGACCAATTCGATAAGCTTGATCGTTCTTATCCTTTAATGGCATGAGCTTTGCCTTTATATCTTCATTGTCGCGAACAATTACAAGGTTTAACGGTTCTCCTGTCTTACCCGATTCTTGAACAAATGGTCCAACATCACTCATCTTTTCGATTTTCTTACCATTAATTTCTTTAATAATATCGCCAACCTCTACTCCAGCAATCTCACCTGGGGATTTTTTCCCCTCTGCTGTTTCGATTTGGTGATGCCCAACAACCAAAACACCTAGTGTATTGAGTTTAACACCAATTGACTGTCCACCAGGTATCACCTTAAAATCAGATAAAACATTTACATTAACCTTTTTTACTGGAATACCAGCTAATTCAACCATCATCTCACCTTCACCGCTTTCATTTGCAGCAACTGAGATTTGTTTGTTCTCCACCGCTGATGAAAAGGCAAAATTTGCATCATGAGTAGTTGTTGTGACTGGTAGTGAGGATTGGACTGTAAAATCTTGGCCTTCAAACAAAGTAAGTTGTAATGGAATTTCTAAATATTCTTTTACCGGCTTATAAAACCCTAAAGCCATTATTGAAACAAGGAGAAATGTACCGATTATATATCTAATTTTATCTATTTTCATTCATTTTTCACTCTCCTCGCTCCTATCCCACGCCATAAATCAAACCACTACTAGAAGAGGTGACTTGACTACTAATAAAGTTTTTATGGCTACATTCTATAATTTGGCCTTTCGAGGCCACATTTATAACCACTTTGAGATTAAAAAAGCTACCCAATTTGGATAGCATTACAAATAAAAATTGCTTCTCATTTTGTATATCATAAATACATTAGTGGTTTACCATCTGTCTTGCATGTTTGCTTTCCTTCGCAAGTTTCAATAATTCCTGAGCATGTTCCTTTGTTAAATCCGTTATTTCGACCCCGGAAATCATTCTGCTTATTTCTTTTACTTTGGCATCCTCATCCAATGGTGTTACGGATGTCATTGTTCTTCCTTGTACAGTCTCTTTGGATATAAACAAATGGGTATCTGCCATAGCTGCAACCTGCGGGAGATGGGAAATACAAAGTACTTGTGAGCCTATTGAAATACCATGGATTTTTTCGGCAATTGCTTGTGCAACACGACCACTAACCCCTGTATCAACCTCATCAAATATAATGGATGTAACACCTTGATGCTTCGAAAAGATACCTTTTATGGCAAGCATAATCCTTGATAACTCTCCACCTGAGGCAATTTTTGCTAAAGGTTTAAGTGGTTCACCTGGATTTGTCGAAATGTAAAATTCAATATCATCTTTCCCATTTGGAGTGAATTTAATAGTCGAATCCTCAAAAAAGTTAATATCAAATTTTGCTTTTTCCATATATAGCTCTTTTAATTCCTGTTTAATTTTATGAATTAGTTCTTTTGCTAATTTTTTTCGAAGGTTTGAGATATTTTCAGCCTCAAGCTTCAAATCCTCTAGTACTGACTCAAGTTCTTCTTTTATCTTTCCGATATGTTGCTCGCGATTTTGAATAGTATCGACTTCATCCTCTATTTTTGCTGCGTATTCGAGAATTTCCTCAACAGTTTGTCCATATTTTCGCTTTAACTGAGCAATTTCATTTAAACGACCTTCAATATAGTCAAGTCTTTCAGGATCATATTCTAATTCGTCTAATTGAGTTCTGATTTTATAGGAGATTTCCTCTAATAAATAGAAGCTATTGGAGATGGTCTCATGGATATTTTTTAATTCTTTATCAATATCCATAATATCTTCTGCATGATTCATGGCTAACCCCACCCAGTCAAGTCCTTTTTGGTCACCATGTAGCGCGTTATAACTATTTTGTAACGCTTTGAAGATTTTTTCGTAATTTGAAATCTTTCTTCTTTCCTCGGTTAATTCCACATCCTCATTCGGTTGCAAATTTGCATTGCCAATTTCATTTAATTGAAATTGAATTAAATCAAGTCGATGGGCCATTTCCTGTTCATTTTCATTAAAGCTTTTTAACCTTTGCTTTACTTGTAGATAGCTTTTATAAACTTCTTGATAGGCCTTTAATGCTTGTTCAAGTAATTTTCCACCGTATTGATCCAGCATATGAATATGTTGTTCCTGATTCATTAAATCTTGGTGTTCATGTTGACCATGGATGTCGATTAATGTTCTGCCAAACTCACGAAGAATCGAAATGGTGACGAGTTTTCCGTTTATTCTACAGACACTTTTCCCTGATTTAGATATATCCCTACGTAAAACAATCATTCCCTCGCTAATTTCAATTCCAAACTCTTCAGCTTTCGCATAACAGGGATGATTGTTATTATCGATTAAAAATAGTCCCTCTATTTCCGCTCGGTCTTCGCCATATCGTACAAATTCAACAGAGCCTCTTCCCCCAACCAATAAATGGACAGCATCAATTATGATGGACTTTCCCGCTCCTGTTTCACCCGTTAGAACTGTCAATCCTTTTTCTAATGAAACCGAAAGAGACTCAATAATGGCAAAGTTCTTTATTGATAATTCTGCTAACAATTCCTACACCTCCTAATTCCACTCTCTCCCTTAGAGCATGTCTAGGAATCGATTTGAAACTGTTTCTGTTTGTTCTGGAGTTTTACAGATAATTAAGATGGTGTCATCGCCACAAATTGTACCTAAAATTTCTTCCCAATCTAAATGGTCGATTAATGCACCGATCGCATTTGCATTCCCCGGAAGGGTTTTCATCACAAGCATATGCCCCGCTGAATCGATTTTCACAAAAGCATCCATTAATGAACGTTTTAGTTTTTGTAGCGGATTAAAACGTTGATCAGCTGGTAGACTATATTTATAACGGCCATCAATCATTGGTACCTTTACCAAATGAAGTTCTTTAATATCACGGGATACGGTCGCTTGTGTGATGTTATATCCCTCACTTTTTAGAATATCGACAATTTCATCTTGTGTTTCTATATCATTGCTCGTAATAATTTCACGAATTTTTATATGTCTTTGCCCTTTATTCATCGTGACTTCCTCTCTCTCAAACTTTGTATTATTACCTCCTATGTTAGCCGATTCTGACAGAATTGTACATTTTTTTTAATGAATTATTGGGTTTTCAATATGTATAGCGTAATATCATTTCTTCATGAAGAAAGAGGATAGCACTACGGCTATCCCCTCTATTATTTATCATTCTTTAAATTTGCATGTGCACTTTGTACGATCTCCTGCTCAGAAACAGGTAATTTGTTTTCGCCCTTCTCAGCCGGACCATTCCAGCGCAAATGGAGTAAAAATTCGATATTTCCTTCTCCACCTGTGATTGGCGAATACGACAAATTAATGCAATCATACCCTTCCTTTAAGGAAAACTCAATGATATGCGTAAGGACCGCCTCATGGGTTTTCGGTTCACGTACGATCCCTTTTTTACCAACCTGCTCTTTACCTGCCTCAAATTGTGGTTTTACAAGCGCCACAACGTCACTGTTCGGAACTAGGAGCGTTTTTAAGACAGGCAGAATTAAACGCAAAGAGATAAACGAAACATCAATTGTCGCAAACTCAGGTAGACCGCTTTGTAAGTCAGCTGGTGTTACATAACGAAAATTAGTTCGTTCCATAACGACAACACGTTCATCTTGTCTGAGTTTCCAGGCAAGCTGATTATAGCCAACATCAAGGGCATATGATTTTTTGACTCCATTTTGAAGTGCACAATCCGTAAAACCACCGGTTGAGGAGCCTACATCGATCATAATTTTATCCTTGATGTTTAAATTAAAGTCTTTAATGGCTTTTTCAAGCTTTAACCCGCCTCTGCTGACATAAGGAATGACATTCCCTTTCACAACAAGTGGTATATCAATTTCTACTTTTTCTCCTGGCTTATCTAGTCGTTCTTCATTTGAATACACGAGACCAGCCATAATGGATCGTTTTGCTTTTTCTCTTGTTTCGATTAAGCCACGTTCAACCAACAAAACATCAAGTCTTTCTTTTTTTGTACCCATGTCTACACTCTTTTCTGTTTCTTAGGTACGAGATTGTGTATGCGCTCAACCACATTCTCAGTTGTCATGCCAATTTCATGCAACAAATCATTTACATTTCCATGCTCAATAAATTGGTCTGGAATGCCCATTCGGTCGATTGATGCATTTTGATATCCATGTTCTTGAGCAAATTCAAGAACTGCACTTCCAAATCCACCCATTAATACTGACTCCTCAATTGTTAAAACTGGAAGGCTTGACCCTAAGATTTGGTGCATCATATCATTATCGAGTGGTTTAATAAAACGGGCATTGACCACTCTTACAGATATATCTTCTTTTTCAAGTCGCTCTGCTGCTTCTATGGCCATTGTAATCGTAGTACCAAACGTAAGAATTACAGCATCTGTACCAGGTTTTATAATTTCCCATGTACCGATCGGAATAACCTTAAGCTCTTCATCCATGTCGACTCCAAGTCCATTTCCTCTTGCATATCTTAGAGCGATTGGACCATCATCATATTGAATCGCAGTATTCACCATGTGCTGACCTTCATTTTCATCCTTTGGCATCATAAGGACCATATTTGGGATATGTCTTAAGAAAGGAATATCAAACACACCTTGATGTGTTTCTCCATCTGCCCCTACTAAACCTGAGCGGTCAATTCCAATGAACACATTTAGATTTTGGCGACATATGTCATGCACAACCTGATCATAAGCTCTTTGCAAGAAAGTTGAATAAATCGCTAAGAAAGGCTTCATATCTTGCGTTGCCAGACCTGCAGCCATTGTAGTTGCATGCTGTTCTGCAATTCCCACATCGAACATTCTGTCAGGGAATTCCTTTGCAAACTTTTCGAGCTTTGAACCTACCGGCATTGCAGGTGTTATTGCTACAATTCGATTATCATTTTTAGCTAACTTCCGGACCGTTTCACTAATAACAGCACTCCATGCAGGAGGTGGATTTACAGGCTTAACGAAATCCCCTGTTTCAATTTTATAAGGACCTGTTCCATGCCATGTACCAATTTTATCTGTTTCCGCTGGGGTGTAACCCTTCCCTTTTTTGGTAATCACATGAACCAACACTGGCCCCTTTGTTTTCTTTGCGTATTCTAGTGTCTCAAATAAATCCTCATAATTATGTCCATCAATTGGCCCTAGGTATGTAAAACCTAGTTCCTCAAAGAAAACCCCAGACACAAGCAAATATTTCAGGCTGTCTTTGATACGCTCAGCGGTTGAAGCAAGCTTGCCACCTACAGCTGGAATTTTTTTGAGTAAATACTCAAGCTCATCTTTTACCCAGTTGTATTTACCTGCTGTACGCAGCCTTGCGAGAACATTATGAAGTGCACCAACATTTGGTGCAATCGACATCTCATTATCGTTTAAAATGACAATCATATCTTTCTTTTCATGTCCGATATGATTTAATGCTTCTAATGCCATTCCACCTGTTAAGGCACCATCACCAATTATCGGAACGATAAATTCCTTAGTTCCTTTAATATCTCGTGCAGCAGCCATTCCCATAGCAGCGGAAAGACTGGTTGAGCTATGTCCAGTTTCCCAAACGTCATGCTCACTTTCAATCCGTTTCGGAAACCCACATAGCCCTTTATATTGTCGCAATGTATCAAATTCACAAGCCCGACCTGTCAAAATTTTGTGTACATAGGACTGATGCCCAACATCCCAAATGAATTTATCCTTTGGGCTATCAAATTCCTTATGTAAAGCGATTGTTAGTTCAACAACCCCAAGATTTGGACCAATATGTCCACCTGTCTTGGAAAGCTTTTCAATTAAAAATTGACGGATATCCTGACTAAGTTTATTTAATTCATCTATAGACATATTTTTTAGGAACTTAGGGTCTTTAATACTTAGAAGATCCAAAGGATTCACTCACTTTCATTTACTATGTAATACATTTTTTTGGAATGTATTTTAATGATCTCTGGATGCGATTAGATTACACATATAGTCTAGTATATCATGTTTCATATCAACACTATATAAAAACCGCCTTGCTTCATCTATATGAAAGGTTAGTTTCTCCTTTGCACCCTCAAGAGTTAATAATGCAGGATAAGTATTCTTATGATTACCAGTATCACTGCCGACCGGTTTCCCAAGTTTAACTTCTGTACCTTCGATATCTAAAATATCATCTCGAATTTGAAAGGCTAAACCTAAATGATGCGCAAATTGCACAAGCTTATCAAGCTGTTCACTAGTAGCATCTGCAAGAATCGCCCCTGCAATCACACTATATGCTAATAATTTTCCTGTTTTATGGCGGTGAATGTATTCTAATTCATTTAGGCTCAGGACTTTACCTTCGCCTTCCATATCGGCCACCTGTCCTCCAACCATGCCTTCCGGACCAGAAGCTTTTGCTAATTCAGTAACGAGCAACAGCTTTTTTTCAGGGGATAATTCAGGACTGATGGATTCAGTAATTACCTGAAAGCTATATGTTAATAGTGCATCACCCGCTAAAATTGCCACTGCTTCTCCAAACACCTTGTGATTGGTAGGTTTTCCCCTACGAAGATCATCATCATCCATACTCGGCAGGTCGTCATGAATAAGAGAATACGTATGAATCATTTCAATCGCACACGCAGTCGGTAATCCGATTGCTTCATCTTTTCCAAAAGAATGAAGTGTACCAAGGAGTAATAAAGGGCGAATCCGTTTCCCACCCGCTTCAAGAGAGTAGTGCATCGCTTCCTTTATTATTTTGGGGGCTGATAAGCTAGAAATATACTTTGGAAGCTGCTCTTCAATAGTATTCTTTTGTACATCTAAAAATTGTGCTATCTCAGTCGGATTCATGTTCATTCTTCCTCCTGAATCGTAAACGGTTCTAGTTCACCGTCTTCGCGTAAAATTTGCTCCATTTGCTTTTCAACATGTTGGAGCTTGTCATGACAAAGCTTTGAAAGCTTCATGCCTTCTTGGAAATATGTGATTGCTTTTTCTAAAGGGACATCTCCTTCTTCAAGATGCCCGACAATTTGCTCGAGTTTTTCCATTGCTTCTTCAAAGGATAATACCTTGTCTTCACTCATCTATTGTCTCTCCTCTATTTCAATTACTTCACAGTCAAGATGACCATCCGACAGCTTAACCTTGATTTTATTCCCCTGTTCAACTTGCTGCACACTTTTTACTAAATGTTCTTCCTGATCATATACGAGACTATACCCACGATCCATGATTTTCAACGGACTAAGTGCCTCTAGCTTCGATACTTGGGACGAAAAAGCAAATTGCTTCTGTTTCAAAATTTGTGTAAATTCTTTTAAAAGCATTTTTCGATTAAGATCCTGCTTTTGTTTGGCACGAATCAGCTTTTCACTTGGATGGTTATGCCGCAACCGTAAGCTGAGCTTTTGAAATGCTTCTTGCTTACGAGATATTGTCATAGCCCCTTCTCTTTCTAATCGGTCTACCAAGCGATCCAGCTGTTGTTGCTTTTGATCGTAAAGATTTTTCGGAAAACGAAAAGCATAGGATTTCTTCAATGTATCCAAGCGTTTTGAATCACGTACTAGTTTTTCTTTCATTGCACGCAGTAGCCGTGTGTGTCTAACGAGTAAGCGTTCTGAAAGCTCGGCCATATGTGGCACAGCTAATTCAGCTGCTCCTGTTGGTGTCGGTGCACGTAAATCTGCCACAAAATCTGCGATCGTAATATCTGTCTCATGTCCCACTGCAGAAATAATGGGCACCTTAGACTGAAAAATCGCTCTTGCCACGATTTCTTCATTAAATGCCCAAAGTTCCTCAATTGAGCCACCGCCACGGCCAACAATTAATACATCAATTTTTCCAAATTCATTCGCTTGCTCGATGGCGTTTACCACTGATGGCCCAGCATTCACCCCTTGGACAAGGGCAGGAAAGACAATTACTTTTGCGATTGGATATCTACGTCTAATCGTTGTAATTATATCGCGAATCGCAGCCCCTGTTGGTGATGTAACAATCCCAATATAATGTGGTATCTTAGGAATCGGCTTTTTAAAGTTTTGGGAGAAAAGTCCTTCCGCTTCAAGACGTTTTTTCAATTCTTCATAGGCTAAGTATAAATTTCCGATTCCGTCTGGCTGCATTTCTTTTACATAGATCTGATAGTTTCCATTTGATTCAAATACTGTAACTTCGCCGCGAAGCAAAACTTTCATCCCATTTTCAGGAGTAAATTTTAAATCTCGGTTATAGCCAGCAAACATCACAGCTTGAATTCGTGCTTGTTGATCCTTTATTGTAAAATACATATGTCCACGACTATGCGCCTTAAAATTCGAGATTTCTCCCTTCACCCAAATATCCTGAAGGTGAGGATCCGCATCAAATTTACGTTTAATATATTTTGTTAAAGCTGTAACGGTTAGATATCGATTCTGTTCCATTCCAACCAATCCTTACTTCCTAGAAAGAAGGGCGAATTTTTTCGCAGACTGAACCGTATTATGAAGAAGCATGGTAATCGTCATAGGACCAACTCCACCTGGTACCGGTGTAAGATAGCTTGCTTTCTCTTTTGCTTCTTCAAAAACAACGTCCCCAACAAGCTTTCCAGTTGATTCAAGGCGATTTACACCAACATCAATCACAACTGCACCTTCTTTAATATAATCTCCAGGAATAAAATTCGCTTTTCCAACAGCAGCAACTAAAATATCTGCCTGAAGGGTCATTTCTTTCAAATTTTTAGTCCTGGAATGACAATATGTTACTGTAGCATTCTCTTTAAGGAAGAGTTGTCCAACTGGTTTTCCGACAATATTACTTCTGCCAACAACCACGACATGCTTACCTTCGATTGATATTTGTTTCGATTTTACCATTTCAATAACTCCAAAAGGTGTACATGGTAAGAAAGCGTCTTGTCCAGTCATCATGCGGCCAATGTTAATTGGATGAAAACCGTCCACATCTTTTTCGGGTGAAATTCTTTCAATAACTGCCGTTTCATTAATCGTATTTGGTAATGGCAATTGAACAAGAATACCATGGATAGAAGGATCCTGGTTTAAGCGGTCAATTTCACTAAGTAAAAATTCTTCCGTAATGGTATCTGGATATTCTAGCATCAAAGAGTAAATGCCAGTTTCCTTACATGCTTTATCTTTCCCTTTTACATAGGATCTTGAAGCTGGGTCATTACCAACTAATAACACAGCTAATCCAGGAACGATACCGTCCTGTGATAAAGTCTTTACCTCTTCTGCAATTTCATTACGTTTTGTTTGTGCTAATTCTTTCCCACTTATAATCTCTGCCGACATTTTTCAACTCTCCCTTATCAAATTTGAATTCTTTATGGACTACAGCGCTATTTTACTTTACTAATGTATCTTTTATTTTCGATAGAATAGCATTAATAAAACGACTCGAGCTATCATCACCAAATTCTTTAGCAAGTTCAATTGCCTCATCAATACTTACCTTAACAGGAATTTCCTCTATATATTTCATTTCATAGACTGCGATTCGTAAGATCGAACGGTCTACATTTGCAAGTCTTTCAAGATTCCATTTTTCTAGATGCTCTCGTAATAGAGAATCAATTTCTTCTTTATGTTCGATTACTCCATGTACAATCTGTTCTAAGAAAGGATCTGAAGACTCTTCTTCAAGTACACTTTCAATTGCCTCATTTGGGTCACTCTGGCTTACATCAACTTGAAATAACGATTGCAAAGCCTTTTGTCGTGCTGTACGTCTTTTCATACTAATTATTTCTCCTTTATATATAGTAAAACTTTTGTCCCACTATCAGTTGCATTCCGATAACATGATAATATCATAAAATAATTTTAAAATAAAAACCAACTCTTTATTGTAAAGTAAAATAAAAAGGCTGTTTTCGCAATCTTTGTTGTTTTTTATATCGTTCACTCCGCTTCAGCTGGACGCTTTTCGCGGTGGTGACATGAGCCTCCTCAACGAAATGTGGACGTGGCTTGCACAGAAACGAGAAAATTTGGCCACTACGTCAAAGAGGTGTAATTTGTCTCTGAAGGAGGAGTTGAAATTTCTCGAGTTTCTAGCCGCTCCTGCAGGAATAGCCGACTTTCGCTCCAATCATCATGGTTTGCAATGTATTAACACAGAAAGCAACAATCTTTTGGAAAAGAGCCAATAAAAAAGTCTGATAGCGTTTGCCATCAGACTACCTATTGCCTACATCTCTTCTTCTACTTCAGCTTCAGGTTTTTGCGTTTCAAATAACACGCCAACAACATGGATGTTAATTTCATTTGCATCTAAAGCTGTCATATTCAATAAAGCCTGGCGTACATTGTCTTGAATTTGACGAGCAACATTCGGAATAGAAACGCCAAAGTTCATTACACAGTACACATCCACAATGATCCCGGTTTCTGTTAATTCAACTTTAACACCTTTACCATGGTTTTTCTTTCCTAGTTTCTCAACCACTCCAGAAGCAAAGTTCCCTCTCATTTGTGCGACTCCTTCAACCTCTGAAGAAGCAATACCAGCAATTACTTCAATTACCTCTGGTGCAATTTCAACCTTACCAAGACCGTTACTGCCTTGATCCATTTCTAAAATATTCGTTTCCGCTGCCATTAGCAAGCACCTCCTATATTTAACTTTATTCAGCCCATCTCTTCTATATGTGGTGGTTCAATGCTACATAAGTAGTTGATTCAGATGAGGATACAACAAGGCGTATTTTGACGTACTACTTCATAACCTCATATAATTCAAGAAATTTGGTGTTGAATTCTCCGCCAACAAATTTCTCATGATTCATAAGCTTGAGGTGGAAAGGAATTGTAGTGTGTACACCCTCAATTACAAATTCACTTAGAGCACGCTTCATTCTTGCGATTGCTTCTTCCCTAGTTGCCCCATATGTAATTAACTTGGCAATCATCGAATCATAATATGGAGGTATTGAATAACCAGGATAAGCAGCAGAATCTACCCTTACTCCTAGACCACCAGGTGGCAAATACATTTCAATTTTGCCTGGAGAAGGCATGAAATTCTTCTCTGGGTTCTCTGCATTGATTCGACATTCAATTGCCCAACCATTAAATGTTACTTCGCTTTGAGTGAGTGAAAGCTCCTTCCCGGACGCAACACGAATTTGTTCTTTAATTAAGTCAACACCTGTCACCATCTCAGTAACGGGATGCTCAACTTGAATTCTTGTATTCATTTCCATGAAATAGAATTTATCATTGACATGGTCATAGATAAATTCTATTGTTCCAGCACCTGAGTAGTTAACAGCTTGTGCTGCTTTAACTGCAGCATCACCCATTTTTTGTCTTGTAGCTTCATTTAGGGCAGGAGATGGAGTTTCCTCAACTAGCTTTTGTAAACGCCTTTGTATGGAGCAATCTCTCTCTCCTAAATGTATCACATTTCCGTGGTTGTCGGCTAATACTTGAATTTCAACGTGGCGGAAATCCTGAATATATTTTTCAATATATACACCTGGATTTCCAAAGGCAGTAGCAGCTTCCTGTTGAGTGATGTTGATTCCCTTAGTGAGTTCCTCTTCATCCTTTGCAACACGGATCCCTTTTCCGCCGCCACCAGCAGTAGCTTTAATAATGACTGGGTAGCCCATATCATTCGCCAGCGCGATTGCTTCACCTGTATCTTTAATGATTCCTTGTGAACCAGGTACAATCGGTACACCTGCTTGTCTCATCGTTTCACGGGCAACATCCTTTGTACCCATTTTATTAATGGCTTCAGGGCTTGGACCAATGAAAGTTAGGTTTACTTCACGACAAAGCTCCGCAAAGTCTGCGTTCTCAGCTAAGAATCCGTAACCTGGGTGAATCCCTTCACTTTCAGTAAGCTTTGCAACGCTAATAATATTTGTAAAGTTTAAATAGCTGTCCTTTGAAGATTTTGGACCAATACAATAGGCCTCATCTGCAAGTTGAACGTGAAGAGATTCCCGGTCTGCCTCAGAGAAAACAGCTACCGTTTCAATTCCGAGCTCTTTACAGGCACGAATTATACGAACCGCAATTTCTCCACGGTTTGCTATTAGAATTTTTTTTAACATGAGGGTCGCTCCTTACTTATTTGAACAATCATACTATGCTTTAACTAGGAATAATGGTTGGCCATACTCCACAAGCTGACCATTCTCAACTAATACTTCAACGATTTCTCCATTTACTTCAGCTTCGATTTCGTTAAATAGCTTCATGGCTTCGACGATACAAACTACTGAATCTTCTTTAACTTTATCACCTTTTTGAACATATGCATCTGCATCTGGAGATGGAGATGCATAGAAAGTACCAACCATCGGTGAGACAATTTTATGTAGGTTTTCATCAACTGCAGGTGCTGCTGTAACAGGTTCAGCTGGCTGTGCCTGTGGTTGCACAGATTGTGCTGGTGCTGCAGGCTGTGCTACCTCAGTAACAACAGGTGCAACCGGTTGTGCTTGCACTTTGCTTTCTACAATTGTTTGTACAGTTGTTTCTTTACTTTTCTTCATTTTAATTTTTGAGCCTTCGCTCTCAAAAGTAAACTCGTCAATATTTGAATGATCAACTAACTTAATAAGTTCACGTAATTCTTGAATTTTAAACATTCATTACACTCCTTGTGATTAACTCGAAATATAAAACTATAAATTGATGTCACATTTTATTGCTAGTATTAGTACCACATACTAACATGATACGATACTTAAAACCCTCTTTTCAATATATTGCAGAGATTTTTTCAGGAAAACGTTAACATTGATTTCCCGACTACTCATTTATTTTACCAAAAAGAAAAGAAAGTACAGCATTTTAGCGGTACTTTCTTTTATCAATTATTTTTCTTTGTCACCAGTTAATTCAAACTCTACCGCAACATTTTGAAGTTCGCCTAACTCGCTGCGAACTAGTCGTAGAATTTCATTAGCTTGTTGCTTTGAGCTTTCCTTAGATTTAACTGTAATCTTAATCTTGTCACCTTCTACGCGAACTAAAGCATCCTCGTAGTTATTTCCTTTGATAAGCATTTCGATAATCTTTTCTTTTGATTCAATATCTTCTAACTTCTTTAACTCATCATATGCTTTAAGCTTTTGATCTGCTGTTAGTTCTGTTGAAGCTGCTTGATCTTCTAAATTGCTTCTTATTTTACTGCGGTGCTCATCAATTTCCAAGCGCAAAGCAGCAAACATGTCATCACTAGAAACAGAAGAAATCACATTACCATCTTCATCTTCCTCAACAGTTACACTTGCTCCGTCTTTATTTTCAGTAGATGTTTCTACATTTTCTTTTTCCTTTTCACTATCCTTTTGTTCATCCTGCTCCATCGCAACTTCATTAGGATTGTTTTCAGGTGTCGTAATATAATAGACTGATAACACAACTACTAGACTTAACATTGTTAATAACCATACAGTTTGTTTTTTCAATAACATTTTATGAATCCCCCTTCGTTTTCCTTGGTACAACTGCTACCTTGTGATTTGGTACATCAAAACCTTTGGTAACAGCCTCCACTACCATTTGTTTTATTTTTGCGTTCTCAACACCTTTTGCAACAATTAGAACACTTCGTATTTCAGGCTTTTCAATCTTCAAGACGATTGGTGTTTCAGAATCCCCGCTGCGGATGATGACAACTTGTTCATCTTTTGTTATATCCTCAACTTGTCTTTTTCCACCATCCCTGTCTTCCTCATTTGTGATTTGACTTTGGGATACGGTGTTTTTTTCAAGTATTTTTGATTCAGTAGCATCTACACTTACTGAAACAATGACATCCTCTACTCCAGCAATTGCTTCAAGTGCTTCTTTGAGCTCGTTTTCATAACGATCCTCATATTTTGCAATTGCTGTAGTTAGTTCATCTTTCTGTCCTCCAAAAGTTGGCTCATCTTTGGCACTTACTTCCGAGGAAGTAGCTGGCAAAACAGAAGATGTTGGTTTGTCATTTGAAAATAGATTACTAATTAACATAAAGGCTATCCCAACTGCTAATAAAAGTAAGAAATATTGGTTTTTCTTGTTTCCCTTTTTATCTGGTGGATCATCCTTGGAACCGGAGAACATCCCTTTGATTTTGTTCAAGATACCTTTGTCCTTATCCATCTACGACTCTTTCCCCCCTTCCACAGTGACTACAATTTTTTCTGAGTCTATTTCCCATCTGGAAGCTAATGTTTTTGTGATTGCCTTAACATTGTTTTGATCTACTTTTTTATACACTGGCTCATTCTGTTTGGAGGTATCAATCTCAACTGTTTTTACTACTGCCACATCATCAGGTTCGGCTGTCTCTTTCGATAGCACCACCTCAATTGACTGAATGTCATCCAACATTTCATCCAAAGTAACAATCTCTTTACTGTCTACAGCACTTGAAAGGGATACATTTACTTTTTGAACAGTTAAATCATATTCGTTTTGCACCAACTCCTCTTCCACTTCAGATTCCAATTGGACAGCCATTGTTTCTAAAATATATGCACGTTGTGAGGCTTGTATTTCTTTTTTCTTCAAATCTATTAAATTTTCTAGATTTTTTTCACTTTGAACTGGTTTTAAATTCATATTTAACAAGGCCTGGTCCAAATCAGATTTAAAAAATGAGAACAAAGGAGTTAATATAATTAGGATTAATAAAAGCCCTGTTACCATTTTTACGTATTTTTGCATACTTGAACTCGGCAGAAGCATGTCCACGATTGTCGCGAGTAAAATGAATAAAATAATATTCGTAATCCATTCGGCAATAAAACTCAGTGTCCTCACCTCCTAGGCCTTTTGTCTAGCTCCAGGCACCATCGGCTCGAGGTCATAAGCCAATCGCTTCGGAAGGTAAAATGCACCTTCTGTCAGCGCTCGTCTTATGCTTGTCGCCGATAATCGGGCACCTTGCGCCTTTCTATCTCACCATCAATGTCAGGTTTCCAGCTGCAATAATAACCGTGATACTTAGGAAAAACATCAGTGACACGATTGCTAATGCGGCAAAGATATATACGACACTTTTACTAATGATATTTAAACAAGCAATGACCGGTCCCCCGCCAAGTGGCTGCAAAAGTGCAGCTGCTAGCTTATAAATAATTGCTAATGACAGCACCTTAATCGCGGGGAATGCTGCAATTAGCAGGAGAATAACAACCCCAAAGATACCAACTGTGTTTTTCAGAATAACCGAGGCACTGATCACAGTATCAGTGGCATCCGTAAACATCCGGCCAATGACCGGAATAAAATTACCAGTAATAAATTTTGCGGTCCTGATTGTTATTCCATCTGCAACCGCCGTTGTAGTTCCCTGCACTGAGATAACGCCTAAGAAAATCGTCAGGAAAACCCCGATAATGCCAATACTCACATTACGTAGTAACTGGGCAAGCTGTGTTACCTTGTAATGTTCACTTAACGTACTCACTATGCTTAGTAGGGCTGACATAAACAATAAAGGTAAAACGATATATTGAATTAAAAGCCCGCTAGTATTCATTAAAAAAAATATCAGTGGGTGGAAAAATGCTGCTGATGCGATTCCACCTGATGATGCCACTAACGCAAGCAATAAAGGAACAAGTGCAAGTATAAAATTGATCATAGTCTCGATAGCTTCCTCTGTGTACATGATGGCAACCCTGAAGCTATTTAGTGCGATGATGATTAACACCATGTAAACAATGGCATAAGCAACTTTACTAACTGCACTCTTCTCAAATGAATTTTGCAATGTTTGTAAAAACATACTAAAGATCGTAAGCATGATTAGTGTGCTAAGAAGTTTTCCATTTGCTATCAATTCATGGAACACGAATTTGACGAGTCCAAGCAGCCATTCATTCAATGAAAGCTCCTTTTCGCCTTGAATGAACTCTAGTAAACTACCCTTTTGGCTTTCAGGTAAATAACCTCCATAGTCCGTAACAATTTCATCCCAAAATTGTTTTATTTCGTCAATGCCAAGGGTTTCTAGTTGTTCCTCAACCTGTTCTTGAATTTGGTTTTCGATGATTTCTTGTTGTGAGGGTGAGGCTTGTACAATATGTGGTAAAGAAAAAAAGAAAAGAAATAGCGCTAGAATAGATAAGGTTTTACTACCGGTCAATGCCAATCACCCCCTTGAAAACCTTGGTTTCAATTGATTTAACTAGGAATAAGTCCAATAATTGTTTCTATTAATACTGTTAAAATTGGTATAGCTAGTGCTAATATCAGGATTTTCCCCCCGAGTTCAATCTTTGAGGCTAGTGACCCTTGACCTGCATCTTTTGTAATCTGTGCGCCAAATTCAGCGATGTATGCTATTCCAATGATTTTTAGAATGGTTTCCACATATACAGTGTTCACATTTGCGTTAATTGCAACTTTCTCAAGCATGCGAATGATATCTGCAATTTCTCCCACTAAAAATAGAAAGATAACACAGCCGACAAATACTACAAGTAAAAAGGCAAAGGTAGGTTTTTGTTCTTTTACAATGAGTGCCAGAAAGGTTCCAATTAAACCTAATCCAACGATTTGTATAATCTCAATCGCTCATCCCCTCCTTACCCCTGAAAGAGGAATACAGCTTTAATCTTTTTAAATAGGTCCTCAACGATTGTTGCAACCATAAACAGGATATATATGAAGCCCAACAGTGTAACCCACTGTGCATATTCCTTTTTACCCATCTGATCTAGGATTGTATGGAGAAAGGCAACCACAATTCCTACACCGGCTATTTGAAATATAATATTTACATCCACTCCCATTCGCTTCTTCTCCCCCTAAATCAATAAAATGACTACTAATAAACCAGACAAAAAGCCCAGGCTTTTCACCATTTTTTCGTAACGCATTTGTCTATCTTTTGCATCGCTTTCTTCACGTTCAAGATGGGTTATAGCAAGTTTTATGTGCTTTTGTTGTGAGGTTCGATCATGCTGTCCAAGTGTTTCCCCGAACTGTTGAAGAATCTCGATTTCTCCTTGATGAAAGGCAGTCAATTTGGAAACTTCCTTTAGACTATCATCCCAAGCAATCTTGACACTTACCTCACCTGTTTGAAGTCTGTTCGCAAAACCTTCAAAAAAGTAAGATACGGGTTTTGGAATTTGCCTTGAGAGATGGGTTGCAACATCAATTAAGGGTACATGGCCGTACATAATTTCTGCTTCCAGTGATTGTAAGGCTGTTTTTAACATCCTTAACTGACGGGGTCTTTCACTTAAACGTCGTGCTGCTTCAAACCCTGCCCAAGTGGTTGCAAGAAGAATAAGTATTGCTCCTAAAATTTTTATCATCTACGTCACGCTCACTTTTGGTAAAAGATGCTTTCCAGTTGGACCTAGGATGGATTTTATGGTTCCCGGCCCCTTAGTGCGTGATAACTCTACAAATCTCTCTATAACTCCTGCTTCTATAATCTTCTTTAAGGATGGACGCTTCATGAGGTCGGAAATTTGATGTCCGTGTGCAGTCACAATCAAACTTACCCCTGCATTAACGGCTTCCATAATCGCTTGACTGTCTTCCTCTCTACCAATTTCATCAACAATTAATACGTCAGGACTCATCGACCTGATCATCATCATCATTCCTTCAGCTTTAGGACATGCATCTAGGACATCAACTCTAGGTCCCAATGAAGCTTGAGGAACTCCTTTCACACAGCCTGCAATCTCTGAACGCTCATCTACGATTCCAACCTTTAACGCCGGAATGTGTTTAGATTCGATTCCTGTACTAATCATCCTTGCAAGATCCCTTAGTAAAGTGGTTTTACCAGTCTGTGGTGGTCCAATGATGATGGTATTTTTCCAATAAGAATCATAGAGATAAGGTGCCAGTGGAGCTGCAACTCCAATTTTTTGCTTTGCAATCCGAATATTAAAGGAAGTCACATCTCGAATTGCTTTGACATTTCCATTCTCCGTGATTACTTTTCCAGCTAGTCCCACTCGATGTCCACCTTGGATGGTGACATACCCCCGTTTCAGCTCTTCTTCAAGTGTATATATCGAATATTGACCAAGTTTGTTCAGAAGCTGAACGGCATCTTCACCGGTAACGGAATAATTATGAAAAATGGGAATTCCATTCTCAATGATTTCAAGAGGTCTAGCCACTCTAATTCGGATTTCTTCCATTTTTTCTATGCGTTCTGGAGGATACTTGTTTATAAGGCTTACGATTGATTTTGGTAGCACATCAATTATTTCTTTCATCTAGTAAACTCCTTATATCAAATGCGCCTTGGCGTATTTGCCGCCCGATTTTGTTAGGCCCACACGAGGTGGGTCACAAAGACGTTGCCACAGGAAGTGGCGTTCCTAGTCTTTGATCCTATGCTCGAAAAACTTCCATTGAAAAATCGTGGCATCCGCTGGAGGCTTTAACTTTATTCAGTCAGGGTTTTAACCCCAAACGAATTGTATACTCTTTGGCATTTCCCTCCACTTTTCCAAGTAAGGGATTTCAACTGAATAAAGTTAATATCTCTCATAATTCAATGTATGCATGCTTGGACACATTATGCCGATTTCTATTTGAAGATTCCATACAATATAAATGCAACGCCAAGCCCAATAAATAGAAGCTTCGAATACGATAGCTGATCAGCTAAACCAATCAGTCCAATAGACATAGTCGAGATCAAAATTAGCGGCCCCACAACCGCTAGTGATGCATTAACTGCTAACGCTTTTTTCACATCATTAAAAACCAGCATTAAAATCGCTGCCGTTATTTCCAAGCAACCAGATAAAATTCGCAGTCCTGCCATCGTCAAAACACTTGTATCAAACATCGAAAATATTCGTTTCATCGTTGTCCCCACCCAAATAAATTTCTTTTGTACAACCTATGCTTGTTCATTGATTTTCAGAAGAGGAATTTTTATGGGGTGGTTAAGTGGTGGTGATTTTGTGGTTTATCTGCTGCTGGCACTTAGAAAAACAATCGAGTAGGAGGCTAATCATTAATTGATTAGCCGACCTCTCACACCACCGTACGTACGGTTCCGTATACGGCGGT
>QGHH01000125.1 GCA_003640645.1 Fredinandcohnia aciditolerans | reverse complement strand
AAGCTCGATTGGTAGGGGGCCTGATGACCTTGCTGGGGGCGACAGACACTCCCTATAACTGACAGAGACCCGTATTTAGAGCTGGCAACTCCAAGACCATGTTGGCCTTCTTCGGGTCCACTAGGTGTCTTGCGGGCACAATCCCTGCAAACAATAGATGACATCAGAAATCAGTTGAGCGATGTGCATACTTACCTATGTCATGATGGCGTGACCTTGTTGGGGGGAACGGGCACCCTGTAGGACTGACAGAGGCCCGTAACCAGAGCTGGAAACCCCAGGGCCCTGTTGGACTTCTTCAGGTCCACTGGGTGTCTTTGTGGGTGCGATCCCTGCAAACAATAGATGGTATCAGAAATCAGTTGAACCATATGCATACTTACCCATGTCGGGACGACACAGACCAACTGATACTTTTGCAGGGGGAGATTGGCATTGCGGTCGCTGGGCAGAATGTTGCTAAGTAGCAACGTCATCTATATCTGTGTAAGAGTGGTCATGTTGGTGCGCATGATCCGCACTCGTCTCTTTGCAGCGGCACGGGTGAAATCTTGCCCCGGTATGCATAGTAGCTGTGTGATAGCCTCCCTCTCTGGTTGTGCTCGCACAGTTGGCCCTCCTCCAATATCAGGGGGTGGCCCAGGAACCGTTAAAAGGAAACTACTGGCCCCTTAACCGGGAGTGCAAGTCTCGGTTAAGCATTTAAGGGCAGAGGACCTTAAATTCTCTTAAGGTGTGGATATCGAGCACACTGAAAATGAGGACACGTAGCCCTCTAAAGGTGAGGGCGTGTAGCCCTCTCAAGGCGAGGAGGTGCAGTCCTCTGGAGATGAGGGCATGCAGCCCTCT
>QGHH01000124.1 GCA_003640645.1 Fredinandcohnia aciditolerans | reverse complement strand
GGGTGCCGCTGCTGATCGGCGGGGCGCTGTTCACGGTGATGGCCACCTGGGTGCGCGGCGCCCAGATCCTCACCGACAAGACCCGCCGCGACAGCGTGCCGCTCGCCGACCTGATCGACATCCTGCGCGCCCGCGCCCCGCACCGCGCCCCGGGCACGGCGATCTTCCTGACCTCGGACCCCGAGGTCGCGCCGGTGGCGCTGATGCACAACCTCAAGCACACCAAGGTTCTGCACGAGAAGAACGTCATCCTGACCGTGCGGGCCACCGAGACGCCGCGGGTGGCCGAGGCCGACCGCGTGCGCATCGAGCCGGTCAACGAGGACTTCAAGAAGGTCTATATCTCCTATGGGTTCATGGAGAGCCCGAACGTGCCCAAGGCCCTGGCCGTCTGCCGCAAGCAGGGCCTGAAGTTCGACATCATGGCCACCAGCTTCTTCCTCGGCCGCCGCTCGATCGTGCCGTCGGCCCAGCACGGCATGCCGTTGTGGCAGGACAAGCTGTTCATCTTCCTGATGAAGAACGCCGCCAACCCGACCGACTTCTTCAAGATCCCGCCGGGACGCGTGGTCGAGCTGGGCGCGCAGGTGACGGTCTAGGCCATGGGCCGGGTGCTGGCCTTCGTCGGCGACGCGCCGTGGATCTTCGCGCTCAGCGTGATGGCCGGCGCCTCGCGCCTGGCCTGGAGCAAGATCCCGCCTGGAACGCCGATGCCCACCGGCTGGACGCTGCAGGGCCGCCCGGCCGGCCGCTGGCCGCGGGCGACCGTGCTGATCTTCGGCCCCGCCTTCGGCTTCCTGATCGGCCTGCCGCTGTTCGTGATGGCTCGCACCGAGGCCGGCGGGCCGAC
>QGHH01000123.1 GCA_003640645.1 Fredinandcohnia aciditolerans | reverse complement strand
CGGTGCCGCCGACTGAGACGGGGCTCGGGATGCCCAAGGAGTCTTCTGTCGCGCCGGGTCCGTCAACCGTTCAATATGACGCCCGACACCTCCCGGAAGACCAGGTGAGGGCCCCCAAGGACGCCATGCATCTAGTGTATTGAGTTCATGTGAGTACTTGATGTATGTTTTGGTGATCAACTTGCGGGTTCGTGACATTGGGAACCTATGCATAGGGGTTGGCACACGTTTTGACTCTCTGGTAGAAACTTTGGGGCACTCTTTGAAGTTCTATGTGTTGGTTGAATAGATGATTCTGAGATTATGTGATGCATATCGTATAATCATGGACCCTCTCCCCCTCGCGCAAGAGCTCAGGCGACGCGTGCCCGTGCGCGCCCGACGCGGCCGAGCATGCAATTTATACCAACAAGACTCAAGCGGCAGTGCCACAAGCAAGTGGTACTATCATCATTACCTCGTGTCTTTTGGCACCAATATCATGAACATGGAAAGTGACATTGCCTTTGTTGCAATCTATAACAGCCCCTGCAGTGTTTAAAAAGGGTCTTCCGAGGATGACAGCCATGTGTTCACCAAGTGCTAATGCGTTGGTCCGGTTCTTTATTAAAAGGAGAACCTTAATATCCCGTAGTTTCCATTAGGACCCCGCTGCCACGGGAGGGATGGACAATAGATGTCATGCAAGTTCTTTTCCCTAAGTACGTATGACTACATACGGAATACATGTTGTGGCATCTTATAAGGATGCTTGGCGATAGGACTGGTACCGGGTACCAAGTCGATGACAAACTCGATAGCTTGAGCAGGGGAATCCCTGGTTGTTCTTCTAGGAAGACATCACGGAATTTCCGCTA
>QGHH01000122.1 GCA_003640645.1 Fredinandcohnia aciditolerans | reverse complement strand
GAAATGTACCTATTTCCAATGAGAAAACGGGCGAATTTGTGTCTTTTCGTTCACATAAAGTCAGAAAAAAACAACATATGAATCCAAATTAACATGTATTTATACTAAAGTAATACAAAAATGACTACAAAAGATTTAGAAGTGAGTAGTTTTTCGAGATTTACGATTATACTGTAAATCACTTTCACGAATCAGCCCCCAAATGTAGTCTCCCATCATGTTCTCGTTATACTGTCCTTCATTGACAGCTCATCCAGGAGCCTCAAAGCCGTGCTGCTCCATAATGGTAACAAGTACCCGTCTCTTCCCCTGGCTCACTCGGTGCACCTCAAAGAGGATTACAACAGCATCAAGACCTTGCTGGACGCCTTGAAGTATGATGAGTACGGCTGGGAGGTCATAGGAGACTTCAAAATGGTGGCATTCCTGATGGGTCTCCAAGGCGGTTTTACCAAGTTTCCCTGCTATCTTTGCCTTTGGGACAGCAGGGACACCAAGGCGCACTACCACAGGCGGGACTGGCCACAGCGGACCGAGTTCTCTGTGGGGAGGAACAACGTCAAGTGGGAGCCACTGGTGGACCCCCGGAAGGTGCTGATGCCACCACTGCACATCAAATTGGGCCTTATGAAACAATTTGTCAGAGCTCTAGATAAGGAGTCGGCAGCCTTCAAGTACCTTCAAGACTTCTTCCCTAAGCTGTCTGAGGCAAAGGTCAAAGCCGGTGTCTTCGTCGGACCACAGATAAAGAAGATCCTGGAGTGCAATGAATTCACACTGGAGAGAAAACATATCTCTGCTGTGAATGTGGCAAGAGTTTCAATCAGTTAGGACACCTGAAAACACATCAGCGAATTAGAGGT
>QGHH01000121.1 GCA_003640645.1 Fredinandcohnia aciditolerans | reverse complement strand
CGCGCCGGGGCCGACAAGATCTCGATCAACACCGCCGCCGTCGAGGACCCCGGCCTGATCGCCCGCTGCGCCGACGCCTTCGGGGCCCAATGCGTGGTGGTCGCCGTCGACGCCAAGGCGCGCGAGGACGGCTCGGGCTGGAACGTCTTCACCTATGGCGGCCGCAAGGACGCCGGCCTCGACGTCGTCGACTGGGCCGTCCAGGCCGTGGCGCACGGCGCCGGCGAGATCCTGCTGACCTCAATGGACCGCGACGGGGCCAAGTCGGGCTACGACACCGCGCTGCTGCGGGCCGTCACCTCGGCCGTCGGCGTGCCGGTGATCGCCTCCGGCGGGGCCGGCTCGGCCGCCGACCTGGTGGCCGGCGTGCGCGACGGCGGGGCCGACGCGGTGCTGGCCGCCTCCATCTTCCACTTCGGCGAGGTCGGCGTCGGCGAGGCCAAGCGGGCCATGGCCGAGGCCGGCCTGCCGGTGGTGGCCACGCACCCGGTGCAGTTCCTGGACGAATACGAATTCCAGGCGCACGAAGCCCGCGTCTGCATCGCCGAAGGCGAGATCCTGGCCAATCCGCGCCGCGTGCGCCGCTTTACCAAAGAGCAGTATCTGCTCAGTTCCGAGGAAATGGCGCGCCGCTTCGCCGACGTGCCCTCGGCGCTGGCCAATACGGTCGAGATCGCCAAGCGCTGCAACCTCAGCCTGGTGCTGGGCAAGCCGCGCCTGCCGAATTTCCCCACGCCCGACGGCGTGTCGCTGGACGACTACCTGGTGCAGTTGTCCGAAGAGGGCCTGGAAAAGCGCATGGCCTTCCTGTTCCCGGACGAGGCCGAGCGCGCGTCCAAGCGCGAGCAGTACTACGAGCGCCTGCGCTGGGAATGCA
>QGHH01000120.1 GCA_003640645.1 Fredinandcohnia aciditolerans | reverse complement strand
CAGCCGGTGCGCACCTTCGCCATCGGCTTCCATGAGAAGGGCTACGACGAGGCGCAGCACGCCAAGGCGGTGGCCATGCACCTGGGCACCGACCACACCGAGCTGTACGTCACCGCCGACGACGCGCTGGCGGTGGTGCCGAACCTGGCCGACATGTACGACGAACCGTTCGCCGATTCGTCGCAGATTCCGACCTCGCTGGTGACGCGCATGGCGCGCCAGCACGTCACCGTGGCCCTGTCCGGCGACGGCGGCGACGAACTGTTCGGCGGTTACTCGCGCTATTTCCGTGTCAACAACTGGTGGCAGAAGTGCGAGCGCATTCCATCGCTGCTGCGCACGCCCGCCGGCGCGCTGCTCAGCGCCTCGACCCACCTGCCCGGGCGCGGCGCCTGGCGCGGCAAGGTCGGCAAGCTGGGCGAACTGCTGCGCGCCGATTCGCGCGGCGATTTCTACCGCCTGTTCGTGTCGTACTGGTCGGATCCGGCGCGCGTGGTCAAGGGCGGCGTGGAACCGGTGTCCGAGTTCGCGCAGGCGATGCGCGGCTCGACCTTCGAATCCATGATGAAGCTCGATACCGTGACCTATCTGCCGGACGACATCCTGGTGAAGGTGGACCGCGCCGCCATGGCCGTGAGCCTGGAAACCCGCGTGCCGCTGATCGACCACCGCGTTTATGAATTTGCCTGGAGCCTGCCGCACCATTACACGGTGCGCGGCGCCACCGGCAAGTGGCTGTTGCGCCAGGTGCTGTACCGCCACGTGCCGCAGGCGCTGGTGGATCGGCCCAAGCGCGGCTTTGCCGTGCCGCTGGCGGCCTGGCTGCGCGGCCCCTTGCGCGATTGGGCCGAGGCGCTGCTGGATCCGGCGCGCCTGCGC
>QGHH01000119.1 GCA_003640645.1 Fredinandcohnia aciditolerans | reverse complement strand
AGGGCGTCCCGAAACGGTGGCGAGCAGGCTGTCGAGGCCTTGCCGGTTCAACAGGCCCGTGAGGGCGTCGGTATGGGCGTGGCGCCGGTATTTCTCTATCGCGTCGTAGCTCGTCGCGATGAAGACCGCCAGCGTCAGCACAATGCTGCCAAGCAGGCCGGTGTACTGGATCAGGATCCCCCACACGGACGCTCGCCATTCTCCCGTTGCGAGCATGGGCGCAGGAGCAGCGATGTACAGGACGCATTGCCCCGTCAATACCAGCGCGATGAAGAGAAAGGTGGCGGCAAGCACCCTGTCCGACGTGGTCGCGGCCTGTTTGGCGAAGGACAGCGTGGTCCGCCAGGTGACCAGCGCGCAACAGGCCAGGACGAAGAAGGTCTCCAGCTTCGCGCTCGCGAACAGCGCCACCGAGACAACCACCATCGCCGTCGAGGCAAGCAGGACCGCAACATCGAAGTGGAGCGGAATCTGGCGGCCGCGCCGGCTCAGCAATGCGCGACAGGCGAGGATGACGCCGCCCAGGATGAAAGCATCCTCGACGACCTGCTTGTACGGGGCAAGGTTGCTCGCCTGTACGAGCATGACGGCGTAGCCCGCGCCCAGGCAGCCCAGGGCGCCGCCCCACCGTAGCGTGTGGAAGCCGGCAAAGCGCGCGGCGCAGAGGCCTGCGGCGCAAATCAGGCTCGCCGCCGGCACGGACCACTCAAGGCGGGTGACGGGCATAGTCAGGGGACGCTTGGAATGACACCCAGTCCGGCCTTTGCCCGACTGACACAATGTGTGCCGAAAAGATTACAGTGTGTCGTAATGTATCGCCAGGACTCAACAGTCAAGGATTGTCAAGCGCAGGGGATCCGTGGCGGCTGCCGCCGCTTG
>QGHH01000118.1 GCA_003640645.1 Fredinandcohnia aciditolerans | reverse complement strand
CCCGCCAGGTCAGGATCGGCATGAACAACACCGTGCAGGCGCAGGTGCTGGAAGGCCTGGAGGTGGGCGAGCGCGTGGTGTCGGCCGACGCCGCGCCGGTGGCCGCCGCGGCGGGACGCTGACATGGCCGAACCGTTGATTTCGCTGTCCGGGGTCCGGCGCGAATTCCCCGCGGGCGAGCAGACCATCGCCGTTCTCAAGGACATCAACCTGACCATCGAGGCCGGGGAAATGGTGGCCATCGTCGGCGCGTCCGGTTCGGGCAAGTCGACCCTGATGAACATCCTGGGCTGCCTGGACCGCGCCACCAGCGGCGACTACCGCGTCAGCGGCCGCAGTACCGGAGAACTGGATCCGGACGAGCTGGCCGAGCTGCGCCGCGAGCATTTCGGCTTCATCTTCCAGCGCTACCACCTGATCCCGGCCCTGACCGCCTCCGAGCAGGTCGAGATCGTCCTGCGCCGACTGGGGCTCGACAAGGAGGCCGCGCGCCGCCGCGCCGCCGAGACCCGGGGTTCGGTGGGCCTGGGCGGGCGCCTGAACAACCGCCCGGCCGAGATGTCGGGGGGCGAAAAGCAGCGCGTGGCCATCGCCCGCGCCCTGGCCAAGTCGCCGCAGCTGATCTTCGCCGACGAGCCGACCTCGGCCCTCGATTCCGAGAACGGCCGCCAGATCGCCTCGCTGCTGAAGAGCGCCGCCTCGGCCCAGGGGGCGACGGTGGTCTGCGTCACCCACGACATGCGGCTGGAGAACTACGCCACGCGCCTGCTGCACATGGAGGACGGCAAGTTCCGCGACTGACGGCGGCCTGCGCGCCTCAGGCGGTCGAGCTGGTGGGAAAGCCCAGGGTCAGGGCGGTGCGGATCAGGGCCGCCAGGCTCTTG
>QGHH01000117.1 GCA_003640645.1 Fredinandcohnia aciditolerans | reverse complement strand
GAGGCCGGCGCACGGGTGGTGATCCGCGCGCCAGCCTCGACCTTGACCACGCCGCCGCCGGGGGTCTTGCCCAGCAGCGCTGCCGCATCGGTGAAGCTCGGTATCCAGTTCCTGCCGCTGCCTGACGAATAGATGCCGCTGTCGAGGAACTTCTGCGTATCGATCTTTGCCGTCGAGGCGATCAGCGCCCCGACATTGACCTGGCTGGTGCCGCCGAAGACGATGCCGTTCTGGTTGATGACCAGGACCTGGCCATTGGCATTGATGGAGCCGAGGATCTGGCTGGGCTTCGCATCGGTGCCCAGCACGCGGTTGAGCGCCACCCAGTTTCCAGCCTGCTGCTGGAACGTAAGGTCGGTCTGGCCGCCAACGTTGAAGGTGTCCCAGGTGAGGATCGCCTTCTGCTCGTTCTGCTTGACGGCGACCTTGATGCGGTCGCCATCGGTGAATTCGGTCGGCAGGTCGGCGCCCTTCCACAGTTCCCGGTTCACGCTACCGTTGGAACCGACGACGCCGGTGCCGATCTGCAGGCCGCCGGGACGCAGGCCGTTGGGCACGACCTGCGGCATCGCCTGCAGCGCGGCGCGAGCGGCGTCACGGGCGGCCAGCTGGCTCGCCTGCATGGTCTGGATGGAGAGCGTCGCCCGCTTCAGCGCGTTGGAGTTCTCGCGCGCCGCGCGCGCCGCTTCCTGCGACCCCGACTGCGCAGCAGCAAGCGCTGCCGCCGACGGCGCTGGCGCAGTACCGCCGCCAAGCTCGAGGGCCAGCACCTGCGGACCCGACAGCAGCAGCGCGGCCAGGCTGACACCGGCAAGCAGTGCCATATGACGAGCGCTGCGCCCAGGCATCCTGGAAAGAGAGACGGCGGCAATCGAAGGGGCGGA
>QGHH01000116.1 GCA_003640645.1 Fredinandcohnia aciditolerans | reverse complement strand
GAGGCGGTGTTTCACGTGAAACATCGCCGTCGCCAGTCGCCTGCCCTGGGCCCGATGTTTCACGTGAAACACGCCTGACCGACTCGCCCTCCCCGGCCCTTTCGGCTATAAGAAGCTCCGCGCCCCCGCTCGCCGGGGGCGTTCCTCGTTCAGCCTCGGTTTCGATGACCCGCACCGTGTCCTGGGATGTGATCGTGATCGGCGGCGGCCACGCCGGCTGCGAAGCCGCCGCCGCCGCCGCGCGCTTCGGCGCGCGCACGTTGCTGTTGACCCACAAGATCGAGCCCATCGGCGAGATGTCCTGCAACCCGGCCATCGGCGGCCTGGGCAAGGGGCATCTGGTGCGCGAGATCGACGCTCTCGACGGCCTGATGGGCCGCGTGGCCGACGCCGCCGGCATCCAGTTCCGCCTGCTCAACCGCTCCAAGGGCCCTGCGGTGCGCGGCCCCCGCGCCCAGATCGACCGCCGTCTTTATCGCGAGGCCATGCAGGCCGCCCTCGCCGCCCAGCATGGCCTGGACATCGTCGCCGAGGCGGTCGAGGACCTGAACCGGTTCTTCCCGAGGGCCATCGAGGTCGCCGACCCGGCCCTGGCCGGGCGGCGGGTGACCCTGCGGCTGCAGGCCGCCGACCGCGAGGAGGTCCTGCGGACCCTCAGCGCCCTCCTGGGCGCCCAAGTCGAGCGACGGGAGCGGGCCGACGTCCTGACCGTTTCGGCTTCCTGACGCCGGCCCCCTTTCGAGGGCGCCTCCTCTGAAGGCGCCTGTTCCGAAAGCGGACGATCGGCCGCCGGGTCCGTCCGAGGGGTAGGGTCGGGCGGACCCGGAACGTCATCCTGGGCATGGCCCTTCCGGCGAACGCCCCTCGCATCGCAGCCAGACCCC